>NZ_FOSN01000007.1 GCF_900114285.1 Methylocapsa palsarum | reverse complement strand
AATAATCTGCTCTTCCGAAAAGCGGCTCTTCTTCATCTCAATCTCCCCGTCTTGAACTCCAGTTCAAAACTAGGGCGTTCGAGGGGGCAAGGTCAGCGCCTTCAAGCCTGTAATCGCCCGGCATTGCAAACAATAATTCTATCAAGTCGTTGTCGGCATATCGTTCGGCGTCGTCGCAATTTAACGATAAAAGATAGGACGTGATGACATGCTCCATTTCCCCAATCCCGTGCAGCTTACGACAAGCCCCGCTCTCCAATGGCGACGACGTGATATCTCTGGTCACGAGAGAAAATTCGAACATTAATCTTATCAGCACCAGTGTCTTGTTTTTGACGTTAAATTCGGCAAACCATTTTGCTGACGACGAAGCGTCCATATCATCATTTCTCTGTTGGCAATTTTCGGACGCGGCCTATACCGCCGCCGGGAGGGTCGGCGTCAGGGCTAAAGGTTTCCAGCTGCCCTCCGAACGAGACACCTTTCGGGTAAAGGTCACGAGGCAACACGAAATGCTCGGTGTCGGCCCCTTCCGGCGTGGCGGTGAAGCCGGGAGACCACAGCGCGGCCCGGCCGGGGAAAACGCTGAGCGCGCAAACCCCGCGTGCGGGCCTTTTTTCATTGCGGCGGCGGGCGTTCGCTCCGCCTAAATCGCAGCCCTACCCAGATCCTCGCGCTCCTTCAGAAGCTCGGCCAGATGGCTTTCCATTTCGGCGATGCGGTCGGCATTTCTCTCCTCGTCCGCGGCGCCCGAATAGGCCGCGGCCTGTTCGGTGACTTCCCGGATGTTTTCCCGGACGGCGGCGATGCGCGCGTCGAGGTCGCTGAGGGCGGAGGCGTTTGACATTGTTCGTCCGATCCTTGTTCGTCCGATCTTGCTCGGTTTGCGTCCTATCTTGCTCGGTTTGAATGAGCCCCGTGCGCGGGAGCTTCATTGTAATTATTCTGTGGCCTGACGCCAGAGCCAGGCGCATCACGGCAGACAAGCAGAAGGGCATGCCCTTGGACGCCTCTCTTCATTCCGGCGACGCCTTCTTCAAGGATCTGCCGCCATTCACGACCCCTGACGGGACGTTCAGCGCCGCCGCCCACCGGCGCGCCCCGGACGACTGGCGCCTCGCGGTGACGGACGTGCGCAATTCGACGGACGCCATTTCGAACGGCCTCTATAAGACCGTCAATTTCGTCGCGGCGTCCTCGATCGCCGCGCTGAAGAACCTTTGCGCGCCCGCTCAATTGCCGTTCCTGTTCGGCGGCGACGGCGCCGTGGTCATGATCCCTCCCTCGCATGTGGAGAACGCACGCGTTGTGCTAGCGCGATTGCGCGGATTGATTGGACGGGAATTCTCGCTTGATCTTCGCGTAGGACTGCTCAGCGTTCGCGAGATCCGGCGCGCGGGCGCCGAGGCGCTTGTCGGCCGCTACGAGCCCTCGCCGGGCAATGCGTTCGGCGTCTTTCTCGGCGGCGGGGTCGAACTTCTTGAGGCCGCGGTCAAAAGCGGCGGCGAGAATGCGCTCCATGCCGCCGCCTCCATTCCGGACGCTCTCGATGATCGCGGCGATCTGGATCTATCGGGGCTGTCATGCCGCTGGGAGGAACTTCGCTCCCGGCGCGGAAGCATGATGTCGATCATCGCCGCCGGAGAAATCGGCGTCTTCGCCGAGGTCTATGCGGATGTCGTCAAAATCGCGGCGGCCATGGGAAACCCACGCCCCGTCCGCGATGAAACACTCGCCATCCGCTGGCCTCCAAAAGGCTATATCCTGGAGGCGCGGGCGCGGCGCAAAGGCGCTCCGCTCGCTCTCGCGGCCGCGCGCGTGCTCGCCGAAACCTTGGCGGCGTGGTTCTTCATTTCGCGAAACATCCCGATCGGATCGTTCGACCCCCTGGCCTACCGGGAATTGCTCATCAGAAATACGGACTTTTCGTTTTTCGACAACCGCCTGTGCTTCGTTCTCGATTGCCCGGCCGACAGCATAACGCTGATCCGCGCCGAACTATCCCGGCGCGCGGAGGCGGGCGAAATCCGGTTTGGCGCGCATGTGTCCGAGTCCGCCTTGATGACCTGCCTCGTGACTTCGGCGGCGACCGGGTCGCACGTTCATTTCGTCGACGGCGGTGACGGAGGTTATACAAGGGCCGCGGAAATTTTAAAGCGCGGATGAGATCATTGCTTGTCAAGACGCTTTCCGCCCACGCCGCTCTTGGTCGTAATTATACAAATAATAGCACTCATAAATCTACAGTGCGGCAATCTACAGTGTGCCGCAGGATCGCCGCGGACGTCTTAACTCGAGTCCCCGCTTACTTATCCGCAACCTGACACAATAGTTTCTTGTCCAATTCGTATGGGACGGCGAGGGCGGTTCGGGCTCGGGCGCTGCCCCGCCCCCGAACGTCGCCTGTAAGACGTCAAGTGGGAGCCGAGTCCAACATGAAAACCGCCGCGAAAGGCCTTACTCTGTTCATGTCCCTTTTGGGGGGAGCCGCATTGGCCGCCGAAGGGCCGGTCCCGGCGAACATACCGCGACTTGATCATGTGTTTTTGATCATCATGGAGAATCACGGTTACGATCAGATCGTCGGAAACCCCAACGCGCCGTTCATCAACACATATGCGAAGCGCGCCAATTCCGCGACCAATTATTTCGCGGTCGGCCATCCAAGCCTGACGAACTACCTGGAGATCGTCGGCGGTTCGAATTTCGGCAACTTGTCTGACAATTATCCGGATTGGCATAGCGTCGCCTGCCAACCCAACCTCAAAACGGGAGTCGTCCAGACCGATAATCCCGCGACCGGAGTGATTTGCCCAATCCACGGGTCCGGCGCGGACGCCGCCGTAACCCTGTTCGACGCCACGAATGAGGTAGAGCCTCCCGCCACGTCGGTGACCAACATCGATGGGATTCATTCCATTCCTGTGGCCAAGAATATTTCTGGAAAAACGATCGCCGATCAGTTGGTCGCGGCCGGCCGGACCTGGAAGTCCTATCAGGAAAATCTTCCGCTGTCGGGCGCGGACGGCGTCAACGTCAGCGACGGCGTCTATACCAACAAGACCGATTTCACCCAGATCAAACCGGCCCTAACTCCGCCGCTGACGTCAAGCAGTCTTGTGTATCTCTATGCCGTGAAGCACAATCCGTTCGCGTATTTCAAAAACATTCAGGACGGTGCGAATTCGAAGTTGAGTCTTGCTCAAATCGCGGACTTCGATGGGCCGCACGGGCTTTACGCGGACCTCGGCTCGGGCGAGGTTCCATCTTTTTCTCTTATCGCGCCGAATCAGTGCAACGATCAGCATGGCCGGGGCAACGCCGGCGCTTTCTGTAACTACGATCCCTCCGACAAGGGAACGCAGGACGGCTTGAATCCGGCACTGATCTACCGGGGCGACGTCGAGGTCGAGCGGCTGGTGAAGACGATCCACAAGTCGACGTCCTGGCGGGAGGGCAGGAACGCGATTGTCGTCGTGTGGGATGAGAACGATTACAGCGCCACGCCAAATGTCAACAAGGTCCTGCTCATCGTCGAGACGAATTATGGCGTCCGTCATCATACGAACACGGCGTTCAACACTCATTTTTCGCTCTTGAAGACGATCGAGGGCGGCTTCGGTCTTCCTTGTCTCAACCATGCCTGCGATCCCGGCGTCTTGGTCCTGAGCGACCTGTTCGCCGTCAGCCACGACTGGGATCATGACGGCGACAACGATTAGAAAAATCTGGACGCTCAAGTTCTCGGAGCATGGTTTTCTTCACATTTGAAGGAAATTTATGCTCCGCGCTTCGCCCTGTGGCGGGCGGAGATCAGGAACGCCGGCGCCGCCGAACGGCTCCGGTTCATTTCATGGGTCGAGGCGGCGCGAAGGCCGCCGGCTCCTGTTCCTTTTCAGCTCGATGAAAATCCGCCATGACGGAGCCGAACCGAGCGGCCTCCGCGCGCTCGGGATTCCTGGCGCAAATGGCGGGTCCTCCGATTAACCTCATTGGCGAAATCCAGCGCAAACTGGGGCGTTAACCCGCCGCCGACGCTTTCCGTCCATAATTGGCCTGCATGAACGGATAAGGCGGCGGCGGATCGTCGAAGTTTAGGCTTGTGTTTGCGTATGCTGGAATGGATGCGTCGGGTGAAGCGAAGGGCAGGAGCGCGCTCCCTGATCAGCCTTGTTCTGATCGGCGCCGCCGCAACAGGCGCGCTGCTCAAGGCCGAGTCCGCGTCGGCGTTTGATTTTTTTGGCCTGTTCGGCTCGGATTCGGTCCCCGCGCCGTCGCCCGAGACGTTGCCCTATCAGATGGACTTCGCCGTCGAGGGCGAGGACAGCGTCAAGGGCTCGCTGCGGGACAGCTCCAATCTTTACAAATTAAGGCAGGATCCGCCGCAGGACGGCGAGGCTCTGGCGCAACGGCTCAACGCCGATTTTGCGCCCATGCTTGATGCGCTGTGGAGCGCCGGTTATTACAATGCGCGAATCTTCGCCGCGGTTGGAGGAACCCGGTTTGAGCTTCCCGTGGGCGCAGATCAGTTCGCCAGCGCGGCGGACGTCTACCGGAACCGCGCCGCCGTTCCCATCACGATCACGGCGCAGACGGGGCCGTTGTTCCGCCTGCGGAACGTCGCCGTCGTAGATGCGTCGACCGGCGCGCCGTTCCCGCCGGAGATTTTGCCGCCGCGCATCCTGAAGCTCAAACCCGGCGATCCCGCCGCAGCGGCCGATCTGCGCGCCGCCAATGCGCGGCTGATCGACTTTTTTCGGGCGCAATCCCATCCCCTCGTCACCGCCCCGCTGCCCCATCCGACGGTCAACCACGTCCTGCTGACCATGGATGTGACATACGCCGTCGATCCTGGGCCGACGGCGGGTTTTGGCGCGGTCTCGATCAATGGCCCCGGCGGCTTTGACCCCGCGATCGTGAATTCGTTCGTTTACCTGCAACAGGGCCAGCCCTATACGCCGAAGGCGATTGCGGACACAAGGCGCGCGATCAGTTCGATCCCGGCGGTCGGCTCGGTGCGCATCCGCGAGGGCGAACGGCTGGACGCCAATGGAAACCTGCCGATCTTCATCGATGTCGGAGACCGCCCCAACAATCTCATCGGCTTCACCGCCGGCTATTCCACGGTCGACGGGCCAACCGGCAGCCTCTATTACGAAAACCGCAATCTGTTTGGCGCTGCGGAAAGTCTCCGTCTCCAAGGCGATGTGTTCTACGCGCCGCCCATCTACGGCATCACGGCCAATAGCTACAACAGTTTCCACGGCGTCCAGAATTTCGACAGCGCGGGACTTGGCGGGCGCGTCGCGCTGAGCTTCATGAAGCCCGCTCTTTATGGATCCCGCGCCGATTTCCTTCTTGACGGCATGGCCGAGGAGAACCGTTCCGGCGGCGGCAGCTTTGGCGGCTATGTGGATCAGCTCGCCGGGGGCACGGCCGCGTTGCGCTACCGCATCGACGAGACATTGTCGGCGCAGGCGGGCGTGAAATTCGAAAAGGGCGATGCGACCGACGCGCTCGGCCGGGTCAATTACACGCTCCTCGGCATCCCGCTTGGGCTGCGTTATGATGGAACCGACAAGCTCCTCGATCCGAGCCAGGGCTTTCGCGTCACGGCGCTGGCCACGCCCTACCCCTCATTTTTCGGCGAATCGGGCTTCACCAGGGCCAGTCTGACAGGTTCGGCCTATTACGCCATTGACGACGACGCCCAGTATATTATCGCCGCCCGCGCCGGCTTCGGCTCCATTTTCGGCAATTCGGGCGGCCTGCCCGGCATTCCGGCAAACTACCGCTTTTACGAGGGCGGCCTCGCGACGATTCGCGGCTTCCGCTATCAGACTGTCGGCCCGTCCACGCCGCTTGGCTACACGATCGGCGGTCTGAGCGCCTTCAACGCGACGCTCGAGGCGCGCATCAAGGTCACAGACACGATCGGCGTCGCGCCTTTCTTCGATGTCGGCGGCGCCTTCCGGGGATCGCTGCCGTTCGGAAGCTCCGGCGACACCCGGATGTCGGCGGGCGTCGGGCTGATCTATTATACGCCGATCGGACCGCTACGGGTTGACGTCGCGCGCCCGCTCGATCCGCGTCCGGACGATTATCCGGTCGTCTTCTATGTCAGCATTGGACAGCCGTTCTGATGGCGCGCATCTGGCCTTCTCCGCTCCGAACCGCAGTCCGGCGTATGATTTTCGTCGCGGCGGGCCTCCTCGCCCTCGCCGGGCTCGGGCTTTTCGCCGCCGCGAGCTATGCCGCCGAAGAGGAAAAGGGCGTTCTCGCGGATCTGATCTCGCGAGCGCTCTCGACCCCGGCGAGCCGGGTCTCAATCGGCGGAATCGACGGCGCCCTCTCGTCCGATGCGACCGTCCGCGATCTCAGGATCGCTGACAGCGACGGCGTCTGGCTGAGCGTCAACCGCATACGCATCGTCTGGCGGCGGCTCGCCCTGCTGCAGCGGCGGCTCGAGATCGATAAGCTCGACATCGATCAGATGAACGTCGCCCGCAGGCCGATTCCGGCGGAGGCGCCCGTCTCTGGCGAACAGCAGCCGCTCTTGCCCGAATTGCCCCTGCGCGTGGACATCAGGCAATTCTCGCTGGCGCGCGCCGATCTCGGGCAGCCCGTCCTTGGCGTTGCGGCGAGCTTCTCGATTGGCGGCATTGCGAAGCTTGGGCCTCCCTCGGAAGGGCTTCAGCTCATTCTTGACGCGCAGAGGCTCGACCGCCCGGCGGTGCTCAATGTGCAGCTCAATCTCGTGCCGGAGACGCAGCGCCTCGACCTCGCCGTCAAGCTCGACGAACCGGCGGGCGGCATTCTTTCGGAACTGGGTCGTATTCCGGGGGGA
The DNA here is from genome assembly GCF_900114285.1 of Methylocapsa palsarum. GTDB lineage: Bacteria > Pseudomonadota > Alphaproteobacteria > Rhizobiales > Beijerinckiaceae > Methylocapsa > Methylocapsa palsarum. The sequence continues at coordinate 212,802 of NZ_FOSN01000007.1, read as the reverse complement.
CCGCCCGTCACTCTGAACATCAACGGCTCCGGCGCGCTCGACGCCTTCGCCGCGAAGCTCGTCTTCGACGCCGGTCCCAGCATCGGCGCAAACGGCGATGCGGTCCTCAAGCGCGAGGGCGAGGGGCGCAGGTTGGACCTCGACCTCGCCGCGCGGGTCTCGGGAATGCTGCCGGAGATCGCGGCGCCGGTGTTCGCCGGGACGACCAGGCTGACCGGCGATGTCTTCTTCGGCGACAACGGCGCGATCAACATCGGGGGGATAGATCTCAACGCGGCGGCGGCGACGCTGAATATCGCCGGCAAGATCTCGGCGGACCAGATCGCCGACATCAGGGTTTTGGCCAAAAACGCGCCCAACTCGGGGACCGGCACTTCGCTGAAGGACGCGGAGATCGGGCGGCTCGCTTTCGACGCCAAAGTCACCGGCCCTCTCGATTCTCCGGCGATCGACGCGACGCTCGAAGCCGACGATACCCGACTCCCGACCGCCTCGTTCCGCCGCCTCGAGGCGTCGTTGAAAGCGCAGCCGGACGGCTCGATCACGCGCTCGGCGACGCTGCTGCACATTGCCGCCGACGCCAGGGTCAAGGGTCTCGCGCTGTCGAACCGGGCGTTGGCGCAAGCAATCGGCGGCGACGTCGCTTTGACGGCCCAGGGCGTCTGCACGACGAAGGGCGCCGTCGATTTCAAAATCCTGGAGGTCAGATCGCAAACCGTGACAGCGCAATTCCAGGGCCGCGCGGGCGCCGCCGAATTGCAGGGGCGCCTCGAGGCCTTCGCGCCCGATCTCGCGCGTTTCGGAGGAATCTCGGGGCTCGCCCTCAAAGGCGAGGCGCGGCTGAAGGCCGATATCGAAGGCGTTCCGCGCGCGAACCGCTTTGCGGCGAAGATCGACGCCAGCGCCAATCGCTTCGCGACTGGAATTGCGCCAGTGGACGGCCTTTATGGCGGCAAGCTGACTTTGGCCGGGGGCGCACGGCTCGACGCCGACGGCGGCTTCGGGTTTTCCGACCTGCGCCTCATTGGCCCCAACGCCAGCGCCCGCATCGACGGCGCGGTGACCCCGGCTCTGGCTGATTTGACCGCGCTTTTGACCGTCCCGGATCTGGCGAAGGCCGACGCGCGCGTCTCCGGACGCGGCGAAGCCGCCGTGCATGTGACGGGCGCGCTCCAGCGGCCGAGCGCCAGCGCGGCGATCAAGGTGCGGGACGCAACGATGATCGGGCGGCCGGTCCCGCGCCTTGACCTGCAAATCGACGCCGCGAACCTTCGCGACGCGCCCGAGGCGCGTGTGACCCTTGACGCCGACATCGACCGCAAGCCTGCGCGGGGTTCGTTGCATGTCGCGCGGCCCTCCGCGGGCGGCGTGATCCTCGACGGAGTCGATATCGCGATCGGCTCGGTCACGGCGCAGGGCGGCGCGACGCTCGACCCGGCCCATTTCGCGGCGGGCCAGTTTACGATCCACGCCCGTGATCTTGACGATCTGTCCGCTCTGGCGTTGCAGAAGCTTTCGGGGGAGCTCGACGCCGACGTGACCTTCACCCATGCCGATGCGCGGCAGGACGCCTCGATCAAGGCCAACGCCAAGCGGATCGAGGGATTTGGATTTGGTCTCGACAGGCTCGCCGCGAACCTCGTCTTCACCGATATCTACCGCGCCCCCGCGGTGGCCGGCTCGCTCACAGCCGATCAGGCGCGCCTCGGCGGCGAGAGTTTTTCGAAAATCCGGTTCGACGCCAGGGACGGGGCTGAGCGTGGAGCGGGAGCCAGCGACATCTCGTTGACGGCGCTGGCCAGGGGCTTCAGCCTCGACGCGCGCGGAAAGCTTATCCCATCGGCCCCGGTCCGCATGGAAATCGCAAAATTCGAGGCGGCGCGCGGACGCGACAGGATCAGTCTCGCAGGGCCAGCGACGATCATCATCAGGGACGGCGGCGCGGATCTGCGCAATATCGCTTTCAAGCTCGGTGGCGGGCGGCTGACGCTCGATGGGCGCGCTGGCGATCTTCTGGACCTCAAGGCGATTGCGCGCGCCGTACCCCTCTCCGCGCTCGATGTGGTTTCGCCCGGCCTTGGGCTGTCGGGAACCCTTGACGGCGAGGCCACAATCAAAGGCGCCCCTTCTGATCCGTGGGGAACCTATCGCTTGAAAATCGCCGGCCTCGCCTCGCCGCAAACGCTAGGAGCCGGGCTTCCGCCAGCCGCCGTCGATGCGTCCGGCAAATTCGAGAGCGGACGGACAATTCTCGACGCGACGCTTGCGCCGGGCCAGATGGGCCGGCTGAGACTCTCCGGGAGCGCGCCTCTCGACGGTGCGGGTCCGCTGGATCTGACCTTCAAGGGCAATCTCGACGCCGGCCTTTTCAATCGATCATTGTCCGCTTCGGGGCGGCGCTTTTCAGGTTCGATCGTCGTGGACGCGGGGGTGCGCGGAACCGTGCGGCAGCCGCTGGCGTCAGGATCGATCGCTCTCGCCAACGGTTCGTTCCAGGATGCGATTCTCGGCATTCGCCTGGAGGCCATTCGCGCCCGGCTCATCGCGCAAGGAGACCGGATCAATATCGAAAGCGCCTCGGCCGCGACGCGCAACGGCGGGTCGATCACGGCCCTTGGATCGTTCCGGTTCGATCCGGCAGGCGGATTTCCGGGAGATATCCGTATCCGCAGCGAGAACGCCGAGATTGTCCAGAGCGCGCTCGCGACGGCGGTCCTTGGGCTCGACCTCGATGTTTCGGGGCCGCTCGCGAAAAGTCCGCGCATCGGCGGCGCGGTCAATGTCAAGACGCTGGACATTTCGATCCCGGAACGTCTGGCGGCCCAGTTGCAGCCGCTTCCCGGGGCGCGCCATATCGATCCTCCGCCGGCCGCCGCAGCCCGGCTTGCGATCGCCGCGCAAAACAGGCGCGGCCGGGACGCGCGCGCCTTCAACGCGACGCTCGATCTCGCCATAAACGTGCCGGGGCGGATCCGCGTGCGTGGACGCGGTCTCGACGCGCAACTCGGCGGCCACCTGCGGCTGACCGGGACGCTGGCGGATCCAAAGCCGGTCGGTTCATTCAATCTGGTGAGCGGACATCTCAGGGTTCTGACCGCGGACCTCGATTTCACGCGGGCGAACCTCGTCTTCGCCGGCGACCTCTCGCCCCATCTCGACTTTCTGGCGACGACGCAGGCGGGCGGCGCTTCCGTCAGCATCGCGATCATGGGCGATCCGGCTGATCCGCAATTCACTTTCACTTCCAGTCCCGATCTGCCGCAGGACGAAATCCTCTCGCGGCTGCTGTTCGGGGCGCCGTCGGGTCAGCTCTCGCCGACGCAGGCGCTGTCGCTGGCGCAGGCGATGGCGATCTATTCGGGCGGCAACGGCGCTTTCGAGGGGCTGCGCCGTTCGCTGGGCCTTGGCGTGGGGAACGCCTCGAACAACCCCCTGAGCAACTTTCTCGGCGACCGGGTCAGCCTTGGCGTCCATACCGGCGCCACCCCGACGCAGACGGGCGTCGGAATGAGCGTGACGATCTTCAAGCAGCTGAAGGCGAAAGGAGCCATCGACGCGACGGGGGGCGCCTCGGTCGGCGCCGGCGCCGAGTATGAATGGTGAGGATCGCGCCTTGAAGCGCGAACCTCCTCCTTCGCGTCAGGATAAGGAATAGGCGATCGCCGTGAGGCCCAGAATCAACACAAGCGGAACGGCCCATTCGAAAGAATTCCGCTCGGCGGCTTTCGAAGCGAGGGGCGCGGCCTCCCGCCGCTCCGGCCTCTTCGCCTGAGCCGGCGGTGAAGCGGAGAGCGGGAAAGCGCCTGCGCCTTGCGCCTGCGCCTCCACTGCTGCATCTGGCGATGGCGTCCGCAGACGTATGACGAGTTTCTCGAATTCCACGACGAGGAAGAACAAGAAGCCGCCGGCAAAAAGCCTCGGCCAGACGGCCAGCGGGATCGCTTCGTTGCCAAACAGATATTGCAAGGGAGGCGCGTAAGTGAACAGAAGCTGCAAGACAACGACGGCGCCGATGCCCATCGGCAGGTATTTGTTGCCGGAAAGCGCCTTGATCGAAAGCGACGACTCGCGCAGAAAGCGCGAATTCAGAAGATAAAACACCTGGCCTATCGTTAGGGTGTTGACGGCGACCGTCCGGGCGAGCGCGTCCGAAGCGCCGTCGGACTTCATCCAGAAGAATGCGGCGAGGGTGAGCGCGAGCAGGGCGGAGCCGACGAAAATGACCCGCCAGAGTCCGAAGCCGTTCAGGATCGGGCGTCCGGGCGCGGCGGGCGGGCGGCGCATCACGCCTCGTTCATGCGGCTCGAACGAAATCACAAGTCCAAGCGCGACGGACGTCACCATGTTGACCCAGAGCACCTGGGGGGCCGTGATCGGCAGGGTGAACCCGAGGAAAATAGCGACCATGATGACCGCCGCCTGAGCGACGTTCGTTGGCAACATGAAAAGAATCGCCTTCTCGATGTTGTTGTAAACCGTGCGCCCTTCGCGCACAGCGGCGGTGATCGAGGCGAAATTGTCGTCGGCGAGCACCATCTCGGCCGCTTCCTTGGTCACTTCGGTGCCCTTGATTCCCATTGCGACGCCGATGTCGGCCTTCTTGAGCGCGGGCGCGTCGTTGACGCCGTCGCCCGTCATGGCCACGATCTGATTGTTTGCTTGCATCGCCTTGACGAGGCGGAGTTTGTGCTCGGGACTGGCCCGCGCGAAAACATCGACGTTGCGGACCGTCTTCTGAAGCGAGGCCGTATCCATCCGCTCGATCTCGGCGCCTGTGACCGCCGTCACTCCGTCGCCGATGCCGAGCATTTTGGCGATGGCGGCGGCGGTGATCTTGTGATCGCCGGTAATCATCGTCACGCGGATGCCGCCCGCGTGACATTCCTTCACCGCCTCGATCGCTTCCTTTCTTGGGGGATCGAGAAGGCCGATCAAACCAAGCAGAACCAGGGTTCGCGGCAGATCCGCGGCGGACAGGCTCCCGGCGGCGATTCCGGGATTTTCGAGCCAGGCGAGCGCCAGCACGCGTTCCCCCTGCGCCGCGAGTTGGTCCGAGGCTTTCATGAAATGATCACGGTCGATCGGTTGCGGCTCGCCGCCCGCGGTCTGCTGACGGTCGCAATGGTCGAGGATCACCTCCGGCGCGCCCTTGACGAGGAGCATTTGCCCGCCTGCGTTCGCGCCATGGAGGGTCGCCATGAATTTGTGTTCGGATTCGAACGGAATGAGGTCAAGCCGGGGGAAGGCCTCCTGCTCCGCGCGCCGGTCAAGACCAAGCTTGGCGGCGAAGGGATAAAGCGCGCCTTCGGTGGGATCGCCCTCAACTTTCCAGACGCCCTCTTTCTGGCGCAGCTCCGCATCGTTGCACAGCAACGAGACGCGGCCCATCAGGTCGAGAACCGGGTCTTTCCCTGCGGGCTCGCCGTCTCGGAGCACCTTTCCTTCCGGGGCGTAACCATCTCCCGTGGCTGTATAGGCGGCTTCGGCGGTGACGGCCGACACCACCATCATTTCCATGAGCGTCAGCGTGCCGGTCTTGTCGGAGCAGATCCGCGACACGGATCCGAGCGTCTCGACCGCCGGAAGCCGGCGCACGATGGCGTTGCGCTGCGCCATGCGCTGCACCCCGATCGCCAGCGTGATGGTGATGATGGCGGGAAGGCCTTCGGGGATGACCGAAACCGCGATGCCGACGACCGCCTGGAAAATCTCGACGAACGGCAGTCCCTCGACCCAGCGGCCGTAGGCGAACACGATGGCGCCAACCACAAAAATCACGGCCGTGATGACGTAGCCGAACTTCTTGATCTGGCGCAGAAGCGGCGTTTCAAGCGCATTGACCGAGGCCAGCATCTGGTTGATGCGTCCAAGCTCCGTTTCGCTGCCCGTCGCGACGACGACGCCGGTCCCGCGCCCCGACACGACGAGCGTGCCGGAATAGGCCATGCCGTGGCGGTCCCCGACGGTCGCGTCCGCGGAGGCGGGTTCGATGGATTTGTCCGTCGGCACGGACTCGCCGGTGAGCGCGGCCTCCTCCATTCGCAAATTCTTGACGTCGATCAGCCGGAGATCGGCGGGAACCTTGTCTCCGGATTCGAGCAGCACGATATCGCCGGGCACGAGCTGTTCCGACGCGATCATGCGCGCCTCGCCGTCACGCAGGGTTCTGGCTTCGGCGGAAAGCATGTCGCGGATCGAATCCAGCGCCTTCTCCGCCTTCCCTTCCTGGATGAAGCCAAGCAGCGAATTGATAAAGACGACGGCGAGGATGATGGAAGCGTCGACCCAGAGGCCGAGCATCATTTTCACGAATCCGGCGCCAAGGAGGACGTAGACAAGGATATTGTTGAACTGCGCCAGGAATTTCATGAACGAGCTTTGCTTGCCCGCTTCCGGCAAACGGTTGGCTCCGTATTTATCGAGCCGCGCCGACACCTCGCCCTTATCAAGACCCGCCCGAAGGTTGGCGTTCAGCTGTTTCGCGACCTCCTCGAAGGACATCGCGTGCCAGCCCCGAGGATCCCTTTGCGGTTTTTCGCGCGCCGCCTCGTCCATCCATACCCTCTTTTAAATTTTTTCGCCGGATCGCCGTCGCGGCAAGGCAATTGTTCAGGCAGGGATATATATATGTTCTTCACGTGACCGCCAGCGTGGTTCCGCGTTTTGCTCCGGCGCCAGGAAGCTTGGCCCGCGTCCGGGGGAAAGCATCTGCATATGCAAGATGATGATGAGGAGGCCGGTTCGAATTTTCCGCCGTTCCGGCAGCGCGCGCCCTGGTTCGGCGGCGATCTGCAGACGTTGCGCAATATTATTTGCGGCGGCCCGCCGGATCTGTCGGGCGGCGAGCGGCGGCTGCTCCAGGTCTCCGCCGGCGATCGGCTGGCGGCCCGGCTCGATCGTCCGGCCGGGGTGGCCGCCGCCCGTCCCCTCGTCGTACTGGCGCACGGCCTCGCCGGTTCGGAGACGAGCAATTATGTGGTTCAGTCGGCGCGCCATCTTGTGGCCGAGGGCTGGCCGGTCCTGCGCCTCAATCTGCGCGGCGCGGGTCCGTCGCGCGCCACCTCCGCAGGCCATTACCACGCCGGTCGAACAGCGGACTTGTCGCAGGCTCTCCGCGGCCTCCCCGACGATCTGACACGGCGAGGTATCGTCCTCCTCGGCCATTCGCTCGGCGGCAATCTCGTGCTGAAATTCATGGGCGAAGGCGGTCATGGACTGCCGGTCCTCGCCGCGATCTCCGTTTCCGCCCCGATCGACCTCGCCGCGACCGCTGCGCGGATGATGGCCCCGCGAAACGTGTTCTACCAGCGCTATGTGCTCGCCGCCATGAAACGCGACGCCCTGGCTCCGGGCGCGGTGCTGAGCGCCGATGAGCGAATCGCCATCGTCTCCGCCCGCAGCGTCTTCGAGTTCGACGATTGCTTCATCGCGCCGCGGTTTGGCTTCAAAGACGCGCTCGATTATTACGAGAGCAATTCCGCCCGGCGTTTCCTCGCGGCGATCGAGCGTCCGGTCTTGATTCTGCACGCGCTCGACGATCCCTGGATTCCGGCCGGCTGCTACACGGCGGTCGACTGGCCGCGCCTGCCGATGATCGAGGCTTTGCTCAGTCCGCACGGCGGCCATTTGGGCTTTCACAGCCGGGGCGGCCGCGTGCCGTGGCATGACCGGGTGGCGGCGTCGTGGCTGGAGCGGCGCCTAACGTTTTAACGGCTTGCCTGCGGCTGGGCGGCGCGCACTTACAATTGATTTCCTTCGAGGAGGGAATCCTTGGCTCATTGTTATATTTTCTTGATCCGGCGGGCGCCCCGCACGACCGGAGGGCGAACTGCGCCCTCCGGCGTCCGCGCAAAAAGGCGCGGCGGCGACCAGGTTATCGTGATGCGATGAGCAAAGCGCCTCGCGATCCCTGGAGCATATTCCGATTGGAGTGAATTAAGCCAATCGACAAGAATATGCTCAAGCTTTTGAATCCGGAGCGATTTCTGATCGACCGAATGATCACATTCGGTCGGAAAGCGCTCTTAGTACGCGGCGAGGTCCGACTCGTTGACGTTCATCTGCTTCGCCCCCGCCTGGCACTTGAAGTCGAGCCCCTTGCCCGCGGCGGTGTCGAGATGCGCGACCTTCCCGGGTTCGACGGCGACCGTCATCCGCATGGCCGTGGCGCTGTTGACTACGTTGTCACCCCTCGTTTCGGCGAGCGTCACGGTGAGTTGGCAGGCGTCGGCGTCGCTGAGGAAATAACTCACCGCGCGTTTGGTCCCGATGTCGAAACTGATCCCCTGCATCGGCGTCATGACCGCTGCGGAAAGGGGATCGGCGGCGCGGGTCATGGCCGCGGTCGCGGCCATCGATACGGCGGCGACGGCGATGACGGCGATGGTCCTGTGTCTGAGCATGTGTGGCCTCCTACTCCTATGAGGCCAGTCGAATTGGGTCCGGGGCGTGGCCCCCGACACATCCGATCTGGCGATGAGCAAGAGCTTACCCCGGATCTGTGGTCATTTTATTGCGTTGCAGTAAAATTATTGTGCGATGCACAATGAATAGGCGGGATCCGAATGAGGGGCAAAACCAAAATACTATTTTATTTCAGTAGATAAACAGATCTAGACCCTGGTCTGCGCGGCGTGAAGTCGCACCGGAGCGCTTCCCCCGGTCCGATCGGACTGAATGTGGGTTCCATCGCTTTGCGCCGCGTTTCACCGCCTAAAACACGATCCTGCCGGCGAATACCGCTCCGGCGACGGCGCTCGCGAAGAGGATAAAATCATGCGCCGGCAAAACCCACGGTCCCGGATGTCCGCCCCGGTGAATCCAGAGCGTGGCGCCGGTCGTCGCGAACGACCATCCTATGCCCAGCAGGACGAGCGAAGCCGAAAAGGACGCCGGTGTTGTTGAAAATCGAAAGAGCGCCGCAGCCAGCGCGACGACGATGGCGCCTGCGAATGCTGGCCACGCGGGGGCCAGTCCCGACGGCAGCCGGGCGAAAATCAGCGTAGGCGCATACATCGCCACGACATGCCAGGCGATGGCGCCGACCACAATCGTCGAAGCGAAACCGCAGCCCGCCATCGCGAGCGGCGCGGCCGCCATGAGGGCCGCCATCGCGAACCAGGCGAGGCCTCCGGCAATTGACGCGCAAGCGAATACCCGCCAATCCAATGGGCGGTTTGGCGCGACTTGATGTTCGAGAGCGCTTTCCGATCGCATGAAGTCATGCGATCGATCAGAAATCGCTCCAGAGTCAAAAGCTCGAGCATATTCTTGTCGATTGGATGGATTCAATCCGATCGGAATATGCTCCAGCGGACTCGTTCGAGGCGGCAATCGCATCGCCGCGATGAGCGCGCACAGTTGAGCGATTGTGGAAAGACCCGCCAGTCCCGCGAACAGATGAGGCGCCGCGATCTGTTCCGCGAGGGCGGCCAGCGTCGGGGCCAGCAAACCGGCTGCCGCCGCGCTTCCAAAAACCACGGCGATTGCGGCGGCCGGGCGGCCCGGCGCCAGCATGGCCGCGGCGTGCCGGTAAAAAAGACTGAACCCGTTGGCGATCCCGAGCCAGAACGCGCCGAGGACGAAGGTGAAAAATTGATGATGCGCCAGGGCCCAGAGAATCGTCAGCCCGCCGGCGGCGCCAAGGCTTGCGCCAAGCGCGAAGGCGGCGCGGCGTCCGAAGGCGTCGAGCAGCAGCGAGGCGGGAAAAGTCGCGGCCGCCGCGCCGACGAGAAAAGCCGCGTAAGGCATGGTCGCCAGAGACGGGTCGGACGACAGGAAAGCGCCGCCGAGCGGAAGCATCGTGTTGGCGAGGATCTGCGACAGGACGGCGAACGCAAATCCCGCCGCCATAGAGGCAAGGCCGCCGCGACCGCCGCCGCCATCCAGAATGTCCGCCCCCGTAGAAGGGCAGGAACAGGCGATCTGACCGGCTCGAAGCGTGCGCGTGGAAGGGGCTGGAAACGTCATTTTTCCAGGTCTTCGTTGGACAGGATGCGAGCGGCGGAGCCCTCCATGTCTTCGTACTGGCCGCTTTTCAGCGACCACAAAAAGGCGCAGAGCCCGGTCAGGCCGAGCGCCAGAGCGGCGGGAACCAGAAAGACAAGCACGTTCATGGCGTCTCCGCGCTTGGCTCAAGTACGGTTCCGGGCGCCTGCTTTCCGGGAGCAGCGCCTCGCGCCCGCGCGTCATACGCCCGCAATGCGTTCAGCGTCACAAGCACCGAGGATGCGGACATGCTCGCCGCCGCGATCAGCGGCGTGACGAAACCCGCGATGGCGAGCGGAACCGCGATGCAATTGTAGATCACGGCGAGCCAGAGATTCTGCCGCATCAGCGCGTGCGCGCGCCGCGCCGCCGCGAGGGCCGTGGCGACAGGCGCGAGCCTTTCCCCCAGAAAGACCAGATCCGCCTGGGCCTGCGCGAAATCCGCGGCGGTGACCGGCGAGATCGATACGTCGGCGGCGGCGAGAGCCGGCGCGTCGTTGAGCCCGTCCCCGATCATGAGGATCTTCCTGCCTCCGGCTTTGAGGGCTTCGATATAGGCGATCTTGTCCGCCGGTTTGCAGCTTGCGCGCCACGCACCGATTCCGAGCGCGTTGGCGACGCCCGCGACCGCCGCGCGACGGTCGCCCGAAAGAATGTGAAGTTCATAGCCCGCTTCGGCGAGCCCGCGCGTCGTCTCGGCGGCGTCCGATCGCAAGCCCTGCCGCACGATCAGAGCGGCGTTCCGGGCGCCGTGCCGGAAACAGATGACGGAGGCGTCCGGCGCGTCGAAGCCGGCGTCGCGCGCGAGCGCTTCCGCCGCGCAAAACGCGGGACTGCCGAGCCGGGCCTCGATTCCGTCAACGATCGCGCTGAGGCCCTGTCCGGGCTCTTCCTCAACGCCGGAATAGGGAGCCTGGCCAAGGGTTTCTCCGGCGACGGCCATAGCGAGAGGATGGCTGCTGGAAAGGGCGAGGCGAGAGGCCATCGAAAGGAGATCGGCCGGTATCGCGGCCGCATTCGCGACTCGATGCTGGGGCAAGGTCAGCGTGCCCGTCTTGTCGAAGACAAGAGTATCGGCGCCGGCGAGCCGCTCGATCGCGTCGCCCGAATTGAGGAAGACGCCCGCCTTGAAAAGGGCGCCCGATGCGACGACCTGCACGGCGGGAACGGCGAGCGCCAGCGCGCACGGGCAGGTGATGATGAGAACGGCGATGGCGGTGACGACCGCATCGTGAACGCTGGCGCCAGCGGCCAGCCAGCCGATCGCCGTCAGCGCCGCCGTGACATGAACGACCGGCGCATAGAGGCGGGCCGCGCGATCGGCGAGCCGCACATATTTCGATTTCGCCTCGCTGGCGGCGGCGACGAGCCGCTCGGCTTCGTCGATCAGCATGCCCCCGCCCGCGGCGCCCGCGCGGATCGTCAGGGCGCCGCCGTAATTCAGGCTTCCGGCGTAGACCGTCGTTCCGGGAAGGACGGGCCGGGGCGCGGTCTCGCCGGTGATCAGACCCTCGTCCACATCGGACCGACCGCTCAGAACCTCGCCATCGGCGGGGAGTCTTTCGCCCGGCTGCACGAGGATGAGGTCGCCCGGACGCACCGCCTCCGCGTTGATCGTGACGATCGTCCCGTCATCGCTCAGCCGATGCGCCATTTCGCCCTTGAGCGCGGCGATATTGCCCGCCGCCATCCGCATCCTGCGGCGCATGGCGTGATCGAGATAGCGCCCGCACAGCAGGAAGAACAGCAGCATCAGGGCGGAATCAAAATAGGCGTGATCCGCATGATTGATCGTCTCGACGAGCGACATGCCCAGCGCCAGAATGACGCCGAGCGAAATCGGAACGTCCATGTTCATGGACCTCGCGCGAAGTCCCCGCAGCGCGCTGGCGAAGAACGGCTGTCCGGCATAGGCGGCCGCCGGAAGCGCGATCAGCGCCGACAGCCAATGGAAGAAATCGCGCGTCTCGGGAGTCATGTCGTCGCTCCTTCCGAGCCAGACCGGCACGGAAAGCAGCATGACGTTCATCGCCGCGAAACCCGCGACCGCGAGGCATTTCATCAGATGCCGGGTCTGGCGGCTCGCCTCGTCTTCGATATCCCGGGCGCGAAAAGGATGAGCGCGGTAACCCATCCTCGCCAGAACGGCGATGATCTCCGCGGGACCTGTTTCGCCCTCGCGCCATGTCACGGACAGCCGCCGGTTGCTGAAATTGAGGCGGGCGCGTTCCACTCCGGCCAGCCGCCTCAGCCCGCCTTCGATGTCATCGATACACGCGGCGCAGTCGATTCCTTCGATCGCAAGATCAATGCGCGCCGTCTGATCCTCGGCGGGCATGACGAAATGCGACAAATCGAACGTGTCAGCCATGAGAACTCCGTAACGCTCTTTACGGCGCCTCGACCCGGTTTTTAGAGCGGAACATCGTTTCGCCGTTGCGTCGCAGATCGATCACGAGATCCCAGCGTCCGGGATCGAGATCGAGCGCGCCTGTGAAGATTCCCGGAGCGGCTTGCGCGAGGGCGACGCTGCGGTCGCGACTGCGGTTGGCGGGGTGCTCAAATTGAACGAGCGCCGACAGTCCGTCAGTCGGCGACGCCGATTCATCGGCCTGCTTTATGGTCACTTCAAGAGTGCCGGAGGAGTCTCTGCGGATCGCGGCGTCGACCTTCCAATGCAGCTTGTCCTGCGCGTGCGAGGCTTTGATCTCGCGGCCGTAGGCGATGCCGGCGCTATAGGCGCTATCGCTTTCGAGGCCGGCGAATGTTGACGTCGCATAATGGATCAGGGCCATGTTCGCGCCGATCACCACGCCGAAAAAACCGATCAGCATCGCAAGCACCTTGCGGCCCGTCAGGGGACGCTCCTGCAATGGGTGCGGGGACGACGATTTGATCGAGACCGAAGACATGCTGATCTCCAAGGATGCTAGGGCGCTTTCCGGTCGGATGTGATCATTCGGTCGATCAGAAATCGCTCCGGATTCAAAAGCGTGAGCATATTCTTGAATATACTCTAGGGCGCAAGAAAATGATCGGCGACTTTGACGGTTTCGGAGGTTTTGAGATCCACCATCGAGAATACGATATTCTGCGAAGGCGGCAATTGAACGTTGAGAGGCGCCGTCACGAGAACCCGCGTTTCGAGAGTCTGATCGGGACCGGCTGTCAGGATCAGAGCGCCGTCTTTCTCCACGGCCGCTCCGATCCCCTCGATTTGCGCGCCTTCCAGTCCGCCCACATTGATCATGAAGCGGCGGGGCTCGGTATTCTTGTTTGAAATGCGCACAGTGTAGGCGTTGCGGATCGCGCCATTCGACAATTGCACAAACATAGGGTTGCGATCATGCATCACAGCGAGTCCCTGGGATCCCCTGGTCGTGAGCGCGTACAACATGATTGATCCGACAATGGCGATCATCGCGGCGTAGAGCACGGTTCGCGCCCGCACGAATCGCGTCGGCAGGCCGGGCAGACCGGCGGCGCGGCGGCGGATGTTGACGTCGGTGTCATAGGCGATCAGCCGTTCGGGACGGCCGACCTTCAACATAACGGCGTCGCAGGCGTCGATACAAAGGCCGCACTGGATGCAGTCGAGTTGCAGGCCATCGCGGATATCGACTCCGGTCGGGCAGACGGCGACGCATTGATGGCAATCGACGCAATCGCCCGCCGGCGCGCCCGCGAGCCTCAGAGCGTCGTTCTTCTTGGCGGATCCGCGTGGTTCGCCACGGTCATAGCGATAGGCGACGTTGAGAGCCCATTCGTCGGTCAGCGCCGCCTGGATGCGGGGCCAGGGGCAGAGGTAGGTGCAGACCTGCTCACGCATATGACCGGCGAGGAAATAGGTCGTGAAGGTGAGAATGCCGATCCAGATCCAGGCGATCGGGGGCGCGGTGAACGTCGCGAGCTGCCGAACCAGTGTCGGTGCGTCATTGAAATAGAGCACCCATGCGCCGCCGGTCCACCACGCGATCAGCAGCCAGGTCGCGTGCTTCCTGACGGCTCTGGTCAATCGCTGGCGCGTCCAGGGACCCTCCGCCGCCTTCATCCGTTCGCGGCGATCGCCTTCGATGGAGCGTTCGACGAGCAGGAACAGGTCGGTCCAGATGGTCTGCGGGCACAGATAACCGCACCAGAGACGGCCCGCGACCGCGTTCATGAGAAACAGGGTCATCGCGGCGAGGATGAGCAGGCCGGTGAAATAATAGACTTCTTGCGGCCAGATCTCGATGAAGAAGAAATAGAACCGGCTGTGGTCGAGATCGACGAGAACCGCCTGCGAAGGTTCAGAAGGCCCTCGATGCCAGCGCACGAAGGGCAGCAGGTAGTAAACGGCGAGAGTCGCGACGAGCAGAGCCCATTTGATGTTGCGGAAAACGCCGGAAACGCTTTGGGGGTAGATCTGCTGCCGCGGCGCATGCATCGGAGAGGAGCCGCCGGCCGCCTCCAGCGCCATTTCGCGCGATTGTTGTTGCCTGAGGCTCATTGTTGGCTTTCGCGCCTCCCGCGGGTCATTGGCCGCCGCCGAGCGTATGGACGTAAACCGTGAGCGCCTTGAGAGTCGCGAGATCGAGACGGCCGCTCCACGCCGGCATGACGCCGCCGCGCCCGTTCGTGAGCGTCTGGACGATCATTTCCTTGTCCGATCCGTAAAGGGATCCGTGAGCGGTCAGGTTCGGCGCGCCGAGTTCCTGGTTTCCGGCGCCCTTGACGCCGTGACAGGGCGCGCAATCCTCCGCGAACAGCTTGGCGCCGCTGGCGACGCTCGCCCCTTGCTCCGCGGGCTGGCCCGACAACGTGTGGACATAATCGGCGACGTTCGAGATTTCCGCTTTCGACAGCACGCCGTCCCGGCCGAAGGCCGGCATGGCGCTGTCGTGTCCCTGCGGGTCGCCGGAGCGGATTCCATGGCTGATGGTGGCGAAGATGGCGTCGAGCGCGCCCCCCCAGATCCAGATGTCGTCGTTCAGATTGGGATAGCCTTTGCCGCCGCCTCCGCCCGCGCCATGACACGGCGCGCAATTGTCGGCGAACGCCGCCTTGCCTTGCGCGCGGGCGAATTCCAGCAGACCGGGATCTTTTTCAATGGCCTGCAGAGAGGCCTTGGCCAGGGCCGCCGTCATCGGACCGCGCGTGGCGCGAAGCGCGGCGATGTCCTTGCCGACGGCGCCTCGCGAACTCCAGCCAAGGACGCCCTTCGTGAACGATGAGTGGAGGGGAATCGCAGGATAGGCGATGACATAGAAGATCGACCAGACGATCGTTCCGACGAAAATGATGACCCACCACCGCGGCAGCGGCGTGTTGAGTTCCTTGATGCCGTCCCAGTCGTGCCCCGTTGTCGGGACGCCGCTGAGCGCATCGATTTTCACTGGAGTTTTCGGGTCGGGGGACATGGTCTCTTAGTCCTCTTTGAGCGGGAGGCGTGCAGCTTCGTCGAATGCAGCCTGCGATCCCGGCCAGAAGGCGTAGGCGGCGATCCCCGTGAAGACGAAGCAAAGGGCGATCAGGGTCAGGAAATCCACATCATGAAGAAGGGCGTCGAGATCCATGTTCTTGGCCTTACCGAATATTGGCTTTGTCGTCGTAGATTTTGAAATCAACCTGCGTGCCGAGCATCTGGAGGTAGGCGATGACGGCGTCCGCCTCCGTCACGGCGCCGGCCTGTCCGCCAAAATTCCGCGAGATGGCGTTGGGATAGCGCTTCGCAAGGTCAGACGAACCCGCCGAGCCGTCCTTGGCTTGCGCCTCCAGATCCAGCCCGGCCTTTTCGATCATCTCTTGCGTGTATGGCACGCCCTCGTTCGCAAGCGCGTTCATGCTCTCCGAGATATGCCTGTAGTCGAGTTCCGTCGTGGCGAGCCAGGGATAACCCGGCATGATCGAGGCCGGAACAAGGGAGCGGGGATCGTTGAAATGCTGCTGGTGCCACGCGTCTGAATATTTGCCGCCGACGCGCGCGAGGTCCGGTCCGTTGCGCTTCGATCCCCACTGGAACGGATGATCGTACATGCTTTCCGCGGCGAGCGAATAATGCCCGTAGCGTTCGACCTCGTCGCGCAGCGCGCGGATCATCTGCGAATGGCACAGATAGCAGCCTTCGCGCACGTAGATGTCGCGACCGGCGAGTTCGAGCGGCGTATAGGGCCGCACGCCATCGACCTTTTCGATCGTGCTTTTCAGATAGAACAGCGGCACGATCTGAGCCAATCCCCCGATCGAGACGACGATGAGGACGCCGATCAGCATGATCAGCGCGTTCTTTTCGAAGATGACGGATTTGTTCCACAGGGACATGGTCAATCTCACTCTGCCGCCGCGAGCGACGGGGCCGCCGAGGGAAGAGGGGAGGTCTCGGGCGAAACGATCGTTTTGTAGAGATTCCAGGCCATGATGAGGGCTCCGGCCAGGAAGAGCCCTCCGCCAATCGCGCGGATCATATAGAAGACGTGCATTGCCTCGACCGTTTCGATGAATGAATATTCAAGAAAGCCGCGGCTTGTGTAGGCGCGCCACATCAGCCCCTGAAGAATGCCGGCGACCCACATTGACGTGATGTAAAGGACGATGCCGATCGTCGAAATCCAGAAGTGCCAGTTGACGAGGCGCAGGGAGTAGAGCCTGGAGCGGTTCCAGAGCCAGGGCACGAGGCAGTAAAGCGCGCCGAACGACACATAGCCGACCCACCCCATGGCCCCCGAATGGACGTGGCCGATGGTCCAGTCCGTGTAATGGGAAAGCGAGTTCACCGACTTCACCGACATGACCGGCCCCTCGAAAGTGGACATGCCGTAGAAGGCGACCGACACGACGAGCATGCGCAGGACCGGATCGGTGCGCAGCTTGTCCCAGGCGCCGGACAGGGTCATGAGACCGTTGATCATGCCGCCCCAGGACGGCATCCACAGCATGACCGAAAAGACCATCCCGAGGGTTTGGGCCCAATCCGGCAAGGCCGTGTAGTGAAGGTGATGCGGACCGGCCCAGATGTAAAGGAAGATCAGGGACCAGAAGTGGATGACGGAAAGCCGGTATGAATAGATCGGCCGGTCGGCGCGTTTGGGAATGAAATAATACATGATCCCAAGGAAGCCCGCCGTCAGGAAAAACCCGACGGCGTTGTGGCCGTACCACCATTGCACCATCGCATCCTGAACGCCGGACCAGACGACATAGGACTTCGACGAATAGAGCGACACCGGGATCGCGGCGTTGTTGACGACGTGAAGCATCGCGATGGTCAAGATGAAAGCAAGGAAGAACCAGTTCGCGACATAGATGTGCGGCTCCTCCCGCCGCAGCAGAGTCGCGACGAACACGAGCAGATAGACAACCCAGACGATGGTCAGCCAAAGATCAGCGTACCATTCGGGCTCTGCGTATTCCTTACCTTGCGTAATGCCAAGAAGGTAGCCGGTGCCGGCGATCACGATGAACAGATTGTAGCCGAGGACGACCAGCCAGGGCGCAAGGTCTCCGGCGAGACGCGCGCGGCAGGTTCTTTGAACGATATAGAAGGACGACGCGAGCAGAACATTGCCGCCGAACGCGAAAATGACCGCCGACGTATGCAAGGGCCGCAGACGTCCGAAGCCGATCCAGGGGATGTCGAGATTGAGCGCCGGAAAGGCCAGTTCGAGCGCGATATAAAGGCCAACCGCGAAACCGGCGATTCCCCAGAAAATCGCCGCTATAGCCGCAAATTTCACAGGCGCGAAATTGTAGTTTGGACGGCCGTCGATCATGCGTGGGGGAAGCGCAAGCGGACGCGTGGCGGAGCGATCGTAAATCATGTAGATCGCGCCGGCGCTGGCGGCCGCGAAAATCCACCAATGAAACGCATAGGCGGTTGTGTACGCATGGAGTGCGATATCGACGGACAAAAGTGCGAACGCGGCCAACAATCCGATTGCGCCGATTTCGCCGCCTCTGAAACGATTCAAAGCCGATGCCGCCTGGTTCATGGGTGTCAAACCTTCTTCGCGCCTGCGCCGCTTTTCCGTAGCCGAATGAGCTCGCTCGTGCCGCGCAAAGAGTCTTTAGAGGTTTCGAAAGACGAAAACAATGCATTGCAGCAGCTATCACAACATTTGTAGCTAGAACGCTGCCTTACATAATGTTGTTTAATTAGAATTATTAAAACAGAGTGCGCAATAAGAGGTTCGAGAGATCTTTGGCGGCGCTTGCATCAGACAATGACGTTAGCATCCAGACAAAGACGTCTGCATTCAGACATACGAGCGCGTCAAAACCAACAACAGAGGTCTTGAGAATGGATGACGTCGCGATCGCGCGCGCAGTGCATTTCTGGTCCGTGCGGCAGTTCAAGTGGTTCGGAAAGCGCGCCGTCATCGCTCCCGAAAACGCTTTCGCGGGTTCTGTTGATGCTGAGCCTCGTCACGAACTTCGGCGCAGTCGCCGGCGCTCATTGATTGTCGTTCTTCCGCTGAAGTTCGGCGGCTCTTTTGCGCTTCAGGGCGCGCCTCGCGACCGGCGCCGAAAGGCTTATTGTTTGCGCCGCCTGAGTGAAACTAGGCATTGCAATGGAAGCGAACACTGGGCAATGGTAGCGTACACGGGCGCCCGGATGCCAAGCCATGACCTCGTCCGCGACAAGAACAAGCTTTCGCGTCGGTTTCGAGACGCTGGCGCAGGAGAGACAGGATGTCGAACTCGCCTGGCGCGGCAGACCGCCGCCATGGCTGAACGGCCGATTGTTCCGCACCGGCCCGGCGAGGTTCGAGGTGGGGAAGGACGCTTACCGTCACTGGTTCGACGGGTTGGCGATGCTGCACAAATTCGAGCTACGCGACGGCGCCGTTCGATACAGCAACCGTTTTCTCCACAGCCAAGCTTTCCTCGCATCGGTAAAAGCGGGCCATATCGCCCGCGACGAGTTCGGGACCGCGTGCCGCCGCACGTTCTGGTCGCGACTGTCCGGCGCGGCGTCGACCGAGATGACCGACAACGGCAGCGTGAACATCATATCCTATGGTCCCGGCGATCTCGTGGCGCTGACTGAAACGCCGCATCCGGTCAGGTTCGATCCGCGCACGCTCGAGGCCGACGGCGAATTCAAATGGACCGATGACATAGGCAGCCAGCTCACGACCGCCCATCCGCTTTGGGACGCTGAGCGGCGTCTGATCTATAATTTCGAAACGGCTTTCGGACGTCGCAATCTTTACCGGTTCACCAGCGTCGCCGCCGGATCGCGGACGCGCCGCCTCGTCGCGGAGATCGAAACGGATCAGCCTGTCTGGATCCACAGTTTCGGCATGAGCGCGCGCTACCTGATTCTGGCCGAATTTCCCCTTGTGGTCCTCCCCCTGCGGCTGCTGTTCAGCGGCGGGGCTTTCATCGACAACCTTCGCTGGCGGCCCGAGCGCGGCGTGAAGTTCACGATCGTGGACAAGGAATCGGGCGACATCGTCCGTCGCGCCGAAACGGATCCCTGCTTCGGGTTCCATCTCGTCAACGCCTTT
This sequence comes from Methylocapsa palsarum, assembly GCF_900114285.1. Taxonomy (GTDB): domain Bacteria; phylum Pseudomonadota; class Alphaproteobacteria; order Rhizobiales; family Beijerinckiaceae; genus Methylocapsa; species Methylocapsa palsarum. The sequence goes on along the minus strand of NZ_FOSN01000007.1, from coordinate 193,327 downwards.
GAGGAGGACGGCGACCTCGCGCTCGATCTCGTCGCCTATTCCGACGCGGCCATCGTCGCCAGCCTCTCTCTCGATCGTTTGCGGCGGGCGGGCGTCAAGGCGATGGGCCGTCTCGCCAGATTCCGGATTCCGCTGAACCCAGGCGCCGTGACAAGGACGATCTTGTCAGAGGCGCCGTTGGAGATGCCGCGGTTCGACGAGCGCCGCGCCGGTCGCGCCTATCGGTTCGTCTGGGGCGCGGGGCAAGCCGGAGAGGACTTCATGGATCGCGTCACGAAATGCGATCTTCAAACCGGCGAGGCGGCGCATTGGAGCGAAGCAGGCGCCTATCCGGGCGAACCCGTGTTCGTGGCGGCTCCCGACGGGCGGGGCGAGGACGACGGCGTCGTCCTGACCGTCGTTCTCGACGCCAACGAGGGGCGGTCTTTTCTGGCCGTGCTCGACGCCGCGACTTTGCAGGAGCAAGCCCGCGCCTATGCGCCGCACATCATTCCGTTCGGCTTCCACGGCAATTTTTTCGCTGGCGCGGCAGAGGCGCCAAGCGCGGGGTTCTAATCGATTTTCGTCGTGCCCGGCAGACTGAGGATAAATTCCTGTCCCATGATCGCGGCGGGGGTCCAGCAGCCGGGCGGAAACTCTGTCGCGAGCAGCCGTTCGACGATCGCCAATGCGCTGAAGACGGTGAACGTATAGCCGTTCGAACATTGGAAGCGGACTTCCCGCGTTTGTCCGCCCGGAGTCCTTGCTTCGCCCCAGATCCAGGTCGGGCTCGCCTCGCGCGCCGCCGCGTCCGGTCCTACGACATTGTGTTCAATGCGCGCCGCAAGCCAGGCTTGAACGCGCGGCCGCTGGATGACGAAACCGAATACATTCGTCAGCCGCGCGATCGCCAGCCGCGCCGGCGAGATCGGCGTGTAGACCATGATGTTGGGGACGCCTGTGGTGTAATAGGCCGATGCGACGTCGCCCCATGGAATGGGCATCGCCCGCCTTACGCCGCAACCGAAGTCGATCTGACGGAATCCTTGACCGATCGGCAGATCGGCGATCTTGCCGTCGCGCCGGACCTTGCCGCTTTTTCCCAGCGACTCGATGAGCGTCTTGGCGGTGCCCTGCGACATCTTGTGAGCGGTCTCGAAGCCCAGCGCGAGCTCATGCGCGTCCGGCAACGCCGTCTTGAGCATGAGAGCGACGCAATCGGTCGGGGCGACGTCAAATCCGACGCCGGGGCAGAGGATAATGCCCGCCGCTCTCGCCTCCGCGTCGAAGCGGTGCGCGCCCTCCAGGATTTCGATTTCGCCGGTGATGTCGAGGTAGTGGGCCCTGGCGGCGAGGCAGGCCCGCATGAGCGGGACGGCGGTTTTCGAAAACGGTCCGGCGCAATTCAGCACAAGACCAGTCCCGTCCAGCGCCGCCGCGAGGTCAGTCGGCGCGTCGAGCGAAAACACCTTCGAGGGAAGGTCTAATTCCGTCGCAAGGGCGGCGATACTGACGCCGTTTCTGCCGGCAAGAACCGGAGCGGCGCCGCGCCTTTTCGCTTCGCGCGCGATCAGCTCCCCCGTGTATCCATTCGCGCCGTAGATCATCCATTGCATAAGCCCTGCCTTTCCGGGAAACGATGCGGCTGGTCGCGAACTCTGCAAGCGCTTAGAGCGTATTCCGATTGGAGTGAAACCATCCAATCGACAAGACTATGCTCAAACTTTTGAATCCAGAGCGATTTCTGATCGACCGAATGATCACATTCGGCCGGAAACGCTCTAAGGGCGACGCCGAAATCATGATGTAAGTTAATGCTCTTTTTCCAGAAAGCCTCAATCTCCTTCATGATGAGAAGTTCGAAATCCTATCGCCCTTCTCGTAATATGCTCGTCAGCAGCTGTTTCCGCTTTCGAAAGAGTCCGCCGCTCGGAGGTTTCGCTTCCAGGTCGCAGGTCAATCGCCAAATCCTGCAAAAGACAGTTCGAAGATTTGGCGCTTAAGGTAAATATACCTAAGTCTTGAGACTTCGAGGGGAAGGCTTGCAAGACGCCTGCGCGCGGGTTGACGATCGCGCGCCGAACGGGCACTTGGCGGCTTCGAGCGCAGTTCCTGCACCAGTTCCTGCCCCAGTCCCCGGAGCAAACCCTTTCATGCCCAAACTCAACGGAAACCAGATCTCGCCCGGCGCCGTCATCGAGCACGACGGCGGGCTTTGGGTCGCGGTCAAGACCAACGCCGTGAAGCCGGGCAAGGGCGGCGCCTTCAACCAGGTCGAACTGAAGAACCTGATCGACGGGCGCAAGCTCAACGAACGGTTCCGCGCCGACGCGACGGTCGAGGCGATCGATCTCGAACTCAAGGATTTCAGCTTTCTTTACAAGGAGGGCGACGCGCTCGTTTTCATGGACCTTGAGACCTACGAGCAGATCGAACTCGCCGCGGATTGGGTCGGCGAACGCGCGGCGTTTCTTCAGGACGGGATGAAGGTCACTTTGCAGATGCATGACGGGCGCGCGATCAGCATCAAACTTCCCGCCTATGTCACGCTGACCATCGTCGAGGCCGATCCCGTGGTGCGAGGCCAGACCGCGGCCTCGTCCTACAAGCCCGCCGTGCTTGAGAACGGCCTGCGCATCCTGGTGCCCCCATTCATCGCCAGTGGCGAACGGATCGTCGTCGACACCAGCGAAGTCGCCTATATGCGGCGGGCCGACTGAAGGTCGCGGCGGGGAGGGCATGTCCTGAATTTCCATCGGGCATGCCGGCTTTTTGAATTCGAGCGAGGCGAATGCATGATCAGGTCCGCGTTGATGAACGTGATGAAGGCGGCCGCCGTCAAGGCCGGACGCGGCTTGAAACGCGACTTCGGCGAGGTCGAGAACCTTCAGGTTTCGGTGAAGGGTCCGGGCGATTTCGTGACTCTCGCTGACAGGAGGGCCGAAAACGTCTTGTTCGAGGAACTTTCCAAAGCCCGCCCCGGCTATGGATTCGTTCTCGAGGAGGGCGGCATCGTCGAAGGGGCCGACAAGACCCACACCTGGTATATCGATCCGCTCGACGGAACGACGAATTTCCTACACGGGCTGCCCCTGTTCGCGATTTCGATCGGGCTTGCGCGCGAGGGCCAGATCGTCGCCGGCCTCGTCTACAATCCGGCGAACGACGATCTGTTCATCGCCGAAAAAGGGCAGGGCGCCTATTACAACAACCGGCGTCTGCGGGTCGCGGCGCGGCGCGACATGGCCGACGCGCTCATCGGCTGCGGCATTCCCCATATCGGCAAACTCAAGGACCATCCCCGCTTCATGGCGGAGTGCGCGGCGGTGATGAAACGCGCCGGAAATCTCCGTCGCCTCGGCGCCGCCGCCCTCGATCTCTGTTTCGTCGCCTCGGCCAGTTACGATGGATTCTGGGAGCGCAACCTGAAGCCCTGGGACATCGCCGCCGGGATCATTATCATTAAGGAAGCCGGCGGCTTCGTCACCGACGCGGACGGCGGTCCTGACATGCTGGCCAAAGGCTCCGTCTGCGCTGGCAACGACGCGATTCACCGTCAGCTGCTTGAGCTCGTTCGTTCGGCAGCATGAAGTCATCGGCATCGCAATAAAGTGATGGCCGGCGCCTCGAAGAAGATTGCGGGCGGCGTATATTATGCTCGCGCGCCAAGGCCAAGAATTCGTCGGCGCGCGATCATGGAGCATATCAATGAGCGCGGAGACAGGACATTCCTATCAACCGTTTTCGAGCGGGGCCGGCAGACCCGACGAGTGGCGCGGATGCCGCCGCGGTCCGGGATGGACCCCCGCCGAGATCGTCGCGATGGTGCTCGGGTTCGTCCTGTTCTGGCCGATCGGCCTCGCGGTCATCGGATGGAAGATCTGGCAGAAGAACAGCGGCTATCAGGGCGACCTCGTGTCCTACGCGCAGGCAAAATGGGACGGGCGATCAGGCTGGACCTCTGCTTATGGGCAGGGCGGGGCCTGGCGCAGCTCGTGGTGGACGAACTGCCGCTCTTCCGCGATGGGCCCGACGGGGAATTCCGCCTTCGATGACTGGCGGTCGTCCGAACTGGCCCGGCTTGAGGAGGAGCGCGACAAACTCGTTCAGGCGGAGCGGGAATTCGGCGCGTATATCGAGAATCTGCGGCGGGCGAAGGATCGGGAGGAATTCGACCGCTTCATGGCGCAGCGGCAATCCGGACAGGGAACCGGGGGCGCCGCGTAACATTGCATGAACGCGCCGGCGCGTCACTCGGTCGGAGAATTGCGCAGCTTCTTGGTCTCGCCGCGTTGCACCTTTTTGTCGACCCGGCGTTTGCGCGCCGAAAGGCTGGGGCGTGTTTTGATACGCGGCTTGGGTTTTTCGGCCGCCTCGGCGATCAGGCCGATCAGCCGCGCCAGCGCGGTTTTCTTGTTCAAGTCCTGCGAGCGGTGCGTCTGCGCGAAAATGACCAGCACGCCCTCTCGGGTGCAGCGCTGTCCGGAGAGCCGCTCCAGACGGCGCTTGACCGCCTCCCCGAGGGACGGAGAATTGGCGATATCGAAACGCAACTGCACGGCCGATTCGACCTTGTTGACGTTCTGACCTCCGGGGCCGCTGGCGCGCAGAAACGAGAACTCGAGTTCGGACTCCTCGAGCGCGATGTCTTTCGTCACTTCAATCTTTGGCATGTCGGCAATTGCTTCGTCCTGGCGCCGCCCTTGGGGTCAAGACGCGTTACGACATCCTTAACCTCGATGGTTTAGCGCCACTTAACATTTTCCGCGCATATCTGCGCGATGGCGCCTCGTCTCCTGCCTCTCGCCGCCCTGACGGCGTTCATCTTGACCCTGGCGGGCTGCTCGAACTACGAGAGGCCCCGCCGGCCAGCCTGGCGAAGCCAGGCCGAAAACGCTTGCATCGCGCAGAATTTGATCCGCGTCTCGCAATTCGTCCAGCCGGCGCGCGAAATTGACGGTCCCGGCATTTGCGGGTTGACGCGGCCGTTCAGGGTCAGCGCGCTGCTCGAGGGGACCGTCAAAATTAACACCAACGCCATTCTCGATTGCCCGATGATCGCCGCGCTCAATGGCTGGATCAGCACGGTTGTGCAGCCTGCGGCGTTGGCGCGATTCGGGCAGCCGGTGGCGCAAATCGATTCGATGGGCGCCTACAGTTGCCGCTCGATGAACAATCAGCGCGGGGCTCGAATTTCGGAACACGCCTTCGGCAACGCCCTCGATATCGGCGGCTTTCGTCTCGCCGACGGACGCGAGATCCTGATCGTGCGGGACTGGACGCGCGGCGACGATCAGGCGCGCGCTTTTCTGCAAGATGTGCACGCGGGCGGATGCGCCCATTTCACAACCGTATTGGGACCAGGCGCCAACGTTTTCCACTACAACCACATCCATTTCGACCTGGCGATGCACGGAAACTCATCGTCTGGCCCGCGCCGAATCTGCCGGCCGGAACCACAAATCGCGCCGGCCCCGCAAAATCCGCGCGACAGTTTGCCGGATGCGCCCGAATTCGACGATGACGTGGATATGGCGCAGGGAAAAATTCCGTCTGATGGCGCGCTCACGGCGCATGCGGGACCGGGACCCGCGCCTGTTGCAAGTGTTCCGGTTGCAAGCGTTCCGTCGGCCTATGCCGCGCGGCCTGCAGCGATCGACCGGGCGCCTATCCCTCCCGAGCCTGTAGGCGGAACGTTGCGCGAGGACGGGGCCTTTGTTCCAGAAGCAAATCCAAGAGATTGGGATCTGACGTCGTCGATCCCGCGACGCTGAACAAACCTGATCAGACCCGCAGCGGTGAATTACCAGGCTCGGGGGTGGAGCCGGCGTTTCCAGCGCTGGCCCGGGGGAAGCGTCGATGCGTCCGCGCGGCCGAGGAAGACACGCGGTCTGGTCAGCTGAGGCGCTGTCTGGATTGTTATGAGTTTGGCGTCGGAAGCCTCGTCGGCGACCCGAACGGAAGCGGGCTTCCGGCTTGGAGTGGGTTCGCGGTTTGCGATATTGATGACGCTGGCGTTTGGCTCATACGTCGCGGGGGTTTTCCTGGCAATCGGCTTATCGCTTTTTCCTTTTTTTGCCGACACGCGCCTCATCGGCTTGGCCTCGATCGCGAGATCGGAGATCTCCGGTTGTACGAGACTCTGCAAGACCCTGGGAGCAGTCCGGTTGCCGGATTGATCGGCGTCGCTTGGTTGTCGAGCGGGAAGGGACGCGAAGACTTTGTCGCGATCTTTGGCCGCCGCGTCCGAGTTTTCCTTGGATGTAAGCCGTCTGCTTCCATTCGGCGTCTGCAAAAATGCGGGAACGACGAGATCGGATTCTGCGGAGCGCTGCGTGAATTGCGGCGGTGCGGCTTCGTCGATCTCCAGTTCAAGCGCGCTGGCCTGCGACGGGGCGGGTGCGCCGGGGGAGCGGCGCGATCGCTTGATCTCGACCGAAAAAGGCTTGGGCTGACGTTTCATTTTTTGTCCACGAACATTTTTGTCCACTAAAAAGACGGCGCGCAGATCACAAGGAAAGTGCGGAACTCGATCTTGCATCGAGTCGGCGCGCTGGTTCAGATTGTTTCCCCGTTATTTCGATGCTCGTTGCGAGTCAGCGTTTCGGGACCGAGGATTTCGCATCTTCAATGCTGTTGTCGTTTTACTGTTGTAGTTTCAAGTTCATCTCGACGGGAGGGGTTCTTTACCGGCGCGCTAGAACCTTGCACGGGAGGATTCCGGGCCCAAGCAACTTTAACAAGGCAAGATTGCAAGAACACAACTCGGTCGCCGAACGCGCTGACCGAATTCATTGCCCCGCAACTCATTGACCGCCACCATGGCCCGGCCATTCATTTGATCCGCAACGAACGTGGGCAGGCGTTATGTGTTTTACCGTCGTCGATCACAAGCATGCATGCGATCAAAAATCAAATTATATTTGCAGCTCCCGAAACGTTCTACTGTCGTTTACGCGGAAAGGCCTACTCACGACCAATTGCCGCTAGAGACCTATTGGGTGGTCAATGACAAATCACCGAATCGCTCGTGCGCGACCTTACACCTGCATGATCTTACACGCGAGACCTTAAATGGTTGGAGAAAACGCGCCAAGGATAAAAAAGTCGCCAATCTGTCAAAGCGCTCGCCCAATGACGACCCGAAAAGAATATCCGATATTCCGCCACAATTTTGACTACATCTGAGGAGGCGCCGCCTCGCGATTGAAACGCTTGGCCTCCCCTAATGAAGGCTTACCATCTCGAGTTCCTGCTCGATGGCGTTGGCGAGCGCCGCGTTGCGGGTGTCGGTCACGGCGATCGGGCTTCCGTCCGCGCCAAGCAGGGCGAAGAGCTGCAGCCCCGGCTGAACCTCGGGCGCCTGTGGGAGGAGCTTGACCAAATCCTCCGAGCGAATGGGCTTCAGATACGCGACTCTGCCGCCGCCCAGGCGCGCAAGCTGATCGCTGGTCAGCAGCGCCGACTCGTTTTTTGTTTCGTTGAACATCAACATGTCTCCTCTGCGGTCATGCGACCCGCGTTCTGCGAACTTTTAAGTCTCGCACCGTAGTGTTGATCTTTTGTTCACATCATGATCTTGGCCAAGGCGACCGACAGTCATTCAGATTTTCCCGTCTCAATGATCCTGACAGCAACAAGACCCGGCCGCTCAGAAACGCGCCGGAAAGCTTGATCTAGGTTTCTGGAACAATCGATCTTGAGCGCTGTATGTGCGCAGGCTTTTGCGGAAATCGCGACCCCACTCTGCGGGAACGAAAATTTCTGCGCCTTCCGTCTTAAATCATATGGCCCCCGCCGCCCTGACTTCAAGGGCGACGGTCCGACTCGAAACTGGTCGCCGTAGGGGCGCACAGAAAAACAGGCTCGACACGGGACTCGCGTCAGCGAAGAAAGCGGCGGTCAGGCCGCTTCTTCAATGGCGTCGTCACCCTCGATGTCTTCCGCCTTGCCGCGGCGCGGGCCCTTCTGAAGTTGGCTCTCAATCAGTTTGAGGGATTCTGTTTCCGTCAACTTGTGAACGACGACCACTTCCCGGGCCATCCGATCAAGCGCCGCCTCATAAAGCTGACGCTCGGAGTAGGACTGTTCCGGCTGTGACTCGGACCGATAGAGATCACGAACGACCTCCGAAATCGCAACGAGATCCCCCGAATTGATTTTGGCCTCGTATTCCTGGGCGCGCCTCGACCACATGGTGCGCTTGATGCGCGCCCGGCCGGCCAAGGTATTGAGCGCTTTCTTGACGACGTCGGCTTCGGCGAGCTTCCGCATCCCGACGCTCGCCACTTTTGGAACGGGGACTTTCAAGATCATCTTGTCCTTGACAAAAATGATCACAAAAAGCTCAAGCTTGAAGCCCGCGACTTCCTGCTCTTCGATCGCGACGATCTGACCGACGCCATGGGCGGGGTAGACGATATACTCCAGGGGCTTGAATCCTTGCCGGGCGCCGCTCGGGGTCTTTGCGGGGCGGGCGGGGACGACCGGCTTGTCGACGAGAGGAGAGTCGATCGCAGCTTCTCCGGAGACGGAGGATACGGGATCGTCAGCCATTACAGGCGATTGAACGTCGGCCGGAGGCGCTGTTCGTATTTTCGTCGCCTCTTTCTGCGTTTTGATCAGGGATTCGACATTGGACTCCCGGCGAACGGGCGTCTTCGAGCGCGCCGGGCTCGGTGTCACAGCCTCGATTGCCGGCTCGACTGAGGAAGCCGTCGATTCACCAGTTTTTTTCTTCTCGATTTTTTTTGTCACCGTCGTCCGATCGTGTAGCCTTGACCCGGAGGTCGAATTTAAGGTTTCGGCAACCGATCCGGAGATCGCCGCCGGGTTCAAAGTCTGCTTCTGCCTAGCGACAAGCGGAGCAACCGCCGGGGCGTCCGCTGTGGTCGCAGGGAGGGCTGTCTTGTCTCCTTCGTCAACGTTGCGAGCCGTTCCATGCGGCCTTGCCGGCGCTTTGTGAAGCGACGCTTTTTTCAGCGGCGCAACGGCGACCGCGCCCTTTAACCTCGCCGCAGATCCGTCGCCGGACTCCGGAGAGATGTTCTCGACCCCTCTAAATTCAACGTTTCTCCCGGAGACGCGGCCTTGGAGGTTCTTCGCCCCAATTCGAACCGCAGCTACGACAGGGTCTGAACGAACGCCTGATTTGGCGCCGCTATTCGCCGCCTTCGCCTTTGCCGCCTTCGCCGATTCGGCCTTCACCAGGGTCTCGACGCCTGCGTCTTTACCGCCGCCCTTAACGGGAAGACCGGCTGTCCCGCCCTTGGAATCGGACTTATCGCGTCTATGCTGTCCACTCGCCCGGACCGCTTGAGCGCGCGGCTTTGATCTCGATTCGATCGCTTCCCTGGCGGCGATTGTCGCTGGATTTGCTGGCGTTCGCTTCAGACTTTCGCCCCGACGGAGGGGCGTTTTTGTCGCAGACGGCTTAACGGTCGCAGACGGATTATCGCTCTTTTTAACGGACGCCATAAGCGCTCCTTTTGTTGCCCCGCTTTGGAGACGGGGCGTCTATAAACGGCGAAGTTTCCGCCGCTCAGAGAACTCGATTTCCCACTCTGGAAAGGCGGGAAACGAAGAACTCCTAATGGTTAGTTGATTGGCTCAACTTAAGATCAAAAGAAAATAAGGCCCCGGCGCCGCGCAATTGCTTCAAGAAAAAGCCATCTTGCGTCTCGTGGGGCCCCCATGAGGATGAGGACGTCGGTCAAACGCCCACCCCTCTACAGAGAGGGCACAAAACCTATATAACACGGAATAGGGTGAAAATCAAAGACATGTTGCTTTTTTCAACGGCGGAATTCATCTTGCCTTTGGTTGAACGAGGCGAATTGTTTTTCGTCAATCGCCCTGCCTCAATCGCCTTGCCCTGGAGTCGGGGAAAAATAGGCGTCGAATTTGCCTGGAACGCCGTCGAAAGCCTTGGCGTCCGGCGGTGCGTCCCGCTTGACCGTGACGTTGGGCCAGTTTTGAGACATGTCCAGATTAAGCTGAAGCCATTTCTCAAGTCCCGTCTCTGTATCCGGCTTTATAGCCTCCGCGGGGCATTCCGGTTCGCAAACGCCGCAATCGATGCATTCGTCCGGATGGATCACGAGCATGTTTTCGCCTTCATAGAAGCAGTCGACCGGGCAGACTTCGACGCAATCCATGTATTTGCATTTGATGCAGTTTTCGACGACCACATAGGTCATGACTGGCTCCTTTGGCCGGCTGAGGCCGCCGATTTTGCCGCAGCGGGATAGCGATGCCGCCCACCTTGCAGCCCGACTGGGGGCCGGCGGAAGACGTTTAGCCGCAACTGATTGATTCAGTTATTTTTTCTGCTAACGCCAAGCATCGCAGGGACCGTTCACTAGCGCTTTTGGCTCAGTTAATCAAGGATCTTCGCTGTCCGGCTTGAGCCGCGACGTTGAACATTTGACGCCGCAGTACAAAAAGGGCGGCGTGACGGCGGGCTCAGGTCTCGGGCGACGGAGCGAAGGTTAAGTCTTCAAACAATGATTGCGCCTCAGGGAATGCGGCGCGGCGGGAGGCCGAAGTGACGACCTTCAGAACCCGCACCTGATGATCGAGAGCGATTGTCAGGATGTCGCCAGGGTGCACCGGCTTAGCCGCGGTTTCGATCCGCCTCGCATTGAGGCGGACATGACCGTCGCAGACCAGCCGGGCGGCGAGGCTTCGCGATTTTACAACGCGCGCGCACCACAACCATTTGTCGATCCGCTGCTTTTCGATCATGCCTCAGCGATTCAAGAGGAGACTGCCATAAAGTAATCGGCCCGAACTTTTATTCAAGGCGCGACGGCTTATTAGGCGAGAAGCCCGCGCCGGGAAGGAGTCAAGGGGCTCGCGGCGAGGGCGGCGCCGTCCGCGTCGTCGATCCCCGGAGCTCCCGAACAGGCGTTCCAAAGCCGTTCGACAAAATCCGGGCTCATATCGCGCAAGATGAAGACGATGCGGGTGTCTTGGTCCTCGTCGGGCCATGCCTCAAGGCGCACGGGGGGATGAAAGACATGCTGCACGCCATGAATCACGACCGGCCGCAAGGGATCGTCCGCGAGGGCGATGACGCCCTTCACCCGGAGCAGGCCCGGCCCATGCGCGGCGCGCAGCAGTTCCAGGAAGATGTTGAAGGCGGCCGGGTCGATCGGCGGCTGACGGCGAAGACAAAAGGCCCGGATGCGTTCGTCATGGCGATTGACGTCACTTTGATTGGCGGCGTGATCATGGCCATGATCATTTCCGCTCGCCGCATGGCCATGATTATGATGATGATCATGATGGGCGTTCGCGGCGAACGCTTCCGCGTTCAGCCATCGGCGCACATCGAGAGACTTGCGGTTCGGGTCATAGAGTCCGCAGTCAAGAAGAACCGCCGCGGTCGCCTCGCCCTTGGCGGCGTCGAAGACGCCAGCTCCCGGATTCAAGTCCGCGAGGCGGCGGCGCAAACCGTTCTGATCGCAGGCGCCCGACAAATCCGTCTTCGTCAGAACGATCCGGTCGGCGACAGCCGCCTGTTTCACCGCCTCTTCGTGGGCGTCAAGCGTCGCGGCTCCATTCACGGCGTCAACAAGGGTGACGACTCCGTCAAGGCGGAATCTCAGCATTAGATAGGGGTGCGTCATAATCGTATGAAGGATTGGCGCAGGATCGGCGAGACCTGTGGTTTCAATCACAACCCTCTCGAACGGCGCGATGCGGCCATTGTCGCGCCGCCGCAGAGCATCCTCCAGCGTTGTGATGAGATCGCCGCGAATCGAGCAGCAAAGGCAACCCGAATTCATCAGCAGCATGCCGTCGCCGCTTCTCTCGACCAGCAAATGGTCGAGGCCTATTTCGCCGAATTCATTGATGACGACCAACGTGTCGGCGAGGCGCGGATCGCGCAGCAGGCCATTGAGCAGCGTCGTCTTTCCCGCGCCGAGAAAACCGGTGATGAGCGTCAGCGGAAGGGGCGGCGGCGGGCGGGAGCTTCGTCGACCGACTAGATCAGGAGAAGCAGCAAGCGCCTCATTTATTGGCATGTTTTTCGATTTTCGACGCCTTCGCCTTGCCTGCCGCGCCGGCGGCCTTGCTCACGCCATGAATTTTCGAGGGGACATGAGCCTTCGAGGCGACATGCGGCGCGGGCTTTTGGCGGGATCCCTTGGCGGTCCGGCCCTTGACCGCCTTTGTTTGCGATGTCTTCACCGCGGCCGAGGCCCCGGATTCATCGTCGCCTTCGATTAATTTGGTCGAAGACGCCGCCGGCATCGGCGGCGGCAGATGCGCCAGGGCCGCGGCGCCCCTGGCCTTGCCGCGGCGCATGGGAAGCGCGTCCGGTCGGGACGCGAGGGGAGCGACGCTCCCTTCGAGCGTCTGCGGGTCGCTCGGGGCGTAGGCGATCGCCGGTCCCGGCGTCCCTATGGGAGAATGCGGCGGGCGCGGCTGGGCGATCGGTCCTGCGTAATCGGCCGGCGGGCCGGCGAAGACGGGAACGGGCTCGAACGGCGTCGGCGGGGTCATCGCGATCCGGCTCGCCATGGGCGAGAGTCCGGCGAGCGCCCGGGAATTATAAAAATAGGTGCGGTCGGGCGCGGTGAAATCCTGAGCCTTGGCGGCCGCCAGCGGCGCCATGAGAGCCTCCACCTCGGCGGAGGATTCGGCGATCGCCCTGGCGCGAGCGCGGCACACCGAATCATGCATATCGGGCGCGGCCGTTCCCTGCTGCTGCGGCAGGCTCGCCAGCGACAAGGTCGGCTGATCGACGCCAGCAAATCCACGGTCTAGCAAGGCCGCCGTCTTGATCATGCGCTGGGTGGCGGTGGGCGAGCCCAGAACCACCGCGATCAGGCGCCGGCCCCCGAGACTGGCGCTTGCGACCACGTTGAATCCGGCGGCGCATGTGAAGCCCGTCTTCATCCCGTCAACGCCCGGATACCGGCCGAGGAGGTTGTTATGATTGGCGATGATCTTGTTTCCGAGCCGCAAGGCCCCGATTCCAAAAAGATCCGCCTGATCGGGAAAGGTCAGGTACAGCGCGCGCGCAAGGACGGCGAGGTCGCGCGCCGAAGACACATGGTTGGGATCTGGCAGGCCATTCGGATTGACGAAGTGAGATTGAGCCAGACCAAGGGATGCGGCCGAGGCGTTCATTTCCTCGGCGAAGGCCTCGACCGATCCGGCGACGCCCTCGGCGATGGTAATGGCGACGTCGTTCGCCGACTTCACCATCAGCATTTTCAAGGCGTTGCCGAGCGTCACCATCGAGCCGGGCCGAAATCCCATTTTCGAGGGCGGCATGGACGCTGCGCGGGCGGACACGACGAGCGGAGTGTCAAAACCGATCTTATGATCGCGAACCGCCTGCAACGAGACATAGACGGTCATAAGTTTCGTCACCGACGCAGGATACCAGGGTTGCGTCGCGTGATCCTGGTAGAGGACCGCGCCCGTGTCGGCGTCGATCAAGAGAGAGGGGTTCGCCCGAGCGGATTGCGTCGCGCCGCACAGGAGGGCCGCGACGGCGAAAGCGGCGACGCGGCGCGCCAGCGCGGCTGTTTTTGGGTTCCGGCTCGACACGCGGGCCTGCGCCGACTCGATCAAGGGATGCTCCAGGCCGATCTAGAAAAAACGACGTTTGAAACTCAGCCGAATCCGGAAGGAAAACTCTACCTAGGAATCGAAAACCAGGTTGATGTGCTTTGAATTATTCACGTTACTCCAACGAAACTTGCCTGAACAGGTCAAATCGCTGAAGCTGGCTACGTCCGAGCTTTGCCTTACGCCATCGAGCGTTAGTTCATTCTCATGGCCTAAATGTGGTCTTGGCCAGACCGATCCCGATTTTTGGGCGCGCGGCGGTCTTGCCCGGTCTCCCGGCGTCTCATTGCGTCGCCTGAAGCGTGGCTTTTACGCCTCCGGCGAATGGATCCGTTCGGGTTGAACGCCGAGCCCGATCATGCGGCCCGGCAACCGGCGAAGAATCGGAAAACGGATAAAGAGGCGCAGGAACCACGGCGGCGCGATCTTTCCAGTCGCGCCCAGCACTCTTGAGATAAAGTGGTCTTGAATAAAGACCTGGATCGCCTGGGTGATTTTGGTTGGCCGTTCGCGGCGGGCCTGAACCAATCCCAGCGTCTCGTTCGAAAGAGGCCCCTCGCCGAGCAATGGTCTGGACAGAAGATTCGCGGTCGCGATGGCGTCCTGGATCGCGAGGTTGACGCCGACTCCTCCGATCGGAGACATCGCGTGCGCGCAATCGCCGATGCACAACAGGCCCGGCCTGTTCCAGACCGGCAACCTGTCGACGGCGACGGTCAGCAGCTTGACGTCGTCGAAGCTCTGCAATTCTTCGCTGCGGTCAGAAAGAAAGGGCGCGAGGGTTGAAAGCTGCGCGCGAAGAAACCCGATTCCCTCCGCTTTCACTCTCTCGGCCGAGCCTTTCGCGATGACGTAGGCGCATTGCCAATGTTCGCCGCGATTGATGAGAATCAAAATCTGTCCCGCGTCGATTCGCCCGAACGATTCCGTGGGGTCGCCGGCTTTCCGCGAAAGCCTGAACCAGAACACATCCATCGGCGCGCCGATGTTGTGCGGCGTGAAGCTCGCCGCCTCGCGCACGATCGAATGACGCCCATCCGCGCCGACGGTCAGATCCGCGCGGATCGTCAAAAGGTCGTCCTTTGTCTCGGTTCTTGTCCTGGCATTGACGCCGACGACGGCGCCGCCTTCGACGACAAGACCGGTCGCCTCCGTGGACATGAGGAGCCGGAAGGTTTTGTAGCGTTTGGCTTTTTCCGCCAGGAAATCGAGGAAATCCCATTGCGGCATCATCGCGATGAATTTCGCTCGCGTCGGCAGATGGGAGAAATCGGCCAGGGGAATCGTAACATCGCCGATCTTGCCCGAAAGAAGCGGGACTTCCTGATGCGGCAGCTTCAGGAATTCGTCGAGAAGCCCGAGGTCGTTCATCGCCTCGAGCGTCGAGGGGTGAATCGTATCGCCGCGAAAATCGCGCAGGAAATCGGCGTGCTTTTCGAGCACAATTGTATCAATCCCCGCGCGGGCGAGAAGCAAGCCAAGCATCATTCCCGCCGGGCCGCCGCCGACGATGCAGCACCGGCAGGAGAGCGAATCCGCCGTTAAAGGCTCGTTTTCGGTCATGGCTCCGCCGCTTCTCCTATGCGCCGAATCGGGAAGATAGCATGAAGGCCTTAAATTAAAGCGAACTTGCGCCCTGGGGTTTGTCACCCGCGGCCAGGCAAGCGGCGTGGTGGCGGGGGCTTTACTTGAAGCGAGAATCCTTGAGCGGAGCCGGAATCGGCTCCGGCCGCAACCTGAGCGCCGCGCTGACGACAATGGCGACGGCGATGTTGGCGGCGAGTGCGATCAGGCCCGAGTAGAGGGTGATCTTCGCGTCGCCGAACGCGAGGGTGTGCAAGGGTTTGTAATTGTTCAGCCAGATCAGCCAGGTGCCGCCAAAAAAACCCGTGGCCCAGCCCGCCAGCAGGCCGCCCGCCCGGAACCAGCCCGTGTAAAGCCCGAAAATCACGGCGGGGAAGGTCTGCAGGATCCAAAGGCCCCCCAGCAATTGCAGATCGAGCGCAAATTGCGTCGGCAGGAAGAGGATAACGAGAAGCGCCCCGGCCTTGACGAGCAGCGAGGTTATTTTGGCGACCTTCGTCTGCCCCGCGTGCGAGACCTCGGGGTCGACATAGGCTTTCCAGAAATTGCGGGTGAACAGATTGGCCGCGCCGATGCTCATGACCGCCGCCGGGACGAGCGCTCCGATTGCGATCGCCGCGAAGGCGAACCCCGCGAACCAGCCGGGGAACAAGGACTGGAAAAGCGCCGGAACGACGTCGTTGTTGTTCGCGAGCTTCAGCCCCGCCGCGTGGCCCATGTAACCCATCAGGGCGAGCAGGCCGAGCAGGACGGAATAGGCCGGAAGCAGGATGGCGTTCCTGCGGATCGTGTCGCCGCCGGAGCTGGCGAACACCGCCGTGATCGCGTGCGGGTACATGAAAAGCGCCAGCGCGGAGCCGAATGCGAGGCTGAGATAGGCCGGAAATTGCGCTGGCTGAAGCAGGATGCCGCCCGATCCCTTGGCCTTGAAGGCGGCGTCGGCGGCGTGGAAAATGGCGCCGTAACCGCCAAGCTTCGCCGGGATCAGCACGGTCGCCGCGATCACGACGATATAAATCATGATGTCCTTGACGAAGGCGATCAGGGCCGGCGCGCGCAGGCCGGATGAATAAGTGTAAAAGGCGAGGATCAGAAACGCGAGGACAAGCGGAATCTCGCCCTTGAGGCCCAGGGCGTGGATCACGGTCTCCATGCCGATCAGCTGAAGCGCGATGTAGGGCATTGTCGCGATCACGCCGGTCAGGGCCACCGCGAGTTCGAGCGGACGCGAGCCGTACCGGCCATGCACGACGTCCGCCGCGGTGACGTAATCATTGTCCTTCGCATTCTTCCACAGCAGCGGCATGACGACGAAAACGAAGGGATAGATCATGATCGTGTAAGGCAGGGCGAAAAAGCCGTAGGCGCCGACCGCATAGACGAGAGCCGGGACGGCGATCATCGTATAGGCGGTGTAAATGTCGCCGCCGACGAGGAACCAGGTGATCCAGGTGCCGAACTGGCGCCCGCCAAGGCCCCATTCGTCGAGATGCGCCAGCGTCTTCGGCCGCCGCCAGCGGGCGGCGAGGAAGCCCATGACCGTGACGAGGCCGAAGAAAAACAGGAAAACCGCAAGCGCCGGGTAATTCATCTCAGCGGTCATGGCGGGTCCGCCGGTAGACGATCCAGGTCAGCACGGAGGTGATCGGCACAAGCGCCAACTGGTACCAGTAGAAAAACGGAAATCCGAACGCTTCGGGTGAAATCCGGTTGTAAAACGGAACCCACGCCAGCGCGGCGAACGGAACAAGGAGCAACAGCCAGATCAGCCGCATGGGACGCGTCTTTTCGATTTCATGCGTTCCAAGGCTTCTCTCGAGCGTCCACGATCCGCGATTCGGTCATGCTTAGCGTAACTATTAGCACAGAATCAATCGCGTCTGGCCGCGGGCGGCGCGCCCGTCGTCATTCGGGCGAGGGTCGATACACCCCTGAATTTCTACTCGGTAATGATTTTGTAGCGCTCGCCGGTCTGCAACGCGGCCTGCGATTCGAGGCCGTTGATCAGCAGAAAGAAATCGAGCTGGCGATCGGGCACCGCCATTCTGGCGGCGAGGGCGTCGGCGTCTTCCCCGGCCTTCGCCGTGACGATTCCGACGCGCAGCGGCCGGACCGCGCGGATCTCCTCCGCCGAGGCGTGATGAAAGGAGTCGAGCGCGGAGCGGAAGCGCTTTTCACTTTCCGCGCCGAGGGTTCGCGTCGCGAAGATCAGCCGGTACACTTCGGTGGGCTCGAGGCGAATCACGGCGACGCGGAAACTCCACTCTCCCGCATGCGCCGTCGCGATCGCCGCCGGCGCGCCGTTGACGGAATCCGTTTCGATGGAGCTTGCCAGGAGGCCTTCGATCCAGCCCGACGCGAGATAGGTTTCGAGCGTCACGGTCGGCGGAGCCTTGGCTGTGTCAAGCCGTAAAGCCTCAGCTCCGCCGCCGGCGACGCCAAGAACAGCCTGGGATGAGGTCTCGAGAACAAAGCCCTCCGGCGCCGTGAAGGCGAAGCCAAGACGCCCGTGCACATAGCGTCGTCCTCGAATGGCGCCTTCGGAGGGATCGTCGCCGAAGGCCATGCCTTCGATCGCCGCGAGATAGGCGGCCCGATCCGTCGCGCCGATGCCGGGAGCCGAGATCTGGCGGGCGGCGGCGATCGCCTGGGTGACGCGCTCCGGGGTGGAAGGATGCGTCGCCAGTATATCGGGCCGGTCGGCGCTGGCGTTCTGGCCGATCAGCGACGTCCGCATCGCGGCCGAACGGCCGAGGGCGCTCAGGAACCTCGCCGCGCCATAAGGATCAAAGCCCGCCCGCGCGATCGCCCTGATGCCAATCTCGTCGGCTTCCAGTTCCTGCTGACGGGAGAAGCTGGCGATCGTCCTGCGCGCCGTAGCCTCGACCTCTTCGCTCTTCTCCTTGTTCTGGATGACGCTCGCGGCGCGGCTGATCACGGCGGCGCGCTTTTCTTCCTCTTCCCTGCGGAGCGCATGCCGGGCCGTGATATGGGCGATCTCGTGCGCCATCACCGCGGCGACCTCGGACGCGTCATTGGCGAGCGCCAGAAGGCCGCGCGTGACGTAGACATTGTCCGGCGGGAGGGCGAAGGCGTTCACGATCGGCGAATTCAGGATGGTGACGCGGTAGGGGTCGCTCGCGGTTTCCCCCGTGTCCGCCAGCCTGACCAGAATTTTATTGAGGTAATGCTCTGCGGAGGGATATTTATATTCGCCATTGAAGAGAGCGACCATCCGCCGGTGTTCGGCGGAGGTTTTGGTCTCGAGGCCCGCCGCGCGCGGCGGCGGCAGCGGCGGGGTCGGGGCCGCATTCATCGGTTCGTTGCCGGGCGGCTCCAGCGATGCGCACGCGGTCAAGGTCAGCGCGGCCGCGAAGGCGATCGCTGATCCCGGGCTAAGCCGCCGCTCTCGAGGAGAGCGGAGCCTCGACCATAGATTTGACACAACGGCAGTCATTGACACTCTCAAATAATACGCGGCGGCCGTCTCATCGCCGCTCGACGGAGGGGTCTGACGCGCCATCGCCCTGAACCGTCTTGATCACCTCGACCTCATCGGGGTTAGAAATTTCGACCTGCGGTCCAAAACGCAGGTCCAACAGGCCCCGAACCCGGATCTTCTGGCCCTTTAAAGCGGCTAAATCCAGTCCCGCCGATTCGAAGAGCTTGATCGCACGTTGCGCGACGGTGACGGCGAAATCCCGACTCCGGCGCGGTCCAAAGAAGAGCGTCGAGCGATAGCGTCCGACATCGACGCCCGACACCTCGCCTTCGACGATCACGGACGTTCCCGCCCTTTCCGTAAACGCTCCGCGGTCGGTCGGCTTGAGGACCGCATAATACGGATCGGCCCAAAGTCCAAGACGGCCGGCGCGCGCCGAAGCTTCGGCGGCCAGCATCTGAGCGCCGCAGGGCCGGGCGGAATCGGCCTCGTACCGGGCGAGGCCAGCTTCGAGAACGGCTCGGCGCACCGGCATGATGGGCGATCCCGGCGCGCCGGCGCGCGCGAACGCCTCGACCGTGACGCGCCCCCACCGGTCGCGCCGCCCCTCGACCTGACGGAACCAGATCTCGCGGCCGGTCAGCCAATCCGCGACTTTGTCTCGCGTCATGATGTCAAGGTAGGGATCCAACGGGGTTGGCCGGGGCGGATCAAGCCCCGCCAATTTTAGAATCCTGCCGTCTTCGAGCGTCAAATCGATCCTTTCGTTGACCGACATCACCAGCCCGATATCGAGACGATCGGCCTCGCCCTGTTCGAGACTGCCGCCGTCATAGGCGCAGGGAGCGCCCTCGCGGCCTGGCGTCGCGCCCGCGGCGTTCCCGCAAAGGAGGCCGGCGGCGAGACAACCGAAGAGAGCGCCACTGCGAACGCCGCGGCATTTCGCCGCTAATGGCGATTTCGTGGCGGTGTTCAGGATTTTTTTCTCCTTTTGCGTTCGCGCGGGGGAATATCGCTATCGCAGGTTGGGATATTGGTCATTGATTTTTTTGTGCAATGCAATGGGGGCGTGCTTCGATTGGTTGAGCGGCAAAAGCCCTTGTTAAGCCGTCTAGAGGAAGCCAAAAGCTGGATCGAACTGGCGCCGCCGGGTGAAGCCAGAGCGGCTGAAAATTTAGACAAAGGCCCCTAATTGTGCAGCGCACAAAGGCAAAATCAATCCTTTCGGGTAGTCGTTACCTACCTGATAGAAGGTCATCTAAGCCCGCCTGTCAGAGTATTGTTCATATCATTACGCGCCTCTAATCGTATCGCCGGACGATCGACCATCTTCGGTCAAATCGACCGCGACAAACGCCAATGCGAGGATTCTTGGGAGGGCAGAACTCCGGCCCGTGTGGCGTCATGGTCAATGATCCCCAATGTTAAGAATAAATCTCTTCTAAATCTGAGAGGCAAAACACATGAGCTTAATTTCGGAAACATCAGCCGCACGCGCGGGGGCCGAAGCCTCCTCCGCCGAGCGTCCGATTTTCAATCCGGTGCCGCTCGCGATTGGCTCCGCGGCGATCTGCATCTGGTACGTGCTCGTTCGTATTTATGAGCAATATTTCGGCTGGTACGCGGGTCTCGACTCGTTCACCCCCGAATTCCAGACTTACTGGATGACGATTCTCTATATCGAGGAGCCGGTCGAACTGATCTCCTTCCTCGCCCTCGTCGGCTATCTCTGGAAGACCCGCGACAAAGACGTCGCCAACGTTGCGCCGCGTGAAGAACTGCGCCGCATCTTCAACCTGCTGTCGTGGATCCTCGTCTACGCTGTGGCGATCTACTGGGGCGCCAGCTTCTTCACGGAGCAGGACGGCACCTGGCATCAGACCGTTATCCGCGATAACGATTTCACGCCCAGCCACATCATCGAGTTCTACATGAGCTACCCGATGTACATCATCGTCGGCGTCGGCGGCTTCATGTACGCCCGCACCCGTCTTCCGACCTTCGCCTGCAAGGGCTGGTCGGTCGCCTACGTGCTGCTCTTCGTCGGCCCGTTCATGATCTTCCCGAACGTCGCGCTCAATGAATGGGGCCACACGTTCTGGTTCATGGAAGAGCTGTTCGTTGCTCCGCTGCACTGGATGTTCGTGTTCTTCGGCTGGTTCGCTCTCGCCGTGTTCGGCGTGTCGCTTCAGGTCCTTGGCCGCGTCAAGGAACTCGCCGAAGGCGCCCCCATTCCTGCGGAATAATATCGACCGATTGGAGGCGGGCCGGTTCTCCGGTCCGCCGCATACCTAAGAACCGGTTGACCCTTCGCGCTTCTTAAAGATTCAAAATCAGATTTATCAGCGTGCTGGTTCCGCCGGCCTGGATACGGCTTGCGCCGTCTGTAGTCACTGTAATCTTGCTCCTTTAGTCCGGCTGTCGAGTCCGGTGGAGCAATTGGGAGGATAGTAATGTTTAGAGGTAAACCAACAAAAGCAGGTCCGGTGACCGAATCGATCTCGGCTTCGCCGGGCATCGAAGGCGGAGCTGGAGCCAGCGCTCCGGTGCGCGCCGCCGACGCCGGCGCCGCTGACAGAAGCTGGCCCGTGACCGGCACCCCCTTCAAGAACCGTGCCGAGGCGACCTTCCTCGTCAGCGCTGCTGATACGCTTCTGCTGATTTCGCTGTTCCTGATCGTTCTTGGCGGCTATCACATCCACGCCATGCTCACCATGGGCGACTGGGACTTCTGGATCGACTGGAAAGACCGCCGCTTCTGGCCGACCGTTCTTCCGATCGTTCTCGTGACCTTCCCCGCCGCCGCCATCTATTATTTCTGGGAGCATTTCCGCCTTCCCTTCGGCGCGACGTTCTGCGTTCTCGGCCTTTTGGTCGGCGAATGGATCAACCGTTACGTCAACTTCTGGGGCTGGACCTACTTCCCGATCAGCCTCGTGTGGCCGACCGCGCTTGTTCCGATGGCGCTGTTCCTCGACCTCGTCATGCTGATCAGCGGCAGCTGGATCATCACGATGATCGTCGGCGCGATGGGCTGGGGTCTTCTCCTCTATCCGTCCAACTGGCCGATCCTTGCCCCGTACCATCTCCCCATGGAGCGTGAAGGCCTTGTGATGAGCCTCGCCGATCTGATCGGTTACGAGTATGTCCGCACCTCGATGCCCGAATATATCCGCATCGTCGAGCGCGGCACGATGAGGACCTTCGGTAAGGACGTCGTTCCGGTCGCGGCCTTCTTCTCCGGCTTCGTCTCGATCCTCGTGTTCTTCATGTGGTGGTATGTCGGCAAGCTGTTCTCGACCACCAAGTACATGGCCAAGATCTAATAAATCCAAGAAAATGGCCTGCCAAAGGCCAGTATAATTCAAACAATGCCACGGCTTAGCCGTGTGGGAGAGTTAGATGAAAACATCGTTGTTCAAAACACTGGCGCACCAGGTCAAGCGCCAGGCCGGAAGGCTCTTCGCCTTGGGTCTGGCGGTTGGCGTCGTCGCCTCGATGGCTTCGGCTGGTACGGCCGAGGCGCATGGTGAGAAGTCGCAAGCGGCGTTCCTTCGCATGCGCACGCTGAACTGGTACGATCTCAAGTGGTCCAAGACGCAGATCAACGTCAACGAAGAGTTCACGATCTCGGGCAAGCTTCATATCATGAACGCCTGGCCCGCGGCTGTCGCTGAACCGCGCGTCGCGTTCTTGAACATGGGCATGCCCGGTCCCGTCGCCGTTCGTAAGACCTCCTTCATCGGCGAACAGTTCGTTCCCCGTTCGATCGCTCTCGACAAGGCGAAGACCTATGCGTTCGCGATGACGGCCCGCGGCCGCCGTCCGGGCCGTTGGCACGTTCATGTTCAGCTGTCGGTTGAGACCGGCGGTCCGATCCCCGGTCCCGGCCAATATATCGAGATCAAGGGCAGCATGGCGGATTTCACCAATCCGGTCACCTTGCTGAATGGCGAGACCATCGACCTTGAAACCTACGGGATCAACAAGATCTACGTGTGGCACTTCCTGTGGATGCTCGCCGGCGCCGTTTACATCGGCTGGTGGTTCAAGAAGGGCGGCTTTGTCGGCCGGTTCAATGCGGTCGCCAATGGCGAACAAGACACCATCATTTCGCCCCAGGAACGGACGGCTGGCGCCGTTGTTCTCGCGGTGACCTTGTTGGTCATCATTGTTTCCTACGCGGTCACCTCGAGCCAGTATCCGAACACGATCCCGCTGCAGGCCGGCAACATCCGTAACCTGACCGCTCTTCCGGATCTCGATAGCGGCCTCAAGGTGAAGTATGTTCGCGGATCCTATCAGGTTCCCGGCCGTGAATTGGTGGCTGAATACATCATCACCAACAACGGCAAGGAGCCGGTGCGTATCGGCGAGTTCGGCACTGCCGGCCTTCGCTTCCTCAACCCTGACGTCTTCACGCAGAAGCCGGAATATCCCGACTATCTGCTTGCCGACAAGGGTCTGACGCTGAGCGACAACGCTCCGATCGGTCCGGGCGAAACCAAGAACATCACCGTCACCATCAAGGACGCTCGTTGGGACACGGAACGTCTCTCGGGTCTCGCCTATGACGTTGACAGCTCCTTCGCGGGTCTGATGTTCTTCTTCACCCCGAGCGGCGAGCGCTACCCGATCGAAACCGGCGGGTTCGTTATCCCGACCTTCCTCCCCGTCTAAGCAACTTCGCTTTGATGTGGTGGGTTAGTTAAACAACTCTTGTTTCCCCCGCTTAGGCCTTAGCGCGTAGGCGGGGGAAATGCATTTTGGGAGCTTGTTCAAATGCATGTGCGCGGTGCGGGCGGCCTCCTTCTCACGTTTTTCATGTCAGGCGCTTCGGCCTACGCCCATGGCGGGGTGAGTTTAGACAAGGATCGTTGCGTGCTGAGGATCGGGAGCGACCTCATGCACTTCACCGGATATCAGCCAAATCAGACCCAGCAGGAATTCTGCGAAGATATCCCGGTGGTAGGGCCAACCGTGATCGTGCTCGACGCCATAGACACCGAGCTGCGCGATATGACCACGGAAATACGGGTCATCAGGGATACGGTCGGCGGCATCGTCGCAAAGACGCCGGTCCTGGCCGACAACGAATTATCAAGCGAAAACCTCGATCCGCTCACAGTTTCGCATCTGCCCGCGAAACGCTATCCCAGCGGGACCGTGAATTTCGAACACGTGTTCACCGAAGCGGGAAAATATATTGGGATCGTCACCGTACGGAACGACCACGGTCAGGTCTATGTGTCGCAGTTTCCGTTTTCGGTGGGCCGTGGATGGGTTAAAACCGTTCCGATCTACCTGGGGGTGCTGGCGATCTTGATTGGCGGTCTCCTCGCTTATGCAAAGTTTTCGAACCTGTGGTTCGCGCCGAAGACCAAGCCTTGATCAAGTCTTGACCAAGCCTTGGTGACGAAGTCTTGATGAGCGAGACTTGACGTTGACGCCTCTGATATACAGGTGATGGACGAACTTGCAGCAGTAAACGCTTTAATCCAGACCCGCCGGCTTTCAGCGGGTTGTATATTTTTGTCCGGCTCCGACTCCGCGGGCAGGAATATGCTTCCGTCACAAGCATCCATCTCCTCTTATTAAATCGAGCAGGGACATGAAGGTACAATTGCCTCCCACGGTAAATAAATTCCTTGGCATCTTGCGGGCCGAGGAAGGGCCTGAAGTCTTGCCCCGGTCCGTTCCCCTGCTTGTCGCGAGCCTGACGTTTTTTGCAGTCGCGCAATTTTTAACGAAACTTTTCACTCATCCGCCTTTGCGCGCCGCCGGAATCGGACTTATCGGCGTAATCGTTCTTGCGGCGATTGCTTTCGCCTGCTCCCGTTTATTCAGGCGGGCCGACCGATTGCCGCAGATCTTGACGGCCATGGCGGCGGGGGGAGCCGCCGTCGCAATCGTCAATCTGGTGGTCCGGCTCCTGCTGAAGTTCGCCTTCCACGAAATGGACATGGATATTCTGCCGGTCGACAGCATTGTGAATTTTCTCGTGTTCCCGCTGTTTCTCTGGAATGTGCTTGTTTACGTTTCGATTTTCCGGCGGGGGCTTTCCGCGGGAATGATTTTGTCATTTGCGATGTCGTTTGCGCTGACCCTCGCGATCGTGTTCTGGATCCCCCTGCTCTTGAAGGTCTAGAGCGCTTTCCGATCGCATGAAATCATGCGATCGATCAGAAATCACTCCAGAGTCAAAGGCTTGAGCATAGTCTTCTCGATTGGATTGATTCACTCCAATCGGAATATGCTCGAGCGCTTTCCGATTGCATGAAATCATGCGATCGATCAGAAATCGCTCCAGAGTCAAAAACTTGAGCATAGTCTTGTCGATTGGATTGATTCACTCCAATCGGAATATGCTCGAGCGCTTTCCGATCGCATGAAATCATGCGATCGATCAGAAATCGCTCCAGAATCAAAAGCTAGAGCATAGTCTTGTCGATTGGATTGATTCAATCCGATCGGACTATGCTCCAGGCGGCAAGACTCTGGCGCAATCAAGCGGGATTGCGCCCCGTACATACCCGTCGCCCTCCAATGAAGCGCGGGCGACGGAAATATCGCGTCGCCGCTTCCCGAAATGCGATGACATTGGCCGACGCTTACGTCTTAATAGGCGTCACCTCGCCCGCCAGGTTGAGAAACCGGCGCGGCGCGCGGCACATTCAAGTTAGCGAGCGCCCATGGCCCGAATTCGCCGTTTGCTGGTGGCCAATCGGTCCGAAATAACCATCAGGATCTTCCGCGCCGCCTCCGAACTGGGCATCCGGACGGTGGCGATCTACGCCGAAGAAGACAAACTCTCGCTGCATCGCTTCAAGGCTGACGAAGCCTACCTGATCGGGCTCGGAAAAGGGCCGCTCGAAGCTTATCTTTCGATCGAGGAAGTGATCCGGGTCGCGAGAGAAGCCAAGGTCGACGCGATTCACCCAGGATACGGCTTTCTTTCCGAGAGCCCGGAATTTGCCGAAGCGTGCGCGCAGGCGGGGATCATCTTCATCGGTCCCAAGCCCGAAACGATGCGCCAGCTCGGCAATAAGGTCGCCGCGCGCAACCTCGCCATGTCTTGCGGCGTGCCTGTGATGCCCGCCACCCCGCCGCTTCCCGACGATCCGGACGAAGTGAAGCGCCTGGCGCGGGAGGTCGGCTTTCCAGTCATGCTTAAAGCCTCATGGGGCGGCGGCGGGCGCGGGATGCGGCCGATCGAGGACGAAAGCAAGCTTCTCGACGCGATCTCCAGCGCCAGGCGCGAAGCGAAGAACGCGTTCGGCAAGGACGAAGTCTATCTCGAAAAGCTGGTGCGCCGGGCCCGCCACGTCGAGGTTCAGATCCTCGGCGACAGTCACGGCAATCTCGTTCATCTGTTCGAGCGGGATTGTTCGGTTCAGCGAAGAAATCAAAAAGTTGTCGAGCGCGCCCCTGCGCCTTATCTTGACCAGAAAACCCGCGTTCTCCTCTGTGACGCCGCGCTGAAAATCGGCCACGCCACCCATTACGAGGGGGCGGGCACCGTCGAATTCCTGATGGACGCCGATACCGGCGCTTTCTATTTCATCGAGGTCAATCCGCGTATCCAGGTCGAACACACCGTGACCGAAGTCGTCACGGGATTAGATATCGTGAAAGCGCAGATCCGCATCGCCGAAGGCAAGCGGATCGGCCGCATCGAGGACACCGGCATCCCCGAGCAGGCCGACATCCGCCTCTCGGGCCATGCGCTTCAATGCCGGATCACGACGGAAAATCCGGAAAACAATTTCATCCCCGATTACGGGCGCATCACCGCCTATCGGGGCGCGATGGGTTTTGGCATCCGCGTCGACGGCGGCACCGCCTATTCGGGCGCGGTGGTGACAAGATTCTACGATCCGCTGCTCGAAAAAGTGACGGCCTGGGCGGCGAGCCCGGAAGAAGCGATCCGGCGCATGGACCGCGCCTTGCTCGAATACCGGATCAGGGGCGTCGCGACGAACCTCGCCTTTCTCCACAACATCATCAACCATCCCCGTTTCATCGCCAACGAATACACCACGAAGTTCATCGACGAGACGCCGTCGCTGTTCGACTTCAAGAAGCGCAAGGACCGCGCGACGAAGCTTCTGACCTGGATCGTGGACGTCACCGTCAACGGCCACCCTGAAACGCGCGGCCGCGCCCGCCCGCCCGCCACGGCGCGGGCGCCGGTCGCGCCACAGTTTTTCAACGAAGCCGTTCCTGTCGGCGCCCGCCAGCGTTTCGAGTCCCTCGGCGCGGAGCGGTTCGCGCAATGGATGCGGCAGGAGCAGCGGGTTCTCGTCACCGACACGACGATGCGCGACGCGCACCAGTCCTTGCTCGCGACGCGGATGCGCACCCGCGACATCGTCGCGGCGGCGGAAGCCTACGCCAAAACGCTGCCGCAGCTGCTGTCGCTGGAATGCTGGGGCGGCGCGACCTTTGACGTCGCGATGCGGTTTTTATCGGAGGATCCGTGGGAGCGCCTGGAGCTCGTGCGGGCGCGGGCGCCAAATCTGCTGACGCAAATGTTGCTGCGCGGGGCGAACGGGGTCGGCTACACCAATTATCCCGACAATGTCGTGCAGTATTTTGTTCGCCGGGCGGCTTTGGGAGTGGATCTTTTCCGCGTGTTCGATTGCCTCAACTGGGTGGAGAACATGCGCGTCGCGATCGACGCCATCTGCGTGACCGGCAAACTGGCCGAGGGCGCGATCTGCTACACCGGCGATATTCTCGATCCCGACCGCGCGAAATATTCGCTCAACTACTACATTGGAGTGGCGAAGGAGCTTGAAAGCGCCGGATGCCACATCCTGGCGATCAAGGATATGGCCGGGTTGTTGAAGCCCGCCGCCGCGCGCGTGCTCGTCAAGGCGCTGCGCGAGGAGGTCGGGCTGCCGCTGCATCTCCATACCCATGACACGTCGGGCATTTCGGCGGCGACCGTGCTCGCGGCCGTGGACGCCGGCGTCGACGCGATCGACGCCGCGATCGATTCGATGTCCTGCATGACCTCCCAGCCGTGCCTCGGCTCGATCGCGGCCGCGTTGCGCCATACCGATCGCGACACCGGCCTCGATCTTGAGGCGGTGCGCGCCCTCAGTTTCTACTGGGAAGCCGTTCGCCAGCAATATGCGGCGTTCGAGAGCGATCTCAAGGCGGGCGCCTCCGAGGTCTATCTGCATGAAATGCCCGGCGGTCAGTTCACCAACCTGCGCGAACAGGCGCGCAGCCTCGGCCTCGACCAGCGCTGGCACGACGTCGCCCGGGCCTACCGGGCGGCGAACGATCTGTTCGGCGACATCGTCAAGGTGACGCCTTCGTCGAAGGTCGTCGGCGACATGGCCTTGATGATGGTCGCGCAGGACCTGACCCCTGCAGACGTCGCCGATCCGCGTCACGACGTCGCCTTCCCGGGCTCGGTCGTCGAGATGCTGAAAGGCGATCTTGGCCAGCCCCCCGGAGGCTGGCCGAAGAACTTGCAGGCCAAGGCGCTGAAAGGCGAGAAAGCGATCGAGGTTCGGCCCGGCTCGCTGTTGCCGCCGGCTGATCTTGTCGCCGCGCGCGTCGAGGCCGAAAAGATCTGCGGACGTCATATCAGCGACGACGAACTCGCTTCCTATCTGATGTATCCGAAGGTGTTCGCCGAATTTTCGCGCACCATCGGCCGCTACGGACCGGTGTCCGTCCTGCCGACGCCCGTGTTCTTCTACGGCATGCAGCCCGGCGACGAGATTTCGATCGAGATCGAGCCGGGCAAGACGCTGGTGTTGCTGTTGCTGACCATTGGCGAGACCGACGAGGAGGGCCAGGTCAAGGTCTTCTTCGAATTGAACGGCCAGCCGCGCATCATCAAGGCGCCAAACCGCTCGGCGGCGGTGCAGGTCGTCGCGCGGCGCAAGGCGGAGGAGGGCAACGAGTCCCATGTCGCCGCGCCGATGCCGGGGTCGGTGTCGACCATCGCCGTGCGCGTCGGGCAGGAGGTCAAGGCCGGAGACATTGTCGCGACGCTCGAGGCGATGAAGATGGAGACCGTGCTGCACGCGTCGCGCGACGGCAAGGTCATCGAGATACTCGTGTCGCCGGGTCAGCAGATCGACGCGCGGGACCTATTGATGGTGCTGGGGTAGGGCGAACCCCTATTTCCCCGGCTTGCCGGTTTCAAGCAGATCCGGCCGCCGCTCCTGCGTGATCCGCAAAGCCTCCGCGCGCCGCCAGGCCGCGATCTTCGCATGGTCGCCCGAGAGCAGAATATCGGGGATCGGACGCCCTTCCCATTCGCGCGGACGGGTGTAGTGCGGATATTCAAGCAGACCGGCCTCGAAGCTTTCGTCTTCTCCGGACGCTTGCTTGCCCATGACGCCCGGCAGCAGCCGGACGCAGGCGTCGAGCACGACGAGCGCGGCGATCTCGCCGCCCGAAAGCACATAATCGCCGATCGAGATTTCCTCGAGCCCCCGCGCGGCGATCGACCGTTCGTCCACGCCCTCGAACCGGCCGCAGACCAGAACGATTCCGCCGGTGGCGGCGAAATCGCGCGCGCGCGCCTGGGTCAAGCGCGCCCCGCGCGGACTGAGCAGCAGGCGAGGGCGCGAATCGTTCGCGTCGAGCCCCGCGTCGAGGCTGGCGCAGAGCACGTCGGCGCGGATGACCATGCCGGGTCCGCCTCCGGCCGGAGTGTCGTCGACGGCGCGGTGGCGCCCGAGTCCATGCGCGCGGATGTCATGGACGTCGAGCGCCCAGACGCCGCGCGCCAGAGCGTCTCCGGCGAGAGAGCGCCCGACCGGCCCCGGAAACATGTCGGGATAGAGGGTGAAGACACTGGCTCGCCACATCAAACCTGTTCCGAGCATTGTTGTGCGTTTGAGCTAAACAAAAAGACCTCGTCCGATTAAAGTTCTATCGAAATTTGAAAGCCCACATGCGGACGCAAAGACGTTCTTTGGAGGCGATGATGGGCCATCACCGTGCAAATTTTCATATTTAGATTCATAGTTTGATTGTGAAAACGCTCAACGCTCCGTCAGCGTCAATTCGATCCTGCGGGCGTCGAAATCCGGCTCCGGCTCCTTGGATCCGTCCCTAGCCTGCGCGCGAGGCGGCTGGAATTCCCCGAACGCCCCCGCCACGAGCCGCTGCGGCGAAACCCCCCTCGCGATCAGATATTGAACGACGGCGTTCGCCCGTTCGAAGGACAGCGCCCAGTTCGAGGCGAATTGTTTTGAGCGCACCGGCGTCGAGTCCGCATGGCCGTCGACGCGCACGATCCAGGGGACGTCCCGCGGCATGGTCTGTTCGAGGCTCAGAACCGCGGCCGCGACCGCATCGAGGACGGCGCGGCCGCTGGCGTCGAGCGTCGCGGGGCGGGCGTCGAACAAAAGCCTTGAGGCCAGCACGAAGCGGCCGCCGCGGGCCCCGACGCCGGTTCGATCGCCAAGAGCTTCCGTCAGCTTGGCGAAGAAGTCCGCGCGGGCGCGGGCGAGACCGGCCGTTGTTTTTGGCGGCCCCTTGTCCTGGCGCGTCTCCGCGGCGGTGAGCTTGCCCTCGAGTTCGCGATTGCGGCTCTCCGCCGCCGCGGCCTCATCCTGCAGGGCGCGGAGCTGGCGCCGCAATTCCTCGATTTCCTGCGTCCGGGCGTCTGCCGTCTCGGTCGGATCCGCCGACGGCGCGGCTGCGGCGGCAATTGCCGGCGCCGGCTCTTTCGGCCTGAGCGGCGGGTTTGGCATGAACAGCCATGTCACGGCCAAGAAAAGCGGCAGCAGGATCGCGCCGGACCAAAGCATATAAGGAAAAAACCCCGGCATCCTGACCCCGGCCCGGCGGGCGATCGCGTAGACCATGAAGTTTGGCGCGTTGCCAATATAGGTGTTGGCTCCCATAAAAACCGCCCCGAGCGAGATCGCCGCCAGGGTCGGGGCGAGCGGCCCCATGAGCGTCGCCGGATCGCCGCCTGCAAGCTGGAAAAAAACAAGATAGGTCGGCGCATTGTCGAGAAAAGAGGAGAGGACGCCGGTCGTCCAGAAAAACACCGGATTGTTCGGCGTCCCGTCGGGGCGCGACAGGAGTTCAATGAGTCTCGCGAACGGCCCTTGCGCTCCCGCGTGGAGCATCGCCATCACCGGAACGATACAGACGAAAATCCCCGCGAACAGATAAGCGACCTCGCGGATCGGCTCCCATTCGAAGCCGTTCGCCTCCCGGTCGGCTTTGTTCGTAAGCGCGAGCGAGGCAAGGCCGACGCAGATCATCACGCCCTCGCGGACGATGTTTTGAAGTTCGAGCCGGACGCCGAGAATATCGAAGCCGGTTCCCGGCCGCCACAGTCCGCTCGCCACGATGGCGGCGATCGCGACGCCGATCAGCGCGATATTGACCGAGCCGCCGATGCGCAAGGTCTTGAGGTCCGCGGCGGCCGCCAGCGCCGGGCGGGCCTCCTCCGGGGTTCGCTCGCGGCGGAGAAAATACCGATCCATCAGAAAGAAGATCGCCAAAAGCGTCAGGCAGGCGAACAGGGTCGCGGGCCAGAGATTTTTCATCGTCCAGAAGAAGTCGACGCCCTCGAGGAAGCCGAGAAACAGCGGAGGGTCCCCGAGCGGGGTCAATGCGCCGCCGATGTTCGAGACGAGGAAGATAAAGAAAACGACGACATGGGCGTTCATGCGCCGGGATTCGTTGGCGCGGATGAGCGGGCGCAGAAGCACCATCGAGGCGCCGGTGGTCCCGATCAGGCTGGCGATCGAGGCGCCAAGGGCGAGGATCGCGCTGTTGACGACGGGACCACCTCTCAATTTGCCCGAGATATTGATCCCGCCAGCCGCCGTGAACAGCGCGAACAGCATCAGGATAAAGGGGATATATTCGAGGGCTATATCATGGACGACAGCCGTCGCCGCCTCGTGGACGCCGGCGACCGCGGCGAGGCCGGCCAGCGTCACGCCGGCCCAGAAGGCCGCCGCCTTGGCGTAATGGATATGCCACCATTCCTTGACGAGGAGCGGGCCGAAGGCGATGGAGAGAAGAATCCCTGCGAAGGGAAGGGCCAGCGGCCAGGGCAGATGCGCGCCGTCCAGCCCTGCGGCTGAGGCGGCCGCGGGTCCGGCGGCCGCAAGGAAAGCCGCCAGGGCCGCGCCAGCGGACCGGACAAAGGCAAATCGCATGACATCCTTTCCCGCCATGGCGAAGCTCAAGGAACCTTTACGATTGGCGTCGCAATGCGGCAAGGGCGAGGTCGCGCCGCATAGAGCATAGTCCGATTGGAGTGAACCCATCCAAACGACAAGACTATGCTCAAGCTTTTGAATCCGATGCGATTTCTGATCGACTGAATGATTACATTCGGCCGGACAGCGCTCCAGATTTTAGTTTTGTCGGCGCTTTTGTTCGAAGCCGGACGGCGCGAGGAGCGAGCCAGCGGCAAATCAGCGGGCGCGGCGAATTGTCGGCCGCGATTTTTCAGCTTGATCATGGCTGCGCATAAGTTTGTTTCGCACCGCCGCTTCCAATCTTCAGCCTCGCAAGATATTGACGAACCATCCCTCCGCTTCACGCGTTGAAGAGCCGGAGCGGTTTGACCAGCGCCCCAGACGATCGAGCGACAAATGACCAGTGCTGAACCGCTTGCCGACAAAGCCGCCGCCGGGACCGCGGACCTTGATCGCCTCTCGATCAACACGATCCGGACCTTGTCGATCGACGCCGTCGAAAAGGCGAATTCCGGCCATGCCGGCGCGCCGATGGGGCTCGCGGCCGTCGCCTATACGCTTTGGCAGAGGTTTGTGCGCTCCGACCCGGACGATTGCCTGTGGCCTAACCGGGACCGGTTCGTGCTTTCCTGCGGCCACGCCTCGATGCTGCTTTATTCGCTGCTGCATCTTGCCGGCGTCAAGGACGCCAAGGGGCTGCCCGCCGTGTCGCTCGACGACATCCGGCATTTCCGCCAGCTGGGTTTCCGCACCCCGGGACATCCCGAATATGGCTTCACGGCGGGGGTCGAGACGACCACGGGGCCGCTCGGCCAGGGCTGCGGCAACAGCGTCGGCATGGCCATCGCCTCGCGCTGGCTGGGCGCGCGCTACAACCGGCCCGATGCGGTTCTCTTCGATTATGACGTGTACGCGCTTTGCAGCGACGGCGACCTGATGGAGGGCGTCGCGAGCGAGGCGGCCTCGCTCGCTGGCCACCTTGGACTTTCTAATCTGTGCTGGATCTACGACAGCAATCATATCACTATCGAAGGCCGCACCGACCTCGCCTTCAGCGAGGATGTCGGCGCACGGTTCGAGGCCTATCAATGGCGCGTGCTGAGGGTCGCGGACGCCAATGATTCGGCGGCGCTCGTCGAGGCGCTGGACGCCTTCAAGGCGACGCAGGACCGGCCGACGCTCATCATCGTCACGTCCATCATCGGCTATGGCTCTCCGCACAAGCAAAGCACCGCGTCCGCCCATTCGGAACCGCTCGGGGCGGAGGAAGTCCGGCTGACGAAACGCGCCTATGGTTGGCCGGAGGACGCAGAATTCCTGGTCCCGGACGGCGTTTACGCCCATTTCGCGGAGGGCTTTGGCCGGCGCGGGCGCGAGCTGCGGGCGAAATGGCTTGCGACCTACGACGCCTACGCCCGCGCCGAACCCGCCTCCGCGAAGGAGATCAGCGTGATGCTCGCCCGCGAGATGCCGGAGGGATGGGATCGCGACCTTCCGGTTTTCCCGGCGGACGAAAAGGGGATCGCGACGCGGGAGGCCTCCGGCAAGGCGCTGAACGCGATTGCAAGACATTGTCCCTGGATCGTCGGCGGTTCCGCCGATCTCGCTCCGTCGACCAAGACATTGCTGACGTTCGAGGGCGCCGGCTCTCTCCAGGAGCGCGAACCTGGCGGGCGCAACCTGCATTTCGGCGTGCGCGAACACGCCATGGGCTCGGCCGTCAACGGCATGGTCCTGTCGGACCTGCGCGCCTACGGGGCGACGTTCCTCGTCTTCTGCGATTACATGCGCCCTCCGGTCAGGCTCGCCGCCTTGATGGACCTGCCCGCGCTTTTCGTATTCACGCATGATTCGTTCGGCGTTGGAGAGGACGGGCCGACGCATCAGCCCGTCGAGCATCTCGCCGGCCTGCGCGCGATTCCTGGCCTCGTGACCCTGCGGCCGGCCGACGCCAATGAGACCGTTGAAGCCTATCGCGTCATCATGAAGATGCAGAAAAACCCCGCGGCGCTGATTTTGAGCCGGCAGGCGCTGCCGACCTTCGACCGCACGGTCTACGCCTCCGCCGAAGGCGTGGCGCGCGGAGCCTATATCATGGCAGATTCGCCTGATCAGCATCCCGAAGTCATCCTGATCGGAACCGGCAGCGAGGTGCGGCTCTGCGTCGGCGCCTATGAGGCCCTGAAGAAAGAAGGAATTCGCGCCCGGGTCGTGAGTATGCCCTCCTGGGAGCTGTTCGAGAGGCAGGACGAAGCCTACCGCGCGAAGGTGTTGCCGCCCGAGGTCAAGGCCCGCGTCTGCGTCGAACAGGCGTCGACGCTTGGCTGGGACCGTTACGCCGGCGCGTCTGGTACGATCATAGGAATGCACAGCTTCGGCTCGTCCGCTCCCCTGAAAGACCTGCTCGGCAAATTCGGTTTCATGCCGGACAAGGTGGCGGACGCCGCGCGGGAGCAGGTCGCAAAGCACAAATTGTCCTGACGCGCCGCGAATTCCGACGCCGAACGAGGTCCTGCGATGCAAATAGGGATGGTCGGCCTTGGCCGGATGGGCGGCAATATGGCGAAGCGCATCTATCGCGCCGGGCATGAGTGCGTCGTTTACACCCGCAGCCAGGAGACGATCGCCGAATTCGTCCGCGAGGGGATGACCGGCGCGTCCGGCCTGTCCGATCTTGTCGCCAAATTGACGCCCCCGCGGGCGGTCTGGGTCATGCTTCCCGCCGGCGAGATCACCGAGTCGACGGTCGCGCAATTGCAGGAATTGCTCGTTGAGGGCGATTGCGTCATCGACGGCGGCAATACGTTCTACAAGGACGACATCCGCCGCGCCCAAGTCTGCCGGGATAAGGGGCTGGCCTATATCGATGTCGGAACCTCCGGCGGCATATGGGGCTTCGAGCGCGGCTATTGCCTGATGATCGGCGGCGAAAAGACGGCGGTCGATCGGCTCGACCCCATTTTCAAGGCGCTTGCGCCTGGCCGAGGAGCCATCGAGGCGACTCCAGGCCGCGCGAACCGCGATCCGCGCGCGGAGCAGGGATATATTCACGCCGGGCCAGCCGGGGCGGGGCATTTCGTCAAAATGATCCACAACGGCATCGAATACGGCCTGATGCAGGCCTATGCCGAGGGGTTCGACATTCTGCGCGGCAAGTCCAGCCCCAAACTGCCCGAAGCGGAGCGGTTTACGCTCGATCTCGCCGACATCGCGGAAGTCTGGCGGCGCGGCAGCGTCGTGTCCTCCTGGCTGCTCGATCTCAGCGCGATGGCGCTGGCCGAGGACGCCAATCTCTCGAATTTCACTGGCGCGGTGGAAGATTCGGGCGAGGGGCGGTGGACGGTGGAGGCGGCGATCGAGGAATCGACGCCCGTCAACGTGCTCGCCGCGTCGCTTTTCGCGCGATTCCGCTCGCGCCAGGACCATACATTCGCAGACAAGCTGTTGTCGGCGATGCGCTTCAAGTTCGGCGGCCATGTCGAACCGCCGGCTTCCGGTTAGCGAAGATTTCGTGCGCGGGATTTTAGCGCCATGATTCCCGGCCCGTTCGTCGACGTCGCCGAGAACGCCGAGGAAATGGCCGAACGGGCCGCGATCTGGCTGACGACGCAAGCTGCGCTGGCGGGCGAGCGGTGGAGCCTCAACCTGTCCGGCGGATCGACCCCGAAGCGGGTCTATGAGCTTTTGGGCGGCGCCGAATTGCGCGGCCGGATCGATTGGCGCAAAGCGCATCTCTTCTGGGGCGACGAGCGGTTCGTTCCGCATTCGAATCCGGACAGCAATTACAAGATGGCTTTTGACGCGATGATCGCGCATGTGCCGATTCCGGCGGCGCAGGTCCATGCGATCCGAACCGATGCAGATTCGCCGCAAGAGGCGGCGGATCTTTATGCCGCGGCTCTTCAAGACTATTATGGAAGCCGATCCATTGATCCCGAACGGCCGCTGTTCGACGTGACCCTGCTTGGTCTGGGCGATGACGGACATACGGCGTCGCTGTTTCCCGGCTCGTCCGCGCTCGAGGAGCGGCGCGCCTGGGTCGTCTCTGTCGTCGGGGTGAAGCCGGAGCCGCGCATTACGCAGACTTATCCCGTTCTGGGCTCGAGCAGAAATATCCTGTTCCTCGTCGCGGGCGCAGGGAAAAGAGAAATTCTCTCGTGCGTGCTCGGCGGCGATCTTTCTCTTCCCGCCGCCCGCATCGAGACGGCAGGCGCGATCCGCATCTTCGCGGACAAGGCGGCGATCAGCGCCGGCTGACGCCGTTCTCCCGGTGTCGGCGCGTATGATGTGACGCCATAAAATCCGCTGAATTTTTGGCTAGTTCATCAGGCGCGGTGGCGGCAAAGCTTATGCGGCGCTGCACAAGTTTAATTCTGCATCGCAAAACAAAAATTCTTTACCGGAAAATAATGAGAACCCCCATTTGGGGGATACGAAAGAAAAAGCGCGGACCAGCGCCCGTCGGCGCATTTGTGAGAAGGTGATTTGAATTGACAATGAGAACGGCGAAGAAAGTGATGCTGGCGGCGATCCTGACACTTTCGGCGCCGCTGTGCCGCGCCGAAACCGGAGGCGAGCGAGCCGACGTCGATCAGCAGATAAGCTATTGGTTTCACTCAGGTTTACAGAGATTGCCGCGGTCGGGTCCGCCTACTCATTTGCGCTGGCGCGCGGCGCGTATCCAAACGCCTTCGCGGTCGATGCAGCTCTCTCCCGGACGCCCCGAATGCAGTTCGTTGGCCTGTCCCGGCTTCATTCTTCTCGGCGTCGGCTTTTAATCATTCTAACAAGTATTCTTTTGGAAACGTTGTCCCGGCAAAAAATCAAACATTCGCTCACGGGAACTTGAAGAAAATCCTGCAACCTTTACCGGGGCAAATCATTATCAGCGCATGTGATAACTTGTCATGAGAAAGATGATCATGAGCGCTGCAACAGAGACCAAAAAGTCCTCGACCTCTACTCGCGGCTTTGCGTCAATGGATCCGGAAAAGCAGAGAGCCATCGCGCGCAAGGGCGGCGAGAGCGTTCCGCACGAAAAGCGGAGTTTCTCGCAAAATCCCGGCTTGGCCGCGGAAGCCGGCCGCAAGGGCGGGCAGAGCGTCAACCCGAACAAGCGCAGCTTTTCCCGCAATCACACGCTCGCCTCCGAGGCCGGCCGCAAAGGCGGTCATGCTTCGCACGGTGGTCCTCGCAAGGCGACGAGCGAAGCCTGACCTCAACGCCCTTGGCGCTGTTTGAGGATCGGGAGTCGTGGAGCGGCGGCAAGCGGCTTTGTCCGCGCCGCTCTCTCCCTCTCGTCGCGCAGATATTCTCGCTCAACTACGGCCGCGAAGAACTGCGGCGGTCTTTGTGATTGATTGACACTCATCGTGCGGGCCGTTTAGGACCGTGAGGGTTGCGCTGGAAGCCCTTGAGCGGCGGCCGTGAAATCACGATGAACAGCTTGGATCAGCTTTTTTCCGCCGCGATGGCGGCGCGGGCCAACGCATACGCGCCCTATTCGGGTTTTGCCGTGGGCGCCTCGCTTCGCACACGGTCTGGCGCGGTTTTTTCTGGCGCTAACGTTGAGAATGCCTCCTATCCTGTGGGAACCTGCGCGGAGGCCAGCGCGATTTCCGCCATGGCGCTCGCCGGGGAACGGCTCATTTTTGAAATCCTCATTGTCGCCGACGGCGAGGCGCTGGTGACGCCCTGCGGCGCTTGCCGCCAGAGAATCCGCGAGTTCGCCGCTGCGGATGCCAAAATTCATGTCGCCGGCCTCGACGGATTACGCGCGAGTTTCACGCTCGACCAACTCCTGCCCTATGCCTTTGGACCAAGCGTCGGAAAAGTCTCGCCATGAGGCAGTTGGCTTCAGCCAGTTCATGCACAAAACACTTTTGGGTTGGCGTCGTGAGAATCTTTCGTAAATGATCTTGCCGCAGGAGATCATTCGCCGCAAACGCGGCGGCGCACCTCTGCGCGCGGAAGAGATCGAAGCCTTCGTTCGCGGTCTGACCAATGGATCGGTCAGCGACGCCCAGGCGTCC
Organism: Methylocapsa palsarum; assembly: GCF_900114285.1. GTDB lineage: Bacteria > Pseudomonadota > Alphaproteobacteria > Rhizobiales > Beijerinckiaceae > Methylocapsa > Methylocapsa palsarum. Next base: position 155,492 of record NZ_FOSN01000007.1, on the reverse strand, counting down.
GCTCTGGCGATGGCGATCTTCTTCAATGGGATGGATCGCGACGAATGCGCCGCCCTGACGCTCGCGATGGCGCGGTCTGGAACGCTGCTCGACTGGCGTGCAGCGAAATTGCCGGGCCCCGCCATAGACAAGCATTCGACCGGCGGAGTCGGCGACCTTGTGAGCCTCATCCTAGCCCCTGCGGCGGCGGCTTGCGGCCTTTACGTGCCCATGATCGCGGGCCGCGGCCTCGGCCACACCGGCGGCACCATCGACAAACTGGAGTCAATTCCGGGCTACACGACGCAGCCCGGAAAGGAACGTTTCATCGATGTCGTACGCCGCTGCGGCTGCGCCATCATCGGCCAGACGGCGGATCTGGCGCCCGCGGACCGGAAGCTTTACGCAATCCGTGACGTCACCGCCACGGTCGAGTCGATCCCGCTCATCACCGCGTCCATTCTGTCAAAAAAACTCGCCGCTGGTCTGGAAGGCCTCGTCCTCGACGTCAAGACGGGCTCCGGGGCCTTTTTGCCGTCCCCTGATGACGCGCGCGAGCTGGTCGGTTCGCTCCTTGAGGTCGGCGCGCGGCTGGGGCTCCCGGTCAGGGTTCTGGTCACCGATATGAACGAACCGCTCGCATCCTCCGCGGGAAATGCGCTTGAAGTCATGGCGGCGATCGATTTCCTGACCGGAACCAGGACGGACCCGCGTCTCCAGGAGGTCGTGCTTCAACTGGGCGTCGAGATGCTGCGGCTCGCGGACAAGACCCTTGGGGCCGATGAAGCCGCACGCTCTCTGCAAAAAGCGATCGCCAGCGGCGCCGCGGCGGAGCGTTTCGGAAAAATGGCGTCGGCGCTGGGCGCGCCTTCCGACCTTATGGAGCGGCCGCGCGCGCATCTTACACCCGCAGCGGTGATCCGCCCGGTTTATCCCCGCCGGCGGGGGCATGTCGTTGCAATCGACGTTCGCGCGCTCGGTCTTTGCGTGGTTCATCTTGGCGGCGGCCGGCGCGCCGCCGGCGCGGCCATCGATCCCAGCGTGGGGCTCAGCATGCTCGCGCGGATCGGAGCCTTCGTGGACGAAAACGCGCCGATCTGCATGGCGCACGCATGCGATGAGGCCGCCGCCGCCGCCGCTGCGGAAATGATCGCCGGTGCCTACCGCGTCGCGGACGAGCCATCAGCCCTTGCCGCGCATCCTCTGATCACGCGGATCACTTCTTAAAGCAGGTTCCCGAAGGCGAACAGGGGCCGAGGATGTCCGGAAGGTGAAGAGGCCCGGAGCTGAAGAGGTCCGGAAACAAAAAAGCCCCGGCATTACCGCCAGGGCCATAGTGTGCGAAGGTCTAGGTTCAAGCCGCGCGAAGGTTGCCGGCTGAAGACTTGCCCGTACGCTTGTCAGCGATCACTTCGTAGTTGATCTTCTGGCCTTCTTGAAGGTGACGCAGGCCGGATTGCTCCACCGCGCTGATGTGAACGAACACGTCCTTGCCGCCATCGTCTGGCTGAATGAAGCCGTATCCTTTGTCCGGATTAAACCACTTCACAGTTCCCGTAGTCATTAGGCTATCCTTGAGTCGAAAAAAATAGACGCCAAACTAAGCTGACGCCGGTTGCATCGTTGTTTTAAGGAGGAGGTCGTCAGCAGACGCAAACAAATGCGGGGCCTAGCCGTCGGCAAAAACACGACACCATCCATCATATGACCACAAGCGGATCAAAACAAGGGGTGTATTGATCACTTTGCAAATTCGATAGGCAAGCTGAAGCGTGGCTTTCACACGCGCTGGCCTTCCGCTCTCGCCAATAATTCTTGCGTCGGGGTTTTCTCTACCGGGGAAACCTTGTATGAAAAGACAAAAAAGAAACCGAAACCGTCCTTGAACTGCTCTACCTACGGCTCTCGTTGGGACCTCTCCCGCAAATCTATCGTTCCCTTTTGGCGATAAGACCAAGCGATAAGTCGGATGATAGGCCGTGAAGTGTACAGGGGCCGGAAGATTAGAAGGGCCTTGAATAGCGAGGCTCTGAAAATAAAGGGGCCGCCTGCGTTGCCACAAGCGGCCCAAGTCAAGGGAGGAAACGCCCAAGGAGGGCATCGGCGACAACATCGTTGCCGCACCGCAATAATATGCACGTGCGTCGCACAAAAAGCAAGAGGCGCTGACCTATTTTTTTGGGAACTTTCCTCAATAAAGCCTAACTCAATGTTCTGATTTATATTTTTCTCGAAGAGCGCGAGCGGGCCCAAGCCCATTGGGGGAGTTCCTTCGTCGCCGTCTTCGCGCGATTGTAATCAATCGCGCTTTGCCTTAGCTAACGCTACGGCCGCCCTTGCGCATGGCCTTTGACCTTCTGAGAAGGCCCTGAATGACAGCCGTGGACTTCACCGCCTTCGTGGAACGACTCGCCGACCTCGCCAGCGCGACGATCCTGCCGTTTTTCCGCACTTCTCTTGGCTCAAAAGACAAAAACGTCGGCGGGATGTTCGATCCGGTGACGGAGGCGGATCACGCCGCCGAGGCGGCGTTGCGCCGGGTGATCCAGGACACCTTTCCAAATCACGGAATCATCGGTGAGGAATTCGGTTCGATCCGGGCCGACGCCGACTACGTCTGGGTGCTCGATCCCATCGACGGAACGAAGAGCTTTATCGCCGGTCTGCCGACATGGGGCGTTCTGATCGGACTGCTGCATCGAGGACGGCCGACTTATGGCGTGATGGTTCAGCCTTTCACGCGGGAGCGTTTTATCGGAGACGGCGAGAGCGCGATCTGGCGCGGGTTCGGCCCGGATCACAAATGGACGGAGCGCAAGCTTTCGGCGCGGATCTGCGACGATCTTGGGCAGGCGACGATTATTACGACCTCTCCGCTGCTGTTCCAACCGGAGAAGCTCGAGGCGTTCCGCCGGGTCGAGGCAAGGGCGCGGCTGTCGCGCTATGGCGGCGATTGCTACGCCTTCGCGATGCTCGCCGCGGGCCACGCCGATTGCGTCGTCGAATCGGGCCTTCAAATGTATGATATCGCCGCGCTCATCCCGATCATCGAGGGCGCCGGCGGGATTGTGACGACCTGGGACGGCGGCAGCGCGACCGGGGGCGGCGACATCGTCGCCTGCGGCGGCGCGGGTCTTCATGGGCAAGTGCTGGACCTGCTGCGCGGAGACTGAGGGGCCCCGTCGGCGCGCGGCAAAGAAAAAGCGCCGGACGAGGAACGCCCGGCGCTTTCAGCTCAACCGCCCGCAATTCCGGGCGGTCACGGATCAGGGTCCGCCTATTCCATCGCCCGGAGCACGGAATCGGCCACTTTCTTGGCGTCGCCGAAGAGCATTTTCGTGTTGGGCCGGAAGAACAATTCGTTCTCGACGCCCGCATATCCTGAACCCATGCCGCGCTTGACGAAGAGGACCGCCTTGGCGAGTTCGACATCAAGGATCGGCATTCCGTAGATCGGCGACGCCGTGTCGGTCTTGGCGGCGGGGTTGGTGACGTCGTTCGCGCCGATGACGAGGGCGACGTCCGCGTCCTTGAACTCGGGGTTGATTTCCTCGAGTTCGAACACTTCGTCGTAAGGAACGTTGGCCTCGGCGAGGAGGACGTTCATGTGCCCGGGCATGCGCCCCGCGACCGGATGGATCGCGTATTTGACGTCGGCGCCGTTCTTTTTCAGCACGTCGGCGATTTCGCGGACCGCGTGCTGCGCCTGCGCGACCGCCAGACCGTAGCCGGGAACGATGATGACGCGCTTCGCCGCCTTCAGCAATTTGCCGGCCTCTTCCGGAGTGGCCTGCTGAACCGAACGGGTTTCTTTTCCGGCCTCGCCTGCTTCGCCCGGAGGGGGAGCCGCGACTTCGCCGCCGAAGCCGCCAAGGATCACGGAAATGAATGACCGGTTCATTCCCTTACACATCACGTAGGAGAGGATCGCGCCGGACGAGCCGACGAGCGCGCCGGTGATGATCAGGGCGAGGTTTCCGAGCGTGAACCCGACCGCCGCCGCCGCCCAGCCCGAATAGGAATTGAGCATGGAGATGACGACCGGCATGTCGGCGCCGCCGATCGGAATGATGACGAGCACGCCGAGCGCGAACGCCGTCAGGGCGATTAGCCAGAACACGAAATGGCCTTCGGTCATCATGAAGGCGAAGATGAAGACGAACAGCAGCGCGGCGAGGCCGATGTTGATCACGTGCCGGTTGGGCAGCATGATCGGCGCGCCCGACATTTTGCCGTCGAGTTTGAGGTAGGCGATAATGGAGCCGGTGAAGGTGATCGCGCCGATCGCCGCGCCGAGCGCCATTTCAAGCAGGCTTCCGGCATGAATTCCGCCCGGAATCCCAAGGCCGAAAGCTTTTGGCGCGTTGAGCGCGCTGGCCGCCACAAGAACAGCCGCGAGACCGACCAGCGCGTGGAAAAACGCGACCAGCTGCGGCATTTCCGTCATTTTGATCGTGCGCGCGCGCCAGACGCCGATTGCGCCGCCGATCGCGATGCCGACCACCACCAGGAAGAACGAGAAGAAGCTGGCCGGAAACTGGTACAGCAGCGTCGTGATGATGGCGATCGCCATGCCGATGACGCCGAAGCGATTGCCTTCCCGGGCTGTCTCAGGCGAACCCAGTCCGCGCAGGGCGAGAATGAAAAGAATGCCGGAGATGAGATAGAGCAGGGCTGCGAAACTTGCGTTCATCGGTTCAGCCCTTTTTCTTGAACATGGACAGCATGCGCTCGGTCACGAGGAAGCCGCCAAAAATATTGACCGATGCGAGGATCAGGGCGAGGAAGCCATAGAAACGCGCCGTGCCCGCGCCGTCGTCCGCGCTGGTCACCTCGACGCCGGCCGAAAGCAGGGCTCCGACGACGATGACCGACGAAATGGCGTTGGTGACCGACATCAGCGGCGTATGCAGCGCCGGCTTCACCGACCAGACGACGTAATAGCCGACGAAGACCGCCAGCGCGAAGATCGCCACCCGAAAGATGAACGGATCGATTGCGCCGCCGCTCAAGCCGTGAGCGCCCGCCGCGAACTGATCGGCATAGGCTTGGGCGCTGTCGGCCGCCTGACGCGCGGCCGCGGCCGCCGCTTTCAGCTTTTCGAGCGTTTGGGGGTCTAGTTCGGACGCCATCGGGATCCCTCCTCTTCAGATTTCGGTTAGCTCGCCGCCTGGAAACGCGGATGCGGCAGAGCGCCATCCTTGGTCAGCAAAGTGGCTTTGACGAGTTCATCGTCCCATTTGATGGCGAGCGTATGCGTTTCCTTGTCGATCAGCGTTTCGGCAAAGGCGAAAAGATTCTTCGCGTAGAGCTCCGAGGCGGTCGCCGGAGCCCGGCCGGCGCCGTTGACGCTGCCGATGATCTTGACGCCGTTCTCACTGGTGACGGTCTCGCCTGGCTGGGTCAGTTCGCAATTGCCGCCGCGTTCGGCGGCGAGATCGACGATGATCGAGCCGGGGCGCATCGAGGCCACCATGTCCGCCGTGATCAGCACCGGCGCCGGACGGCCGGGAATCAGCGCCGTCGTCACGACGATGTCCTGTTTGGAAATATGCGAGGCGGTCAGGGCCCGCTGCTTTTCCTGGTATTCGGACGACATTTCCTTGGCGTAGCCGGCCGCCGTTTCAGCCTGCTTGAATTCCTCGTCCTCGACCGCGATGAATTTCGCGCCGAGCGACAGAACCTGCTCCTTGGTGGCTGGCCGGACGTCGGTCGCGGTCACGACCCCGCCGGTCCTGCGGGCGGTGGCGATCGCCTGCAGACCCGCGACGCCGACGCCCATGATGAAGATCTTCGCCGGGGGAACCGAGCCGGCGGCTGTGGTCATCATCGGGATGACCCGTTCATAGGCGGCCGCGGCCTCGATGATCGCGCGATAGCCCGCGATGTTCGCCTGGCTCGACAGCACGTCCATCACTTGCGCCCGGGTGATGCGCGGCATCAGTTCCATGGCGAAGGCGCAAACGCCTTCCGACGCGAGCGCCTGCAATTCGCTGACATATTCATAGGGGTCCATGATGGCGATCACGGCGGCGCCGGGTTTCGCGCCCCTGATTTCGCTGGACGTCGGACGCTGCACGCGCAAAACGATGTCCGCTCCGCTCACCGCCGAAGCGGCGTCCGGCGCAATGACGGCTCCGGCCTTCTCATAGGCCGCGTCGGCGACGCCGGAGCGTTCGCCAGCGCCGGTCTCGACGGCGACTTCCGCGCCAAGGCCGATGAACTTTTTTACGGTTTCGGGAGTGGCCGCGACGCGGCTTTCCGCGGGATCGGTCTCGGCGGGAATGGCGATGCGCATGAAAATCTCCCTTCGGTCGTGTCTGATGACATCTTGATTGGAGGCGCGCCTTGTTACGGGCACGATTGGAGAGCGGGCGGTGAAGGCCGTCCGCTCAAACCGAATTCAGCCCCAAAGGAAAGCGAGCAGAATCAGAATGGCCACTGATGTGGCCGCGCTATATTTCATGAGCTTGATGAACATCGCATAGGTCCGCGCGTGTTCGTCGTCGATGATGTCCGCGTGAGCTGCGGGATGGGCGTCGTTCTCGGCCATTGCGCCTGTCTTTTTGCGGTTTAAACCGAACGTAGCTTTCGCAATGATTTTCGCTCCATGCAAGAGGGAAGCGAAACAAAACTGCCGATTTCTTGTGCAGATTCGCCGCGGACGAGGCGAAAGCCTTGCCGAACGGAAATTTACCGGGCCGGATCGAGACCGGCCGCCGCGAGGGCCTTGCCCTGGCGTTCGCGCAAAGCCTCTTCAGAATATGTCCCGATCGTCTCGTTGAACAGCCTGTAAAAGTTCAGCCGGGCGTCGAGATGGAGGAAGGCGCCGCCAAGGCCGATCGCGGCGCGATCCATGAAAACGAATTCGCGCGGCACCCTGACCGGGCCGCTGCGCTTCAGCGCCTGATGCACGCGGAACGCCTCCTTGCGGCCGTACTGGCCGGGGGCGATTCCATCGGCGATCGTGCGCACCCGGTCGTCGAGCAGAGGCCCGTAAATGAACCTCGCCCAGATGTTCAGGATTTCGGCGAGCTCCTTGGTCAGCCCGTGAAACCCCCAGCTTTCGTAGGCGTGAAACGTGCGCGCGAAATCGCCATGCAGCAGCCCTTCGTATAGATCCGTCACGCCGCCGACGAAGTTCGGCTTGAAGATCCGGATGCAGCCGTAATCGAGGAGATTGATCCCCGCCGCCTCGGCGCCAGCGCCGCCTTGATCGCGGAAGACGGTGTAATTCCCAAGGTGCGGATCGCCATGGATGACGCCGAACTGGCTGAACGGCGTCCACCACGCCTTGAACATCGCGCTGGCGATGCGGTTGCGCGAGGCTTCGCTCGACTCCTTGAAATCGAGGAGTTTCTCCCCCTCGAGCCAGTCCATCGTCAGCAGACGGTCGGTCGAGAGATCCGGCCGCACGCGCGGCACCCGGATATCGCCGAGCCCGGACAGGATGCCGTGGTAAAGCGCCGCGTGTTTGGCTTCGCGGCCATAGTCCAGTTCTTCCCGGACCCTTTCTGCGATCTCCTTCGCGATCTCGCGCGTGTCGATCACCGGATCCATCCGGCGATGGACGGCGAACAGGACGTCGAGCTGCCTCAGATCGACCTCGACGGCCGATTTCATGTCGGGGTATTGAAGTTTGCAGGCGAGGGCCTCGCCGTCCACGCCGACCGCGCGATGCACCTGGCCGAGCGAGGCCGCCGCCGAGGGATGAGACTCGAACGTCGAAAACCGGCCGCGCCACGCGGGGCCCAGCTCGGCCTGCATCCTGCGCTTGACGAACGCCGCGCCCATCGGCGGCGCAGCGCTCTGCAAATTCTGGAGCTCCTCCGCATATTCCGGCGGCAGCAGGTCGGGAATGGTCGCCATCATCTGCGCGACCTTCATCATCGGGCCTTTCAGCGTCCCCAGCGCCTGCGTCAGGGCCGCCGCGTTCGAGGCGTTCGCCCCCTGCGCGCCAAGCAGGCGGGCCCCGGCGATCCGCGCGGCGACGCCCCCGACATTCGCGCCGACGCGCGCGTAACGCACCGCCCGCGCTGAAAACCGGTTGGCCTCGTTATCCTTCATGCGGTCGCGCCCAAGTCTCGCTCATCCAAGGCTCGCTTAAATGGTTCAAGGCCAAGACTTTCTCACGGGCGCGCTTCAGACGCCAAGGCGCAAGCATAGAGGACTGGAGACCCAGCCTATATGGGCCGAACGAGACCCCGCCGCCAGTGCGCCCGACGTCGCGGGGCGGGGGAGCGCCTTTATGACGATCAGGGGCGCCGGATGGATCGCGCGAAAGGGCGGCTTTCAGCGAAGAGGAATCCGGCGTCGCCCCAGCGGGCCGGTTCGCGCCCATTGCGCTCGGGGCGCACGTTCAAATCCTGACCGGGCCGCAAATCCTGACCGGGCCGGAGGGCGTCAGCCCGCGGCTTTGGCTTTTTGCGCCGCGACATGGGCCTTGTTCAGCTGGACCATCCTTTCGCGATGATCGATCAAGTCGAAGCCCATCGTCTTCGCGAGCTTGAGCAGCTCCTCATGGTCCACGCCGATCTTGGCCTGCGCCAGCGCGAAGATGATCATTGAACGCATGCCTGTCCGGCAGGTGGCGAGGATATTGCCATCGCCGGCCTGTTTGATCGCCTCGGCCATCGCGGCGATCTGTTCATCGGAGATTTGGGTCGGAACCACTGGAATATGGACATAATCCATGCCCACGGATCGGGCCGCCGCTTCGATTTCCGCCGAGGACATCTGGTCATCGGATTCGCCGTCGGGCCGGTTGTTGATGATCAAATTCATCCCGCCCTTGGCCACTTCCTCAATGTCGCGATTGCCCCGCTTCGGGGCGACGGCGATAAAGATCCTGTCGCCAACCTGTTTGACCATGTCGTCCTCCGTTTCCGAACCAAAGGCACGACTGGTGCTTCTCCTCTCAGCACGAGTAAATGTCGCGGTTCAGTGTATGCTGCATTCGTGAATCGACCACCGGCGTCACACTCGCAAGAAACATGCTCAAGCCCCCGGAATCATCTCCCGCCGGGGGTATGCTCAAGCCGCCAAGGGCATGCCGACGAGACCGTCGCCGTTGCGCCGATTCGGCTTCCGACATTTGCTCCGGCTTCCGACATGAATGTCGGCTTCTAACCCAATGTCGGCGATCCCTCTTCACGCCAAAACCGGACGGTCCCGTATCGGCCAAGGCCGGTCGAACGGCGCGACTTCTGAAACCGCGCCGGGCTTCCCGAACTGGTTTCCCCGACAGATCCCGGCTATCCTTCGTCGATGCCTGCTCAAAATCCCTCGTCCGCCGCTGGCGCCGGCCGCACCCCGGCGGGAGCGGGGTTCGTGCATTTGCACGTCCACAGCTCGTTTTCGCTGCGCGAAGGCGCGATGCCGATCGGCGCCCTCGCCAAATTCACGATCGCCGACAAGATGCCGGCGCTCGCCATCACCGACACCAATAATCTGTTCGGCGCGCTGGAATTCTCCGAAAAGCTCGCGAAAGAGGGCGTGCAGCCGATCATCGGATTGCAGGCGACGCTCGAATTCGGCGACGGCGCCTCGCTTGGCGCGCGCGGGGCCGAGAATGGCGCGGGCCGCGCCGCGATCGTGCTTCTGGCGCAAAGCCGCGAGGGCTATCTGAACCTGATGCATATCGCCTCGCGCGTCTGGCTGAACCCCGCGCCGGGCGATACGCCGCATGCCGGCGTCACTCTGATCGAGGGACGCACGGAAGGGCTGATCGCGCTGTCGGGCGGTCCGGACGGCCCCCTCGACCGCGCCTTCGCCCTCGATCATCCGGAGATCGCGCTGTCGCGCTCGCAAGCGTTGCAGAATCTGTTCCCCGGCCGGCTCTACATCGAACTGCAGCGCCACGGGCTAGCAAGCGAACGCGCGATCGAGCCGCGCCTGCTCGATCTCGCCTACCGGCGCTCGCTTCCGCTCGCCGCCGCCAACGAGGTCTATTTCGCCGCCGCCTCCGATTACGAAGCGCATGACGCGCTGATCTGCATCGCCGAAGGAACCGTCGTCGGGGATGGCGCAAGGCGTCAGCTTTCGCCCGAGCACCGGTTCAAGACCCGCGCGGAAATGCTCGCCTTGTTCAGCGATCTGCCGGAGGCGACGCGCAACACCGTCGAGATCGCGCAGCGCTGCGCCTACCGGCCGCTGACCCGCAAGCCGCTGCTGCCGCGTTTTGGCGTCGGCGAGGCCGCCGACGAGGCCGGCCAGTTGCGCGCCGAGGCGAAGGCGGGGCTTGCGGCGCGGCTCGCGGCGCATGGGGCGGCCCCGGGATTTTCCGCGAGCGATTACGAGGAGCGCCTCGACTTCGAGCTCGCCGTCATCGTCAAGATGAATTTTCCGGGCTATTTCCTAATCGTCGCCGATTTCATCAAATTCGCCAAGTCGAAAGACATCCCGGTCGGCCCCGGGCGCGGCTCGGGAGCGGGATCGCTCGTCGCCTATGCGCTGACGATCACCGATCTCGACCCGATCCGCTTCGGCCTGCTGTTCGAGCGCTTCCTCAATCCCGATCGCGTGTCGATGCCTGATTTCGACATCGACTTCTGTCAGGACCGCCGCGACGAGGTGATCGCCTATGTGCGGGCGCGCTACGGCGCCGACAAGGTGGCGCAGATCATCACCTTCGGCTCGTTTCTGGCGCGCGGGGTGATGCGCAACGTCGGACGCGTTCTGGAAATGCCGCTCGGCCAGGTTGACCGGCTGGCGAAGATGGTGCCGCAGAATCCGGCCGCGCCGGTCAATCTCAAACAGGCCGTCGAGGCCGAGCCGCGATTGAAGGAGGCGGCGGAAAACGAGCCGCGGGTGGCGAAAATGCTGCAAATCGCGCAAACGCTCGAGGGGCTCTACTCCAACGCCTCCACCCATGCGGCGGGGATCGTCATCAGCGACCGGCCGCTCGAGGAACTCGTGCCGCTCTACCGCGACCCGAAGTCCGACATGCCGGCGACCCAGTTCAACATGAAATGGGTGGAGCCCGCGGGTCTCGTCAAATTCGATTTTCTCGGCCTCAAGACGCTGACGACGCTCGCCGTCTGCGTGAGGCTGCTCGCCCGTCGCGGCGTCGCGGTCGAACTCGACAAGCTGCCGCTCGACGACCAGAAAACCTACGACATGCTGAAACGCGGCGAGACGGTCGGCGTGTTCCAGCTCGAAAGCGCTGGCATGCGCAAGGCGCTCGTCGAGATGCGGGCCGACCGGATCGAGGACATCATCGCCCTCGTCGCGCTCTATCGGCCCGGGCCGATGGCGAATATCCCGACCTATTGCGCGGTCAAGCTCGGCGAGGAGGAGCCGAACTACATCCATCCCAAAATCGAGTCCGTCCTGAAGGAAACCTTCGGCGTCATCATCTACCAGGAACAGGTGATGCAGATCGCGCAGATCCTCTCCGGCTATTCGCTGGGCGAGGCGGACCTCCTGCGCCGCGCGATGGGCAAGAAGATCAAGGCCGAGATGGACGCGCAGCGCAACCGGTTCGTCACCGGCGCGGTGGACAATGGCCTGACGAGGGCCAAGGCCGACGAGATCTTCGATCTGCTCGCCAAGTTCGCCGACTACGGGTTCAACAAGAGCCACGCCGCCGCCTACGCCCTCATCGCCTACCAGACCGCCTGGTTCAAGGCGAATTATCCGGTCGAGTTCCTCGCCGCGTCGATGACGCTCGACAAATCCAACACCGACAAGCTCGCCGAATTCTGCAACGAGGCGCGGCGGATGAACATCGCGGTTCTGCCGCCCTCGGCGCAAAGTTCGAGCGCCGATTTCGAGCCAGCCGGAAATGATTCCGGACCCGCGATCCGTTACGCGCTCTCCGCCATCAAGGGGGTCGGACAGGGGCAGGCCCTGGCGCTCTGCGCCGCGAGGGACAAGGCGCCGTTCAGGGATCTTGCCGATTTCGCCGCAAGATTGAACCCGCGCGAGATCGGCAAGAAGATGCTCGAAAGCCTCGCCTGCGCGGGCGCGTTCGACGAACTGGAGCAAAGCCGCGCCCGTATTTTCGGCGCGGTGGAATCAATCCTCGCCGCCGCCAGCCGGCGCGACGAGGAGCGCCGCGCCGGGCAGGCGGCGCTGTTTGGCGGAGATTCGACGGATCGCCTGCCACTCCCCAAGACCGAGCCATGGCCGCTGACCGAGCGGCTGCGGCGGGAGTTCGACGCCGTCGGCTTCTTCCTCTCCGGCCATCCGCTTGACGCTTACGGCGCCGTCCTGGCGCGCTTGCGCGTGCAGCGCTGGGCTGACTTTTCCCGCGCTGTCAAAGCCGGCGCCTCCGCGGGGCGCGTCGCCGCGACAGTTCTCGACCGCGCCGAGCGGCGGACCAAGTCGGGATCGAAAATGGGGGTCGTGCAACTCTCCGATCAATCCGGACAATATGAAGCGATCCTGTTTCAGGAAGGCCTCAACGAATACCGGGATCTTCTCGAGAAAGGCGCTTGTCTTCTGCTCGGGCTGCAGGCCAACGTCGAGGGTGAGGACGTGCGCGCGCGGATCGTGTCCGCCGAGCCTTTGGACAAGGCGGCGGGACGCGTGCAAAAAGGGCTGCGGATCGTCCTGCGCGACGAATATCCCCTGGCGGCGCTCGCAAAAAACTTGAGCGCGCGCGGCGACGGCGAGGTCGCGCTGGTTCTCGAGACCGCGAGCGGCGAAGTCGAAATAAAGCTTCCCGGAAAGTATCTCGTGACGCCGCAGGTCGCCGGCGCGCTCAAGGTCATTCCGGGAATCGTGGCGGTCGAACACGTCTGAGTTTCAGCGAACCGGGGGATCTCTATGACTACGCTTTACTGGGCGCCGCGCACGCGGTCGCTGCGCGCTCTGTGGGTGCTGGAAGAATCCGGCGCGCCTTACGTGCGCGTGCGCCTCGATCTCTTCGCCGGCGAGCAAAAGACTCCGCACTTCCGGGCGATCAACCCGATGGCCAAGGTTCCGGCGCTCGCGGACGGGGCGCTGAATATCGCCGAGTCCGGAGCGATCTGCGCCTATGTCGCGGAAGCCTTCCCGGACGCCGGCCTCGCGCCGCCGGTCGGCGATCCCGCGCGCGGGCGCTACCTGCAATGGCTGTTCTTTTCGCCGGGCTGCGTCGAACCCGCCTTTCTCGCCAAATCGGCCAATGTTTCGGTGCGGCCCGAGACGGCGAGCTTTGGCGATTTCGACCGGGTGTTCGATGTCCTCGAAGCGGCGGTAGAGCCTGGCCCCTGGCTACTCGGTGAACAGTTCACGGCGGCCGACGTCATGATCGGCCTCGATCTCTATTTCGGGATCGATGTGTTCAAGCTCGTTCCCGAACGCCCGGCCCTGCGGGCCTATGTCGACAGATGCCTCGCCCGCCCGGCCCTGCGCCGCGTAAGAGCCATCGAGGCGGCGGAGGGGTGAGGCCTCGTTGGACGCGGCCCAGAGCGCGCCGCTCGCCTGCGTAGCGATCCGGCGCGAGGGCTCGCCGCATGTCAACTCGCCGCATGTGTCAGACGCGAATGCGCGCCGAAGGCGCTGGAACGGCGTCTGCCCGGCGGCGTTCCGCTGATTTCGGCGTGGCGACGTTTCGCTTTCGGCGTGGAAGGATCAAACGATGCGAAAGATGGCCTGTTATTGCGACCGTTGCGCTATTGCCGCCGATTGGCGCCTGCAGCCCTCGAAGCACAACGCCCGGTTCTTCGAACTCTCTGTGTCGTGTCATGGCGAAACCGAGCGCTTCATGGTCGCCGCCGCCTCGCTGGTCCATGCGCGCGATCCGGCGACGGGGCGAGAAATCGGCGCGCCGCTGTTCGTCATCGCGTTCGAGGGAGAAAAACCCCGCCTCGACGTCAAGTTGATCGAGCCGGCGCCGCAATCGCTGAGCATCCGGCTCTCAAATCCCACCAACCGGCTGGTCGGGGAGTAAATTCGCCCGGCCAGGCTGGAGATTTTCGCCGGCTGGTATATTCATTGACGATGAAAGCGAAGAACTTCATCGTCAAGGGCCGCCCCGAACTTCCCGAGTCCGGCGATCATCCAAAGCTCGATTTCGCCGATTACGAGCGGCGGCTCGCGACGTTGCAGGGCGTGCTTCAACTGACCCAGCAGGCCTATCTTGGAACGCCCCGGCGTGCGGTCATCGTGCTCGAAGGCTGGGACACAGCAGGCAAGGGCGGCCTCGTTCGCCGTCTCGGTTGGGCGCTCGATCCGCGCAGTTTCAAGGTCCATCCGATCGCCGCGCCAAACGAGATCGAGCGCGGCCAGCTTTATCTCGAGCGATTCTGGCTCCGTCTGCCGGCAAAAGGGCAGATCGTCGTTTTCGACCGGTCGTGGTACGGCCGGGTCCTCGTCGAGCGGGTCGAGGGGTTCGCCGCGAAGAAGGACTGGAAGCGCGCCTATCGCGAGATCGGCGAATTCGAACGCATGCTGGTTGATTCCGGCGTGCACCTCGTGAAAATTTTCCTTCACATCACCGCGGACGAGCAGATGCGGCGTTTTCGCGACCGTCTGCTCAATCCCTCGAAACGCTGGAAACTCTCCTACGAGGATTTCCGCAACCGCGCCCGCTGGAAGGATTACGAGGCCGCGATCGAGGACATGATGGAGGAGACCTCGACCGATCATGCGCCCTGGAGCCTTATTCCGGCGAACAACAAGCCGTTTGGCCGGGTGGCGGCGCTTAAAGTTCTTGCCGACGTCCTCGGCGAGGATGTGCCGCTGGAGCCGCGCCCGATCGACCCTGCTTTGCTCGAGGAAGCCAGGCGTGCGCTGGGCCTGTCTGACGCCGATATGGAGCGGGTGGCGAACGGGACGAAGAAACCCAAGGCGGTCGCGGCGCCGGAATCTGCGAAGAAATGACGGAGGAGCCGCTCTCACCTTGGGCGCTCGTCTCGACCGAAACGCCCGACGCCTGTGGAAGAGAGTTCAATACAAAACATATAATACTGCCGCCAATAATATTATACTACAGCTAAGCTAGAATTCTGGCTCTCAAGCGCTTCCAGATCGCATGTAGTCATGCGATCGATCAGAAATCGCTCCAGAGTCAAAAGCTTGAGCATATTTTTGTCGATTGGATTGGTTCAATCCGACCGGAATATGCTCTAGTAAGCTTGGGCGTCGCTTAAAATCATCACATTTTTATGATTATAGACTTGATTATGAGGGCGTTGAACTGTAAGAAAATAATCCATTCGGCTTGAACTGAGCCGCTAATCTCTGCATTCTGGAGAGACAAGCCTGGATGGCGAATAATAGAGACGATTTCAAAATCTCCGATCGAGAAGAACTCGAGAGAGCGACGGCGTCAGCTTCTTCCTTTGTTCAATCAGCTTCTTCCTTTGTTCA
The DNA here is from genome assembly GCF_900114285.1 of Methylocapsa palsarum. Taxonomy (GTDB): domain Bacteria; phylum Pseudomonadota; class Alphaproteobacteria; order Rhizobiales; family Beijerinckiaceae; genus Methylocapsa; species Methylocapsa palsarum. The sequence continues at coordinate 140,213 of NZ_FOSN01000007.1, read as the reverse complement.
GAATATCCACACAATCGCGTTGGAAACGGCGAGTTACGCCAAGACAGCTTTCGAGGACGGCGCAGCTTATTTCGAAAAGCTCGGTCAGGCCAAATCCTTCGAAAGCGCGCTTCAATTGCAGGCGGATTACGCCCGGGCGTCCTGCGAGGCGTTCGTGACGCAGGCGGCAAGGGTCGCCGAACTTTACGCGAGGCTTGGCGAAGAGGCGCGCAAGCCGTTCGAAACGATCCTCGCGAAGGCCGGGAGCGGCAAGACCTAGCCTCATTGTTCACCGCACGGGCCCGGCGCGCGGAACCCGCGCAAACGTTGGCGCGAGCGACAGCCGGCCCGTGGCTTTCAATCCGCGACAGAATCCACCCGCGACCGCGACGTGAAAGAGACGCGCCCAGGCGACACGGCGGGGTGGCCGGATCTTTGCACGCGCTGCATTCAACCAATTTCAGGGAAAACATCGGCAATGAAGAATCTTAGATTGTTGTGCGCGGCGGCCGCCGCGCTCACCTCGTCCCTCGCCCTCGGCGCCTGCACGCCGGACATGCCGGTGAGCGTCGACCGCACAATGTCGCCGCAGGCCGAAGCCGCCACGGGGGCCGTCCAGACCAACCTCCTGGTGAAGGGCGTCGCCGACGTGGTCACGATCACGAGCCTTGCGGCAAATCACGGAACCTGCGTCCTGACGGCCGCCGCCGTCAGTCTTCCCTACACGCTGAAAGCCGGGGATGTGTTGCAGGCGCAGGCGAATTGCGCCGACCCGGTGCTCGAGGTCGAGACCAGCCTTGGCACATGGACCTTCACCTTCCCGCATATCGTCCAGTATTTCACGTGAGGGGGAGGGTTTGGCGAAAAGTCGCGTCCGAATGACCTGGCGTTGATCGAGAGGCGAAGCATGCGCTGAATCTACATTGGCCGGCGCACGTTCGGCTTATGCTCCATGCCGTCTTGTAGAGATGGAAAATCGCGCTTGCCAGCCTAAGCTCCGGAAGCAATGATCCGTATTGACTCTCCTGCCGGATACAATGGGACGTTTTTCAAACTGACGCCGCCCGCCGCCGGGAAGACGCAATGGACCGAGGCCTCCTACAGCTTCAACGGCGCCAACGGGTCGAACCCGATGGCCAGCCTCACCTCCTACAACGGCGCGCTCTACGGTACGACGTACAGCGGCGGCCCTTGCAACTGCGGCACGGTCTTCAAGATTCAATGGCCTTAGTCACCTCCTTTAATCGGAGGGAGGCCGCCGCGACTCAAAACCGCGGGAGGTCCGGGATCTCCAGGCCCGGGATCTCAAGGTCCGGAAGCGGCGAGCTTCCCGCGTGGTGCGCAGGCCCAGCTCGGCGCAGCCGAAGAAACGCCTTGCCCAGATTGAGCAGGCGCTTCCCGACTCGGGGTCGCCCTCAGACCCCTCACGCCTTCTTCACGAACTCGGTCTTCAGCACGAGGCCCTTGACCTGTTTCGTGTTGGCCTCGATCTCGCCCGGGTTGCCGTTCAGTTGAATATTCTTGATCAGCGTTCCGCGCTTGATCGTCTCCGACGTGCCCTTGACCTTCAGATCCTTGATGAGGGTGACGGAATCGCCGTCCGCCAGCTTCGCGCCGTTGCTGTCTTTCACAATGATGTCGTCTGTCACGCTGCACCCGCCTGATTCGCCGCAGTAAGAGCCTTGGGACATTTGCTTACGCAATTCGCGGCGATTGATCCATCCGGACCCGCCCTCAAAACCTCGGCAGGTCCGGAAAGGGCAGGTTTCCCGCATGCACATGCAGCTTTCCAAGCTCGGCGCAGCGGCGCAGCTGCGGAAACACCTTGCCGGGGTTGAGCAGGTGCTTGGCGTCAAAGGCGCATTTGACCCGAATCTGATGATCTAGATCGACCTCGTTGAACATCACCGGCATCAGGTCGCGCTTCTCGACGCCGACGCCGTGTTCGCCGGTCAGCACCCCGCCGACCTCGACGCAGAGACGCAGGATATCGGCGCCGAAATCCTCGGCGGCCTGCAATTCGCCCGGCTTGTTGGCGTCGTAGAGGATCAGCGGATGCAGGTTCCCGTCGCCGGCGTGAAACACGTTGGCGACCCGCAGCCCGTGCTTTTCGGACAGGTCGCGCATCCCGGCGAGAACGCGCGGCAATTGCTTGCGCGGGATGGTGCCGTCCATGCAGAGATAATCGGGCGAGAGCCGCCCGACGGCGGGGAAGGCCGCCTTGCGCCCGGCCCAGAACAGAAGACGCTCTTCGTTTGAGGTTGAAATCCGGCATTGCGTCGCGCCGCGCTTCAGGGCGATGGCCTCGACAAGCCCGACGAGGTGGTCGACCTCGACCGGCGGTCCGTCGAGTTCGACGATGAGCAGCGCCTCGGCCTCGCGCGGATAGCCGGCGTGAACGAAATCCTCCACCGCCGCGATGGCCGGCCGGTCCATCATCTCCATGCCGCCGGGGATGATTCCGGCGGCGATGACGTCGGCCACGCAGGCGCCCGCCGCCTCGCTGGAGTCGAAGGCGATCATCAAGGCCCGCGCGGTCTCCGGCGCGCGCAGGATGCGGACAATGACCTCGGTGACGACGCCCAGCATTCCTTCCGAGCCGACGACGAGGCCGAGGAGGTCGTAGCCGTCCTGGTCGAGCCAGCGTCCGCCAAGCCGCACGATCTCGCCGGTCATGAGCACGAGTTCGACGCCGAGCACATTGTTGGTGGTGAGGCCGTATTTGAGGCAATGAACGCCGCCCGAATTTTCCGCGACATTGCCGCCGATCGAACAGGCGATCTGCGAGGAAGGGTCCGGCGCGTAATAGAAGCCGCGATGCTCGACCGCGCGGGTGATGGCGAGATTGGTGACGCCCGGCTCGACCACGGCGATCCTGTCGTCGAAATCGATTTCCTTGATGCGGTTGAACTTCATCATGGAGAGAAGTACCCCGTCCTCGAGCGGCAGAGCGCCGCCGGACAGCGAGGTTCCGGCCCCGCGCGGGGCGACCTTGACGTTGTTCTCGTGGCAATAGGCCAAAACGGCGCGGACCTGGTCGACGGTCTCGGGCAGGACGACGACCATGGGAAGCGCGCGGCGCGCTGTGAAAGCGTCGGACTCATAGGCGCGCCGTCCGATCGCCGCGTCGATCACGCCCTCGCCGGGCACAATCTTTTTGAGGGCGGCGACGATCGTCGCGCGGCGGGAGAGGACGTCGTGATCGATCTCGATGGCTTGCATCGCATGCGGCCTTTTTGGCGCGCGGGATTGCTGCAAGGGACGAAACGCGCTGAAGGACACAATGGCGCCGTCCGCCGCAGGCCCGCAAGGGGTTGCGCCAAGAACAAGCGAAATCACGCTGGCGTTCCGCTGCGGCGCCCCTTACATTCGCCCGGCGGAGCTGCGGGGTTCGTGCTGGATCAGTATTCCCGGGGCCTTATCGATCTCAAAGGGAGCTGTCCCTGGCCTTGCCCGTGGGCTCGGCCACATGGCGCCCACCTACGTTGTAGGTTCCCGGGATCGATGTCCCACGGCCATCGCGGCCCCGCGCTTACGTCCCGTCCCGCCCTCGAAATCGTCCACAACCCGAACCTCCCTCAAGATGTCCTCTTCCTCCCTCAAGGCCTCGTCCTCCCTCAAGGCCGCTCTTCGCGCCGAGGCCCTGGCGCGCCGCCGCGCCGAGAGCGAGGACAACGCCGCCGCCCTCGCCGCGCATCTCGCGGGAGCCGGGCTGCGGCTGGTCCAGGACAGGAGCCCGGCAATGGTTTCGGCTTTTTCCGCGCTCGCGGAGGAAGCCTCGCCGCTGCAGCTTATGCAAGCGCTGGCGTCGGCCGGGATCGCGACCGCCCTGCCGGTGACCGGGCCGCGCGGAACGCCGCTCGTGTTCCGGAAATGGCGCTATGGCGATCCGACGGTCGCGGGAAAAATGGGAATTCTGGAGCCCCTGGCGAGCGCGCCGGAGGTTGATCCCGATTTTCTGTTCGTCCCGCTCGCCGCCTTCGACCGCAGCGGCCAGAGGATCGGCTACGGCGCGGGCTATTACGATCGCAGCCTCGAAAAATTGCGCGCCATGAAACCTGTCTGCGCGATCGGCGTCGCCTTCGCCAGCCAGGAGATTCCCAAGGCTCCGCACGAGGCGCATGATCAACCGCTCGATTACGTACTGACGGAGCGCGAATTGATCGACTGCCGGAGTTTTCCGGCGTAGTGAGGGGCTTTCCGGCGAAAATCGCGCGGATCATGTGGCCTGAGCATTGCCTCCGAGCAGGCGAGCCTCCATTTCTCTTTGTGCACTCAGGCTTGGTCTGGACAACAAGATGCGGCTTCTCTTCGTTGGCGATGTCGTTGGCCGGGCGGGACGCGCCGCGCTGACGAGCCAATTGCCCCGGCTGAGGGAGGATTGGAGCCTCGACCTCGTGATCGTCAACGGCGAGAACGCCGCCGGCGGCTTCGGCATCACCGAGGCGATCTGCGCCGAGTTTTTGAATGCGGGGGCGGATTGCGTGACTTTGGGCAATCACGCGTTCGACCAGCGTGAGGCGCTGGTTTTCATCGCCCGCGAGCCGCGCCTGATCCGGCCGCTGAATTACCCGCGCGGGACGCCCGGCCATGGCGCCAATCTGATCGAGACCGCCGCCGGCGCCCGCGTTCTCGTCATCAACGTGATGGGCCGCGTCTTCATGGACGCGATGGACGATCCGTTCGCCGCCGTCGAGCGCGAACTCGGCGCCTGTCCGCTGGGCGCGGGCTGCGACGCAGTGTTCGTCGATTTTCACGCGGAGGCGTCGAGCGAAAAACAGGCGCTCGCCCATTTCGTCGACGGCCGCGCGTCGCTCGTCGTCGGGACGCATACGCATGTCCCGACGGCGGATCATCAGATCCTGCCGCAGGGGACGGGCTATATGACCGACGCCGGCATGACCGGCGACTACAATTCCGTGATCGGGATGGAAAAGGACGAGCCCGTGCGCCGGTTCACGACCAAGCTGCCGGCGGCGAGGTTTGAGCCCGCCGGCGGAGCCGCGACGCTTTGCGGCGTCGCCGTCGAACTCGACGCGAGGGGGCTCGCAATCGACATTGCGCCGGTCCGCATCGGCGGGCGGCTGTCGCAGGCGCGCCCGCATTTCTGGGAAAAGGCCAAAGTCGCTGAATTGTCATGAGAGGGATCATCATGAGAAGGATCGCACTGAACAAGATCGCCGTCCGTTTGCTCCCGGTGTTTTCCGCTCTCGCGTTCCTTGCGCTATTTGCGGCGGATTCGCGCCGCGCGTCCGCCATCGAAGCCGCGGCGACGCCCTCGTTCGTGGGCGGGGAGGCCGTTCCGGTCGCTGTCAGATTTGCGGGACCCCTGCCATTGCAGGCGAAGATCATCGTCAACGAGGCCGAAATGACGGAAGACCGTCAGCTCGGCGGCAGCCATCTGGTTCCCGGAATTCTTCTTGGTCTTGGACTGCTCCTTGGCGGAGGGTGGCTCTACGGCTCCCGGTTTGCGCTCATGTTCAGGAAGGATCCATTGACCGCCCGCGTCCGCGATGAGCTCGACAAGCTCGATGCGGCGCGGCTCGCCGTCCGTAAACTGGCGTTCGGCGCCATGTCGGCCCATTCCGAAACCGAACTTTTCGACGTGAGGGCTCTGCACGACACGATCGCGGAACGGGCCGACGCCCTGCTCGACAGGGCCAAGGCGGATTTTTGCCTCGACGCCGTCGACGAAGATTATTTCATTTCCGAAACGGAGAACATCATCGCCGACTGCAAAAGCCTGCTGGAAAAATTGAGCGAGTTGCAGCCGGATCGGAAAGCCGGCGCATGGGCGGTCGTTCATTATGGCCCGAACGCCGTTGCGCGGGCGAAACGCAGCTGGGAGCGGGCTTTCGTTTCCGATGGCGAATTGCGGATGACCACGATCGCGCAATTGAACCAGATGAAATGGCCGCTCTGGTCGGCTTTGAAGTGGATGGCGGGCGCGACCCCGCCGCGATGATCTGGCGAGAATGAGCTGCGCCGCGGCGCAGAAGACCGGCGGCGGCCATTTTCTCGACGCGCGGGGCTGTTAGAGCGCTTTCCGATCGCATGAAGTCATGCGATCGATCAGAAATCGCTCCAGGGTCAAAAGCTTGAGCATAGTCTTGTCGGATTGATTCAATCCGATCGGAATATGCTCTAAGGCACGAAGCAGAGATGGATCAGTACAATATTTCGTTCACGCCGCTCTTGCCCTGGCCTGCCATCGCCGGGCTGGGATTGCTCGCCCTCGCGATCGTTGCGCTCGGGCTCTACATGCGGGGCCGCGGGACGCTGCTGCGGGGGCTCGGCCTTGGATTGTTGCTGCTTGCGCTCTGCGATCCGGCCCTTGTGCGGGAAAATCGGACCGGCCTCAGGGAGGTCGTCGCCCTGGTCGTCGATCAAAGCGGCAGCCAGAGCATCGGCGAGCGCAAGGAGCAGACGCTCGAGGCGCGCGCCGAACTTGAAAAAGGCCTCGCCGCGCTTGGCAATGTCGATGTCCGGGTGATCGAGAGCAACGGCGCCGAGGGCGAAGCCGACGGCACGCGGCTGTTTTCAGCGTTGAACGCGGGTCTCAGCGACATTCCCTCGGACCGGATCGGCGCCGTGTTCATGCTGACCGACGGTCTCGTGCACGACGTTCCGGCCAGCGCCGACCAGCTTTCTTTCAAAGCGCCTTTGCATGTTTTCGTCACCGGCCACGAGGGCGAACGCGACCGCCGCATCGAACTTGTCGAGGCGCCCCGGTTCGGCATCGTGGGCAAGGACCAGACCATCGAACTCAAGGTTCTCGACACGGGGGGCGGGAGCGAGCCTGCCGTGCTCAAGGTGCGCCGCGACGGCAATCCTGTCGCCACGATGTTTGCGGCCCCGTCCGAGACCATCCGCGTGCCTGTGCGGATCGAACATGGCGGACCCAATGTCGTCGAACTCGAAATCGACGCTTTGCCCGATGAATTGACGCCGATCAACAACAAGGCCGTTCTGACCATCGAGGGCGTCCGCGACAAGCTTAAGGTCCTTCTCGTCTCGGGCGAACCTCACGCCGGCGAGCGGATGTGGCGCAATCTTCTGAAGTCCGACGCCAATGTCGATCTCGTGCATTTCACGATTCTGCGTCCTCCGGAAAAGCAGGACGGCACGCCGATCAACGAATTGTCGCTGATCGCCTTTCCGACGGCGGATCTGTTCGGGCGCAAGATCAGCGAATTCGATCTCATCGTGTTCGACCGCTATTCCAACCAGAGCGTGCTGCCGCTGGTCTATTTCGACAATATCGTGCGCTACGTCCGCGAAGGCGGCGCCCTGCTGCTCGCCGCCGGTCCCGACTTCGCCCGGCCCGAGGGCCTCTATTATTCGCCGCTCGGCCGGATCGCGCCGGCGCGTCCCGACGGCAGCGTGACCGAGCACGCGTTTCGCGCCGCGATCTCGAAGGACGGCGCCAAACATCCGGTGACGCGCGGCCTGTCCGGCGGAAGCGAGACGCCGCCCGCCTGGAGCGAGTGGTTCCGCCAGGTCAACGCGGAGGTGGCGCGCGGCACGAGCGTGTTGTCCGGCGCGGACCAGAAGCCGCTGCTCGTCCTCTCGCGCGAGGGCAAGGGCCGCGTCGCGCTGCTGCTCACCGATCAGATGTGGCTCTGGGCGCGCGGATTCGAGGGAGGCGGCCCCCATCTAGACCTGTTGCGCCGCCTCGCCCACTGGCTGATGAAGGAGCCTGAACTCGAAGAGGAGGCGCTGCGCGCCAATGTGCGCGGCCGCGCCATCGAGATCGAACGCCAGAGCCTCTTGCCCGAGACCCCGCCGGTGAATGTGACGGCTCCGTCCGGCGAAACGACGAGCGTCACGCTGAGCGCCGCCGAGCCGGGCCTTTCGCGGGCGACGCTCGAGGCCTCGGAACTCGGGCTCTACCGGCTGAGCGATGGACTCCTGTCCGTGCTGGCGAATGTTGGCCCCGAAAATCCGCGCGAATTCCAGGACGTCGTCTCGACCACGGAAAAACTCCGGCCGCTGGCCGAGGCGACGGGCGGCACGGCGCGACGGATCGCCAGCGGCGCGGGCGGCGGCGTCGCCCTGCCGCGCCTGATCGCCATGCGGGAAAGTCCGGCCTATGGCGGCGAGGATTACGCCGCCATCAAGCGGACCGGCTCCAGCGAGGTCAAGGGCGTCGGCGTGCTTCCGCTGGCCATCGGGTTTCTCGGCCTGCTGGCGCTGCTCGGCGGCGTCGCCGCCGCGTGGATCTATGAGGGGCGAAAACAAGGATGAGCCCAAGACTGAGCCCAAGACTGAGCCCAAGTGAATACTTCGGCTTACGCCCTCTCGACATGCAGGCCGATCCGCTCGGCGAGGAACTCAAGGAACACGGGACGGAAAATATCGCTGTGTCCATTGATGACGTCAGGCGAGGCGCGAACGACCCAGAACGGACCGACGCCTTGGGTATCGGCGCTGGGGGTCAGCGCCGGCCGCTCGGTGCCGGCCTCTCCAACGGCGATCAGATCATGGGTTTTCATCCATGAAATATGCCCGATCGTGTTTATCATCGCCTGCCGCTCCTTGACGTTCTTCCATCTCTCCGTCGCCAGCCTGTAGAGATTTCCGGCAGGGAAAGCGAAGCCGGTCGCCCAGTCGTTGCTGGAGGTGACGCAGATGAAGACCGGGTGCTGCGCGTCCTCGGCCCGCGCCGCCAAATCCCGCAGCTTGACCAATTCGTGCACCGGCAGATAGCGCGCCGCCTCGATCGCGGGATTCACCAGCAGAACGAGATCGGCGAAGCTCGTGGATATCGCGCCGGGAGGCGTCGCGGCCGCCTCGATCAGGGATTGCGCGACGGCGGAATAGATGATCATGCCGCCGAAGCTGTGCCCGACAATGACGAGGAGGCGCTTTCCGGGCGGCTTCTGGTTGCGGTACTGGCGAAGGCGGCCGAGCAATTCGCGGATCGAGCCGACGGCGACTCGAAGCCCCGCCGCCTGCCGGTCCCAGAACGTCACTTGCGAAAGGTTGATCTCCTCCAGAACCAGATGCCGGCTGTAGAGCGTCAGGCCCCGCCAGCCGACGAAAAGGCCGAACACCGGCCGCGCCAGCCTTGCATTTTTCTGCGCCACTTCGGCTTCCCGTATGACGGCCTTTTCGAGCACCTTTGAGAAGTCGACGAGATTGCCGTCGTCGTCGCGCGCGTCGTGTTTCCAGCCGTGGACGAAGACGATGATGATCGCGTCGTCGTCGCCGAACCGCGCGAGCTGATCCGCGATGGCGTCCATTTGGGAGCGGGCCTGACACACGCCCTGATCGTCGAATTCGACGATGCCGAGCTGATAGGAAAGCAAAGTTCCGTCAACCGTCCGGGTGAAGACCGCGCGGTCCGGCTGATGCTTTTCGTTCCCCATGAGGCCGATCAGGCGCTCACGTTCGTTTTGCTGTTTTGGAGCGTTCCCGCCCGCTGACGCGCGCGCTTGATGATCGCCGTCGCTCATGCCGGTCTCCCCCGTTTGCCCAATGGAAGGCTACACCCTCGACGCCGACTTTCAACTCAAACTTGCGGCGCCGCCAACTGGCCGGATTAGCCTATTGAGCATATTCCGATCGGAGTGAATCAATCCAATCGAGAAGAATATGCCCAAGTCTTTGATTCTGGAGAGATTTCTGATCGATCGCATGACTTCATGCGATCGGAGAGCCCCTAGCCCCGGCCCGGCGCACCTTGCCCCTCGCCTGCGCAAAAGCGCCCTCAACCAGTTCGTGGTACAGCAGGCGGTCCGGATCGACCGGGCCGATAAAGGCGAGCCTGTCCGGCGGCGCCGGGACGAACCCCATCCTGCTGTAGTAGGACAAATCGCCGACGAGGAGCACGAGCGCATGGCCCGCCGTCCGCGCGGCCTCGAGCGATTTGCCGACGAGGGCCTCGCCGATGCCGCTCGAGCGGAACGCCGGATCGACGGTCAGCGGGCCAAGCAGCAGCGCCGGACTGTCGCCGCAGAGGATCGGCGTCATCCGGTTGGCTCCGACGAGCAGGGTGCCGACGCGGGCGGCGAAGGAGAGATGATAATCGGGTTCGACGCCTTCGCGCAGACGATAGGCCGAGCGGGCGAATCGTCCAGGTCCGAACGCGCGTTCGTCGAGACGTTCGATCGCGCCGAGATCGGCTTGCGTCAGCGGGCTGAGGACGAGGGAAAGATCAGTCATCTGGATTAAACGCGAGGCAGGGAAGGGGACGAAGAACCGCCTCGCCTCGTATCATCGCGGCCGGGGCGCCGCAAATCGCCGTGCGATGACGCTCTTATTCTTGACCGCGGCGCACAAACCGTCTTGACGCGCGTTCGCGGCCGCGCACATTGCAGAAGTGAGTTTCATCCTCGCCCATCTGACCGACCCCCATATCGGGCCGCTGCCGAAGCCGCGTCGGCGCGACCTGATCGGCAAGCGCGTCACCGGTTATCTGAACTGGACCAGCGGGCGGCGCCTTGTTCATGACATGGACGCGCTCCGCCAGGTCGTCGCCGACGTCAAGGCGCATCACCCCCATCATATCGCGGTCACCGGCGATATTTCGAACATCGGCCTGCCCGCGGAATTCCAGCTCGCCGGGAGCTGGCTCGAGACGCTCGGGCCCTGCGAGAACGTCAGCTTCGTGCCGGGCAATCACGACGCCTATGTCCGCGGTTCGATGCGCCACCTCGCCCGCGCCTTCGCGCCCTGGACAAGGGGAGAGCCGGCGAGGCTTGACCTCGAAGGGGAGGCGGCGAAGCCGGGGCTTAAAGCGGACGACGGGCAGCCTGTTGAAGGCTATCCCTACATGAAAGTGCGCGGAAACGTCGCCCTGATCGGCCTGTCATCCGGCGTGCCGACCCCTTTCTTCATCGCCTCGGGACTTTTGGGACGGCCCCAAATAGAGGCCTGCGAAGCGCTGCTGATCGATGCGCGACAGCGCGGCCTCGTTCGCATCGTGATGATCCATCACCCGCCCCAGAGCGCCGCCGCCGGCGCTGCGCGCGGGCTGAGGGACGCGCGGGCGTTCGAGGCGCTGATCCGCCGCGCCGGCGCCGAGCTGATCATTCACGGCCACAGCCACAGACGATCCGTCGCCCATATGAGAGGACCGGACGGGCTGGTGCCGGTCGTCAGCGCGCCCTCCGCCTCTGCGATCCGGGGCGCGCCGCGTCACCGCGCCGGCTACCTGCTCTATGAGGTGACCGGAAATGCCAGCAATTTCAAGATCGAAGCCCGCGCTCGCGGGCTTTTGCCGGGGTCTTCGACCATTGGAGATCTTGGCCCGATCCGGCTTTGAACGCGGAAGCGGGGGCGCGCCTGGACGCTCCCCCTTTCTCCCGCTCCTACTTGAGGAACACGTAAATGTCGGCTTCGAAGCCGGAATCCTCGGGTTCCTTGGTGTCGGTGAGATATTCCTCGATGAACATGTTCTTGGAATCGAGCCCCTTCTCATCCATGAACGCCGTGATGAGATCGTAGGTCGAGTCGATGTCGTCGTACGCGCCGCGATGCAGGAACTTCAGCGCCTTCCCGGAGGGCGAGTCCTTGATTTTCACCGAATCGGTCAATTCGGTCTTGCCGGCGGGCTTCTCCGCCAGCGGCACCATCGCCTCGAAGTGAAAATTGTTATCGTCGGTTGAGAGGAAGACGGTGAACGGGTGGCCGGCCGCCGTCAATCCGGCGGTCTTCATGGCGGCGTTCACCTTTTCGATGGCGCCCATGATGGTCTTGAATCCCTTGCTCCATTCGCCCTCGCCGGTGAGATAGGCGACCGGCCGGGCCGGAACGTCGAGGGTCTGGGCGGAGGCGTCGCTCGGCACGCCGGGCGGCGGCTGAGACTGGTCCGAATCAGGGGCGGGCGCCGGGGCCGGCGCCGCCGAATCGCCCGCGGCTTTGGCGGGGGCGGCGTTTTGCGCTGCGGCAGGGGCGGCGGGCGGCGTCTGCGCGGAAACGCGGAGCGGAGAAAACCCCAACACGACGAGAGCCATGCAACAAGCCAGCGCAATCTTCGCCGAACGCTTCATTTCGCCGTTTCCCATATGCCAGCTCCCAAATCTCAGCTATTCTGGCTGAATAAACTTGAATCCGCGCAATGCGGCCGCGCGCCCCGGATCTTGCCAGCCAAACCCAGCGTTTGCTTGGCGATACTCGCTTCCGGGGCGAAAGCGGCTGTCCGCCTTGCCTCTTCTATAGGATTGCGTCTGCAAAACAATGAACGCGCCCCGATGAATTCTCTTGCCGGTAGGCTAGTAACCAAGATGAACGGTCTCGGCAATGAGATCGTCGTTCTCGATCTGCGCGGTAGCGGGTTGGCCGTCAGCGGGTCTCAGGCGCGCGCGATCTGGCGGGGCGAGGGGCTCGCCTTCGATCAGCTGATGGCGCTGCAGGAGCCGCGCTCGCCGGGGACCGCGGCCTTCGTCACGATTTTCAACAATGACGGGTCGGAAGCCGGCGCCTGCGGCAACGGCACCCGCTGCGTCGCCTGGACCTTGATGCGCGGCGCCCCGGACGAGGAACTGGTCGTCGAGACGATCGCTGGCCAGCTCAGGTGCAGACGGACCGGCGAATCGGCCTTCGCGGTCGAAATGGGGCGCCCGCGCCTCGCCTGGCGCGAAATTCCCCTCGCCGAACCTGTCGCCGACACGAGGAACGTCGAGGTCTGCTTCGAACTCGACGGCGCCTCCCGGACGCTGCGGGCCTCCGCCGTCAGCATGGGCAATCCGCATGCGATCTTCTTTCCCCGCGGCCCGGATGATTTCGATCTGGCTCGGCTCGGCCCCATTCTGGAGCGCCATCCGATGTTTCCCGAACGGGCAAACATTTCCCGCGCCGAAATCCTGTCCCGGACGCATATACGGCTCGATGTCTGGGAGCGGGGCGCTGGCCTGACGAGGGCCTGCGGGTCGGCCGCCTGCGCCGCGCTCGTCGCCGCCGTCCGCGACGGCCGCTGCGACCGGCGCGCCATCGTCAGCCTGCCGGGCGGCGATCTCGAGATCGAATGGCGCGGCGGCGACGATATGGTCGTCATGACCGGCCCGGTGGAGTTCGAGTTCGAGACCCGCCTCGATCCCGCGCTGTTCGAGGAACGCGCCGCTTGAGCGGGCCTGAAAACACGCCCGCCGCCGGGGTGGAGGTGCTGACCTTCGGCTGCCGCCTCAACCTCGTCGATTCCGAAGCCATTCGCCGGGCGGCACGGGGCGGGGGACGCGATGACCTCGTCATCGTCAACACCTGCGCGGTGACGGCGGAAGCCGAGCGCCAGGCGCGTCAGGCGATCCGCCGCATCAGGCGCGAGCGGCCGGGGGCCGAGATCGTCGTCACCGGATGCGCCGCGCAGATCAGTCCGGCCGCCTTCGCCGCCATGCCGGAAGTGTCCCGCGTGATCGGCAATTCGGACAAGGCCGATCCCGCGGTCTGGTCCGGAGCCGCGCCAGATCGCGACGCAATCTCTGACATCATGGCGCCGGGCCGCGCCCCCCGTGTCCTCGCCGAGGGCGTCGAGGACCACACCCGCGCGTTCCTTGCGGTGCAGACCGGCTGCGACCACCGCTGCAGCTTTTGCGTCATACCCTTCGGGCGCGGCCCCTCGCGTTCCGCCCCGCTGGCCGAAATCGAAGTGGCCGCGCGCCGCCTCGCCGCTCAGGGCTTCAAGGAAATCGTCCTCACCGGCGTCGATCTGACCTCCTACGGCCATGACCTCGCGGGAGCCCCGAGGCTTGGCGCGCTGGCGAAGGCGATTTTGCGCGCCGCGCCCGGACTCGCCCGGCTGCGGCTCTCCTCGATCGATTGCATCGAGGCGGACGAAGACCTGTTCGAGGCCTTCGCCAGCGAACCCCGGCTGATGCCGCATCTGCATCTGTCGTTGCAGGCGGGCGATGATCTCATCCTGAAGCGCATGAAGCGGCGCCATGGCCGCGCCCAGGCCATCGAGGTTTGCGCCAGGCTGCGGCGGCTGCGGCCGGACATCGTTTTCGGGGCCGATCTCATCGCCGGATTCCCGACCGAGACGGAGGCGATGTTCGAGAACAGCCTCGCTTTGGTCGAGGACTGCGGGCTGACGCACCTGCATGTTTTTCCGTTTTCGCCGCGCCCTGGAACGCCGGCGGCCCGGATGCCGCAGGTCGCGCCGCAGGCCGTGAAGGAGCGCGCGGCGCGGCTTCGCGCTTTGGGGGCGAAGGCGCTCGGCGCCCACCTCGCGGCCCAGACCGGCAAGGCGCTGCGGGTGCTGACCGAGCGCGGCGGAATCGGCAAGGCAGAGGATTTCACCCGCGTGCGCACCGGCGACGCGCCGCCCTCGCGGATGATCGAGATGAGGATCACCGGCGCCGAAGGCGGCGCGCTGGTCGGGGCGCGCGCGGGGATGGCCGGTTAGGCATGTGGCGGGATGAGTTTCTGCTTTGGGCCGTTTCCCAAAAGCGGACAGAAAAGTCCGCCCTATCGCCTCGGGAAGTCATGGCCGGAAAGGCCAATGCTATAGAACTTCCTCCGCGGCACGTCGGTTGGCGTCGCCCCCACGCCTTCGCGTGTGCTAGTTTGATCCGGTGAAATTCGCAGCATCGGATCGCCGTGAGAGGCGTTCAACCATTAGGCCCTTCGCAAATGCCGCAGCCCCCCAAGCCGATGTCTCGCACCCTCGCCGTCGAAATCGCCACGAAGACCATCGCCGTCGTCAACCCGGCTAACCGCGGATTGCGAATAGCGGATCTGCTTGAAAAACATGGGTTCCGCCGTGTCAGGGAACCCGAAATGGATATCCTCAGCGATCAGGCGCGCCTCGTGAGCTGGTTGCGCGAGACCTTCAGGATCGACTGAACGGATTCGAAGCGGACGTCTGCGCGATGTGTGACTGCGAAACCACATGGACGAGTTCTTGCACATGGCGAGCCCCGCCCAGCGACGCTTGGTCTTGCCTCTCGAGCGATGTGACGGCAATCTCAGATCAACAAGGATGATCGTCGACAGGATATGGGAAACTCCAAAATCATGATCAGGGACGGTGAGATTGCCGGCGCAGGCGAGATGGACGAAGCGGCTTTGCTCGGGCTGCGGTCGGAACGTCTCAACCGCCGGTCGTTTCTGTTCGGCTCCGCCGCCAGTCTCGGCGCGCTCGGGCTCGCCGGTTGCGCGACAACCGACGACCTCGTCCACAGGGAGGCGGCGAAGCTCTACGGGCCCGTACCCGAAAAGAAATTTCCGATACCGGCGGTCGACGTCAGCAAGATCGATCCGAAATATTATCGTCGGACCGTGCGCTACGACACTCGTGAAGCGCCCGGCACGATCATCATCGATGCTGCCAATTACTATGTTTACCGCGTCGAAGGCGACGGGAACGCCACCCGCTATGGCGCCAATGTCCCCCGCAAGGGCTTCCTGTGGAACGGCGACGCATACGTCGGGCGCAAGGCGGAATGGGCGACCTGGACCCCGCCCAAGGAGATGATCGTGCGTCAGCCCGAGGCGGCCAAATACGCCGCCGGCATGCCGGGAGGCCTCGACAATCCGCTCGGCGCCCGCACGCTCTATCTTTATCAGAATGGCAAATACACGGTCTGCACGATCTATTCGACCAGCGACCCCGAGTCGATCGGCAGGGGCGTCACCAGCGGCTGCACCGGCCTTCTGACGCAGGACATGCTCGACCTCTACGAGCGCACGCCGATCAAGACCAAGGTGATCCTTCTGCCGGCCTAAAGCATTTTCCGATCGGATTGAATCAATTCTGATCGACCGAATGAACACATTCGGCTGGAAAGCGCTCCAGGCGACGGTGCCTGTCTCCCCCGTCCGCCCGCGCTGGCGCGATCCCGACGTCGGTCAGAGCAGGCGGATCTTCAAACGCCGCCGCCGTCCAAGGTTCGTTCACACTTTTGCGGCATGATCGGTTAGGGTCATGACTGGCCGAACCGGGTCGATCGGCCAATGCCGACGCTCCCTCCGCCGGGCGGCCAACAGGAGATTTGCGTGCCGACGCTCATCCGATTTTTGCTGGGACTGGCGATCCTTGGCGGCCTCGTCTACGCCGGGATGATCGCGCTCGTCGCATTCGTCGAGCCGCAGCCGCGCGAGATCACTCAGGCCATCCCCGCCGCGCGGCTGAACAAGTAGCGTTCATGCCGCCCCCGATCGCGCGCCAAACGCTCGAATCCTTTCTCGACATGATCGCCGCCGAGCGCGGCGCGGCGAAAAACACCATCGAGGCCTACCGTCGCGATCTGACCGACTATCTCGAAGCTCTGTCAAAGGCGGGCCGGACTCCGCTCGACGCGGATTCGGGCGAGATCGGAGCCTATCTGTCGCGGCTCGAGGCGCGCGGCCTGAAGCCGTCCTCGAGCGGGCGCAAGCTCTCATCGATCCGGCAGTTCCATCGGTTTCTGGCCGCGGAAGGCCGCCGCGCCGACGATCCCGCCGCGATCCTCGAAGGCCCCCGGCGAGGCCGGGGGCTGCCCAAGGTCCTCTCCGTCGCCGAAGTCGATCATCTGCTGGCGGTCTCGAAGGAGGGGCTGGGCGACGCGACGCGTCCCGATGGCGAGCGGCTGCGCGCTCTGCGCATCGCCTGCCTGCTGGAGCTGATCTACGCGACGGGGCTGCGGGTCTCCGAGCTCGTCGCGCTCCCCGCCCGTGCGGCGCGGGTCCGCGAGGCCTTCATGACGGTGCGCGGCAAGGGCGGCCGGGAGCGTCTTGCGCCATTGCCGCCGCCGGCGCGCGAGGCGATCAAACTCTATCGCTCTTTTCTGGAAGAAAAGCGCCCCGGCGCCGCGGCGTCGCCGTGGCTGTTTCCCGCCGACAGCGACAGCGGGCACCTGACCCGGCAGACATTCGCGAGAGAACTCAAGGTCTGCGCCGCGGCCGCCGGAATCGCATCATCGCGAATCAGTCCGCATGTGCTGCGCCACGCCTTCGCCAGCCACCTCCTCCAGAACGGAGCGGATCTGCGGGTGGTTCAGGAACTTCTCGGCCACGCCGACATTTCGACCACGCAGATTTATACCCACGTTCTCGATGAGCGCATGAAAGCCATGGTGCGCGACCTGCACCCGCTCCTCGACGAGTGAGCGCCGTCTCGGAAAAAGCCCGAAAAACGCGGGGAGGCAGGGAACTATTTTTTTTGTAATGTATTTATTAAAAATATGTTAAGTGAATCTTAATAATAGATGCCGGGAGGAATTCATGCTGGTGTTCGCGGCAGGAAGTTTTGTTATCGGCGCGCTGCTGGCGCATTTTTTCAAATTTTACAGCCTTTTTCCTGTTGCGGTGCTGGCGGTTCTCCTGATCCTGCTGAATCCCTATGATGCAGGCTGGTCGTGGCGAGGGCTTTTCCTTCAATCGACGGCTTTGGTCGCGATGCTTCAGATCGGATATCTCTCCGGCGCCGCTCTTCACGTCTATTTTCCAAAAGCAATGTTCAAGGGGGCCTTCGCGCCGCGTCGCACTGCCGGGTTGGCGGGCCTGCGGCCGCGGCGGAAAATTTGAGCCCGGAATCTCTTAACGGGAAGGGCTGAGGCGCGCTGCGCCGCGTCACGTTCGGCGGAATGTGAAAAAGGCGGGGGTGCGTCCCTCCGCGAGGGCCTTCGCCTCGTATCGGGTTCCCTTCCAGTCCGGCCAGGGGCTTCTCCAGTCGGCCGCGCTCTCCGCCGGCCATGCGAACGCGCCTGAGCGGAGCACTCTCGCCAGGGTCCAGCCGGCATTGTCGTCGATATCCGTCGCAAAACGCAATTCTGCGCCCGGGCGCATCGCGCGCGCGAGCCGCTGCAGCGCTTCATCGGACAAGAACCGGCGCTTGCGGTGGCGCCGCTTCGGCCAGGGATCGGGGAAAAGCAGATAGACGCCCCCGAGCGATCCGGCCGGCAGGGCGCCGATGACGTCGCCCGCGTCGCCCTCGTAAAGCCGGACATTCGTCAGGGCCATGTCTTCGATGAGCCCGAGCGCTTTGGCGACGCCGTTCAGAAAAGGTTCGCAGCCGATATAGGCCCGTTCGCAATGGCGGGCGGCCTCGGCTGCGAGATGTTCGCCGCCGCCAAAGCCGATTTCGAGCCAAAGCGCCGAATAGGGTTCGGCGAAGAGGGAGGCCGGATCGAGAATCGGCTGCGAGACGTCGAGCGAAAGGCCCGGCAAATGAGCCCCGATCAGCGCCGATCCGCGCATCCTCAATTTTTTGCCGCGCCGTCGGCCATAAAGTCGGCGCTGGGCGGGAGCGCCGCTGCCCTCGCCATCCGTCGGATCAGGCGAGCGCCCGCCCGCCGACGGCTCGTTTTCGCCGGACCGGCGATCCTCGGGAATTAGCCCTTTCGGATCCATCGCGCGCGCCTGAGGCCGCCGTCAGCGGAGCGAAACTAGCTCAGATGAGCCTTGATCTTGTCTCCGAGATCGACTCCTTCCCAGGAGAAGCCGCCTTCGGCGTCGGGCTTGCGGCCGAAATGTCCGTAGGCCGAGGTTCGCGCATAGATCGGCCGGTTGAGCCTCAGGTGCTCCCTGATGCCGCGCGGCGAGAGGCGCATGCTCTGGCCGAGCGCCTTTTCAAGCTTGTCCTCGGCGACCTGTCCCGTGCCATGGGTGTCGACATAGATCGAGAGCGGTTCTGCGACTCCGATCGCATAAGCGAGCTGGATCGTACAGCGGTCGGCGAGGCCGGCGGCGACCACGTTTTTCGCCAGATAGCGCGCGGCATAGGCCGCCGAACGGTCGACCTTGGTCGGGTCCTTGCCCGAAAAGGCTCCGCCGCCGTGGGGCGCCGCGCCGCCATAGGTGTCGACGATGATCTTGCGCCCGGTCAGGCCGGTATCGCCGTCAGGGCCGCCGACGACGAACTTTCCAGTCGGATTGACGTGCCAGACGGTGTCCTTATCGATCCAGTTCGCGGGGAGCGTCGCGCGGATATAGGGTTCGACGATGTTCTGGACGTCAAGAGAACTCAGGTTCTCGTCGAGATGCTGCGTCGACAGCACGATTTGCGTCACGCCCACCGGCTTTCCGTTTTCGTACCGCACCGTCACCTGGCTCTTGGCGTCGGGGCCGAGCTTCGCCGCCTCGCCCACGCCCGATTTGCGCTCCCTCGCGAGAACCTCGAGAATCTTGTGGGCGTAATAAAGCGGCGCAGGCATGAGTTCGGGCGTTTCGCGGCAGGCGTAGCCGAACATGATGCCCTGGTCGCCCGCGCCTTCATCCTTGTTGCCGGACGCGTCGACGCCCTGGGCGATGTCCGCGGACTGCGCGTGCAAAAGCACTTCGACCTTCGCGGTTTTCCAGTGAAAACCGGCCTGTTCGTAGCCGATGTCCTTGATCGCCGCCCGGGCGGCCGCCTCGATCGCTTCGGGAGCGATGGTCGGACCGCGCACTTCGCCGGCGATCACGACGCGATTGGTCGTCGCCAGCGTCTCGCAGGCGACCCGGATCTGATAAGGGTCGATCCCGGCCTTTTCTCCCTCGCGGAAGAAAAGGTCCACGATCTCGTCGGAAATCCTGTCGCACACCTTGTCAGGATGGCCCTCGGCCACTGATTCGCTCGTGAAGAGATAATTGGCGCGCGGCAAGGCTCGTCTCCATTGGGGAAAAAAGGTTGCGATAAAGGGCGCCGACCGCAGGTTGTGCAGCCGAACCGGAACGTCCGGGCTAAATTCCGGATTGCGTTCGTTTTGTCAAGCCATCCGAGCCGTTGTGTTCGTTAGATCGAACGGTTTGGCTAATCCGCCCGCCCGCTGCCGTTCGTTTCGTGGGAGGCCGTTTCTGACGGCGAATCGTCTCCCGCCAGCGCGAGGACCAGATCGACGATGCGTTTGCGGATCTTGGGGTCGTGGATGCGAGCGAACGCCATATTGAGGTGCAAGCCTTCGGACGTCGACAGGAAGTCCGCGACATAGCTTGTGTTCGGCTCTTCCGCAAAGGCGAGATTGTTCACGACGCCAACGGTTTCGAAGGAGGGGGCGCCCTCGAAGAAAAACGCAGGAGGCACGTCAAGAGTCCGCGAGATCTGCTGCAGCCGGCTGGCGCCGATCCTGTTGGCGCCCTTCTCGTATTTCTGGATTTGCTGGAAGGTCAGCCCCAGAGCCTCGCCTAGTTTTTCCTGGCTCATGCCGAGAATCACGCGGCGCATCCGGACCCGGCTGCCGACGTGCCTGTCGATCGGATTAGGTACCTTCTTCGGCTTATCCATCACCAGACTTTGTTCGCTCATCAGCGCCGTCCCTTCGCAGAAAATTAAAAGCTTATGGCTCAAGCCGCAACCGGCGGAGAACCAGCTAGGCAGTCCAAGTACCGATTTGCATGCAGGACGGAACAGTATGGATAAAAATCATTTATTCATTTTTGTCAACGTTCTGTGGTGACTTACGAAAGCGATGGCCAACGCGGCGAACCAGACCAGAATCGTCGCCCCTCGCGGAAACCGGGCGAACAGGGGAGGCGCGATTCGCAGCGGCAAAGGACCGTCGAGGACGCCGGTTGCGCCGAGCGGAAGTTCGCGGAGAACACGCCCGTAGGCGTCGATGATGGCGGAAACGCCGCTGTTCGCGGCGCGGACGACGGGCAATCCCTCCTCGATCGCGCGCAGCCTGACCTGGGCGAAATGCTGATGGGGTCCGGCGGTCTGTCCGAACCATCCGTCATTGGTGACGTTCAGGAGGTAGCCCGGCCGCTCGCTTAAGGGGTCGTCGGGAACGACCTCGCCCGGGAAAATCGCCTCGTAGCAGACCAGCGGCGCCGCCTTCGGAAGGCCGGGTGCGGAAAGGCTCGCTCTGGCGGAGCCGGGCGAAAATCCCCCCGGCACATGGATGAATTGACGAAGGCCCAATCGCCTCAGAAGCGATTCAAGGGGCAGATATTCGCCGAACGGGACAAGGTGGACCTTGTCGTAATTGTCGAGTATGAGGCCTCCCGCCGAGACGACCTGAATGGCGTTATAGAATTTCACGGACGGCGCCGACGACGCCAGCGGATCCTCGTCGTCCGCGCCATTGTCCGCTTCATCCCGTCTCGCCGCCTGCTCAGCGGCCTCATCCGCAGCCTCCTGCGCGGCTTCCTGAGCTCTTGCCGCGCCGGTGAACAAAAAAGAATCAGGGGGCAAGAACGCGCCGATTTTGTCCAGCGCCCAGGCGTCGCGCGAGAGGACGAACGGGAACGCTGATTCCGGCCAGACATGAAGGGTCGCGGTCGCATGTTCAAACGCCGCATCCTCAGCGGGGCGGCCGGCTAAATTCAGGTAGTGTGAAAGGATCGCGACCTTGTTTTCCGGCCGGAACTTCGCATCGAGCGCGAGATTGGGCTGCATGATGCGGATCGCTATTCCGGGCGTGACGCCGGGATCTGGCTCCCCGAGGCGAAGCTCGCCAAATCCGATGATGGCGGCGAGCGCGGCGAGCGCGGCGAGAACGGGAGAGGCGGCCGAGCGCGGCGTCAGCTTCGCGCGGGGGCTGCAGACGGCCGCCGGGGCGGAGAACATCGCCACGGAAATGACGGTCAATCCGTAAAGTCCGACAATGGAGGCGAGTTGCGCCGTCACGAGATTTCCGCCCAGCGCCATGCCGAAATTGTTCCAGGGAAATCCGGTCAGGACGTGTCCCCGCAGCCATTCCGTCAGTCCGAGCCCCGCCGCGAGCGCAAAAAGGCGCCCGGATCCCGGCGACCAGAGAAGCCGCGCGAGCATGAAGCCAAACCCGGGAAAAATCGCGAGATAGGCCGGAAGGCCGGCGACGCCCAGCGGCAGAGCCCACAGAAATTCATCGGCGTCGACGAGAAAAGCGGCGCCAAGCCACCAGAGGCCGGCGACGAAATAGCCAAAACCCCACCACCATCCGGCCCCGAAGGCGCTCCACGCGCCGGCTGGAAGGCGCAAGCGCGCGGCTAGAGCGCTTTCCGATCGCATGAAGTCATGCGATCGATCAGAAATCGCTCCAGAGTCAAAAGCTTGAGCATAGTCTTGTAGATTGGATGGATTCAATCCGATCGGAATATGCTCTTGCTTCGCGGGCGCCGCCTCGACGCAGGCGTCGATGAGCCAGACGGCGGCGGTCATCGAAACGATCATCGCGGGCATGAAATCGAATGGCGCCATCGCAAGCGCGCCCACGGCGCCGGCGGCGAAGGCGATCAGGCGGCGTCGCCAGCCCCGGGCCGAGACAAGCGCAGCGTAAAGCAAGCGCATCAGTTCGCGCCCTCAACCCACGGACCAGGCAAAAAGGCGCGCAACAAAATGGCGTGGAAAAGATGGTTTCGCAAAGCGTTCTCGCTGCTGTCGCCCGGCCCTCGATTCTGACGCCCTTCTCGCGCGGCGCGCCGCAACGGGCAAGGCGCGGACGGCCAAAGAGCCGGGACGCCACGGGAGCTCAGGTCTCGCGGGGAATATGGGGGCGGGGAATGCTGGGGAGAAAAATATTTACCGCGTGAGAAGCCAGAGGCGTGAGGCCGTTTCGATCCGGTTCGCAACCTCTCAGTCCTGACTGTCCGGCGAACTCTCCGTTTTCGCCTCGCGGGCGCGCTCCGGCGGATCAGCCTTTGTCGTCGCGAAGGGACTGTCCTCGCTGACCCGGATCCTGATTCGCTTGACCCGGCGCGGGTCGGCGTCGAGCACCTCGAACTCGATCCCGTCTTCGGTGATGATTTCTCCACGCACCGGCACGCGGCCGGCGAGCGTCGTGATCAGCCCGCCGAGCGTATCGACCTCCTCCGCGTCGCTGATCTCGGTCAGGCCGCAGCCGGTCGCGGAGGAGACGTACTCGAGTCCGGCCCTGGCGTCGACGATGAAGGATCCGTCGGACACGGAGTCGATCCGCGGGCTTTCGTCGAGATCATGTTCGTCCTCGATGTCCCCGACGATGACCTCGACGATGTCCTCGATCGAGGCGAGGCCGTCGGTTCCTCCATATTCGTCGATGACGAGGGCCATATGGGTGCGCGTCGCCTGCATCTTCACCAGCAGATCGAGCGCCGGCATGGAGGGCGGAACGAAGAGGACCGGCCGGATGATTCCAGCCTTGGCGAGGGACATGTCGAGCCGCGCGAGATTGACGAATCGCGCGGGATCGACGCGAGCGGCCTCGGAACGGATTTCATCTCCGTCAGGGCTCGATTCGGACTCCGAAGTCTCGGGGGGCGCAGTCTCGGAGAGCGAAGTCGCGACATTCGTCAGGAACGCAAGGAAATCCCGGATGTGGACCATGCCGCGCGGGTCGTCGAGCGTATCGCCGTGGACCGGCAGGCGCGAATGGCCGGCGAGCCGGAAGGTTTCGAGCACTTCCGCCATGCTCGAGTCGAGCGACACCGCGATAATGTCCGCGCGCGGCACCATCACGTCCTCGACCTGCACCTCGTGCAGCCCGAGCACGTTCCGCAGCATGGCGCGTTCCTGCGGCGACACGTCGACGTCGGTCGAGGTGTCGGCGAGCGCATCCTGGATGTCGTCGCGGATCGAGGCGCCGGCGAGACCAAACAACGCCCGCAAGCGGTCGAACAGTCCAGGTCTTGCGCCTGCCGCAGGTCTGTCGGTTGCGCTCTCGCCGGGGGCGAGCACGTCGCGTTCGCTCATGGGTCCTCAGTTGGCGGCCGGATCAGGGGCGCCTTCGCAGATATCGCCTTCGAAGATATCGTCCTTGCGGATATCGTCTTCGTAAGGATCGCCGATCCCGAGCCTTGCAAGAATGCGACGCTCCAGCGTCTCCATCTCCTCGGCGTCGGAATTCTCGACATGATCATATCCGATCAGATGCAAAAAGCCGTGCGCCAGAAGATGGGCGGCATGATCGCGCAAGGGCCGGCCCGCCTCGGCCGCTTCGCGGGCAGAGGTCTCGAACGCAATGACGATGTCGCCAAGCATCGTCGCCGTGCGCAGATCGCCGCCCGCGGGAAAAGAAAGGACATTGGTCGGCTTGTCGTTGCCGAGCCATTTGCGATTGAGGCCGTGGACGAACGCGTCGTCCGAAAAAACGATGCTGACCTCGGCTTCGGGGGAAAGTTCAGCGCCGCTCAATCCGACAGCCTCGGCGATAATGGTCTCCGCGAGAGCCTGCGGATCCTCGAGGGCCTCCCAGCCGGGGGCTTCGATCGAACATTCGACGGCGGGCGCGGAAAGGGCGAGGGGCGAACCGGTCATTTACGCTTGTCCAGCGTTTCCCGATGCGCCGCCTCATAGGCGCCGACGATCCGCCGCACGAGGTCGTGGCGGACGACGTCGCCTTCCTTGAACACGACGTGGCCGATGCCCTCGAGCCCGGACAGCAGCGATATGGCTTCGCTCAGACCCGATTTCTGCCCGGGCGGAAGATCGGTCTGGGACGGATCGCCCGTCACGATCATGCGCGAGCCTTCGCCGAGCCGGGTCAGAAACATCTTCATCTGCATCGTCGTCGCGTTCTGCGCTTCGTCGAGAAGGACGCAGGCGTTGCTGAGGGTGCGCCCGCGCATGAAGGCGAGGGGAGCGACCTCGATCATTCCGGTTTGCATCCCGCGTTCGAGCATGCGGGGGTCCATGAAGTCCGCAAGCGCGTCGAAGATCGGACGCAGGTAGGGATCGACCTTCTCGCGCATGTCGCCGGGCAGAAATCCGAGCCGTTCGCCCGCCTCGACGGCGGGACGCGACAGGACCAGCCGTTCGACGGCGCCCTGTTCCAGAAGGAGCACCGCGTAGCCGACCGCGAGCCAGGTCTTGCCTGTCCCGGCCGGTCCTTCGGCGAAGACAAGCTCGTGGCGCTTCAATGTGCGCAGGTAGAGATCCTGCGCCGCGTTGCGGGCCCGGACCGGCCCGCGCCTGCGCGTCCCGATCTGCTCGAAGACGATGCGCCCGGCCTCGGCCTCCTTGGGAAAAAGCGATCCCTGCATCGCCCCTTCCTGGATGGCGCCGTCGACGTCGCCAAGTCCGATGCTCTGGCCGAGCTTGACGCGGGCGTGGAGATTTTCCAGCACGTGACGGGCGTGTTCACACGCTTCCGGCGGGCCTTTGATCGTCACCAGATTGCCGTTGGCGTTGGCGATGACGCCAAGTCTGCGCTCCAGCTTCGCAAGATTTTGATCATATTGGCCAAAAACCAGCGAAGCGTCGCGATTGTCGTCGAAAGCCAGATTGATCTCCGTGGACTTGACGTCCTCCCCTGGCGGCTTGAGGCCGGATCGCGCGAAGGGAGCGGAACGATCAGTTGGTTTCAAAGCGCGCCCTCGGGAGCAAGATGAGTCTCGGGAGCAAGATGAGTCCTGCCGGCGTCGTTTGACGCAGGATGGGGAGCCTCGCCTGGCGCAAGGCGCCCGAACAGTGAGTTGGGGCCTGCGCTGACGATCTCGACCGGCAGGACTTTCCCGATCCGGCCGACGTCCCCCTCGACCTGAACGGCCTGGAGCCAGGGGGTTTTCCCGGCGATCTGTCCCGCGTGACGGCCGGGTTTTTCGAACAGGACCTCGACGAAGCGCCCGATCATCTTGCGATTGAACTCCTGCCTTTGCCGCTCAAGGGCGTCCTGCAAAAGGCGGAGGCGGTTCGACTTGGTCTCATCGTCGACCTGATCCTCGAGTTCCGCGCCCGGCGTTCCAGGACGAGGCGAATATTTGAACGAGAACGAACTGGCGAAGCCGACCGCCTCGATAAGGTTCAGGGTGGCGGCGAAATCCGCTTCAGTTTCGCCGGGAAAGCCGACGATGAAATCGGAGGACAGCGCGATGTCCGGGCGCGCGTCCTTGATTTTGGCGACGAGGCGAAGATAATCCGCGCCCGTATGTTTGCGGTTCATGGCCGCAAGAATACGGTCCGAGCCCGATTGAACCGGCAAATGCAGGAAGGGCATCAGACCGGGCTCGTCGCGATGAGCCGCGATGAGATCGTCCGACATGTCCGCCGGATGGCTCGTGGTGTAGCGAACCCGGGCGATTCCCGGGATTTTCGCGATCGTCGCGCAGAGCCCCGCCAGCGACGCGGTCGCGCCCGTTCCTGTAGCGCCCGTTCCTGTAGCGCCATGGTAAGCGTTGACGTTCTGCCCCAGCAAGGTGACTTCGCGGACGCCTGCTTCGGCCAGCGCCGTCACCTCCCGGACGATGTCCGCGACAGGGCGGGAGCTTTCGGCGCCGCGGGTGTAAGGAACAACGCAGAAGGTGCAGAATTTGTCGCAGCCTTCCTGCACCGTCACGAAAGCGCTGACTCCGCGCAGACGAACCTGCTGCGAGGAAGCAGGCGGCAGAAAGTCGAATTTGGACTCGGCCGGAAACTCAGTCTCGATCAGGGCGCGTTCCGTCCCGGCGCGGCGCAGAAGTTCGGGGAGGCGATGATAGCTCTGGGGGCCGACGACGATATCGACCGCCTTCTGCCGGCGGATGATTTCGCCGCCTTCGGCCTGCGCCACGCACCCCGCGACGACGATTTTCATCTCGCGGCCGGCGGCGGCGCGCTCCGCCTTTTGTTCACGCAGCTTGCCGAGTTCGGAAAACACCTTTTCGGAGGCGCGTTCGCGGATATGGCAAGTGTTCAGGATTACGAGATCGGCGTCCTCGGCCCGGGACGTTTCGACAAAGCCCTCGGGCCCGAGGATGTCGGCCATCCGCTGCGCGTCATAGACGTTCATCTGACAGCCGAAGGATTGCACAAAAAGCCTGCGGCCTTCCGGCTCGTCCCCGGATCCGACCGCGTCCCTGGCCGCCGCGCCTTTGTGATCGAAACCTGACATCGTCCCCGCGATTTCAGAGGCTCAGCCTCTTTCGCCTGACCCTACACTCCGACGCCTGACAATACGACGTCTGCCAATCCGGCGCCTGACCTTATTATCCGGCCGCGCTTGCGCAAAGGCGTAAACGCCGCCTGTCCGTCGCGCCGGAGACCTTTTATGGCATATCGAGGCGCATGACGAGCGCCTTCGCTCTTCCGGCGTCAGCGGTCCGGTAATAGGCCTTGCGTTCGGCGACGGCGTGAAAGCCGAATGTGTCATAGAGCGCCAGCGCGGCGGCATTGTCCGCGTCGACTTCGAGAAAGAGTTTCTTGATCCCGATCGCGGACAGGGTCGCCAGATGAGCCGAGAGCAAGCTCCTGCCGATTCCGCTGCGGCGCCGGTCGCTGGCGACGGCGATGGTGAGAATTTCAGCCTCGTCCTGCGCCGCCCGGGACATGATGAAGCCGGCGAGGCCGAGATCCCTCGCGTCGATCGCGCCGCTGGCGAAAACCTCCGGCGCGAACAGAAGCTGTTCGATGTCCGTTTCCCGCCACGGATATGCGAAGCTGGCGGCGTGAATTTTCGCACACTCGGCGCTTCTCTCCACTCCGATGTTGCGAATGAAAGGGGCGGGCGCCTTGGCGAACGGACTGAACATCTGGCCGTCACGGCGCGGTCAGAGGCAGTGGGGACGGATCTTGTGGGTTCACGCGGTCTTTCGACGCCAAATCTTGCTCATTCGCCAAGTTCTCATTCGTTACGTCCTCCACCGGCGAGTCTTCCACCGGCGGCGAGTCCTCGATCGCCAAGATCTCGGTCAAGTCCTCGATCGCCAAGTTCTCAGCAGGAAAGTTCTCAGCCGGCAAGTTCTCGGCTGGCAAGTCCCTGGTCGGCAAGTCCCTGGTCGCTTGATCCTCAATCGCCGGGGTCGCTAGGGATTCCGCCGCTTGAACTTCGAGCCCATGGTCTTCACCCGCAGGGACTGGCGGCTTGACGTCGTGGACTTTCGTCTCCTGGGGCTTGGCGTCGGGCGCCTTGAGGTACAAGGGCCTCGGCGGCGAGAGAAGGGGATCGGCGAGCAGCCCGACCTTCGCGACGAAGACGATGTCCGGGACGGCGATCCCGTCGACGATTTCCGCGTCGGTGCCAACGGCCGCGGCTTCCGCCGCGAGCATCGGCGCGCCAGAGCCAACGATCCGTACCGGCCCCGCGCCGAGGGAGCGGGCTGCTTCGCGCGCCGGCGCGATCCGGGGCGAAAGAATGGCGCGCCCGTCCGGGCCAAAAGCGGTGAAATAGACATTTCCGTGCCGGGCGTCGATCGCGACCGCGGTGAGCCCCGGCTGCTGTTCGATGATCAAAGGCGCGGCGAAAGCGGCGAGTGTCGAGACCCCCACCACCGGAATTTCGCAGGCGAGGCCGATCGCCCGCGCCGCCGCGACGCCGACGCGAAGCCCTGTGAACGAGCCGGGACCGACGGTGACCGCGACCCGGCCGAGGGCGGGAAATCCGCCGGCGACGCGAGCCATCACCCGGTCAATCAGAGGAAGCAGCGCCTCTGCGTGGCCGCGCTCCATCGCGAGCGATTCCTGGGCCTCGGGAACGCCCGATTCATCATCGAGGACGCAGGCCGAAACGGCGCCGAGCGCGGTGTCGATCGCAAGGATTTTCAAGCGCGGCTCTCCTCCGGCGCGCCTTGCGGGGCCGCGCCCCGCCGGTCATGCCGGAAAAATCTGAGCGTGCGGGTGAACTGGGACAACGGTCTGGTCAAATCTGCTCCACGGCCTGCACGTCGGGCAAATAATGCTTTAGCAGGTTCTGAATTCCATGCTTGAGCGTTGCTGTCGAAGACGGGCATCCCGAACATGACCCTTTCATCGCCAGATAAACGGTTCCGTCACGGAACCCTCTGAATTTGATGTCGCCGCCATCGTTGGCGACCGCCGGGCGGACATGGGTCTCGATGAGGATCTTGATCGACGCGACCGTTTCCGCGTCGGTCGCCTCGAAAAATTCCTCGTCGCCGGTTTGGGGCGCGGCGCCGGCCTCCGCATTCAAGAGCGGCGCGCCGGAGATAAAGTGCTCCATGATCGCGCCAAGGACGGTCGGCTTCAATTCCCGCCAGTCGCCCTCGGACTTGCTGACCGAGATGAAGTCGGATCCGAAAAAGACGCCTGAAACGCCGTCAAGCGCGAACAGCGCCTGCGCGAGAGGCGATTGATCCGCGCTATCGGCCGATTTGATGTCGAGCGTTCCCCGCTCCATGACCGTGCGGCCGGGCAGGAATTTCAGGGTTGCTGGATTGGGCGTGGTTTCGGTCTGGATAAACATTGACTTCTCCCAAACGTCCGGTTCAAGGCCGGAGCTTGATGCGGATGAAAATAATTCTAAGGTATGATCGAGGCAGCGCCAAGGAGCAAGCGCTTCGAAGCGCGCCCTTTTCCGGGATGGCGACCCGAGGCGGTAGAGCGCTTTCCAGCCGAATGTGATCATTCGGTCGATCAGAAAGCGCTCCAGGATCAAAAACTTGAGCATATTCTTGTCGATTGGATTGATTCACTCCAATCGGAATATGTGCTAGGCGGAGGCGGCTCAGTCCGGGACCGCCGGAAGCCCGGCGCGGGCGAATCGCAGGGCCGTGCGGATATCCGAACGGAATTTTACGAGCGGCGGCCGCACTCCGTGAATCATCAGGTCGCGGCGGACGGCCCGGCTCGCGCCGCAGATGTAGACCGCGGTCCCGCGCCGCGCCGCCTTGCGAATCGAGCCTTCGAGCGTCGCCGCGGCGGTCGAATCGATCACCGGCGCCTGCGAAAAGTCGATGATCAAGGCCTTGGGCCGCAGCGCGATCTCGTCGAGAGCGGCTCCGACATTCGCCGCCGCGCCGAAGAAGAACGCCCCGGAAATCCGATAGACTTGGATGGCGGGATCGGCTGCGAGAGCAGGATCGTAATGCGCGTTCGTATCGGCGTCGGCTTCATCGGGAAGGGCGATGGGCCGGCCGGCCTGGATCTCGACCGATTCGGCCATGCGGTTGATGAACAGCAGGGCGCCGAGGCCGAAGCCGACCAGAATGCCTTCGGTCAGATCGCGGAAAATCGTCAGGAAAAACGTGGCGAGAAGGACGACCGCGTCGCCTCGCGAGGCGCGCAGAAGGACGCCGAACGCTTCTTTCTCCGCCATCGTCCAGCAGACCACGGCGAGCACCCCGGCGAGAGCCGCGAGCGGGATATATTTTGCGAGCGGCGCGGCGAGGACCATGAACAGCGCCAGAAAGACGGCGTGCGCCATGCCTGCGACAGGACCTCGCGCGCCCGCCCTGATGTTGGTCGCCGTGCGGGCGATGGCGCCGGTCACGCAAAATCCGCCAAAGAGCGCCGATCCGATATTGGCGAAGCCCTGGGCCACCAGTTCGGCGTTCGAACGGTGGCGGCCTCCGGTCATGCTGTCCGCGACGGTCGCCGACAGCAGACTTTCGATGCTGCCGAGCAGCGCAAAGGTGACGGCGGCGGGAAAGACGGCGAGCAGCAAGGCGGCCGAGAGATATGGTAGCTCCGGCGCGGGAAGCGATTGCGGAATTCCGCCGAAACGGGATCCGATCGTTTCAATCGGAAGCCCGAACGCCTTTGCGAGAACCGCCGCGAGGGCGATGGCGAAGAGCATGCCTGGCCAGCGCGGCCAAAACCGGCGGAACAGCGCGATGACGGCGATGGTCGAAAGGCTGATCGCCAGAGAATCGGCGTTGAAGGTCGGAAGGGCGGCTTTCAGCGCGGCGATTTTCGCGAGCAACGGGCCAGGTTCCGGGCCGGCAAGTGTGAGGCCAAGCAAGTCTCTGATTTGGCTTGCAAAAATAATGACCGCGATGCCCGCGGTGAAGCCGACGGTCACCGGATAGGGAATGAATTTGATATAGCCGCCAAGCTTCAGGAAACCCATCGTCGTCAGAAGCAGCCCAGAAAGAATCGTGGCGACGATCAGGCCTTCGATCCCGTAGGCCTGAACCGTGGTCCAGACGAGAACGATATAGGCGCCGGCGGGGCCGCCGATCTGGAACCGGCTGCCGCCGAGCGCCGAGACGATGAACCCGCCGGCGATCGACGTATAAAGCCCCCGGTCGGGGCTGACGCCCGATGCGATTGCGATGGCCATGGACAGGGGCAGCGCGACGATCGCGACGGTGAGGCCGGCCATGATGTCGGCGCGCAGGTCTGTCCAGCGATAATTCTCGTGAAGGACCGTCCAGAGCTTGGGGACAAATAGTTCGAAAAAGCTGGGTTCGGATCGTGCGGGTGATGGATTAAAACGCATCGTCTCGGAGCCGGAGGAGAACTACGGGAGATTTTATCATAGCCTTTTATTGGCTGGCGGCGCGTTTGAATCGACCCGCATAAATTTCGCTCATGCGTGGCCCGCGCCAACGCCCTTCAATAGCTTGATCCCGGCGCCGAATTGAAAATGCCGGTTTTTTCCCTCGACAAAGTTGGGGTCCTCGCTTGACGGAGGGCGGCGGTTGGGGTTCCGTCTACCTGGCGTGATCCAAAATTGAGTCGGACGCAGCGTCGCCATGCCCGCCTATGCTCGCATGATGAAAAAATTTAAGTAAGGAGGTCGACGGAAATGACAACTACACCCAAGAAGCCGCAAGCCGCGGCGAGCAAGGCTCCGGCAAAGGCTTCCGAGAAGGCTCCGGCCGGCAAAGCCGCCGCCAAGACCGCGAAACCGGCTTCCAGCGCATTTTCGAAACCTCTGCAGCCCTCGAAGGAACTCGCGGCCGTCGTCGGATCGGCTCCGCTGCCGCGCACCGAGGTCGTGAGCAAGGTCTGGGAATATATCAAGAAGCACAAGCTCCAGAACGAAGCCAACAAGCGGGAAATCCTCGCCGACGACAAGCTCACCGCGGTTTTCGGGAAGAACAAAGTCACGATGTTCGAAATGAACAAGTTTCTTGCGCAGCATCTAAAATAAACACTCGTGTCATCGCGCAGAGGCGATGCGCCCGCCGTGCTTGATCCGTCCGTGATCGACGGTGCGGAGCGCTCGACCGGACGGCGCAGACCTTTGCATTTAGGGCTGAGTCTAACGCGACTTCGGGAAGTCGGATTGAAATATCGACAGCTTGGCGAGAGCGACCTGCGCGTTTCTGTGATTTCGCTGGGGTCCTGGCTGACCTATTCTGGCGGCGTCGAACGGGCTCAGGCGGCGGCGTGCGTCTACAAGGCTCTCGACGTCGGGGTCAATTTCCTCGATACGGCGAATGTTTACGGACGCGGGGCGTCCGAGACGTTCCTTGGCGAAGTGCTGAAAGGTGTTGACCGCGGCTCCTATGTTCTCGCGACCAAGGCCTATTTCCCGATGAGCGACTCCGATTGGGGTCTTTCGCGGGCGCAAATCCTGAAACAGATCGACGCTTCGCTGAAGCGTCTTCGAACCGATCACGTCGATCTTTATCAGTGCCACCGCTATGATGACGAGACGCCGCTTGACGAGACCATGGCGGCGCTGACCGATGTGGTCCGCCAGGGCAAGGCGCGCTATATCGGCTTTAGCGAATGGCCGCGCGACAAGATCGAACAGGCGGCGGAACTTCAGTCCGCGAAAAGCGGCGCGCCGCTTTTCGTCTCGAGCCAGCCGCAATATTCGATGCTCTGGCGCAAGCCGGAACAGGACATCTTCCCTGGCTGCGCCGCCCTCGGGATCAGCCAGATCGTCTGGTCGCCGCTGGCGCAAGGCGTGCTGACGGGCAAGTACAAGCCGAATGCGCCGGCGCCCAACGATTCCCGGGTCGCCTCGCCTCAGATGGGTTCGATGATGCCGAGGCGATGGCTGGAGACGCCGGTTCTGGAAGCGGTCGAGCAGGTTCGGCGCGTGGCGCAGGAGGCCGGCGTCGGCCTCGCGCAATTCGCGCTCGCGTGGGTGTTGCGCCGGCGGGAGGTGGCCTCCGCCATCATCGGCGCGACGCGGCCGGCGCAGGTTGTCGAGAACGCGGCGGCGGCGGACCTCGAAATCGCGCCCGAATTGTTCGAGCGCGCCGAAGATATTCTCGCCGCCGTCAGCTGATGTTCTGAGGCGCCGTCAAGGCCAGTGCGGCGTCCTCCTTGAGCCGTGTCCCTGTCGCTTTGATGGTCTGGGCGAGACGCATGATCGCGAGGATGCGCGAACTCGCCTCTTCCGCCGAAAGCCCGCCGGGACGGATGTTCGAGACGCAATTGCGTCCGGCGTCGGTGGTGACGCCCGGCCGCGGATCGAAGGTCACATAGGCGCCAAGGCTGCGGCAGGCGGAGAGCCCCGGCCTTTCCCCGATCAGCATGACGACCATCCGTGCGCCCTGCGCGACTGCGATCTCATCGCCGAGGGCGACCCGCGCCTGAACCGCGACGACCGGAGGCGCGAAGACGAAATCTTGCGCCAGCAGCATCCGGCAGACGGTCGGCGCCAGCGTTTGCGCGGCGGCGGCGGAAAGCCCGTCCGCGATGACGATGGTTACGTCATAATTGCCGGGGATAAGCGCTTTTGCCGAGTGCGGCGAAAGCGCGCGGCCAAGATCGGGCCGTTGCAGAAAGGACGTGCGGTCCGCGGCTTCGCTGTGAACGATCGCCGGGGTCCAGGCGCTAAGTTCTTCCCCTAGTGCGTCGGCGTCGAGTTCGGCGTGGACCGCGTCGCGGGCCTGCTCATGCGCCAGCTGGAAGTCCAGCACGCGCCGGGTCGGCAGGCTGTCGCCGGTCCGCCCGAGGGCGATCCTCGCCGGCGTCGCCGCGCGCAGAAAAGCCCAGAAATCTTCCTGCGCCGAGGTCATGACGCGCCTCGCCCGAGCAGCTTCGCCGAGCGTCCCGTCAATTTCGGGCGCACCCGCGCGCGCGCATCCATGATTTCATAGGTTTTCAGCCAGGATTCGAATTCGGGGGCCGGGCGTAGCCCGAGCGCGCGTCGGACATAGAGCGCGTCGTGATAGGAGGTGGATTGGTAGCCGAGCATGATGTCGTCGGCTCCCGGCACGCCCATGACATAGGCGCAGCCTGCGACGCCAAGGAGGGTCAGAAGGTTGTCCATATCGTCCTGATCGGCTCTAGCGTGGTTGGTGTAGCAGACGTCGGCACCCATCGGCAGCCCGAGCAGCTTGCCGCAGAAATGATCCTCGAGTCCCGCGCGGATGATCTCCTTGCCGTCGTAAAGATATTCCGGGCCGATGAAGCCGACGACGGTGTTGACGAGCAGCGGCGAATAGCGCCGCGCGACGGCGTAGGCCCGCGCCTCCATGGTCTGCTGATCCACTCCGTGATGCGCCCCCGCCGAAAGCGCCGCCCCCTGGCCGGTCTCGAAATACATGAGGTTCGCGCCCTGCGGCGCTCGGTTCAGGCCGCGGACGGCGGAATGGGCTTCATCAAGCAGGGCGAGATCGACGCCGAAGGCGCGGTTGGCTGCTTCCGAGCCGGCGACCGACTGAAACACGAGATCGACCGGACCGCCGCGCGCGATGACTTGAAGCGTCGTCGTCACATGCGCGAGGACGCAGGATTGCGTCGGGATGTCAAAGCGAAGCCGCAGATCGTCGATCCGCTCGAGCAGCAGGAGCGCGCGGGCGGCGCTGTCGGTCGCGGGATTGATCCCGATGCAGGCGTCGCCGCAGCCATACATCAGGCCGTCGAGGATCGCCGCGCCGATGCCGGTCAGATCGTCGCTTGGGTGATTGGGCTGAAGCCGCGCCGAGAGTCTGCCCGGCAGTCCGATGGTGGTGCGGAAGCGGGACACGACCGAAATCTTTCTCGCCGCCGCGATCAGATCCTGGTTGCGCATCAGCTTCGAGACGGCCGCCGCCATCTCTGGCGTGATCCCAGGAGCGAGAGCGGCGAGAAACCGGCCGCTGGCTTCGTCCGAAAGAAGAAAATCGCGGAAATCGCCGACGGTCATCGACGCGACCGGAGCAAACGCGGCGCGGTCGTGGCTGTCGAGGATGAGCCGCGTCACTTCGTCCGTTTCATATGGAACGAGCGTTTCCCCGAGGAAGCGGACGAGTTCGACGTCGGCGAGGGCGATGCGGGCGGCGACGCGTTCCTCGCCGCTCCTTGCGGCCAATCCGGCGAGGCGGTCGCCGGCGCGATCGGGCGACGCGCGGGCGAGCAGCGTGCGCAGATCCGGGAAGACATAGTTCGAGGCGCCAAGGGCGCAGGCGTAAGACATCGGCGGTTCCCGAAGGCTCGCGGTGCGAAACGAATTATGGCCGGATTGCTACGAAGCCATTGCTTTTCCCCGTCCTTCCTTTATAAGCCGCTGCTTCGAACCGACCGGCTGTAGGGCTGCCGTGGCGGTTTGTTCGCTCGTTCGGAAACGAACGGGAGCGGGCGTAAGCCTGCTCATATCAAACACATGCGGGCGCAAGACGCCCGGCGGAGACGAGCAAAATGCCCAAACTGAAGACGAAATCGGGCGCGAAGAAGCGCTTCAAGATCACCGGGACCGGCAAGGTCATGTATGCGCAGGCCGGAAAGCGCCATGGCATGATCAAACGCACCAACAAGCAGATCCGGAATTTGCGCGGGACCAATGTTCTGTTCAAGAGCGACGGCGACAATATCATCAAGTACTTCCTGCCGAACGGCTGACGCCTCGCTGGCCACTTGTACTGTTTTTCCATTGAGAGCGTCCCCTTCGGCCAATGGCCGGATCGGCGGATAAGCGCTCTGGTTCCAAGCACTCCGGAGATTGATCATGGCACGCGTCAAACGCGGCGTCACTTCGCACGCCAAGCACAAGAAAACCCTCGCCGCGGCCAAAGGCTTCTATGGCCGCCGCAAGAACACGATCCGCGCCGCCAAGGCCGCCGTCGACCGCTCGATGCAATATGCGACGCGCGATCGCCGGGCCAAAAAGCGCGTCTTCCGCGCGTTGTGGATTCAGCGGGTCAACGCCGCGGTGCGCGAACTGGGGCTCACCTATTCGCGGTTCATCGACGGGCTCGCCAAGGCCGGAATCGAGATCGACCGCAAGGTTCTGTCCGAACTCGCCATCAGCCAGCCCGAGGCGTTCAAGGCGATTGTCGAGCAGGCGAAAGCCGCCTTGCCGGCCAAGCCTGAGCCCGCCAAGGCCTGAACTGCCGAAGGCCTGATTGCGCGGGGGAATGCCTCGCCAAGGGTTCCTCGCCAAGTATTTTTGGCCAAGTATTTGAAAAAGGCTCCCGCATTCAAATGCGGGAGCTTTTTATCATCAACGCAGGCGCGTGTGTCCCGACACGACGCTGAACTGCAATCTTTTGCCGCCTTGCGAACGCCCGCTCGCGGCGACCCGATGGCGATGTCCGCCCTTGCCGGCGCCTTGATGCTTCTTCTCGTGATGCGCGGCGTGCGCCCAATGTCCGCGCCGGGACTGCGATTTCGACGCTTTAGCCGGCTCCGACGACTCTGAATGCGTGTCCGGTGCGCCTGCGGCCGGCTCCTCAACATTCGCGACGCCGCCGTGAGCGTGAGCGACGGGGCCGAAGGCGGCAAGGCACTGATTATAGGCGTCGGGCGCCTGGATCGATTCGCAATCGTCGATCGTTCGGGGCGCCGCGTCCGCCGTTCCGGGCAGGGCGCCCGCCGCGACGCAGAGCGCCATCGCGCAAAAAAATTGAAAAGGTCGCAAGGTTTTATCCTCTCAAAGTCCTCTGAGCGCCGCGCCGGTTTTTTTCGCGACCTCGGCGATGATCCTGGCCGCGACGGCTTCGATCTCGGAATCGGTCAATGTCTTTTCGCGCGGCTGCAAAATCACCGAGACAGCGATGGATTTTTTGCCCTCGGGAACTCCTTTCCCTTCGTAGACGTCAAACACGCCGGCCTCCGAGATGAGGGCGCGATCGGCCGACATCACGGCCTTGACGATATCGCCTGCTTCGACGGAGCGATCGGCGACAAACGCGAAGTCGCGCTCAAGCGGCATGAAGTCCGAAAGTTCGAGCTTCGATTTCGTCTTTGTCGGCCTTGATTTGGGCGCCGGTATGTCATCGAGGATCAATTCAAAACCAACCAGCGGCCCCTGCGCGCCGAGCGCCTCAAGCCGTGCCGGATGAATTTCGCCGAAGGCGCCGATGACGTTCTTGGCGCCGAACTGGAGCTTCGCCGAGCGGCCGGGATGAAACCAGGGCGGTCCGCCCCGAACGATCTGCAATCCGCTGGTCGGCTCGCCAAGCGCGGCGACGAGGGCGAGAACGTCGGCTTTGGCGTCGAAGGCGTCGACGCCGCCCGGCGCGAGCGACCAGTGCCTCGCCAGGGAACCCGCCGGCGCGGTCCGGATCGCGGCCGCCGCGATTTTCTGGCCGCCGGGTTCGTCCCCAAGGAAAACCTGGCCGACCTCGAACAGCGCGGCGCCGCCATGGCCGCGGTCGGCGCTGCGTTGCGCCGCCGCGATCAGCCCCGGCAGAAGACTCGGACGCATGTCGGAGAGTTCTGGCGCGATCGGGTTCGCGAGGGCGAGAGCTTGCGCTCCTCCGCCGAACAGTTCGGCGCGCTGGCGCGAAATGAACGACCAGGTCACCGCTTCGACCAGTCCCGAGGCGGCGAGCGACCTTTTGGCGGTTCGGACGCGGCGCTGGGCCGGGGTGAGGACGGCTGTCGCGACCTGAGCGTTTTCTCTAGGGAAGGCGCGCGGCGCGACGCGGTCAAGTCCGGCGATGCGGACGATCTCCTCGACGAGGTCGGCCTTGCCCTCGATGTCGGGGCGCCACGACGGCGCCTTGACGACGACCCGGTCGCTGTTGCCCGGCGAACCGGCGATCTCGAATCCGAGCGATTCGAGAATGCCCGCCATTTCGGAGACGTCGAGTTCCAGGCCGGTGAGGCGCTTGACTTCGCTCCAGGGAAAAACGATGCGCGTCGCGGGGTGCGGAATTTTTCCGGCGATCGAGGTTTGTGAGGCCGTTCCGCCGCAGAATTCGAGCACGAGCGCCGTGGCGAGGTCGAGGCCCGGCAGGCAGAACGCCGGATCGACGCCGCGCTCGAAGCGGTAGCGGGCGTCTGAATTCAGGCCGAGCCTGCGTCCGCTCCGCGCGATATTGACCGGGTCCCAAAGCGCCGATTCGATCAGCACCGAGGTCGTGGCCTCGTCGCAGCCCGACGCCGTGCCGCCCATGACGCCGGCGAGGGATTCGACGCCCGCGTCGTCGGCGATGACGACATTGCTCTCGTCGAGCAGGTAGGTCTTGCCGTCGAGCGCCAGCAATTCCTCTCCGGATTTCGCCCGGCGCACGTAAATCGCGCCGCGCACCTTGCCGGCGTCGAAGACATGCAGCGGTCTTGCGCGGTCGAAGGCGAGATAATTGGTGATGTCGACGAGCGCGTTGATCGGGCGCAGGCCGATGGCTTTGAGCCGCTTTTGCATCCAGTCGGGGCTGGGCCCGTTGCGCACGTCCTTGACAAGGCGCAACGCGAAGGCGGGCGCGAGATGCGCGTCGCCCTCGGCGAGGTCGAGCCGGGCCACGATCGGGCAGGGAAACGCGCCCTCAATGGAGGTCACGGGCCGGTCCTTGAAGCGGCCTAGTCCGGCGGCGGCGAGATCGCGCGCGATTCCGTGGACGCCCATGGCGTCGGGACGGTTCGGCAACAGATTGATTTCGATCACCGGATCGGAAAGGCCGGCCCAGACGGCGTAAACCGTTCCAACCGGCGCCGATTCGGGCAGGTCGAGGATTCCGTCCGATTCGGAATCGAGTTCGAGTTCTGCGCCCGAACACAGCATTCCGAGCGATTCGACGCCGCGAATGACGCCTTTGCCGAGCACGGTGTTCTTGCTCGGGATCAGGGCTCCAGGCGGAGCGAAAACCGACTTCATCCCCGCCCGGGCGTTGGGCGCGCCGCAAACGACCTGCACGGGCGCGTCTCCCCCGGCGTCGACGAGGCAGACCTGCAGGCGGTCGGCGTTGGGATGCGGTTTCGCCTCGAGAATCGAGGCGATGACAAAGTCCTTGAGGGCCGCCGCCCGGTCTTCGACGCGCTCGACCTCAAGGCCGATTTTTGTCAGGGCGGCGGTAATGACCTCGAGCGTCGCGTGCGTCTCGATGTGATCCTTGAGCCAGGAAACGGTGAACTTCATTGCGGTCTCGGGAGGGAAAAAAGGCGAAACGCGTCCGCCCGTGGATATGCCGGACCTTTTCTTTCTGCAGCGACCGCCAATGTCGAGCGAAAAGTCGCCGGCGCGCGTTTGGCTTTGCGTTTTCTGAGCGCGCGAGCGGGCTCAAGGCTTAGGTTTCGGCGTCGATTCGGCGAGGCCGCGGGCGCCATGGCGCCTCGATTGATCGGGGAGCCTACGACAAAATCGCCTTCGCGCTTGAGGCGTCGCTCTTTCCATGCTCAAGATTTCACGAGCCGCTTTTCTGCGGCGAAGGAACAGACAGCGGGATTGATTTCATGGGCGTATGCGAGGCAACCCGAACAGGCCGGCGGTCCGGCCCTGCGCTCGGCGCAATCGTCGCCTTGTGGGCGCTTTCCAGTTTGCCGCCGCCGGGCCATGCCGCCGATATCGACCAGGCGTCGGAGCTTCGCCAGACATCTCCCGCCGTCGGTCCCGGTCCGTCGCCGGAGGCAGGCGTTCCATGTTCGATCGGCCAGCCGTTCTGGGAGCCGTCCGAGATCACCGCCGAGGAATTGCCCTGGCGCTCGGTCTGGTACGGGCATTTCTCCGGCGGGCGCCCGTTCGTCGATCCTTATGGGCGGAGCTGGACCGACTGGCGCGACGAAAAAATCTGCTTTTCCTCGAAATCGCTTTGTCAGTCCTGGGTGAAGGCCCTGCGCGGCGCCTACCATCGCCCGGAGGGTTATTTTACGTGCCTGATGCTTCGGTAGCCGGGGGTCGACCTGGCTGGCGCCGAAAGTCGCGACCTCCTCGCCAAACCCTTGGAATCTCTTGCAAAAACCTCTGAATGGAGACCCTGCATGTTCGACAATTTGAAGGCGTTTCTCACCGAACTCAGCGGCTCCGAACCCAAAAAGGCTTTCGGCGACGACGATTACCGCCTCGCCGCCGTGGCGCTTGTGATCAATATCGCCAAGATCGACGGCAAGGCCGATGAGGCCGAGCGCAACCGCCTGACCAACCTCATCGAGGAGCGGTTCGGTCTCGACGCGGCGGCGACCGCCGAGTTGATCGCCGAGGGGGAGGAAAGCGACCGCGAAGCAATCGATTTTTTCCAGTTCACCAGCGTTCTGAAGCGCCGCCTTGACGAGGAGGGCCGGGCGAACATCGTGGAAATGATGTGGGATATCGCTTTGGTCGACGGCAAGATCGATGAATTCGAGGAAAGCACGATCGGGCGCATCGCCGAACTGCTCGATATTTCCAACAACGACCGGGTCCAGGCGCGCCAGCGCGCGGCGAGGGATTCAGTGGCCAAGGATTCCGCATAAGGGCGGATTTTCCGGCTTTCGCCTTCGGCCCTGAATTGTTTGTTCGCTGTTGCAGCAAAATCGCTTGACGCGCGCCTGCGTTGTTGGTCACACTTGCGCTATATGGCATCGCGACACGATTCCTCCGGCAGGGTTCTCATCATCCTGCACCAGGAACATTCCACGGCGGGCAGGCTCGGCCGTCTTCTGCTGACCAAAGGGTATCAGCTCGACGTCCGGCGTCCGCGGTTCGGAGATCCGCTGCCCGCCACGCTTTGTGATCACGTTGGCGTGATCATTTTCGGCGGGCCGATGAGCGTCAACGACACGGACGCTTGGATCCGCCGCGAAATTCAATGGATCGAAACGCCATTGAAGGAAGAAAAGCCGCTGCTCGGCATTTGCCTCGGCGCGCAAATGCTCGCGACCCATCTTGGTCATTGCGTGCGTCCGCATCCGCAGGGGCGAGTCGAGGTCGGATATTATCCCATTCATCCGACCGAGCAGGGCCATCAGGTCTGCGATTGCCGGTTTCCCGACCGCGTCTACCAATGGCATCGCGAAGGGTTCGAGCTGCCGAAAGGGGCGACCCTTCTGGCCAGCGGGAAGGATTTCGAGGCGCAGGCCTTCCGCTACGGACCGGCGGCCTACGGGCTTCAGTTTCATCCCGAGGTGACCCTCGCCATGATGTGCCGGTGGTCGATGACGTGTCAGGATCGTATGGTTTCGCCGGGAGCGCATCCCCGTCACAGGCATCTCGAAGGATGGCTTCGTCACGATAGAGCCATCGCGCGCTGGTCGAACGCGTTTCTCGGCGCGTGGCTCTCGGAGGGTCAGGCGATCTGAAGCGCCGGCATTCGAGATAAGCATTTTTGACTGACATTATTGATCTGTTGCGTTATGTAGTTTGAATTCGCGCGGCTAAGCACGAGCTGAAATATCTTATGATCGTGCCTGGCGGCAGTGAAAACGCAATCCAAGCGGCTCGAACCGCCGTGCCCGCCGCCGCGAGCCCGCCGATGCGGCGGTCAGATGATCGGCCGCCCCCGTTACCGGGCGAAATCGCGTTCTTGCCCGCCCCCGCCGCCGTTCTGGCGAAAGCCGCCCAACAGGCCCGGGACCAAGCCGTTTCCCCCGACGCGGCCTTGCTCGCGTCCGGCGCCGTTGACGAACCCGTCTTTTATCGGTCTCTCGCGGTCCATCTTGGCGTCGGCTACGTCGATGGCCCGATCGAGATCGACCCCGCGGCGCGCTATCCGGAATCGATCCATCTCGGCTTTGCTCCGCTTGCGCCCGGGCGCGGACCGCGATGGCTCGTCGCTCCGCGCGAAGGCGATCTCACGGACCTGTTGGGGCTGGCGAGGCGGGGCGAACTCGACGGCGCGGATTTCGTCATCACGACTCCCGCCAACCTGTCGCGCCTCGTGCGCGCGGCGTCGATCGACGCGATCGCCTGGGAGGCGAGCTTCGCTCTGGCGAATTTCGATCCGGATTTTTCGGCGCGATCCGGACCAAGCCCGCAGCAGCGCAGGCTCGCAATGGCGTCCCTCTGGATTCTGTCGCTCGCCATCGTCCTGACGCCCGGCGTCGGCGCGAGTTTCATGTCGCTCAGCGTGAACGCGCTTTTCCTTGCGGCCATTTTTTTGCGCCTGTTCGCCGGCGCGGCCAGTATGGGATCCGTCAAGCAGACGTTCCGCGCTCCTCTCGAGGATCGTCGACTGCCGCGCTATTCGATTGTCGTCGCGCTGCATCGCGAGGCGAGGATCGTGCGCCAGCTCGCGGCGGCGCTCGACGACATCGACTATCCGCGCGGCAAGCTGGACATCAAGCTCGTGATCGAAGCGGACGACAGCCTGACCCGGCAGGCGCTCGAGTCTTTGCGCCTGCCTCCGATCTACGAAATCGTCATAGCCCCGCCGGGCTGGCCCAGAACAAAACCGCGCGCGCTCAACGTCGCCCTTCCGCTGCTGCGCGGAGAGTTCGTCGCCGTCTTCGACGCCGAGGATACGCCGGCGCCGACGCAGTTGCGCGAAGCCGCGGAACGTTTCCTGCGCGCGCCGAAACGGGTCGCCTGCCTGCAGGCCCGGTTGTCCATCGACAATGTCGAGGATTCCTGGCTGACCCGTTTGTTCTCCATCGAGTACGCGATATTGTTCGATGTTCTCCATCAGGGGCTCGCGGGTCTGCGCCTCCCGCTGCCTCTCGGGGGGTCGTCAAATCATTTCCGCGGTATTATGTAGCAAGCTCACCTCAACCAATATGGGCGATGTCGCTGGAAACCGCTAGCCTTAGCGGATGCAGGACGAAACCCTTATCAACGGACTTCTGGCAAAGCGCGAAGAACTCATGCGCGAAAACGCCGAGCTTCGCGAACGTATGGCGGTGCTGGCAAACGATATAGAAGCCATAGACCGGGTTCTCGACACTTGCGGCTTCAAGGGCGAGCTAGACGGCAAGACGCCAAGGCAGGCCCGGATCGTGCTGTTCTATCGGAACGAGCTTCGCCAGTATCTGTTAGCCGAACTCAGGAAAGCTGGAAGGCCGCTGACAAGCCGGGAACTGGCCTGCTTGGTCTGCCAATGCGAAGGCAAGGACGCCAAGGACCGGAGATTGCTCTCGGACGTTACACGGCGGGTAGGGTGCGCTCTGCGGAAAATGCGAGCGGGGCGCGTCGTGGAAGGGGAACGGACCAGCGCCGGTCAGGTTTGGCGACTTTCTGTCTGACTTTGCGCCCAACTTTACGATTTATTGCGCCGTTCTCGTGCAAGCTTTAGAGCCTCTAACTAGAGACAGGCTCGCGCAGCGCTTCGTTCAAAGGACATGGATGACGGCGACGCAGCTCTAAGGAGCGCGGTCGTTGTTCGATTATCAACGTGATGAGGCAACAATTGAGGCGCGGGCCAGTTTCCGGTGTGAGGACGCGGCGGCGTCAGAGCGCGGAAATAATGGGGAATAAAAAAACCACGACTCAATTTTTTCGGATATAAACTACTTGTCAAAATGCCTGCTAGGTCTCCGTAATCTAACCATACGGAGTGATAAATGCCCATTATTATCAGGCGAATGCCATGAAAATCAGAAAATCCTTCGAAATTCCAGCGAGAGAGATTGCGAAATGGTTTGTGCTCGTCACAGATCGTGAATCAGGCAATGTTATCACGCAACTAAAAGTGCAAAAGCTGATCTATTATGCGCAGGGCTGGTCCTTGGCGAAATTGAATCGGCCACTTTTTGACGAAGACTTGCAGGCATGGGTTCATGGACCGGTCGCCCGCAGTGTCTATGACTTTTACAAAGGCGCGGGCTATGACGCGCTGCCAGAAAAAAAACTGACCTGCAAAATATCGGGAGAGCCACTTCGGCTCTTATCTGCGGTGAACGATACGTATTCCGTGTACTCCGCAAAGGGGCTTGAGAAAAAGACCCATAGCGAACCGCCGTGGATTGCAGCCAGGGCAGGCGCTTTGCCGGAGGAGCGCTGCGAAAACGTGATCTCAAAAGAATCGATGGCAATACATTTTGCTTCTCTTTGAGGCTGGTTTTCCATGCGGCAGCCGATGAAGCTTCCTAGTGACACGCTAGACAGCAGCAAGCTAGAGTTCTCAGTAGTCTCAAAGATAGAAGTTAGCTTCAAATATTGGAGTTCCGGCTCGGAATGCCTATCGGATTGGCAGCAGGCCCAACTAAAGTTTTTGAGAAAATTTGTGGACAAGATTCAGAATCTTACTCCAACCGAAATTCAAACGGACCAGGGACTTTGCTATAAACTACACAAGGGGAAAACGAGCAGCGGATTTTCTCGTCCAGCAGCCGTGTCGAAGGACATTGCGCTCGCCGAAATGAGAATATCTGGAAAGTCGCGTGTCCATGGGTTTGTGGAGAGTGGCCGATTCTATCTCGTCTGGTTGGATAGGAACCACGCTGTTTTCCCTTCTGGAAAATGAGATTACCTCTGCCAATACCCCTTCCATTGGCGCGAAACGCCATGCTTAAGTGCGGCGTTTGACGCGATGAGATATTGTTCGCCATTGCTGATGCGCCGATTATCCTCGCGCCAAGCCATCTCTGAGGCATAAGCAGAAAGATATTTCCCGCCGATACGATGATGCGTTCCGATCTCAGCGCGGGCGAAGGCGGGAGAAAAAGCTTTCCGCCTGATTGGTGCAGGCATCGCCGTCCGAATAGCATTCTTCGTGATTGATCCGCTTCGTCAGGAAGCGCTCGTGAAGAACGTCCCAGCCCGCAGCTTGGTCGGCATGGATCGTAGCCTCGGGATGAACGCGCTGGCCGATCGTGGCGACTGACTGCGCTTCGCTCTTGAACACGAAGGGGAGCGTAATTCCGTTGCGCTCGCGCATGACGACGACGACGCGGCGCTTGCCGGTTTGGTTCTGAGCAAGGCGGCGATCAACCCGGTTCTCTTTCCAGTTCGCAGGCTTCACGTAACCGCCGAAATAGGCGCCGTCGATTTCGACTTCGCCGGAAACGGTTTCTTCGGCCTTTTCAGCGGCGAGAGCTTC
Organism: Methylocapsa palsarum; assembly: GCF_900114285.1. Lineage (GTDB taxonomy): Bacteria > Pseudomonadota > Alphaproteobacteria > Rhizobiales > Beijerinckiaceae > Methylocapsa > Methylocapsa palsarum. Next base: position 95,789 of record NZ_FOSN01000007.1, on the reverse strand, counting down.
GCGGATTTTGTGCGCCAGCACGAACGCCGTCTTATATGGCAATCCAAGTCGCGGGAGAGCTGCAACGCGCTATGACCTTTCGCGCCGTTCACGAAGATGGCAATGGCGAGAAGAATATCGCGGATCGGCATCTTGCGGCTGGCGAAGATGGTGCCGGACGTGACGCTGAATTGATGCGAGCAAGCCTTGCATTTCCAGAGCTTGCGGGTTTCGTATTTGTAGGTCGCGCCGCATTGGCAGCGCGGGCAGACCGGCTCGCCTTCGGTCGCGGTCCAGCGGATTAAGCGGAAGGCGTCATGCGCTTCTTCGTCCGAAAGCCGAGCAACCCGAGCGAGGCTCAGGCTCCTTGCGGCTTTGGAGAGAAGAAAATGCTGCGACATGAGACCAACGCTTTCCGTTGACCTCATTAATAAGCGTTGAAATTGTTGGCGTCAACACAAATCGTTGACGTGCGCGCATTTTGTCGCTATTAGACTCCCATGACGCCTGAACAATGCCGCGCGGCTCGAGGATGGCTTGATTGGTCGCAGGGCGATCTTGCCAGCGCTGCGAGCGTTTCCCTTTCAACGGTGCGCGATTTCGAGAAAGGGCGGCGCGTTCCGATTCCGAACAATCTAGGGGCAATGCAAGCTGCGCTTGAGGGGAAGGGGATTGGTTTTGTTGATGACGGCGAGACATGCGGGATCACCTACGCCGCCCCCAAAAACGGAACAGCGCACTAGACGGATTCTTACGACTCGTATATTAAATAGAAGAACCGCCGCACTGTACGAGAGCGCGGCGGCCGAGCCAAAGATCGCAGGACGCGAGAGCTTTAAGCCCTTACAGCGATATTATTTTGGCTTGCCACATGGGATGCTCCTAAATCTCCGTCCAACTAAAGCCAGTGGACGGTCTGGCGTATTTCATGAAATGCCAGAGGGTTGATCGGCCAAGACTGGCCCTCTAGCGGCGATAGGTGGAGGTAGCGGGACTTGCGCCCGCCGGGCGATGGCTTGGACGGTCCAGCCCTGCACTGTGCACCCCCAATTCAAAAAGCTCCGGTGCGCCAGTGCGCCAGTGCGCCGGGGCTTTTTTATTCCGTGGGCTCCTTGTTTAAGGGCTCACCCCATTCATCTTCCTCTGCAAATTCTTCGTCTGCGAAGGTTTCTTCCGGTTTTGAACGATCTTGGTCGGGGGCGACGAACCATAGGTCTCCGCGACGTTCTGCGAACCCTTCTGACTTCAGCGCAGAGAGTGTTCCGCGAACCGAATTTTCTTTGAACCCGGTTCGTTCAATGATTGTGGAAGTGAGAATCCCATTTTTTGCGGTCTCGATCAGCCCCTTGATAACAGGCTTGACTGTGCCCGGCTGGGCGCGAGTCTCAGCATGGGTGGCCGCAATATGTTCATCAGCTAGCGGACCTCTTTGAGAAACTGTATCTAGCCCTGTTTGAGCCATCGGCACATTCTCAATATTCAATTCGCTAGGAGATAAGACCGCGAGCAATTGGCGTTTCATAGCCTCGCGTTCCGCTGCACGTCCAGCCTCAAAGGCGGCCTCTAACAAAGACCGCAGATGCTCCGTTTCGCGCGGAATAATTTGGTCAATAAATTGATTCGCCATAACGCGCCCCTCTCTAGCGCGAGGAATAGCACAAATCGCGCTAGAGTCAATCTTCTATCACATTAGGCATTGATGCGATAGGGGGCCGGCCCTTGGTGAGTTTGCTACCTAATACCGCATTTCCGGGCCGACGTCTTGAGGGAGGTTTGCGGCTGGGACGCCTGGAACGTCACCGAGGACGCCGATCTCGGTCTTCGGCTCGCGCGGTTCGGCTACCGGACTGATACGCTCCTCTCCAATACCGAAGAAGAGGCGCCGGCGCATCTGGCGGCCTGGCTGTCGCAACGCCGCCGCTGGTCGAAGGGATGGATGCAGACCTTCATCACATTGAGCCGGAACCCGGGGCGGCTCGTCGCCGAAGTCGGGGCCGCCGACGCGGGCGCGCTTGTGCTTCTGTTGACGGCCCTGGTCGTCGCCCCGCCGCTCTGGCCACTGCTGGCGGGCTTCATGATCCATGACCTCGCCGTCGGAGGCCTGCCGGCGCCGACAGGACTCCTCCAGCTCATTCATTCGACCTTATGGATGTCCGTCGGGCTCTTCGGTCTCTTCTCCACGGTCTGGCTTGCAATCCTTGGCATGACCCGGCGCAAACTGCTTTCCCTCTGGCCTTTTCTGCCGCTGCTCGCTCCCTACTATCTACTGATGTCGGTCGCGGCGTGGCTGGCGGTCTATGATCTCGTGCTGCGCCCGTTTCATTGGGCCAAGACCGAGCACGGATTGGCCAGAAGCTCGCGAAAGAATTCGACGGCCATCTCGTCCCGCGCCGCTGCGCTCAAACGCAGAAGCGCGCCTTCGCGATAAGTCCGCGCGAAAGGATCGCCTGTTCTCGATGCGGTCATCGCGGTCCTGCGGATTATTTGAGCAGCATCACTTTGGCGTCGCCGCGCCTCGACAGCAGGTTAAGCGTCACGTCTTCGCCGTGCCGTTGAAAGCGTAGATCGAACCGCGATTGCCGCAGGCTCAAACGGCGGATTTCGACATAATCGAGAAAGTCAGGCATGACGGGATCGTTAAAGCGGACAGCGTTGGTTTCGTCGCGAAGCTCCATGTTGAGGCAGGCCGCGAGAAAAGCGAAGGGCGTGGCGGCGGCCCAGGCCTGTGGCGCGCAGGCGACGGGATAGGCGGTAGGTCCGCGGTGCGGACGCCGGATAAAACCGCAGAAAAGCTCCGGCAGGCGCCGCAATTCCTGATGGCGCGCGGCCTCGAACATCGCTGTGAACAAGCGGTTCGCCTCCTGCGCGAGCCCGTAACGCGCAAAGCCGAGGGCTATGATCGCGTTGTCATGCGGCCAGATCGAACCATTGTGGTAGGATATCGGATTGTAGCGCGCTTCGCCTCTTGCGACCGTGCGAACGCCCCAGCCGCTGAACGAATCGGCGCTCAAGAGCGTTTGCGCCACTCTTGCCGCGCGCCTTGGCGAGGCGATCCCGGTAAACAAGGCGTGCCCCGCATTGGAAGTGCGGACCCGGCAGGGTTTCTTGCGGCCGTCAAGCGCCAACGCGTAGACGCCGAGATCCTCGCACCAGAACGCCGCCTCGAAACGCCTCTGGAGCGAATGGGCCTCGGCAAGAAGCTTCTTCGCGAGTTCGAGATCGCCGAACTGACTGGCGAGGCCCGCCGCATAAACCTTCGCGCTGAAAACATAGCCCTGCACTTCGCACATCGCGATAGGGCCTTCCGCCAGCGCTCCATCGGCGTGAAAAATCGAATCGTGCGAATCTTTCCAGCCCTGGTTGGCGAGGCCTGATCCCGTGCGCCGCGCGTATTCGACGAAGCCGTCGCCGTCCATATCTCCGAAGATGTCGATCCAGTCGAGGGCCGCTTTGACATTCGGCCAGATCGCCGTGAGCGTCGCCTGATCGCCAGTGCGCTCGAAATACATACCGGCGAGCATCACGAACAGGGGAGTCGCGTCCACGGTTCCGTAATAAAGTCGGAACGGCACTTCACCGAGGCGGGCCATTTCTCCATTGCGGGTCTCGTGCAGAATCTTGCCGGGTTCGGCGTCAGCGGCCGCATCGACGGTCTTGGCCTGCGTCGCCGCAAGAAAGGAAAGCACGCCCTTCGCGACCGACGGATCGAGCCAAAGCAACAGCATGGCGGTGATAATGCCGTCGCGTCCGAACGGCGTGCTGTACCATGGAATTCCCGCATAGGGATAAAGTCCGTAGGGCGTCCGCGTGATCAGCATGTAAAGGTCCGACGTCGAGCGCCGGCAAATTTCGTTGAACACGTCGTTCGAACTCGCAACCGTCGCAATTTCGGAGGTCTTGGCGCGAATGTCGCGCCGGCGGTCCCGGAAAGCCATTTGAAAGGCGATGCACTTCGGCTGATTTCTGTCCTGGCACAGCACGGACACAAACAATGATCCGCGCTGATTGGGGGCGAGATCAAATTCAAACATCGCCCGGTTCGCTTCGAGTTTGACGGGCGTCGGAGTAAATCGCAGCTCCGTCGTCCGGGTGACGCCATCAAGTCCCACGTAGTGAAATTCAGCGCCTGTCTTCGTCACCAGCGCTTTGACGATTCCGCGCTTTTCGCGTTGCGATCCCCGAACTTCGAAGAGGTCCCGAAAATCTGCGTTGAAAACGATATCGATACGAAACCGCCTGTGACTGTCGGCGTAATTGCAAAAGCCGATCCGCTCATAACACACCGCCTGCCACAGGAATTTGGTTCGCTCTAGGGCGATGGTGTCACGAGGGAGCGTGATGACACCATCGACGTGAACGTCGGCATTGGCGAGATCGACCGAGAGGGCGGCGTTGTCGTCCTGCACGACCGAACTCAACAGCAGCGGGCGTTGTCCCTCGAGCTGAAGTTCGTACTTCGAAAGAAACCGCGTGTCGTTGAAGTACAGCCCCTCTGGGCCGGATTTGCCGCCGCCGATGTCGCCGTAATCGTCGAACACAGCGAACATGTCGCCATACTTCAGACTTCGGAGCGAGCGCTGCACAAGCGCGGTATCTGTTTCGATGTAGTGCTGGGGCAGTTCTACAGCACGATCCATGATTTGATCGACCCCTCGGGCCGGATCATGCCAGTCGGGATCATGCATCGTGCTTTTCTTTCAAAAAAAGTCGGCTTTCAAAAGGTCGGCTTTCAAAAAAAGCGGCGCTCCAGCAGGCCCGGTCAGCCGGACGCGGCCGCTCCGAACGCCGGGGCGCCATTGCCTTGTCGCGACACCTGCCCAAGAGGCGCTCTCTGAGGCTGCTGCTTCACCGCAAACGGGAACGGAATATCCGCCAGCAACGATTGATAGGCGGTGATATAGTCGCGAGCCATACGGGCGACGGTGAATCGCGTCTCGAACTCCGCCCTGACCTCGCGGCGGTCCATCGCTGAAGCCGTTTTCACGGCGGCGACCGCGCCCTCCATCGAATCGACGATGACGCCGCTCACGCCGTCAGTGATCACCTCCGGAACAGAACCCTGGCGCCAGGCGATCACCGGAGTCCCGGCTGACATCGACTCGATCATCACCAGGCCAAAAGGCTCGGGCCAGTCAATCGGAAAGAGCAGCGCCAGCGCATTGCCCAGGAACTCCGCCTTTTGAACTTCATTGATTTCGCCAATGAACTCGATGAGCGGATGGTCGAGCATGGGCTCGATCATCGTCTTGAAATATTCGAAATCCGCGTTGTCGACCTTCGCCGCGATTTTAAGCGGCGTTTCAGCCCGCTTCGCGATTTCAATCGCTCGGTCTGGGCGTTTTTCAGGGGAGATCCTGCCGAGAAACGCCAGATAATCACCGCCAAGGCGATCGAAGGGACAGACTTGCGACGGCAGGCCGTGAGGGATCGTGGCGAGCCATCTGGAGCAGGACGGCATCGGTTTGCGCTGTGAGTTGGAGATCGAAACCAGCGGCATTTCCGGATAGGCGGCGTAAAGCGGGAGGCTATCGACGAGGTCAAGGCGTCCATGCAGCGTCGTCAGAGATTTATGCGCGAGATCGTGAAACAGCGCCTGCGGAAGAAGATCAACGTGAAAATGAATGATGTCGAACTCATGGGCGCGCAGGCGAACTTGCCGCAGCATATGCAGCGTGCTTCCGATATGATCTCGAATTCCCGCCAGACGCAAGCTTTCCGGCGCGCAAACCAAGAGATTGGCGTTCGTCCGTGATCCTCCGCTCGCAAACAGCGTGACCTTGTGGCCCTGTCGGACCAGCTCGTCCGAGAGCCAGGACACTACGCGCTCCGTGCCGCCGTACAGCTTCGGGGGCACGGCTTCCGCGAGGGGAGCCACGAGCGCAATCCGCATGATTATTTCCTTTCGGCGAAACGAAGACCACAATTTTAAGATGCTTCAGTTGATCTCCAAATGTTCGAGGCAAGCCGAAGTTCCGTTTTAGATGCTCCCGTTTCAATAGCCGCGCCCTGGGCTGCAAGGGAAAGCAAGGCATCCTTCGGCCTAATTGTGGCTGCGCCGCTTCGGCCGATGAGCAAGGTTAAGGAAATTGCTGTTTATAAACACAGCCGCGCGTTCAAGATGTCAGCGCCGAACGAAATATGTATTTTCTGTGTAGCACGTTTACGGCAAGGATGTAGCTTTTCTTTACCGCTTCGCTTTCTGCTCCTCATTTCGCGATCAAATCGTTAAGCGCCGGATTAAACGCCGGATTTCGAATTCTCGTTTCCACGGCCGAACTGCGCTGTTGCGCCGGGTAAAATTTTTCCTCGACGATCGCGGAATTGAACATCAGATTGATCTTTTTCTTGAGGCTCGCGCGCTGATCGTTCGTCTTGTACACCTGTCGCGCGTGAGCGATGAAGGCGGCTCCAAAATCGGCGCGGCACTCGTGTTCCCTCAGGGCGTTCTCGATATCCCAGAGCCTGGCGTTGACAGTTCTGAGGTCCGTCTTGAGCTCCGCGAGTTTTTCACTTGAGAAACCTGCCTCGGCCTCCACCTTGCGGAGCAAGCCAAGTTCGCGGCGGATATTGCCTAGCTTCGCTGCATCGGTGACATGACTTTCCTTGATCTCCAAAATGGTGATCTTGTCGATGAGTTCGCCGATTGCGCCGGGCAGAGAGATCTGCGCCGCCACGGCGTTATCGCGAACAGGGGCCTGCCCGGCGAGGCTCTCGACACAGGCGGTGATGGCCTCGAAAACGTCCTCCCACACGTCTTTTTCGCTTTGACGGAAAAGCCGCATTGTCGGGTACCAGGGGCTGTCGGCTCGATTTAACAGCCAGCGCCAGTCCGGGACCATTTTCATCGCGACAAAGACCGGCCGGCCAAGGGCGCCCGCGAGATGAGCGATCGCGGTGTCGGAGGTGATGACGAGATCGAGGTTCGCCATCGCCGCGGCGCAATCGACGAAGGAATCCGGGCCTGCGTCGAAATCCTCCCCAAGGCTCTCGACCGAGAAGGGTAGTTGCGCCGCTCCGGATGAGTCCGCGCCCTGATTGATCATCAGGCTGATCAACCTCACGCCGGGAATCGCCGCGATTGGGGCGAAGCAGCGCGGCGGTAGGGATCGTTTCAGATTGATGTAGGCGTTGCCGCGCCAGCACACTCCGATCCGAAATCCCTCGTCGCCGATTCTGTCTCCCCATTTCGTGACAAGGTCCGGTTCGGGATAGAAATAGGGCGTTCGGGCGGGAACAGTTTCCAGATCGGTCTGAAAACTGCGGGGCAGACTGAGCAGCGCCGATTGAAACGCGAATGATTCTCCATTGTCCGCGGCGTCGATAAAGCGGATGCGCGCAGGAAGGGTGCTGAGAAGGCGCCGCATGTTTTTTCGGCAATGGACGGCGACATCAGCGCCCGCCTCGGCGAGACAGATGAGATAACGCGAAAACTGGATGAGGTCACCAAGACCCTGTTCGTCCCAGACAACGATGCTTCGTCCATCGAGGAGATGACCGGCTCTATGCTGACCCTGCCAATAGGGCGATGGTGATACGAATGTTCGCGGCGGCGCGTTGGAACGGTCCCAACGGCTTTCATAATCTTCAAAACCCGCTTTGAGGTCGCCTTTGAGCAGAAGCGCGCCTGCGCGGTTGTTGCGGGCGTCGGCGTAATCGGGTTTGTGGCGCAGGGCGGCGTCGAAATATGTCAGCGCCCTGTCGATTTCCCCGGCTTCCTTCAACACGACGCCGACGCTTGACAGCGCTTCGGGGTAGTTGGGCCGAAGCCGCAAGGCTTCATCGTAAGCGGCGATCGCTTCGAAGCGGCGATCGAGCTCCTGCATCACGTTGCCGCGATTGAGCCAGGCTTCTGGCGCGCCGGGATTCAGCCGCAGCGCACGGTCGAGATCAGTCAGGGATTCGTTCAGCCGGCCGAGCTTCTGGAGCGCCGCGCCACGAATGCCTAGCGTCTGCGGGTGATCCGGATTGCGCCGCAGAGCCTCGTCGCAGGACAAAAGCGCCTGTTCCGCGCATCCGCGCTGCAAGAGCACGCTCGCCCTGTTGGCGAGGGCGGGCAGAAACCCGGGGCGTATCCGCAGAGCCGCATTGTAAGCCGCGAGCGCCTCCTCGAGCCGCCCCAGTTCATGTAGGACGTTTCCGCGATTGCACGATGCTTCGCAATAGCAGGGATCGATCGCAAGAGCGGCGTCATAGGCGCGCAATGCTTCCTCGCGCCGGCCGAGCGCCTGGAGCGCAATGCCTTTGTTGTATTGAGCCTGCTGATAGCCGCTGCGATATTGCAGGGCGCGGTCGTAGCACAGCACAGCCTCTTCGAGGCGTCCGAGATTTTGCAGGACATTGCCGCGGTTGAGTTCAATTTCTGCGTCGGGCGGACCACATGCCGCCGCCTGTTCGTAGGCGGCGAGGGCCTCGTCTCGCCTCCCGAGTTTCTGCAGCGTCGAGCCCTTGTTGAACATGTTCTTGCTGTCGTCCGGCCTTAGCCTTGCGATGTCGGAGAAGCAACTCAGCGCCTCCTCGAACCGCCCGAAGCGCTCGAGAAGAGCGCCTCGATTGGTCAGCGCCTCGCAATGTTCCGGACGAACAACAAGCGCCTTCTCGTAGGCGGAGAGAGCGTCTTTCATCCGGCCGAGGCTTTGCAAGATAACGCCGATGCTGAACATGACGTCGGCGTCGTTCGGCCGGGATCTTAAGAGGCTCTCAAACGCATCGAGGGCGTCGAGAGGCTGCCCAAGCCGCTGCAGCACGATCGCGCGAGCGCTCTGAGCCTCGACGTAAGTGGAGTTCAATGAAAGGGCGCGGTCGAACCAGCGAAGCGAACTTCGCAAATCGTCCGCATTGAAATAAATCAGACCGAAGACATAGCATCCAACGTCGCTCAGGGTCGCAAGATCGGCATAATGCCTGACGTGCGCGATCGCCTCCTCGGCTGCCCCGGCCTCGAGCAAGGTAAAAGCCTCCGAAACGGCGCGCTGGAGCAGCGCGTTCGCCCTGGCCTTGCCCTGAGCCTCTTCATTTTGTTCCAGCTTCGGAATGCTCATGCGACTGCGCTCGTCCAGAGTCCGGCGACCCTCCCGGTCAACGCGAACTTCGCTCCAATTTTTCACCACTGGGTTCGATTTAATCCTGATCAATCCGGCGCCAGGTCACGGAGAGGGGCGGGCGCGCCGAAGCGGTTCGTTTGATCGCGGTAAACCTCACGAAGGAGTTAAGCTCAAGAAGCTGTCGCGGACCTGACGGCGGAGCCTGCGATCATGGTCTGGCTCAGGCGCGTCGCGGCGAGCGGGCGCTTTCGAATGCGGAGGAAGGAAACTTCCTCTCCGATGGGATCGAGGCGCGCAAAAGGACGCAATGTGGAACCATCGCCGATCTTGACCGTTAATCAAACCGTGATGACGCCTTGAGGGGCTTTCTTATGAGAAACGGAAACGGCCTTCGGGTTCTCGTCGTCGAGGACGAAGTCTTTATCAGCATGCTCCTTGAAGACATGCTGATGGATCTGGGATGTTCAAAGATCGATGTGGCTGCATCGGTCGAGAAAGCGATCGAATATCTTGCCGACGGCGCGCCGAATTTCGCAATCCTCGACATCAACCTGAACGGCAAAAAGAGCTTTCCCGTCGCCGATCTCCTGCGCCGCCGGGACATCCCTTTCGTTTACATCTCAGGTTATGGCGAGGGCGGCCTTGAAAGCGGTCATTCGGGCGCAAGGATCTTGCAAAAGCCGTTTCGGCTGGACGACCTTCGCCGCGTCGTAGACGATGCGGTCGCTGATCAAAAACAGGTCTTAGGTTCTCATTAACGTGTCTTGGGCTCTCATTAGCGTGTCTTGAACGTTTCTTGGGCTCGCATGAACGTGCCCGGCTCTGCGACTGTTTCGCAAATTCGCTTGCATCGTTGGCGATGCTTCATCATCTTCATTCCGTGACCATCGACTTTGACCATCCTCGCGATCCCAGCCGTTTCGGTGCAGGCGTCGCCAGCCTCAACGAACGTTCCCGGGAAATTTTTCGTCGGCTGGTCGATTCTTATCTGACCAATGGCGAGGCGGTCGGATCGCGGCAATTGTCCCGCCTTCTGCCGATGGCCTTGTCTCCCGCATCCGTGCGCAACGTGATGCAGGATCTCGAAGAGCTGGGCCTGGTCTACGCTCCCCACACGAGCGCGGGCCGGCTTCCGACCGAGCTTGGCCTGCGGTTCTATGTGGACGCCCTGCTTGAGCTTGGCGATATAGGCCACGGCGAGCGCGAGCAGATTGACGCGCAGGTCAGGGCGACAGGGCAGGCTCAACCTCTCGAAGACCTGCTCAGCGATGCGATGTCGATGCTGTCCGGCCTGACTCGCGGCGCGGGCGTGGTCGTGACGACGAAGGACAACGCCCGGCTCAAACATATGGAGTTTGTCCGCATCGAGCCTGAACGGGCTCTCGCCGTTTTGGTCGCCGAGGATGGAACGGTCGAAAACCGAATTCTTCAAATTCCGGCCTGGTTGCCGCCCTCGGCCCTGAGCGAAGCCGGAAATTTCCTGAACGCCCGGATACGCGGGCGCACCCTGTTCGAGGTCAAGGTCGAAATAGAGCTGTCGCACAGGGCGGCCGAGGAAGAATTGGGGCAATTGACCACCCGCCTCGTCGACGCGGGTCTTGCAAGCTGGGCTGACGGCTCGGGGCAAGGACCGCAGCTCATCGTGAGGGGGCAGGCGAATTTGCTCCAGGACCTGACGGCGCTCGAGGATCTCGAGCGTATCAGGCTGCTCTTCGCCGATCTCGAAACCAAAAAGGACGTCATCGACCTCCTGAGCCGGGCCGAGGGGGGCGAAGGCGTGCGAATTTTCATCGGCTCCGAGAACAAGCTCTTTTCGCTTTCGGGGTCTTCGATGATCGCGGCGCCTTTTCATGACGACCAGCATCGGATCGTCGGCGTTCTCGGCGTCATCGGTCCGACGCGGCTGAATTATGCGCGAATTGTTCCCATGGTCGATTATACGTCGAGGGTTGTCAGCCGCCTGCTGGCCGGGAGATAATCCAGAAGCGATCTTTTGTAGGCTCGTCGCGAGAACGGGGAAACTGCAATGACGCCGGAGCACGAATTTATCGAGGACCTGATCGAAATTCGCTCCAAGCTCAAGAAGCAGCTTGGGCTGATCGAAGCCGGAAAGATGGGAACGGGCGGCGCGGTCGCCGCAAGCGCGTCCGAGGCGACAAAAGCGCGCCTGAAAAGGTTGATTGAGGACTTCAACGACCTCCTGAAAGAGAACGCGAGCGCCGACCGGACCTAGAGCATATTCCGATCGGATTGAATCCATCCATTCGACAAGAATATGCTCTAGCCTTTGATTCTGCAACGATTTCTGATCGATCGCATGACCGCATGCGATCGGAAAGCGTCGCTTTAAGCTTGCGGGCGGAGGGGCAGCTTAGCCAGCCGGTACTTTGCCGTCCGGCTTATCGCGTTTTCCGAGCAGCGCGTTGCGGACCTTGCGCAGATCCTTGCGGATAGCCTTGAGATCGTCGTTCGACCGGCCCGTGGCGCGAGAAACTTCCGAGGCGATTCCTTTGGCCTCCCTTCGCAGCCTGGATCCGCTTGCGCTCAGCTTAACGCGCACTTGCCGTTCGTCCCCCGGGTCCCTCGCGCGTCCGATCAGACCCATCGCCTCGACGCGCTTCAACAGCGGGGTCAGCGTGCCGGAGTCGAGCTGAAGCCGGTTGCCGATCGCCTTGACCGTCAAATCGTCGGTCTCCCACAGGACCAGCATCACAAGGTATTGCGGATAGGTCAGTCCCAGGCGTTCGAGCAGGGGCGCGTAGATCTTGTTGAGCGCATGCTGCGTCGAGTAGACCGCAAAGCAAAACTGCTGGTCGAGTTTCGGCGCGTCGCTGTTGAGGGCGTCCTCGGCGCTGGACGCGGAACGGACCTTTTCAATCATTCGTCTTTCTTAAGTCCGCTTCCGGCGCATCGCAAGCAAACGATCAAACGGAGCAAATTATAACAATTGTAGGCGAAATGATCGTGGGCTTCCGATATGCCGCCCGCCCATTGTCTCGCCTGGAGCTTTCCGATCGCATGTAGTGCGATCAATCAGAAATCGCACCAGAGTCAAATGCTTGAGCATAGTCTTGTCGATGAGATTGATTCAATCCGATCGGAATATGCTCTAGGCTCCTCCCCGGCGAAGCTGTTTCAGCTCATACAGCGCCGCCATCGCCTGCCGGGGGGAAAGGCTGTCTGGATCGAGCGCGTCGATCGCCTTGCGAAGTGCAAGATCTGCAAAACTCTGGTCGGCCAAACTTTGGTTGGCAAGAGTCTGGTCGGCAAGAGTCTCCGGAGGAAACTTGTCTGCAAAAATCTTATCGGCCTCTGGCGCGCCGGGCGGGGAAGATGCGGACGGCGCCGCTACGGTGAACAGCGGCAGGTCCGCGACAAGCCGCTCGGTTTGCGCCAGCCGGTCGGCCGCTTCGAAGTCCGCCAGCAGAGTTTTGGCGCGGGCGACGACGCTTGCGGGCAGACCCGCCAGTTTGGCGACCTGAATGCCGTAGGAGCGATCGGCGGCGCCCGCCACGATCTCATGCAGGAAGACCACTTCTCCGTTCCAGTCGGTCACCCGGACCGTGAGATTATCGATCCGGTCGAGCCGCTTTGCGAGTTGCGTCAGTTCATGGAAATGGGTGGCGAAAATCGCGCGCGCCCGGTTTTTCGCATGCAGATGTTCGATGACCGCGAAGGCGATGGAGAGACCGTCGAAGGTCGCGGTGCCGCGCCCGATCTCGTCAAGGATCACCAGCGAGCGTTCTTTCGCCTGATTGAGGATCGCGGCGGTCTCGACCATTTCGACCATGAAGGTCGAGCGGCCCCTTGCGAGATCGTCGGCCGCGCCGACCCGGGAGAAGAGCTGATCGACAATGCCGATGTGCGCTTTCGCGGCCGGGACGAAGGAGCCGGTCTGCGCGAGGACCGCGATCAGGGCGTTCTGGCGCAAATAGGTGGATTTTCCGGCCATGTTCGGCCCTGTCAGCACCGCGATGCGTCCCGCCTTGCCGGCGCCGCCCGAAAGATCGCAATCATTGCCGACAAAGGGCTGTCCGCTTTCGCGCAGCGCGGCTTCGACGACCGGGTGGCGTCCCGACTCGATTTTGAACGCCAGCGAGTGATCGACCTCCGGGCGCGTCCAGCCGCAACCCGCGGCGAGATCCGCGAGCGCCGCCGCGACATCGAAGACGGCGAGCGCGTCAGCGGCGCGCTTGATCGCCGCCTCATGCGCCAGAACCAGCGTCGCCAGCTCATCGAAAACCGCCTGCTCGCGGGCGAGCGCCTCGTCGGCGGCGGACGAAATCCGGACCTCGAGTTCAGCGAGTTCCCGCGTCGAAAAGCGCATTGCGTCCGCCATCGTCTGGCGATGCGTGAACAAAGAGTCATGCGGCGGCCGCAAAAGCTTTTCGCCCTGCGCCTGTGGAACTTCGATGAAATAGCCGAGGAAATGATTGTGCTTGAGTTTGAGCTGGCGGGTCTCCAGGTCTTCGCAATAGCGCGCCTGCAACGCGGCGATGACGCGGCGGCTTTCGTCGCGCAGGGCGCGCTGCTCGTCGAGCGCGTCGTCGTGGCCGCTCCTCACGAAGCCGCCGTCGCGCCGGTTCAGCGGCAACGAATCGGCGAGGGCCGCCCGAAGCCGGGCGGCGAGGGAGGACTCTAGAGCGGCGGCGGAGCCGGCGGCTGCGGCCAATTCCTCCGGCGGCTGCGAGGCTTCGGCGAAGAGGGCCGCCACGGCCTGCGCGGCCTCAATGCCGTCGCGCAGCGCCGCGAGATCGCGCGGGCCGCCCCGCCCGAGCGATAGCCGCGACAGGGCGCGGGCGAGATCAGGCGCGGCCTTGAGACGGGCGCGCAATTCCTTGCGCAGGCTCGGGTCGCCGACAAAAAATGCGACCGCGTCGAGGCGGCGCGCGATGCGGTCCGGGCTCATGAGGGGCGCCGAAAGCCGCTCGACAAACAGCCGCCCGCCCGCGGGCGTCACAGTCCTGTCGATCGCGCCGATCAGCGAGCCCTCGCGCGCTCCCGCCAAGGTTCGGGTCAGCTCGAGATTGGCGCGCGTCGCGGCGTCGATGTCCATATGGTCGCTGCGCCCGTTGCGCGAGGGCAGGCTGAGGGCGGGCCGCGCGCCGAGCTGGGTCCGCTCGATATAGAAGATCGCGGCGGCGGCGGCGGCGCTTTCAGCTCCAGAGAGAGCCCCAAGACTGTCCAGCGTCGCCAGGCCGAAAAAAGCTTTGATCCGGCGCTCCGCGCTGGCCGCCGCGCCGGCGTCGCCCCCGAGCGGCGTTAGGGGACGCTTGTCCTCTTTCGCGAGACGGGTGAGGCTCGGCAGGTTCAGCAGAGCTTCGGGAACGACGATCTCGGCCGGATCGATCCGGGCGATCTCCGACTCGAGGAACGCGTCGGATGTTTCGCAAACAGCGAAGGCCCCGGTTGAAATATCGACCGCCGCGAGTCCGTAGCGAATTTCCCCGGCTGGTTGCGCAACGGCCGTGATCGCAAGCAGGCAATTGGCCCGCGAGGGATCGAGCAGATGCTCCTCGGTGATGGTTCCGGGCGTCACGAGGCGCTTGACCTCGCGCCGGACGACGGATTTCGCGCCGCGTTTGCGCGCCTCGGCAGGGTCCTCGATCTGTTCGCAGACCGCGACCCGATGCCCGAGCCCGATCAGGCGATGCAGGTAGTCCTCCGACCGCTCGACCGGCACGCCGCACATCGGGATGTCCTGCCCCGCGTGCTTGCCTCGCCGGGTGAGGACAATGCCGAGCGCCTGCGCCGCCGTTTCGGCGTCCTCGAAGAACAATTCGTAAAAATCGCCCATCCGGTAGAACAGGAGAGCGTCCTGGTGGGCGGCCTTGATGTCGAGATATTGCGCGATCATCGGCGAGATCTTGGCCGCCGGGTCCGCGGTCCCCGCGCGGGTGCCATCCTCGCTCGCGCGATCGTCGGACGCGCCGGCCTTGGCGGCGGGCGGCATGGGGCGGAGGATCTTTCGCATGAGATGAGCCTAGCAAAGGCCGCGGCGCATTGCACCGGTCCGTCGGGGCCGAAAAACGGCATGAGCCCCGCGCTGGAGCATATTCCGATTGGATTGAATCCATCCCATCGACAAGAATAAGCTCAAGCTTTTGACGCTGAAGCGATTTCTGTTCGATCGCAGGGCTCGCTGCGATCGGAATGCGCCCTAGATCAGCGGGCGCGAGTTCATCTCGGCGGTTTCGATCCGGCCCAGAAGCTTGAGCGCGCTTTCGTTGATGATTCGCAGGCTGCCGTCCTCAAGAACAAGGGAGCGTTTCTCGCGCAGCTTCTGCAGCGTCTTGTTGGTATGGACGAGCGAAAGGCCAAGCGTATCGGCGAGGTGGGCCTGACGCATCGGCAGGTCGAGCTTGTCGCCTTTGACGAGACCGACATCGCGCGCTTTATCGTAGAGATACCAGAGCAGGTAGGCGACGCGCTCGATGGCGGTCTTGCGCCCAATCGAGAGGAGATGTTCATCGAGCGTGCGCTCCTCGCGCGCGGCGAGCCAGGTGATGTCGAAACTGATCTGCGGATGCTGCGTGAAGAGCGTCCACAGCCGGTCACGCGGGAAGACGCAAAAGACCGCGTCGGTCAGGGTGTCGACGCCATGATTCATTTCATTGGAGATCGACGCCTGGAGCCCGAGAAAGTCGCCCGGCAATGCATAGTTGATAATTTGCCGCCGGCCGTCCTCCAGCGTCTTGTAGCGGAACGCCCAGCCGGACAGCAGCGTAAACAAATGGATGCTTTTGCTATTCTCCCGGATGATCGTCGCGCCGGGGCCGACGACGAGTTCCCCCGCCTTGAAAGCCTGAATAAAGTCGACGTCGGTCGGGCTGCGGTCGCGAAACACGTCGAGGGGACGTAGCGGGCAATCCTTGCAGGGCGTGGAGCGGTCCAAGGCCGGTTTCCTCGTCATTGAGATGTCTGCATTGGCAGACCCTCCATGGGCGTTATGTCATAGTTTAATGACGAGCCCCAGTTCGCCGCCTTACCATTCAAGACCAGTAACCTCCGAGGCGCGCGATGGCCTACCTTATGGTTGAGTCCGACAGAAAGCTAAAGCCGATCCATCTCGACAAATGGAAAGTTTTGAAATTGCCCTCCGCCAGGCGAAACGCGTTCGGCGGCTATCTGTTCGCCGTGGCGCTGGCGATTCTGGTTGTTTTGATACGGGATTTTTTCATAATCCCGTCTCCAGGGATCTTTCTTTTGATGTCGCTGCCGGCGGTGAGCCTTGCCGCATTGGCCGCGGGCGCCGGACCCGCTGTGGCGGCGGCGGCGGTCTCCGCCATGTTCGCGTTCCTTGCGCCGCCTGCGCATACGGTTTCGCCGGATTCTCCAGCCGCCGCCGCTTTGATTTTCGCTTTTGGGGCCGCCTTTCAGATCGAAATCGTCCGCCGGCTTCAGCAAACCCGGAAGGATTTGTCCGTCACCCTGCAAAAAACAGAGGCGAAGCTGACCGAGCAGCATCTATTGTTTCGCGATTTGCAGCATCGCGTCGCCAACAATCTGCAATTCGCCTCAAGCGTCCTGACGTTGCAGAGGCGGCGCGTGATGGAAGATCCCTCGTCCGCGCCGGACGCCCTCGACGACGCGAGGGAGCGGCTGGTGAATATGGCGATCATCTATCGCCGCCTCTATGCGCCGGGCCAGATGCGGGTCTCGCTTTCAGCCTACCTTGAGGGTCTTTGCCTCGACCTTATCGAGGCGAGCACCTCGAAGGACATTGCGTGCCGCGTCGAATCGACCCTGGAGACAATCGATGACCGCAAGCTCGTGCCGGTGTCGCTCATCCTGACCGAGATTGTGACCAACGCCGTCAAACATGCATTCGACGGCGAGTCCGGTGAGATCGACATTCATCTCGGCGCCGCGGGCGGCGCGTGCGTCCTGACCGTTCGCGACAATGGCCGAGGTCTCCCGGACAACTTCCAGCCGTCGATGCGCACGGGCCAGGGCCTCTTAATCATGCAGGCGTTGACGCGGCAATTGGGCGGAGAGCTGGAATTCTCGCGCGCGCCTCAGACCACAGTCCGGTTAAGCTTCCCGCGCGAGGACAATATCTAGAGCGCTTTCCGATCGTATGAAGTCATGCGATCGATCAGAAATCGCTCCAGAGTCAAAAGCTTGAGCATATTCTTGTCGATTGGATTGATTCAATCCAATCGGAATATGCTCGAGCGCTTTCCGATCGCATGCAGTCATGCGATCGATCAGAAATCGCTCCAGAATCAAAAGCTTGAGCATATTCTTGTCGATTGGATTGATTTCAATCCAATCGGAATATGCTCCAGGAGACGAACCTCAAACGCTCCGCGCGCGCTAACGTCGTTCGGCCGGTTCGCTTCGTGTCGGCGTCGGCAGTCTCGGCGGATTGCCGAGGCGGCGATCGAGATAGAGGCCGACCTCCTCGATCAGATGTTCGACCCGGTTCTCGAAGAAGTGATTGGCGCCCGGAATGACGGCGTGTTCGATCACGATGCCTTTTTGCGTCTTGAGTTTCTCGATCAGGCCGGTGACCTCGCGCAATGGCGCGACGCGGTCCTGATCTCCATGAACGAACAGACCGGAGGAGGGGCAGGGCGCCAGAAACGAAAAGTCGAACCGGTTCGCGGGCGGAGCGATCGAGACGAAACCTTCGATTTCCGGGCGGCGCATCAAAAGCTGCATGCCGATCCAGGATCCGAACGAAATGCCGGCGATCCAGCAGGCTCGCGCTTCGGGATTGAACGCCTGCGCCCAGTCCAGCGCCGCCGCGGCGTCCGACAATTCGCCCTGGCCGTGGTCGAACCCGCCCTGGGAGCGGCCGACGCCGCGAAAATTGAACCGTAGCACCGCGAAGCCGCGCTCGGCGAACGTGTAATAGAGATTATAGACAATCTGATTGTTCATCGTCCCGCCAAATTGCGGGTGTGGATGAAGGATGATCGCGATGGGCGCGCCGCGTACGCTCGAAGGATGAAAACGGCCCTCGATGCGGCCGGCCGGACCGTTAAACATAACCTCGGGCATTCGTGCTCCCTGATAAATACCGGCGCCGCCGGTCTGCGGATGAGAGGGCCTGCGGCAGACTGAGCGTCAATGGAGCCCAACGGGGCCGCGCGTCTTACGTTCGCGCTAAACCCGCAAGCCGGGGCGTTCGTTCATTGATCTTTTCTCGAATACTCGCAAGCTGTGATCAAAACTCCGCCGCCAATACCAAACGTGCTTGCTTCCGGACCTGCTTGACTTGTGATCGTCATGGCGCATAAGAATAATTCTAAAATCTTTGCGCCGTTTCTCTTTACCACGTTCGACCCGAAGGATTGCAAGCGGTTTTCGCAGGCTTGAGGTCGTTTCCGGGTTTTCGCCGTTACGATGGACCTCCGCCATGCATGGGCCTCGCGCGTATCTCGATCATAACGCGACGACGCCGCTTCACCCTTCGGCTCGGGCCGCGATCTGTGCGGCGCTCGATCATTGCGGCAATCCGTCCTCCGTCCACGCCGAAGGACGGGCGGCGCGCGCGATGATTGAGTCGGCCCGCGAAGAGATCGCAGGCTTTTTCCAGGCGGACGCCAAGAGCCTGATATTCACTTCTGGCGGGACCGAAGCGCTGAATCTCGTGTTGACGCCCGATCTGGAAACGGCGGGGGACGCCCGGCCCTTCGATTGTCTTCTGGCCGGGGCGGGAGAGCATCCGGCGGTCCTCTCCGGCTGCAGGTTTCCAGCGGGTGCCGTTGAGTCCATTGGCCTTACGCCGCGTGGCGTTCTCGATATCGCCGCGCTCGACGCCGCGCTCGACAGACGCCGCGGATCGCGAGTCATGCTCGCCCTGCAACTGGCGAATAACGAGACCGGCGCCCTTCAGCCTGTGGCGGAAGCGGCGCGGCTCGTTCATGCCTCTGGCGGGTTTGTGGTTTGCGACGCGGTCCAGGGCGCCGGCAAGGTTGACTGCGGTCTTGAGCGACTGGGCGCCGACGCGCTGGTCTTTTCCGCCCATAAATTCGGCGGCCCCAAAGGCGCCGGGGGGGTGTGTTTTGCCGGCGGCGCGTCACACATAAGAAGTCCATTGCATCGGGGCGGCGGACAGGAGCGCGGCGCGCGCGCCGGCACCGAGAATGTCGCAGCGATCGCGGGAACGGCGGCGGCGATCCGCGCGGTTGAGGACAGGTCGAGCGGAACGGGAGCGTCGGAACTCGACCATCAGGCCATGGAAGGCCTGCGCAACCGTATCGAAACGGACATACGGCGGGTGTGCGGCGGGGCGGTTTTCTTTGGCGCGCAAGCGGAGCGGTTGCCGAATACGTCCTGTTTCGCCGTCCCGGGCGTCGAGGCGCAGGTGCTGTTGATGTTTATGGATATCGAAGGCGTCGCCGTTTCGTCCGGATCGGCTTGCTCCTCCGGAAAGGTCAAACGATCGCATGTCTTGACGGCGATGGGCGTCGCGGACAATTTGGCCCAGGGCGCGATCCGGGTGAGCCTTGGCTGGAACTCTCGAGCCGAGGATTGCGATTTGTTCATCCGCGCCTTTACAAAGGCGATGAAGACCATCGGCGCGAGAACGACCAGGACGGCGAGGCAGGCCGCAGCGTAACGTCTCCGGGTAGTCCCGGCGGATTTTCGGCGGATATTGAAGTCTGAACCAGCGGTCCTTGAAACCGCGGCGGTGAGGAGAAAGAAAAATGGCGGCTGTTCAGGAGACCGTCGATCGCGTCAAATCGATCGACGTCGCGGAATATAAGTATGGGTTTTTTTCCGACATTGAATCCGACAAGGCCCCGAAGGGGCTGAACGAAGAGATCGTCAGGTTCATTTCAGCGAAAAAGAACGAGCCGTCCTGGCTGACGGAATGGCGTCTCGACGCCTACCGGCGCTGGCTGACGATGCAAGAACCGAAATGGGCGCGCGTCGACTATCCGCGCATCGACTACCAGGACCTTTACTATTATTCGGCGCCGAAGACGGCTCCGGGCCCGAAATCGCTGGAGGACGTCGATCCGGAGTTGCTGAAGGTCTACGCCAAGCTCGGCATTCCGCTTCAGGAGCAGGAAATCCTGGCGGGCGTCGAACGCAGGGTGGCGGTCGACGCCGTGTTCGACTCGGTCTCCGTCGTCACGACCTTCAAGGAGGAACTCGGCAAGGCCGGGGTCATCTTCTGCCCGATCTCGGAAGCGGTCCACAGCCATCCGGAACTCGTCAGGAAATATCTCGGCTCGGTCGTGCCGACGACGGACAATTATTTCGCGACGCTGAACAGCGCCGTGTTTTCCGACGGGTCCTTCGTCTACGTGCCTCCCGGCGTTCGCTGCCCGATGGAGCTGTCGACCTATTTCCGCATCAACGAGCAGAACACGGGGCAGTTCGAGCGCACGCTGATCATCGCGGACAAAGGCTCCTATGTCTCTTACCTCGAAGGCTGCACCGCCCCGAAGCGCGACGAAAATCAGCTTCACGCGGCGGTCGTCGAACTCATTGCGCACGACGACGCGGAGATCAAATATTCAACCGTCCAGAACTGGTATCCGGGCGATTCAGAGGGCAAAGGCGGCATCTTCAACTTTGTCACCAAGCGCGGCGATTGCCACGGCGCAAATTCAAAGATTTCCTGGACGCAGGTCGAGACTGGCTCCGCGATCACCTGGAAATATCCCTCATGCATTCTGCGCGGCGACAATTCGCGCGGTGAATTTTATTCGATCGCGATTTCGAATGGTCGTCAGCAGGTCGATTCCGGAACCAAGATGATCCACCTCGGCAAGAACACGACGAGCCGGGTCATCTCGAAAGGAATCGCGGCGGGTAAATCGCAGAACACCTACCGGGGCCAGATTTCGGCGCACCGCAAGGCGACGGGCGCGCGAAATTTCACCAATTGCGACTCGCTGCTGATCGGCAATTCCTGCGGCGCCCACACCGTTCCCTACATCGAATCGAGAAACCCGAGCACGCAGTTCGAACACGAAGCGACGACCTCGAAGATATCCGAAGACCAGATGTTCTATTGCTTGCAGCGCGGCCTCTCCGCCGAGGAGGCGACGGCGCTGATCGTCAACGGCTTCGTCAGGGATGTGCTGCAGCAGCTGCCGATGGAGTTCGCGGTCGAGGCGCAAAAGCTGATCGCCATCTCCCTCGAGGGAAGCGTCGGCTGATCGGATCCGCCCCATGCGCCGGGCGTATAACCTCCGGCATGTTGTTTCCACAAGCCCCCCGTGGTCGCGATACGACAGGCTCGGCCGGCTCCTTTTAGAGAACAGACTTATGCTTGAAATCAGACGCCTCAACGTGTCGATCGGAGGACGCAAGATCCTCGACGATTGCAGCCTCACCGTCGAGGATGGCGAAGTCGCTGCGATCATGGGGCCGAACGGCGCCGGCAAATCGACGCTCGCCTATGTGATCGCTGGCCGCAAGGACTATCGTGTCGAGTCGGGCGAAGTGATCTTGAACGGCGTTGACCTTCTCGCCCTTGAGCCCGACGAGCGGGCGGCCAGGGGCCTGTTCCTGGCGTTTCAGTATCCGATCGAAATTCCCGGCGTCGCCACGATGACATTTCTCAAGGCGACGCTGAACGCGCAGCGCAAACAGCGCGGCGAAGCTGAATTGTCGACGCCCGACTTCATGCGCCGCGTGAAAGGCGCCGCCGAAAGACTCGGGATCAAGCCGGACATGTTGAAGCGCGCCCTCAACGTGGGGTTCTCCGGCGGCGAGAAAAAGCGGATGGACATCCTGCAAATGGCGCTGCTCGAACCGACATTCTGCATCCTCGACGAGACCGATTCCGGCCTCGATATCGACGCCCTGCGGGTCGTCGCCGACGGCGTCAACACGTTGCGCGCGCCGCACCGGGGATTTCTCGTGATCACCCATTATCAGCGCCTGCTCGACTACATCGTTCCCGACCGCGTACATGTGATGGCTGAAGGCCGGATCGTCAAAAGCGGCGGCAAGGAACTGGCGCTCGAGCTTGAGAAGAGCGGCTATCGAAACTACCTGACCGATCCCGATCAGGCCGTGGCGTAGGAGGCGGCCATCAGCGCTGACGTTTTATCAACTGGAACCTCCGCTGAGCGGGCCCTCAGCGCCGGATTCGACGCTCGCAAGGGCGCCCTTCCGGGCGGCCGCGACGTCGCGAGGTATCGGGACGCCGCGTTTCGGGCCTTCGCGGCGGCCGGGCTTCCGCATCGCCGCGTCGAGTCCTGGCATTACACGGACCTGCGCGCGATCATGCGTTCCGCCCTGCCCATGGTGGAGGCGCCGGGCGCCGCCGAGATCGAAGCGCTTCGACCGGACTTTTCGCATCCCGGCGCGCTCGCTCAACGCCTTGTGCTTGTGGACGGCGTTTTCGCGCCTGAGCTGTCGAGCGCGATGCCGGAGGGCGTTCGTGTGCGCTCGCTTGCATCCGTTCTCAACGAAGGCCGCGCCGACCTCATCGCGCTGCTGGCGCCGGCGAATGCCGACGGCGCCGATCCGATCCTGTCCCTGAACGCCGCCCTGATGCAGGACGGCGTGGTGATCGAGGTCGCGCCCGGCGCAAGGAGCGATGATCCGATCAACCTCGTTTACGCCTCGACGCCGGGCGGACCCTCCGCGCGCTTTTCGCGTTCGCTGATCGTCGTTGGGGCCGGGGCGTCGATCCGCCTTGCCGAATCCCTGCATGTTCGCGCCGCGCGAGCGGACGAAACCTTCAGTGGGCTGCAAAACTTCAATTGTCTGCAAAACTTCAATTGTCTTATCGCGTCGGTGGGCGAGGGCGCGACCTTCAACCACACGACGAGGATGACCGGCGGCGAGCCAGGCGGCGTGCGGGTCGAGAGCCTGATCGCATCGATCGGCGCCGGCGCGCAATTCGACAGTTTCGCCCTTGTCACCGGCGCCGGGCTGATCCGGCGCCAGATTTTCATGCGGTTCCAAGGCCCTGGCGCGAAAAGCGCGCTGCGCGGCGTCTCGCTTCTTCGCGGGCGGGAGCACGCGGACACCACGCTTGTCGTCGAACATGCGGCGCCAGATTGTTCGGGCCGCCAATTGTTCAAATATATACTCGACGAAGAGGCCACTGGCGTTTTCCAGGGCAAGATCGTGGTGGATCCGCTCGCGCAGAAGACGGACGCCCGGATGCTCAGCAAGGCGTTGCTGCTGTCCGACACGGCGGCGATGAACAACAAGCCCGAACTTGAAATTTTTGCTGACGACGTCGCCTGCGGCCACGGCGCGACGAGCGGCGGTCTCGACGCCGACCAGTTGTTCTACCTTCAAACGCGGGGGCTGCCGTTCGCGCAGGCCGAGGCGCTGTTGCTCGAAGCGTTCGCCGGAGAGTTGATCGACGGTCTTGGTGACGAGAACCTCGCCGAAGTCTGCAGATCTGAAGTTCGGGCGTGGCTCTCCCGGCGCGCGCCGCCAGGCGTTCATTCATGATTTTGACGCCGGGGCTTTTGGGGAGCGAGATATGAACAAACATATTGCGACCGAGGGGTCATTCGATCTCGCCCGCATCCGCGCCGACTTTCCGATCCTCTCGACGCTGGCCAATGGAAAACCGCTGGTCTATCTCGACAACGCCGCGTCCGCGCAAAAGCCGCGTCAGGTGGTCGATCGCATGGTTCATGCGACCTACCATGAATATTCTAACGTTCACCGGGGATTGCACTTTCTCGCCAACGCCGCGACCGACGCCTTCGAGGCGGCGCGCGAAAGCGTGCGGGGGTTCCTGAACGCCGGATCCGTGGACGAAATCATCTTTACGAAATCGGCCACCGAGGCGATCAACCTGGTCGCCTCCTCCTACGGCCAGGCCTACATCAACGAAGGCGACGAGATCGTCCTTTCGGTCATGGAACACCACGCCAATATCGTTCCCTGGCATTTCCTGCGCGAACGCAAGGGCGCGGTGTTGAAATGGCTCGAAGTCGACGATGAGGGAAACTTGTCGCTGGAAGCGTTCGAAAGGGCGCTGACTCCGAAGACGAAGATCGTCGCGCTGACGCATATGTCGAACGTGCTCGGGGCCGTGACGCCGGTCAAGGAGATCGTCAGGATCGCGCATGAACGGGGAATTCCCGTGCTGATCGACGGTTCGCAAGGCGCCGTGCATCTTGATGTGGACGTGAGCGGCCTCGATGTAGACTTTTATGCGGTCACCGGCCACAAGCTTTACGGGCCAACCGGCGTCGGCGCGCTCTACGGCAAGAAGAAATGGTTGGAGACTCTCCCGCCGTTTCTGGGGGGCGGCGAGATGATCAGCGAAGTGACACGGGACCATATCACCTACAACACGCCGCCGCAGCGGTTCGAGGCCGGAACGCCGCCTATCGTGCAGGCCATCGGGCTTGGAGCCGCCTGCGACTACATGCGTCGGATCGGCCGCGACGCCATAGAGGCTCATGAAGGCGCCTTGGGCGAATATGCGCGCGAACGCCTGGCGGAGATCAAATCCCTGCGGATTTTCGGGCGCTCCAAAGGCAAGGGCTCGATCATCGCTTTCGAGATGAAAAACGCCCACGCGCATGACGTCGCGGCTGTGATTGATCAATATGGCGTCGCGGTGCGCGCCGGCACGCATTGCGCGCAGCCCCTGCTGGCCCGTTTTGGGGTCACTTCCACCTGCCGCGCCTCCTTCGCGCTCTACAATACGCTGGAGGAGGTCGATAAACTCGCCGAGGCGCTGACCAAGGCTGAAAGCCTGTTTGCTTGAACGAGGAAAAGTCATGACCGAGCCGCAAACGATCGAACCCGCGGACGCTCATCGCGAAGCGCAGCCGAACGAACCGCAATGGATTTTTGACGGGTCGGTGCCGCAACACGAGCGGGATCGTTATCAGGAAGATCTGACGGCGGCTCTCAAGACCGTCTTCGATCCAGAAATACCCTGCGACATCTATGAACTCGGACTGATCTACACGGTGGAAGTCTGCGAAAATCGCGAAGTCAGGGTTGACATGACGTTGACCGCGCCGGGTTGTCCCGTCGCGGGCGAGATGGGCGGCTGGGTTGAAACCGCGGTCGCCACGGTCCCGGGCGTCATGGCCTCGAAGGCGCGCGTCGTCTTCGAACCCGCGTGGGATCAGGGCCGCATGTCCGACGAGGCGCGCGTGGCGCTCGATATGTTCTGAACGCGACGACGGATATGATGCGCCTGAAGCTTGAAAAGCTCTGTCTGGCACAGCGGCTGCTGCCTGAAGGGCCGCGCGGCCCGGATAGTCGGGTCGATCCTGCCACGCCCCGCGGCGGGTTTGAACGCTGAGGGATAGCCGCGGCAGCGGTCGATTTGGGCGGAAAATATCTGCAAAAACCTTGCGGGGAATTCTCTATACAGATGACGGAAGCCGTTTCCGTGCACCGTTGATAACTTTCTCACAAGGAACTTTTGGTGTTGAACTCGAAAGGATGAGACCCTCATCCCGTCGATATTATAGTTTCGCTGTAAGGCTTGACGCATCATACCTGACCGAGGGGTGCAAGCGGTGCTGAGATGGCGCGACCTAAAAGATTATTCTAGAGAGAAAATTGCTGAAAAAGTTTACAAGATAAGTGGACGAATTTACATAGCCTTCGCTTTGGGGCTTGCCTCCAGAATTCTAGCGATTGAGCCGGAAAAATTCTCAGCGTTGGGACTTGAGTTTTCCGTTCATAACAGAAACGTAATTCCGGGGTTTTTCTTTGTTATTTCTGTTGCATTTACGATATATTTTTTTATGTATATTTTATATTTTGGACTTTTCTTAAATTTTAATAACAAAGAGATTTTTCGGCTGCTCATATATCGTCTATCAACAACATTTCGTGTTGTTCATGGAAAAACAACAATATTACACACACTTAAGGACAAGCACATATCTCGTGTTAAGAAAGTAGCTAAGTTTATATTTGTTGTTTATAGCTTATCTGTTTTGATATACGTACTTTTTCCTTTAATTTACATAATTTCCCTCGAGCGAGACGCAGTCCGTGCAGTTATTATTCAGCTATTCCATTTCAAAGGGGGCTAACTGGCCGCTCAAGGGGTTTGGTTGCAAACTCTCATTACGGGGGCCGAATGTTGCGGTGATCTCACGGCAGGCAACGGGCCACGACGTCCTTTGACCTCCAGGCGGATAGTGGCCTGACGAGCGGAACCGCCCTTTCGCGCATCATCCTGATATTCTCGCTCATCCCCGTTCACTGCTTGGCGAGTGTGTCGATCTTGCTCGCGAGGCTTTCCGCCGTGAGTTCGCCGCTGAACTTCTCGCCATTGATGAAAAACGTCGGCGTCGCGTTGACCTGGAACTTTTCCGCCGCCCGGTCGCGCACCTTGTTGATGTTGTCATAGAGATCCTGATTCTTGAGGCACGCCTCGAAGCTCTCCTGACTCATGCCGGTCTGCTTCAGCAGGCCGGCGAGCGATTCGACAGGCTTTTCGGTGAACGCCCAGTTTTTCTGCTGCGCGAAGAGAAGGTCGACGATCGCGGTCCGTTTTTCGTCTCCAGAACAGCGCGCCAGCATGAAGCCTGCGGTCGCCAGGGGATCGAGCGGAAATTCACGCAGGATGAAGCGGACCTTGCCAGCGTCGATATAATCGCTTTTCAGCTTCGGATAGGCGGTGGCGTGAAAGGCGGCGCAATGGGTGCAGGTCATCGACGCATATTCGACGATGGTGACCGGAGCGTCGGGCTTGCCGAGGGCTATATCGGGCAACGCCTCGGCCGCCATCAATTCGGCCGGCGGCGCGCCGGCGCCCGCCGCCCCCGCGGCGAACGAGGTCAAGGCCAGGACCGCGCCGGCGATCCGCAGGAAATGGCGCCGCCTGTTTACGGCTGAAGCGGCTTTATCTGAACACATAGGGATCGCTCCATCCGGAGGGCTTGGGGGAAGCTGACCGCCAGCTTCATAGACCGGCTATATCGGCAAGCGGCCAGTATCAAGTCTCTTGTTGGTCTATTCAGCACTGTTAATTTTGGCCGGGCCTTCGCACCGGGCGAGGATGTTCGCGCCAAGACGCGCCAGGGCGGAACGGAGAGGGTCGTCCTCGATTCCGGCCACAATCCTTTCGGCCTCGCGTGCGATCTGCTGGTCTGGAGCAGGCGCGGCGCGCCTTCCGGTCCGGCGGCGCTCCACCGGCCCCTGCTTGAGCGCGATGCGGCCGACGCAGCGCCAGCCCAGATGCGCGTTTACCCTGTCGATGAGCGCGCCGGCAAGATGCTGCATTTCAAGGGCAAACCCGGATTCGACGCGGACCACGAGGGTCGCCGCGTCCTGGCGCTGCGGTCCGCCGCTCCGCTCTCCCCGTGTCTGCGGCGCCCGCGACCAGTCAGGCGTTCGCGGCCATTGCAGCTTGATTGGCTGCGACATCGAGGCGAGGCGCTCGCCCGCGATCTCGTCCCAGTACAAAATCAGGTCGGACTGGCTGAAGCCCTGCCGGGCCAGAACCGGGTCGATCACCGCGCCGACGAGATCGGCCAGAGGAGACGACCATGCGGCTTTACGGCGCCGGAAATTGCGCGAGGGTTCGGATGACATTTTCCGCGCCTTCTTTATTCGCCTGCGCTCAGGCTTCGGACGCTGATCGTCGCAGGTCCGAAAAAACGGCGCAAGGTCTGCGCGACGCCGCCCCCTCAGGGCGCGCCGTGAAGCGCCGTCGCGCGCCGGACGATCTCGGCCTCGGAGAGCTCTTCCCGGCGCGACGCGATCCACCAGCGATGTCCGAACGGATCTTCGAATTTGCCGCCGCGATCGCCGTAGAACTGGTTTTCGACGGGACGCAGAACCCGCATTCCGGCCTCGATCGCCCGGGATGTGAACTGATCGACATCCTCGACATAAAGGTGAATCAGGACAGGAGTCCCGCCGATGGTTTGCGGACTGAGCGCGTCATGATCGGGAAATTCGTCGCACAGCATGATTTTGGCGGAGCCGATCACGATTTCGGCGTGGCCGACCTTGCCCTCATGCTCGATTCGCATGGTTTCGACCGCCGCGAACGCCTCCCGATAAAACGCGATGGCTTCGCTCGCCGCGTCCACCGTCAGATAGGGAATGGCCCCCTGATGGCCCGCCGGAATCGGCTTGGTATTTTCGATCATTTCTATCCCCCTTGATTTCAATAACTTGCGCCAACGATTGACGCCATCCGCCCCCCGGCGCGACGCAAACGCGAAGTTCGATCGTGGATTGAGTTCATCAAAGTGGCTAAACTCGGCGCATGTATGACCCTGACGCGGCCCAAATCGCGCCTTTCTGCGCTTCCGACGCCGTTTTAAGCTGGTACGATCGGCATCGCCGCGATCTGCCCTGGCGCGCGAAACCGCTTGAGCCCGCCGACCCTTACGCCGTCTGGCTGTCGGAAATCATGCTCCAGCAAACGACGGTCGCCGCGGTCAAACCCTATTTTTCCGCGTTCCTGGCGCGTTGGCCGAGCGTCCATGATCTGGCGGCGTCGCCGATCGAAGAGGTGATGCGCGAATGGGCCGGGCTTGGATATTATTCGCGCGCCCGGAACCTGCACGCCTGCGCGAAAATGATCGCCGGCGCCTTCGAGGGCCGGTTTCCCCAGTCTGAAGCCGAATTGCGTCGTCTGCCGGGGATCGGACCCTACACGGCGGCGGCGATCGCGGCGATCGCCTTCGGGCGGCGCGCGGTCGTCGTCGATGGCAATGTCGAACGCGTCGTCGCGCGGCTTTTCGCGATCGAGGCGCCGCTTCCTTCGGTCAGGCCGCTTATACGGGCGAAGGCGGACGTCCTCACTCCGCACGAACGCCCGGGCGATTTCGCCCAAGGCATGATGGACCTCGGCGCTACAATCTGCACGCCCCGCAGTCCGGCTTGCGCGATCTGCCCCTTGTCGGATTTCTGCGAGGGCCGGCGATCGGGCGATCCGGCGCGGTTCCCGGTGAAGGCGCCGAAGGCCGTCCGCCCCCGCCGGCGCGGCGCGGCGTTCTATATTTGCCGCGAGGATGGAGCCGTGATGCTCCGCACGCGCCCGAACAAAGGGCTTCTCGGCGGGATGAGCGAAGTGCCGGGGAGCGTCTGGGACGCCGATTTCGACCCGGCCGCCGCATTGGGACAGGCCCCCATGCGGGTTCCGTTCAAGCGGCTCGATGTCACGATCGAGCACGTGTTCACCCATTTTTCCCTCACTCTTGAGGTTTTCGCGGCGGCGGCGCCTCTCGCGCAGGAGGCGCCCGCGGGCTGCCGCTGGGTCGCTCCCGCTGACCTTTCCCGGGAGGCGCTGCCGGGCGTGATGCGAAAGGTTCTCGAAGCCGTGGGCCGGGGCGGCGACCTGAAGCCAAATGGCGAACAGGCGCGGCAGGCGAAGCCGCGGGCGCCGCGAGCCATCGCGTCCATGGCCGATGCGGGATAAGAATGACAAGGCGCAGCTCCAGACCGTTCCTGGTCACACTGACTGAAGGGTCGATCAAGGTCCGCTCGCGGGACAAGGTTGTGACGATCTTCCCGGCGGCCGCCGGGATGTCGGAAGCGGAAGGGGCTGATTTCGTCGTCGATCTCGACGAGATCCTGTGCTGGGACGCCCCTCACGAGTCCGTCGAAATCGAGGTCGCGGAGCTGCTCGAGATTCTCAAAGCGATCGAAGACGAATTCGACCGCTTGGGCCTCGTCGTCGAATTCAGTTGATGAAGCGGCCATGAGCGCTTTCCGATCGCATGCCGTCGTGCGGATCGATCAGAAATCGCTCAAGAGTCAAAAACTTGAGCAGATTCCTGTCGATTGGAATCCAGTCGGAATATGCGCTAGCCCGGCAATTTCGAGGCGAGAACGTCGGCCTTCTGGATTTTGGGCGGCGCGGCCAGCAGGTCCGGCGCTTTCGCCATCAGGGCGGCGGCGACCTTGCCGGTCAGATGAGCCTGCCGTCCCGCTTCATCTGGAAAAGCGTCGAATATGGCGAAGGTCGTCGGACCAAGGCGGATGCCGAACCAGGCGATCGTCCCCGGCTCCGCCTCGACGAGTTCCTTGCCCTGGCGCAAAAATTCCGCGACCTCTTCTTCCTTACCGGGCTTTGCCTCGAGGAGCACGTAAAGCCCGTTCGCGACTTTCGCTTCGGCGCTTTCCGCGAAAACATCGGTGGCGGCCGACGCGGCGGCCGCGACTCCGATCGCGGCGAGAAATTGGCGGCGCTCCATGACATGTCCTCCCGTTGAGCTGAACCCTTGCCGCTTCAATTCCTGCGAACCATTAGAGTTCCGGCTTTGCGGCCTCAGCCAGAATGATTCCCGCTCTCGCCAACGAGCGCTGCCCGCAAAGTGGAATAGATTTGGGTGGAAAAGATCTGGCTGGCGCTTGCGCTATGAGCGTCGCGAAAGACTGGAACTTTCGAGGATTTGAATGGTCGACGGTGGTCTAAGTCTCATCAATGTCGTCTTTTCCGCCGCGCCGCGCAAACCGGCCGGCGCGGGCGACTACCTTTTTCTCGCGGTAGAGATTGTGACCTGGGCCGAAGCTCTTTCGGCGATCGCCTCCGCGCGCGCCAGGGGGATGATCCAGTTGCGGTCGATCGCTCTCCTGAACAACGTTCTTGGCGTGCTCGCGGGGCTTGGCAACGGCAGCCTCGCTTCTGTCGTCAAGCATACGGTCAATTTTCCGCTCAACGCCTCGCGTTTGCGGCAAATGCAAAAGCTCGTCACTACCGTGAAGGCTGCGTCCGGCTCCGACCTGAAGCTCCAGTGGCTGAAGCCGTTCATGCATCCGCGCGTTCTGAAGAAGGGCGAGATCATTTTTTCGAAAGGCGACGACGCCGATGAAGCCTTCCTCATCGTCAGCGGGCGGGTCGAGATCATGGAAGCGTCGGTCGCCCTCGGTCCCGGCGAAATGCTCGGCGAGATGGCGCTGTTCACTGGGAGAAGGCAGCGCACCGCTTCCGCAATCTGCGCGACCGAGGCGCAGCTTCTGTTCATCACTTACGAGGCGTTCGAGCAGCTTTGTTTCCAAAATCCCGAATTCGGGTTCTATGTGACGCGTCTTGTCGCAAGGCGGTGCGAACGCGACATGAGTCCAAACCAGTCTGCGTCCGGGCCGGCGCTTAGAGGCGCTAGCGTCCGTCTGCAAGAAGCGGCGGGGGCCGGCGCCGAGCCAATGGTCATCCACGCTCCGGAGGCTGCGCGCCGCAAACTTAGGGCGCTCGCTGACGAGCAGGGCCGGCCGGTC
Source organism: Methylocapsa palsarum (assembly GCF_900114285.1). Classification (GTDB taxonomy): domain Bacteria; phylum Pseudomonadota; class Alphaproteobacteria; order Rhizobiales; family Beijerinckiaceae; genus Methylocapsa; species Methylocapsa palsarum. The sequence goes on along the minus strand of NZ_FOSN01000007.1, from coordinate 64,662 downwards.
GGAGATCTCGCGGCGGAGGCTCTGGACCTCCTGTTTGTGAAATATGGCGCGGTTAACCAGACGGCGCCGGCCGCTTTTGACCTCGGTGAGAGTTAGGACGGCCGGGCCGTCTGACGCAGCACTATTCCGCCGCCTCGCGCAGGCTCGCGCGCATGAGGGAGCGCAAAGCGTCGATCGGTTCGTATTCGCCGCCGCGCTGAAACTGCCAGAAGGTCCAGCCGTTGCATGCGGGCAGGCCTTGCGCCAGGGCGCCGATCTTGTGGATCGAGCCCGCGACTGCGCCGATCGAGATCGCGCCGTCCGCCCGCACCACCGCGAAATGGCGCTTCTTTTCATCGGCGAGTATGTCGCCGGGCCGGATTAGTCCCGCCTCGATGACGGCGGAAAAAGGGATGCGCGGTTCTGACCGTTTGCTCGGCGCCTCGGCGACGGCGCTCTCAGGCAAAGGCTCGACGGCGTTGATCCGGGCCAGCGCGGCGGCGGCGTAGGTTTCGTCGCGTTCGATGCCGACGAAGCCGCGCCCGAGGCGCTTTGCGGCGGCGCCCGTCGTGCCGGTGCCGAAAAAAGGATCGAGCACCACGGCGCCGGGGGCCGAGGCGGCGAGCAGAACGCGGACGAGGAGCGCCTCGGGCTTCTGCGTCGGGTGGGTCTTGCGGCCGGCCGCGTCCTTCAGCCGCTCGGCGCCGGTGCAGATCGGAAACAGCCAGTCCGATCGCATCTGGCAGTCCTCGTTGCCGGCTTTCAGCAATTCGTAGTTGAAGCGGTAATTTTTCGCGCCGGCGCTTTTGGCGGCCCAGATCAGCGTTTCATGCGCGTTGGTGAACCGGCGGCCGCGGAAATTCGGCATCGGATTGGACTTGCGCCAGACGATGTCGTTCAGGATCCAGTACCCTTGGTCCTGCAGGATCGCGCCGACCCGGAAAATATTATGGTAGGAGCCGATGACAAACAGCGTCGCGTCGGGCTTCATCACCCGCCGGACGGCGGCGAGCCAGTCGCGGGTGAAGCGATCATAGGCGGAGAAGTTCGCGAATTTGTCCCAGTCGTCGTCGACTCCGTCGACAAGGCTCTGGTCGGGCCGCGACAGGCTATTTTCCAGTTGCAGATTGTAGGGCGGGTCGGCGAAGACGAGATCGACGCTTTCCTCGGGCAGCCGCGCGAGTTCCTCGAGGCAATCGCCGACGATGATCTCGTTCAGCGGGAGGCCTTGGCGGGCGGGCGCCGAAGCGCCGGACGCAACGGAGCGCACCGCCGAAATCCCAGTACGCAATACCTTGATCTGAGATTTACGGCCGGCGGCTCCGGCGCTTTGGCTACGCATGTTCGACAACCGGTACGCTACGCTACTGACGCGACCGACCTTGGCGGCGCCCGGTAAACATCCCGTGTCGGAGGGCTGGCTTCGACTGTGCCATTTCTGCATAGGCGGCGGGGCGGCTCCCCCTTCGCCGCGTCTTTCAACCGATCCTGAACGGACGGAAACTCAGCCGGTGATAGGGACACGGCCCGTGTTCTTCGATGGCTGCGAGATGCCGGGGCGTTCCATAGCCGGCGTGCTGGCTGAAACCATAGACCGGATGAACCGCGCAAAGCCGCGTCATCAGGCGATCGCGCGTCACCTTGGCGACAATGGAGGCAGCGGCGATCGAAAGCACGGCGCCGTCGCCCTTCACGATGGCCTCGCCGGGGCAGGGCGCGCCGGCCGGCGCGTCGTTGCCGTCGAACAGAACGTAACAGGGCGCGGCCGCGAGCGCCCGGAGCGCCCGGCGCATGGCCTCGAGCGTCGCCTGACGGATGTTGATCGCGTCGATCTCGGCCGCACTCGCAAAGGCGACCGACACGCAGAGCGCGCGTTTTAGAATTTCCTCATAGAGGCGTTCGCGCGTTGGCGGGGGCAAAAGCTTCGAATCATTGAGCCCGCGCGGCAGATTCAAGGGATCGAGGATGACGGCGGCGGCGGCGACCGGTCCCGCCAGCGGGCCGCGCCCGGCTTCGTCGACGCCCGCAACCGGCCAGACGCCGGCCTTGAGCAATTTCCTTTCGACGCTAAAATCCGGTTTCGCCATCGCATTCCCCCCGCCGGGCCGCGAGCCCCGCGTTTCCCCGCTCATTCAAGCGACCTTGCAAGCGACCCTGCAAGCCACCGTGCAGGCGAGCGCGCGCGCAGCCCTGGAAACAGGCGACAGTAACGACGCTGTCGTGTAAGATATTTTGTGCAATGCGTCAGGCCGCGCTAAAGAACCGATTTCAGCGGTCTGGGCCGCGCGGGCGCCGTAGGCATCGGCGCTGTTTGGGAAACAAGTCGGGCGGCAGAAGTCGGGAAAGCAAGAAATGGTGAAAATCCTTCCGGTCATCATGTGCGGCGGGTCGGGGACGAGAGTCTGGCCCGAATCGCGGGAGAGCCTGCCAAAGCAGTTCATTTCCCTTATCGGAATGCAATCCACCTTCCAGTCCGCGATGCAGATCCTCGACGACGACGTTTTTGAGACCCCGATCGTCATTACGAATCACGATTACCGGTTTTTAGTTTTCGACCAGCTGCAAAAGATCGGGCGCGAGGCGCGGATCGTTCTTGAGCCTGTGCGGCGCGACTCGGGTCCGGCCGTGGCCGTCGCCGCCGAACTCGCCGCCGCGGCCGCTCCCGACGCGATCGTCGCGGTTCTTGCGGCGGATCATGTCGTGCAGGACAAGGCGGGATTTCTGGCCCTGTGCAAAGAGGCGGCCGAGGCGGCCGCACTCGGCTATATCGTCACTCTCGGGATCAAGCCGACGGAGCCCGCCACCGGCTATGGCTATATCAAGACCGGCAAGGCGATCTCGCATGAGGGCGCCGTCCTCAAGGTCGCGGGGTTCGTCGAAAAGCCGGACGCCGCGACGGCTGAGCGATATATCGCTGAAAACTACCTCTGGAACTCCGGCAATTTTTTCTTTCGCGCCGACGTGATGCAGGCCGAGTTGCGCCATTACCAACCGGCGATCGCGGAGGCGGCTGCGGAGGCGGTCGCCAACGCCACGACCGACCTCAATTTCATCCTGCTCGACGCAGAGGCCTTCGCGAAGGCGCCGAAAATATCGATCGACTACGCGGTGATGGAACATACCGACAAGGCCGCGGTCGTTCCGGCCGACATCGGATGGTCGGACGTCGGCAATTGGGCGGCGGTCTGGGAATTGTCCGAGCGCAATGAAAAAGGCAATTCGATCCGCGGACGCGGCGTCATCATGGACTCCGTCAACGTTCATGTCCGATCCGACGAGCATCTGACCACCGTCGTCGGCGTCGACGACATCATCGTGGTCACGACCCAGGACGCCGTCCTCGTGCTTCACAAGTCGCAGGGCGACCGGGTCAAGCAATTGGTCGATCAGTTGAAAAGCGAAAAGCACCGGGAGGCGCTGGAGCACAAAAGATCGTACCGGCCCTGGGGCTATTATCAGTCCGTCGATTCTGGCGATCGCTACCAGGTCAAGCGCATCGTGGTGAAGCCCGGCGACCGATTGTCCCTGCAAAAGCATTTCCACCGCGCCGAGCACTGGATCGTCGTCAGGGGCACGGCCGAGGTGACGCGCGACGACGAGGTGCGTCTCGTGCATGAAAACGAGTCGATTTATCTGCCGATCGGCTGCGTGCACCGGATGGCGAATCCCGGCAAGATCGACCTCGAACTGATCGAAGTCCAGACCGGCTCTTACCTCGGCGAAGATGACATCGTCCGCATTCAGGACGTCTACAATCGGGGGTGAGGATCAACTGATCCTTGGGGCCTCTTCTCAACAGGCGTTCTCAACAAGTGTTCTCGCCGGGCGCCGGTCGCGCCAACCGGGCCGTCAATGTTGTGGCGCCGGGCATGGCTGTTCCAGGACGAAACCGCGCCTGTCTCATGTCCGGCTCGCCTGTCTCATGTCCAGGAAGATGATCGGGTGCAGGGTCCGGCGAGTTTAGGCCCGCCAGTCGCGCCTCAGGCTGACGCCGCTCTTGACGCTTTGGTCCGGGCGAAGCATCGTCCCGGGGAAATTCACGTGGGGTGCAAGATGGCGGGCTTTGGAGGACTGGCGAAGCGATTTTATCGCTCGCCGCTGGCTGCGGCGATGTTCGCCGTGCTGACGACAAGCGCTTTTCATCCCGCGAACGCGCGTCCTCTTGTTCCCGCCGAGCGCCAATATATCCCCTCCGACGGTTTGTTGCCGCCTTGCGACGACCCGGCCGCGCTGGAACGGCTGCAATCGCGGTTTCACGAGCGGGAAAGCGAATTCTGGAGGACGGGCCTCGAAATTCTCGGCTTCGATCAGGTTCAGGAGATCGGCTTCCGGTCGAATGGCCTCGATTACATTCCCCGCCGCTATTGCCGCGCCCGGGCCTACATGAACGATGACAAATGGCGCCCGGTGTCGTTCACGATCGTCAAGGACGCGGGGCTGATCGGTGCCCAGGATGATGTCGACTGGTGCGTCGAAGGCCTCGATCGCATGGACGCCTATGCGCCCGGATGCAAGATGGTGCGGCCCTGAGACCCGTACGGCTGGAAGGCAAACTCCGGGAGCTTTGGCCCCTGACTCTGGCGGCGGCCCTTTGCGGGTTTCTTCCGGCCGCTTCCGCGCAGGCTGATCCGCAGGGACGCGGCTGCATCCTCGACAATTGCGCCGACGCCTCGCCTGCGGACGCAAATCCGGGTTCTCCATCTCCGGATGCTCCGTCGGGTCCGTCTTTCGGGCGGCGCATGCAGCCACGCGGACCGAGCGCGCCCGGCGATTTCGACTTTTACGTTCTGGCCCTCTCCTGGTCGCCGAGTTTCTGCCAGACCGCTTCGGCGGAGCGGGCTCAGACCCAGTGCGGCGCCGGCGCCAATCTCGGCTTTGTCGTGCATGGGCTCTGGCCCCAGTACGAACATGGCTACCCGTCCGATTGCGGGCCGGCCGCGCGTTCGCCCTCGCGCATCGCGCTGGAATCGGCGGCCGGGGTCTATCCGGACGAAGGCCTCGCCCGCTACGAATGGCGCAAGCATGGCGTCTGCTCCGGCAAGAGCCCGACGGATTATTTCGCCGACGTCCGCAAGGCGCGCGAGGCGATTGTCGTGCCGCCCCCGTTTGCGACGGCGAAGGAGGCGCAGACATGGACGCCGGTCGACATCGAGCGCGCCTTTATCGCGGCCAACCGGCGGCTGCGGCCCGGGATGCTTGGGCTCGCCTGCGCGCATGGCGTCCTGCAGGAGGTCCGGATCTGTTTTTCGAAAGATCTGCGCGACTTTCACGCCTGTCCGGAGGTCAGCCGACAGGGGTGCCGCGCGCGACAGGTGTCCGTCCCGCCGACCTTATAAAAAGGGAGCGTTTATAGAGCGCTTTCCGATCGCATGGAGTCATGCGGTCGATCAGAAATCGCTCCAGAGTCAAAAGCTTGCGCATAGTCTTGTCGATTGGATTGATTCAATCCAATCCAATCGGAATATGCTCTAGGGCATCGCCGCACGCGCGTCGATCAGGCTCTGCTGACTTTCGTGGATGAGTCCTTGCCGAGGCTCATGGATGTCGCAGATGACGAGTGTCAGCGCGACGATCAGCAGGGAAACCGTCGTGGTCGCGGCGAAGGATCGTTCGCCGGAGAGGCCGCAGCCATAGCCGGTCAGTCCCATCCCGACGAGCGCGAGGACGCCGAGCAGTCCGAACATCTGAATCGGAAGGCGGTTGGAGTTGGAGGCGACCCTCTCGCCGCCGACGTCGATGAGATCGTTGACGGAGGAGATGAAAAGCGCCGTCACGGGCCCGCGATCCTGCTCGGCGGCGCGCGCGGCGATCGCCCAGATCTCTTTTTGGACCTCATCGCCCTGCCTTGCGATTCGCGCCGCCTCAGTCTCCGTCGCCGCCGCCCATTGAAGGTGAAGATCCGTATAGCGCCGCAGCAAAAGGCCAGCCTGCTGCGCCAGAGGCTTTTGCAGCAATTGCGCCCTCAAATAGGCCGTGCCGATCGCGTTGGCTTCCTTGACGACGAGCGTGCGCCGTTCCTGGAAATTCGACATCGACGCGGAATAGGTGAACCCAAGGAGCAGGGCGAGCAGGCCAAGCACCGAGGCCTGAATCGATCCGGTCTCGAATTTCGCCCTCTCCTGCGCCGCTCGTCCAAGACGCCGCCCGCCCCGGAACCCCAGTTCGGTGACGAGGACGAGCGACCCTGCCGCGGCCAGGAAGACGATCCAGACCGGCAAACCATAAAGCGTGGCTCTGGCGAACATGGGGTCCCGCCGCTAAAGAGGTCCGCAAACGATGCGGCCAAAAGATCAAAAACAAGAGATCAAGAGACAAGAGACAGGAAAAAAGAGAAAAGAAAGGGCTGTCCGCTGCATACGGAAGATTCGCAGATGACCCCGCCTAATGCAACGCTGCCGACCGCGCCCGCGAACTGCGCTCTGGCGATGACGCGACGGCGACGCAAAGTCTGGAAGGCGAAGCAAAGTTCGGAAGGCGCCGCAAAGGTCATATGAATTATCGTCACGATTTCCACGCCGGTAATTTCGCCGACGTCTTCAAACATATTTTCCTCACCCGGATTCTTGCGCATCTGGCGGAAAAGCCGGGCGCCTTCCGGGTCGTCGAAACCCATGCGGGCGGCGGCGTGTACGATCTTTCGGCGCCTGCGGCGGAACGAACCGCCGAATGGCGCGGCGGGGCGGGGCGCCTCTCACGCTCTACTCTCGCGTCCCCGGCGCTGGACCTTATCTCGCCCTATCTCCAGATCCTTTCGCCGCTGCTGAATGCGGACCAGCCCCGCTATCCCGGCTCTCCGGCGATCGCGCGCGCCCTGTTGCGGCCGCACGACAGGATGGTTTTCTGCGAGTTTCACCCCGACGCCTCAAAAGCGCTCCGCCGTCACATGGGCGCCGACAGAAGGATCAAGATTATCGAGATCGACGGCTATGTCGGGCTCAAGGCCTATCTGCCTCCCGTCGAAAGGCGCGGTCTCGTTCTGATCGATCCGCCGTTCGAGGACGCCGGCGAGTTCGAACGGCTTTCGGGTGCGGTCGCGGCGGCGTGGCGGAAATGGGCGACGGGAATCTTTGTCATCTGGTATCCGGTCAAGCCGGACGGCGGCGCGGCGCTTTTTGCGCGGACACTGGCGAAGTCCGGGATCCGGCCGATTCTCCGGCTCGAATTCCAGATCAGCGACCCCGCGCTGCGCGGCCCCTTGACCCGCTGCGGCCTGATCATCATCAATCCTCCCTACAGGCTCGAGGCGGAAGCGCAACTCATCCTTCCCGCCCTCGTCTCCCTGCTCGGCGATGGCGGGGGCTCGCATCTGGCCGAATGGCTGGCCCCGGAAGAGAATCAGCCGCGGAATTTTTGGGATCGAACTTGACAAGCGCGGCTTTGGCCCCGAGCGGTGGAGCCGCAATCGGCGCGGCGTCAGGCCGCCGCACTCAGGAAGGAATATTCCCGGCCATGATGACTTTGCTTACCTCGCCGGCTTCGCCGTTCGGACGCAAGGTGGTGATCGCCGCCGCGCTCGCCGGCCTTTCGGGGCAAATCAAGGCGGCCGCGTCGGACACGAGCGATCCCGACGATCCGGTGCGCTCGCATAATCCGCTCGGCAAGATTCCGACTCTCATTCTCGACGATGGATCGGTCCTGTTCGACAGCCGGGTCATCGTCGAATATCTGGATGTTCTGGCGGGCGGCGACATTCTGATCCCGGCGGCGCCCGAAGAACGGTTCAAGAGCCTGACGCTCGCCGCTCTCGCCGACGGAATCGCCGACGCAAGCCTCCTGCAGATGTACGAGGTCCGCTTTCGCGACCCCTCCAGGCGGGAGCCGGGATGGATGGCTCATCAGGAGGACAAGGTCGCGCGCGGGCTGAAAGCTCTGGACGCCGCCCCGCCCGCCGGCCGGCGCGACGTGGCCCATATCGCCGCCGCTTGCGCCCTTGGCTATCTCGATTTGCGGTTCGAGGGCGCGTGGCGGGACGGTCATCCATCGCTCGTCCGGTGGCTCGACGGGTTCGCGTCGGACGTTCCCTCGTTCGAGGCGACCCGGCTATGAGCGCGAGAACGCTTTTGAAGCGCTTCACCCTGCTCTGCCTCGCCGTTTTTTGCTGCGCCGCACCATCGGCGGGCGCCGAACTGAACGACTACCCCACGGAAGCGCGCGCCGAGTTCGTCTTCGCCTGCATGAAAACCAATGGCGAAACCCAGGACGCGCTTCGGCGCTGCTCCTGCTCGATCGACGTCATCGCGACTCTGCTCCCTTATGATCGTTATGTCGCCGCCGCGACGGTCGCGAGCATGACTCAGGCGCAGGGCCAGATCGGGACCTTGTTCCGAGCGAGCGAATTGGCCAAAGCCGCCCTTGCGGATTTGCGCCGAGCCCAGGCCGAGGCCGAGATCCGCTGTTTTTGAGTTTGCGAAGAAAAACGTTTTTCTTTTTCCGGTCGCCGCGGTCTCCGGGGGCGGGCCGAGAAACCCTGTTCTCATAGCGGCGAGTCTCTTTTCTCGTCGGGGCGAGTCTCTTTTCTCGTCGCGGCAAGTCTCTTTTCTCATCAAGGCAAGTTTCGCAAAAGCGGACTTTCAAGCGCGCAAGTGTCGCGCCGTTTGCGCCGTGAATGACTATTGTGTCCTGGCAAAGCCCAATATATATGGATGCCGAAGTTTCCCGATGTTTCTGCGAATTTTTGCAGTTCGGCGACTTACCTGGCGATGGCGCGCGCTGCCGCCGGAGCGTCAAAAACAGGCGCGGCCAACGTTAGAACCTGTGATCTTAACCGGCGTGTCGGCCCGCAGCCGGTAGTTATGAATGACAAGGCGCTGGCGAAGCCCGAATGAGTAATGCGGGCGCCACGACCAAAGTGTCCGGAGGAAATGAATGCGCAAATTCCTGCTTATGTCCTGTGTCGCCGCCACTGCGCTCCTGGCGGGCGGCGCCGCCTTCGCCAATGACGAATTGGCGGCCCAGTCGAAAGATCCGAAACAATGGGTCCTGCCGACCGGCGATTACGCCAACCGGCGTTTCTCGGAGCTCTCCCAGATCAATTCGTCGAACGTCAAGAACCTTGTTCCGGCCTGGAGCTTCTCGACGGGCGTGCTGCGCGGTCACGAGGGCGGACCCTTGGTGGTCGGCAACGTCATGTATTTCTCGACGCCGTTCCCGAACATCGTTTACGCCCTCGATCTGAATAACGACGGCAAAATCCTCTGGAAGTACGAGCCGAAGCAGGATCCGAACGTCATTCCCGTCATGTGCTGCGACACGGTCACCCGCGGCGTTGCCTATGGCGATGGCAAGATCTTCCTCTACCAGGCTGACGCGACCCTCGTCGCGCTCGACGCCCACACCGGCGCCCATATCTGGTCGGCGAAGAACGGCGACCCGTCCAAGGGCGAAACAGGCACCTCCGCGCCGCAGGTCGTGAAGGACAAGGTTCTCGTCGGCATTTCCGGCGGCGAATTCGGCGTTCGCGGCCATATCACCGCCTACGACATCAAGACCGGCAAGAAAGCCTGGCGCGGCTATTCGGTTGGACCGGATTCCGACACGCTGATCGATCCCGAGAACACGACGCATCTCGGCAAGCCCGTCGGCAAGGATTCCGGCATCAACACCTGGCAGGGCGACCAGTGGAAGACCGGCGGCGGCACCACCTGGGGCTGGTATTCCTACGACCCCGAACTGAACCTCGTTTATTACGGCTCGGGCAATCCTTCGACCTGGAACCCCAAGCAGCGTCCCGGCGATAACCGCTGGTCGATGACCATCTGGGCCCGCGACGCCGACGACGGCAAGGTCAAGTGGGTCTACCAGATGACCCCGCACGACCAGTGGGATTACGACGGCATCAACGAGATGATCCTCGTCAACCAGGAAGCGCGCAAGGTTCTCGTCCATTTCGATCGCAACGGCTTCGCCTACACGCTCGACCGGGTCACCGGAGAGCCGCTCGTCGCGGAGAAATTCGACCCGGCCGTCAACTGGGCGACCAAGGTCGATCTCGACAAGAACTCCAAGACCTACGGCCGCCCGCTGGTCGTCAAGGAGTTCTCGACCGAGTCGAACGGCGAAGACGTCAACTCGCAGGGAATTTTCCCCGCCGCCCTCGGCGTGAAGGATCAGCAGCCGGCGGCCTATTCGCCGATTACGAATCTCTTCTACGTGCCAGCCAACCACGTCGCCATGGACTACGAGCCGTTCCGGGTGAGCTACACCGCGGGTCAGCCCTTCGTTGGCGCGACCTTGTCGATGTATCCGCCGAAGGGCGACACGCATCTCGGCAACTTCACGGCGTGGGACGCCAAGGCCGGCAAGATCATCTGGCAGAAGAAGGAGCAGTTCTCGGTGTGGTCGGGCGCGCTCGCCACAGCCGGCAATGTTGTCTTCTACGGCACGCTTGAAGGCTATCTGAAGGCGGTCGACGCCAAGACCGGCGATGAGCTCTTCAAGTACAAGACCCCCTCGGGCATCATCGGCAACGTCATGACCTACGAGCACAACGGCAAACAATATGTCGCAGTGCTCTCCGGCGTCGGCGGCTGGGCCGGCATCGGCCTCGCGGCGGGCTTGACCAAAGGCACCGAGGGTCTTGGCGCCGTCGGCGGCTACGCCTCGCTCGCTAACTACACCGCACTGGGCGGTCAATTGACAGTGTTCGCCCTTCCGAACTAAGTCAGGACGCTCTTTCGGGCATCGAAAGGATCCGGCGCCTCGAGCGCCGGATTTCTGCTTCGATATGCAAGTTCCAACAAGGATAGTGTCGTGCAAATCAATTCACTGGTGCGGGCCGCGTCCGTCGCCCTGCTCGCGACTTTTGGCGCCGCCTCGGCGATGGCTGAGACTCCCGCGGACCCGAAATCGGTCAAGAAGGACGACAGCGGCAAATATCTCGACGCCAAAGGCGACCCGACTTTCAATGTGGCCCCCGACGGCGCCGTGGATTGGTTCACCTATTCCGGGTATCGCCGTTATTCTTCGGAATGCATCGTCTGCCATGGTCCGGACGCCGAAGGGTCGACCTATGCGCCGGCGCTCAAGAATTCGGTCAAGGTTCTGGATTACGCGGAATTCTACGGTATCGTCGTCGGCGGCCGGCAGAATGTGTCCGGCGGTCAGAATAAGGTCATGCCAGCTCTCGGCGACAACAAGAACGTGATGTGCTATATCGACGACATCTACGTCTACCTTCGCGCCAGAAGCGTCGAGGCGGTAGCTCGCGGGCGTCCCGCCGCTCACGAAGAGAAACTGCCGAAAGTGACCGAAACGGAACACGCCTGTGTCGGCGACAAGAGCTGATCACACGGCATGAAACGTGTTGGGTTTGCTCTGGCGGTTGCTCTGGCGCTTAGCGGCGGCCAGGTCTTCGCGCAGGCGATCGAGGACAAGTCGATCGAACTCGTTGACCCGAATGTGTTTCGGGTCTGCGCCGATCCCCGTGATCTGCCGTTCTCGAACGAAGCAGGCGAAGGCTTCGAGAACAAGATCTCCGAACTCCTCGCGCGCAAACTTGGTAAGTCGCTCGCCTACACCTACTATCCCGGCTCGCCGGGCTTCATCCGTAATACGCTGAACGCCCGCCTTTGCGACGTTGTCATCGGCATACCGCAAGGCGACGATATCGTTCAGGGCACCAATCCCTATTACCGCACATCCTACGCGCTGGTTTTCAAGGCGGGCTCGGACCTCGAAAAGATCGAAACCCTCGAAGATCCGCGCCTCAAGGGCAAGCGGATCGGCATTATCGCCGGAACCCCACCGGCGACCAATCTCGCCGTGAACGGCTTGCTGCCCAACATCAAATCCTATCCTCTGGTCGTGGATACGCGTTACGATGCGCCGACCGTGGATATGTTCAAGGATCTGGAGCAGGATCGGATCGACGTGGCCGTTCTATGGGGACCGATCGCAGGCTTCTTCGCCAAAGGGGCCAAGGTTCCAATGATTGTCGCGCCGCTCGTCAAGGAGACGTCCGGGCCGCGCCTGATCTACCGGATCGGCATGGGCGTCCGCCATTCCGATCAAGACTGGAAGCGCGTTCTGAACAAGCTCATCGCCGAGAATCAGGACGAAATCAACGCGATCCTGGCCGGCTTCGGAATCCCGGTGCTGGACGAGGCCGATATTCCCGCGCTTCACTGAAGGTTTCGGGGAATACCCGGAAGCTAGAGCGCTTTCCGATCGCATGAAGTCATGCGATCGATCAGAAATCGCTCCAGAGTCAAAAGCTTGAGCACATTCTTGTCGATTGGATTGATTCAATCCAATCGGAATATGCTCTAGCGTCCGGGGGCGCTTCAGTCCCTGATGAGGCTTTGACCCCGAGTGTTCGTTTCAGTCTGAATTCTGCCGTCACTCAAGATTTTGCTGAATGACCCGCGCCAGGGCGAACAATCTTTGCTCGATCAGCGTCGGCGTCTCGCACACATAGGTGAGGGCCTGGCGCCGCTCATCGAAGATACGTAAATCCCATTCGAGCGCTCGCGGATCGGTTTGAGCCTCTTTCGCCGCGCCCACCGGGGTCGGGACCGGGGGCGAGGGCGATTGCGAATGAAGAGTCGCGTTCTCCGCGCGGATTTTTTGCGCGAGTTCTTTCTGACGGCGGCCAAAGCGGATGAGTCCGCTGACAACCTGTGCGCGTTCAGAGCTCAGCGTTTCGAACAGACCGGCGAAAAGAGCGGTGAGTTCGGTCTTTTTTTCGTCCCGCCGCGAAGCATCGAATGTGGCGGCGAAATTCTGGACCTCGCGTTCGGCGTCCTCGACCGACAGGCGGCGGGCCGCGAGCGCTTTGACGCGGTCGGCCATCGTCGGAGTCTTGCTCCAATCGATATTTTCGACAGGGGGGCCGGACCAGACCGCGGGCAAGGAAATCTTTTCGACAAGAATTTGCCGGCACGGCCAATCCTTTTCGGAATTCTCCGCCGCCCGCGCCGGATTGAGCGAAATCGCAGCAAGCGCCACTACCGCGAGAGCGGACGTCCCAAGGGCGCGCACCGGACCCGCGACGCGAGGACGCGCGCATGAGCGTAGACTCATCTTCTCCCCCTGGCCTGCGGGCATTGTTGCAAGTGCCGTTGTGAAACCGATCCGCGGTGGGCGCATTCTATCATTATGGCCATAAGGACATAACTATATGCCATGTCCATTGAACGCCAACGCATATCTGGAGGAAGCGGGAACGGAAAGAGTGGGCCGAGTCTTGCTTTACATAATTTGAAGCGGAAGGAATCGAGACATGGGATTTGTTGAATTGATTCTCACTGTTTGCGCGATCGCACAACCCACTTCCTGCGAAGAGCAGGCGCTCTCCTTCGTTGATCAAGGTTCTCTCATGCAATGCATGTTGCAGGCTCCGCCGACCATCGCGCAATGGTCCGACGAGCATCCGGCGCGCCATGTCGTGAAATGGCGCTGCGCCTATCCCGGGCTCGAGGAAAAGTCGCTTTAGGCTCTCCTACGTTTTCACGGCTTCCCGTTGTCGATCATCGCCCTCTCGCTCAGTCCGGGCGGGCTGAACCCGAAGATCTGCCCGTAGAAGTCGAGTTCGAGTTCGAGCGTGCGCCTCAAGGTTTCCGCCTGGCGAAATCCATGGCCTTCACCCGCGAACTCGTAATAGGCGACGGCGAGTTTCCGCGCTTTCATGGCCGCGACCATCGTCTGCGCCTGATTGGGCGGAACCGTCCTGTCGTCCTCGCCTTGAAAGAAGATGACCGGACAGCTCAGGCGGTCGATATGACAGATCGGAGAGCGTTCGGCGTAGAGCGCTTCCGAACCCGGCAGGGGGCCGATCAACTGGTCGAGATAGCGCGCCTCGAACTTGTGCGTGTCCGTGGCGAGCAGCATCAGATCGGCGACGCCGTAAAAGCTCGCGCCTGCCTTGAAAAGAGTCGACGACGTCAGCGCGGCGAGCGTCGTGAAGCCGCCGGCGCTTCCGCCGCGAATGGCGAGGCGGGAGCCGTCGGCGAGCCCGCGTTCGACGAGGCGTCTCGCCGCCGCGCTGCAGTCTTCGACATCGACGAGTCCCCATTGGCCGTAGAGCCGTCGCCGGTAGGCGCGGCCAAATCCGGTCGATCCTCCGTAATTGACGTCGACGACGCCAAAACCGCGGCTGGTCCACCATTGAATGTTCAGATTGAAGCTGTTGGTGGTCATGCTGGTGGGGCCGCCGTGCGAAAGCACGATCAGAGGCGGCGATTCGCCTGGCGGCGCCAAAAATCCGCCGTTCCTGGGCGGATACCAGAAGGCGTGCGCGGTCCCGCCTGGCGTTTCGAAATCAAAGGGTTCGCCGATCGAGACGGTGTCCGGCGGTACGGGTGCGGGCGCGGCGTTGCGCACGATGATCGTTTCGCCTCCCCCGATGTCTGACGCCAGAACGAGCGCGGGCGGTTGGTCCGGCGGCGTCGCGAGATAGGCGATCCCTTTTTCAACGGGCGTCGGACATTCCTGAATCTGGCCGATGTCGAGAGGCCTGATCGCTCCCTCAAAAATCAACGCCGCGCGCCTGATCGCGTCCCGCACCATCGAGGCGATGATCCGTCCGTCGGGCAGGAAGGCGTAGAAGCGCTGCCGGAAGATCCAGTGCGGGCCCCCGATCTCCGCCTCGACGGGCGCCAGGGCGACGATTTCGTCGTTCCGAACGGCGTAAAGATTCCACCAGCCGGTCCGGTCCGAGCAGAAATGCAGGATATTTCCAGGCGACCAGGCAGGCTGCACGATCGCCTCGGGCTCGCCGCCCGCGATGATTTGGGGCGGTCCGATGTCGCCGGTCTGCGCCACCTTGGCTTTGAAGAGGCGCGTGGCGTCCCAAGGCATGGCGGGATGATCCCATGCGATCCACGCGAGGGTTGCGCCATCGGGCGAGAGCCGGGGCGAACTGAGGAAATCAGGCCCCTCGAGAAGGACAGTCTCGGTCTCGCCCGGATTTGATCCCAAAGCGACAATCGCCGCCTTCGGATCATTGGGCGGCCGGTCCCGATGATCCTCACGGATCGCGAGCGCGCGATGGCGGCGCGGATCCCATTCGAAATCGGCGTACCGGCAGTTTTCAGAGGTCGCGATCCGCCGCGGCGCGGCGCCGGGCTTGTCGATCAGCCAGACCGAGCCGTCCTTGCGCTCGCTGAAAATCACCGCGCCGTCATGAGCGGCGTAAGCGCCGCCGCCATATTCGTGAACGCGACTGCCGACATTGAACGGCGGGGGAGTCACGTCCTCGACCCCGCCGTCGGCGCCGCGTCGGCACAGGACCGAGCGTCCGTTCTCGGCCGGACGGCTTTCCAGCCAGTAAAGGGCGTCCCCGTCAACCGAAAGCGAGGAGAGGCCAATGGCCGCCGACGTCATGAGTTCGACGCTGACCGGCGAGGCCCACGATCCATAAGGCGCAACGACGCCGCTCATGGATCCTCAATGAGCGTTGGCTCGGATTTCATGCAGAATAAATCATCAGATGCGCCGCTCAAACGCAAAAAAAAGCGCCGGGGATGCCTCCGGCGCTCGGGGTCAGACGTTCAGCCCTCGCTTGGGCTGGCCGCGGCCGATTTAGGCGGAGACCTTCTTGCATTCGGCGGCGCACGCCTTGCAAGACTCAGCGCAGGACTTGCACTCGGAATATTGCGGGAACTTTTCGCATTCCTTCTGGCAATCCGTGCAAATCATTTCCACCACCTTGGCGAAATGCCCGGTATGGGGCGAGTTCACGGCCGCGAGGGCTTGCAGGGCTTTGCAGGCTGCGACAAGCTGGAACGCCGAATCGGTGCAGGCGGCCATGCTCGTGTCTTTCATGGCGATCATGCCGAAACAATGCCGTAGGCAATCCTCGCCGGTGGAGACGCAATGACCAGCGCTCTCCTGAAGATCCTTGAATTTCGCCGGATGCATGGATTCTCCGCTCATTTCGGCGAAGGCTTGAGGAGCGCCGGCTGCGACGATGACGGCGGCAGTGCCGACGGCGGCGATGAATTCACGACGCTGCATGTTAGGTTCTCCTCTTGGACAAGTTGTATTGAGTTGCTAGCTCAATCTAGCCTGTCTACGCGCGCAAGGCGCTGGCATCAAGGTATTCACACAAAAAATAGCGGAATCGTGAAGCCTTCATACTACATACATTGCTTATAGACTAACTGAACTAAGCTTCTGATTGTCAGGTCTTGGGCGGACTATGCCCTATGCGCAAGGACTCTTGCGCGTTGCTGGTCAGCGCTCCCTGAATTTTGTTCGAAAGCGACGCGAGAATCCAGGGAAGCTGGACTTCGATGCGGACGCTGTCCGACATGACGTTCAGCTGGCCCGTGGTTGTCTGGCCGAAGGCCACGACCCGCAGTTCCGCCTGGCTTCCGGTCCAGTTGACCTCAGAATAGGCGAGCTTATCGACATAATCGCGGCGCAAGGCGTCGATTTTTTCCGAGATCCGCTTCTGGGCTTCCTCGGCCCCAAGCTGATGCGGCACGGTGATCACGATCGATTTCGACATAACGCTTCTCCCAAGGTTGATGTATTTAGGGCCAATGCGCGTCGCGCGGAAGGACGCGGATGCGAAACAATCCTTGTTCAAGCCGCGGCGACGACTGGAAGACGGCCGCGAAGCTCCATATCTTATGCATGCGCCCGTAGGTAAGCTTTGCATCGCGCCGGGCGGCGGCTTCGAGCCCTCTGGTCCGCGGCCCGCACGTCCTTAACGCATGCCGAAGGAATCCGTTGATGTCCGTTTCGTCACCATCCAACAAAATCGTCAGCATCCGCGTCGAGGGAATGGCCTGCGGCTCCTGCGCCTCTCGCGTGGAAAAAGCGATTCTCGCCACCAATGGCGTCGTTTCGGCCTCCGTCGATCTGGGCGCCAAGCGGGCCGAGGTGACGTTCGCCGGCGTGCCGGACATCGCCGCCGTGATCGCCGCCATCGGCGAGGCGGGCTATGAGTGCGCTCTCGAAAGGGCGGCTTCGGCCTGATCGGGCCGCCAGATTAGCCGCCCGGACGAGCGCCCGACCCACGCGAAGCTTGCCTTGACCGCAAAGGACGACTCCATGCGAACTGCGTCCGCTGATTCGAACGCCGCCCTGAGCCTGCGGATCGACGGGATGGAATGCGCCTCATGCGTGGCGCGGGTGGAGAAGGCCATTCGCGCGGCGCCGGGCGTCGCGTCGGCGTCGGTCAATCTGGCGACAAAGCGGGCGGAGGTCGTATTCACCGGCGCTCCCGACGTCGCGCCGGTGATCGCGTCCATCGGCAAGGCCGGATTTGGATCGGCGACGGAGACGATGGAATTCGCCGTCGACAATCTCAGCTGCGCTTCCTGTGTGAATCGGGTCGAAAAGGCGCTGAAGGCGGAGCCCGGCGTCGTCGAGGCGGCGGTCAATCTCGCGACCAGGACCGCGACCGTCCGCGTGGCGGCCGGGGTCACGGACCAAAGGGCGCTGGCGAAAGCGTCCGCCGCGGCCGGTTATCCGGCGCATTATATCAATCACGAGGGCCACGGCCATGGCGGCGGCGCGCATGATCACGGCGCGGGCCCAAACGAAGCCGCCAGCGCTTTCAGGGCGTTCTTACTCGCCCTCGCGCTGACCGCGCCGGTCTTTGTCCTCGAGATGGGCTCGCATCTGTTTCCGGCTTTTCACTCTTTCGTCATGCAGACCGTCGGAATGCAGGCGAGCCGGATTATTCAGTTTGTTCTCACCGCCTTGGTTCTGGCGGGTCCAGGCTTCCGGTTTTTCAAATCCGGTTTGCCCGCCCTGTGGCGTCTCGCCCCCGAGATGAATGCGCTCGTCGCCCTCGGCTCGGGCGCGGCCTTCATCTATTCGACGCTCGTCACGTTCGCGCCCGCCCTGTTTCCTGCCGGGACATCGAACGTCTATTTCGAATCCGCCGCCGTGATCGTCACGCTCATTCTGCTTGGGCGAAGTCTCGAGGCGCGCGCCAAGGGCAAGGCGGGCGCGGCGATCGCCGGCCTGATCGGCCTCAAGCCAAAGACCGCTCATGTCGTGCGCGGCGCCGCTACGGTGGACGTCGATCTCGACGATGTCGTCGTCGGCGATATCGTTCTCGTCAAACCGGGCGAAAAAATTCCCGCTGACGGGACGGTCGTGGACGGATCGTCCTATGTCGACGAATCGATGCTGACCGGGGAGCCCCGTCCGGTCGCCAAGGCGTTGGGCGCGACAATCGTCGGCGGAACGATCAACACGACGGGCAGCTTCTCGTTCAAAGTGACGGAGACCGGGGCCGATACGAGGCTCGCCCAGATCATCCGCATGGTCGAGCGGGCGCAGGGCGCGAAACTGCCGATCCAGGCGCTGGCCGACAAGGTGACCGCTGTTTTCGTTCCCGCCGTGATGGCGATCGCGGCGCTGACCTTCGCGGTCTGGTTCTGGTTCGGACCCGCGCCCTCGCTGAATTATGCGCTGACCCTGATGGTCGCGGTGCTCATCATCGCCTGCCCCTGCGCGATGGGGCTTGCGACGCCGACCTCGATCATGGTCGGCACCGGCCGGGGCGCGGAACTGGGCGTTCTCTTCCGCAAGGGCGATGCGCTTCAGACGCTTTCGAACGTCACCGCGATCGCGCTGGATAAGACCGGGACGATCACAAAAGGACGCCCGGAACTGACCGATTTTCTGGTCGCGCCGGGATTTGACCGCGACACGGTTCTGTCCTTGGTCGCCGCGGTCGAATCACGGTCCGAACATCCTGTGGCGGTCGCGATCGCGGCGGCCGCCGCCAGGTCCGGCGTTGGCGAGGGCGCCGCGGCAGGGGAGGCCGCCATGGAAGCGCACGGCCGCTGGCCGTGGTCGAAACGGGGCGGGCGCGCCTCCGGGAACCTGCGGAACTTTGCCTCAAGACCGGGTTTCGGCGTCGAAGCCGATGTCGGAGGGCGTCATGTCGCCGTCGGCGCCGATCGGTTCATGGCCATGAAGGGCGTCGGTATCGCCGTCTTCAAGGACGCCGCCGCGAAATTCGGCGAAGAGGCCAAATCGCCGCTCTATGCGGCGATCGACGGCAAGCTCGCCGCTCTGATCGTTGTGGCCGATCCGGTTTCCCCATCGGCGCGTCAGGCGGTCGAGGCGTTGCGCGGGCAGGGGCTCGATGTCGTCATGGTGACAGGCGACAATCGCGCGACAGCGGAAGCCGTCGCGAAGGCGGTTGGCATTTCCTCCGTCGTGGCCGAGGTTTTGCCGGAGGGCAAGATCGAGGCGCTCAAGCAGCTGCGCGCGCGCCATCGCTCGCTGGCCTTTGTCGGCGACGGCGTGAATGACGCGCCCGCCCTTGCGGAGGCCGATGTCGGAATTGCGATCGGGGGCGGAACCGATGTCGCCATCGAGGCGGCCGACGTCGTGCTGATGGGCGGCGATATCGGCGCCGTGGCGACGGCGGTGGCGCTGAGCCGGGTGACGATGGCCAATATCAAGCAGAATCTGTTCTGGGCGTTCGCCTATAACGTCATTCTGATCCCCGTCGCGGCGGGGGCGCTCTATCCGGCCTTTGGAATTCTGCTGTCGCCGATGCTGGCCGCGGGCGCGATGGCGTTCTCGTCGGTGTTTGTCGTCCTGAATGCGCTGCGGCTGCGGCGGTTCAAGCCGCTGAGCGGCGGAGGAGCCGCGCCAGTCGAAGCCGCGGCGTTTCGTTCGGCGCCCGCGCAATAATTCCGAGCAACGAGACAAATCCGGCCGGGCGGGTAGGCCGCGCACGGCCTTCGTGCTAGAGCATATTCCGATCGGATTGAATCAATCCAATCGATAAGAATATGCTCATGTCTTTGACTCTGGAGCGATTTCTGATCGATCGCATGACTTCATGCGATCGGAAAGCGCTCTAGAGGCGGGTGAATTTTCAGACGCCAACGCACGAGAACCCATGTCAGACCTCGCCTCGCCCGCCGGGCTCCGCCGCCCCGCACGGGCGCTTGTCTCCGTCTCGGACAAAACCGGCCTCGTCGATTTCGCCAAAGGCCTCGCCGCGTTCGGCGTCGAACTGATCTCGACCGGCGGCACGCACAAGGCTCTCGCCGCGGCGGGGCTTCAGGTGAAGGAGGTCGCCGACGTCACGGGCTTCCCGGAGATGCTCGACGGGCGGGTCAAGACATTGCATCCGAAGGTTCACGGCGGCCTCCTGGCCGTGCGCGGCAAGCCGGACCACGAGGCGGCGCTGCGCGCGCAGGGCATCGCGCCGATCGATCTGCTCGTGGTCAATCTTTATCCGTTCGAGGCGACGGTCGAGGCGGGCGCGGACTTCGACGAGTGCGTCGAGAACATCGACATCGGCGGCCCGGCGATGATCAGGAGCGCGGCCAAGAACCATGAGAGCGTCGCGGTCCTCACCGGCGCTTCGGATTACGCGCTCGTCCTCGCCGAACTCGAGGAGCATGGCGGCGCGACGACGCTGGCCTTGCGCCGCCGGCTGGCCCAAAAAGCCTTTGCCCGCACCGCCGCCTACGATTCGGCAATCTCGCATTGGCTGGCCGGCGAGATCGGCGTCGCCGCCCCCGACTATCGCGCCCTCGGGGGCCAGCTCGTCGAAGCTCTCCGCTATGGTGAAAATCCGCACCAGATCGCGGCGTTTTACGCTTCGGGCCCGCGCCGCTTCGGGGTTTCGACCGCGCGTCAGGTTCAGGGCAAGCAGCTCTCCTACAACAACCTTGGCGACACCGACGCGGCCTTCGAACTCGTCGCCGAATTCGATCCTGCGCGTACGGCAGCCGTCGCCATCATCAAACACGCCAACCCTTGCGGCGTCGCCGAAGGAAGCGACCTCGCGGACGCCTATGAACTCGCTTTGCGCTGCGATCCGGTTTCGGCGTTCGGCGGAATCATCGCCCTTAATCGCAAGCTTGACGCGAAGGCCGCGGCCGCGATCGTCAAGATCTTCACCGAAGTGATCATCGCGCCGGACGCCGACGAAGATGCGGTGGCGATCGTCGCGGCCAAGAAGAACCTGCGGCTCCTTCTGACCGGCGGATTGCCGGATCCGCGCGCGGCGGGCTGGCGTCATACGCCGGTCGCCGGCGGCTTTCTCGCACAAAGCCGCGACAACGCCGTGGTGGACGAAATGGACTTGCGCGTCGTCACCAAACGCGCGCCGAGCGAAGCGGAGATCCGCGATATGAAATTCGCGTTCCGGGTCGCCAAACACGTGAAGTCCAACGCGATCGTCTATGCGAAGGGCAGCGCGACGGTCGGTATCGGGGCGGGACAGATGAGCCGGGTGGATTCCTGCCGGATCGCCGCCCTGAAGGCGCGCGAAGCCGCAACGACTGCGGGTCTTGCGGAATCGCTCGCCAAGGGCTCGGTGGTCGCCTCCGACGCATTTTTCCCCTTCGCCGACGGGCTGCTCGCGGCGGCCGAGGCCGGGGCCACCGCCGTCATTCAGCCGGGCGGGTCGCTACGGGACGACGAGGTGATCAAGGCGGCGGACGAGGCTGGCCTCGCCATGGTGTTCACCGGCGTCCGGCATTTCCGCCATTAACCCTGAAATAATCTCAAACTATTGATTTTTAAGAAGAAAGCTGAAGCCTTCGCGCTCCTGGCGCGTCGGCCTGTGCGCTGCGTCACCGTCTGTTCACCACGACTCCACCATAGTCTTTTCAACGGGCCGGTTCTGCAACCGCATTAAGCCGCAGGAAACCTTCGACGTTTACCGGTGGGCAAGAAATTCGGAGACGGGTGATGCGCATTAGTTCGACGGACGTGATCGAGGGCGGGAAAATTCTCTACCCGATCGGCAAGATCAAGGCCGGGTCCGCCTGGCATGGCGTGATCCGCGCTCCGTTGCAGGACAATTGGCGCGAACATGCGCTGCGCGAACTGGTCCGCAAGGCGGAGGACATCGACGCCGACGCGATCATCGGGCTTGATTTCGAGGTCGACGGCGTCGACTCGACCGAAGGCTCCGGCGTCGCCCTCATGCGCATCCTCGCGACCGGCGTCGCGGTCAAGCTGTCCTGCGCCGCTTGAACTTTAACAGGCCCGGACTTTGGCGCGGTCTGGGCGCGGTCTGGATGAAGAGTAAGGCGCCGGTTCGATGAAAAAAGCCTTCTTCGAACGCCTGGCTGTCCGCTGGAGCTGAGGCTTTCGCGGCGGAGGTCTCAAGCGAGCTTGCCGGACGCCAGCCTCTTATTTTGGCGGGGCGACATGGCGCATTGACTCGCCGAAAGCGTCGACTTCATCGTTGAAATGGTCGCGGGTCAAAGGATCGACGATCGCGACGGGCGCGGAAACGATAACGCCCGCGGCGTGGCCAATGGAACTTGCGGCGCCCGCCGTCGTCGACAAGATCTTTTCGCCAAGACCAACCCTCGAATCGGACAGCGTCTGGCCGCTCGCAAGCGACGCCCCGACGAGTTCGATCGCGCGGGGATTGTCCGCGAACTTGCCGTGATCCAGCCCATCCGCTCCTTTATAGGAAGTCAGGTTGATCACATTGATGTTTTCGCTCGCCAGCATCGTTTTGTAAGGCTCGACATCCGGATCGACGGCGCCGAGCCGCGGGGCGCCCCAGACTTCGCGCGAGGCTGCGAGGGCCTTGTCGTCCTCGGACAGGAACAGGGTGAATTTCGGCCGTTGCGCGCCCATCGTGGCGATCTGCTCGCGGGCCAGATCGACGTCGACGTCGGGTGCGGCGAGGAGGACCGTCTTGATCTTTGGCGCGACCCGGCCGTCCCGGATCGCCATCTGCCGCAGCGCTTCGAGCGTCACCCAATTACCCATCGAGTGCGCGAGAACGGAGACTTCCGAAACCTGCGGATTATCCGAGAGCCAGCGCAGCAGATTTTCCAGGGCGTCGCGCGAAAAATTAGAACTCTCCCGGTCATAACCATAAGCGAAGAGGCTGCCGCGCGAGGGCCATGTGAACAGAACCGGCGTCGCGACCACGCGGGAATCATGGACAATCTGCGCGAACCGGTAGACCGCGTCCTCGAACCGGTTGTTGAACCCGTGAACGAAGACAAGCACCTGCCGCCCCGGCGTCTTTTGCACGAGGCGGGAAAACAAGGCGACGGCCTGCGGCTTATCGATCACGTCGGCTTTGAGAGTGACGAAATCCGTCGCGGGATTGCCCGGGAGCTGCTTGGGCCATTCCACCTCGCCAGCCCGCCGCGCATTGTCCGGCGGAATCGACACCACGATATCGGCGAATTGAGGTTTCTGACTGCGGCCGCCGGCAAAAAGCTCATCCGGAGTCGCGGCGCGGGTGCGCGTCGTCGCAACGATCATCTGCACCTGGCTCGCGTCCGGAGCGCTTTCTGCGACGGGAAGGAGGAAGCCCTTGATATTGCTGGCGCAGCCGGCAAGTCCAGCGGAAGTCATCGCAACAAAGGCTAAAAGGCGAAGATGCGAACCGGAGGGCTCAAACGTCTCAAGCCGCCGCCGGAATCTAGACCGCATTGTCTGCTGACGCATCAAGTCCCCGCTGGAGAGGCGCTTCGTCCTGGCCCTGCGCGCAGCAGCCGGAAAGTGCTTATCGCAGCTTAAACCTTAGCAAACCTTAAGCGTCAAGATTTCGTTGAATCGCGCGAGTCGCGGCGAGACGCAGCGGAAATTTCAGGCGGTTCGGCGTTTGAGATCCTGAAGCACGGACGCATCGATTTCCTCCGTCCAGACCCGGAACGTTTTCAAAACATGCGGACCAAAAGAATGAGCCAGCGGAATGTCCGTCGCGTCTCTGCCGCGCGCCACGGTGATGCGTCCGATGCGGGGGATATTATGCCGCGCGTCGAACGTCATCCATCGCCCGTCGAGATAGACTTCGAACCAGGCGTTATAATCCATCGGCGCGGGATCTGGGGGGACGCCAATATCGCCGAGAAAGCCGTTCGCATAGCGCGCCGGAATATTCATGCAGCGGCAAAGCGCCACGGCGAGATGCGCGAAATCGCGGCAGACCCCGACGCGCTCCTCGTAGGCCTCGAAAGCCGTTCGCGTCGGGCGAGCATATTGATAGCCGAAAGTCAGATGCCCGCAAACGAAATCGCAGATGGCCTGGACGCGGCCCCAGCCGCGAGGCGTCGATCCAAACAGGCTCCAGGCAATCTCGCTGAGCTTGTCGGTCTCGCAATAGCGGCTGCCAAGGAGATAAACGAGAACCTCGTTGGGGAGCTGATCCAGCGGCGCTTCCCGCGCCTCCTCGAAAATCGGCTCGGGAAGTCCGCTGTCCTCGATGACGGCGTCGGATGAAATGGTGAAATCCCCCGCGGGGGCGAAGAACCTGCGAACGGTATTGCCGTAGAGATCAGTGTAAGTCGTCGAAGGGATCGCTGGCGAGGTCAGCATCGGCGTCTCATAGCGAAGCAGACGCGATTGTTCCCGGTGAGCATCCAGAAGACAAACCATCAACGTCGGCTGGGCGACGCTGAAACTCATTTCGTAACCATATCGTATGAGCATGAATATCTCGATTATATTCAGAGCGAATCTAGATCTGATTGACCTTAAACCTGTCAGGAGCGCTCAAGTTCCGTGTTTTCACGACATTTCATTGAGTCCAATACTTTTAGACCGCGCGTTCATAAACGCCGATCAGGCGGCCCTTGGCCAGGACGCGCCCCCTCATGGCGTTTACGACTTCCGTGCGGTCCGGCGCGCCTTCGGATTTTGGCGCGTCCGCATCGACCGCGAAGACCTGAAAGACGTAGCGATGCGGACCGTGACCGGGCGGGGGATCGGGCGGCAGCCAATCGGCCGTCAAAAACGAATTCAACCCCAGCCGCAGCCCTTCGATCGCGGCGCTTTTCCCGGTCAGCGCGCCCGGAATGAGATCATCGTCGCATCCGGGCGTCTTCCATGCGAGGGCATGGACGAGGGGCTCGGGCGTCGGACTGTCGGCGTCCTCGACGATGAGCACGATCGCCTTCGCGCCATCAGGAACGCCGCGCCAGCGCAATGGAGGGGAACAGCTTTCGCCCTCCGCGGTGAACAGCGGCGGTATCGGGTGATGGTCGTCAAAGGCGACGCTTTCGACCCGGATCGATTGCGGCGCCTCGGTCGCGTCGCTGGCGTAGACCAGATTCTCGAGTCCCGGCCTGACGTTCCTCGGCAAATGCCCGGAAGGCGGCATCTTCTCCAGCATGAACTCTTCTCGCTCAGGATGAGAAGGCAACGCATGGATCGCGATATCGTTGCAGCGCACGGGAAACCGGCCGCAACAACGCGGGGCGGCAGGAATTGTGCCCGGCTGCAGCCTTGCGGAATGCTCCGGAGGCTATTCCGCGGCCAGCTTGACCGGCGCCGCCGCGTGGAATTGCGCCAGCAGCGCGATTTCTTCGGCCTTGGCGTCGTGGATGTGCCTGGCCTTGATGTGCCCGTACCCTCGGATTTTCTCGGGGATCGAGGCGATGGCCTGCGCGACGCCAGCATTTTCGGGGCGAAGATTGTCTAAAATCTGATCGAGTAAAATCTCATAGTGGTCGATCAGTTTGCGTTCCGCCCGTCTTTCTTTCGTATAGCTGAACACATCCAGAGGCGTCCCACGCAGAACCTTAAGCGACGCGAGGATTTTAAAGACCGGCGCCATCCAGGATCCGAAGGAGATCTTGAGCGGTTCGCCATTCGAGCCTTTTCGGGCGAGGAACGGGGGGGCGAGATGATATTCGAGTTTGAGGTCGCCCTCGAAGGTCGCGGCGAGCTGGCGCGCGAAGGATCCGTCGCTATAGAGGCGCGCGACTTCGTATTCGTCCTTGATCGCCATCAGTTTGAAAAAATACCGCGCCACTGCTTCGGTCAGGGCTTCGCCGCCCGGAACCCGGGCGCGTTCCACTTCGGCGGCGCGGTCCACCAGCTTCATGTAGCGAGCGGCATAGGCGGGATTTTGATACGCGGTCAGGAACGCCGCGCGGCGGGCGATGATCTGATCGAGCGTTTCCGGTTCCGAGGCGGCTGCCGGAGGAGCGTGCTGCCGGGCCGCCAAAGCTTCGATCGCGCCGGGGTCGGCCGCGTGCCGGCGCCCCCAAAGGAAGGCCTGGGTATTCATCTCGACGGCCTCGCCGTTGAGTTCGAGAGCCCGCAGCAAAGACGCATCATCGAGCGGCACCAGCCCCTGCTGCCAGGCATGGCCCAACATGAACATATTGGCCGCGATCGAATTGCCCAGCAGCGCCGTCGCGACCCAGGTCGCGTCGATAAAGCCGACGGTCTCGCCCGCCGCGCGCCGGATGGCGCGTTTCATCCGGTCCGTCGGAAGGCGGAATTCGGCGTTCCGGGTGAAATCTCCCGGATAGATCTCGGCCGTGTTCACGAGAACGCCGGTGTCGCCGGCCCGCATCGCCGCGAGAACGGTTTTGGAGCTTGAGACGACGAGGTCGCAGCCCAGAACGAGGTCGGCCTCTCCCGCCGCGACCCGGATCGCATGAATTTCGCCGGGGCTTCGGGCGATCTTGACATGGCTGAAGACGGCGCCGCCTTTTTGCGCAAGACCCGCCATGTCGATCGAACCGCATCCTTTGCCTTCGAGGTGAGCCGCCATGCCGAGAATGGCGCCAATGGTGACGACGCCGGTGCCGCCGACGCCGGTGACGAGAATCCCGTAGGGCCGCGTCCCGATTTCAGGAATATCGGGCCGATGCGGCAGAGGCGGACCGGCGTCGAGCCTGAAATGCGCGCGTTTCGGCTGGGCTCCGCGCACCGTGACGAAAGAAGGACAAAACCCTTCGAGGCAGGAGAAATCCTTGTTGCAGCTCGACTGGTCGATCATCCGCTTGCGGCCGAATTCGGTTTCCAGCGGCTGCACCGATACGCAGTTGGATTTGACGCCGCAATCGCCGCACCCTTCGCAGACGAGTTCGTTGATGATGACGCGCTTGCCGGGATCTGGCGCCTCTCCCCGCTTGCGCTGGCGCCGTTTTTCCGAAGCGCAGCCCTGATCGTAAATCAGGACGGTGACGCCGGCCACGGCGGCGAGTTCGCGCTGAACCGCATCGAGGTCGCGCCGGCTCCGGATCGCCGCTCCGTCCGGCCATTGCAGATCCTTGGGATATTTGCCGGGTTCGTCGGTGACGATTACGATCCGGGCGACGCCCTCGGCGGCGACCTGGCGCGCGATCTTGTCGGGCGTGAGGTGGCCTTCGAGCCGCTGGCCGCCGGTCATCGCGACGACGCCGTTGAACAGGATCTTGTAGGTGATGTTTACGCCGGCCGTGACGGCGAAGCGGAGGGCGAGGATGCCGGAATGGTTATAGGTGCCGTCGCCAAGGTTCTGAAAAACATGGGGCCGTTTTGAGAATGGCGCTTCGCCGACCCAGTTCGCGCCTTCGCCGCCCATCTGGGTGAAGCCCTCGGTCGACCGGTCCATCCATTGCGCCATGTAATGACAGCCGATTCCGGCGTAGGCGCGCATGCCTTCGGGAACCCGCGTCGAGGTGTTGTGCGGGCAGCCGGAGCAGAAATAGGGCGATCTCAAACCTAGCGCCTCGTCGGTCGAAAGGGCGGATTGGGCCCGTTCGAGCCGCTGGACGCGCTGCTCCAATTTTTCGTTGCTGGCGAAACGCAGGATCCGCCGCCCGATGGCGATGGCGATGTCGTTGGCGTCGAGGGCGCCCGTGACGGGAAACAGCCAGCGGCCCTGTTCGTCTTTCTTGCCGATGCAGACGGGCTGGTCCGGCGCGCCATAGAGCTCCTCGCGCACCTGAACCTCGATCAGCGAGCGTTTTTCCTCGACGACGATAATCAGTTCGAGGCCGCGGGCGAAGGCGCGCAGGCCTTCGGGCTCGAGCGGCCAGGCGCAGCCGATCTTGTAAAGACGCAGGCCGAGCGCATTGGCGCCGGCCTCGTCGATCCCGAGATCGTCCATAGCCTGGCGGACGTCGAGGTAGGATTTGCCGGCGGCGATCACGCCGATCTTGGCGTTTCGTCCGCCCGACGTCACAATCCTGTTCAACTGGTTGGCGCGCAGCCAGGCGAGCATCGCGTCGCGCTTGAAGTTCTGAAGCCGCTTTTCCTGGTCGAGAACCTTGTCGCCCGGGCGAATGTTGAGCCCGCCCGGCGGCATGACGAAATCCGCCGGAGCGCGCGGCGCGACGCGGTCGAAGGACACGTCGATGGAGCCGGTCGATTCGATCGTGTCCTTGAGGCATTTCAAGGCGACCCATGCGCCGGTGAAACGGCTCATGGCGTAGCCGTAGAGCCCGAAGTCGACGATCTCCTGAACGCCCGCGGGGGACAGAATCGGAATCATCACGTCCACAAAGGTAAATTCGGACTGATGCGCCGTGGTCGAGGATTCGGCGGTGTGATCGTCGCCCATCAGGGCGAGAACGCCGCCGTTCCTCGCCGTCCCGGCGAGATTGACGTGACGCAGCACGTCGCCGCTCCGGTCGACGCCCGGACCTTTGCCGTACCAGAGCGAAAAGACACCGTCGAACTTGCCCTCGCCGCGCATTTCAGCCTGCTGCGCCCCCCAGATGGCGGTCGCCGCGAGGTCTTCGTTGAGGCCGGGCTGAAAGACGACGTCACTCGCGGCGAGAGAGGCGCCGGCGCGGAGAAAGTTGTGATCGAGGCCGCCAAGCGGCGAGCCGGGATAGCCGGAGATGAAGCCGGCGGTATTGAGCCCGGCGCGGCGGTCGATCTCCTTTTGCATCAGCAAAAGCCGAATCACCGCCTGGGGGCCGGATACAAAGATCCGGCGCTTCGTCAGGTCGTATTTATCGTTGAGAGAAACGGATTTAAGGTCATCGATGAAGTCGACCGGGCCTTCGACCACGTCCGCCATCGCTAAATCTCCCGCCGGGCGTTCAGCCTCAGCATAGCGGCTATCATCTCCGCTGCCCTGGATATAGGCCTGCGCGGCTCACTTTCCAAGTTATCGCGAAGGTTTCCACCGCTAAACATGGTTCCCTGCGGGCGGAACGCCGCATTATTGGGCTGGTTCCGGCAGTTTCGCGCTCCGATAAACGTAGGCGGGGAGGTCATCCTGACCTTCGCCGGCCGCCGCCATCGCGACGGCGGCGACGGCGCCATGATGAGGCGACAGATGACACGCCGGATCAGCTTCGCGCGCGTCGCCGGTCAGCGCAAGCGCCTGACAGCGGCAGCCGCCGTAATCGATTTCCTTGCGTTCGCAGGATCGGCAAGGCTCGCGCATCCAGCCGGTTCCCCGGAACGCGTTGAAGGCCGGCGAATCCGTCCAGATTTCGGCGAGCGAATGATCGCGCACGCTCCAGAATTCGAGGCCGGGGATTGTTTCCGCGGCGTGGCAGGGGAGGGCCTTTCCCGAAGGCGTGACGTTGAAGCTCCGTTTCGCCCATCCCCCCATACAGGCTTTCGGGTAGCGGGCGTGATAATCCGGCGCGACATGGTCGATCACGATGACGCCAGCGTGCTTGAGCCTCAGCGCTTCGACCTCGGCGATCGCCGCCTCGGCCTCGCCGCGCCCCGGCATGAGGGCGGCCCGGTTGAGCATCCCCCAGCCGTAATATTGCGTATGGGCGATTTCGACCCGCCGCGCCCCGAGCGCGACCGCGAGTTCAACCATCTTTCCGGCCCGGGCGACGTTGGCGCGATGAATGACGGCGTTGATGGTGAGCGGCATTCCCGCCGCAACGATCCAGGCCGCGGCCTCGATCTTCCGCGCGAAAGCGCCCTGATACCCGCAAATGCGGTCCGCCGAATCCGCTTCCGCATCCTGGATCGCAAGCTGGACATGGTCGAGCCCGGCCCCCGCGAGCGCCTTGACGCGATCCTCGGTCAGGCCAATCCCCGAGGTGATCAGGTTTGTGTACAATCCTTCTTTCGCGCAATGAGCGACGATGTCGGCAAGGTCGCTCCGGGAGGCCGGTTCGCCGCCCGACAAATGCGCGTGGAGAACGCCGAGCGCGGCGGCTTCCGAAAAAACCCGTTTCCACGCCGCGGCGTCGAGTTCGTCGGCGCGTTGTTCGAGCTGCAGCGGATTGGAGCAATAGGGGCAGGCGAGCGGACACCGGTGCGTCAGCTCCGCGAGAAGGCCGACAGGCGGCGCGATACGCTGCGGATCGTGTGTCAAAGGTCGATCATCCGTTTGGCGGCGAGGTCTTCGAGCAAGGCGCGGACATCGGTCTCGACCCGGCCGCGATCGGCGGAGAACGCCGCCGCCAGATCATCGACGATGGCCGAGAACGTCGCGACGCCGTCGCAGCGCTGCAAAATGGCGAGCGCGATCGCGTCTGTCTTGACCAATCGCTCCGGGGCCAGCAAGAGCCATTCGCCCCGGGCGTCGTCATGTTTCAGGCGAACGCCTCGCGGCAGGCGCGGCCTGGAGCCGTCGGCGATCCGCGTTTCGATCGTCATTTGGTGCGATCGCCTCCGGAAATGCGATCTTCAGCGCTCATAAACGACACCTCGTTCATCGCGACGCGCGATCATAACGACACCTCCATCCCATCGTGGGCGACAGTCCAGCCCGCGCTTTCGACGACCTGACGCTCTTTCGAATCCTCGATCAGGACCGGATTGGTGTTGTTGATATGGACATAGATCTTGCGGCCGATCCCGCAATCCTTGAGCCGCTCCAAGGAGCCTTTTTCGCCGCTCATGGCGACATGTCCCATGCGCCAGGCGGTTTTCGCCGAAAGCCCTAAAGCGACCATCTCGTCGTCGGTATAGGTCGTGCCGTCGAAGAAGATCAGCGCGGCTCCGCGAAGCCTTTCGCGCACCCGCTCGTTCACGTCGGCGCAGCCCGGAATATAGAAAAAGGTGTGGACGCCGTCCGTGATCTCAAGCCCGACGGTCGATTCGGTTTCCGCGCCGATCTCGACGCTCTCGCCCTCGAGATAAAGCGGCTCCTTGCCGGGAACGGAAAACGGGGTGACGCGAAGGCCGACGCCGGTGTCCGTCGTCTCGTCGAGCTTAACCGGGCAGGTCTCGACAAGCGTCTTGTTCAGGACGCCGAAAAGCTTTCCCTCGGCGACCTGCGTCAAGGTTGTTCGGCTCCCAAAGAGCCTGAATCCCTGCTGTTCGCGCAAGGTCAAAAGGCCGGCGAGATGATCGATGTCGCCGTTGGTGACGAAGACCGCCGAAATCGGCGAATGCCTTTTGGCGCGCGGATGAAGGTCGGGCGACGCGATGATCTGCTGGCGCAGATCCGGCGAGGCGTTCAGAAGCAGCCAGCGCTCGCCGTCGGCGGTGACCGCCAGACTGGACTGCGTGCGCGGCCTTACGCGAGAATCCCCGCTCCAGGCGAGGCTACATACCGGGCAGGAGCAATTCCACTGGGGAAATCCTCCGCCGGCTGCCGAACCTAGAACGAGGATGCGCAAGCAGCGAACCAATCAGAATGTCAAGGAGAAGCGCGAAGCTCGTTCCTTCAGATTTCGGCGGACGCGTAGCTCGTCACTTCCAGGCCGATGCAAACTTCGATGATAACGGGGGTGGTCCAAGCCATGTGAGCCTCTTTGCTTAAGCGGTGCGATTTTTCGCCGCTTACGTTTCCTGTACCCTTGAACACATCTACGATGTTCGCGCGGACATTAGCAGTGGCGCCTTGCGGGCGCTACGGGTTTTTTTGAATGTTTCGGTCCGAATAATTCTACAACCAGTTCCGTTCCTGAGCGGCCTTGGCCTCGAAAGCTTCGATCCGCGCGGCTTTTTCCAGCGTCAGGCCGATGTCGTCAAGCCCCAGCAGAAGGCAATGTTTCCGGAACGGATCGATGTCGAACTTCAGAACGCCGCCGTCCGGACCCCGGATCTCTTGCTTTTCGAGATCGATCGACATCGTCGCGTTCGAGCCCCGCTCCGCGTCGTCCATCAGCTTTGTGAGATCCTCGGGCGAGACCCGGATGGGGAGAATGCCGTTCTTGAAGCAATTGTTATAAAAAATGTCGGCAAAGCTGGTCGAGATGACGCAGCGGACGCCGAAATCGAGCAGCGCCCAGGGCGCGTGCTCGCGCGATGAGCCGCAGCCGAAATTGTCTTCCGCCACTAAAATCTTCGCATTGCGGTAAGCCGGCTTGTTCAGGACGAAATCGGGGTTTTCCGAACCGTCCTCGTAATAGCGCAGTTCGGCGAAAAGGCCGCCGCCAAGACCCGTCCGCTTGATCGTCTTCAGATATTGCTTCGGGATGATCATGTCGGTGTCGATATTGGTGATTTTCAGCGGCGCGGCGACGCCCGTCAGCGAAGTGAACTTTTCCATGGAATGCCTGTCCCTGGCGCCTGAACCCAGCGCCTCCAATGAGTTGACAGGTGCTAGCAAACCCATGGCTCCGGCGCAAACAATGAGGTTCGAACAGGACCTTTTGCGGCGTGAGCGGGGCTTGGGGGGAAGCTGCGCGTCTTTGCGCAATCTCAGCCCGCCGCCTCCTCGATCGCCGCCATATCCTCGTCCGACAATCCGAAATGATGGCCGATTTCATGCACGAGGACATGGGTGACGACGGCGCCGAGGGTGTCCTCCTGGTCCGCCCAGAAATCGAGGATCGGCCGGCGGTACAGCCAGACCATGTTCGGAAACTGGCCGGTCTGGGCGCCGACCTCGCCCTGGGCGAGACTCCGGCCGCGAAAGAGGCCCAGAAGATCGAAATCGCTTTCGCACTCCATGTGCTTCAGCGTTTCATCGTCGGGAAAATCGTCGATCTGGATGACGAGGCCTTCGCAGAGGCGGCGAAATTCGTCCGGCAACGCGGCGAACGCCGCCTCGGCGAGACGTTCGAGGTCGGCGAGAGAGGGCGCGGCGAGATCAGCCCAATCGCTGGCGGGGGCGCTCATCGGGGCGGCGCTCCCGCCGGAGATATGCTGCGCTTTCGAACCCTTGTCATTCGCCGGGTCGCTCCCGCTTGACGCGGTCGCGCCGGCGCAGCCTCACATAAAGGGCTCCGGCGCCGCCATGAGGACGGGAGGCTTCCTCGAATCCGACGACAATCGAATGATATTCGGCGCCGCGCAGCCATTGCGGAACGCTGCGGCGAAGCACGCCCGGCGCCCGCTCGCCCGCCCCGTCGCGTTCGCCCTTGCCGGTGACGACGAGCACGAGCTTGGCTCCGTCGAGCTGAGCCCTGACCAGAAATTGGTACAGAGCCCCGTGCGCCTCGTGACTGCGCAAACCGTGCAGATCGATCGCCGCATCGGGCCCCGCGCGGCCTCGCGCCAGTTTCTGCCGCAGCCGCCGCTCCAGCGGGGCGAGCGCCGGCGCTGCAGGGCGGGCGGCTGGCGAAGGGCCCGGGAGAATCCTCGATCCGGCCTCGCCGTTCGCTTTTGGCTTGCCGACGCAAGGTTCGGACTTCCCCGGCGGGCCGGCGGGCCGCTCTGGCGCGGCGGGCGGCGGCGAACGGGCGCCCGGCAGCGGCGCGACGCTCTTGGTCACCGCCAGCCAGAGATTGATCTCTTCCGGGCTCAACCGGCGCAGCCGCCCCTTGAAAAAAGTCGAACCGCTTTCCTTCACCGGTCCGAACCCTCTTCAAAAGGAAGGAAGATGACGAAATCGCCCGAGCTGCGAATATCGCCCGCCCGCGCCCCGGCGTCATCCCCCGACCCGAAAAAAATGTCGGCGCGCGCGGGTCCAATAATGGCCGAGCCGGTGTCCTGCGCGATCATGAGGCGCCGGAACGGGGAAGGCGAGGCGTCGCGCCAAGGAATTTCGGCCTCGATCCAGGCCGGCAGACCATACGGCCAGATCGAGCGGTCGATCGCGATCGAGCGCAGCCGCGAGAGGCTCAAACCGGCGCCGCCGACAGGACCTTCATCGAGGCCGAGCGACGTTTCGAGATCGAAAAAGATATAGGAGCGATTGCGCTGCATGAGCGCTCCGCCCGGTTCGGAAGGGCTTTGGCCGTGATCGCGGATCCATTGCTTGAGCCGCGCCAGCGACATGTCCTGCGCGGCGATCTCTCCGGTATCGACCAGGATCTTGCCGATCGACGTGTAAGGCTGGCCATTGCGCCCGGCGTAAACAAGGCGCAGTAAGGTCCCGTCAGCCAGGCGGACGCGGGCGGAGCCCTGCACCTGTACAATAAAGACCTCCACGGCGTCGCGCAGCCAGACGATCGGGACGGCGTGACCAAAAATGTCTCCGGCCTCGATCGCCGCGCGGTCGGGATAGGGCCAAAGGCTCTGATCGGGGAGCCGCCGCGCCGCCGCCAGTCCAGCGAGCGGACCTGACCCGGGCGAGGCGGCCGAGGGCAAGGTCACGAGATCGTCCGGCCGGGACAGAATCGGGGCGGAAAAGTCTGGACCTTCCGCAAGCGAACCATCGACGACGGGTTCGAAATAGCCGGTCAAAAAGGCGTCGCTGGAGCCGTCCGGTTTGGCGGACACCCGGAACGCCCGGAAATTGGTTTCGAAAAACCGTTGAGCGGAAGCTTTGTCCCTGACCTCCGCCGAAAGAGCGCGGCGGCAAACCGAGACGAGCGAGGCTGGAGCCGGAACCGCGTCGCGTAAGGCGCGCGCGCCGCTGGCGATCGAGACGCAGGATCGCAAAAAGACCGCGAACGCTTCCAGGTGATCGTCCTGCGCAAACCCGGCGAGATCACGAAACGGCACGCCCTGCAGCGAAGCCCCTGGCGGGAGCGGAATGTCTCGCCGCCATTGAGCCGCGGCGCCATCGCCGGCCTGCGACGCGGATGCGAGGGTCACGAGGCCCGCGCACGCCGCGGCCCATGCGGTCCGCCGCAGGGCCCGTTCCAATGCATCAGACCCCGGCTCCGGTCGCGATCAGTCTCCAGTTCGGATCGCGGGATCCGACATCGCGCGCAAACGTCCACAAATCGTTGACTTCGCTTACTTTATCGGCGCTGCCGTCGATCACGGCCCCGTCCTTGTCCCGCGTCGCCGTGATCATGCCGGCTGTGAATCTTAATGTCATCTGGGCCATGCGCCCGTTCAGTTCGGCGTCCTCGATCAACGGCTTGTCGACCGAGACAAAGGTGGTCTCGACCGTCTCGCCGCGCTTTTCGCGTTCGGTGAGGGCCTGATCGAAGCTGGTGAAAACGTCCTTGGCGAGGAGGTTCCCCAACGTCTCGCGATCGCTGGCCGCAAAGGCCGAAATGATCGCTTCATAGGCGGCTTTCGCGCCGTCGAGAAAGGCTTGCGCCGAAAATGAAGGATCGGCGGCGGCGATAGCGTCGAGACCTGCCCATGTTTTCGATCCTGGCGCGGCAAACCCTTTCCAGCGTTCTGTGGGATCTGGCTCAGGCGCGAGCGCCTTCCCCGCGAGCGCGTCGGCGGACCCTGGGAGGCGGACGATATTTGCGCCGTCGTCGGCTTTCGGGCGCGCGCCGTCCGGCCCGCGATCGAGGTAGGAAGGCCGCCGCCGCTCTTCGCCGTTTCTCGTTCCAAGCACGGAGCGCAGCTTCCACAACACGAAGGCGGCGAGCAGCGCGAAAACGATCGTCGACATATCCACGGACTCATTCATCTTTTGCTCGACGCCTCGTTTCTCGACGCAGCGGCGTGTTGCGCCACGTAACGTTCCTTATCATATAATGGCTCAGGAGCGTAAAATGGCTGAAATACGATTTGTCCGGTTTAACCTTCAATCGTCCGGGTCGCCTCTGCGTCTGCCCGGGCAGTTTGTTCTCTACCTTGGACTCTGGCTTTTGGCTGAATTCGCGGCCTTCAGTCTGGTTGTCCATATGGTTGGCTTCGCCGGCGCGGTGTTCCTCTGCCTTCTGACCAGCATTGCGGGGGCCACGATGTTGCGGAACGTCGGCCTGTCCGCGGCGATCAATTTCCGCCGGGGGCTGGGCCGGCCCTCCGACGAGGAAAATCCGGCGGCAAGAGACGCCATGTTCGATGGCGCGCTGGCGGGATTGGGCTCGATCCTGTTGATTTTGCCCGGATTTGTGACGGATTTTTTTGGCTTTGCCCTTGCGGCTCCGTCGATCCGCGGACAAATCGCCGCGTGGCTGCAAGGCAAAACGGTCCAACCCGGCCGCCGTCCCGCCGCTCCAAAGGAGATCGAACTGGCGCCGCAGGAATGGACCCGTCTCGACGATAAAAATCCACGCTCCGGACGGCGCAAATAGCGCGCTCCCGCCCGGACCGGATCCGAGAACGTCGCGAGCCGCCTATGATGAGGCGCTTGCATCCTTCGACTGGGCGCCCGCTCCATGATGATCCGGCCCGCGTGGGATGAACACGGCCCTCGCCAGCGAAAACAGGGGCGAGACCAGCCGGTTCAAATCCTCCGCGCGCGCGACGAACTTTCCGCCTTTGGTCAATTCCCGGTCGAGCGCGGCCATTGTCGAGGCAAGGCCCGGATCGTCGTCGTGAAACCAGACATTCAGGATTCGCCGCCACGCCAGCACCAATCCCTGAAGCTTGATCGCGCCGACGGGGCCTTCGGAATCGATTCCCGACGCTTCGAGCATGAAGCGCATGGAGTTCAAATTCACCTGATTGATCGCCGAAGCGCCCAATGGATCCTTGCGCGCCCATTCGGCGACGCCTTCAAGGGCGGCTTTATAGGGCGTGAGGACATCGAGGCGGCGCATCAGAACGTCGAATAGGCGTTCCTTGGCGGGTTCGCCGGCGAGATCGTCGCCGGTCGTATCGAGGACGAGCTTGTCGATGTTGCGCGAAAAGCTGGCGAGGATCGCGCCTTTGGAGGGGAAAAATTCGCGAAAGGTGGAAAGAGAGACATTCGCCCGGGCGGCGATGTCGCTGATCG
The DNA here is from genome assembly GCF_900114285.1 of Methylocapsa palsarum. Classification (GTDB taxonomy): domain Bacteria; phylum Pseudomonadota; class Alphaproteobacteria; order Rhizobiales; family Beijerinckiaceae; genus Methylocapsa; species Methylocapsa palsarum. Next base: position 28,154 of record NZ_FOSN01000007.1, on the reverse strand, counting down.
TGATGTCCTCCCAGTTTCTCTCTCCGGCAAGCTCCAGCAAAGCGTCAATGATCGCTTTTCGAGCGTCCTTGGGCGGCGGCGCCAAGCCTAGGGGATCGGATTCGGATTTCACCTGGTCAACCATATTCGCCTCCTCAAACCATTCGCCTGTATTTAGTCCCGAAACAAACTGCTTCCAAGGGCCATCGGCCGGTTTGCGGACTATTCGCGCGGCAGCGCCTGATGCACGGCTTCGCAGGAGAGGTTGACGGCGACGAACCGGCCGTTCCTCAGATTGAGACGGCAGCCCGAATTATTGGTTGAAACAAGATCGTAGATATAGAAGGGCGAAAGCAGCACAGAGCCGAACGGCGTCGCGAATGTCGCCAACCCCTCCTTGCTCACTTGATCCGTCATCGGCGCGCACTTTTGATAGGCCCTGATTTCTTCGCCATTGCTGAGAATCACGATGCAATGCGACGGACTGACGTCCACGAACGCCTGGATCTCCGATTTCCGCACATAGTCGAATTTGCCGGGCTTTGCCGAATGCAGCTGAAAATAAGCATCCTCCGGCTCCGCTGCGGCTTGCCGGCCCGAGGCGGCCAAAGCCAAAGCGGCGCAACACGCCAATCTCGTCCTGCGCACGGGCTTCAGACGACGATGCAACCGCGTTCCCTATCCTGACAGCGCCTCCGCCCGACGTTTTGCGGCTCGAACAGTGCGTTCGAGGAGGGGCGCAAGTCCGTCCTGCGCCATGAGGACGTCGAGCGCAGCCGCGGTGGTTCCCCCCGGCGAGGTGACGCTCCGGCGCAACTCCGCCGGGGCGGTGAGCGGGCTCCTGAACAAAAGTTCGCCGGCGCCCTCGACGCTCGCGCGGGCCAGCCTCGCCGCGACGTCAGCGGGCAGGCCGAGCGCGAGACCCGCCTCGCTGAGACATTCGGTCAGGTAAAAAACATAGGCCGGTCCGGAGCCGGAAATCGCGGTCACGGCGTTGATCAGACTCTCGTCGGCGAGCCATTCGAAATGGCCGGCGGCGCCAAGCAGGGTTTCCGCCATGGCGCGCCCCTCCGGCGTCACGGCCTCGCTCGCCGCAGCGCCCGTGGCGCCTCGACCTATTGCGGCGGGTAGATTGGGCATGGCGCGTACGATCGCGGGCGCCGAAGGCAGACGCGCAGCGATATCGCCGATCGTTTTCCCGGCGAGAATCGAAATGACGAGAGTGTTCCCGCCCGCGAGGGGCGCGAGAGCCGCGGCTTCGTCGAGGACTTGCGGCTTCATCGCCAGAACGAGAACCTCGGGCGGCTCGTCTGGCGCGGCGAACGAAAAACCGGCGCTCGCGGCAAGGTCCAGGATTTCGCGCGACGGATGAGGGTCAAGCACGCGGATGCGGCTCGGCTCCAACCCTTTTTCAAGCCAGGCCCGCAGCAGGGCGCCGCCCATTTTGCCCGCTCCGGCCAGCACCAAAGACGCGGGAAACCGGCCGGCCATCTCAGGCCTCCCCCATCGTTTCAAGCATGACCGTCTTCATCGCCTCCGGGCCCGACTTTCCGGCCCAGACGACGAACTGGAACGCCTGATAATAGCGTTCGCAGGCGCGGACGGCGCTCGTCAGCACGGTCTTGCATTGGGGACCGTTCAGTTCGGCTCCGCCCGCGAGCAGGATCGCGTGCCGGAACATGACGACTCCGTCGGAGGGCCACAGATCGAAATGGCCGATCCACATCTGTTCGTTGATCAGCGAAATCAGGGTGATGAGATCGACCCGCCGGGCGGCGGGCGCCTTGAAGTTGAAGGCGCAGGCGACGTGAAGAGCCTCGAGATCCGAAAGCCATGTGAAGGCGATGTTGTAGTCGGCCCAGCTGCCCGCGACGACGATCGAGATTTCGTCTTCTTCGTCGCGATCGAACGGCCATTCGTTATGCGCCGCCAGCCTTTCGATGATGTCGACCGGATGTTCGGGGCGGGGCAGTTCCAATTGCGAAACGGGCATTCAAAGACCTTTTAGGGTGAAACGGACTCGAGGCAGGGCCGTTGTTCCCCGGGCGATTGAAGCGACTCAAAATTCGCTCGACCCGGCCAATGAAAGGAATCACAAGGTCGCCCCCCAATGCAACCGTTCGCGCCGCACTTGTCCCCGGTCTAGCAAGGTTGAGCACAGGCAAGAGCCGGGGAGGGGGCTGGAAGCGCGCGCTCTCCTTTCGAAGAAAACGGGGCCTAACCCTTTGATCCGACGCGATCGCTCGCCAGGCGAGCGCGCCGTCCGGCGACGCGGGCGGTTCGCGCTCCCGTCTCGCGCAAGTCAGCCTGGCGCAGGCGCGGAGGTTAGCGGACTCTCCGGCAACAGATAATGTTGAAGCAGGTAATCGAGGCCCCGGCGCCACGAAACGTCGGTGTTGCCGCGGATGTCGACGCTGTGGACAAATGTCATCCGGCCGGTTTCGACATCTCTCATATAGAGATTGATGTTGAGGATCAGGTTGCTGACCTTCTGAACCGTTCCCCAGACCGCAAGGTCTGATCCCAGCGCCTTCGCGAAGCCGGTCTCGCAGCCGTTGCAGTTCCCGATCCACGGACCGGCCTCGATGTCCGAGCGGACTGCTGGCGTGACCTCGACGATGGCGAAACGGCCCGATTGGTCGAGCCGTTCGCGCAATTGCCGGTCGAGATTGCTGATTCGTTCGTCCTCGATCGCGGAGACCGGCTCAAGCGACGTGTTGATCAGATGAAAGCCGAAGAAGGCGACGCGCGGAATTTTTGGCGCTGTCTCGGCGCAAGCGCCAGATCCGCTTGCGAAGACGGTCAGCAGCGCGAGCGCGCAGGCGAATGTTGTCCGGACGGCCATGATCCCGCACGCTGCTTTCGATCCGGACGGCGGCGCTGGTTGGCGCTACGCCTGTGGACGACGCTTCCCGACAATGCGACTGGCGCTTGGACTATTTCGCCGCTGGTTTGGTCTTTGTCGCGGGTTCGGTCTTTGCCGCAAGTTCAGCCTCGAACGCGGCCAGGCGTTTGCTCAAACGTTCGTTTTCCTCGCGCGCCTTCGCCGCCATCTGCTTGACCGCCTCGAATTCCTCGCGCGAGACGAGATCCATCGTCGCGAGCAGGCGGTCGAGCTGACTTTTCATGGCGGTTTCGGCCTCGCGGCGCACGCCCTGCGCCATCTCGGTGGCGTCCGTCATCAGCCGTGTGAAATCGTCGAAAACCCGATTTTGCGCCATCTTTCAACTCCAGGAAAGGCCCATCCGATCGGCGGCAGGAACGCCGGAGGCGCTCTAGCACAAGGAACGCGAGAGCGACATGGGATCGTAATGGTTTTATCACAAGATCGGGCGCGGCGAGAGAGGGAAGGCCAGCGATGCTTGACGAGGCCTCGCCGGCGCCGCATCTGACAGACCTCCGGAGCGCTCATGCCGATCCTGATCCCCTATCCCGCCATCGATCCCGTGCTGCTCAATCTCGGGCCGTTCGCGATCCGCTGGTACGCGCTCGCCTATATCGCCGGGCTGCTGCTGGGCTGGGCTTACGCGCACGCCCTCGTCAAGCGCGCTTCGCTTTGGGGCCAAGCTCCGCGTCCCGACGCGGCGGCGGTCGACGATCTTCTCGTTTATGCGGCGATCGGGGTCATCCTCGGCGGACGACTCGGCTACGTCCTGTTTTACAATCCGCAGTTCTACCTCCAGAATCCGCTGGAGGTTTTCTCGGTCTGGAAGGGAGGGATGGCTTTTCATGGCGGCTTCGCGGGAACGGCTCTGGCGATCTTTATCCTCGCCCGCCAAAGGCGCATCTCCGTTCTCGCCATCACCGATCTCTGTTGCGCCGTGGTCCCCATCGGGCTCTTCCTCGGGCGTATCGCCAATTTCATCAAGCCGGAGCTTTGGGGCCGCGTGACCGACGCGTCTGTCGGCATGATTTTCCCGGGCGCCGGTCCGCTCCCGCGCCATCCGAGCCAGCTCTACGAGGCCGGCCTCGAGGGATTGGTCATTTTCCTGCTGCTTCTTGGCGCGATCCGCCTTGGAGCGCTGGGCAGGCCGGGTCTCGTCACCGGCCTCTTCGCCACGCTTTACGGCGCCGCCCGCATCGCCTGCGAGTTCTTTCGCGAACCGGACCCTCAACTTGGCTTTCTGTTCGGGGGCGCGACGATGGGCATGCTGCTGTCGCTGCCGATGATCGCCCTCGGCCTGTTTTTCATCCTGCGGGCGTGGCGCGAACCGCTCGCCCGGACGGCCAAACCGGCATGAACGGCCAAACCCTCATGACGGGAGAATCCCCCGCGAATCCGCTGGAATCGCTGATCTGCGAGATCATCGCCGAGAATGGGCCGATCAGTCTTGAACGTTACATGACTCTCGCTCTCGCCCATCCCGCGCATGGCTATTACCGTTCGCAGGCGCCGTTTGGCGCCGCGGGGGATTTCATCACCGCCCCGGAGATCAGCCAGATGTTCGGCGAACTGATCGGCGTCTGGTGCGTCGAAGTCTGGCGCGCGATGGGCGCTCCCGTCCCTTTCCGCCTCGTCGAACTTGGTCCCGGCCGCGGCGTCCTGATGGCCGACCTCCTGCGCGCGGCGAAGGTCTCGTCGGCGTTCCGCGCCGCGCTCGACCGCGATCTCATCGAGGTCGATCTGGTCGAGACGAGTGAAATCCTGCGCGAGACCCAGCGGCGGACGCTTCAGGGATGCGGCGCGCCGCTCGCCTGGCGCGCGCGCGCGGATGATGTCCCCGAAGGCGCGGCGATCTTCATCGCCAATGAATTCTTCGACTGCCTGCCCGTGCGCCATTTCGTGCGCGGAGCGGACGGTTGGCGTGAGCGGCTCGTTGGCCTCGATCACGGCGGCAAGCTCTGCTTTGGCCTCGCCCCGGAGCCCGAACAGGGGTTCGATCCTGCGGGCGAGACCGGCGATGTGATCGAGATCTGCTCGCCCGCCGTGCGCCTGATGGAAAGCCTCGCGGCCCGGATCAGCGGGCGCGGCGGAGCGCTTCTTGCTTTCGACTACGGCTACGACTACGGCGACGCCCGGCGCGGAGAAACGCTGCAGGCCCTGCGACGGCACAATTTTGCCGATCCGTTGCGCGATCCGGGGAAATCGGATCTGACCGCGCATGTCGATTTCGGCGGCCTCGCCCGCGCCGCCCGGGAAAGCGGCGCGTTCGCTTTTGGCCCGCTGGCGCAAGGCGAATGGCTCATGCGCATGGGAATCGCTGAACGCGCCGGAGCTTTGCGCTCCCGCGCGAAGCCGGAGCAGGCGGCGTCCATCGATTCCGCGCTGGAGCGTCTGACCGGCGCCGGGTTGAGATCGGTCGGCGAAACCCATATGGCGAAGCTCTTCAAGGTTCTGGCCGTGACGCCCGCCGGGTTTGCGCCGCCGCCCGGCTTTGAGGGTCTCCGACAAGGCATGAAAAACGAGGACGAGGCTTTGATATGAGCGCTCCCGCGCCGCTGACGGCGAGCCTCTTCGACGAGGCGGGCCTGACGCATGGTTTCTTCACCCGTGAGGGCGGCGTCTCCACCGGCGTTTACGCGTCCTTGAATGGCGGCGTCGGATCGAGTGACGACGCGGCCTCCGTCGCCGAGAACCGGCGCCGGATGGCCCTCCACCTTCAGATCGACGCCCAAAATCTCCTCGTGCCCTATCAGATTCACTCCCCGGACGCTCTCGCCGTGCGACAGGCGTTTGCGGAGCGTCCGCGCTGTGACGCGCTGGTGACCGCGACGCCGGGCCTCGGGCTTGGCGTCACCGGCGCCGATTGCGGCATGATCCTCTTCGCCGATGTGGAGGCGCGGGTGATCGGCGCGGCCCATGCCGGGTGGAAAGGGGCGCTCACTGGCGTGATCGAGGCGACGCTGGCCGCCATGGAGGATCTTGGCGCGGCGCGGGAAACTGTCCGGGTCGCGCTCGGGCCGATGATCGGCCCCGAAAGCTACGAAGTCGGCCCGGAGTTTTTCGCCAGGTTCGTCGAGGCGGCGGACGATCACGAGGCGTTTTTCGCGGTCTCGGAGCACGTGGGTCATTACATGTTCGATCTGCCCGGCTTTATAGGCATGCGGCTGCAGCGGGCCGGAATCGGCGCCATCGAGAACCTCGCCTTCGACACATATGCCGATCCGGCGCGGTTTTATTCCTACCGGCGCTCGGTGCATAAGAACGAGCCGGATTACGGCCGTCAGGTCGCGGCGATCGCGCTGGTCTGAGCATCATAGGGATTGTCGTAATCGACGCCCTCGAGATAGAGCCCGTCCGGCGGCGCGAGCGGGCCGCAGCGGCTGCGATCGCAGGCTTTCAGCGCCAAGAGCGCGTCGGCGGGGGTCCATTTGCCCGCGCCGACCTGCGCCAGCGAGCCCGTCATCGACCGCACCTGCGTATGCAGGAACGAACGCGCGCCGGCGCGGATGAGGATTTCGTCGCCGTTGCGGTCGACGTCGAGGCGCTCCAGCGTGCGCACCGGACTTTCCGCCTGGCATTCGGAGGCGCGGAAGGTCGAGAAATCGTGTCGCCCGAGCAGGAGCATCGCGGCCTCGGCCATGGCCGAGGCGTCGAGTTTGCGTTTGACGAGCCAGGCCCGGCCGCGTTCGAAGGTCAGCGGCGCCCTGCGGTTGACGATGCGGTAGAGATAGCGCCGCCGCACCGCCGAAAACCGCGCGTCGAAGGCGTCGGACACGCGCTCCGCCGACAGGATGGCGACCGTGTGCGGCCGCATATGGGCGTTGAGGGCGTCGCGCAATCTGTCCTCGCGCCAGTCCCGGGCGAAATCGGCATGGGCGATCTGCCCGCTGGCGTGGACGCCGGCGTCGGTCCGCCCCGCCCCCCGGATCATGACCTTCGCGCCGGAAATCGCTTCGCAGGCGGTCTCGATCACCTCCTGGACCGAAAGCCCGTTGGTCTGTCTTTGCCAGCCGACATAAGGCGCGCCGTCATATTCGACGAGGAGTTTATAGCGCGGCATCTGAGGGATCTGGCTGAACGGGCAGCGCCTTGCCGAGTTTCGCGCCGCGCAGGAAATCCGCCGCCTTTATCGGGCCTTTTCCGGCGCGCTGAACGTCGAGAAGCTGGATCGCGCCTTCGCCGCAGGCGATCGTCAACCCGTCGAGAATGGCCCCGGGGGAACCGGAGCCTTTGGCGAGGCTGGTGCGCAAGACCTTGATCCTCTCGGTTCCCTTGCCAAGGTCGGCTTCGAAAAAAGCCCCGGGCGCGGGAGAGAGGCCGCGGATGAGATTGTGGATCTCGGGAGCGCTTTTGCGCCAGTCAATGCGCGCCTCGGACTTGTCGATCTTGTGCGCGTAGGTGACGCCTTCTTTGGACTGAGGCGTGAAGGCGAGTTCGCCCTTTTCCAGCAAAGCGAGGGCGCGCGCCATCAGTCCGGCGCCAAGCTCGGCAAGTTCCCCGAAGAGTTCGCCCGAGGCGCTTTCGGATGTGATCGCGATGCGCTCAGTGAGGGCGACCGGACCGGTGTCGAGGCCGTCCTCCATCGCCATCACCATGACCCCGGTTTCCCGGTCGCCCGCCATGATCGCGCGCTGGATCGGAGCCGCGCCCCGCCAGCGCGGCAGGAGCGAGCCGTGCAGGTTGAGGCAGCCTCTCGGCGGAACATCGAGAATGGCGCGCGGCAGCAGGAGCCCATAGGCGACGACGACGACGACCTCGGGTCTGAACGCCGCCAGGGTCGCCGCGGCGTCTTCGGCGCGCAAGGTCTTCGGCGTCAGCACGTCGATCCCGAGCCGCTGCGCGGCCAGATGCACAGGCGATAAGGACAGTTCCAGGCCCCGCCGCCCGGCGGGTTTCGGCGCGCGGGTGTAGACCGCCGCGATCTCGTGCCCCTGACCGGCGATCCTGGTGAGGACGGGAACCGAAAATTCCGGAGTTCCCATGAAAACGACGCGCAAGGGTTCGGCCTCTCAAAAGCCCGCCGCGCGGGAGCGGACGGTCGCGTCAGACCCCGGCGGCGCCGTGGCCCTGGCGTTCGCCGCGCTCGCTCTTCTTGCGCTCCCCGGCCTCCAGCCTTGCGGCCTTGCTGAATTTTTTGGAAATGCGCTCGCGCTTGAGCCGCGAGATGTGGTCGATGAACAGCACGCCGTTCAGATGATCGATCTCGTGCTGAAGACAGGTCGCGAGAATGTCGCCCGCCTCGATCTCCTGCCTGCGCCCCTCGCGGTCGAGATAGCCGACGCGCACCCGAGCGGGCCGGAGCACCTCCTCGTAGAAATCCGGGATCGACAGGCAGCCTTCCTCGTAAGGGGACAAATCCTCCGAGCTCCACAGGATCTCGGGATTGACGAGGCAGATCGGCTCGGCCGACGAGGTCTCGTCCTTGCGTTTGGCGACGTCGAGCACGATGACGCGCTTCTGGACCGCGATCTGGATCGCGGCGAGGCCAATTCCGGGCGCCTCGTACATCGTGTCCAGCATGTCGTCCATGAGCGCGCGAATCGAATCGTCGACGCGGGCGACAGGCGGACAGACGAGACGCAAGCGGGGGTCGGGGAGGGTGATGATCGGACGAATGGCCATGACGACAGAAATAATACCGCAGGCGCGAGACGTCAATTTGCGCGCCGCGGCGAAGCGGCCGTCAAAGACCCCGCAAAGGGCTTGCAAAGCCCCGGTCAGTCAAAGATCTGCGTCTGGCGACTTCAGCCGCCGGATCGAGGTGATTTGCGCTCCGGCGGCGGCGATCCGCTCCCGCGCGGCCGCCAGGGGCTCGCTCGCAACCAGCATGTGATGCGCGTTGGCGTGCAAAAGCTCGGTCTCGTTTCGCATGAGTCCGACATGTCCGGGCCAGAAAACGATGTCGCCGCGCCGAAGGCTCGTTGAAGCGCCGGAAAGGTCGAGAGGAACGCCGAGCGCCTTCTCCTGCAGGTCCGTATCGCGCGGAGCCGAGATCCCCGCCGCCTGCAGGCTGATCTGAACGAGGCCGGAGCAATCGACGCCAAAGCTCGTTTTCCCGCCCCAGAGATAAGGAGCATGAAGGAACCGCTCCGCCGTCGCGACGAAATCCGGCTCGGATGTCTCCAAGGGCGCGAGATGTTCGGCGTAGACGTAATTCGCTTCCGCGATCCGGGCGAAGCCGCCGCCGGCGTCAATGACGCGAACCGCGGCGCCAAGCGGCAAAGCGTCGAGAATCGGCAATTTCATATCCGGGCAAGGATAGACGAAGCTTTGATTGACCCGGACGCGATGGGTCGGCGCGGCGCGGCTCTCGTCGAGCGCGTTCATGTCGAGCGAGTTCATGTCGAGCGCGTTCATGGAGACGTAGCCGACGTAGCCGTCACGCGTGAGTTGAATCCAGCCCCAGCCTTCTTCGTCCTCGTAGAGGGTCGCTTCCTCGCCGAATAGCGCCTGGGTGTCGAGGGACGCTTCAAAATTCGGGGCGCGGCGCAGGCCGGCGACGCCCTCCCGGATCCGCGCCGGCCGGCCCTCGACATAATCCGGCGCCTCGACCTTGCCGCGCAGATGCGCGGCGGCGAGATCGGGGCGGGCCGGGGTGAGGCGGGGGTCGAAGGCGATCATAGGCGTTCCAGGTCAGCGTCCGGCCCGGTTTAGTCCGCGTTCGCCCCGGAGTCGACACCGGCTTTGCATTTTCCGCGGGCGCTCGCGGCCGGTTCAAGAGTTACAAATTCAAGCCAGTCAAGGAAAGGCCGCGCTGCTCTATTCCTTGCCGGTCCGGCAAATTTTGACAGGCGCTTGTAAGTCGAACACGAACCTAATAAACAATCTGCGAAACAAATACTTTGTGACAATCAGTCTTGGAGGAGCGCCATGCGTAATATTACTGTCGTAAAATCTTTTTCTTTGCTGGCGTTTTTCGGTCTGGCGCTGGCAAGCGTCACCACTGTCGCGAGCGCGGGCGCGATGAGCGACGCCAATTGCAATGCTTGCGTCTCCTCCTATCATTGCGACTCGGCCGTACAATCGTGCGTCCACGATTGCGGCGCGAAGGCGGAGGGCGCCGATCATAGCGCCTGCGATTCGAGCTGCGGCGGCGCTTCCGGCAAGTGCGTCGCCGACGCCAAGGCCGAATGCAAAGAATATTGCAGCCAATAACGAATCGAAGATTTTCGCAAGCGGCCGGAGCGGGGCCGGTCGTCCGTTAGGGCGACTTGTCCTCGAGTCCCGCCGCTTCGTCGTCGGCCTCCTCGACCGTCACATGAATGTGGTGGACGGCCCTCGCCGCGCCGGGCCCGTGTCCGGCCGCCCCGGCGCCAAACCGCGCCTCCAGCAAATCATACAGCAGCCGCGCGCCCTGCACTTCGCCGCCTTCCGGGCGCCCCGGCCGGGCGGCGGGAGCCCAGGCGTAAATGTCGAAATGCGCCCAGGCTTTCGCCTTCTCGACGAAGCGCCGCAGGAACAGCGCGGCCGTGATCGAACCCGCGAAAGGTCCGCCGGAAATGTTGTTGACGGCGGCGATCTTGCTGTCGAGCAGTTTGTCGTAGGGGTGCCACAGCGGCAACCGCCAGACCGGATCGAGGGACGAGGCGCCGAACTTGGCGATGTCGGCGGCGAGATCCTCGTCCATTGTGTAGAACGGCGGCAGATCCGGGCCGAGCGCGACACGCGCCGCGCCGGTCAGAGTCGCGAAGTCGAACAGGAGATCCGGCGCCTCCTCATCCGCGAGCGCGAGGGCGTCGGCGAGGATGAGCCGCCCTTCCGCGTCGGTGTTGCCGATTTCGACGCTCAGTCCCTTGCGGCTCGGATAGACGTCGCCCGGCCGGAAGGCGGCGCCCGAGATCGCGTTTTCGACGATCGGCAGCAGCACCCGCAGGCGCACGGGAAGGCCCGCCTCCATCACCATCGAGGCGAGGGCGAGCGCCGCCGCGGCGCCGCCCATGTCCTTCTTCATCAGCGCCATCCCGGCGTCGGGCTTGACGTTGAGCCCGCCTGAATCGAAACAGACGCCCTTGCCGACCAGCGTGACCTTCGGATGGCTGGGATCGCCCCAGTGGAAGTCGACGAGGCGCGGCGCCTTGTCGGAGGCGCGCCCGACGGCGTGGATCAGCGGAAAATTCGCCTCGAGCAAAGCGTCGCCGCGGATCACCGCCGTGTCCGCCTTGAAGCGCGCCGCGAGCGTCAGAGCTGCGGCCTCGAGTTCATCGGGGCCAAGGTCGTTGGCGGGGGTGTTGACGAGATCGCGCCCGAGCGCGACCGCGCCCGCGATCCGCTCCAGCCGCGCGGCGTCGACGCCGTCCGGTGCGCAAAGCTCGGGCAGTCGACCGTTCTGCGCCCGGTAGCGCGTGAATCGGTATTGCGACAGGAGCCAGGACAGCGCCGCGAGGCCGGGATCCTGCGGCGCATTGGCGAAACGGTACAGGCCGGGCGGCAGCGACGTCGCCAGCGCTCCGGGCAGAAACGGATTGGCGGCGCGCGCGTCCTCGCCGTCGAGACCGAACAGAACGCCGGCGATGGTTCCGCTCGAATCGGGCAAAAGCTGAACGCGTCCGGGATTCGGCTCGAATCCCGCGCCTTCGGCGAAGGCGACGGACGCGGGGGCGAGCCCGGCCTTCAGGCGCGGCCACGTCTGCGCGGTGACGAACCAGATCGGGATCGCGTGGGGCGAATGTTCGCGGCGGAGCGGCGTAGGCGAGGGCATGGGCGAATCCTGCAAGGCGGGCCGTGGGTCGCGCGATCGCGCCCTTGAGGGTTAATCCTTCCTTGCGCTCCTTGCAAAAGCTACTGGCTCGCCTTGCAAAAGGAGCCGGTCCCGCTGACATTCGTTCGCGGCGCGCCCGCGCTTCGACATCCGCTGCCGAGGAACATTTTCCCGAGGTACACATTCCATGGTCTCACGCATCCTCAAGGTCGATCCGTTCGATCTCGTCGTTTTCGGCGGAACCGGCGATCTCGCGCATCGCAAATTGTTTCCGGCGCTGTTTCGCCGGTTTCTCGACGGGCAGTTCACGGCTCCGTCGCGCCTGATCGGCGCGTCGCGGCAAAATCTCGACGACGCCGGATATCGCGCGACGATCTGCGAGGCGTTGCAGCGCTTTTCCAGCGAGGCCGGGCGGACCGACGCGTTGAAGAGCTTTCTCGACATCATCTTTTATGTCCCGCTCGACGTCGGCGCCGACACCGGCTGGGATCTTCTGGCCAAGAAACTCTCCGCTGATCCCTCGCCTGTGCGGGCGTTCTATCTGGCGACGACTCCCGATCTTTTCGGCATGATCGCCAAACAGCTCGCCGCGCACGGGATGGTGACGCCGGGATCGCGCATCATCGTCGAGAAGCCGATCGGCCGTGACGGCGCGTCCGCCGCGCGCATCAACGACGCGCTCGGCGCGGTCTTCGCCGAGCAACAGATCTACCGCATCGATCACTACCTCGGCAAGGAGACGGTGCAGAACCTGATGGCGTTGCGCTTCGCCAACGCGCTGCTGGAGCCGGTGTGGAATTCGGCGCATATCGACAATGTCGAGATCACCGTCGCCGAATCGATCGGCGTCGAGGAGCGCGGCGCCTATTACGAGACCGCCGGCGCCCTGCGCGATATGGTGCAGAACCACCTGTTGCAGCTGTTGTGCCTCATTGCGATGGAGCCGCCCGCCTCGATGGAGGCCGACGCAGTGCGCGACGAGAAGCTGAAAGTGTTGAAGGCGCTGGCTCCGATCGACGTCAGCAACGCCGCGAAACTCACCGTGCGCGGACAATACCGTTCCGGCGCGAGCGAGGGCGGCGTCGCGCCGAGCTATACGCAGGATGTCGGCAAGGACGAGAGCATGACGGAGACCTTCGTCGCGCTGAAGGTCTGCATCGACAATTGGCGCTGGGCCGGAACGCCATTTTATTTGCGCACCGGCAAGCGCCTGCCGCAACGGGTGTCGGAACTCATCGTCTCGTTCCGCGAAATTCCGCATTCCATCTTCAGCCCGGAATCCGGCAAGATCTCGAAGACGCGCCTCGTCATCCGGTTGCAGCCGGACGAGGGGATCAAATTGTGGCTCATGTTGAAGGAGCCGGGAGCCGGCGGCATGCGGTTGCGCTACGTGCCGCTCGACATGAATTTCGCGGAGGCTTTCGCGATCTACGCGCCCGAAGCCTATGAGCGGCTGTTGATGGATGTGATCCGGGGCAACGCCACGTTGTTCATGCGTCGCGACGAGGTCGAGGCGGCCTGGCGCTGGATCGATCCGATCAAGGAGGCCTGGGGGCAATCGAACGAGCCGCCGCGTCCCTATTTCGCCGGAACCTGGGGGCCGGCTGCGGCGATCGCGCTGGTGGAGCGGGATGGTAGGAGCTGGAACGAGGAGATTTTGTAGGGGGAGGAACTGTCGGAAACGGGGACGATCGGACCAAAGCCAGATCTAGATTTCTACGGATCGCTTCAGATCGGCTTCATGCGCTTTCAACAGGCTGATGGCTTCATCGCGGTTCATTGCCGCAATATAGCATGAGGCGCGTTCGTTCGCCACACAATCAAACATACCCCTCACGATCTCGCCCTCGGCAGAATCATGCGAACAAGTGTGCCGCTCCCGGCTTCAGATGTGATCTCCACCTTGCCGCCGGATTGCGTGACCATGCCATACACCTGGCTGAGGCCGAGCCCCGTCCCCTGTCCTGACGGTTTGGTGGTGAAAAAGGGCTGGACCGCCTTGGAGAGAATCTCCGGCGTCATTCCGGCGCCGTTGTCGGAGACGACGACCGCAACCGCGTCGTCCTGTTTGTCCCCGACGGCGCCTTCTGAGAGCGCGGCGTTCGTTGCGCCGATGCGCATCGCGCCGCCCGCGGGCATCGCGTCCCGGGCGTTGACGGCGAGATTGATCAGGGCGCGCTCGAACTGATCAGGATCGATGAACGCCGGCCACAGGTCTTTTGCGCAGCTTGTCTCCAGCCTGATCGCGGGGCCGAGTGTGGCGATGAGGACCGGCTCGATGCGGGCGATGAGTTCTTGGAGATCGACCGTCTCTGGATAGAGCGGCTGCTGTCGTGCGAACGAAAGCAATTGATGGGTGATGGCCTTGCCCTGTTTGACGCTCTCGCGAATCGTGGACAGAGCTTTTTGCTTCGCCGTCGCGGCGAGATCTTCGCGGTTCAGCACGTCGGTCATGGTTCCGACGACCATCAGGATATTGTTGAAATCATGCGCAAGGCTCGATCCGACCTGTCCGATGGCTTCCATCTTTTGCGCATGACGGAGCGCGGTTTCTGTCCGGGCGTGGCTGGCGATCTCGTCTTCGAGGGATTTGTTCGCCTCTGACAATTCGCTGTTTCGCGTAACGAGAGCCGACCGCAGATCGTGGGATTGTCGGAACTGACGGTTCGCCGCATAGGCGATGACCGAGAGAAACCCACAAAAAACAATTGTGAGGGCGCTCATGGCGAGCTGCGGCGCTCCTCCCGTGGCGAAAAACCGGACGGCGAGCGGAATCCCCGCGGTGACGATGAAAGCGATCGCGCTCGGGAAATAACTCGAACTGGTCGTTATATTTCCGGCGCACATTCCAGCGACGAGAAAGGCCGCGAAGAGCTCGTACTGCGGCAGATTCGGGGGGAAATAAGCGACGCCTATGCCCCAAAGGCTTCCGGAAAGGAGGGATCCGAAAAAAGCGAACGCTTTGGCGGAGCGGATCGAGGGTGCAGCGTTTCCAAAGCGGAGGGAGGCGACGGCGAGGCGTCCAGCGCTCAGGAGATATTGCAGGACGACCCACGCAAGAAGCTGCGCCTTTGGCGCGACCGGCCAAAGGACGGCGGCCATGACGCTCGAATTGAGCAGCGTCGCGCAGAGGGCGATCGGCAGTTTTTTCAGCAAAACTCCCAGCCGCTCCCTATCATAGGAGACTGCGCCCTCCCTTGACAAGGTATGGTTGCCGAACGCCATATTTCATCTTTAGCACGAAACAACGGCCAATGTCTGTCGTCTGGATGAAGGCGGCCGGTTCTGGCTGCCCAGAGCGCTTTCCGATCGCTCATGCGATAAATCGTCACTACGCTCTAGAACCGCCGATCCGATCCGGTGACAAAGCCGGAAGGCTCATCCGCGGGCCGACCGGCGTCCGCCGCGATCTCGGACCCGCGCCAGGGCCAGCGGCCCTCGATCTCGACCTGCATCGACCAGCCGAGGATCGTCCGGATCAGGACGATCATGCCAAGGACCAGAACGTTGTCGATGCTGGGATGCTCGACCGAAACGGTGCGCACGATGTCGCCGCCGACCATGAATTCGAGGCCGAGCAGGATCGCCCGGCCGAGGCTCTTGCGATAGAGCGGGAACGAGGCGGCGTCTCTTCGATTCAAAAGATAGGACGAGGTCGCGGCGACCGCGCCGAAAAGGATGACAAACACGCCCGCGACGTCGAGGATCAGTCCTCCCGCGGTGACGAGATCCGGGATCGCGGGAATGGAGGACAGCGCCTTCTCCCACGCGCCGCTCAGCGCGGGGGCGTCGGCGCGCGCACTGACCAGCAACATCCAAAGCTCCTCGCGCGCATCAAACCCTTAGCTTAAGAGTGATGCAAGAACGGCGGGGGTTTTGCAACGGCGAAGCCGCATGCGCCGCAGGTCTTTTCCCTGAAATAGGTCTTTTCCCTGAAATAGGTCTTCGCCCGGTAGCGGCTCAGTTGAGTTTCAGCTTTCGGCCCACGCGAGCCGTTCAGTCCAACGGCGCCGCCATCCGGCGTGAAGGCAGTGACGGTCATGAGGGGCGGTGAGCAGGTATTCGTCCCTATTTTAGGACAGTTTGAATCGCTGATAAATTTGAAGCGAATTCGCGGAGGATCATTATTGAATTTTCGCACTGAGCCCGGTCCCGAGTTCTTGTATTCAATCGGCGAAACCCTAGGGAGGAAGCAATGAAGGTCAAAAGCGGAAATTGGGCGGTGCGTCGTGCAATGGCCGCGAGCTTCCTTGGTTTGGCAGGCTTCGCGGCCAACCCGGCCGAAGCCGCGCTTCGTTTTGACGGGCAGGTTCAGGCCGGCGGTGGGCCGGTCGCGGGTTCGACCGTGACGTTATGGGCCGGCAATGCCGGCGAGCCCAAACAACTGGCGCAAACGAAAACGGCGGACGACGGGAGTTTTGCGCTCAGCACTGGCGAGACGCCTAGACCGGGCGTGAGCCTATATCTGATCGCAAAAGGCGGCGTCCCCTCGACCAACAAGAGTGCGGGCGACAACCCAGCGCTGGCGTTTCTGGCGGTGTTGGGCGGGACGCCCCCGGCCCACCTCACCATCAATGAGATGACGACCGTCGCATCGGTCTGGACCAACGCGCAGTTCCTCGACGGGGCTGCGCTAAAGGGTCCCGCGCTCAGTCTCAGCATCGCCGCGGGCAACGTCCCAAACTTCGTCGATCTGCAAACCGGCGGGTGGGGCGGCGCCATTCAGGACCCGCTCAACAGCGGCCAGACGCCGACGATGGCGAATTTCGCGACGCTGGCGGACGCGCTCGCAGGCTGCGCGACGAAAGTCAGGCCCATCGCCTGCGAAATGCTGTTCGAGGCGGCAAAGCCGCCAAAGGGCGTCGCGCCGGTCGACACGCTGACGGCGGCTCAGGCAATTGCGAAGGCGCCCTGGTATCTGCCGGGGCGAGTCTTTGCGCTGCTCGACTCATTCTATCCGGTTCCGATTGGCAAGAACCTGCGCCAGGTTCCTTTCATGCCTTATCTCAATACGGCGCCGAGCGCCTGGACGCTGCCGCTCAAATTCGACGGCGGCGGTTATCGCGCGGGCGGCAAAGCGATGTTCGATAGCCAGGGGAATCTTTGGGTTGGCGACAATTTCACCGTTGGCTGGCAGGCGTCGGACGCCCTTTGGCAGGGCCACGCCACCAAATTCGCGCCAAACGGTCGCCCGCTCTCGCCGATCACCACGGGTTTCGCCGGCGGCGGTATGGAGGGAGGCACCTTCGGCGCCGCGGTCGACGCCAACGACAACGCCTGGTTCACCAGCTATGGCAGCAAGTCGATTACGGTCTTCGACAAGACCGGCAAGCCGCTGACGCCGCCCGAAGGCATTACCTTCGGCGGCCGTCTCGGGCTGATGCAAGGCGTGATCGTCACGCCGAGCGGCGACGTTTGGGTCTTGGGTGTCGAGAAGAGCCAACTGGTCTATTTCCCGAAGGGCGATTTGACCAAGGGCCGAATCGTCTGCGAGGGCGATGGCGCCGAGCCGTGCAGGTCGTTTCGCGCGCCGTTTCATCTCGGCGTCGATCAGCAGGACCGGATTTGGGTGTCGAACAGCGGCGTCGACCACGTCACCCGCTTTCCGGCGTCCGATCCCGGCAAGGCCGAGAACTTCAAGGTCGGCTACAACAGCAGCGGGCTCGCCATCGACAGCCAGGGCAACGTCTGGGTCACCGACCGGTTCGGCAACGGGCTTCTCGGCATGATGCATATGATCGACTTCGGGCTGCACTTCAAGCTCGCAGGCGTTACGTCGGCCGCTGACTACCTGACGAGAACGATGTCGCAGCAGAAGGGCGGTTGGCGCGGCGGCAGCGTGAACCTGCTGAGGCCAGACGGCACACACTTTCCGGGTTCGCCGTTCGTCGGCGGCGGCCTGCCGGGGCCGTGGGCTGCGGCGGTCGACGGAAACGACAATGTCTGGATTTCCAACTTCGCCATGCCGAGCAGCCCGATCGTCGAGCTTTGCGGCGTCCGCACCGAGCACTGCCCGCCCGGCATGAAGACCGGCGATCAGATTTCGCCGCCCGGCGGCTACGTCGGCGGCGGCTTGCAGATGCAGACCGATATCGGCGTCAGTCCGGCGGGCGACGTCTGGGCGATGAACAACTGGCAGGACATCGACAGTTGTTACAGCAGCCCACCCGAAGCGCTTTCAACCCGATGCGGCGGCCAGGGTGTGGTGGTCTTCTACGGCATCGCCAAGCCCGTGCGCGCGCCGCAGATCGGGCCGGCGCGTCCCGTTCATTAGTTGACCGCAGAGCGCCCATCGCAGTCATTCATGCGATCGAAGCTCGTGTCAGAAAACTGCCATTTGTCAACATCGTGGCTCATGCCAAATGAGGCGGTTCCGCGACAGACTATCGCTGACACGAAACCCTTTGAGTTAGCAAGCGCCGGTGGCCGTTTGAGAAGGCCGCCAAATGTCAATAAGCCCACATTCGCTCTTAAGGCCCTATCAACCGAACTTCTGAAGTTCGTCAGTCTTGCGCCAGTTTCTCAAGCCTCGCCTGGTCGAGCAACAAAATACGCCCATATCGCTGCCCGATCGTACCTTCGGCCTCCCACTTCTTCAGGATCTGATTGACACCCTGACGTGTGGCGCCGATGAGTTGCGCCAATGTCTCTTGCGGCAGATGGAGCTTGATCTTCAGGCCCTTTGTGGTCGCCACGCCAAAAGAGATGGCGAGCATCAAGAGCCGGTTGGCCAATCTTTGCTCCATCGACTGGGCCGAATAGGTTTCAAGGGCGACCAACAGAAGCCTCAGGCGAAGAGCTTGAAGTCGCAGCAAGGCGCGGCTCAATACTGGATGAAGGATCATCAAGTCGTCCAAATCCGATGTCGTCAGATGCAGCACCGTCGCTGATTCGTGCGCGCGAGCGTCGTGGACCCGCGGCAGTCCGTCGATCGCGGACACCTCGCCGAACCAGGCGCCGGGGCCGTAATAGTCGAGCACCGTTTCCTGACCGGTTCGCGACACGTTGCTGACGCGAGCGGAGCATTCGAGCACGCGAAACATGCCATCGGCCTTGTCGCCGCGTGAGAACAGGCGCTGCCCTGGCGTTAAGACTCGCCGTCGCCCACGCGCCAGGAAGTCGTCCTGGGCCTGCTGCGGCAAATCGCTGAACCAATCATGCGATAGCAACGCGACGCAATATAGAGAGGGACGCGTTGTCACGGCGGCTGTATCTTAGTCGAGGAGGTGCAAATTTCTGACAGATTTTAGGAAAAAGTGTTCGGTCTGAGGCGTAGCGGGAGCCCGGTCTCCGGCCCGAAAAGATCGGATACTGCGGCGTTGATCACATGCGCATCCTGGAGCGGCCGAGCAAAGCATGGGCGAGGCATTTCAGCGGGGAGTGACAAGTCATGAGGCGGTTGGTCTTCGGTGCGCTGATGGCGATCCCGTGCCTCCTCCTGATCGGCCGTCAAGCGCTTTGCGACGGAGTCATCGATCTCGACTCGCTTGGGACCCGTCCATCTCTGTTTGATTACCCTGACAGCCCCAAGGATGCTCTGCGATCTCTTGGCGTCGGCGCTGAGTTTTGGGTTACGCAGTTCTACCAGGGGATGCCGGTAGGAATCGGCGGCCATACGTGGGTGTACGGCGGTAAAGGCGACGCATTCGTCACGTTCGATGGCGAAAAGCTGGGTCTATGGCCCGGATTGTCTGTCAGCGTCCATCAAGAAGGGGTGTGGGGCGAAAACCTGAACTTCACAGGCGGTACAGCGTTGTGGCCTGGCCGACGGTAGGCGGTTACAACACGGATACCTCACTGATCATAATGCAGAAATTCTGCGAGAGCGTTACTTTCACGTTCGGCAAATTCAATATGCTCGACCAAGCCGCCAAGACGCCCATTCGCGGCGGCGGCGGCTACGATGAATTCATGAACATCACGCCGACGGCGCCGGTTACCGGGATTATTCCGGCCTATATCGTGGGAGCCAATCTGACCGTCAGGACGGACCCCGCGATTTTCAGCCTCTATGTTTATGATCCACGCAACGCCCAAATACCCGCGGTGATCTCGCATCCTTTCAGCAACGGCATTACCTTTAATGGATCGGTCACAGTCCCCGTCACCATCGCGGGGCTCAATGGCTATCAGGGCGTCAAGGCCGTCTACAGCACGCAAAATGGGCTTGATCTCGGGGACATCCCACAATTATTTCTACCGCCGCAAGCGGCGCTTCAGCCGAATATCAAAAATAATCGCTGGTTCCTTAACTACGAGTTTGAACAATATTTTTATCAAAATCCAACCGATCCAAAGCAAGGCTGGGGACCGTTCGGCTATATATCCGTCTCCGATGGCAATCCCAACCCGATCAAAAACACCTACTTCTTCGGCATCGCTGGCAGTAGTTTCCTGCCGTCCCGCGAGATTGACCGCTGGGGCGTCATGTATTTCCGGAATAACATTAGCGTCGATCTGAAGGAAAGCCTGGCCTTTTTCAGGATCGGCCTCGGCGACGAGCGAGGCTGGGAGGTATTTTATAATTTTGCGGCGACCCCATGGTTTCGCGTAACGGCCGACGCCCAGTTTCTTGAGCCTGCCCTTGCCGGTGGCCAGAGGGCGGTTTTTCTTGGTCTTAGAAGCCAGATCAAATTCTGACGACCTCCCCGAGGCACGGAAGCCAATGACCTATGCTGAGCGAGGTGTTTTCGCTCCCCGACGTAACCGTCGCAAGGGGACACTCAACTCGAAACGGAGGCGCCCATGATACGAGTTGGCGCGAAATATCAGCATCTGGCGATCCCGAATGTCGGATGCGCGTGCTGCGCCATTCTCTCCCGGCGCTCGCTTCTGGCTGGCTTAACAATGGCGGCGGCAGGCGTCGCTCTGATGAAGACAGCGCCTGCGCAACCCGCGCCCACTCCTGCGGAACCGAAGCGGGGGATCCTCTTCTCGAATGTCAAGCTGTTCAACGGCAGGATCGGCGTTCCGAAGCCTACGAATGTGCTGGTGCGCGGCAACACGATCGAACGCATTTCGCCGGCTCAAGCCCAGGCCGGCGCCGATGCAAACGTCTTTGTCATCGACGGCGGGGGCCGCACGCTGATGCCTGGCCTCATTGACGCGCACGCACATGTGACATTCAACACCATCTCGATGCCGGAGTTGATCGCCGGCGATCCGGCCTATCTGCAAATTCGAATGGCGACCGGAGCCAGGGATTTGCTGATGGCCGGATTCACCTCGGTGCGCGACGCCGGGGGGCCGGTGTTCGGGATTCGGCGGGCGATCGAAGAGAACCGGCTGGACGGTCCGCGAATCTGGGCGGCCGGCACGATGGTCTCGCAGACTTCGGGCCACAACGACTTCCGATCCTTGGCCGATCTGCCCTCCGCGGGCAATCCGGGCGTGGTCGCCGGCGTGCGATTTCGTTACAGCGCCGTCGCCGACGGCGAACCCGAAGTCCATCGCGTCGTGCGCGAGCAGCTGATGCAGGGCGCGAACCTGATAAAGCTGGCGCTCGGGGGCGGCGTAAGCTCCAACTTCGATCCCGTCGACGTGACTGAATATACCCAGGCGGAGGTCGCGGCCGCCGTCGCCGACGCCGAGAACTGGGGAACCTATGTCACGGTTCATGCGTACACGCCGAGAGCAGTGCGGCTCGCGGTGGGCGCTGGCGTGCGATGCATCGAGTATGGCCAGCTCCTGGACGAGCCGACGATCAAGATGCTCAGCGACCGCGGGATTTGGCTGAGCACGCAGCCGTTCCTCGACGATGAGGACGGCATTCCGACCGTGCCCGGCTCTGAGAACGAGCGGAAGTACAAACAGGTCGCTGAGGGGACGGACAGAGCCTACACTGCAGCCAAGAAATATGGCGTGAAGCTCGCATTCGGCACGGACATCCAGTTCAACCCCAAGGGCGCTGTGCGGCAGGGCTTTTATTTGCCCAAATTGGCGCGCTGGTTCGCGCCGGCCGACGTGCTGAAAATGGCGACTGCGGACAACGGCGAGCTTCTAGCGATGTCAGGGCCGCGCAATCCTTACCCCGGCAAACTGGGGGTCGTCGAAGAAGGCGCGCTCGCCGATCTTCTGCTCGTCGACGGCGATCCACTCTCCAACCTCAAACTCTTCGAGGATCCAGGCAAAAATCTCGTAGTCATCATGAAAAACGGCAAAATCTACAAGGATAAGATCTCAGGTTAACGCAGGGGCGCTTTCTTCGCTTCCCAAGCTACGCAAGCCTTTTTTTCTCACGGCTCCGCTGGCCTCAGACGTGGGACATCAACAGCAAGTTCGCGAACGGCGGCTATCTTAAGTTTGGCGCGCCGAACCTGCCCTTCAGTTAACGGGCCGCCCGTGCGGTGCGCCGACGAGTTCGAATATCGCTTCGGCGAACTCGACGCGCTGCTTACTGCCCATGCGATGACGATCCACAAATCGCAAGAATCCGAATATCCGGCCATCGTCATCACCCTCCCGACACAGCATTATACGATGCTGGCACGAAACCTCGCATACACCGCCGTCACGCGTGGGAAACGTCTCGTGGTCATCGGCCAGCGCAGGGCCGTGGTGATCGCGGTCAAGAGCTGGGCGGGGCGCCACCGCTGGACCAAACAGGAGGAGTGGTTGAAGTCGCCGCGAAGGGAGCGGGCCGTGACGATGCCGCTCTGGTTGCAGCTTACCGTGTTGTCCTATCGCGGGCGGGCGCCATCGAGGAACAGCGCGACGGCTTCGACGACGAAGGCGTCGCGCTCCTGTTTCGCTGGTTTCGGGCCATGCCCAAAAACTATTCCCGCGTAGCGCAGGCTTTTCAGCGAAGCGACGAATTGCTCGGCGGCGAAACGCGGCTTCGCCACGGCGAGTTTGCCGCTTTTAGCCGCCGCCTCGAAATATTCGGTCATCGCCTCGCAGACGCGGTTGGGGCCGGCTTCGAAATAAAGATGGGCCACCTCTGGAAATCGCGCCGCTTCGCCGCTGACGATCTGCTCCATGCGGATCGCTTCCGACGACCATAAAAGGTCGAGCAGCCGACTCCCGATTTCCGCCAGCGCCTGGTCGACCGGCAATTCCTCAAAAACGGAGACCGGAAAATTCATGCCGCGCGCCTCGCATTCCGCGGCGATACACGCCGAAAACAGCGCTTCTTTCGACGGAAACCGTTTGTAAAGCGTCGTTTTCGACGCATGCGCCCGCTGCGCGACCAGATCCATCGAGGTTGCCGCGTAGCCAAGCTCCATGAACGCCTCTTTGGCCGCGCCGAGGATGCTTTCCTCTTTCGGGTCGTCGCGCGGCTGGAAGGGCTGGACTGTCAGTTGCGATGTCATCGGGTTTTCGGGCCTGTACTGGACTGTATCGTTTTGTGTTGACTCGGCGAGTCTCCGAGGCTAGCTCTATAGCAGTACGATACAGTTCAGTCCATATTTAGGATCGGAACGTCAGCATGCCCACTCCAATGCGCAAAATCCAGCCCTCGACCGGGTCGCGCGCGAAAGCGCCCTTGCGATTTGGCCTGATCTTGCTCCGGACCGCCGCCGCCTTCGCCGTCGCGGCTGGCCCCGGTTCGGCGGGCGCGGGCGAGGCCGATCCGCGAAAGGAGCCGCCGCGCGTGCAGATCGCCCTAGTGCGGGCGGCAAACGGGTCGGAGCAGTCCTTCACCGGCGTGATTTCGGCTCGCGTCCAGAGCAATCTCGGGTTTCGCGTTCCGGGCAAGGTGGTCGAACGTTATGTCGACGCTGGCCAAGGCGTCCGGGCCGGCCAGCCGCTGATGCGCCTTGACAACAAGGATCTCGATCTCGCGCTGGCGGCGAAGGACAACGCGGTCGCGGCGGCGCGCGCCGCCGCCGCGCAGACGGCGGCCGACGAGGCGCGCTACAGCCGTCTTGTCGCCAAAGGATGATCGACCCGCCAGAAATACGAACAGGCCCGGGCCGCGCTCGACAGCGCCAACGCTCAGCTGGCCGCAGCGGAGGCGCAGGCCGGAATCGCCCGTAACGAACGCGGCTACGCCGTGCTGCTGGCGGACGCCGACGGAACCGTCGTCGAGACCGCGGCTGAGCCCGGCCAAGTCGTCGCCGCCGGCCAGACCGTGGTCAGGCTCGCGCACGCCGGATCGCGGGAAGCCGCCGTCAACCTGCCAGAGTCGGTGCGCCCCGCGCTCGGCTCCGCGGCGCGGGCGCGGCTTTATGGGTCGCCGGGGGCGCCGTCGCCGGCGCGCCTGCGGCAGTTGTCGGACTCCGCCGATCCGGCCAGCCGGACATTTGAGGCGCGCTACCTTCTGGACGGGGCGGCGGCGCAGGCGCCGCTCGGCGCGACCGTGACGATCGCGATCGAGACCCATGCGGTTCGCGAGGACGCTGAGGTTCCGCTTGGCGCGATCTATGATGACGGTACGGGCCCCGGCGTGTGGATCGTCGATCCGGCTTCGTCGGCGGTGACCTTCCGTCCCGTTCAGATCCGCCGGCTCGCGGCGGAATCTGCGGCGGTGAGCGGCGTCTATGCCGGCGAGCGCGTCGTCGCGCTCGGAGCCCATCTCCTGCACGCAGGCGAACTGGTTCGGGTCATGGACCGGAGCCTGGCGCAGCAATGACCGGCTTCAACCTCTCCGCCCTGGCGGTCCGCGAGCGCGCAGTCACACTTTTCCTAATCATCGCGGTGGCCGTCGCTGGAATCTTCGCTTTCCTCAAGCTCGGCCGCGCCGAGGATCCGGCCTTCACCATCAAGGTTCTGACGGTGACGACCGCATGGCCCGGCGCGACCGCCCAGGAAATGCAGGACCTCGTAGCCGAGCCGCTGGAGAAACGGCTGCAGGAGCTGCGCTGGTACGACCGCGTCGAGACGATGACGCGGCCGGGCCTCGCCTATATGACTCTGACCCTAAAGGACAGCACCCCGCCGGCGGAGGTGCCCGACCAGTTCTATCAGGCCCGCAAGAAACTTGGCGACCAGGCCCGCAACCTGCCGCAGGGCGCTCTGGGGCCGTTCGTCAACGATGAGTATTCCGACGTTACCTTCGCCGTCTACGCCCTGAAGGCGCCCGGCCTCGCGCCGCGCCTGCTCGTCCGCCAGGCCGAGGCGATCCGGCAGCAACTGTTGCGCGTCCCGGGCGTCAAGAAGGTCGACATTCTCGGCGAACGGCCCGAGCGCATTTTTGTCGAGTTCGCCTATGCGCGGCTCGCCAACCTCGGGGTGAGCGCCCGCGACGTTTTCGCCGCCCTGCAGAGCCAGAATGCGGTGACGCCCGCGGGATCGATCGACACCAATGGCCCGCAGGTGTTCGTGCGGCTCGATGGCGCCTATGACGATATCCAGAAAATCGCCGACACGCCGATCGTCGCCCGGGGCCGCAACCTCAGGCTGTCGGACGTGGCCGAAGTGCGCCGCGGCTACGAGGATCCCGCGACCCTCCTGATCCGGCACGACGGCGAACCCGCCCTCGCCCTCGGCGTGGTGATGCAGGAGGGGTGGAATGGCCTCGACCTCGGCAAGGCGCTCGAGGCC
Source organism: Methylocapsa palsarum (assembly GCF_900114285.1). Taxonomy (GTDB): domain Bacteria; phylum Pseudomonadota; class Alphaproteobacteria; order Rhizobiales; family Beijerinckiaceae; genus Methylocapsa; species Methylocapsa palsarum. The sequence goes on along the minus strand of NZ_FOSN01000007.1, from coordinate 3,108 downwards.
GAGTCGCGGACCATCGCCGCCGATCTGCCGCTAGGCGTGACCTTCGCCAAGGTCACCGATCAGGCGGTGAACATCGCCGAGGCCGTCGACGAGTTCATGCTCAAGTTTTTCGTCGCGCTCGGCGTCGTTCTCGTCGTCAGCCTCGCGAGCCTTGGCTGGCGGGTCGGTCTCGTCGTCGCCGCCGCCGTTCCGCTGACGCTCGCCGTCGTGTTTGTGATCATGCTGAACACCGGACGCGTCTTCGACCGCGTTACGCTTGGCGCGCTGATCCTCGCGCTTGGCCTTCTCGTCGACGACGCCATCATCGCCATCGAAATCATGCTGGTGAAGATGGAGCAGGGCATGCGGCGCGTCGAGGCCGCCGCCTACGCCTGGAGCCACACGGCGGCGCCCATGCTGGCCGGCACGCTCGTCACCGTGGTCGGGCTGATGCCGGTCGGTTTCGCGAATTCAAGCTCGGGCGAATACGCCGGAAATATTTTCTGGGTCGTGGCGTTCGCGCTGATCGCCTCCTGGGTCGTGGCGGTGGCCTTCACGCCCTACCTCGGCGTCGCGCTGCTGTCCGACGTGAAGCCCGCAGCCGGCGGCCACGCGGCGATCTACGACACTCCCAATTACCGCTGGCTGCGCGCCGCGATCGGCTGGTCGGTGCGCCGGAAGTTTCTCGTCGCCGGCGGCGTCCTCGCGGCCTTCGCGCTCGCCGTCGCCGGTCTCGGCGCGGTCAGCAAGCAGTTTTTTCCGACCTCCGATCGCCCTGAGCTTCTGGTCGAGGCGCAGATGCCGGAGGGCGTAAGCATCGAGGCGACCAGCGCCGCCTCGGCCAGGGTCGAGACATGGCTGAAACGACAACCTGAAGCGAAAATCGTGACGAGCTCCATAGGCCAGGGCGCGCCGCGGTTTTTCTTTTCCTACAACCCCGAACTGCCTGATCCGTCCTTCGCCAAGATCATCGTTCTGACTCCCGATGCGCAGGCCCGCGAAGCGCTGAAGGCGCGGCTACGCAAGGCGATTGCGGAAGGCCTCGCGCCGGAGGCGCGCCTGCGCGTCCTCCAGCTCGTGTTCGGTCCGCCCGCGCCGTTCCCCGTCGCGTTCCGGGTCCTGGGGCCTGATCCGACGATCCTGCGGGGCGTCGCCGATCAGGTCGAAGCTGTGATGCGCTCCAACCCGAACATGCGGCAGGTCAATCGCGACTGGAGCCAGCAGGCGCCGGCCGTGCGCTTCGTTCTTGATCAGGACCGCTTGCGGCTGATCGGCCTCACGCCCGCCGATGCGGCGCAGCAGCTTCAGTTCCTGCTCACCGGCGTGACGGTGACGCAAGCGCGGGAGGACATCCGCACCGTCGACGTCGTCGCCCGCAGCGCCGGCGCCGAGCGGCTCGATCCGGCGCGCCTCGCCGACTTTACGCTCTCGTCCCAGGATGGACGCCTTATCCCGCTCGACCAGATCGGCCGCATCGAGGTGCGCATGGAGGATCCGCTGCTGCGCCGCCGCGACCGCACCCCAACGATCACCGTGCGCGGCGACATCGACGAAGCCTTGCAGCCGCCGGAGGTCTCGAGCCAGATCGAGACGGCGCTGCGGCCGGTCATCGCAAAACTGCCGATCGGCTATCGCATCGAGATGGGCGGAAACATCGAGGAGTCGGTCAAGGCCAACACGGCCCTGATCGCCGTCTTCCCAGTCATGCTGGCGATGATGCTGGCGATCATCATGGTACAGGTCCGCTCCTTTTCGGCGATGATGATGGTCATGTTGACGGCGCCGCTGGGTCTCGTCGGCGCCGCGCCGGTCCTGCTCTTGTTTCATCAGCCGTTCGGCTTCACCGCGATCCTAGGCCTGATCGGGCTTGCCGGCATCCTGATGCGCAACACGCTGATCCTGATCGGGCAGATCAGGACCAATGAAGCGAACGGCCTCGCGCCGTATCAGGCTGTCGTCGAGGCGACGGTGCAGCGCGCCCGGCCCGTAATCCTGACCGCGCTCGCCGCCGTTCTCGCCTTCATTCCGCTCACTCTTTCAGAGTTTTGGGGCTCGATGGCCTACACGTTGATCGGCGGGACGGCGATCGGCACGGTTCTGATCCTCGTCTTCTTGCCGGCGCTCTACGCCATCTGGTTTGGCGTCCGGCCGGCGCCGGCCGAGGCGGAGAGCGAAGCGCGCGGGCCGGCGCGAGCGGCGGCGGCGCTGGATGGGCATTGCCCAACTCCGGGCGAATGAACGCCGCCGCGACCGAAGCTGGCGAAAAAACCGACGGGCATTGACACGTTAACGCGCTGAGGTCACGCGGAAGCATTATCGCACTGGCGGGTTCTGGCTGGATCGAGAGCGCCGGCTTCGGGACCGCGCGATGTTTGATTTCGCGATTGATAGTAAGCTCCGGGGATGCGACGTCGTCAAAGTCAAAATCGGCGATCTCATCAGCGGTGGCCGGGTTCGTACACGCGCGATCGTCATTCAGCAGAAGACCGGCCGACCCGTTCAGTTCGAACTCCTCGAACCCGCTCGCGGCAGCATTCTGGCATGGCTTGAACGCCGCGGCGGTACGCTCGACGACTTCGTCTTTCCAAGCCGGACCGATCATGCCAATCATATCAGCACTCGGCAATATGCTCGGCTGGTTGACGAGTGGGTCACCGGGATCGGATTGCGCCGGGAGGACTTCGGGACACATTCGCTTCGCCGAACCAAGGCGTCGATCATCTACAAGCAGACAGGCAACCTGCGCGCGGTGCAGATCCTGCTTGGCCACACGAAGATCGAAAGCACCGTTCGCTATCTCGGCGTCGACGTAGAGGACGCGCTCGCCCTTGCCGAAGGCACGGAGGTATAGCGATCTTATGATCTCCTCGACCTCGGCGCCGAGGAGTTATGTGCCCGCGTTGGGGTCTCCGCGATGCGCCCATCCCGGCCGGTCCCAGTCAAGGCGATGGTTCTCGAAAGCGGACGCTAGGTCGCCGAGGCGATTTCGGCGGCCACGGGCTGGTTAGCTGCCATTCGCTCTCAGCTCAAACGCCTGCAATTGGCGCGCAAACTATCCGAGTCGGCTTTTCAGGATGGACCTCGAGTTAACGCCCGGGCCAACAGCGTCGCCAACACGAGGTGCAGAAC
>NZ_FOSN01000019.1 GCF_900114285.1 Methylocapsa palsarum | reverse complement strand
CCGGGACGTCAGATCGCCGCCGATTTCGGGACCAATTCGGTCATCCAGAACAACATTTTCGACACGGCGGACGGCGTCATCAAATACAACTGGAACGATGGCGAAACGATATTGAGCGAGGCTGGCAACGCACACGACCGCGAAGACAGCGGCTCGGTGACGGCGGCCCAGGCGCTCAGCGTCACCGACAGTTCGCGCGGCTCCAACGCCTGGCACTATGATTCGACGAAACCGCACGTCCTCGTCATCGTTAACGGAATGGGCGGAGGCGAGTGGCGCAATATCGTCAAAATGACCGGCAACACGTTTTACCTGGATAAGCCCCTGGATATATATCCGGCGGCCGGCGATCGTTTCATCATCGCGCAGCCGTCGTACCTCAATGTCATCATCCGTAACAACATGATGAGCGGCAATCCCTTTGGCGTCGCCATGTACGACGGCACGTTCCTCAACGTGTCGGTGACTGGCAACAAACTGACCGACAACGGCGGCATCTATCTCAGTCCCGATCAGGAAAAGAGCGGGATGGCTGGACCTGGCCAGACCGGAACGAAATTCAGCATCTACCGGAATATCGAGATCAACAACAACATCGTCACCGACAAGTCGGGATATTACCCCGCCTATATCCAGATCTTTTTCCGGCTGGTCAATCAGACGACGCTGTTTGGCCGTAGTGTCGAAGCTGTGGAGGTGCGCAACAATCAGGTGACGGCGCGCTCCGGCACCAAGCTTGATTTGTTCCCCTTCGCCTCGGGCTACGGCGCATGGCTCGCCTATCAATACGCCGGCGCCCCTTATGTCGAGACGAAGGTGAAGCTCATCCTCGGCGCCGTGTTCCAGGGGGACAGCTGCGTGAACTGCCCCGTCAACTACAAACTGACCGGAGGCGACTCCGCCACGGTGATCTGGAATGCGACATCGCCGAACACCAACGGCTTCCAATCGACCTTCATGACCGACATGCCGATCTGGAGCTCGACAAAGGTGACCTCGACCGCGACGATAGTCGGCAAGGACTGACGAGACATTGCTCCGCTGGGGATGCGACTGCGCAAAGTTCCACTGCGCAGTCGTCCCCTGCCAGAAATTGCAGCGGGGTGATGGGACGCAGTCCTCTCATCCGTCAAGCAAACTCCGAACCAGCCAGTGCGGAAAGGCGCGTCCCGACTGCTGTTTCAGCGCGACAGGCGCGGCGGCCGGTACGGCGGCGTCGCTAAAATCGAGGTTCGAAACGCGCGAATGTGTGAAGCAAAGAGCCCTCAAGTCCTCGAGTCGAACAAGACGGGCTCCCAGCCGCCGGCTTCCATTTCGATGGCGAAGGCGACGCCGCGCGAGATCAGCCGGTTTCGTTTGGTGATGCCCGCGACCCGCGCTCCGGGGGTCGCGGAAATTTCGGCGATCAAGGCCCCCTTGACGACGGCCTGTCCCTTCCGAACGATGCCTCTGATCCGTCCCGCCACCGGAGCGATGACGATTGTTTCGCCGATGGCTCCGAGCGCCTCGCCGGCCTCAACCACAGCGCCGATCAATTTCGTCGCCGCGAAAACCCCGGAGGCCGGAGCGATAACGCCGCGCCCGGAGGAACCCTCATCGTCCGCGCGCCGATGTCTTGCCGGAGCGCGGCCACTCCGCACGATGGCGCCAGGATCTGGTCCCTGCGTTTCGATGACCGCATCGCAATTGACGCCGGCGGCGTAGTTGGGTCCGAGCCCCAATGTGAGGTTGGCGAGGCCGCCGATATTTTCAAAGGACAGATCTTCCTCGGCCTGAACCGAGACGATGACATCCCAGGGCCACCGCCCGGTCACGTCGACGAAAGGCTGCGTCAGGAGCGGCATGAACTGCCGGGTGCTGAGGCCGAGGATGAACTCGCCGTTGACGTCGGCGCGCCGCGCCTCGACCCCGTCAAGAGTTGCGACGCCGTCGAACCATGCGTCGGCGAAAGCCATTCGGCGCCGGAGGGTGCGGGGCGGCGCGCTCTGGTGAATCGCGACGGCGCAGTCTTCAGAAAAAAGCCGTCGCGCGATCGCCGAAGCGATTTCGGAGAGCCCGCAGACCAGGACGGAAATATCCTTGTTCATGGCTTCAACCGGCTGGTGAACGCCGACAGCGATCGGATCGATTCGAAAGCGTGCTCCTGTTGGCGCATCAGTCTAGTCTCCTCTGAAAAGGCGCGGCGTCCCGGCTTCGAACTCTGGTAAGGCGGCGCGATCATTTCCCGGCGATCCGAGGAAGCGGTGGGCCTCGTCCCGGCAGATCGCGCGCAAGGCGCGTAGATAAGGCCCTTGCGGGTTTGGCCAATGAATCAGATTGAGGGGCGGCCCGAGGTCTGCGATCAGCGCTCGCGCGACGCTTTTGACCTCGCGCGGGACGAGGATGAAACCGTAGCGCAAGTTGGCCCTCATCCAGAGCGCGAGCCGCAGTTCGCTGTTGTCGCAGAATCGGTAGTTCCGCGTGGCTTTTGACTGCGGCAGCCCGCGCGGGATCGCGCGAAGGCGCAACTGCTCCTTCAAAAGAGCACCGAGCGACCGGCGGAGCGTCGAAAATCCGCTATCGGCGCAGGCGAATTGATCGCGGACGTCCGCGCTGGACTCCGCCGCGCCGACATAGATCAGACCGCGCGGTTCGGCGCGCATCCCGGCAAGCACGGTCGAGCCGGCGAGGAAAAAAGCGTATACGCCCGTCCCATCCTCGGGAGGCAGGTCATCGGCGCCGAACCGGCTGCTCAGGAGATGGTCCTTGACCTTCGGCAGATCAGTCATTGACGCGTCCACGGAGCGACGGCGCATTCTCCGCCGCTCCCGACGACCAGCCAGCCAGAATGAATGTGGGTCTTAGTCAGCATCGCAACTTTGAACATGGCGCGCAGGACTCAAGCCGACAGGCAGAGGCGGGGTCCATGCCGAGTCGCTTTTGCCATAATCGCTCCACCAGGCGTCGAGCGCTTGCATCGTCGGGGCGACGTCATCGGACAGCGCTCCTGCGAAGCGCGACCAGTCTTCGGTCAACCCCTCTGAAACAGCCGTAATAATGGGAAGTCCCGCGAGGATCGCCGCGCGGAAGGCGTCGCAGAGCCCGCCGCGCGCGGCTTCCAGCTTGCCAAACTTGCTCAGGACGACGACGTCGACGCCGTCCCCAATCGCCCGCTCCACGTTGGCGCACGCTTGCGCAAGACCATATGGGTCGAGGTTGCAGGCGGTCGAACCGGGACCAAGATCCTGCGAGATCGAGATCGATGCGCCGGAGATCAGGTCGCGAACCGTCAAATGGCTGCAAGCGCCTTCACTCGCGCACTGGGAGAACTCGACGACGCCGCCGACGCGCAATCCCCTGCGCTTGAGGTCTTGGGCAAACTGCCAAAGAATGGGCTGCGCCGGCTCGAAGCGAAGGCCTCGAACCGCCGCAATGCGGGAAGTAAGGTCGATCGATTCCACTGCGCTCATTGTACGACCATCTCGTTCGAGGTTCGCCGCCAATCGTTTCGCCCGACGCCGTCTTGCTGTAGCAAAATTCGCACTCAGGACAACGAGACGCCGAGCATAGTGGCGGACGGCCGGCGCGGCAAGCTTCGAGCCGCGCCCTGACTCCTAAAAAAATTATTGTTTTCATCGAGTTAGACGCGCGCCCGAGCAGGGATCCGATCCGGAACCCTGCCGCAAGCTATATTGATTTAAATATAACATGCCTTACGTCGAGCCTGTCCGGAAGATGACAAAATGTCCCTGGATTGGCGCGGGCCGCGCCCGCCGCATCAAATGCTGCGCCAAAAGCGCTATATCCGGGATATTTTCCGGATCTCGCTCGCTTTTCACGTAACGGTCACACTCCTTTTGCCGGCCCTGTTCATTATGACTTCGCTCAAGGCGAAGGGATCATGCAGATGGAGCAGGCGAGTTCATGCAGCGCCAGGCGATTTTGAGATCGGGACTGCGGCGGCAGATTTTCGGAGCCGCGGCGCTGATCCTGTCGCCGATTGCGATCGCGGGCTTTGCGCAGGCGCAGAACGTCCCGCTTTTCGCGCCGCAGGAAGCCGATCGGCTGGGACACGGCGTCGATCAGCCGTCGCTGGCGCCGACAATTCCTGGATTGGGCGAGCTGAAGAAGGCGCTGCTCGACCGCGGGATCACCCTCCAGGCCGATTATATCGCGGAGGCTTTCGGCAATCCGACGGGCGGGGTCAAGCAAGGAGCGAATTTCGCCAACGCCCTCTATATGGCGCTGGATGCAAATCTCGCATCGTACGGGTTGAACGGCGCCAACTTTTACGTCAACGGATATGAAATCAACGGACGCGATCTGACGACGAACAATATCTACAATCTGGCGAATATCTCCAGCATCAACGCGCGATCCACGGCGAGGCTTTACGAACTCTGGTTCGAACAGAAATTTTCCGATTGGGGATCGATCCGAGTCGGCCAGCTCGTCGCCGACAACGAATTTTTCGTCAGCGCCTTCGACGACATGCTCATCAACGGAACCTTCGGCTGGCCCGTCATCACTGCGGCGAATCTGCCGAGCGGCGGCCCCGGATACCCCCTGACGACGCCCGGCGTGCGGATCAAGCTGACTCCCAACGAGGACCTCGCTCTGCTCGCCGCGATCTACAACGGTGACCCGAGCGGAGCGGGTTTCACCGGATTGCAGGAATACAAGAATCCGAGCGGGTTGAATTTCCGAATTCAGGACCCGCCCCTGGTGATGAGCGAGATTCAGGTCAATTATAATCAGGAGAAGGGCTCAACAGGGCTCGCGGGAACCGCCAAGTTCGGGATCTGGGCGCATTTCGGCAATTTTGCCGATTATCATTTCGACGCCGAGGGGCAATCTCTCGCCAATCCGGAGAGCTGCGGCGCCGCGCAGTTCCAGCATGGCGATTCCGGCGTTTACGGGGTCGTCGAGCAGATGCTCTGGCGTGCGCCGGGGGATGAGCCGTTGAAAGGGGTAGGCGTCTTCGGTCGGGTTTCATTCAGCCCGTCCGATCGCAATCTGATCGATTTCTACGCCGATGGCGGCCTCATCTTCTCGGGCGTTCTGCCTGAAAGGCGCGCCGACGCGTTCGGCGTCGGGGCGGCCTTTTCCCGGCTTTCCCCTGCGGTCGGCCAGCTTGATCGCGACCAGGCGTATTACGACGGGGCTCGCCTTCCGGCATGCGATTACGAACTTGTCCTGGAGGTCACCTATCAGGCGCAGGTCATCCCCGGCTGGACGCTGCAGCCTGATTTTCAATATGTCGTCCACCCCGGCGGCGGCGCAATCAATCCCAACGATCCGTTGGGCGGACGCGTGCCGAACGCCGCAGTTTTTGGCGTCCGGAGCATGATGCGATTTTGACGCGCCGATCCGCTGGCGCGGAAAACCCTCAGGCGTAGATGGGATCTTTGCGTTCGAGTGCACGACTTCTGTGCAAGTGCCGCAAACTACGCCTTGCGCCGCCGTTTCACTGCCTCACACTGATCCGCAAGCACTTCTTTTCATTCAATCGACGAGAGCATTTCGCTCGGCCTTCTCCAATGCGAAGGGTGGAACGATGCCGGCATCAGTAACGTCGCAGGAGGCGGAACCCCGCGCCGCTCAAGACGGGCAATCGTCCGACCTTCAAAATCCGCGCGGCCAGAGGTTCGCGAATTTCGCCGAGATCTCGCTGCACGGCGTTTATGAGATCTCGAAGATTCTCGCCGCCCCGGCGCGGTTGGAGACGACCTTGTCCAATGTTCTCAAGGTCCTGTCGAGTTTTCTCGACATGCGCCACGGAGCGATTGGGCTGCTCGACGAGCATGGCGCCCCCACCATGGTCGTTGGCTCGAACTGGACCGAAGACGCGGACAAAACCCGGTTCGACAAGATCCCGGAACGGGTGATTGGTCAGATCGTGACGACGAAAATGCCCGTGGTGATCGAAGACGTGGCGACGAACCCGGTCTTCGGCGGTTGGTCCGCGGAGCAGGACCTCAAGCCCGGCGTCAAAGTCTGTTTTGTCGGCGTCCCCATCAAGGAGGGCGATCGCGTCGTCGGCGCCCTGACGACCGATCGGATATGGGATGGCGGAGCCGAAGTTCGTTTTGACGGAGACGTCCGGTTTCTCGTCATGACCGCCAATATGGTCGGACAGACCCTGCGCCTGCACCGGGTGGTCGCGCGCGATCGCGAACGTCTCATATCCGAGCAGCACCGCCTCGCGAAGGAGCTCTCGGAGGTCAGCCCGGCGGCGCGGGGCCTGCGCGCCAGGAGTATCCTCGGGGAAAGCGACGCGCTCCATGCGGTGCTTGACAAGATCGCTATCGTCGCGCGCACGAATTCCACGATTCTGCTTCGCGGCGAGTCTGGCACCGGCAAGGAGCTGTTCGCGCGCGCGGCGCACGACCTTTCGCCCCGAAACAAAGCGCCCTTCGTCAAGCTCAATTGCGCCGCGTTGCCGGAATCCGTGCTGGAATCGGAACTTTTCGGGCACGAAAAGGGCGCCTTTACCGGCGCTTTGGCGCTCCGCAAAGGCCGCTTTGAGCTTGCCGACCAGGGCACCTTGTTCCTTGACGAGATCGGCGAAATTTCGGCTTCGTTCCAGGCCAAGCTTCTGCGCGTTCTACAAGAAGGCGAGTTCGAACGCGTTGGCGGCATGCGGACGTTGAAGGTGGACGTCAGGCTCGTCGCCGCCACCAACAAGAACCTGGAAGAGGCGGTCTCGAAAGGCGAATTCCGCGCCGACCTTTATTACCGCATCAATGTCGTCTCCATTTCATTGCCGCCGCTTCGCAACCGACCCGAAGATATTCTGTTGCTGGCCAACGAATTCCTGAGGCGCTTCAACGAAGAGCATGGGACGCATCATTCCCTGACCCCGTCCGCGAGCGGCGTTCTGCAGGGCTGCTATTTCCCCGGAAACGTTCGCGAGCTTGAGAATTGCGTGCGCCGGACGGCGACCCTCGCAAAGGATGACAAAATCGTCGCCAACGATTTCGCGTGCCGTCACGACGAGTGCCTGTCCTCGACCCTCTGGAATCGGTCGTTCGTTCCGGTCGAGTCCGACAAATCCGTTCCCCGGATGCGTCCGGGCGATGAGCGGGGTCCGTCGCGAAAAATACCAAGCCCGCCGCCGCGGCTTGATTCACCCGCGAATCAGGCCGGCCAACTCGATCGCGACCAATTGCTTGACGCGATGGAGAGGGCCGGCTGGGTGCAGGCCAAGGCCGCGCGCATTCTCAATCTTACGACCCGCCAGATCGGTTATGCGCTTCGCAAACACAATATCCCGATCAAACGCTTCTGAGGCCGCCGGATCAATTGCGGGCTTTTTCAATCGGACACAGACCGGGAGAGCCGCACGCAGCCGGCTTGGGAAGAGTTCCCGATATGAGATGGGGCGGATTGAGCGCGCCGCAAAAATACTGAAGGATGGTCCGGCCTGATCATATTCGCAGGAAGGAAAGACGCTCGCATCGTTCAGGATGCGGGCGTCAAAGCGATTTTAAGTCAAAGAGGCTGAGCTACTTGGGAGCAGCCGACGTTATGGCGCTTTGGGCCAGAGCGCCAAGCTCAACGGCCTGCTTTTGCATTGCCGCCAGTTGCGCCTTGGCGAACTCGGATTGCAACGTGAGAACCTCGGTCACATCCTTGGCGCGAACGATCTTTTGCGCCAGATCGAAGGCCGCATTGACGTTGTTTTCCGCAAACGACATCGCCTTGGTCATTGCGTCCTTGGCTCCCGACGGCAGCGCATCCGCGGCGCCCGTCGCCTTTTGAGCGGCGCCGATGAATCCCAAGAACGCCTCCCGCGCCTGATCGACGTTTTTTTCTGCAAGCTCACGGATTTGCGACGGTATTTCCTGTGGAATGCCGATCATGAGTGCTCTCCTTCAGCAGGGCGTATTTTTGCTCTAGCGGCGAAAAAACTCTCGCATTATTGGCGTGGGGACGCAAGACGCGCGCCAGCCTCCGTCTTCAGTTCAGCCGGGGCGGATGCGCGGCGGGGCGGCCCTTGGGCGTTCAATCCGGCGGGCTCGCCGTTTCGTATATTCTCCGTATCGTATTTGAACGAGAAGGCGTTTGTCGGTCGGGACGGCCATTCCATGATGAGAGAATCCAGTTCGTTGAATGTTATCAGCCTTGAGGTAGAACGCGCGCGTCGCCGGGAATCGAAGCCCGCCCCGTTGATGAATTCTGTTCTTGAAATCGGGCTTTACAGCATGCTTTGGTGGAACGCCTGCTGGCGCTGCTTCATGAACGCTCCCTAGAGCATATTCTGCTCGGATTGAATCAATCCAATCGAGAAGAATATGCTCAAGCTTTTGACTCTGGAGCGATTTCTGATCGATCGCATGACTTCATGCGATCGGAAAGCGCTTTAGCCGCCCGGGCAATCCGTCGCTGACGCGCTTGACGCCAGGCGACCGAACGCGGAACCGCCGCGGCCCAATTTTGAGGACGGGCGAATGATTTTGCGCGGCCTTCGTCCGGCTCGTTAACGCGATAGACTCTAATCCGGTCTACATCAGCCTCGATCCGAACGAGCGCCGCGACCGGGGTGCGTTGCATGATGGCCAGGGAAAAAGCGTCTCCGCCTCGGCAGAACGCGCCCGGCGTTCGCCCGCGCGTCGTCGCATCAAACGCGGCGCCCCTCCGCGATGCGACGCCCCTGTCGCCGACGCAGCGAATCAGCCGCGGCTGGAACGTTTTCTGTGGCTGGCTTGGCCGTCGGCGCGATCATGCGATTGCGGCCTGGCGCAGACCGCATTCTCCTTCGCCTCTGCGTACCGTCGCCATAGCGGCGCTCGCAATCGGCGCTTTCTGCGTGGCGAATATCGCGTATCATGTCGTACGAAAACCGACGGAGATCTTGTTTTTACTGAGCGGCGCGCTCAACAAGATGCCGGCCGAGACCTGGCGTCAGTATGCGCCGCTGTTCAAGGAATATTCCACGGCCGTCATCACGCCTGAACTGCTGGCGGCGCTGGCCCAGGTCGAGAGCGCTGGCAATCCGGCGGCGCGAACCTATTGGCGTTGGCGGCTCACGTGGAACCCGTTCGAACTTTATCAACCCGCCTCGAGCGCCGTTGGCATGTATCAGCTGACCGACGCCGCCTTTGCCGACGCCAGGCGCTATTGCATCCGCAACCACGCCGTCATCGAGGAAGGGCCGTGGAGCGACTGGCGCTCCTGCTGGTTCAACGCGCTCTATACCCGCGTCCTGCCGAGCCACGCCATCGAACTGACCGCTGCGTCCCTCGACAGGAGCGTCGCGAGAATCCTTGCGCGCCGGCCAAAGGCGAAAGCGGGATTGCAACAGGCGCAGGATCTTGCCGCGATCATCCATCTCTGCGGCGCCGGCCGGGCCAAGGGCTTCGTCCGGGCCGGCTTCCATCTGAAGCCCGGAGAGCGCTGCGGCGACCACGACGTCGCGACCTATGTCGCCGCGGTCAACGCAATGGAGCGCCAGTTCCGGCGTTTCTCCGCCGAAAGGTAGAGGGCGCGTGTTTTATTTCGCAATCGGTTTTGCTAACCTCGCCGCGGATCCTTTTCAGCGCGGGCACGGAAGTTTGAAAGTAAATGTCATGCTCGGAAGATGGACGCATCCCGCGCCAAGCCTTGCAACCTGCCTTGCGCCAAACCTTCTGACGTCATGTCTTCTTGCGCCGTGTCTTCTGGCTCTGTTTTTACTGGCGCCGGGCGCCGCCGCCGGTTCTGTCACGCATTGCGATCCCGCCGAGACGATCGTTTACTCCTGCGCCTCCGGAAAGCAGATCGTCTCGCTGTGCGCGTCGAGGGATGTCGCGAACCAGTCAGGCTATCTGCAATATCGGTTTGGCCCGAAGGGAAAGCCGGTTCTGGTTTTTCCAGCGGACCGGACGCCGCCGGATCATCATTTCGTACCGGGAAACTTCAGTTTCGCGGGCGGCGGGGGCGCTTATCTGCAATTCGAAATCGCGCCGTACACCTACACCGTGCTCAGCGCGATAGGAAACTGGGGTCCGCGGGGAGCCAAGGCGACCGTGGATGGGGTTTCGGTGCAGAAGCAGGGCAAGGTTCTGGCGAATTACGCCTGCAGGGCTGACGCCAATGAGGCGGAGGGCGAATTCGGCCCTGACTTTTTCGAAAAGATCGGCCTTGGCGAGTCCCGGACGGATTTCGAGATTCCCGACGCGTTTTTCAAAAAGGGCTCCCGTCCCCGTTAGCGCTTCTGATCAGGCAGGTTCTGGATGCTGACCCGAGGCATCCCATGACGTCATCGAGCGGCGGGAGCGTCCGCTGACGAAAGGCGACGATCATGTCTCCTCGAGGCGTCAGAGCCTGAAAACATCTTTGTCACTCCTCTGATCGAAATCATGCGATCTTGGGTTGCCAACATTGGCTTGCGCGCGACTCAAGATGTCTTGTGGGCGCTTTCCTTTACGGCGACGACCTGGTCGAAGGCGGCGAGAGCATGACTCGAATACATCACGGAGGGGCCTGCGCCCATGTAGATCGCCATTCCCAAAGTCTCAAGAACCTCGTCCCGCGAAGCTCCCTGCGCGAGAGCGGCCTTGGTATGAAAGGCGATGCAGTCGTCGCAGCGCACGGCCACCGAAATCCCGAGCGCGAGGAGTTCCTTGGTCTTCGCGTCGAGCGCCTTCGGCTCGAGGGCGGCTTGAGCGATCGCGGAGAAAGCCTTCATCACGGCTGGCGCACCGCCGCGCAGGGTCTTGAGATCGGACGACAGCTCCGCTGTCAGTTCGGGCCAGTTGACGTCCATCATGATTGAGTTTCCTTCCGAGGCGACGACATTGCGGGAGTTTGCGTTTCGCGCTCGAAGCTCTGGTTGTCGTCGCGCAGCCAGACATAGAGGGCCGGGATGACGAGCAGCGTGAGCGCGGTCGAAGAGGCGAGTCCGAAGACGAGGGAGATTGCGAGGCCCTGGAAGATCGGGTCGGTCAGGATGAAGGCGGCGCCGATCATCGCCGCCGCCGCCGTGAGGAAAATCGGCTTGAAGCGGATGGCGCCCGCGTCGATCAGCGCGCGACGGAGCGTCGCCCCTTCGGCGCGGCGATGGCGGATGAAATCGACGAGCAGAATCGAGTTGCGCACGATGATCCCCGCGAGCGCGATGAAACCGATCAGCGATGTCGCGGTGAAGGCGGCGTCGAGCGCCCAATGGCCGAAGACGATGCCGATGAGCGTCAGCGGCACGGGAACAAGGATGACGAGCGGTAGCTTGAACGAGCCGAACTGGGCGACAACGAGCAGGTAGATGGCCAAAAGCGCAACCATGAAGGCGGCGCCCATATCCCGGAATGTGACATAGGTGACCTCCCATTCGCCGTCCCAGAGCAGCGTCGGCTTCAGATCGTCGACCGGTTGTCCGTGGTATTTGACGGCGGGGGGGCCCTCGGCGCCCCATTCGATCGATTTGAGCGCATCCTCCACCGCAAGCATGCCATAGACCGGCGCCTCGAAGCGTCCGGCCACCTCTGCGCTGACCATTTCGGCGAAACGCCCGTTGTGCCGGAAGATAGGGTAGGACGCGGGCTCGCGCGTGACGCGCGCCACGTCGCCCAGTTCGACATTGGCGCCTTGACGGGGCGTGCCTCCGGCGGGCAGGGGCGTCGACAAAAGACGTTCGCCCGGCGTCAGCGCGGATTTCGGCATTGCGACGACGATCTCGATCGGCTTCAGGCCGCTGCCGCGCTGTGAATACCCTATCTTCACCCCGCCGAGGATGGCGCTGATCGTATCGTAGACGGCCTGTTCCTGGACGCCATGGAATTCAAGCGCCTCCTGGTTGATCGACAACCGCAATCTTTCGGCCTGGACGCCAAAACTGTCATCGGCGTCAACGATGAAATCAACCGACTCGAAGCCCTTTCGAACTTTCGCAGCGAGGTCGCGCCGCGCCTTGGCGTCCGGGCCGTAGATCTCGGCCAGCAGCGTCGAAAGGACCGGCGGCCCTGGAGGCGCCTCCACCACCTTGAGCGACGAGCGCGGCGGGAGCGCGAGGCCGGCAAGCCGCTTGCGGATGTCAAGGGCGATCGCGTGACTCGCGCGCGAGCGATCGCCCTTGGGAACGAGGTTGATCGAGAGCTCGCCTTGTTGCGGAACGCCGCGCAGGTAGGAGTGGCGCACAAGGCCGTTGAAGTCGAAGGGCGCCGCCAGCCCGACATAGGCTTGCATCGACGTAAGCTCGGGAAGATCTTTCAGACGGTCCGCAATGGCTGTGAGCACGCGGTCGGTCTCTTCAAGCGAGACGCCAGCGGGAAGATCCGCGACAATCCGGATTTCGGATTTGTTGTCGAACGGCAGAAGCTTCACGCGCACGGTCTTCGTTGCGAAAGGCGCGAGTGACGCGAGCGTCGCCGCCCCGATGATGAGGAGGAAGACTTTCGATCGGGCTCTGCCGGTGAGCAGAGGCGTCGCCACACGAGCGTAGAACCGGCCCATGAGTCCGTCGCTGTCGTGAGTGCGGCTCTCTTTTGCGCTGGTCGCGGTTTCGAATTGTCCGCCGGCGATCTTGAGGAGCAGCCAGGGCGTGATCGTGACCGCGACGAAGAAGGAAAACAGCATCGCCATCGAGGCGTTCGCCGGAATAGGGCTCATATAGGGTCCCATCATCCCGCTCACGAACATCATCGGCAGGAGCGCCGCGACGATGGTGAGAGTCGCGATAATCGTCGGATTGCCGACTTCGGAAACGGCCTCGATCGCGGTTTCGACGAGGCCGCGCCCGTTCCGCATGCGCCAATGCCGGACGATATTCTCAACCACCACGATGGCGTCGTCGACGAGGATGCCGATTGAAAAGATCAGCGCGAAAAGGCTGACGCGGTTGATGGTGTAACCCATCAGCCACGAGGCGAAGAGCGTCAGCAAAATCGTCGTCGGGATGATGATGAAAACGACAAGCCCCTCGCGCCAGCCGATCGCGGCCGTGATGAGCGCCACGATGGAGACCGTGGCGAGAGCGAGATGAAACAGAAGCTCGTTCGCTTTTTCGCTGGCGGTCGCGCCGTAGTTCCGGGTCACCGCGACGTCGATGTCTTCCGGAACGATCCGCCCCTTGACGATATCCATCCGATCGAGAATATCGCGGGCGACGACGACGGCGTTGGCGCCCTTGCGTTTCGAAAGAGCGATGCTGACGGCGGGGCGCTTGTCCAGCCCCCCGCTGGCGTTGCGGGTCAACGTCCAGGCGCGCTGGTCGCGCTCGGCGGAGGCCACGCGAACGTCGGCTACATCCTTGACATAGACCGGCCGACCGTCGCGCGAGGTGAGGAGCAGAAGTCCGATATCTGGAACGCCCTGAAGGGTCTGGCCGGCGACCACCGGAAGGGAGCGGTTTTTCTCCCGCATGTCGCCGAGAAGAAAGGCGCGGTTGGCGTTGGTCAGCTTTTCGGTCAGCTGTCCGAGGGTTATGCCATAGAGCGAGAGCCGTTCCGGATCGGGCTCGACCCGGATCTGGTTCGGGCTGCCGCCGACGATGTAGCTCGCCCCGACGTTCTCGACCTTGGTCAGATCGTGCTGCAATTCTTCGGCGATCTGGAAAAGATCGTTGTCGGTCCAGCGGCTGGCGCGCTCCGGCTTGGCGGCCAGGGTGAGGACGATGGTCGCCACATCGTCGATGCCGCGCCCGACGATCAGGGGCTCGGGGATTCCTTTCGGCAGGCCGGTGATGTTCGCCCGGATCTTTTCATGGATGCGCAGGGCCGCCGTGTCCCGGTCAGTTCCGACAAAAAAGCGGGCGGTGACGACCACCTTGTCGTCTTGTGTCTGCGAGTAGACATGCTCGACGCCATCGATCCCCTTGATGATGTCCTCGAGGGGCCGGGTGACGAGTTCGACCGCTTCGTCGGCCTTGTAGCCATTGGCCGCGACGACGATGTCGACCATCGGGACGCTGATCTGCGGATCTTCCTCCCGGGGCAGCGACACAAGAGCGAGGACGCCGACAAGAAGCGCGGCGAGAAGCAGCAGCGGAGTGAGCGGCGATGTGATAAAGGTGCGTGTGAGCGCGCCGGAGACGCCGAGTTTTGTGGGCGGTCTCATGGGAGGCCTCATAGGCGGTCTCATGGGCGCAGGACCACGTCGCCGTCCTTGAGGCCGGACAGGATCTCGACGCCGTCCGGCCTCGTCTCGCCCGGCTGAACGACGACTTCCGCTCCATCCCTGAGCCGCACGAAGTTGACGCCCGCGCGCCGGTAGACGGCGTCCGCCGGCACAAGGATCGTGTCGCGCTTGCCTGTAGGCAGATAAACGCGGGTGCGCTCGCCGACGAAATAGTCGCCAAGATCGCCGACGTCGACGTCGGCGATCACCCGGCCGCCCTGGATCTCCGGATAGACGATGCGAACCTTGCCGCGCCGCATCGCGCCGTTGTCCTCCGCCTGATCGCCGCGGGCGGCGATCAGCACGTCGTCGCCCGCCCGCATGAAGCGCGCATGGCGCTCCGGCAAGGACAGCCGCAGAACGTAATTGTCCTCTGCGAGCGTTGCGAGCGTCTCGCCTGGCAGGACGACCCTTCCTTCCGACGCCGGCACGGTCAGGACGCGTCCGGCGCCGGGCGCGAGAACTGTTCCTTCCGCGGTTTGCTGAACGATAACGTCGCGGTCCGACCGCATGGCCGCAGCGGTCCGCTCGGCGACGTCGAGCGCGGTGCGGGCCTGATCGAACTGCACCTGCGAACTGATGCCGCGGCTTCTTAACTCGGTTACGCGATCGAAGTCGATTTTCGCCTGGTCGCGCTGCGCCTGCTGGGATTTGATGCGCGAGTCGAGCGCCTGGATCTGCAGGGCGAGCTTCTGGTCGACGACAAGACCAACTTCGGCGCCGGCCGTGAGGCGATCGCCCTCCTTGACCTTCAGGCGTATGATCGTCCCGCCGATTCTCGCGCGAGCGGCGAGCAGGTGCACGGGCTCGACCGTTGCTATGACCGCCTTTAGATCGTCTACTTGGCTTGAATGGACGCTGAAATCTTCGGCGAACGCATGGGGCGCGAGAATGGCGGTTGAGAAAACGATCAAGGCGAAGCGCATGACGGCAATCCGCAAAAGAGAACCCTTGACACTTAAAACAGAACAATCTAATTTAGCAACAATGAAATTAGAGGAATTGGGATCGCGGGCGGGAAAAGCGGAAGCCTTCCTCAAGGCGCTCGCAAACCGGCATCGGTTGATGATCTTGTGCGAGTTGCACAAGGGCGAGCAATCCGTCGGCGTTCTTCACGAAGCGATCGGCTTGAGTCAGTCCGCGTTGTCGCAGCATCTTGCCCGGTTGCGCGAGGATAAACTCGTCAAGACGCGCCGGGAATCGCAGACAATCTACTACTCGCTCGCGAGCAAGGAAGCCAATCAGGTTATCGCCTTGCTTTATGATCTGTTTTGCTCGGGGACCGCAAATACTGACCCGGGTTGCAAATACTGACGGGCTGCAAGCGCCGAAAGGGGAAAGTCATGAGTATCGACCGCGTCGTCCTTGCGTTCGCCGGAACGATGATCCTGTTGAGCCTCGCGCTCGCGCACTGGCATGGCTCCGGGTGGCTGTTGCTCACTGGATTTGTAGGCGTCAATCTTCTGCAGGCCGCGTTTACCGGCTTCTGCCCGCTTGCTACTGTGCTGAAACGCCTCGGCTATCGGCCGGGATGCGCTTTCGATTAGGCGTGTCCGCAGACCGGTGTTTGCAGAGTCCAGCCGCAAAAAGAAAAACAAACCCGGAGAGGAAACACTATGCCCAAGGTTGTTGTCATTGGCGCCGGTATAGGCGGAATCCCGACGGCGTTCGAGCTGCGTGACCTGCTCGGTCGCGACGCCGACATTTCGGTCGTGTCCGATAATGACTATTTCCATTTCGTCCCTTCAAATCCGTGGGTCGCGATGGGGTGGCGGCGCCCCGAAGACATCAAGGTCGCCCTGCCCGAAGTCTTCGCCAAAAAGAAGATTTTCTTTTCGTCCGCCGGGGCGAAACGCGTCGTTCCCGATGAGAACAGGATCTATCTCGGCGACGGAACCGCGCTCGATTACGATTATCTCGTGATCGCGACGGGTCCAAAACTCGCCTTCGACGAGATCGAAGGCCTCGGACCGCAAGGCCACACTCAATCAGTCTGCCACGTCGATCACGCCGACGGCGCTTCCAAACAATGGGAGGCGTTCTGTAGCGATCCGGGTCCGATGGTCGTCGGCGCGGTTCAGGGCGCTTCGTGTTTCGGGCCCGCCTATGAATATGCCCTCTGCGCCGTCACCGACCTGCGAAAGCGCAAGATCCGGCACAAGGTTCCGATGACCTTTATCACCTCCGAACCTTATATCGGGCATCTCGGGTTGGGCGGCGTCGGCGACACCAAGGGAATGCTCGAGTCGATCCTGCGCGATAAGGACATCAAGTGGATCACCAATTGCAAGATCGACCGGATCACTGCGGAGGGCGTCGAGGCGACCGAGGTCAATGACGACGGCAGCGTCAAGCGCGTGCACAAGATCGCGTCGAAATTTTCGATGCTTCTTCCGGCGTTTCGCGGCGTCGACTGCTTCAAGACCGAGGACGGCAAATGGATCGAGGGATTGACCAACCCACGCGGTTTCATCCTCATCGACAAATATCAACGCAATCCCAGATATAGCAACGTCTTCGCCGTCGGCGTCTGCACCGCGATCCCGCCTGTCGAACAGACGCCCGTTCCCACCGGAATGCCAAAGACGGGTTACCTGATCGAATCGATGGTGACCGCCACCGCGCACAATATCGCCGACCTGATCGCCAATCGGGAGCCCTCTCACGAAGGCACCTGGAACGCCGTCTGTCTCGCTGATTTCGGCGACAGCGGCGTCGCTTTCGTCGCGTTGCCGCAGATCCCGCCGCGCAACGTCAACTGGTCAAGCCAGGGCTATTGGGTGCATCTTGCTAAAGTCGGTTTCGAAAAATATTTCCTGCGCAAGATTCGCATCGGATCGAGCGAGCCCGGATACGAGCGTTTCGTCATGAAGAAGCTTGGGGTGGAGAGGCTGAAGGCGGCTCCGGGCAGGCACGCATCTTAGCAACGCACGCATGTAGACGAGCAGCATACTCCACCGCCACAAACGTAAGGAAACTTGAGATGAACGCGAATGTTGGAGCCCTCGACCGCATCCTCCGCATCCTCGCCGGCGTCGTGATGATCGGACTCGCCGCAAAAGGAGCTATTGGACTCTGGGGTTATATCGGCGTCGTTCCGTTGCTGACCGGCCTGTTCAGGTTCTGTCCCGCTTATACATTGCTTGGCTTCAACACCTGCGGCGTAAACAAATAAGGCCGGCCCCGCGCGTCATTCGGGAGCGTCAGGAAAGGCGAACAAACAGTCGACTTTCTGCCTCCAGGGCCAGTTCTATGTGGTAGACAAGGCGTAGGCCCCGCCAGTGGCCGCCGCCGCGACGGCGCCCGTTTCAACGCCTCTCGTTGAAACCGGCGCCGCGCCGCGCTAACATCCAGCGCTTCGGCGGAAGACGAGGCTGAGATTGTTGGCGGGCATTTCGATGATCTTTGGCCCCGCGAAACCCTTCGACCCGGCGTAGTCCGTGACTGCTTCAAGATCGCGCACGCCCCAGGCGGCGTTCTGAGCGCGAAGATTTACGTCGAACGCAGCATTGCTGGGAGCTGTATGCCCGCCACAGCGCTTGTAGGGACCGTAGAGATAGAGCGGCGCGCCGGTCCGCAAAATCTCTGAAGCTCCCTCGAACAAGCCTTCGGTCGCCGCCCAGGGCGAAATGTGGACCATGTTGATACAGATCACGGCGTCGGCTCGAAGGATGGGCCGGGGCGTCGTTTTCGCGTCGAGCGCCAGCGGCGCAAGGATGTTGGCGGCGCCCGAGAAAGCAGTCCACGATGAAATGCTGGCTCGCGCGGCGGCGTCGGGATCGGAGGGGCGAAATGTCAGATTCGGCAGTTGCGAGGCGAAAAAAGCGATATGCTCACCCGAGCCGCTCGCGATTTCAAGCGCCAGTCCGGTCGGGGGCAGGACCGTCCGCAAGACGTCGAGAATGGGACCGCGATTGCGTGCGGCGGCGGCGGAGAAGAGACGGGCGTCACTCATCTTGGACCGAGGACAGGCGCGAAACAAACCATGCGTTTACTTCTCTATCTGTCCGGCCGGCCGCCGTATACGCAAGCCTTTTTTATGTGCTTCCGGGGGATTTCCGTCCCTTGAGAATGGGACTAACCGGTTCCGGACTTTCCTGTCCCGGATTTCTCTAACCCGATGGCCGCTCATTCTTTTGCGGGGAATCCTGGACGGCGTTTGCGAACATGCCCCAGACAAAGACTCTGACCAGGATCCAGGTTAGAATATTTTCCAGCGCAAACATGTGCGTTTCCTTTATGCAAAAACTTGAACGGCGCGAGGCGCGACATGAATGTAACGAGAGCTTAGTTGAAAAGTTCACTCACTGCGTACGGCATCGCAAAGATGTGAAACGAGAAGCTGAGGCCGATTAAGAGCCGGCTGTCCTTGAGCCCAGGAACAGAAGCCAAGGCGCCACATGACTCCGGCTTCCGTCGCAAGCGCCCGATTGGTCAGAAAGATCCGCGCCGCGCAATTGGCGACGGGGGGCGCTGTTCAGCAATTCCCAGGGCTCTCCATTGGCGTAAGCGGTCCATGTTGACGACGCGCGCTTCGAAAACATAGAGGCCTCCTTCGCTTGGCCAATTGATCTGTCCGTCGGCGTCACGGATCAGGATCGTCTGACCTTATCGGATCGTGATCTGAGGCGGACCAATCCGCACCTTTCGGCTCCTCTCTGAATCACGCCCGATCGCGAAGCCTCGGAAACGATCCCCACGCCCTGTGGCGAGGATTCTGCCGCTTTCTGATCCGCCTGCGTGACAATCCGCGCTTCGGCGAGGACATCGCGGCGGGACCCGCGCCGTCGTCCCGATGTGCGCACAAGCCGGGGACCGCGAAATCGCCGTTCCGATCGACCGTGGCGGCCACGGCGTCTTCGCAACCGGCGTTTCCACGCATTCTTCTGATGTCGGGATGGAGCAGGCGGGCGCTTCAAGATGGAACGGCAATGAACATGGCGCCACTTTTCAAGCGCCGGAGGAGCCGAATGCGAGAGAAAAAAATTCACGGCTTGACAAGCGCCCCGATCGACGAAAGCGCGGTCAATTCGTTGTAAACGTTGCTATTCGAGGGCGATCTCCGGCGCGCGCGCAAGATCATGCCGACGCCTCTTTATGGCAGATCTACGGCGACAGTTTGGAGTCTACGGGGTAAATTGATAGATTATGACCGCTAAAAGCCACGATATTGAATGTAATGAAAAAAGATAAATAATAACACAGGTCATTTACAAATGTATAAAGCATCATAGCAAATATTTTAACCATCCATTTTAAATATAATACTAAAGTAGTCAATGACAAAAAACTGAACGTGGCCATAAGACGTCATTTGTATTGCAAAACTGTAGCTTGACAGTGACGATTAAAAGATTTTGACATTTACATATTTTAGCCTTAAACTTTGTAAAGATGGTCCCGTGAAGGTCAAGCAGTTGTGTTGCTTTGACCGGTCGGTTTTGCCGTGGTTCGGTGAAAGGAACAGTGATGTCCAGCCTCGAGATCTCCCGTCGGTCGTTATCCTCCGCCGCCTCGCATCGGGAGCGGCAAGGTCAGAGGGGGCGGATCGACGGCCGGCATCTCCTTAAAGATTGTCTTGGCGTCATGACGCTTCTCCTGGCGTCGGGGTCAGGCGCGCATGCGCTGACAGACCCTTGCGCCAGCACGGCGCAGCAGCAGAACAGCGTCTTGAATATTACGTCGCCCACCGCCCAGGTCGTCGTGCCGGGAGTCGCCGGAAGCATCACGCATATTTGCCAGATCCAATGGGCGACAGGCTCGAATCCCGCCACCTTCTCGCTGAACGAAGGCACAGGCGCCGCTTGCGCAACAGCCACGAAAAGCCTTCACGCATCAACGTCATTGGCGGCCTATTCCAGCGCGACGTGGAATCAGGCTGGCGTCGGCGCCGCGACCGTCGCCCAGACAGCGGTCGCCGGGGACGACATATGCGTCACCGCGACTCGGCCTGCGGCAGGCCCCCTCGTTCTTCTCGCAGTCACGGCGCAACAGCAGGTGGTGAGCCAGCCGCCGGCGCCGACTCCCAAAGTGAACGAAGTCTTCAATCCCCCAAATGGAACGGCGTCGCAAACGGGAACCACCGGATTAACCACGCCGGATGGGTTGTTCAAAGTTGACGGCACATGGACCGGCACGGGCGGTAATACGATCGTTCCCTCCCTCGCCGTCTTCACCCGTGCTGATCCAAGCGGCGTCAATGATCCCGCGGCGGGGTTTCTGTCGCTTGCGACAACTCCGAGCAAGCAAGCGGGCGAAATCATATCGAATGCGCTTCCTGGCTATGGATACGGCTATTACGAGGTGCGGATGATCGTTGATCCGCAAAAGGTCTCAGGCGGCGTTGCGTCCTTCTTCTGGATGCAGGCGGGCGGAACCCTTAACGCCAGAACATACGGCCCGCAGGAATTTGACATCGAGTTTCTCCTGAACGAGTCGTGGCTCACGTCGAGCAATGCGGGTCTGGTTCATTTCACGACCCATCCATCCAATGCGACCTATGCGCAAAAGCTCAATTTCAATCCTGCCCTCGGCTATCATAGGTACGGGTTCCTCTGGGTTCCGGGATCGCTGTCTTTTACCGTCGATGGCGTGACCGTCCACACCGTGACCGGTTCCGATGTGGCGTCTGCCCCCGCCAATGGCGGCTGGATCATGGCCAATGTCTGGACGGGAGCAGCAACGTGGGGCGGCGGCCCGCCGTCCAAGACATTCACCGCGGACTACAACTGGATCAAGTTCTGGCCAGGTGTCACGTCGGTGCCGACGAATTAGCAGGCAGGGCGCCTCTCTCGCTTCGAGGTCACTCCTTTCACGCGTGACGACAACGCTCCGACAGTCTCGTCGAGCGCGACAATAAGGTCGCGGCCCTGGGCGCGTCCTTGCCAAATGACTCCCCCCAATCAGACCGCCCAAAGGCGGCAAGTACAGGATTGATCAAAATGAACGTGTTGCGTAGGAAATTTTCATCGAGCAAGCTCACGAGAACCGTGGCTTTGATCTCGCCCTTATACCTTCTCTTGATGGGTTCCGTTTCGGCTGCAAGCTTGTTTTCAGCAAGCGATGTTCCGGCGAGGCTGAACGAGGACGACACATCTTCCGTCGAACTTGGAGTCAAGTTCAAGGCTTCGTCCGCGGGCAAGATCACCGGCATCCGTTTTTACAAGGGTTCGAGCAATAAGAGCCTCCATACGGTTCACCTCTGGAGCGCGAATGGCGCTCTTCTCGCCAGCGCCGATTCCGTCGGCGAGACGGCGAGCGGCTGGCAACAGGTCAATCTCGCGTCGCCCGTTGCAATCTCTGCAAATACAACATATGTTGTCTCCTATCATACCAATGGATATTATTCAGAAACCGATAATTATTTTAATGTGGCGCGCATCAGCGGCCCCTTGACGGCGCTCGACAGCGCCTCGAGCGGCGGGAATAGCGTTTACACCTATGGAACCACCGTGCAATTTCCGACCAGCACCTTTCGTGCTGCGAACTACTGGGTGGATCCCGTTTTCTCCGTCGCCACAGCTTACGTTCCGCCTATAGCAAATTCGTTCGGCGGCCTGGTCGCCGGAGTCAACACGCCGCTCCAGATCCAGTCGTCGACGATCCTGTCGCACGCGAGCGATCCCAACGGCTATCCGCTTTCAGTTTCGGCCGTTGGCAGCCCTAAGAACGGCTCAGTCGCGATGAACGGAACCGTCGTGACATTCACGCCCGCGACGAACTACACCGGCGCAGCAAGCTTTGCCTATACGGTTAAGGATACCGCGGGGGGCACAGCGTCCGCTGTTGCGTCCCTGTCGGTCAATGCTCTGGCTGCCCCGGTCGCCCGCAACGACACCGGATTTGCGATAACGAAAGGCTCGAATTTCTCGGTCCAGTCGTCGGCTCTACTCGCCAACGACACCGATCCTAACGGGCTTTCCTTGACGCTCACGGGTGTGAGCAATCCCGTAAACGGAACCGTTTCCCTCAGCGGCTCCACGATCACGTTCATACCGACGTCGGGCTATACAGGATCGGCAGGCTTCACCTACTCGATTCAGGATACAGCCGGCGGCAAGGCTTCCGCGACCGTTTCGCTCACCGTCAACGCCACGGTCAGCAACAGCGTCAGCTCGGCTAACCGGTATTCGCAATTCGCCAATTACCCGAATGATCCAAATTTCATCATGATCGCGAGCTGGCTGCAAAATCCCAATCGGCCTATTGGGGGCGCCTACGCCACGAATCTTGACGCCACTGTCGCCTCGAAGATCAACACCTATTGGGACATCGACAACGCGGCGGGCGGCTCCTGGGGTCCGACGAGTTTTGGTAAGGGCGATCCAGGCGGTGAGTTTGCCGCTATCTCGAAAGCCGGCCTCTATGTTATTGCCAACGTCAACACGAATGCTGGAGCCGGGACACCGAACAATACTGACCCAAGCTCAATCGCCTCGATTCTCGCCGATGTTGGCGCGACGGGCGCGAAAAACGTCATTGGCTGGAGCATGGGAGACGAACCGCAGACGGGGAGTTGCAGCGCATGGCCCATCAGCGCGATTCCGGGCCAGGTGGCGACGCTCAAATCTTATGATTCGACGCGCCCGACTTTCCTGAACAGCGATGAGTATCAAGTGAACGGCAGTGGTACTTGTCCGGGAAATGACGCCTACATCGCGGCAATGGGCGTCGCCTCATTTGATTCCTATCCCCTGACCAGCCCATGGAATTGCGGCACAGCCCAATGCGGCTCGCCGCGTGACGCGGCGTGGCTCCAGGGCTGGGCGGTCAACCGGTTCATGTCGGTGAGGGCTGCCGGCGCGCCGTTTACGCCCTTCGTCGATACCGGAACTGACGAACTTGCGTTTTCTTCGCAGAACGGTTCGAGCTGTTCTGAATCGACCAATTTGTGCACCGGCGGTCAATACAAGCGCGCTCCGGCTCCTCTGGTGAACGCCGAGGTGTGGATGTCGCTCATCAACGGCGCGTCCGGCTTCGCTTATTTCTGTCAGGATAGCAACGGATATTCCTGGTGTCTTGGCGAGGGCGGCTCGGCTGCGGCGAAGGCGGTCCAGGCGAACCTGACTTATATCAACACCAGCGTGCTTGCCTTCGCTCCGCAGATCAACGCCGCGACGGTCGGCAGCTGCACCATGATCAACGGATCCTCTTATACGAGCTTTGCAAAGTCGTGCTCGAACGGAGTTCTGACAATGAGTTCGTCGGCGACGCCCGGCTCGGCGATGGCGAAGTCCTACAACGGCGCCATTTACCTCTTCGCTCAGCCTGCGCACAATGGATCAGCGACGATGACCTTCACCCTCGCGGGATATGCTGGCAAGACCGCCACGGTCGTGTACGACTCGAACGCTCACTATGACGCCGGAAATTCTGCGATGGGTCGCACCTTCGCCTTGAATTCCTCTGCTCAGTTCGGCGACTCGTTCGGAGCCAATGGCGATAATTACCAGGTCAAAATCTACAAGATTCAATAGCAATCCATGAGGATGCGTTCCGGTTGACCCGGAACTTCATCTGAATGTAAGAAAATATTGTTGAGTCCCATTCTCCGATTCCGCGCCCTCAGGTTATAAACTGGTTCCCTGAGAAGCGCGGGAACGGCGGAATGAGAGGTGATTCAGAATCCCGACAGCTTGAAAGACCTTTCATATTGAAGTTCAGCGTCAAAACGCGCTATCTGCATGCGTTGCGTTCCTCCGAAAGGCGCCAGCGCTGAGGAACGCCAGACCGTCACGAGCCTTTGGCGGCTGACTGTTGGATCTTCTTCAAACTGGCGTGAAGTTGAGGGATTCGGGATGAACAACGAAGGTTCGGCCGTCGAAGGCGCAACGGAGGGGCCTGGAGGGGCGGCTAACGTCGACCAGGCGTTCATCTCGGTCATTATTCCCCATTATAATGATCTCGAAGCCCTGTCTGTGTGCATCGCCGGGCTTCATGCCCAGACCTGGCCTGCCGACCGGCTGGAAATCATTGTCGCCGATAACAATTCCGCCTGCGGTATAGAAGCTGTTGTGCGCGCAGCGCCCGGTTGCCGCGTCGTTCCTGCTCCAGTGCAGGGAGCGGGTCCGGCGCGCAATTGTGGAGCGGCGGTGGCGCGCGGCGAGGTTCTGGCCTTTATCGACAGCGATTGTAATCCGCGGCCCGACTGGGCCGAGAACGGCGCGCATGCGCTCGCCGCTTATGATTTTGTCGGGGGGCGCGTCGAAACGGTCGCGAAGGATCCGGCGCGGCCGACGGCGGTTGAAGCCTGGGAAATCGTGTTCGGATTCGATTTCGAGCGCTATATCCTGATCGAGGGCTATACGGGCAGCGGCAACATGTGGGTATGGCGCACGGTATTTGACTCGGTCGGCGGCTTTCGCACCGGCGTCGCCGAGGATATGGATTGGTCATTCAGGGCGCGCGCCGCCGGATTTCGTCTTGGCTACGAGCCTTCTGCGGTTGTCAGCCACCTTGCGCGGCCAAGCTGGTCCGACCTCAAGACGCGATGGCGGCGGGTTCTGGCCGAACATCATGCGCTGACGCTTGAAAAGCCTTTTGGGTTGATGCGTTGGGCGGCCAAAACGGCGGCGATGCCGCTGTCGGCCGCGCCCCATTTGCTGAAAGTGCTCCGCTCGGATCGGCTGCCGGACGGGCGGGCGAAGGCGGGAGCGGCGGCGGTTCTGGTGGCGCATCGGCTCTGGCGCACGGGCGTCATGGCGCGGCTGCTCTTCACCGCGCCTGCCCGCGACGGCATCCGCTCGACGTCCGCGTAATTTGAATTTGACGAAGATCCAGCCATTGAGGCGGCGCACGATGAAGTGCGGCGCCTGATCCTGCAACTCGGCGTGTAAAAAGTTCCTGGATTACGAAGGTTCAGCCGGAGGCGATTTTTCTTTCAGGGGAATGGCGCCGTCTCGAAGAAAGAATTGCGAAGCGGCCAGCCATCCCTTGTTTGACGCCCAGCAAATGTGTTCCCAGAGCGGGTGCCCGGTGAGAAACAACCCGGCCAGCCATCCCATCACTCCGAGCAATCCGACCCCGATGAGTTCGGCGATCCGCCCCGATCCGCTGACGTTGCTGATAAAGATGCCGAGCAGGATCGCGGCTGTGCAACAGCCCGCGACAATGGCGCTCTTCGCGGTGGCGCGGAGCAATTCAGCCGGTCGAATGTCCAGACGCTGGCTTATGAAATAGATTGCTACTCCCGCCTGAAGCGGCAAAGCAAAAAGTGTCGAAAAAGCGACTGCCTGGACGCTGAAAAACGAGGCGATTAAAATCATCAAGAGCGACGGAGGCAGCGAAATGAACGATGAGACAAGCGAATCCCGCACTCTGCCAACAGCGACCAGCACCGGATAGGTCAGAGAGGCCGCAAACAACGACAGCGAGGCGACGCAAATGAATTGAACCAGGGTAACGATCTGGATCCATTGCGGACCGAGCCAGATAAGGACGATCGGCTCGGCCATGAACGCCAGAAAGATCAGGAAGGGCCATTGAACGGCTGAAAGCAGCTCAATCCCGACAAGGTAAATCTGCTTCAGGTCGCCGCCGGCCCGGGTCTGGTCGAAGATTGCCGGCATGATCACGGGACCCAACACCTGCATGATAAGCTTGTCGAATATCTGGGTCACGCTGATGGCGCGGCCGTAAAGCCCAACCGCGGTGAAGTTCAGAACACGTCCAAGAATGAGTTGGGGCGACATCTGGTAAAAGACATTTATGATCGCGACGCCGCTGGAATAGGCGCCGAACGCGATCACGTCGCGATATCCAACGAAACTCGGGAGAAAAATCCGCAAGTTGCGCTGAAAGGCGATGAAAAGCGCCACCAGCGCCGCATTTCCTGCAACCGTCCCGATCACGGGACCCATAAAGCCGGCGCCCGACGCTGCGAGGGCGACCGATGTCGCCGCAGTGACGAAGTTTGCGACGAGATTACATTGGGCCACCGTATCGAACGCCATTTCGCGGCGTAGCAATGCCGATATTGTGCTCGAGAAGGGCAACAGAAGAAAACTCAGAGCCGAAACGCCGATCCCGTCTTTCAATCCTTCCAGGCCGTAAAATGTCGCGATGGCGTCCCGAGATAAAAAAAGGGCTGCCGCAACCGCGGCGGAAATCGCGAAATTGATTGTGAACGCCGTGCGGATATCCGGTTCGGACAACACCTGTTTCTGGATGATGTATCCGGCGCCTCCGAATTCCGCAGGCGTATTCGCCAGCGCCGTCAGCGCGGCGATCGCTGTATAAATGCCTGTCTGCTCCGGCGTCAGCAATCGTGAAAGAATTGCTATCGAGAAAAAGAAGAAAATGAAGCTGCCGTAACGCTCGCCGGCAGAGAAGAGTATAGATCGGTGGATCCGGCTCATGGGAAATGTTTCTGTCCATATTGAAAGACGAAGGTTCGCGTTTGTTTAAGTGAACCTGGATCGCGTCACGATGAATCAACGGTTCGCGTTTACAACGGCGTCCTGCATCCTACGCTGCAGTTCGGCGTCGCGCCTGCGTTTATAATTGGGCAGGTGGTACTGAAGTTCGTTGACGAACGCCCGTCCCGTTACCTGCGCGAAAGCCGCCGCCTTTCGCCTGAACGCAATTCGTGGTTCGCCGAGGCGGACGTTTTCGAACATTCCGATGAGCGATTTCGCGGCGGCCTGAAGGCTAAATCGCTCGATCACTGTCTCGCGGCCCCACTTGCCAAGCAAGGTCCGCCGTTCGGCATCCTCCAGTAAGCGCTCGACGGCCGCGGCCAAAGCGGGTGCGCCGGAACTCCCCGCGCCTTCTCCGAAGAAACCCTGATGCAGGAATACGCCGATCGTGTCGGGATTGCATGGAAGGGCCCAGCCGCGCTCGCCCTGGACGACGAGAGGTTTTTCATGCGCCATGGCCCTCAGCGCGGAACTGCCCATGCCGATCACGACATCCGCCCCCGCGTAGGCCGGACGCGGGTCGAGGCTTGGTCCCGGCAACAGGATCACTTCCCGGTTGTGCAAGGCGTTGACGATGTCCGCGCGGCGCCGGCATTCGGATTCCGCATCGCCTCCGCCAACCAGGACCAGCCGGATCGGCCACTTTGCCGCAAGGCTCGCCGCCGCGTCGATTGCGTCGGTCAATGCATCAAATTTGAGGTCGAACGACAGGCGCGAGACGGACGCCACAAGCAGCTCGTTGTCGGCGATGCCGAGCTGGCGACGAAACGCCCCGCCGTCGGTTGTGGGACGATCGGCGACGATATCGATGGGTGGTTCAAGCACATACACGTTTGCGCCGTCGCCCCGACGTTCGCGACGGACCTCGTCGCCGAGCGCTTCGGTGCCCATGATGAGGGGAACCGTGTCAGGCACTAGAGGCGAGGCCCACATTGACAAGACTGAGCACAGCACGGGGACGCCGAGAAGAAGATGGGCGCCATAATAGGCGTCGAGGCACGGAGGCCATTCATAGGCGTGGATCAGATCGATGCGTTCGCGTCGGCATAATCGGGCGAGCTGAGCAATGCGGATCGGGTTCGGTCTGACCGCATTGGGGTGGGCCGCGTGATAGTCCAGCCCTTTGCCGCGGATATATTCGGTCAGAGGCCCTTCGACGCCATAGATGATGGAATCGTGGCCGGCGTTCTTGATCTCGGCGGCAAGGTCGATGGCGTTGATCTGGCTCCCGCCAAGCGACAGTTCGTGAGGATAGACGAGGATTCTCACGGCAGGTTCACCGGCGTCGCGAGACCGAGGAGATCGGCGACGCGCAGGGCCTTCCGTTCCCAGGAATGCGGCGCGGCCG
This sequence comes from Methylocapsa palsarum, assembly GCF_900114285.1. Taxonomy (GTDB): domain Bacteria; phylum Pseudomonadota; class Alphaproteobacteria; order Rhizobiales; family Beijerinckiaceae; genus Methylocapsa; species Methylocapsa palsarum. The sequence goes on along the minus strand of NZ_FOSN01000019.1, from coordinate 21,824 downwards.
CGGCGCGCCGGGCGGCGACGAGTTCAGGCGTTCGATCCATCGCCAGAGTCGCCTCCACGGCGTCCGCGAATGCTTCGGGATTGGTCTCGATGGCGACCAGCGGCGTGCCAAGCGACCTGACGCCCGGAAGGTCCGTCGCGACCGAACCCCGCCCCGCGGCAAGATATTCAAGAGTCTTGAGGGGAGAACTGGACTTGTTGAATTCAGTCGGCGAGTAGGGCGTCATGCCCACGTCGATCAGCCGCAAATACGACGGCATCCGCTCGTAGGGTTGCGGTCCGACCCAGCGAACGTTTGGCCGCGCGACCAACCGGTCGAACCGGTCGCCTCCGAACTGCGCCCGGCGGGGACCGACCAGCAGGGTTGAAACGCCACGTTCGGCGACCGCCTCGAGGTAGCTGAGATCGATCCGGTCGGAAAGATTGCCGAGAAATCCTGCGATGGGTTTGGGCAAATCGACATTCTGAACGGGTTGCGCGCGGTCGACGCCGTCGAGCGTGTCGAGGTCGCAGCCATTGGCGACGACTTCGACAGCCGGGTGACCAGCCGAACGGTATCGCTCCGCCAGCACGTCGGAAACGGCGATGACGAGGTCGGCTGTCTCAAGGTGCCGCCTTTGAACCCAGCGCATCCTGTCCTCGGGCAAGCCCATGAGCCCTGCTCCGACGATCCAGTCGTCCGTGGCGTAAACGATGTGGCGGCTTTCCGGGAAATGAGACAAGATCGCCAGAGGGGCCGCAACCATCACGGCGCGCGGTTTCACGCCCGCCAGATTAAGCTGGCGCTTGACGGCGTGCGCAACGAGCGGCGCAATTGCGTGATGCGCGAGGGGTCGATACATCCCCCGCACGCCATTTGGCGTGATTCTCGTCACGCCGGGGTGCGGTTGATCAATCTGCGGCCTCGAAAGCGTCGGCCATGATCTGCTGACGGGAGGGTCGACGTAAACGACCGGCCCAAACGCAGCCAGCTGAGCGCCGAGCTGACGCTCGGACGCCAGCATGCCATCCCAGGGCGTGCCCGCGATAATGACGACCGGATCCCTGCCTCCAAACGGCACGCTCATTTTCAATTCGTTCATCCTCGAACGAGTTCGGATAAGTCAACGTTTTGACCATACCAGAGTTAAAACGGGGAGTTCTTCCGCTCCATATTGAATCGAGCAACCGAAGACAAACCGAGTAATCAAAGCGCAGGCGACAAATTTTGATAAAAAATCTTTATTGTTATAATGTTGTTGATCGCGCGGCATGTCGCGTTTGCAACTGATCTCCTAGGGGGGACTAAGGCTCTAGCTGGGACACAAGGCTTTAGCTCGGACATTGGTATCATCCCAGCTCATTGGCAAGTGAATAGTTTACCCATTTGGAACATTGACATTAACATGCCGATCAAGAACAAGAGGTAATTAAGATTGAGGTTTGCTGGAGTCTCACCCAAAGTTGAGATGTTTCTTGGTCTGCTGATCTTGACTTGTTTTTTATTCCTTCCATTCATAGCTAAGACTACGATGAGCGGTTGCGCCCTAAACAAAGCCAAAACGAAGACGAGGTAGTTGATGAGTGGTTATGCGCCGGCGAGGGTCGGGCAGCGTAAAGGCGCACAGGCGGCGCCCGAAGCTGCGGGTCTGAGTCTTGGCCAGCTCGCAGGGGTGTTCGCCCGGCGATGGCGGGTCGTGTGCGGCGTGACCTTACTGGTCGTGCTGGCGGGCATGGCGATTTTTGCTTCGTTGACGCCCCGCTACACCGGGACCGCGACCATAATGATCGACCCTAAAACGCCGGGTTCGATTGGCCCTGGAACGGACTTCGGTTCTGCGATCGCGGTTGACGCCGCCAAGATCGCGGGGGTCGCGTCCGTCATCCAGTCGGCGGGGTTGCTCGAGCGGCTGGTGAAGTCCGAGAAGCTCGATGAAGATCCGGAATTCGCCTATCGGGAGCCAGGCCTGCTGCAGAGATTTATCGCTTTGTTCCAGGGTCAGCAGGTGACGTCCGCGCCGCCGAAAAATCTTGCCGGGGATCACGACGATCCGATTGAAACGGCGGTGCAGCGGCTTCAAAGCGCGACGTCCGTGACTCGCGACGGGGCGTCCTACATCGTCAAGGTTGAGGTCAAATCCCGTGACCCCTTGAAGGCTGCGCGCCTCGCCAAGGCGGTGAGCGAGGCCTATATCAACGATCAGATGCAGTCAAAGCGCGACACGTCGCGGCGCGCCTCGGATGGCCTTGTCAGCAATCTCTCGGAGCTTCGGAAGGAAGTCATCCGCAGCGAGGAAGCGGTCGCCGAGATTCGCCGCGCCTATGGTCTGACGGCGACCGACGGAAGCGGCAGTTCGACGATCGCCAGCCAGCAGATCACGGATCTCAATGCGGCGATCGGCGGCTTGGAAACACAGCTCTCCCTCAAACAGGCCAAAGTCGAACAGGCGCGTCACGTCCAGCAATCCGGCGGCAACGCCGAAAGCCTTCCGGAAGTGATGGGATCGAGCGTAATCTCGGCGCTTCGTGGCGAACAAGCCTCGTTGCTGAGGAAACTCGCCGAGATGAAGCCGTTGCCGTCTCAGGGAGGGTTCGCCGAGGCCCGTCCGGTCGCCGTCCGCGCGGAACAGGCCCTGCGCGCGATCGACGCCTCGATCGCTGCCGAGGTGAGCCGCATCATCGCGAATCTTGAAAATGACTACACGTCGTCCCGCAATAATCTCGACGCCTTGAAGGAGCAGCTCAAAAGACTGACGGGAACACGGGCGGGGCCGGCCGCCGGCGACACTTTGAACTCCGAGGGGCAGGCGAAATTGCGGGAGGCGCAGAGCGTCGCCGATGCGAACCGTCAAGTCTACAGCTCGATGTTGAACAAGCTTAAGGAGCTGCAGCAAGGCGAGACGATTCAGGAACCCGAGGCGCGCATCTTCGAGATTGCGCATGCGCCCAAGACTCCGAGCTTTCCGCGGCTTCCCTACTTTTTCCTGGGATCCCTTCTGCTGGGATTGCCGCTTGGCCTCGCCACAGCCTTCGCCGCCGAGCGGTTGAGTTCCAACCGGATGCGGACGTCGGCGTTCGTCACGCCGAAGCAGGTCGAACAATCGCTGCAGCTGCCGATGCTGGCCGCCGTCCCCCGCTATAAGATTGACGACGCGCCGGAGGATAAGGTCAAAGGTAAGCCAGCTGAGGCTGACCTCGTTTTTATCAAAGGGCTTGTCGCAAACCGGTTTTCCCAATTCGCCGAAGCGCTGCGCTCGATCCGGCTCGGGTTGCGCAAGGGAGATGAAGAGTCGACAGAGAATGTGATTCAGATCACTTCCTCTCTTCCCGGCGAAGGCAAGTCGACTCTCGCTGGCGCTCTTGCCCTGTCAGCGTCGCTTTCAGGCGCGCGCGTGGTGCTCGTCGATTGTGATTTTCGCCATGCGACGACGTCAAGATTGTTCAATCTGACGCATGAAAAAGGGCTAAGCGATCTCCTGGCTGAGCGAAATTCCTGGGCCGAGGTCGCGCACAGATGTCCCGGCACGTCGTTGACGGTGGTGCCGGCGGGCACGTGTGACGACTCGTCTGTCGACCTTATCGGATCGTCCAAAATGATCGAGATGGTGAACGCCGCTTCCCAATATTACGATTTTGTCCTTCTCGACAGCGCGCCGGTCCTTCCCGTCTCGGACGCCGTATTGATCTCCGCGGTCGCCAAGAAAACGATCATCCTCGTCGAATGGAACAAGACGGATCGCGAGCTTGTGTCGCAGGCGGCCGCCAGCGTCAATCTCAACAAGGGCCACGTGATCGGGGTCGTCCTTAACAAGGTCGATCTCGAGGTCGTGAAATCCTACGGCTACGAGTACAGCAAGCACTTCGCCTATGGCGAAAAATACTATCAGGATGCGTATTAGTCTTTTGCGCGGCTCGATCGGGCGCGGCGCTTCGCGCCCTGGAGATCCGCAGCTGCGCCACGCTGAAAATGAACTGGCGGCCATCACGCGCCAAGGACCCTGCCTTTGTCTTTCGTCGTCGAGCCGCGCGTCATGAATGTTGATCTGACGTCTCCCGGCGCCTTGCCGGACGATGACGCCGAGGCCGGCCCTCTGAATGCGGGGCTCGCCAAGCTTCCGCTCCTGCCGGCGCTTCTGGTCGTCGCCGTGCTTTTGCCGGAGGAGCTGTATTTGCAGGTCGGCGGCCTGTTCCTCACGCTGCCCCGCGTCCTGCTTCTGGTGGCGTTCCCGTTGCTTCTCGTGCGGACGATCCGGCAGGCGACCAGGCCGGGGTTTCACGCCAGCATATCGGATTATGCAATCTTCCCTTTGTCGATATGGATGTTTCTGGCGGTGGCCGTCAGCCAGGGCTTCACGCGTGCGATGGTCGGCTCCAGCGCGCTGATCCTCGATTTTGCCGGCTCGTACCTTGTCATGCGAACGATCGCCAATGAGCCGGGCGCGGCCGTAGCGGTCGCGCGATTCATGGCCGGCGCGCTTGCGGTCGCCGCGTTGCTTGGCCCCCTTGACCATTTATTCGGTCAATACGCAATTCACCGGATTGGCGACATGCTCACGCATCTTGGTCGAGATCTGGACCCTGAATTCCGGCATGGCCTGATGCGCGCGCGCGGCGCGCAGGAGCACTCCATCCTGCTCGGATCCATTTCTTCTTTTGGCGCCATCCTTTCGCTTTCGGTTTTTCGAGGTGTTCCGCGCTGGATCGCGGTCATCTGCTGCCTGGCGGGGTTGTTTTCGGCTGTTTCCTCGGCCCCGATCCTGGCGACGTTGATGGGGTTCGGCCTCTTGTTCTTCCGGCGGCAAACGCCGCACTTCCCCTCGCGCTGGCTGGCGCTTGGAGTGACGGGCGGAAGTGTCGCTTTGCTGGTGTTCACGCTGCATCCGAGTCCGTTTGCGTTCATCTTTCAGCATTTCACGCTCGATCCGCAGACCTCCTGGTACCGGCTTGTGATCTGGCAGGTGGCAGGGTCTCTGGTGCTCGCAAATCCGCTGTTCGGGATCGGTCTCGACGATTGGGCGCGCGAGGCCTGGATGCCGAGCACGGTCGATTCAGTATGGCTGCGGAGCGCGATGATGTTCGGGATCGTCGGTTCCGCGCTGATCGCGGTCGTCGTCATCGGCGCATGCAGTCGGCCGCTCCGCGTCTCAGGACGCGAGGAATTGCCGCTCGCGGAGCAATCGCTTGGGGTCGGCTTAGGAATCATCACATTCCTGATCGCCTACCTTGGCTTTACTGTGCATTTCTGGGGCTGCACTTGGTTCATGATGGGCATGTTCGCGGGATTGCGAGCGCATCTTGGCGGGCTTGCGGCTGATCAGCCAAGTCTCGATGATCTGGATTTCACATTCGCCGATGACGAGGATGCGTGACGCCGCGGGAGGCGTTGTTGTCCCGGTGAACGGGATCACGCGGGAAACCACATAAAGCGCGATGCTGATCTGCGTCCCAGATTAGTCGAAAACAGCAATGCCGGCCGACGCCCTTGATCAGCCGGTATCGTAAACCAACCAGCGCACTGATTGTCAGCACCAGTCAGTCGCACCGCATATTCGTCCGGTCAGGAAACCGCCGACATTCATTCTACCTAATATCCCGCCGCATCCCGCCGGCGGAGCGATCGCCCGGCGTCAGGTCGACGGAGCGCATGACGCAACACAAAAAGAACGCCCAGCGGACTTTCCACCAGATAGCGGCGCGCGAGGCGGCGCGGATCCTGGAGCAGGCGGTAAGCCCATTCGCAAGCCATCTGTTGAACGAAGCGCGGCGCGCGTTTCTGGGCGCCTGACAAAAACTGGATCGATGCGCCAGCGCAAAGTCCAACACCGCGCGCGCCGCCGATCTCGGCGACTCGCGCAGCCAGCACTTCCTGTTGCGGCGATCCGACCGCCAAGAATGTGTAGTCTGCGCGGCTCGCCACGATGAAAGCCGCCGCCTTTGCGACTTCCTCTTCGCTCCGCCAGAATCCATAAGGCGGATTCATGTGGTGCACGTTGGTGAGGGCGAACCGGGATTTGATCGTGTTGATGCAGCTGTCGTCGCCGCCGATGACGCAGATTGGCGTCGACGGAGATATCACTTCGCGGAAGAGAACCTCGCACAGATCGGAGCCGGCCACTACAGGCGGGGGCCTCAGGCCAACCCGTCGGGCGATGCGCGAGATCACACGGCTATCTAAAAGGCAGAGCCATGCGTTGCGATAGATTCGCTCCAGATTCGCATCGCCTTTATACAACCGCGCCAGATGGGCGGCGTTTGGTGTGACGACATAACGCCAGGCGCCGCCTAGCGACGCCTGCTCGACCACCTTGACGGCTTCAGCCATGTCGAGTGAGGCGAACGGCAGACCAAGGAAGTTCTCGTCGGCCAGAGGCTCGCTATGCATAGCCAGCCCCACGACGTCAAGTTGCGTCATATGACCCTCCCAAGTAAGACTTGTAGATGTTAAATCATCATCTTTAGCAGATTTGAAAATAGACAGTGTACGCGATGTACATGCATGTCAAATACTATGTTTATACAGTAATGAATATAATTAGAGATATTTCAATATAAACTAGACAGTATTATATGTTAAAATACAAAAAATCTCACCCATTTGGGAGTGGCGCGACGGCGCGACGGCGTATAAAACGTATTATGACTTCTATGGAGAAGACTTGAACGCATGTGTAAAATGCGATAGATCGCCGCGTGAAACTGATTATTCCGGGGCGAAAGTTTAGATGCGAGCCTGCGTTATCTAGTTGTAACGCGAGTTGTCGCGCCGCGGATCGCCGGTTGGCGCTCTGGCGCGCGCCAGTGATCGCGTTTCGGCGCGGCTGGTTGCGAATCGCGAACAAGATATTTGAGTCCGAATTTTAATGTAGACCTGTGGCTTTCCTTTCGCTCCCCGCCGGATTTTTGCGTAAGGGTTCGCGATAAGGGGCCTCCCATAAAACGAGCGTCCGGTTTTGTGACGCAGCAGAAAGTCTTGACGGCGATTGAGTGTCAACGTCGTGGGAGGCATCGAGAGCTCCGGCCATTTCGCCGGCGGTAATCTACAACGCTGTAGCTCCACGGAGGGTTTGGTTTGGTTGGTGACGATGTTGTGCTTGGTGCGGATGTGCAAATCTTTCAGCCGACGCTGGTCAATCTCTACGGATGCTCGATTGGCGCTGGAACCAAGATCGGAGCCTTCGTGGAAATCCAGCGCGGCTCTACGGTCGGCCAAAATTGCAAGATTTCGAGCCACAGCTTCATATGCGAGGGCGTCGAACTCGAGGACGGCGTATTCATTGGTCATGGCGTGATGTTCACCAATGACATCTATCCAAGCGCGGTCAATGCGGATGGCGGCCTGCAGAATGCGAGCGACTGGCGCCTGGTCAAGACGCAGGTCAAGGCGCGGGCGTCGATCGGGAGCAACGCGACAATTCTGGCCGGCGTCACGATCGGCGCAGGGGCTCTGATTGGCGCAGGGGCTGTGGTCACAAGAGATGTTCCCGACAGGGCGACGGTGGCCGGCGTCCCCGCACGGGAGACGCGGCGTGGGCGCGTGCCGGAGTGATCGCTCCGGATTGCGCACGCATACCGAGGGGTGGGCTGGTGATCGTTCCGCCGCCGAGGAGTCTTAATTGGAAAACGGGAAAGTCATGATCAACATTGGCGTCATCGGATACGGTTACTGGGGGACGAACCTCGTCCGCAGCTTCGCGGAAGCGCCGGGCGCCGTGCTTCACGTCGTCGTCGACCCCGATCCGGAAAAGCTTCAACTCGCCAAGAGGCGCTATCCGGGCGTCAAGACGGCGGCGCGTCTCGACGACATCCTCGGCGATCCAGATCTTGACGCCGTCGCCATCGCCACTCCCGTCAGCACCCATTTCGACCTGGCGCTGGCGGCTCTGCGCGCCGGAAAACATGTTTGGCTCGAAAAGCCGATGACGGAAACCTCCGCGCAAGCGCGCCAGCTCACCGAAGAGGCGAAAAAGCGGGGGCTGACGCTGCTTGTCGACCATACATTCATTTACACCGGGGCGATCCGCAAGATGCGGGACATCGTGGCCAGCGGCGACCTTGGCGACATCTATTATTATGATTCAACGCGCGTGAACCTCGGGCTCTTTCAGCATGACGTCAACGTCATTTCCGATCTCGCCGTGCATGATTTCTCGATTCTCGACTACATCATGGGGAAGCATCCGGCGGCCGTGTCGGCGAGCGGAGTGACGCATTTCCCCGGTATGCCGGAGAACCTCGCCTATATCAGTCTGTTTTATGAGTCGGGCGCGATCGCTCACGCCAACGTGAACTGGCTCGCTCCGGTCAAAGTTCGCCAGATCCTGTTAGGCGGAAGCAAGAAAATGATCGTGTACGACGACATGGCGACGTCCGAAAAGGTCAAAGTCTACGATTGCGGGGTCAAGTTCGCCAAGGACCCACAGGAGATCTATCAGCTCCGCGTTGGCTATCGCACGGGCGACATGTGGGCGCCGAAGCTCGCGACGAGCGAGGCGCTGCGGGTGGCCGCTGATCATTTCGTGGATTGTATAAAGTCGAGTACAACGCCTGTCACAGATGGGCTCCTCGGGTTGCGCGTCGTCGAAATTATCGAGGCCGCCACCGCGTCCATGCTCAGGCGCGGAGAAACGATCCAACTTGAACGCCAGGGAAGAAACGTATGATTCCGTTTGTCGATTTAAAAGCCCAGCACGCGGGCGTCAGGACTGAAATCAACGACGCCATCCAGCGCGTGCTGGACAGCTGCCACTTTACGCTTGGCCCGGAAGTGACGGCGTTCGAGACGGAATTCGCGAGTTACTGCCAAGCGCAGGAGGGCGTCGCCGTGAACACGGGCACAAGCGCGCTGCACCTCGCGCTCCTCGCTGCGGGAGTCGGCCCGGGCGACGAGGTGATCACCGTCCCCTTCACCTTCGTCGCGACGGTCTCGGCGATCCAGTATACCGGCGCGACGCCGGTGTTCGTTGACATCGATCCGCGCACGTTCACAATGGATCCGACCCAGATCCGCGCGGCGATCGGCCCGCGCACGAAGGCGATTGTTCCGGTGCATCTTTACGGGCAGCCGGCGGACATGGACCCGATCCTGGCGATCGCCAGGGAGCGCGGCCTCGTCGTGATCGAGGATGCGGCCCAGGCCCATGGCGCCGAATACAAGGGACGGCGCGCCGGATCCATGGGCGACATGGGTTGCTTCAGCTTCTATCCCGGCAAGAATCTCGGCGCCTGCGGCGAAGGCGGAATGATCGTGACCAGCAATCCGCAATTCGCCCGCACGATGCGCATGCTGCGCGATTGGGGGGCGGAAAAGAAATATCATCACGTGCTCAAGGGATACAATTATCGCATGGAGGCGATTCAGGGCGCCGTGCTGCGAGTCAAATTGCGTCACCTCGAGCGCTGGACCGAAGCGAGACGGGCCGCCGCCAAACGTTATGATCGCCTTCTTGCCGAAAGCGGCGTCAGCACTCCGGTCGCGATGCCCTACGCGCGGCACGTCTATCACGTCTACGCCATTCGCACCGCACACCGACAGGTCTGGCAGGAGACGCTCGAAGCGAAGGGCGTTCAGACCGGGATCCATTATCCGTTTCCGGTGCACCTTCTGCCCGCCTTCGGCGATCTCGGCTATGCCGCCGGCCGCTTTCCTCATTCCGAGCGAGCGGCGAGCGAAGTCTTGTCGCTGCCGATGTTTCCCGAACTGACCGAGGCGCAAAGCGCGCAGGTCAGCGAGGCGGTGAGATCGCTCGCCGCGACGTCGGACCTGTGCGCGGCCGGCGCCTGAGGTGGGAATGGCTTCGCGCGACCCACGGCCATTGCTCATATTTCCTTGCAATGGGAACGGCCTCGAAGCCCTGGACTGCCTCGGCGAGGACTATCGCTGCATTGGCTTTGTCGACGACACTTTGACGAAACAGGGAACGTCAACGTATGGCGTCCCGGTCTTCGGACGGGGCGCCTTCGAGGACTTTCCGGACGCCTCGGTTCTCGCGGTTCCGGGAAGCCCCACATCGTTCCGGGCGCGCAGACAGGTGATCGCCGGACTGAACGTCAAGGACGGCAGATTCGCACGAATTATTCATCCATCGGCCAAGATCGCGCCGCAGGCGACGATCGGCCGCAATGTCCTCATCATGGCGGGCGTGGTGCTCACCAGCAATTGCGCCATTGGCGATCATGTGTGCATCCTTCCCAACACGGTGATCCACCATGATTCAACCGTCGGCGACTGGAGTCTGATCGGCTCTAACGTGACGATCGCCGGCGGCGTGACGATTGGCGAAAACTGCTATATCGGCAGCGGCTGCAGCATCATGAACAATCTGAACCTTGGCGCCGGCGCGATGCTCGGCCTTGGCAGCAACCTGATCAGCAATGTCGCGCCCGGCGCGACTCTCGTGGGAAATCCGGCCAGGGCCATTCGATAACCGCCGGCGCGCCGCCGCCCGGACGATCGAACGCAGAAAGGCCAGAAAGGCAGAGATGAAGATCAACGATTCGAACATATTGGTGACCGGCGGATGCGGGCTCGTCGGCTCGACCACGATCGACCTGCTGCTGCGCGATTACGCGCCCGCCCGGATTGTCATTTTCGACAACCTGAATCGAGGCACTCTCGCGAATGTCGAAGCCGCCCTGCAAGATCCGCGGGTCACGCTTGTTCGCGGCGACATCCGCGATGTTGGAGCGATCCACAAGGCCAGCGCCGGAATGGATGCTGTCATTCACATGGCGACGCTGCGCATCACGGCCTGCGCCGCGGAGCCGCGGGAGGCGCTCGGCGTGATGTGCGACGGCTCGTACAACGTTCTGGAGGCGGCGCAGGCCTGCGGCGTCAAGAAGGTGATCGCGGCGTCATCGGCTTCCATCTATGGTCTCGCCGATTCGTTTCCGACCCGCGAGGACCATCATCCCTATAACAATCGCACCTGGTACGGCGCCAGCAAGATCATGCTCGAGGGTCTGCTGCGGTCGTTCCATGATATGTATGGGTTGCCGTATGTCGCGTTGCGGTATTTCAACGTTTATGGTCCCCGGATGGACATCCACGGTAAATATACAGAGGTCCTGATCCGCTGGATGGAGCGTATTTCGCAAGGTCAGCCCCCGCTGATCCTCGGCGACGGCAAGACGACGATGGATTTCGTTTATATCGAGGACGTCGCGCGGGCCAACATCCTGGCGCTTGAGTCAGACGTCGACGACGAGGTGTTCAATGTAGCGAGCGGCGTTGAAACCAGCCTCAATCAACTGGCCGCGGGATTGCTCCAGGTCATGGGGTCCGGTCTTCGGCCGGACTATGGCGAAGAGCGCAAGGTCAATCCGGTTCCGCGGCGACTCGCCGACACCAGCAAGGCGGAGCGTCTGCTCGGCTTCCGCGCCGAGGTCGACCTCGATGATGGACTCGAACGCCTCGTCGGGTGGTGGCGCGCCAACAAGGACGCGGCGGCATGATGATTCCGATCATCAAGCCGGTCATGGGCGAGCCGGAAGCCGACGCGGCGCGGCGCGTGATTCTCAGCGGCTGGATCACGCAAGGCCCCGAGGTGGCGGCGTTCGAGCGGGAGTTCGCGGCGTTCGTCGGCGCGCCTTATGCATGCGCCGTCGCAAACTGCACCGCCGCGCTTCATCTCGCGCTGCTGGCCCTCGACGTCGGGCCCGGCGACGAGGTCATCACCGTCAGTCATTCCTACATCGCCACGGCCAACGCCATCCGCTATTGCGGCGCGACGCCGGTCTTCGTGGATATCGAGCGTGGGGGATACAACATAGATCCCGCCGCGATCGAGAGCGTCGTCAGCAACAGGACGCGCGCAATCTTGTGCGTGCACCAGATCGGCATGCCCTGCGACCTCGCGGCGATCGTCGAGGTCGCGCGCCGCCATGGGATTCCGGTCGTCGAGGACGCCGCCTGCGCCATTGGCAGCGAAATCCTGTGGCGGGGCGAATGGGAGAGGATCGGCAAACCGCACGGCGACATCGCCTGTTTTTCATTTCATCCCCGCAAGGTCATGAGCACGGGCGACGGCGGCATGATCACCACGGCGAACGCCGATTGGGACGCCAGGGTGAGGTTGTTGCGCCAACACGCCATGAGCGTCCCGGACACGGTTCGGCATAAAGCGAACGAGGTTATCTTCGAATCGTATCCGATGCTCGGATATAATTACCGGATGACCGACATTCAGGCCGCGGTGGGCCGCGAGCAGCTGAAGCGGCTTCCTGACATCATCAAAACGCGGCGCGAGCTGGCGGATCGCTACCGGGCTCTTCTTGCCGGGACGCCAGGCGTGGAATTGCCCACCGAACCGAAATGGGCCCGCAGCAACTGGCAAAGCTACTGCGTGCGTCTGCGCGACGGGCTTGACCAGCGCGCGGTCATGCAGCGCATGCTGGACGACGGCGTCTCGACGCGCCGTGGGATCATGTGCAGCCACCGCGAACCCGCCTACAACGACGCGCCGCATCATCCGCTGCCGCTTTCCGAACTCGCCCAGGAGCGCTCGATCATTCTGCCGCTTTATCCGCAGATGACGCCCGCGGAGCAGGAACGGGTGGCGATTGCGCTGGCGGCGGCGTGCCGTCCGTGATCGCCCGGTGAATCGGAGGTCGTCATGCAGCAAGAATCAGTCCCTGCTTCCTCAAAAGACGAGTCCGCCATCCCTGTCCTCATCGTGGCGTATCGCAACGCGGCCGACGTCAAGGCCTGTCTCGAAGCGATCGGGCGGATGGATCAGTCTCCGCCGATGGACGTCTTCATTTGTGAGAACGGCGGCCGCGACGCCTTCGATCGCCTCGTTGCGAGTCTGACCGGACCGGGAGGTCCGTGCGAAGCCGATCTCGCGCCGCCGATGGTTGCGTCGCCGCGATTCGTCCAGGTAACGCAATTGTGCTTGCGGGCCGTCGCGTCGGCGCGGCCGATCCGCGTCCATATCGGCGAGGCGATCGACAACCTCGGCTACGCCGGCGGCGTCAACGCCTTTCTTGAACCGCTCCTGCGCACGTCGGGATGGCCCGGCGTCTGGGTGCTGAATCCGGACACGGAGCCTGCGCCCGCCGCACTCGGCGAGCTGGTCCGGTATGCGGCGGCGCATGAACGCGGGATGGTCGGCAGCCGGCTGCGCCCGCGCGAGTCCGCGGACATCGTCATCACGCGCGGGCTTGCCTGGAGCAAATGGCGGGCGGGAACAAGGCTCGTCGACAGGCTCGCTTCGGCCAGCGTCGAGCCAGACCCCGAGCAGGTGGACCTGCGTCTCGACGCCCCCTCCGGCGCTTCCATGTATGTCACCCGCGACTGCATCGCGCGCATCGGCGTCATGGATGAACGCTACTTTCTTTATTTCGAGGATCTGGATTGGGGACTTCGTGCCAAACGGAACGGGCCCGTCGGCTACGCTCACAGGTCGATCGTCGTCCATGACGGAGGGACGACGATCGGAAGCGCCAGCTCCTGGCGCCAGCGTTCGCAGCTGTCCGTCTATCTCGATTTTCGCAATCGGCTGGCCTTCGTTCGGCGCTATTATCCGAATTGGCTGGCGTGGACGATTCTGATCGAGGTTCTTGAAATCGCCAACCTTGCGCGGCTGTTCGCCTTCGGGAACGTCGGAGCCGCCGCGCGCGGCCTCTCCGCCGGGCTGCGCGGCGCGAGCGGCAGACCCAACGAGATCGTGCGCGCGCATCTCATGTCGACTCGCGAGCGGACGCCCTGAAACCCGTCGCGCCGGAGTGCGGAAGTCTTGTGTACGAGAAATCGTCGGCTGAACTATTGAATTTCATCAACCAACACAAAGCCGAAGCAATCTCATAGAAGCAAATTCATATCAGAGGATGTGGAATAAGAAGATGAATAGTGTTGGATAACTACAATGATCGCATGTAGTAACTCACCCATTTAGGTGATTGGCCGCGCCGCTCTATTATGATATGGTAAATAATCCAGTCAAATGTGAGGATCCTGTCTTGAAACGCACCGTGATGGCACTCGCGCTTGTTGGCTTGATCGCGATCCTGCTGGCGGTTCGCGGCGGCATCGGTCCGGCGAAGAGCGCAGCGACAACTGGCGGCGGGTGCGGTCAGATCGCCGCGAACCTCAGCAATTTTGCGGCGACTGTCGCGGCAGACGCGAACACATATTTTACCCACCGGACGAATTTTATCGGAAAGGCGTATCCTTCGGGCGTCGCTTCAAATCTCGTCACCGCCAAAACGGAGAAGTCTCAGGCCGACCCGATCAAGGCGAACATGCCGAAGAATTTGGAGAATTTCCGGGCGACGCTTGCTGCGGCCAGATCCCAGGGATGCTTGAGCTCATCCGCCCTGCGCGACATCGAGGAAACCACCGTTCACTTCGCGCGGCGCGTCAATTTCGATCAGTTCCCTCCGCTGGAGGAAACTGAAGAGGTCGCGAGCGATGAAAGCCCACCCAGGATGCCAAGGTAGGCAGGGGCTGTTTTTCCTTTCCCCGAAAGATTCACCCGAAATTATAAAAAAGCGGCGATCGACTGACGAGGTTTGATCGAAGCGCTGGCGGATTTCAAGGAACGCAAGGTCATGAAACTGATTTTTCGCATATTGATTGCGGCTGTATTCGCGGCGGCGTTGGGCGCCAGCGGAGCGTTCGCGCAAAACGCCATCGTCCAGGAAAATCTGCTGTCCGGGACTCCCAACAGCGTTTGGGATCTCAACGGGCCGGGCGCGACCTCGCTTCAAGGTTTCACCACGGACATCAGCGTCAATCATGGCTCCACGATCACTTTCAAGGTGAACACGCCTTCGACCAACTGGAAGATCGACATCTATCGCCTCGGTTATTATCAGGGCAACGGGGCGCGGCTAATGACCACGATCACCGTGCCGAGGGCGCAAAATCAGCCGGCGGCGATCGTCAACGCCGCAACCGGAGAGGTTGACGCTGGCAATTGGGCGGTGTCGGCCTCATGGGCTGTTCCCGCCAGCGCGGTTTCGGGCGTCTATATCGCCAAACTCACAGATCTGAACAACACCGCCAATCAGAACCATATTCCCTTTATCGTCCGCGCGGACGAATCGACGAGCGCTATTTTATTCCAAACATCGGATACGACGTGGCAGGCCTACAACGGCTGGGGAGGCGCCAATCTTTACGGCGGCAATGGTCCCGGCGGAGATTCCGCTCCAGGTCGCGCCTTCAAGGTCAGCTATAATCGTCCGTTCGTCACGCGTGACGCGATCGGCACGGACGCCGGCCCGCAGGATTTCCTTTTTACCGCCGAATATTCGGCGATTTTCTGGCTGGAGCAGAACGGTTACGACGTCTCCTATGCGTCCGAAGTCGACACGTCCCGCAACGGCTCGCTGTTGCTCAATCACAAGGTCTTCACCTCGACCGGTCACGACGAATATTGGGACACCGTCGCCCGCGCCAATGTCGAGGCGGCGCGCGCCGCCGGGGTCAACCTCTTCTTCATGAGCGGCAATGAAGTCTATTGGAAAACCCGCTGGGAGCCGAGCATCGACGGTAGCGGCACGCCCTACCGCACACTTGTCTGTTACAAGGAGACCCGCGCTGGGAAGCCGACGGATCCGCTCGATCCGTCGACCTGGACAGGTACCTGGCGCGATCCGAGATTCAGCCCGCCCGCGGATGGCGGGCGACCCGAAAACAGTCTCACAGGAACGATATTCCAGGTCGACTCCTACAGGTCCGATTCGATCACGGTGCCCTACGCCTACAGCGGTTTGCGTTTCTGGCGCAATTCGACGCACGTCTCTAAGGCGAAGGCTGGCGCGACCACCACGCTCACAAAAAACATTCTCGGCTATGAATGGGACGTGTCGCCAGATAATGGCTTCGCTCCCGCTGGCCTCATCGATCTTTCGTCCACTCCGCTGAGCGTCAGCACCTGGCTTCTCGATTACGGGACGATGGTCGGCAACGGCACGGCCACCCACAACCTGACCTTGTACAAGGATCCGACGAAGGGCGCTCTCGTGTTCGGCGCCGGCACGGTCTTTTGGGCCTGGGGGCTCAGCCCCAATGACGACGGGCCGACGACGCCGACCGATCCTGACATTCAGCAGGCGACTGTGAATATGCTCGCGGATATGGGCGTTCAACCTGCGACCCTGCAGTCAGGGCTCGTCCTCGCGTCCAAGTCGACGGACGTCACGCCGCCCGCCTCCGTGATCAATTCGCCGCTCGCTGGCGCCATGTTCGCCGAGGGCCAGAACGTCACGATCAGCGGCGTTGCCAGCGATGTGGGCGGCATGGTCGCCGGCGTGGAGGTGTCGGTGGACGGCGGCGCCACCTGGCGCAGGGCGACCGGAACGACAAGCTGGACCTATGGCTGGAACGTAAAAGCTGGAACCACAAAACTCCTTTCACGTGCGACCGACGACAGCGTCAACACGGAGACGCCGTCGGCCGGGGTCAGCGTCAGCGTCACAGCGAACGGACCGACCGCCTTCTCTGGGGCGAACGTCCCGGACATTCAGACGACCGAGGACGCCACTTCGGTTGAACTCGGCATGAAATTTTCCGCCTCTTCCACAGGATACGTGACGGGCGCTCGGTTCTATAAAAACTCGATTAACCTTGGAACCCACACGGCGCATTTGTGGAATGCGTCAGGGACGCTTCTCGCGACCGCAACTTTCGCCAATGAGACGGCGAGCGGATGGCAGCAGGTCAATTTTGCGACGCCTGTGCAGATCAGCGCCGGCGCGACCTATACGATCTCCTATCATACCAGCGGCTTCTATTCGGCGGCCGT
Organism: Methylocapsa palsarum; assembly: GCF_900114285.1. GTDB lineage: Bacteria > Pseudomonadota > Alphaproteobacteria > Rhizobiales > Beijerinckiaceae > Methylocapsa > Methylocapsa palsarum. The sequence goes on along the minus strand of NZ_FOSN01000019.1, from coordinate 5,098 downwards.
GGGCTATTTCAACCAGGCGACCACTGTCGGGCCCCTGACCCTGCCTGCGAACGCAGGCGTCTATGTCTACGGCGCCTCCGCCGCATTCCCGACGAAAATCTATCAGGCCGAGAATTATTGGGTCGACGCCGTGTTCTCGGCGATCCCGCAGCCGCCGGTCGTGACCAGCCCGTTGACCGCCAGCGGCACCGTCGGCGCGCCTTTTTCCTACACGATCGCCGCGTCCAATAGTCCTACAAGTTTCAATGCGACGGGATTGCCCGCTGGCCTCTCGGTCAACACCGCGACGGGACTCATCTCTGGAACGCCAACTGCAGCGGGAACGTCAAGCGTCGGATTGAGCGCCTCGAGCGCCGCGGGAACAGGGGTTGCGACCTTGGCGCTGACCATCCAGGTCCCCGCAGCGCCCTCGATCACCAGCGCCCTGTCGGCCACCGGCGTCGCCGGTTCGCCGTTCAGTTACGCGATCACCGCGTCGAATAGTCCGACGAGCTTCAATGCGACGGGACTTCCCGCCGGTCTCTCTGTCAATACTACGACCGGAATCATTTCCGGATCGCCGACGGCGGCTGGAAACTCGAGCGTTTCGTTGAGCGCCTCCAACGCGAATGGCACCGGCGCGGCCACACTGTCCCTGTCGATAAGCGCCGCCCCATCCGGTTACAGCCTGTTCCCGTCGGGCAGCGTTCCGGCCGTGGTGACGGTGAACGATCCGAGCGCCGTCGAACTCGGGTTCAAATTCTCGGCCGCTTCGGCCGGCAATATCAATGGCGTCAGGTTCTATAAGGGCCCGCAGAATACCGGCGTGCACACCGGCGAATTGTGGGATTCGACGGGCACAATGCTCGCCAGCGCGACCTTCGTCAACGAGACGGCAACCGGCTGGCAGACCGTTGTTTTCTCATCCCCGGTCGCGATCGCCGCTAATGCGACCTATATCGCCTCCTATCACACCGGCGGCTATTATTCGAGCGACAGCAATTTCTTCAGCACGCCCTATACCAACGGGCTCCTGACCGCGCCTTCGAGCGCCGCCAGCGGCGGAAATGGCGTGTACGTCTACAGCAGCACGGTCAAGTATCCGGCCAGTAGCTACAATGCGAGCAACTACTGGGTCGATGTGCTGTTCTCGCCGAATGGCAGCCTCGCCGCGCCTGTGATCAACAGCGTCTCGTCTGCGACAGGAGTCGTCGGCGCGAACTTCAGTTACCAGATTACCGGCACCAACAATCCGTCAAGCTTCAATGCGACTGGACTGCCGACGGGGCTGACTGTCGATACGACGACCGGAATCATCTCCGGTACGCCGACGGCGCCCGGGACATCCAGCGTAACCTTGAGCGCGACGAACACGGCTGGCACCGGGTCTGCATCTCTGACCCTGGTCATCAACACGGCGACGACTACTGTCAGCCTCTTCCCGACGACGTCCGTGCCCGCCATCGTGTCGGTCAGCGACCCGAGCGCGGTGGAGCTTGGGGTCAAGTTTTCGGCTACGAGAGCTGGAAATATTGTTGGCGTGCTTTTCTATAAGGGGGCTCAGAATACCGGTTCGCACACCGCCGAGCTGTGGAATGCGAGTACCGGGACGTTGCTCGCCACCGCGCTGTTCACCGGGGAAACGGCGAGCGGATGGCAATCGGTCACGTTCGCCAATCCTGTTCCGATCACGGCGGGCGCGACCTATATCGCCTCCTATCACACCAGCGGAAATTATTCGGCTGATTCCAACTACTTCGCGACGTCCTATTCCAGCGGTCCCCTGACCGCGCCGAGCAGTTCGGCGAGCGGCGGCAACGGCGTTTATGCATATGGCGGCAACACCACGATGCCGACGTCCAGCTTCAACGCGACGAACTACTGGGTCGACGTCATGTTCCAGTGAGCCGGCCTCGGGGCCGGTCCGGACCGGCACGGTTCTAAATCCGCAGCTATAAATCATGTCGGGGCTGGCCGCCCCGACATCTTATCGATCCTCTGACAGAAAAATCGCCTCCCAGGACGTCGTTCATCGTGGAGCAGGCGAGGGGCTGCGAGCCGCCTCGGACCGCGAAGCCGATCCGCGAGGGCAGGTCGTTTCCGCAGGGCGTTGCTCTGAAAGACGCGTGAGCGTCCGCCGTAAAGGATTGCTCAGCATCACTGACACTCCGGAGCGCAACGTTCGGCTGAAAACTGCCAACTCGTGGTCACGTCCTCGCTTGAGCTTGGGCGCATCCGTCTGATCCATACGAGTTGGGTGCGACGCGGAATCTTCGGCCTCTCAAATTTTGCTTTGTGATCAGTCCGATCTGCGGCATCGTGACGCCTGACGGCTATTGTCTGCGGATAAGTGGCCAGGCGTATCGAACAGAAAGTCTTGAGCCGGGCCGAGGGCGGCCCGCCTGAAAGGCCAATAAAGGCTTGGACCGCCTCCTTTTCCAAAAAGCGGTGATTATCGCGTGTGAAAAATAATGCGTTCGATTCGCGTCCTTATCATCGAAGCAGATTCCGAAAGCCCGCGCCCGGTTCGACACATGCTCAGCGAGCCCCGATTCATTGTGATCGATGAAGGCCGTCGGGACGCGCCGCACACAAGCCCGGACTGCGTCGTCCTCCTTTGCGGCCGCTCCGCAACCGAAGGTTTCAGGATTCTGGACAAGCTGGCGCCGGAGCGAGGCTCGCCTCCCGCGGCGATTGTGATGCTGATGGATGGCGACGAAGCGACCGAATGTCTTGCCTTGCGAAAAGGCGCGCACGAATGGCTTCCACAAGAGCATCTCGAAGCCAGCGATCTCCGGCGAGCGATCTTTCGCGCTGTCGCACGGCGCGAACTCAGCGCGCAGCGCGATCCCAAGCCCCCGGCGCGGGACGCGAAGCGCAGGTCGATCGTCGAGAACGAGGCCGAGATGATTTGTCTGTCCCTTCCCGACGGGACCTTGACCTTCGTCAACACGGCCTTTGCGCAAGGCTTTGGCCACGCGCCGGCGGATCTCGAAGGCGCCAGCCTCTATGATTTCGTTCCCGAAACGGAACGTGACGGCCTCCGCAGGATTTGCGCCTCCCTGACGCCGGGCGATCCTGTCGCCAAGCATCTTCAACAAGACGGCGTCGCCGAGTTGAGCCGGTGGCTGGAATGGACGATCCGCCTTTTGCCAGGCTGCGACGGCGCAGGCGCTGAATATCAGTTCAATGTCCGCGATATCACCGCTCGAAAGCGCGCCGGAGATGCGCTGCGCCGAAGTCAGGAGCGCTTCGAGGCCATCATAAACACGGCCATGGACGCCATTGTCAGCGTCGATGACGAACAGCGGATCGTCTTGTTCAATTCGGCGGCCGCAGCCTTGTTCATGTATCCGGCTGAGGACGCAATCGGCAAATCACTCGACCATTTCATTCCCGAGCGGTTTCGAACGGCGCATAAGCAGCATATCTTGCGTTTCGGCGAGTCGGGCGAGTCAATGCGCAAGATCAAGAGCCGTGACCCGATCTTCGCCCTTCGCTCCGACGGCGTGGAGGTTCTGGTCGACGCTTCGATCTCCCTGGCGCGCGTTGAGGGGCGCACGCTGTTCTCGGTCATCATGCGCGACGTCACGGCAAGAGCGCAAGCCGCGCAGGTGCTTCGCGAAAGCGAGGAACGATTTCGAAACCTCATCGCCACGGTTCCCGGCGTGATCTTCACCTCTTTTCAGGACAGCGCGGGCAAGCAGTCAATCCCTTACGCCTCGCCCCAGACGAAAGCGCTCCTCGGGTTGGACCCGGAGCAACTCAGACTCGATCTGCAGCCGTTCTTCCGGTTTGTCCATCCTGACGATTTGGATCATCTCGTAGCGGCCATTCGCGACGCCATTCAGGCGCGCGGCGCCTGGCGCGAGGAGTTCCGTTACCATCATCCCGAAAAGGGCTTGATCTGGCTGGAGGGGCAGTCTTCGCCGGAAGCGGATCCTTGCAAGGGCCTGGTGTGGCATGGCTATTTGCGAGATGTGACCGAGCACAAGGCGGCGCAAGCGCGGATCAAGAAAAACGTCGCCGAGCGCGTCAAGTCTCTCAAGGCCATGGCGGCGGGTCTTGCGCACGAACTCAACCAGCCGCTCGCGGCAGGAATGGCTTTCCTCGAATCGGCGCGCCATCTCGCCGGCATGGAGCCGCAGCGGCGCCCCGTCAGCATCAACAAGGTGTTGTCGGACGCCACCGATCAGATTGTGCGTGCGGCGGGGATCCTCGCCCGTTTGCGTGAATTCATCGCGCACAGTGAATCCAACAAGACGAACGTCAAGCTGCACGATCTGATCGAAAAGGCTTGTCTGGTGATAAACCAAATGGCGGACCAATGCCGGATCAATCTACGCCTTCACCTCGACGCGCGAGACGATATCGTCCTCGCCGACGCCGTTCAGATCGAACAGGTGCTCGGCAATCTACTGCGCAACGCCATCGACGCGATCGGCGACTGCGCCACGCGCGAGATCATCGTGACGACATGGTCGGACGAGACAGAGATCCGGGTCGATCTCTGCGATAGCGGGACTGGCTTCTCTCAGAAAGCGGCGGCGGATCTGTTTGAGCCGTTCGTCACGACGAAAGCCTCCGGCATGGGAGTCGGCCTCTTTTTTTCGCGTTCCATGATCGAAGCGCAGGGAGGAAAACTGACAGCCAGTTCAAACGAGGGGGCAGGGGCGACATTCAGTTTTACGATTCCGCTGGCGTCGCGCGAGGCGACGGACGGCGAAGCCGGCGCGCTGAAGTGGCGATAACCTGGTCTCGCGCGGCCACCGGATGACTCTGGGGCGTCAGGTAGACATATTGCCGTGCTGGCGCAAGGTTGAAGTAGTTCATTGTCGCAACCGGCAATTGATTCAGGGAATGCGTTATATGTCAGGGAAACGCCTGATAAATAACTTTCAGAATCAGCTTTACATTTCCGCGGCTATCTCGTACGTATAAATACGTATTACGGAAGGTCGAAGGCATTGGCCTTCAACGCCTTCCGGATACGTAGCAATTTTACAGAAACAATTTCGAAGGCGCCCTTTTCATCACGTATCAATTTGTTTTTTTTGGATTTGGCGGGGGCGGGGCAGGAGTAATTCCATGGAAGTTGTGGTTTATCATAATGACGAAT
>NZ_FOSN01000012.1 GCF_900114285.1 Methylocapsa palsarum | reverse complement strand
GGAGCAGCTGTCGGCGGCCTATCTTTACACGCTGCTTCGGCTTCCCTGGCTCGCCCCGGACATCACCACGGCCCTTGTCAATGGCCGCCAGCCGCTGCACCTGACAGCCAAGACCCTGAAGCGCTTTGCGGCAAGGCTGTCGCCTGACTGGGCGCACCAGCGAGCCCTCCTCGGCATTCGCTGACCAAACCCCGGCGGCGCCGAAACTCCTCAGACGATCACAATTGCATCGCCTGCTTTGAGCGCCGTTTCGCTGGCGAACGAGTGAACCCCTGAAAGCCCGCGGAGAGAAATCCACGACGCCGTTGGCAAAGATCAGGCGAAGCGCCGTCTCTGCGCTCGGACCGTCAACGCGCGGTCCGCAAACCCCCGGAATTCGCTACGAAATTCCAGCGCGCCAGCACCGTGAAGGAATTGCATAGCAAATACTTAATTTATGGCGGAGGGAGCGGGATTCGAACCCGCGATACGGTTTCCCGTATACACACTTTCCAGGCGTGCGCCTTCAACCACTCGGCCACCCCTCCGGAGATTCGCCCGAGCGGACGCGCAGCGTCCGCCTTTGATCCGTTCGCCCGGGACCTTGAGGTCCGGCGACGCAGCGTCGCGAATGGCGCGCACTATAGTGAGACGCGGGGCGAGCGCAAGCGGGCAAAACCCGGGAGCCCCGGTTGGAATCGCCGGCGGCCTCGCTTATGGTCCGCGCCCCGCACGAACCATGGAGACAGGACATGGCCCAAGCTGTCGCCGACGCCGACTCGCGCATCATCAAAACCATCGCCGCCGAGATCAAGGCGCGGCCCGAGCAGGTCAACGCCGCCGCCGCCCTGCTTGACGAAGGCGCGACCGTTCCCTTCATCGCCCGTTATCGCAAGGAGGCGACCGGAGGCCTCGATGATTCGCAGCTGCGCGATCTCGAAGAACGTCTGTCCTATCTGCGCGAACTCGAGGCGCGCCGCCTCGCGATTCTCGAATCGGTGCGCGGCCAGGGAAAATCGACTGAAGCGCTCGAGACGAAAATCCTCGGCGCGGCGACCAAGGCCGAACTGGAGGACATCTATCTCCCGTTCCGCCCGAAGCGGCGCAGCAAGGCCGAAATCGCCCGCGAGCGCGGGCTTGGGCCGCTCGCCGCCCAAATTCTCGACGACCGCACGCGCGATCCCGCACTCCTCGCGCAGAACTTTCTCTCGGAGGCGGTCGTCGACGCCAAGGCGGCGCTCGACGGCGCGCGGGATATTCTCGCCGAGACCTTCCTGGAAAACGCCGACCTCATCGGGCGGCTGCGCGCCTACCTCAAATCAAACGCCACGCTGCGCGCCCGCGTCGTCGCCGGCAAGGAAGATTCCGGCGCTAAGTTCGCCGATTATTTCGATCATTGCGAACGCTGGGCGAACGCGCCCGGCCACCGCGCGCTCGCCATGCTGCGCGGGCGCAACGAGGGCGTGCTGACCCTCGAGATCGAGGCCGACGCGGAAAGCCCCGGACCAGTCAAGCCGGCAGAAATCATGATCGCAGAGGCCTACACCGTCGCCCTGCCCGCTCCGGGCGCAGCCGCCGGGCCAGCGGACGCCTTTCTGCTTGACGCCGTCCGTTTCGCCTGGCGCGCGAAGATTTCAGCGCATCTCTCGCTCGATCTGATGAACGAACTGCGTGAACGGGCGGAGGCGGAGGCGATTCACGTCTTCGCCCGCAACCTCAAGGATCTTCTGCTCGCGGCGCCTGCCGGCGCGCGCCCGACCATGGGGCTTGATCCGGGCATACGGACCGGCGTGAAGGTCGCCGTCGTCGACGCGACGGGAAAAATCCTGGAGACTGCCACGGTCTATCCGTTCCAGCCGCGCAACGACGTCGCGGGCGCGTCGAGGGCACTCGTTCGCCTGATTACGGCCCATGGCGTCGAACTGATCGCGATCGGCAACGGGACGGCGAGCCGCGAAACCGACCGCCTCGCCGCCGAGGTCATCGCCGCCCTGCCCGGCTCCAAACCGGCCAAGGTCGTCGTGAGCGAAGCCGGCGCGTCGGTCTATTCTGCGTCCGCCGGCGCTGCGGCCGAGATGCCCGGCCTCGACGTGTCGTTACGCGGGGCGGTCTCGATTGCTCGCAGGCTGCAGGATCCGCTCGCGGAACTCGTGAAGATCGACCCGAAGGCCATCGGCGTCGGTCAATATCAGCATGACGTCAATCAGGCGAAGCTGGCGCGCGCGCTCGACGCCGTTGTCGAGGACGCCGTGAACGCTGTCGGGGTCGATCTCAATACGGCCTCGGCTTCGCTTCTGTCCCGGGTGTCGGGTCTCAGCGCCGCTCTCGCGGACGCGATCGTGACGAGGCGCGAAAGCGGCGGCGCTTTTGCTTCGAGGCGCGATATTCTGCTGGTGCCGCGGCTTGGACCCCGCGCGTTCGAACTCTGCGCCGGGTTCTTGCGGATCACGAATGGGACCGAACCGCTCGACGCGTCCTCGGTTCATCCGGAAGCCTATGGGATCGCCCGCAAGATCGTCGCGGCCTGCGGACGCGACCTGCGCTCGCTGATGGGCGATTCCGCAATTTTGAAGTCGCTCGATCCGGCTCGTTTCATCGACGAGAAATTCGGCCTTCCAACCGTGCGCGACATCCTGGCTGAACTGGAAAAACCGGGCCGCGATCCGCGTCCGCAATTCAAGACCGCCGCCTTCGCGGAAGGCGTCGACGACATCAAGGACCTGAAGCCCGGGATGATGCTCGAGGGAACCGTCACCAATGTCGCGAATTTCGGCGCCTTCGTCGACATCGGCGTGCATCAGGACGGCCTCGTCCATGTGTCCCAGCTTGCGGATCGTTTCGTCAAGGATCCGGGCGACGTCGTCAAGGCCGGCGACGTCGTCAAGGTGCGGGTGGTCGAGGTCGATCTCAAACGCAAGCGGATCGCGCTGTCGATGCGCAAGGACGCCGCGCAGGGAGAGCGTTCGTCAACGAACCCGCCCGAAAACCGCAGCGCGCCGTCCGCGCGCCCGAAAACGCAAAGTCACGCACAACCGCAGGGCGCGCTCGGCGCCGCGTTGAGCGATGCGTTGCGACGCAAGTAAGGAAAACCCGCGTCGTTTGTCCGGCGTCTTTCATTCCCGGAAGGCGCGCGACGCATTTTTCGCCCGCGCCAACGCCTTCTCCTGCGCCAGATCGATCCGGGCCGAGGTCACGTCCAGATCATCGAGGTTCGCGCCGCCGAGCGCCGCGCCGCGAAAATCCGCCCCGCCGGCGTCAGCGCCCATGAGCGAGGCGCCGGTAAAGTTCGCGCCGGAAAAATTCGCGAATTGAAGGTCCGTTTGCGCCATATTGGCGCCTTCGAAATCCGCGTCCCGGGCGTCAGCCGACTTCAGAACCCCCCGCATCAGCCCCATCGACTGGTTCTTCATGTCGGCGGAAAGATTCGCGTCCTTGAATTTCGCCTTATGAAAGCTGGACCGGGAAAAATCGGCCGTGATTCGCGCGCCCGTCAGATCGGCTCCGTCGAATTTCGCGTCCTGCATCTGGCTGGCGAACAAAGCGGCTCCCTTGAGACTGGCGCCAGAAAAATCCGACGCCATGGCCCAGACCTGATCCAGAACCGCGCCGTCCAGCTTCGCGCCAACGAGCTTCGCCTTGTTCATACGGGCGGCACGAAAATTCACGCCATTGAGGTCGAGACCCGAAAGGTCAAGGCCATTGAGGCTTTTGCCGGAGAAATCGGCCGGCGTTCCGCGCTTCCGCGCCGCATCGGCTCCTGCCGCAACCTCCTCGCGCGTCATCTCCGCCCGGGTGAATTGCGGCCCGGAGAGATCGACATTCCGCATCATGTCCTGAGCGCAGACCGGCGCCGCGAACGCCAATGCGAAAACCGCCGAGGCGAGCCTGCTGCTTCGTTTTTTGCTGCGCATGGAACGTTGTCCTCCCTGGCCGGCCGGTAAAGAGCGGACGACGCGGCATATTGAAGTCCGCAATGTTGGTCTTACCTCATCTTCTGAGGGCTCGCGCCCTTTGCGTGAGGCTTTTCCTGACGATCTTTCGCGTCCATCATCCTTGCGGGCGCCTTGGATGGCGTTCTTTCTCATTCACGTTTCAGTTTCAATTAAGGTTCAGTTTCGTTTCGCACGAACTTGAATTGCATCCGAAAGGTTATCCCAATGATGGACAATAGCGCGGATGCGCTCGCGCCGTTCAGCGACGCCCGTTCGTCCCTGGCGGCGCTCGCAGCCAGCCGCCCCAACGATTTGCAGGTCGTGAGAACCCGGACGGAGCACGATCTTTTGGGCGAGGCGGAGATCCCGAGCGAGGCGTATTGGGGCATCCACACGCTGCGGGCCGTCGAGAATTTCCCGATCACCGGCGTTCCGGTCGGGCATTTTCCCGAATTCGTGCGCGCCCTCGTCATGGTCAAGCAGGCCGCCGCACGCGCCAACCGGCGGCTCGGACATTTGTCCGAGGCCAAAGCCAAGGCCATCAACCAGGCCTGCGACCTCATCGCCGCCGACAAGCGTTTCCTAGGCCAATTCGTCGTCGATGCGGTCCAGGGCGGCGCGGGAACCTCGACCAATATGAACGCGAATGAGGTCGTCGCCAACGTCGCGCTTGAATTCATGGGGCTGCCGCGCGGCGATTACGCCAGCTTGAACCCGATCGACGACGTCAACATGGCCCAATCGACCAACGACGCCTATCCCACCGCCTTGAGGCTGGCGGTCATTTTCGCAACCGTCCCGCTTGTCCGCGCCCTGAAGGATCTCGCTTTTGCGTTCAAGGAGAAGGCGGTCGAATTCAGCGACGTTCTGAAAATCGGGCGCACGCAATTGCAGGACGCGGTGCCGATGACGCTCGGCCAGGAATTCGACGCGTTTCAGGCGACGATCAACGAGGACATCGACCGCCTGCTCGAAGCGGCCTCGCTCTTTTGCGAAATCAATCTCGGCGCGACGGCGATCGGAACCGGCATCAACACCGACCCGCGCTACGCCTCGCTCGCGGTGGCCGAACTCGCGCGCCTGTCCGGTCAGCCGCTGGCGCTCGCCGCAAATCTCATCGAAGCGACGTCGGATATGGGCGCCTTCGTCCTGTTTTCAGGCGTGTTGAAGCGGGTCGCGGTGAAACTTTCCAAGATCTGTAACGATCTTCGCCTGCTCTCGTCCGGGCCGCGCGCGGGTTTTGGCGAAATCCGCCTGCCGGCGGTTCAGGCGGGATCGTCGATCATGCCGGGCAAGGTCAATCCTGTCATTCCGGAAGTCGTGAGCCAGGTCGCCTACCTCGTGATCGGTCATGACCTCACCGTCACGATGTGCGCGGAGGGCGGTCAACTACAACTGAATGCGTTCGAGCCGACCATCGGATATTGCATCCTGACCTCGATTCGGACGTTGACGGCCGCGGTCGAAACCCTGACGCTGCGCTGCGTCGCCGGAATCGAGGCCGATCGCGCGCGTTGCCTTAGCCTCGTTGAAAACAGCGTCGGGCTCGTAACCGCGCTCGCGCCGGTCCTTGGCCATGAGATGTGTTCGCATGTGGCCCGCCGCGCGCTTGTCGAAGGCCGCCGCGTGAAGGATATCGTTCTGGAGGAGGGATTGCTGTCCGAGGCGCGCCTCGACGAATTGCTGGGGCTCGAGGCCATGACCCACCCCATCCGGCAGGCAATTGGCGAAGCCCGCGAACCGAAACGTTAAAGGTTTGCCGCTATCGTCAATTCAGTTAAGGAGAATTAGCGCGCGACGGCGCGTCCTCCTGCTTGGATGATCAACATGAAACTTCATAAGGGTTCCTGCGCGAAGCGGATCGGTCTTGCGGCGGGCCTGGCCTTCGCCCCGCTTGCGACGTCGGGCGCGATCGCGGCCAATCTCAACCTTGTCTGCAGCGGCAACAGTTACGCCAAGGAGGGCGACCCGTTTCCCACCGTTGAAACCGTCACCTTCAAGAAGGAAGACGGCAAGCCTCTCGCGATCGGCCTGCCCGGTTCGGACAAGCCAGCGAAGGCGAAAATCGTCTCGAACAATGCCTATCAGTTGAAATTCTCGGCCGATCGACTCACCGGCGAATATTTCAACTTCAGCGGCGATCTGTTCCTGATCCACAAGGACGGACGGTTTACGAGACTCGTCTGCAAGCCGGCCCAGTAAAGGGCCCGCTCGGCGATCTATAAAGCGCCTATCCGATCGCATAGAATCATGCGATCGATCAGAAATCGCTCAAGAGTCAAAAGCTTGAGCATAGTCTTCTCGATCGGATTGATTCACTCCGATCGGAATATGCTCGAGCGGTCCAGCTTTTCGCGCAGGCTGGCGAACACCGCGCGAAACATCTGCGGCGTCAGGACGCCCGTGTTCGTGTTGTAGCGCGAGCAATGGTAGCTGTCGAAAAGCGACAAAGCGGAACGCGGCCGGTCCATGACCGAATCCGTCAAGACATGTTCGGCGCCGTGCGCGAACGGAAAACCGGCGAGTTTCAGGCCAAGCGCGCGGAGGACGGACTCATGCGCGACCCGACCGAGAGCCACGATCGCTACGAGATCAGGCAGTGAGTCGATGCTCGCCCGCAGAAATCTGCGGCAAGTGCTAATTTCCTGCGGAGTCGGCTTGTTCTGCGGTGGCACGCAACGAACCGCATTGGTGATGACGCAGTCGTTCAACCGCAGATTGTCGTCCGCGCGGGCTTCGTAGCGCCCCTTGGCGAACCCATAAGCAAGCAGCGTCTCGTAAAGAAGATCGCCCGCGAAATCGCCGGTGAAGGGGCGGCCCGTCCGGTTTGCGCCACGCTGACCCGGGGCGAGCCCGACGATCAGCAGGCGGGAGCGCCGCCGCCCGAAATTTGGCACCGGCGCATTATGCCATTCAGGTTCGGCGGCCCGATTTGCCGCCCGCAATTCGACGAGACGCGGGCACAGCAGGCAATCAACGCCAGGTTCGGAGGAATCACGCTCAGCCCCACGGGCGGGACTGGCTTGCGTCCGGTTCAATCCAGCCGATCATCGGTCAAGGCCGGGTCGAGGTGGCCGGCCGGCGCAAGGCGCCTGTCCTGCGCCCTCGGCGCACGTTCCGCCCGTTCGCCGGAATCGCGCCCGATTTTGGCCGCGAGATGAATGATGTCGATGAATTCGTCGGCCTGCCGCCGCAACTCGTCTGCAACCATGGCGGGCTGCGTGGCGTTGGTCGAAACCACCGACACCCGGACGCCCTTGCGCTGAACCGCCTCGACGAGCGAGCGAAAATCGCCGTCGCCTGAAAAAAGGACGATATGGTCGAGATGTTCCGCCATCTCCATCGCGTCGACCGCGAGTTCGATGTCCATATTCCCTTTGACCTTGCGCCGTCCAAGCGAATCAACGAACTCCTTGGTTGGCTTGGTGACAACGGAATAACCATTGTAATCTAGCCAGTCCACGAGCGGGCGGATAGAAGAATATTCCTGATCTTCCACAAGAGCGGTGTAGTAAAACGCGCGAATCAGCTTGCCTCTGCTCTGAAATTCTTTCAGCAGACGCTTGTAATCGATGTCAAATCCCAGCGATTTCGCCGTTGCGTACAAGTTAGCGCCATCGATAAACAGCGCAATCCGCTCTTGGTCAGCCATTAAATATCTCTTAAAGTTTTGCGCTGGCCCGGTCGCCGCCCGATTGCTCGGGCCGCAAACGGCCGGAATTCCAGGGCAAGAAACGAAGGAACACGCATACCGTACTTAAGTTTATCGATATAGCGGCGGCCGGAACGGCGGTCCAAACCACGTTCTATGTGGTCTTAGCCCTATCCGCCGTCAAGAACGATCTCTCCGACGCCACGTCGTAAAAATTGAGTTTATCAATCTAAAAGTGAAGACATCAAGGCGAAGCTAAGGGTTGAACGAAATTTATTTCGCCTCAATTGCGTCAAGCGATTATCGGTTTCTTCGCCCGGCCCTTGCCAGCGATGGCGAAACCCATATACATGGACGGTCAACCTCCCGAAAGTTTCCCTCGCAAGGAGCGTGCGCAGAATGGCCCGCGTCACCGTAGAAGATTGTATCGATAAGGTCGAAAACCGCTTTGAACTCGTGCTGCTCGCGAGCCATCGGGCGCGCATGATCGCCGCCGGCTCTCCGCTCACCGTCGACCGGGATAATGACAAGAATCCCGTCGTGTCCTTGCGCGAAATCGCCGACTCGACTTTGACGCCGGAAGATCTCCAAGAGGATTTCATCCAGTCCCTGCAGAAACATGTCGAAGTCGACGAGCCCGAGGCCGAAGCCGTTCCCGCTCTCGCCTCCGTTTCGGAAGAAGCCCGCGGCGATGCCCTGGGCGACGTTCAGTTCGATCGCATGACGGAAGAGGATCTGCTGCGCGGCCTCGAAGGGCTTGTGCCCCCTGACGCGGCGGAAGACGACGGCGACTGAGGACGTTCGTGGACGACAAGCGTCCGGCGCCAGTCAGGATGATTGGCGCGAAGGCAGGATTTGGCGCGAAGGCAGGATTTTTGCGCGAAGGAAAGCAACCGCGGCTGACCGCCTGACTGCATCCTGAGGCGGAGGTCCTTGAAGCCATGATGCGGCAATACGAACTCGTTGACCGGGTGCGGCGATATAACCCGCAAGCCGACGAGGCGTCGCTGAATCGCGCGTATGTTTACGCAATGAAGGCGCACGGAGCGCAAAAGCGCGCCTCGGGCGATCCTTATTTCTCCCATCCCCTCGAAGTCGCCGCGATCCTCACGGACATGAAGCTGGACGACGCGACGATTGTCGCCGCCGTGCTTCACGACACGATTGAAGACACCGATTCGACGCGTGAGGAAATCGACCGGCTCTTTGGTCCGGACATCGCACGGCTCGTCGACGGCCTCACCAAGCTGAAAAAGCTCGACCTCGTCTCGAAGCGCGCCGCGCAGGCCGAGAATTTCCGCAAATTGCTTCTTGCGGTGGCGGAGGACGTCCGCGTCCTGCTCGTAAAGCTCGCCGACCGCCTGCACAATATGCGCACGCTCCAATATATGGCGCCTGAAAAGCGCGCGAGGGTCGCCGAGGAAACGCTCGACATCTATGCGCCTCTCGCCGGACGAATGGGCATGCAGGGCATGCGCGACGAACTCGAGAGCCTGGCTTTTCGTCACCTCATGCCCGACGCCTACGCGATGATCGAGTCGCGGCTCGACGATCTGCGCCAGAAGAACGGGAAAATCATCGCCAAGATCGAAAAGGAGTTGGCCGACGAACTCGCCGCGCGCGGCATAGAAGCGCAGGTCGAGGGACGCCAGAAACATCCCTATTCGGTATGGCGCAAGATGGAGCGCAAATCGATCGCGTTCGAGCAATTGTCCGACATCTTCGGCTTTCGCGTCATCGTCTCGAGCGTCGAGGATTGCTATCGCGTCATCGGCGTCGTGCATACGAAATGGGCGGTCGTTCCCGGCCGTTTCAAGGATTACATCTCGACGCCGAAACAGAACGATTACCAGTCGATCCATACGACCGTGGTCGGACCCGGGCGCCAGCGGGCGGAGCTCCAGGTGCGAACAGCCGCGATGCAGGACGTCGCCCGCAACGGCATCGCCGCCCACACCCTCTATAAGGACGGACGCGTCGCCAACCGGGAAACCCTGGCGAACGAGAGCCGCGCCTATCAATGGCTGCGCCGGACCATTGGCCTTCTCGCCGAGGGCGACACGCCGGAAGAATTCCTCGAACACACCAAACTCGAACTGTTTCACGATCAGGTGTTCTGTTTTACGCCGAAGGGCCGGCTGATTGCGCTCCCGCGCGGGGCGACGCCGATCGACTTCGCCTATGCCGTTCATACCGACGTCGGCAATTCCGCGGTCGGAGCCAAGATCAACGGCATCCATGCGCCGCTTCAGTCCCAATTGCATAATGGCGATGAGGTCGAGATCGCACGCGCCGAAAACCAGACGCCGCCCGCGGTCTGGGAATCCATCGTCATCACCGGCAAGGCGCGTTCGGCGATCCGGCGGGCGACCCGGGACGCCGTGCGGGCGCAATATGCCGGCCTTGGACGCCAGATCGTGACCCGCGCCTTCGAGCGCGCCGCGAAAGCCTATTCCGACGACAAACTGAAAAAAGTCCTGCCGCGCCTCGCCCGCGGCAGCATCGAGGACGTTCTCGCCGCCGTCGGACGCGGCGAGATGTTTTCGGGCGACGTCGTCAAGGCGGTCTATCCGGAATTCACCGAGGAACGCAAACCGCCGTCATCCCCGTCTCGCGGCGAAGCCGGCTGGTTTGGCCTGCAAAAGGCGGCGAGCCTTGTGTTCAAAATCCCGGGCGAAGGCGGCGAGCAGCAGACCGGGCATTCGATCCCCATTCGTGGAATTCAGGGCGACCTGCCGGTGCGGTTCGCGCCCAACGGCGGCGCCGTTCCTGGCGACCGGATCGTCGGCATCCTGACGCCGGGCGAAGGCATCACCATATATCCCATTCAATCGCCCGATCTGACCGCGTTTGACGAGCAACCGGAGCGCTGGCTCGACGTCCGATGGGATATCGAGGACGGCCGCCACGAGTTTTTTCCGGCGCGAATCATGATCACGGCGATCAACGAACCCGGCACCCTCGGCACGATCGCGACAGTGATCGGCGATCTTGCGGCCAATATCGACAACATCGTGATGAACCCCCTGTCAGCCGATTTTCGGGAATTGATCATCGACATCGAAGTCAACGATCTGAAACATCTGAACGCCATCATGTCGCAGTTGCGGGCCCGTCCGGTCGTCAACAAGGTCGAGCGGATCAACGGGTAAGGCCCGCCGCCCGGTCGCCGCTCAAGCGGGCGGCAGGCGTCGCGTCCACGTCACCAAATTCATCAGGAGCGCGGCGCCTTGGTTCGCCGCGGCGATTCATGCCGGACTCATCCTTCAAGCAGGTGCTTCGCTTCGTCTGGCGGTATTGGCGCATGGCGCCAGGCCTCTTCGCCACGCTGATCGCCTTGCGCGTCGCGTCCTCCCTTGTCGACGTGGCGACGCCCTTCGCGGCCGGCCGGCTCATCGATTCCGTCGCGATGGGACAAGAGCGCGACCTCGCCCGCGGGCTCGGAGCGCTCGCCTGCCTGCTGGCCCTCGTGCTGGCGGTTTTACTTCTTCGTAGCGCGGTAGAGTTCGTGCTTGTCAAGTTTGCGGCGGCGGCGATGGCGCGGCTCGTCGTCGACGCTTTCGCGCGAGTCCAGCGCTTCTCAGCCGATTGGCACGCCAATTCCTTCGCCGGCGCCACCGTGCGCAAGATCACCCGCGGCATGTGGGCTTTCGACAATTTCACCGATTCGATGGTCTATCAGTTCACGCCGGCGCTGATCATTACCCTGACCCTGAGCACCGTCTTCCTGGTCCGATGGCCGCTGCTCGGAATAGTGGTGACGCTGTCCATTTTTATCTATCTCTGCGTCAGCATCGCCCTTTCGACGGCTTGGGTCGCCCCGGCGAGCAGCCTCGCGCAAACGGAGGATTCACGCCTCAGCGCGTTTCTCGCGGATAGCCTGACCGCCAATCAGACCGTGAAGGCCTTCGCCGGCGAGTCCCGAGAGGACCTCGACTTCGCGCGGCTGACCGAGGGCTGGAGGGAAAAAACGACAATCGCGTGGCGGCGCAGCGTTTACTCGGGGACGGCGCAATCCGCGGTCTTGCTCGCGATGCAGGCGTCGATGCTCGGCGCCGGGCTCTGGCTGTGGTCGAAAGGCGAAGCAGGACCCGGCGACATCGCGAGCCTCGTCTCGGTCCAGCTGCTTGTGCGCGGTTATCTGAGCGACATGGGCGCGCATGTCCGCGTCGCCCAAAGATCCATCAACGAAATGGAGGACATTGCGGCCTTTTGCGAGACCGAGCCCCATATCGGCGATCTGCCCGGCGCAATGTCGCTGGCCGTGCCGCGCGGGCGCGTCGTCTTCGATGACGTCACGTTCGGCTATTCCGGCGCGGCGGGGCCCCTGTTCGAGAGCCTTTCCCTCGAGATCCAGCCAGGGGAAAAGATTGGCCTCGTCGGCGCCTCCGGGGCGGGAAAATCGACCTTCGTCAAGCTGTTGCAGCGCCTTTACAATCTCGACGGCGGGCGAATCCTGATCGACGGCGAGGATATCGCCGGGGTCACCCAGGCCAGCCTGAGGCAGGCGATCGGCCTCGTGCCGCAGGACCCCGCCCTGTTTCATCGCTCGATCGCCGAAAATATCTCCTACGGCCGGCCCGGGGCATTGGAGGCGGAGATCGAACAGGCCGCCGCCTGGGCGCACGCCGATCTCTTCGTCGCCCGCTTGCCGAAGCTTTACCAGACCCTCGTCGGCGAACGGGGGGTCAAGCTCTCGGGCGGGGAGCGTCAGCGCGTCGCCATCGCCCGCGCGATTCTGGCTGCCACCCCGATCCTTATTCTCGACGAAGCGACGTCGAGTCTCGACTCGCTCTCCGAGGCGCTGATTCGCGACGCCATAGACCATCTCTCAGAAGGGCGCACCACGATCGTCGTCGCGCACCGGCTTTCGACGGTCCAGCGCCTCGACCGGATTCTCGTCTTCGACGCCGGCCGCATCATCGAGGACGGCCCGCACAAGGAGCTCGTCAGGAAGCCCGGCGGCGTCTACCGCCGTCTGTTCGAGACGCAAAGCGGCGGAGGCTTTACCGCTTCATCGCAAGACAAGCCGGGCATTCTCGGCTATCGCCTCAACAGACCACGCTGACCGGGAACCCCATGCCGCTTTCACCCCTGCGCCTCGGCGTCAACGTCGATCATGTCGCGACCCTCAGAAACGCCAGGGGCGAGACCTTTCCGGATCCCGTCCGCGCCGCGCTCCTCGCGATCGAAGCCGGCGCCGACGGGATCACGGCTCACCTTCGCGAGGACCGCCGCCACATCCGCGACGACGACATGGTCCGGCTGAAGCAAGAGATTTCGACTCCCCTGAATTTCGAAATGGCGGCAACCGAGCAGATGCTTGACATCGCCCTCAGGATCAGACCGCACGCCGCATGCCTCGTTCCGGAGCGGCGAACCGAACGAACGACCGAGGGCGGTCTCGACGTGCTCGGCGGCCACGATCATCTGAGGGTTTTCGTTTCCGAACTCGCCCGCGGCGGCGTCAGGGTGTCGCTTTTCATCGAACCCTCCAGCGAGGCGGTCGAGGCGGCGCGCTCCATCGGCGCGCCGGTGGTCGAGTTTCACACCGGCGCGTGGTGCCATGCGGCTCTGGCGGGCGAGACCCAGCGCGCGGCGGCGGAATTCGCGCGGATCGGGGCCGCGGTCCTGCGCGCCAGCGGCCTCGGGCTCGAATGCCATGCGGGCCACGGGCTCGACTTCGAAACGGCGGAGGCGATCGCCGCCTTGCCTCAGATCGCCGAACTGAATATTGGACATTTTCTGGTCAGCGAGGCCGTCTTCATCGGCCTTGGTCCCGCAATCAAGAAAATGCGGGCGGCGATGAACGCCGGGCGCGCGCGAGCAAAGTGACTGGCGGATTCTGACCGGATGATCATCGGATTCGGCAACGATCTCTGCGACATCCGCCGCATCGAACATTCGCTCGAACGGTTTGGCGTACGCTTCGCCAACCGCTGCTTCACCGACATCGAGCGCCGCAAATCGGACGGACGGGCCGGACGGGCCGCGTCCTACGCCAAGCGTTTCGCCGCCAAGGAGGCCTGCGCCAAGGCTTTGGGCACCGGCTTCCGGCTGGGCGTCGCGTTCCGGGACCTTGGCGTCGTCAATCTCCCCTCCGGCAAGCCGACCATGGCCCTGACCGGAGGCGCAGCAAAAAGGCTCGCCGCCTTAACGCCGCTCGGCCATCGCGCAATCATCCATCTGACCCTGACCGACGAATATCCGTTGGCGCAGGCGCAGGTGATCATCGAGGCGCTCGAAGACCCGGAGGCGCTCCTCGATTCGGCGGGAAATGGGATTTTTGACGTTTAGTGCCTATTCCGATCGGAGTGAAACCATCCAATCGACAAGACTATGCTTAAGCTTTTGACTCTGGAGCGATTTCTGATCGATCGCATGACTTCATGCGATCGGAAAGCGCTCTAAGCGGTAGCGCCTCTTCCGGCGCCCCGCCCTGTACCGTGTTTCCGCCGCGTGGTAATGACCCGTTTCCCCGTTCCTGCGGCGGCGCTTGACGGCGCCGCGCAAGGGCGCCTATGCCTTCGCCCCACCCGGCTGCGCGGCGAATTCCGCCTGGAGAGATTAAAGCACATGACTGAGCCAACGCGGCTTGACCGAAAAGGGGCGGACGCAAAGCCGCGCGCGAAAGACGAAAGCTGGGGCGACACCCTGAAAGTCATCCTACAGGCGCTGCTCATCGCGCTTGTCGTGCGAACGTTTCTGTTTCAGCCCTTCAACATTCCCTCCGGCTCGATGATCCCGACGCTTCTGATCGGAGATTATCTGTTCGTCTCCAAATACGCCTACGGCTATTCCAGATATTCCCTGCCGTGCATCCCGACACACCTCGACGGGTCCAGTCCGATCTGCTTTCCCGCGTCCCTGTTTCCGGATCGCATTCTTGCGTCCGCGCCAAAACGGGGCGACGTGGTCGTGTTCAAACTGCCGCGGGACGGCCAGACCGATTACATCAAGCGCGTGATCGGGCTGCCGGGAGATACGGTGCAGATGAAGGGCGGACATCTCTTCATCAATGGCGAGATCGTGCCGCGCGAACCGATCGCCAAGGCGCATACCGAGGACTTCTATGGCCGCGAGACCGATGTTCCGACCTATCGGGAAACCCTGCCCGGCGGCGTCGAGCACACGATCATCGAAATCCAGGGCGACACCGGATTTAACGACAACACCCAGCTCTTCGAGGTGCCCGAGAGGCATTATTTCATGATGGGCGACAACCGGGACAATTCCACCGACAGCCGGATCTCGCCCGAGCAAGGCGGCGTGGGGTTCGTGCCGTTCGAAAACCTCGTCGGCCGAGCGGAGCTGATTTTCTTTTCGGTGGGAAAAGGCGAACCCGCGTGGGCTTTCTGGGAATGGCCCTGGACGGCCCGCTGGAGCCGGATGCTGAAACCCGTGAAATAGGATGGGCCGCCAGAACCTGGACGTCAGCGCTCTTGAAAAGCGCATCGGGCATTCCTTCTCCGACGCCGCGCTGATCGCCGCCGCTTTGACCCATATGAGCGCCGCAGCGGGCTCGAAGCGCGAGACCTATCAGCGGCTCGAATTTCTGGGCGACCGCGTGCTCGGCCTCGTCGTGGCGCAGATGCTTTACGAAGCCTTTCCGGGCGCCGACGAGGGCGAATTGTCGCGCCGCCTCGCCGATCTCGTGCGCAAGGAAAGCTGCGCCGAGGTCGCGATGGACTGGGGCGTCCAAGACTTCCTCAGGCTCGGGGAAAGCGAAAAGCTCGGCGGCCCCGCCAATATGGCGATCCTTGGCGACGTCTGTGAATCCGTCATCGGGGCGGTCTTCATCGACGCCGGCTACGCCAAGGCGAAGGAGATCGTCACGGGCGCGTTCGAAGGGTTGATGCGGTCGCCCCGCCGGCCGCTGCGCGATCCGAAGACCGCCTTGCAGGAATGGGCGCAGGCGCGCGGCCTTCCGGTGCCGTTCTATCGGGAGATCGAGCGGTCAGGACCAGATCATGCGCCGGAATTCACGGTGTGCGTCGAAGTCGCCGGCTTTCCCGAGGCCAGGGCGAAGGGGCTCGCAAAACGCCTCGCCGAACAAGCCGCGGCGGCGAAATTCCTGACCCGCGAAGGGATTGGCCTGGCCGATCAGAAGGGAGTCGGATGAACGCGCCGGATGAGATTGCGACGCGCTGTGGTTTCGTCGCGCTGATCGGCGCCCCGAACGCCGGAAAATCGACGCTGATCAATCAGCTCGCCGGGGCCAAGGTCTCGATCGTCTCGCGCAAGGTGCAGACGACGCGGAGCCTCGTGCGCGGCATCGCGATCGAAGGCGCGGCGCAGATCATCTTCGTCGACACTCCGGGCATTTTCGCGCCGAAACGCAGGCTCGACCGGGCGATGGTGACCTCCGCCTGGGGCGGCGCGACCGACGCCGACGCGATCGCGCTGCTGGTCGACGCCCGCAAGGGCATGGACGAAGAGGTGAGCGCGATTCTCGCCAGGCTGACGCACCTCGGCGGCGTCAGGATCCTCGTCCTGAACAAGATCGACTCGGTTGAACCGCCGAGCCTGCTCGAACTGGCTGAAAAGCTGAACCGCGAACTCAATTTCGCTGAGACGTTCATGATTTCGGCGCTTCGCGGGCATGGCGTTCCTAAATTCAGGCAGAAACTCGCCGAGCTGATGCCCGCCGGGCCCTGGCTCTATCCGGAAGACCAGATTTCCGACGCCCCGCTGCGCACGCTCGCGGCCGAAATCACGCGCGAAAAGATCTTTGAGCGTTTGCACGACGAACTGCCCTATCAATCGACCGTCGAGACCGAGCTCTGGAAAGATCTCAAGGACAAGTCTGTGCGCATCGAACAGACCATCTACGTCACCCGCGAGGGCCATAAGAAGATCGTCATCGGCGAAGGAGGCCGGACCATCAAGGCGATCGGCGCGGCGGCCCGAAAGGAGATCATGGAGGCGACCGACCAGACCGTTCACCTGTTCCTCTTTGTCAAGGTAAGGGAGAACTGGGCCGACGATCCGCAGCGATATCGAGAAATGGGGCTGGATTTTCCCAAACACTGAGGGAATGTTCAAAATCCGGCGCGGGTTGATCCGCGATCTCCTTCTTGAGCCGGATCGCGCGCCGCCTTATGGTGCCGGGCCGCTCCGCTCGAGATCAAACCTTCCGCCAAGTGAAAATCTTCCGCTGCGGACCAATTCAAGCGGCGTCGCGGATTTACCGGCCATCTTGAGTAAGACAGACAGAATGCGGCAAATCGAGCGCTTTGCGGGGCAACAGGCGATGCGGGAGGCTCCCGAGCGGGGCGCGCCGCACCAAGGTTTGATGCTGATCCTTTCCTCGCCTTCGGGCGCCGGAAAGACGACGCTGACCCGCATGTTGCTGCAAACCAAGGAACTCGATCTCACGCTTTCGATCTCGGTCACGACCCGACTCCGGCGGTCGAGCGAAATCGACGGCATCCATTATACGTTTATCGATCGCAGGCAGTTCGAAACCCTGAGGGATGCGGGAGAACTGCTCGAATGGGCCGAAGTGCACGGGAACCTTTACGGCACGCCTCGCGCGCCGGTCGCCGCGGTTCTCGGGCGCGGACGCGATGTTCTGTTCGATATCGATTACCAAGGAACCCAGCAGGTCAGGCAGAACTCGGGCGCCGACGTCGTGACCGTTTTCATCCTGCCGCCGTCGATGAAGGAACTGCGCGCCCGGCTGGAGAGACGCGCGGAAGATTCGCCCGAATCAATCGCCAAAAGACTCGCCAACGCGCGTGAGGACATCCTTCGCTGGGCGGAATATGACTACGTTCTCGTCAATCACGATCTGCAGGATACGTTTGACGACCTCTGTTGCATCCTCACGGCGGAACGGCGCCGCAAGACCCGGGTCAGGGAAGGCATAGAAGCCCTCGTGAAAGAACTGCTGGAGGAGTCCGCGATCAAGCCCGCGTCTCCACTACAACCAGAGAGTTCATAATGATTCCGGTCGATTACGACCCGGTTCATGAGCTTTCCTTAGAACCCCTTTAGTGCTATAGTAGCTTAAGCTCTAGAATAAACCTGATTGGTGTGCGGAACGACTTTTGCTTTGCCGATGGAGCACGTTAGAAATTTGTCTCGCCGCCGTTCATTGTAGAAACGGGACGACTGCGCCGAGCCGTTTTGACTCCTCCGCTAACACTAGCCACGCCTTTGACGAGGACGTGAATCGGGTGATGCCGAAAGCAAGGGGATTTGCAAGTGCGAAGATTGACTGCATCGAACAAGTCCGAATTCGATCTTTTCCATCTTATTGACCGCCTCAAGAAATCCGCCACCACACTCGTCAGTCAAATCGACGCCGTAGCCTGGGGCCGCACAGACGCCGCCGATAGCAAATTCGCTGCCGAAAAATCCGGCGACAAACGGGTCCGTTTCGTCGAACTCGACGGTCCCAAAGAGAAACGCGCGGGAGCATCCCCCGACCGGATTGTCATCTTCAGACTTGGAAGCCTCGGCGATACGGTCGTCGCCCTGCCCTGTTTTCATAAGCTCGCGCAGGTCTTTCCTGACGCCGAGCGGATTGTTCTCACCAACAATCCCGTTTCGTCGAAAGCCGCTCCTCTCGAGGCGGTTCTGGACGGTTCGGGCCTCATCGACGGCGTGATCGCCTATCCCGTCAACATGCGGTCGATCGCTCAGCTTTGGCGGTTGAGGTCGCAACTCCTCGCTTTGAATGCGTCCACGCTCGTTTTCCTCCAGCCGCGCGGACTTTGGTCGACCTGCCGGGATCAGATATTTTTTCGAATGTGCGGCTTCCAAAGAATTATTGGAGGCCCCTTGAGATTCGACACGCGTAAAGGGATTTTCGACGAAACGACAGGCGAACGTGAGTATGAGTGCGAAAGGCTCGCCCGCTCCATCGCTGAGGTAGGCGAGATCGATCTGAAAGACTCTGCGAACTGGGACTTGCGGCTGGCCGAACACGAGCTTGCCGTCGGCGCAGAAACGATCCTCGCCTTCGAAGACCGGCCTTTCGTCGGGATCAATATGGGCGGCAAGGTCGCCGGCAAACATTGGGGCGACGACAATTGGAGCGCGCTCTTCGCGAATCTCGCGACGACGCATGGAGGTTACGGCCTCCTCATCGTCGGCGTCGCCGAGGACGCCGCCTGCGTCGATGCGGTCACACAAAGCTGGCCGGGCCGGGTAGTCAACGCCTGCGGCCGGCTGGCGCCGCGTGAAAGCGCGGCCGCGCTTTCACGCGCCAGCCTTTTCGTTGGTCATGATTCCGGTCCGATGCACCTGGCGGCGGCTTGCGGCGTCACATGCGTCGCTCCCTTTGGAGGAAACAACTTGCCGCATACATGGCATCCTTACGGCTCCCGGCACAGAATCGTCCACAATGTAGAAGGCGTGAGAGCGATTACCGTCGGCGAAATCGCCGGGAAGGTGCGCGAGTGCCTGCCCGCGTCGAAGCCAATCCAGATCAAGTCGTAGTTTTGTCGCCTGGCATGCTCAAACCCGCAATTTTCCTCGACCGCGATGGCACCATCATTGAAGAGAAAAATTACCTCGATGATCCCGCCGAAGTGAAGCTCCTGCAAGGGGCGTCCGAAGGTTTGCTGGCGTTGAGCGCCCACATGCTTCCGCTGGTCGTCGTGTCGAATCAGTCCGGCGTCGGACGCGGCTACTTCTCCCTCGCTCAGGCGCAGGCGGTTCAGGACCAGCTCAGAGAACTGCTGGCGCGAGAAGGCGTGACCATCGCGGGGTGGTACATGTGCCCGCATGATCCGCTCGATAAGTGCGCATGCCGCAAGCCTCTGCCCGGCATGATCCGCGCCGCGTGCCAGGACCTCTCTCTCGACCCTTCGAAATCCTTCATGATCGGCGACAAGCGGTGCGATATCGATCTTGCGGCCGCGGTCGGAGCCACAGGGATTTTGGTCACAACAGGATACGGGGCCAAGGAGGCGGACTATGCGCGTTCAATAGCGGCTCCCGTCTGCGGCGATCTTATCGAGGTTAGCGAAGTCGTCGCCCGGCGTCTGGCCCTCGCCGGCGTCTAGCCCCGCTCCGTCCTATATCAGCGCTCTCCATCGGAACAATTGAACAGATGAAATCAAACAGTTCGCTCCGGCGGGTCGGCTTTAGCTTCGGCGCTCAGATCTACAGCCAGATCGTCAACGTCGGCGTTCAGATCATGCTGGTGCCAATCCTGCTTCACGCATGGGGCGCCCAATCCTACGGCGTATGGCTGTTGCTATCGGCGGTCCCGACCTATTTGATGTTCAGCGACTTCGGCTTCACGCTGAGCGCAAAAAACGAGATGACCATCAAGGCCGCGAAAGGCGACAGCCATGGCGCCCTGGTGACCTACCAGAGCGTTTTCGTTCTCATGGCCATCGTCGGCGCAGCCGTCATCGTCCTGATTGGCGCGATCCTTTTTTTCGTCCCCTTGGGCTCCATCTTCGACCTCGGAGCATTGCCGGAATACCAGGCGAAGCTCGTCTTGTTCCTGCTCAGCCTCAACGTCATCATTTGTCAATTTATGGGGCTTTCCTCCGCGGCGATCCGGGCTTCGGGACGGCCGGCGACGGAAATTGCGATCACCGGCACCTCCAGGTTGCTGGCCGGCGCGGTCATAGCCGGTTTTGCGGTTCTTGGCGGCAGTTTTGTTCTCGTCGCCACAATGGCGGCCGTTGAAAGCGCGGCCTTCATTGTCGCAATCCTGCTCTGGCTCCGAACGATCGCGCCATGGTTGAAACTTGGCTGGTCTCATGCCTCCCGTCAGGAAATCGCCCGGCTGTTTCACCCGTCCGTCAGCTTCATGTCGCAGACTTTTGGTCAGGCCTTCATGATCAGCGGGCCCGTCATCGTCCTCGGCATGGTGGCCAATCCAGTCGGCGTCGTTGTTTTTTCGACGTCGCGCACTCTGGCGCGGCTTGGAACCACCGCGACAAACACGATCGGCGCGGCGATCATGCCTGAATATTCCAGGCTGTTCGGATTGGGCAATTACGCATTGTTCCGGCGTCTGACCTTCCTCCATTTCATGGCTGCGCTCGTTTTGGCCGCCTTGTTCTATGTCTCCCTCTCCTTTCTTGGCGGATGGCTGATCGCGTTCTGGACCAAAGATCAGGTCAAGCTGGTGCAGCCTTTTTTCGGGCTCCTGATGCTTGCCGTCGTGCTCGAAATGCTCTGGACCACATTGTTCATTCCGTTGGGGGCCATCAACCGCCATGTGGTCACCGCGCACGCCTACGGTCTTCTAGCGCTGCTCGGCGTGATCGCCGGATATTTTCTCGCGCCGGGCTATGGCCTGAACGGCATTGTCGCTCCGCTGATCCTGGTCAACGTCATCATGCTGGTCACGGCCGCCGTCCAACTCGCGAAACAATCTCCCAAAATCGACGAGGCTCCAGGCGTCGCCGCGATCGCCGCCGTCCCGAAGCTGGAGAAGTAGATGAACCTCCTTTATGTCGGCCTGGACGGCGGCACGTCGGGTCAAAGGATCGCCGCGCTGAGGCGCCTCGGCCATGAGGTGACCGTTTTCGACCAATACCGGGCATATCCGAACAACAAGTTTTTCAGATATTGGCATATCAAGACGGCGCTGCTCGGCTTCGACTGGCTGGTCGATCGCTACATGTTGTCGAAACTCAAGGGCCGGTCGTTCGACATGGTCTTCGTCGATCATGGCGATCTCATCAGCCCGAAGGTCGTGCGAGCCTTCAAGAAAGCTGGCAAAGTCGTCGTCAATTACAATCAGGATGATCCCTATTCAGACAGGGACGGCCGGCGCTGGCGTATATTTTGGCGGGCTCTGCCGTTTTACGATCTCGTCGTGACGACCAAAAACTATCGGGTGGAGGACGCCCTCGCGAAAGGCGCGCGACGAGTCCTCGCCGTGAGATCCCCCGCCGACGAGGTCATCCATCGGCCTGTGGACTTATCTGCGGACGACCTCGCGCGGTTCGCCGCTGACGTGGTTTTCGTCGGAACCTGGATGCCAGAACGCGGTCCGCTTCTGAAACGTTTGGCTGAACGTGGCGTCCCGTTGCGGATATATGGCGAACGTTGGCACAAGGCCCCAGAATACGACAGTTTGCGTTCCTGTGTTGTGTTGGGAAACCTCGAGGGCGAACTCTACACCAAAGCCATTCGCGGCGCGTCCATAGCGCTTGGACTCCTCTCCAAGGGATATGGCGATCTGCATACGACGAGGAGCGTCGAAATCCCCGCGATAGGAACGCTTTTCTGCGCCGAGCGCACCGCGGACCATATGGCGATGTATAAAGACGGCGAAGAGGCGGTATTCTGGGACGATCCCGACGATTGCGCGGACAAATGCCTCGCCCTTCTCGCTGATCCGGAAAAAATCAGGACAATCGCGGCGGCTGGTCTCGCCCGAGTGCGCAAGAATGGCGACTTCAACAAGGTCCTTCTTCCAAAAATCATTGATGAAGCGTTAGGCGTCCGGGCGGAGGTGTCGCAACTCAACTGAGCGATATAACACCCGGAATCGCCGACAAAGACACCTTCGGGATCGAACGCGATCCCGCAGCAAGGCAACACCTCGGTCTGGCCCAAAGGGCTCACGACTTCGCTTTCCCGTTCGCGCAAAGCGTGTCGAAATAGCCGATCGTATTCTTCAAACCTTCGTCCAGAGCGATTTCTGATCGATTGGATTGATTCAATCCGATCGGAATAAGCTCCAGATTGATCGTCGGGCGCCAGCCAAGCAGCTTTTCCGCCAGTTCGATCCGCGGCGCTGAGCGCCAGTCAAATCAATCTCTTACAGCTCGTGATTATCAGCCTGGCTTGGCCTGCACAATCGCATTTGCGATGCGAAAGGCGATCCCCGACCGATCCGTCAGCGAGCCTCAGCTTTGATCCGGGGGGCGCCCGCAGGTTCGCGTTTGTCGCCATCGAGATGAAAGGCCGCCTTCAAAATGGAATCTACAACGGATTCGTTGTTGTAATTGCTTCGAACATATCGCTCGTGTCCCTGCGCCTTGAGGGTTTCAATTCTGTTCTCATCGCTCAAGAGCCGGCGGCATTGCTCGACGCATTCCTGCGCGTCCTTCCAATATACAGCCTCCACGCCTTCCTTAAAGGCCTCGCAATGCTCGTCCGTCCGCTCCGCGCAAAGCAATCCGCCGATCGCCGGAATTTCGAGGCTCCTCGTTGTATGGCGGTCCCGGTTGCCCTTGCTCAGCAGGCCCAGCGAGATCTTCGCGCATTGGATGATGCGCGCGTAAATCTCCGGATCGTCCTGCCCCGGCCCGCGCCAGTGAGGCGCGATAATGGGCCATTCCGGCGCCTTCTGCCAGCGCCCTCCCCAAATCGACAAGGGCAGGCCCGCCCGGATGAGTTCGGCCATGAACGGCCCGCGTTCCGGGAACCAGGTCCCGATGAAACAGACCTCGCTGCCCCATTTCCTGAAGTCTTCGTCGGTCAGGGCGCGCGGCCGGTGCGCCACCTCATCGGCGCTTCTCCAGATCCGCATCACGTTGCGCGCCCCGCGCGCATAGGCTTCGGCGACGTTTTCCTCGCGGACGACGGCGAGAAGGTCGTAGAACGGCAACGCCCGGAGATAATTGTTGAACCGCCGGCCGTCCCGTCCGCCAAACGGATCATCCACCGTGTAGTTCACGATCGGGACCGAAAGGGTGCGCAATCTGGAGATGAGGCGGGCGTCGA
Organism: Methylocapsa palsarum; assembly: GCF_900114285.1. Classification (GTDB taxonomy): domain Bacteria; phylum Pseudomonadota; class Alphaproteobacteria; order Rhizobiales; family Beijerinckiaceae; genus Methylocapsa; species Methylocapsa palsarum. Next base: position 93,564 of record NZ_FOSN01000012.1, on the reverse strand, counting down.
GATAATCGCCCTGGTCCACCCAGATGAGGTCAGGCCTTGACGCCTCGACCGCCTTGAAAATCGGACGGTTGATTTTCAGCCCGATTCCAAATCCGCCGGCGTGAAAAAGCCAATGTCCCATCCAGGGACTGACCCAATCATAGGGATCCACCCACGACACGACATGCCCCAGCCGCTCGAGCGCCAAACTGCGCTGCAAACTGGTGCCGGATTTCGAACCGACATAGGTTATCCGAAGCGATTTGCGCTCAGATGGAACAAAAACGCGCGGTTGCGAGGCAAAGCTGGCTTGAAAAATCGCCGTTCTCCAAGATTTGAAGCTGACCGCTGCTCGCGCTTACGATCCAGAAAGACCGGAAGCGGGTTGTCCCACCATATGAACATGAACTCAAAACTATAAAGAATCACCTCGACGGTCCGGCTCTGGCGTCACGCCTGGAGAGCCCCGGGGTTACGTCATGCAGGACTTTATCTTGTGATTTTAAGCTAATCTGATCTGGTCTTATTCGCCAGATTTGAACGCGCATTCGACATACGCAAAATCAAGAATAAGCGCGTAGCGCAGAAATTATACTCAAATGCCTCGAATTCAACTATTTCGTGGCCGTACGCATTCTTTCTGTACGGTGTTAGGCACCGAAAAGTCTTTGATAAAACATAACCCGGCTAAACCGTCTTGACAACCCCGAAGCGGAACCTGAGCCATCGCGCGGCCCGCTTTTTGTTGTGCAGATTGGTCGCGGGCATGCCGCAACAAGGGCCGGGGGATCCGGTCCTTGAGACACGTCTGGGCCCATGCGCCCAGGAGACCTCGCCGGACGCCGAAACGGCGCCGGCGGGCAGGTTTCATCAGCGCGAATAGAACTCGATGACGAGATTGGGCTCCATCACGACGGGATAGGGAACCTCCGAGGGCAAGGGAATCCGGGTGATCTTGGCGCTCATCTTGGAATGATCGACGTCGTAATAGTCCGGCACATCGCGTTCGGCGAGCTGCTTCGCCTCTAGAACGAGAATGATCTCGCGCGAGGATTCCTTGATCTCGATCGTATCGCCGACCTTCACCTGGTAGGAGGCGATGTTGACGCGGCGCCCGTTGACCTTGATATGGCCGTGGTTCACGAACTGACGGGCGGCGAAGACGGTGGGCACGAATTTCGCCCTGTAGATCACGGCGTCGAGGCGGCGCTCCAGAAGGCCGATCAGGTTGTCCCCGGAATCGCCTTTCATGCGAATGGCTTCGGCGTAATATTTCCGGAACTGCTTTTCGGAAATATTGCCGTAATAGCCTTTCAGCTTCTGTTTGGCCTTCAGCTGGGTGCCGAAATCGGAGAGTTTGCCCTTGCGGCGCTGGCCATGCTGGCCCGGGCCATATTCGCGCCGGTTGACCGGGCTTTTCGGACGGCCCCAGATGTTCTGGCCCATCCGGCGGTCGATCTTGTACTTCGCTTCTGCGCGCTTTGTCATCGCGTGTCCTCTTAGGAGTTGCGCAGGCGGAAGGACACGCGCACGATCGACCCAGCTTCAGCGGAAGCGGGCCGCTCGTTCGAAACCGCGTCCTCCAGCCCGCTGGGCGGAGGAACGCGCCCTCCTCTGCCTCGCTCAACGAAAGCAAGGCCGACAGGCTCGCCGCTTCAAGAAATCCTTTAACGAAAAAGGATGAATGAAGGATTCGCCGCGGGTGCGTCTGGGCGGAAAATTCCCGCCGCAATGGTTCGCCGCGCCCGAAGACGCGACATGCACTGGTGAGGTAAAGGACTTCGCCTTAAGGGTCAAGCGCCGCCCAGAACAGAACCGGCCGCTCCCGACATTTAACCTGTCGCCCCTAATCTGTAACCTGCCGCCCCTAACCTGTCGCCACGTGACGACCGCGTTCGTCGATGATTCGCTCGCCGTCCTCCTTGAAGAATTCGCCCTGCTGGGGCGGCAGAAGCTCGAGAACAAGTTCGGACGGACGGCAAAGTCGGACCCCAAGCGGCGTCACGACAATGGGCCGGTTGAGAAGGATCGGATTGGCCTCGATGGCGTCGAGGAGAGCCTCGTCGGAGAGCGCCGGATTATCGAGGCCCTGTTCGCGAAAGACCGGCTCCTTGTCGCGCAACAGGCTGCGCAAGGGCTTTCCCATCCGGGCCGCGAGCTGGCTGATCAGCAGCCGAGTCGGCGGCATTTTCAAATATTCAATGATATGAGGCTCGATCCCCGCGTTCCGGATGAGGCCCAGCGTGTTACGGGAGGTTCCGCACTTCTTATTGTGGTAGATGATCACGTCCATATACGTTCCTCATCCGACAGCGACCAATTGCGGGAAACCGGGAAAGCCCGCCCGGTTAGTTTCCGGTCACCAGCAAAATCTTACCAAGATGCGCGGAGGATTCCATCATTTCATGCGCTTGCCGGGCGCATTCAAGCGGATAGGTCGCATGAACAACCGGCTTCACTGCGCCTTTTTCGAGCAGCGGCCAGACATTTTGACGCAATGCGGCGGCGATCTGCGCTTTTTGTTCGACCGTTCGGGCCCGCAGGGTCGAGCCCGTGAAGGTGAGGCGCTTCAGCAGAATCGGCCAGAGGTCGAAATTCTCCACCTTCCCCGATTGCATGGCGGCGATCTGAACGAGTCTTCCTTCGGGTGCGAGAATCGAAAGGTTTTTTTGAAGATAGGTCCCTCCCACCATGTCGAGGACGACGTCGACGCCGCGCCTGCCGGTCATTTTTTTGATCTCCTCGACAAAATCATGGGTGCGATAATTGATGGCGGCATCGGCGCCGAGCGTGCGGCAGAAGGCGCATTTCTCTTCCGACCCAGCCGTAACGAAGACGGTCGCTCCGAATTCCTTGGCGAGTTGGATCGCCGTAGAACCGATGCCGCTCGACCCTCCGTGAATCAGGAGCGTCTCGCCGGGCGTGAGGCGCCCGCGCGTGAAGACATTGTCGTACACGGTGAAAAACGTCTCGGGGACGCCGGCCGCCTCGATCACGCTGAGGCTTTTCGGGACAGGCAGGCAAAGCCTCGCGTCGGCGAGGGCGTAATCCGCATAGCCCCCGGAGCCGACAAGAGCGCAGACGTCGTCGCCTTCCCGCAAGGAGACGACACCGTCGCCCACAACATCGACCCTGCCGGCGATTTCCAGACCCGGAATGTCGCTTTCGCCTTTTGGAGGCGGATAGGCGCCCTCGCGCTGCATGCAGTCGGGACGATTGACCCCCGCAGCGGCCACCTTGATCAGGACCTGTCCCGGCCCCGGCGCGGGTCTTTCGGCTTCGCCGATCCGGATCACCTCCGGCCCCCCTGCTCCGTCGAAGTAAACCTGCCGCATGAAAGTCATGATCGTTTCCTGCGCGTGCGAGGCCGTGAAAGCGACACAGCTCAAGCCGGTTTCAGAAAGAAATATACCGTCAGGATCAGTCCGATGACGACGACGAAACTTTTGACAATTTGCGACGGCACCCGGCGCGCCGCATAAATGCCGAGATAGCCGCCCGCGATCGCGGCGAGGGCGACGATCATCGTCAGTCGCCAGTGAATGAGGCCGGCGCTGATAAAAGTGATGACGGCGGCGGTGTTCATAAGGACGGCGAGGAGTATTTTCAGGCTGTTCATCAGCCAGATGTCGCGCAGACCATAGAGTGTGAGGGCCGCCAGCATGAGAATGCCGATTCCGCCGCCAAAATAGCCGCCGTAAATCGCCACGACGCCCTGCGCCACGAGAATGCTGGACGGACCAAGCTGGAACTTGCCGCTTCCGAAGCGGATGAAATTTCCCCCGGCGAAGATCGCCGTGGCGAGCAGAATGAGCCAGGGCACGATTTGGATGAAAACGGCTTGCGGCGTCGCCAGCAGCAGGAACGCGCCCAGCAAGCCGCCGCCCAGACTGATCAAGGCCAGCGCCCACACATTCACCCGGTGATCCATCATCGCCGCCCGCACGCCGTCGCGCGAGGCGAAACCGGTGGTGATCTGGCCGGGAAAGAGCGCGACCGTGCTCGACGCGTTGGCGTCGATAGGCGGCAGCCCGGCGGCTATGAGCGCCGGGAAGGTCAGAAAGGATCCGCCGCCGGCGACGGCATTGATGAAGCCCGCCGCGAGGGCGGCGAAGGCCACCACCAAATCAATCATTCAAGTCAATCATTTCGCCAATCCCGCCGTCTGGACAGAATGTAGGCCAGGTTGAAACGGCCGCGCAACCTGAAGCGCCCAACCTGAAGCGCGATCGAGCTTCAGCGAGGCGCGATTCCCGGCGTCAGATCCGGGGTTCACATGAATTGGCGGCGAATCAACTTCGCGTGGCGATTGTTAAAAATTAGCAGCGGCCTTGGCATAATATTTTATAAGTCGTATATCACCATACGTTTTTTATCATTCATTTCTATTTTGAATATTGTCTAATTGCGGACTACAATGCTATTTACTTGCTTATTCGCCTCCTGGATTCAGGCGACGATTCTCAGGCGAAACAGCTCATTCGACGTTCTGCATTCGCGTTAAATCACCTGATTTTTTAAATGCGAGGCGCCCCAATTAGACTATCCAAACAATTTATTGTCAGGCCATCTTTGTTAAGTTTCCGGGAAATTGTAACTCCGGACCCAAATGGGTGAAGATTTACGGGGTATCGTGAGTTTATACTTTTTGTGCGCGTGGAGGTATGGAATTTCAAAAGATGAAAAACGTAACTGAATTAAAGGAGCAAGGCACTCAACTAAGTATTGTTGAGGTGGCCGAAAATTTGTTTCGACAATTAGGCTTTCAAAAGACCACCGTCGCGGACATTGCGCGCGAGCTGCAGATGTCGCCCGCGAACGTCTATCGCTTTTTTGCGTCGAAGTCGGAAATCAACGAAGCCGTTGCGCGCCGCCTTCTCGTGGAAATCGAAACCGCGGTCAAAGACGTCGCGAAGTCCCGGGGACCGGCGAGCAAGAATATACACAATATCATTGCGACGATCGAAACACTGAACGCCCAGCGGTTCTCATCCGACCGTAAACTTCATGACTTGCTTGAAACCGCATATAATGAACATTGGCCCATTGTCGCCGCGCATATCGAGGTGATCGACAAAGCGCTGGCTCAGGTCCTTTCCGCCGGGATGGCGGCAGGCGAGTTCAAAAAGGGCGACGCCGAACTCATCGCGATTCTCGTGCGCAGCGCCTGCGTTCGGTTCTGCCATCCGCGTCTGATGGTGGAATGCGCCCAGGATCCAGAACCGACCATTGACCAGATGATGGCCTTCCTGATCGGCGCGCTGAAATAATACTGAAATAGCTGGAGCTTGGGCTGGAGGCCTCGACGCCGCCGGCAGAGGAAGCTGCGTCTGTTCGTTCATGCCGTTCATCGGCGCTCCCGTCAAAATGCTCTGTGCCAAATTTGTTACACTTCTTATTTTAAGCTGCCTTTGACCCCAAAACCGGCCTGCTGCGGCTTGGCGTTAACAGCATCGTCCGGCTATCTTGCCGCTAGGTGTCGGAGGGACGGGTTCATGGCGGGTTTTCGATCGGGCTGCATATTTCTATGCGCCGCCGGCCTTATCGGAGTCGGGGGCTGCGCCTTCACGCCGATCGAGGGACCGACAACACAAGACATTGTCGCCGGAAAATCCGAAACCCTTCCCTATGCCTTGATCAAGCTCAATCCCGAGACGATCGACATCCTTGCAGCCTATGAGCCCAAAGGGCTCGCCGGCACATTCACCGACCGGCGTCCTTCGTCCAATATCAAGTTCGGCATCGGGGACATCGTCACCGTCACCATTTTCGAGGCCGCGGCCGGCGGTCTCTACATCCCGCTTGAGGCCGGCGTGCGTCCCGGCAACTTCGTCCAGTTGCCCGACCAGGCCGTCGACAATGACGGCAATCTCAGCATTCCCTTCGCCGGATTGATCAAGGCCGCGGGCAAGACGAACACGCAGATCCAGAACGAAATCGTGGAGCGAATCAAGAACCGCGCGATCGAGCCGCAGGTTCTCGTCACTCTCTCGCAACAGCGGACATCCCTGATCAGCGTGATCGGCGATGTGAACACCCCGCTTCGATTCGCCGTCCCTGCGACGGGAGCGGGAGACCGGATCCTCGACGCCATCACAAGAGCGGGCGGAATCAAAAGCCAGGGCTACGAGACCTGGGTCATGCTCGAACGCGACAAGAAGCGGGCGACGGTGCCGTTCGAAAATCTGGTCATGAACGCGTCGAACAATATCACCATTCAGCCCGGCGACCGGATTTACGTTTATACAGAGCCGCAGAAGTTCATCGCGTTTGGCGCGTTGAACACCGTCACCCTGAACTCCAATTCGACCGAATATTCGTTCAACGCCTGGCGGATCAATCTGGCCGAAGGCGTGGCGAGAGCTGGCGGCCTGACGGATGCACGGGCGAACGCCGGCGCCGTCTTCCTCTACCGCCGCGAGCCTCGCGATGTCGCCAAACTTCTGGGCGCAGACGTAAGCCGGTTCCATGGCGATCTCGTACCGGTCATTTTCCAGATCAGCTTCCGCGATCCAAGCGGCTACTTCCTCGCAACCCGGCTGCAGATGCGCAACCAGGACGTGATCTTTGTCGCCAACTCCGACGACACAGAGGTCACCAAGATGCTCGACTTCATCGGAGTTGTCGTTGCGACGTCGGCGGGCACCACCACGGCCATCACGGGGGTTCCGACCGCAAGCGCCGCGATCAAGGGACGCACGCTGGCGACGCCGGTCGTGAACGCCAATGGCACGTTCGTTTATCCCTAGAGCTTATTCCGATCGGATTGAATCAATCCAATCGACAAGAATATGCTCAAGCCTTTGAATCTGGAGCGATTTATGATCGATCGCATGACTTAATGCGATCGGAAAGCGCTCTAGTCAAAAAGCAAAGTACTAGCTTGTTATTGAAAATCATGGCGCGACGTGAGAAAATGTCAAAGCGCAGGCTGTGAGAGCGACGAGGCTCTCACGGCGGGCGCGCCGGAGAGGCCGAATCGATCGGGCGAATTTCACGCTCATCATTCGGGCCTTGGGATATTTCTCTCAATACAGTGAGTCGAATGCCGAAAACTGGCGAAAGTTCAACGCCTTCGAACAAAATTTTGATTTATGGAATGAATTACGCCCCCGAGATGATCGGAGTTGGCCGCTTTACCGGAGAAATCGCATCTTTTCTCGCCGGGCTCGGCTATCAAGTCGGGGTGATCACGGCCCCGCCGCATTACCCGGGCTGGCTGGTCGAACCGCCCTTCCACGCGTTGCTATATGCGAGCGAAGAGCGTGAAGGAATCGAGATTGTACGATGTCCGCTCGCCGTTCGCAGTGAAATGCGGGGAATCTGGCGGCTGATCGCGCCCCTCACCTTCGCCTTCTCTTCCGCGCCGGTCGCATTATGGTGGATCGCGACTCGGCGACCGCGTTTGATTTTGTGCATCGAGCCAACCCTGGCGATCGCTCCTGTCGCGCTCCTGGCTCGATTGACCGGCGCTCGAACCGTCCTTCATGTGCAGGATCTCGAAGTCGACGCCGCCTTCGCCGTTGGACATCTGAAGGGCGGAAGCCTGATGCGGATGATTACGGCGGTCGAATCATGGCTGCTCCGGCGTTTTTGCGGAGTGATCACGATTTCGGACCAGATGCGCAAACGGCTCATCGCCAAAGGAGTCGAGCCGAGCCGGATCAATATCGTTCGCAACTGGGTCGATCTCAGCAAGATCAAACCCATCGAAGGCGACAACAGTTTCCGGCGTGAGCTCGGCCTCTCAGACGACGATTTTATCGTCCTTTACGCAGGAACCATTGGCGCCAAGCAAGCCCTGGGCGTGGTGCTCGAGGCCGCCCGAAGCCTGGCGAACCGCCCTAACGTGCATTTTGTCATCGCGGGCGATGGACCGGAGAAGCAGCGCCTGATGCAGGACTATGACGGTCTCGCCTCGGTCCATTTTCTGCCCCTCCAGCCAGAAGAAAGGCTTTGCGAGCTGCTTAACCTCGCCAACTTGCATGTTTTGCCGCAGAGCAGCGGCGCAGCCGACCTGGTGCTGCCGTCAAAGCTCGGCGGGATGCTGGCGAGCGGGAAGCCGGTTCTCGTCACCGCCGACGCCGGGACCGAACTTTTCGATGTTCTGACTGGAACAGCGATTCTCACGCCAGCCGGCGATAGCGCGGCGATGGCGAAGGAAATCGCTCGCCTCCAGGAAACCGGCGGCCATCCGGCTCTGGGAAACAGCCGCAGCCTCGCCGCTATCTTTGAGCGGGAGGCGTGCCTCAAACAATTCCAGTCTTATCTCGATCCGCCGGGCTCGCTTGAGCACTTTCCGATCGCATGAAGTCATGCGATCGATCAGAAATCGCTCCAGAGTCAAAAGCTTGATCGATCGGCTTGATTCAATCCGATCGGAATATACTCTAAAGGCGAAAGCCGCTCGGCGGGAATGAAGCCTCTGCTTCTTCACGCATTGACAAAGAATTTTTCGATGAAGGGCGCTATATCGGCTCGTGGCGGACGGGAAGCTCTGGCGCAGTTCTGGGCGATATGGCTCGGGTTGAACATGGCCGCGAGGACCACCCCGGCGGGGTTTGTGGCGAACGCGTAGTCAAGAAGCATGTCGCTCGCGATAAACGGGGGCCCGTAGCCGAGCTGAGACGCGAGCGAGGCGAGCCGGCCTCCGTCTCCCGCCAGGAGGCGCGACACGCGTTCGTAGGCGCCGCTGCTGAAAACGCCTTGGGTAACGAAGAAACGATCCGCCGCCCATAATTCATCGCGCAGCCGCCGCGCGTCCGGATCGAACGGATTGTCCACAAACTGTGTAATCTGGAATAGCGACGACGCGTCCAGGGCAGAATTTACGGCCGAGACCGACCCCGAAACTGCAAGGCGGCGCGCATATCCTCTTTCGACAAGGTTTTGGAGCGCGCCCAGAACGTCCTGATCCGCACATTCGGGGGGGCCTGGATCATGGAGCGCGACAACGTCGATATAGTCCGATTTCAAACGCCGCAGGCTTTCGACGATCAGCCCCTCGATGTCGCCGGCCGAAAGCGCTTTCCTCCGGCGGGATGGCGTGACCCTGACGTCGCCCAGTTCCGGAAATGTGCGCACGAAAAAGTGACGCAGACGGGTAAAAAACCGGAGCGCGAACGAAGGGGGCGCGCGTGGAGAACCAAGCTGCGCGCAAACGACGACTTTATCGCGTCGGCCCGAGAGAAACCGCCCGAAGATCGCCTCTGCTTCGCCGTCTCCATAAAACGGAGCGACATCATACCAGGTCACGCCCTGTTCGAACGCCCGGTCGAGGGCACGGCGCCCTTGCGTTTCAGACACGCGGGATCCAAGCGCGGCGCAGCCAAAACCCAGGGCGGAAACGTCGCGGCCGAGGCCCGGACAAAAGACGTTTCTCATCGGCATCTCCTTTTTGGCGCGAGGAGCAAGCGAGAGAATCGCACCGGCTGACTGTATCGGCAAGAGCAAAAACATATGCTCTTACGGGAGCCGAGCCCGCGGATGCTTGGGCGAATGCGTGAATGTCTCAATTACGATAAAGCAGCATAATACTTTGAAAAGCCATGCGCGCGAATATTTCGACCTTTTTGTCTTTGATTTCGTAAGAACGTCTTGATTACTGACAGGGCGGCCCCAGTTAAAACCAGGTCGTTAACAGCGCAAGTCGCCAACGACGGACAAGGACGAGGAGAGCCATGCGCCTGATCACGTCAATGTCACCCGAGGAAGATGACGCCGCGAAATGACGGGCTCATCGCTTGAAGAAGCTGGCCTGGCCGCTTGAAATTGAATCGACCTTCGGTTAGTATAACCTCAAGCTTTGTTCTCTGAAATGAAGCATTAATAGATTAGTTCTAAACTTCCCTCCCTGCTTTGAGGTGTTTGTCCGATGCAACTTGGCCCTCTACCCAAAGACCAGTTCGACCGTATCCTCAAGGATATGGATACGAACGGCTATGCGGTTCTACCCAACGCCTTTTCTCCCGATGAAATTGCGGAAGCCCGGAGCTTCGTGGAGAGGGAAACGGACAAAAGAAAGGGCGAATACTTCTCTTTCGTCGGGCGCGAGCCAGTTGCCGGCACCCTTTTGCAGCGGGTCGGCGACTCGACGCCATTCCGTACGCTCATGGCGGATCTTTCGTCGAATGTGATGGGCCGCAGCGTCGCGCCGGGGGCGCCCCTGCAGGTCTTGCGGGTGGTGGCAGGTCAGAGCGGCGGCGGACAGTCGATGCTTTTCCATTACGACGCCTACGCGATGACCGCCGTGGTTCCGATCGCAATTCCCAAGGAGCCGGGCCAGCCCTGCGGCGACCTTGTCTTGTATGCGAACCTCCGGCCGATCCGGTCCAATGTCATTTTCAACGTGATCGAAAAGACGTTCATGCAGAATTCGCTGGCGCAAAAAATCATGTCCACCAGCCTGATGCAGAAGATCTTCAAGGCGAAAGTTCTTCGGATCGATCCGGGCAACGTTTATTTCTTCAAAGGATACCAATCCCTGCACGCCAATGAACCGTGCCATCCCTCCGCCTTGCGCGCGACCGCGTTATTCCACTTCGGAGACCCTCACGAGGACAGCTCCGTGACGGAGTTCATCAAGCGCATCCGTCACCGTTATGAGGCCAGAAAAGCGCGCGCGCTTGCCAACTGACGCCTCAAAGCGAACCTTGCGGAAGCGGGTTCTGGGCCGGACCGGCTTAAGCATGTCCGAGCTCGGGTTCGGGTGTTCGTCCTTCTGGGCGAAACCCGCTTTTCCGGAATCACAGGCGCTTGCTCTGATCGAGCAAGCCATTGATGGGGGAATCACGTTCTTCGACACGGGGCCAAGCTATGCGGCGGGAAACGCGGAGCGCCGTCTCGGCGCCGTTCTCCGCGCGCGGGGAGGCGCGGGCGATCTGACCATCTGCAGTAAGGCCGGAACGCATTTCGATGAATCGGGACGCCTGTTTCGCGACTGGTCGCCCGAGGCGGTGAAGACAAGCGTTCGCCGCAGCCTTGAACGTCTGGGGCTCGACAGGCTTCAGGTGCTTCATCTGCACGGCCCCGCGATCAGCGATCTCACTCCCTCTTTCCTTGAGGCCCTCGCCGGATTGAAAGATGAAGGACTCGTGCAATTCGTCGGGATCAATTCCTTTGACGATGACGTCGTGCGATTCGGCCTGACCCTTCCCCTCTTCGACAGTTTCATGGTCGAATATAATGTGCTGAGAAAACGCAACGCGTCTCTACTGGCCGATATCGCATCGTCCGGAGCGGGCGCGATCATCGGCACGCCTGTCGCCCAGGCGCTGTTTCGTCCGGCCGCGTCGATCTGGCCGCTCAACAAGAAAACACTCTGGGAATTGGCTCGGGCGGTCACCAGGCGGCGTGGGGACTTGCGCGCCGCGAGGTCGTACAAATTCTTGAACGAAGTTCCGGGGATGACCGGGGCGCAAGCGGCGCTGGCTTATGTTCTTCGGCAAAAGACGTTTGCGACGGCCGTGTTCGGCACAACATCGGCCCAGCATCTCGCCCTCAACCTTGAGGCGGCGCAGATCACCCTGCCCCCGGACGTCGTTCGGCGCATCGAGGCGGCCCCAGACAGTTAGAGCGCATAGCAAGAGCGTGACGTCATGGACAGCGGCTTTCGGGCCGCGTCATTATGGGTCAGCAGGCGTTGTCTCGATTCGAAGCGTTGATGGTGTGGCGAGGGAGACGCCAGGATGAACGCGTCTCAAAACGAAGACCTCACCTTCGACCGGTCCTTCATCGGCGCCCCGGGCGAACTGGAACAGGTCTCCCCTCTCGTGCGCCGGATGGTGGCGGGCAATTCCGGACCCATGACCTTCACCGGCACCTGCACTTATGTCGTCGGAACAGGAAGAATCGCCATCATCGACCCGGGTCCGGATCGGCCTGAGCATTTTCGGGCCCTGCTCGACGCCCTCGCCGGCGAAACCGTCGAAACGATCCTCGTGACGCATACCCACCGGGATCATTCCCCCGGCGCCCGCGCGCTGAAGGGGGCGACGGGCGCGCCGATCGCCGGCTGCGCGCGATATGCCGCTCCGGTCGGCCGGTCGGACGGCTCTTTTATCCGGATCGACGCGGCGAACGATCAGGAACATGCTCCGGATCTGGTCATGCGCGAGGGCGATGCGATCGAAATTGGCGATTTCTCCCTCGTCTGCGTCGAAACGCCCGGCCATTCCGCAAACCATCTCGCCTTCGCGCTGCCGCAAGAGAAGGCGCTTTTTTCCGGCGATCATGTCATGGCCTGGGCCACGTCCGTCGTCGTGCCGCCCGATGGAACCATGAGCGATTACATGGCTTCGCTTGAAAAACTCCGCGCCCGCGACGACAGGATTTACTGGCCCGGGCACGGCGGTCCGGTCGTCAATCCGCAGGCCTTCGTCCGCGCCTTGGCCCAGCATCGACGCGGGCGTGAAAAGTCGATCCTCGCAAGCGTGCGCGGCGGGAACTCCACGATCGAGGCCATCGTCAAAAATGTTTATGAAGGCCTCGATCCGGCCTTACGCGGCGCGGCCGGATTGTCGGTGTTCGCCCACCTCGAGGATCTGATCAGCCGCGGGCTCGTCCGTGTGGAGGGGCCGGCGTTGCTCACGGCGGCGTTTCATCCGGCAAGGAGCCCTTGACGATTTGCCCTTGAGCGCTTTCCGATCGCATGCCTTCAGGCGATCGGAAAGCGCTCTAGCAAAGCTTCGCCTTCGCGGTCAGATACTCCTCGCGCATCCTCGAAATAACTTCAGCCGCAGGCGAAATATCCTTGATCGCGCCAACGCCCTGCCCGGCCCCCCAAATGTCCCGCCAGGCCTTGACCGTTTCCGCGGCGGCGCCGGACTGAAAATCCATCGCGCTTTTGCCGCGCTCGGGCAGATGGTCCGGATCGAGGCCCGCCGCGGCGACGCTCGCGCGCAGATAATTGCCCGAAACCCCAGTAAAATAGGGCGAATAAAGGACGCCTTCGGCGTCGCTCGCAACGATCATCTCTTTGTAGCGATCGTCGGCATTGGCCTCGGTCGTCGCGATGAACCGCGTGCCGACATAGGCGAAGTCGGCCCCCAGCGCCCGCGCGGCGAGAACTCCTCGCCCCGTCGTGATCGCCCCGGCGAGCGCAATCGGCCCGTCCCAGAAATGGCGCACTTCCTCGATCAGCGCGAACGGCGACAGGGCGCCCGCATGGCCGCCGGCGCCCGCGCAGACGAGGATCAGACCGTCGACCCCGGCGTCGATCGCCTTCCTCGCGTGGCGAACGTTGATGACGTCATGAAAAACCAGTCCGCCCCAGGCGTGGACATGAGGCGTGATCGCTCCAGGCGCGGACAGGCTCGTGATGATGATAGGAACCTTATATCCGGCGCAGACTTCGAGATCGCGCCGCAACCTGTCGTTAGAGGGATGAATGATCTGATTGACCGCGAAAGGCGCGATTTCGGCTTGCGGGCTCTTCGCCTTGAACGCGGCGAGTTCCGCCGTGATCCTGGCGAGCCAATGGTCCAGCGAGTCTGGTGGGCGCGCGTTCAGCGCCGGAAAGGCGCCGATGACGCCGTTCACGCATTGCGCAACGACAAGTTCCGGATTCGAAATGATGAATAGAGGCGCTCCAATGACCGGGAGCGACAGATGCGGTAAAGCGCTCGGCCAGGCCATTCAGCGACACCCAACATGCGCCCGGGAGGAAGCAGGCGCTTCAATATCCGGCGGGGGTTAAATTCGGCGCCAGACGGCTAGAATCGGCAAGCGGGAATAAAACAGCGGCTCCAAACCGTTCATCCGCTGCGACATGCAACCGTAGCGGTTTGCGCCCGTCGCGGTTGGACTTCACCCTCATGAATAGCGATCACGCGCACTCAGTCGCCGGAAGAGAGCCGAACGCGCAGCCATGTCCGCCTGCAGCGCACGGCAGGTCGACGTGTCCAACATTCTGGTCAAGTCGACAACCTCCCTTCCCTTCAGCGATTACAAGCGCCTTGCATAACAATTGACTTGATAAGTTCAGTATTTGCCGACGACAGGCGCTAGCGCCGGCGCCAATTCTCCGAGGTTGAACTTGTAGTTCAAACCGGCGCGTACGATGTTGCCGTTGTTGCGGACCTTTCCGCTCAAACTGGAAAACTCCTCGGCCTCGTTGAGATCAATATTCTGATAGCCCACAGTCCCGGTCGAGGAGCCAAGGTCGTAATAGAGATACTCGACCTTGACAGACCAGTTCGACCAGGCGTCCGGCAAGGCGAATTCAAAGCCGCCGCCGACAGCCCAGCCGACATTCCGCTTGCTTTGCGCATAGGCCGACAAGGCGGGATCCGCGAACCCATTGGTGAGAGTGAACGAGGATGTCGACTGGCCGAACGCGAGACCGCCTGTGACATAGAGCAACAGGCGTTCAGCGGGCGTCCAGCCAAGCCGGCCGAGCACTGTGCCGAGCCAGTCAAGCCGTTGATCGCTTTGGGTCAAGGTCGGAAAGATGAAAACGCTATTGCTGAGTGAAGCGCTTGAATAGTTACGCCCTGTCGCGCCGTCGACATCGGCTTCGAGGCCAAACACGAAGCTGTTGAACTGATAATTGTAGCCGAGTTGTCCGCCGCCGATCAAACCGGAAACCGTGGAGACGCCATTATAGGGAATGACGCCGAACGATTGCGCCACGCCAAGGCCGCCGCCAGCTTCGAGACCGGAACTGTCCGTCCCGGTGAATTGCATCGAAGAATTCCGCCAGTGGCCGCCGAGGTTGACGCCGCCGTAGGCGCCTGTCCAATTGTAGGGAGACGGCGTTGGAGCCGCAGGTGCGAGATCAGCCGCAAGGCACATACCGCAAAGTGCTACAGCACCAACCGATTGCAAGAGCGCCAAGCGTAACATGTGTTTCTCCGAAGGCAAGGACGGCGGCAGAACCAGATTCAACAGGGATAGCCGGAGCTTAGGCTAATTTCTTCGACCGTCAAATTGTTGTCCGGGAGCCGCCTTATTTTCCGGCGACCCGTGTCAGAGGCGCAACAGGCGCGAGCCCCGCAAATCATTTTTGACTCTTATCGCCGAAATTGGAACAAATAGAGAAACTAAAGAGTCCCAGAACAATTCAAGGGAGTGGATGGCGTCGCCGGGCGACAGATCAAAACTAGACATGTGAGGCTGAAAATCGCCTGGATCGATCGAATGGTCACGCTTTACCTTGGCCATCATGACCAAGAAACGGAGATCGCTATTACGGTGAGCAAGTCAGAAAATTGATCTTGGTCGCTCGGGCGCGTGGTCGACCTGTGCGGCTTTGCAGTTCTGGGGCGACAATGCGCTTCGATCACTATCGCCCGTTCCTTTCGCGGCGCCGGCGCGTGCAGTGCAAACGTCACGAAAAACACGCCTCCGACTACGCCGTGCAAAGCGGAACTTTCAAATTTCCCACTGGCGCAACAAAAGTGATCGACCCACGTGATGTTGCGCATGAATAGTTCATACATCTGAGATAGCTCTCTAGATGAATCATTGCAATCTTGCGCCGGCGGGGACGAAAGAACGGGAGGATAGTGCTGCGCAAGAACCAACACGCAGTGCATCAGGGAGAAAATGAATCACGAAATCGCCGCAGCCGATGTTGAAGCCGCAGCCAGTCACAGCGAGTTCGGAAATGGTGAGTTCGGAAATGAAGAGTTTAAAAACCGGCGATAGCGGAAGCTGAGCAGCAGACCGCGAGATGTCCCGTCGCCAGGATATCTACGGTAAAGGTTGCGGTGGAAGAATTTTCCAGTCGACCTTAGCGCGTAGGAAAACCGTAACCAGGATTGGCGCTTGATGGAGCGGAGGTCTCGTGAGCGTAACGGAATTTGTCATTCCAAATCTTGAAGTCAAGATGCTCAACCTGCCGTTCCTAATCGGATCCAGCCAGATGGCCAAATACAGGGAGGCGATAACAGCGTAGCTGCTCGCGGCGAAGGGCGGGCGCCTGCTTGGAAATCCTGAACTGCCGGCGTGAGCGCGGCGGCGGCGCTAGGTGACGATGACATTGCGACGACGACATTGCATTCAACAAGAGCGGTCCAGTCCCAACGCATAATTTCATGCAGTTCGATTCAACCAAGATTTAGACGAATTCGCCGGAGCGTTCAGCGAACGACGAATTTTTGACACGTTATTTGAGTGCGTCATGAGCGATGGCGCTGATTGATATGACAAACTTCAGCCTTTCCAGGACGGCTCGGCCCGGCGCATGAATTCCGCGGAAGTGACCCATGTGTTGTGATCTTGCCTTGTGAGAATCACAACACTCTCCAGAACTGGCCGGAGCCCGCGCAACACGCCTCGCTGATCGCTGATGAACGAGAGGCTGGACCGGATTGAAAAGGCGTTTGGGCGCGTCGCCGCGGCGCCCTTCGAAAGCAGGAGCAGGGTTCATGAATAAGGACGATCCCGGGGACAAAAATGATGAGGCCGGCGCCGCGGCCTTCACAAGGATCGCGCAAGGCCTGTCCACTCTCTTCGACGTTCTTTCCGATTTCGACAATCTTCCCCGGCGCGGCCGTCATGAGAAAGACGTCCGGGTGATGGAAAATTCATTCGACAAGCGCGCCGTGGGCGAGGTCGCGGGAAAGCGGGAGGCGACAGAGAATGCGTCCCTTCGCCGGGAAAATTCGTCGCGTCGCGAGGCCAAGCGGAGTTCGATTGAAGTGCTGGAGCCTGTCGCCGATGTGGTCGAGAAACCGGACGAAATTCTTCTTCTTTTCGAATTGCCCGGCGTCGAGCGCAAGGATATTCGCTGCCTGCGCGACGGCGCTATTTTGCTGCTGGAAGCCCAGACGGGAGAACGTCTCTATCGCAAGGAAATGCTTTTCGAGAACCTACTTGCCGGTGGTGCGCCAAAATTGTCTCTCCGCAACGGCGTGCTCGAGCTCCGGTTGAGCAAGCGGCGCTGAACGCCGCCGCGAGATGAGAATTCGCGAATGACCAGCGACTGGATCATTTTCGGCAAGTATGCAGGGCGGAGCTATTAGACTGCGCCAATCGCCTGTCTGAAAAATTGAAACAGGGCAGTTCGCATGGATGCGCCTTGCAAGCACACGCCGCTACGCGCCCTGGCGTCGCCCAAGGCTAAACGCGCCGCCCGCACACGGCGAGCGGAGCGCTCTAAGTCTCTGTATTCATGGGAGTAATGGATTCAGGGGGAATAATGGTGCCCAGGGGCGGAATCGAACCACCGACACTGCGATTTTCAGTCGCATGCTCTACCAACTGAGCTACCTGGGCGTCGCCAGGCGAATTCGGCTCCGGCGCTGGCGCGGTTATAACGGAGCGATGACGGGATTGTCTAGCTCAGATTCTTCCGGGCGCCGTCGGCAGGCTCTGGAGGCGTCGGGTCCACGCGGGCGATGAATTCGCAGATGCGCGCAATGGACGTCCGGTCAATGAGGAGCGCGGGATGGCCCTGGCCTGGAACGATGAGGATCTCGCACCTACGCCTGCGTTTCTCCATTGCGGCCAGGGTCTCAGGCGACAGCAGATCCGAATTCTTTGCTCTGATGATCAGCAGAGGGGTGTCGCGCAGGCCGTCAAACTGCGCCCATAGATCCGGCAACGGCTGCTCGAGGTCGAGGCTATCGAACGGTTTCACGAGACGCGGATCATAGCGCGGCGCGAGGCGGCCAGAGGCATCGCAGAACGTCATCCTCGCATAGATCCTCCATTCCTCCTCGCTGAGGCCGCTGAAATGTTCGCTCATGAGATGTTTGAGCAGATCGATCGCGTCGGGTATGGAACGGGGCGCCGGCGTCTTGCCGGCGTAGCCGCGGATTCGGGCGATGCCGATGGGTTCCAGGACAGGCCCGATATCGTTCAGCACAACCGCGTGAAGGGTGCAGGGGCGCGATGCGGACAAAAGCATCGCGTGGAGGCCGCCGCGCGACGTTCCGATGAAAATGGCGCGCTCGATTCCCAGAGCGGTCAAGACGCTGAGGATGTCGCCGTTTTCGATTTCGAGGCTGTAATTGCGCCAGTCCCGGTCGTAACCGGAGTCTCCGCGTCCCCTATAGTCCAGCGCAAGCACCCGGCGGGGGGCGCCAAAAAGCCCGGCGGTCATAGCGCTGGCGAGGGGGCCGAAGTCGGATGAGGTCCGGGTCAAACCGGGGAGGCAGACCACCGGGACGCCGCGATCGAGCGCGGAGCCATAATCGCGCACATGCAAAGGCAGTCCATCGCAAGCGGAAACGAAGCGGCTTTTGAAGGGGAGCTCTGGAATGATCACAAAACCTCCAAAGCGTACTCGTTCGGCGCGGACCAAGCCGCCTTATGCACTCTTGGCGGGAATTGCGGAGGCGACGCGCGCGAGCGTGGAAAAGGCCGGAAACTCTCTTTTTACCAAAGAGGAAACGATGAGGAACCTACATAGATGAGCCTTGTTGATAGCCCATGGAACAGACGAAAAAAAGGGCTTTGCCTCTCGTCCTTGTCGTCGAAGATGAACCTTACGTGCGCACGGCGAGCGCCAGCATGCTGGAGGACGCCGGGTTCGAGGTGATCGAGGCATGCGACGCAGACGAAGCGCTGCGGCTTCTTTCCGTCCACCCGAACGTCGGTGTTGTCTTCACCGATGTGGAAATGCCCGGTTCGTTAGATGGATTGAGTCTGGCTCGACGCATCCATCACGATTGGCCGGGCATTGGCGTGGTTGTGACGTCTGGCCGTTACGGATCTTCAGAGTCAATTCAAGACGGTGACGTGTTCATGCCGAAACCTTATCATTCGGCCGACCTGATTAGCGGAATTGAGGAGTCGCTGCGCAGGATCCTGACTCGGAACGAACAGGCCCGCAGGCGCGGACCGTCCGAACAATTCCAAAACATTTCCCGGCGTTAAAGTTTGGCTTGGGCTTTGGCGATCTGCTCCCTTGAAATAATTCCCGTCGGCTCCTCGCCGAAGCGGATCCGGTAGATACCCAAGTTTTCGCTGACTCTCTGCACATAGTTGCGGGTTTCGGTAAAGGGAATGCGCTCGATCCAGTCGATCGCATCGACGCCCGGCTTGCGTGGATCGCCATAGGCGTCGATCCATTGCTTGACCCGCTTTCCGCCTGCGTTGTAGGCGGCGAAGGTCAGGATATAGGATCCTCTCTGCTCGGCGAGAAGCTCGCCAAGATGCGCCGCCGCCAGCTGGGCGTTGAACGCGGCGTCGGCCACGAGCCGGTTTTCATCGAAAGCGACGCCGGCGCGCTGGGCGGTTCGCCGCGCGGTCGACGCGATCATCTGCATCAGCCCCTTGGCGCCGGCGGTCGAGATAGCGGTGGGATTGAAGGCGCTTTCCTGCCGGGCGATCGCATAAATCAAAGAGGGAGCGGCTGAATTTTGCAGGGGCTCGAAAGACGGCACGCCATAGGTCGGGAAGGCCAACGTATCGAGAGGCACGCCGCGCTGGCTCGCAAGCTTGCCGACCGTGAGGGAGATATGGGCGTCGCGCTGGTTCGCGACCACCCGGGCGAGAGCGGCGATCTGCGCATCGTCCTGGAGGTTATGGATCGCTTCGATGGCGAGCGGCGTCGCCAGAGACTTTTCACCGACGCCATAAAGCAATTCCACCACCTTGATGGATTCTTCGCGGGCGTCGCCCTTTGCTTCATTGGAAATTTCGCGGATCGGAGCAATATCCAGCCCGAGCTTTTCACGCGCAAGCTGGCCGTAATAGGTCGTCGGCTGATTCGCCGCCTGCTGGTAGAACGCATTGGCCGCGGCGATTGCTGTTTCAGAGGCCGAAGCTTCGGCGGCGCGGCCTCGCCAATAAGCGGCGCGCGCCTTCGACATCGGCGTTTCCGCATATTGAGAAAGCTTCTCGAAATGAATTGCGGCCTTCGCAGGATCGTTCTGGAAGCGCAACGCGATCCAGCCCGCGTGGAATTCAGCCTCGATCCGCATCTCGCGCGATGACGCCGAATGTTCCGCGCACAGCTTGTAAGCCGTGGCCGCATCGTTCTGGTCGAGCATTTTGCGGGCCAGCAGCCGGCGCTCGACCCACCAATCGTCGCCATCGACGAGAAGCGCGGGATCTTTCGGAGCCGACAGCATCACGTCGACAGCTTCGCGGAACTTCTCCGCGCGGCGGAGCTTCTGAATTTGCGCGAACAGGAATGCGGGGTCGGCGCGAAGCGAGACTGGAACGGCGGCCAGAAGCTTGTCGCTGTTGGTTTCGGCGATAACGGCGGCCCGCGCCTTGGCGAGCGCGACGACATCTGGCCCGGCCAGCGCGGCGGCGCGCAATGCGTTCGCGGTCTCCTCCTTATAAAGGAGCCGATCGGCGCGGAATTTGTGATCCGCGCGATCGAGATACGAGATAAAATCCGACTTGACCTTGGTTTCGAGCGTCGCGTTGAGATCTGATTCACGCCACACGTCGCGAACGAGGGTCGCCGCCTCGGCGGTCTTGCCCTCGTCGGTCAAAACCTTTGCGAGCGCCAGTTTGCCGGCGGGCGTCTCGGGACGGGCGTTGCTGAAAAAAGTCTTGATGAGCGGCGCGTTCTTGCGGTCGCCAAAAAGCGCTTCTTCGCTGCGCTTGTGAAGCCAGCCGAGCGCTGGCCAGGACGGATGCGCGTTGATGAAGGCCTGGATCCGGGCGAAACCGGCTTCGCGGGGAAAGGTTCGCAGGGCGATCCATTCGAGAGCTGTCTGGACGGTCGGGTCTTTCGCGGATCTGGCCGCATTGTCGCCGCGCGCCAGATCCGCGGACTTGTACGCGGCGATGGCTTCGGCGAGACCGGTGGCGTCGATGTCAAATTGCTGCGAAAGCGCGCGATCGGACAATAGCGCCGAGGCGTTGCCGGTTTTCCGGCGTTGCCTTAGAGGATCGTCGTCGGGAGCGTCGTCTTCCTGGAGATAGGGCGATTCGAAGGCGTCGGGGTCAAGACCGGATGAAACGACGGCCTGATCTTCGTTTGACGCGAAGAGGCCCCAATCCGGACCGCTTTCATGAATCCATGCGGCGCAGACGCCGGTCAGCACGACGCCTGTCGCCGCCTTGAGCCAAAAACTTAAATCCCTGGAGAGCATATTTTTTCCAATGCTTCCGATTATTAAAGAAGGCCCGAACAAGGGCTTAAAAATTGGTCCATTATCGTTAACAAAACGCGAACTAAACGTTGACGCCCTACCCGCGGCTTGTTTGGCCTGAGCCGGCGGCCCTTTTCGGAAGCGCTTTTGACGGCTATGTGTCGTCTGCTTGCTTCAGCTTGTGCGCTCGCTCAAGTATGACGAAGAGTGAGCCTTGGAATTGCGGCGTCCGTTGGGCGGTTTGGCGAAAAGGTGTTTTGGCATGGGTAAGAAGGCGTCGTTCAGAGGGTCGATTACGGCTCTGGTCACGCCCTTCCGGTCGGGCGAGTTCGATGAGCCTGCGTTTCGGGCGCTGGTCGATTGGCAGATCGAAAGCGGCACGCATGGCCTCGTCCCTGTAGGAACGACAGGAGAAAGCCCCACTCTCTCCCACGCGGAACATCACAAGGTCGTGAGGGCCTGCATTGCGGAGACGAGGGGCCGCGTTCCCGTCATCGCGGGAGCCGGATCGAACAATACGCATGAGGCTGTCGAACTCGCGCGATTCGCCGAAAGCGCCGGAGCCGACGGGCTCCTCGTGGTCACGCCCTATTACAACAAACCGTCGCAGGAGGGATTGTACCGCCATTTCAAGGCGGTGAACGATGCGGTCGGAATTCCGATCGTCATCTACAATATTCCGCCCCGCTCGGTGGTCGACATGTCCATCGACACGATGAAGCGGCTTTTCGAGCTAAAAAATATTTGCGGAGTCAAGGACGCGACCGGCAACCTTGCCCGGACCGCCCTGCAAAGGCGTGAACTCGGCGAGGACTTTCTCCAACTGTCGGGCGAGGACATGACCGCGCTTGCGGTCATGTCCTTAGGCGGACAAGGCTGCATTTCAGTGACGTCGAACGTTGCGCCGAGACTATGTTCGCAATTCCAGGAGGCTTGCCTTCGCGGAGATTACGCCGCGGCGTTGCAAGCTCATGATCTGCTAAGCCCGCTCCACTCCGCCCTTTTCATCGAGCCCAATCCCGCCGGACCCAAATTCGCGCTCTCCTTGATTGGCAAAATTCTCGACGAGGTGCGCTCGCCCATGCTGCCGGCGTCCGCGGCGGCGCAAGCTCCCATCAAGGCCGCGATGGTTCATTCGGGATTGATCCATGCGTGAAAATTTCTCGCAGCCGGGAGTTTAGTGAGTGTCCGCCAAAAAAGAGCGTCCCCTGAAGGTCGCTGCTGAAAATCGCCGGGCACGTTACAATTACGAGATCGGAGAGACGTTCGAGGCGGGTTTGATGCTCACCGGGACCGAAGTTAAGTCCTTGCGCACCGGGAAGGCGACGATCGCGGAAAGCTATGCCTCGGTCGACCGGGCGGGCGAGCTGTTCCTTGTGAACGCGACGATTCCTGAATATTTGCAGGCGAATCGCTTCAATCACGAGCCGAAGCGGCCGCGCAAACTGCTGCTCAAGACTCGCGAGATCGTCAAACTTTCGCAGGGGACGGAGCGAGAGGGCATGACGATCGTGCCCTTGAGAATTTATTTCAACGAACAAGGCAGGGCGAAGATCGAGATCGCCCTGGCCCGCGGAAAACAACTTCACGACAAGCGGGAAACCGAGAAAAAGCGGGATTGGAATCGCGAAAAAGGCCGCTTGCTGCGCGAAAAGGGCTAGGCATATTCCGATCGTATGAAGTCATGCGATTGATCAGAAATCGCTCCAGAGTCAAAGGCTTGAGCATAGTCTTGTCGATTGGATCGATTCACTCCGATCGGAATATGCTTTAGCGGCGCGCGGACCTGAGGGCAAATATCGGGCCCGAGGGCAAATTGAAAAGATTGCGGCCAGCGTCGCTTTTGTTACCTTCGCCAAGGACAAGCTACTTGGCTGGGCATGGTCGGCGGCAAAATACAACAAAGACTTTTTCTTAAGGTTCTTATCCATGAGGTTTGTAAAAGCAGCAACGATGAGTTCTGGCGATGAAAAGTAGGGACTATACTCACTCAATACTCATTATTGCATCCTTAAAGAATTTCCCTATAATCAAAGAGCCATACAGCTTGGCCGTCGTCGCTCCGCGAGCGGAAAAGGCTGCGGCGGATCCAGGACAGCGTTCGGAACGCTTCGGGGTCGGGTCTTGAAATCGATTCGGGCAGAGGGCTTTACTCTGTTACAGAAAATCGATGCGCAAATCGAAATTTCGTCTTTTTGCGACTCACAACCACAGAGGCGGCTGGTTTGAGCCATTTGGGTCCTCTTGAATAGCGAGCCGAGCAATCCATGATCATTCTTCACGTGATTCCTACGGTCAATCCTGAGTTCGGCGGACCTATCGAAGGCATTTTCATCTCCGCTCCCGTTCTGCGCGAGCAGGGGTGCAATCGTGAGATCGTCTCGCTGGACGCTCCAGGGGATCCCTGGGTCAAGAATTGTCCATTGCCTGTTTACCCTTTGGGAATTCAAAGCCGCAGCTATGCCCGCTGGCGAAAAAGGATCCCCTTCTTTTCGAACTATGGCTACACCCCCCATTTCGTGCCCTGGCTCAAGGAGAATGCGCGGAAGTATGACGCAATCATCGTCAACGGCCTGTGGAGTTACTCCGCCATGGGCGCGGCGCGGGCTTTGGCCAAGGGCGACACGCCGTATTTCGTCTATCCTCACGGGATGCTCGACCCGTACTTCAACAAGATCAAACCGGTGAAACGGGTGATCAAACAATTTCTCTGGTGGATCAGCGAGGGAAGGCTTCTGGCCCACGCGAATGGCGTCTTCTTTGTCACCGAGGAGGAACTTCTGCTCGCGAAGAACGCTTTCTGGCCCTTCCGTTGCCGCGGGCGCGTCGTGGCTTACGGAACGCAGGACATCAAGGGCGACCCGGTCGTCCAGATCGAAGCGTTCCGTGCGGCGTGCCCCAGTTTGGGGAACCGAAAGTTTATTTTGTACCTGAGCCGGATTCACCCCAAAAAAGGCTGCGATCTGCTGATCGACGCTTTCGCCAAGGTCGCTCACAAGGATCCTGAAATTGATCTCGTCATCGCCGGGCCTGATTCGGTCGGCTGGGTCAAAAAGTTGCAGGCGGCCGCGGAAGCCGCGGGGATAGGAAACAGGATTCACTGGCCGGGAATGTTGAAGGGCGATCTCAAATGGGGCGCCTTTCGCGGTTCAGAAGCGTTCGTCCTGCCATCGCATCAGGAAAACTTTGGCATCGTGATCGCCGAGGCGATGGCCTGCGGCAAACCCGTCCTCACAACCGACAAGGTCAACACATGGCGTGAAGTCGTCGCGTCCGGCGCAGGCATCGTCGAACCCGATGATCTTGCCGGCCTCACGCGTCTTCTGGACCAATTCCTCGACCTCAGTCCGGAGGAAAAGGCGGCGATGGGTCAACGCGCCCGGCAAGGCTTTGTCGAGAAATTCGACATCAGCACAATGGGACCGCAATTGATCGAAGCCATTCGCTGTTCGGGGAAGGCGGCGTAGCGGGAGTTCGCCAGGACGCTGGCGGGGCGCTGGCGCGGTCTTCACAATGTTTTGTCGCCGCATTTGACAGAAGATACGCGTTCGCTGAGCCTCTCCCGAGTTTCTACAACTTATTCGAAATCAGATAGAAATCCGACAGCTTTGCTGGCATATAAAGCCAAGCTGACGCACGCTCGGTCCGCGCGCCGGCCGCCGGTCCGCCGGCAAACCTTAGAGCGAGCCCGCTTGAATGGAAATCCTCGACGCAGGAAGTCATAATCCTCTTGAAGGCGGCCAGACTTTTCCCCTCCGGTTTCTTTTGATCCGGACCCTTTGGGATTTGACCTGGCTGCTGCTTGGAGCATGGACGCCGCCTCCGTTTGCGGCCTGGCGGCGTCTGATCCTTCGCCTTTTCGGCGCCAAGGTCTCGCCGACCGCTCTCGTTTATGGGAGCACCCGGATCTGGTATCCAGGGCATCTCGAACTGGGAGACTATTGTCAGATCGGGCCGCGCGCGACGCTCTACACGATGGCGAAGATCACCATCGACGACTACGCCATCGTCTCCCAGGGAGCCCATCTCTGCACAGGCTCCCACGACATCGAGAGCGCGTATTTTCAGACGATTGCAAAACCCATCCGCATCAAGACGCGAGCATGGGTCGCCGCTGACGCGTTTGTCGGCCCCGGCGTCGTGGTTGGCGAAGGCGCGGTGCTGGGCGCCTGCGGAGTGGCTTTTCGCGATCTCGAACCCTGGACCGTGTATGCCGGCAATCCGGCCAAGCTCATCAAGCTGAGAAAGGTCCGTTTCCCGGACGCCGGTTGAACGGGGCTGGCGCTGGCGTTCCATCTCGCGCGGCGGCGACGCGGTAGCGCATAAACCTATGTTGACCAGCCGTCATTTTACGACAGGCCGTCGGTTTTCAGGCGAGACCGCATCGCGACCCCGCCTCGCCGCCCGGTCCTAATTCGCGCGCACATTATCCAGCAAGCGACGACCATAGTTTGTTTTACCGAGCTTAATTGCAAGCGATTCGAAAGCGTCCCTGCCGATCCAGCCGTTCAGGAACGCGATCTCTTCGGGCGCCGCGATCAACTGGCCTTGGCGCTGCTGAAGAACGCGGACGAATTCAGCCGCCTCCATCAAGGAATCATGCGTTCCGGCGTCGAACCAGGCGAACCCGCGCTCCATTCTTTCGAGCTTGAGTTTCTTGCTCCGAATGTACAAATTATTGACGTCGGTAATCTCCAGTTCGCCGCGCGCCGAAGGCTTGAGGGACCGCGCGAGATCAACAATGTCTTTATCGTAAAAATAGACTCCGACCGCCGCCCAACGTGATTTCGGATTTTGCGGTTTTTCTTCAATCGAGAGGACATGGCCGTCGGCGTCAAACTCGATCACGCCATAACGTTCGGGCTGATCCACCCGATAGCCGAATACGGTGGCGCCCTCGGTGTCGGCGCTGGCCCGTTTCAGAGTGGTCGAAAGGCCATGGCCATAAAGAATATTGTCTCCCAGAATCAGGCATGAGGGCTGCCCGGAAATGAAATCCGCGGCGATAATAAAGGCTTGCGCAAGTCCATCCGGCGAAGGCTGGATGGCGAATTCCAGTCTCAGACCCCACTGACTTCCATCTCCCAGAAGGTGTTTGAAAGCAGACTGGTCCTGGGGAGTCGTAATGATCATGATTTCCCGTATGCCCGCCAGCATGAGCGCCGATAGCGGATAATAGATCATCGGTTTATCGTAAACCGGCAACAGCTGCTTCGAGGTCACAAGCGTCAGGGGGTGAAGTCTCGTTCCAGAGCCACCCGCCAGAATAATGCCCTTACGCATGTAGCTGCTCCAATTTCTTTGCGCGTCCCCTCGTCTTGTATTCGGGCCTTATTCCGCGCGGCGGTTCGGAGGACTATTCGATAGCGCGTTCAGATTATAGCGCCGCGCGCTGGCGCGACGTAAAGTTGAAGGACTCGTCCCTCGGCGGGTGAGCGCCGGAAATGAGGTTCAAGCGTTGACCCCGAGCCGCTCGCCGCGATAGACGCCGGATCGGATACGCTCCCACCAGCCGCGGTTGGAGATATACCATTCGACGGTCCGGCGAAGGCCTGTCGCGAAGGTTTCCGTGGGAGCCCAGGCGAGTTCACGCATGATTTTTTCAGGATCAATCGCGTAACGCAGGTCGTGGCCAGGCCTGTCGGCGACAAAGCGCAACAAACCCTCGCGAGGCCCGATGACGCCGCTGGGCGCAAGCTCGTCGACGAGAGCGCAGATTTCCTGAACCACTTCGAGATTCGTCTTTTCGCAAAGGCCGCCAATGCAATAGCTTTGGCCGACTTCGCCTTGCGTCGCCACGGTCAAAAGCGCGCGAGCGTGATCTTCGACGTACAGCCAATCCCTGACGTTGGATCCCGTCCCGTAAACCGGGAGTTCGCGGCCTTCCAGCGCATTTATGATGGTCAGGGGTATGAGCTTTTCAGGAAAATGATAAGGCCCGTAATTGTTGGAGCAATTGCTGATGAGCGTCGGCAAATCGTAGGTATGTCGCCAGGCGTTGACGAGATGATCCGACGCGGCCTTGGTCGCGGAATAGGGAGAGTTCGGATTGTAGGCTGTGGTCTCCGAAAAAATCCCTTCCTCGCCGAGCGAGCCGAAGACCTCATCGGTCGAGATGTGATGAAACCGGAAAGCGTTTTTCTGTGCGGGGGTTCGGGTCCGCCAGAATCCGAGCGCCGCCTGAAGCAAAGTGAACGTTCCGACGACATTGGTCCGCACGAATTCGCCGGGCCCGTCGATCGAGCGATCGACATGGCTCTCCGCCGCAAGATGCATCACGATCTCGGGCTGGAAACTCTCGAAGACATCGCACATTTTTGCGGCGTCCGCGATGTCGGCCCGAACAAAAGAAAAACGTCGGTCATCGGCCACAGGCGCCAGGGAGTCGAGGTTTCCGGCATAGGTCAGTTTATCGACGACAAGGATCGAATGCGGCGTATGATTGATGATCTGCCGAGCGACAGCCGAACCTATGAACCCGGCTCCGCCAGTGACCAGTATCCGTCTGGCGGACGTCATCTGGACGCCTCCTCGAAAACGAACGGCGTCACAAAATCCTTGAAGAGCCCCAATTTGGCGTCTTTCTCGGACAGAACGACCGCGCTTTCGTCAACCGGCCAATCAATCTTGAGGTCCGGATCGCTCCAGATGAAACCGCTTTCGCATTCGGGAGCGTAGAAAGAATCGACCTTGTAGACAATTTCGGTCTCGGGCTCCAGCGTGCAGAAGCCATGCGCAAAGCCGCGCGGAATCAGGATCTGCTCTCCCTCCTTCGCGCTCAACGTCTCGGCGATCCATCGCCCAAAGGTCGGAGAACCACGACGGAGGTCGACGGCGACATCGAGAATGCTGCCGCGGGCGACCCTGACGAGTTTGGATTGCGCCGCCGGCGGCAGCTGAAAATGCAACCCGCGGATTGTTCCAGTTTCGATCGAAACCGATTGATTTTCCTGAATGAATCGGGTCTCAAATCCGGTCTTTGCGAAGGTTCGTTCACTGAAGAGTTCAACGAACGAGCCTCGGGAATCGAAAAAGCGGCGAGGTTTGAGGATCAAAACATCTGGCAAGCCGGTTTTGCTGATCTCCATGCCTGTCTCCGCCGCCCCCGGAAAAATTCTTGCGCTCTGCTTGGGCGCATTATCCTAAAGGGAGACGGGCATCTTTCCAATGGTGAAAAGCCGCCGCGATTGAACTGACAGCTGCGGAGCGGCATCCCCGCCCTTCCCCCACGATCAATCGGCGCAATCTCTGTGCGAGGCGTTAACCGCGCGATCGATCGAACCGCTGTCGTCACGCCCCACCAGGGACGGACCTCAGCCGAACGGGCGCGCCGGCATGAGGATCCGTGAGTTGCTCGGCCGCGTGATCGGCCTGCGACGCCAAGCGCGAAAGCTCGGTCTCGGCGTCCTGCGCCGTCATGGTCGAGAACATCAGTTGAAGCTCGGCGCCGGGGCGCGGAGAATAGCCGTGAATTCCGTCACGTCCGTAAAAGGCCTTGAACATGCGACGCGCGCTGTCGACAAAGAGCGGCCCGATCTCGATCACCTCGTCGATCCTGCCCGGCCTGATGATCGCGGGATCGAGCTTGTCGAGATGGTTTGTCGTCACGATGAATTTAAGGCCATCCGGCGTTTGCATGCCGTCCATGGAATTCAAGATCTCATGCAGAGGCGACCCGAACATGGCGAGCCCCTCAAATGGATTGCTCCCGTCGCGTTCCCTCGGTGAATCGCGGTTGAGGCCGTTCGCGATCGTGTCGATATCCTCGATCACGAACAGATCGTTTTTCGTTCCGGACATGAAGGCCTCGCCCAGTCCATGCAGCGATTTGATGTACTTGATGTCAAAGCCAAGATCGGATGCGAGCGCATGGATGAGGCTCGTCTTTCCGGTTCCGGGCTGACCGTGAAGGATGATTCCCAGCTTCCACGGAATGCCGCGGGCTGAATGCCATTCTTCGGCGCCGACAAACCACGTCAGGCGTCCGACGAGCCTGTCCTTGATCGCCTGATCGACGAAAACAGTGTCCAGCGCGCGCTTGCGCCTGCGGAGGCCGCCGTTGCAGCCGCCAGCATTGAACATCGAAATGTAGATCGAGTTCTTGTGTTCCTCAGGCTTGCTGTCCCTCATGAACCGTTCGACCAAGGTCCGGTCGCGACTAAGAAACGAAACCGTGATGGTTTCGAAATGCGTGACTTGCTGATTGGACTTCGTTTTCGAATAATTGAACAGAATTCCCTCATAAATTCCCCACCCGCCGCCGAACCCCGTCTTCAGGCGTCCGTCCTTGATCTCAAGCGATCTGCTGAAAAAGCGAAGCCTCCTGCCCTCTAAAAACGCGTCGACGTCCTGATATTCGTTGGACAGACTTTCGACAGTCACAATCGTCCACAAAGTCCGGTTGATAATGTCCAGTATCTTCTGCGGGACCGTTCGCAGGAGATACATCAAGGAGCCGAACGCCAGTGTGCCGACGCCGCCGACAAGAAGCTGGTTGGACGCCAGGGTGGAATATACGGTCTCGAGAAGCGTCATGACGCGTCCTTATTCCTACAATGTTCCTGCAATGGCCTCGGAATACACGGACCTGCGAAGTTCTCCGGCTTCGACCTGAACCATGGCCGCCGGCGGCCGAACCTCGATTATTCGGAAGCGCAGTCTACGCCAGCGAAACGAACCGGATTCTGGAGCGCAGATTAAATCGCGGCAACACCGGCCGAACCGCGGTCGGCGACCCGCCCACAGGTCCGCGGCTTCGAGGCCGCTCGCGAGGGTCGGAAAGCATTATTCGCCGTCCGGGAAACCCCGTCGCCCAGACCCAAAACGCCATAATTCCGCCCCAACCGGAGATCAATTTCATACGGTCGTTTTAAACGCTTGAAGGAGGCCTTGATGCGGGTTCCGATCTTTCTGACGATAGGCAATGAACTGCATGCCCTAACGCGAAAACTGGTCATGCAAATCTTCATTTCAAGCGTGTCGACGCTCTGCGTCATGGTCATTTTTTCGAGTTTCGACAAGCTCACGCCCGGCCACATCCCCGCGCAGACGCATCTGACCGCTGTTGACGCGAAATTCGTCGATGGGCAAGCGAGCGAGACCCTCGACGATTTCGTCGAGCGCGTCGCGCTGTCTCATGTCGCCGGATTGCGGACAACGTCAACCCTTGCGAGCGCCCAGCCAGAAAGCGCCGCCGCGAGCGAGCCCGCGACGGTGCCGCAGCTCCAGGCGAGTCCGCAAAAGCGCGAGCGGCCGCGCGCTGACAAGGCGCATGTCGCGGCGAACGCTCCGAAACCAGCTCACCCGGCGCAGGCGCTCCCCGTGGCGAGCGAGCCGGCGGCCGCTCCTGAACATACGGATATCGACTGGCTCGCGCCGCTGCATTACGGAAATCTCCTCATCTCCAAAGCCGGGGATATCGTCGCCGCTTCGGACGCGAGGATCATGGAAGGCATGGCGTCGGTCGGCGATGCCGTGGTCTCCTTCACGAAAAAAATGCATTAAGTGAAATCAACTGAAGCGACCCGCCAGGCTGTGCTTGATCATGCCGCCGACGTGATCGCCGAATCGGGTTACGCTGGCGCTTCGGTGCGCGAGATCACCGGCCGCGCGTCCGTAAACCAGGCGGCGATCAATTATCATTTCGGCGGCAAGGAGGGCCTCTACCGCGAGGTGCTTCGCCTGGCTGTCGCCGCGCTCAGCGACGCCTCCCTGCTGGACGAAGCAACGATCAACGGAGCGGCCCGCGAAGAAGCCGTGCGGCTTTTCATCCGCCAGCAGGTCGCGCCGCTCCTCAGACATGGTCAGGTCAGCCGGTATTTGCGGATTTTCGCCTGGGAGACGCTGGCGCCGACGCCCATCTACCTTGACTTTGTCGCGAGCGAAAAACTGCCGATTCTGGATCAGGCCGAACACATTGTGCGCCGATTTCTACCCGAGTCCGCCAGCCGCGAGGAAGTGATCATCGCGACCTTCTGGCTGACCCAGCAGGTCATCCCTTTCATCCGGCATTATGACAGTTTATCGCGGCCGCCGCTCAATTTGCGGCTGGATCATCATTTCACCGAACGACTCGTGACCGATCTGAGCCGCATGGCTATCGCCGGCCTCTCATCCCGATGCGAACCGGAGCGGCCTGACCGCCTCGCCACAAAACAAGCGCCGAATTAAGTCAAGACGCCGGGATGCAGTGTCTGGATTCATGACGTGTCTGGATTCACGACGCCTGACCGACCGCGACGCCACGGAGACTCCCAATGAACGCTTGTCCTTCCGACGCCTATGGCTCGCTTGAACGAACCTTCGCCCGCATCGCCTCCGTAAGGGACGCCATCGGGGTGCTCAACTGGGACACGGAAACGATTATGCCGGACGGCGCCGCCGACGGCAGGTCCGAACAGGTCTCGACCCTCGAGGGCGTGGCCCACAGGCTGCTCGTCGCGCCGCAGATCAGGGATCTTCTCGAAAGCGCCGAGGCGGCGCCGCGCCTTGATGACTGGCGGCAGGCGAACCTCCGGGAGATGCGCCGCGCCTATCTTCACGCGGCGGCGGTTCCAGACGACCTCGTGGAGGCGAATTCGAAAGCCGTATCGCAATCGGTCATGGCCTGGCGCCAAGCCCGCAAGACCAGCGATTTCCCGATGCTCCGGCCTTATCTGCAGGAAGTGCTCGACCGGCAGCGCGAGATTGGCGCGATCAAAGGCGAAGCGCTGGGCCTGTCGGCTTACGACGCTCTCCTTGACGGTTATGATCCGGGCATGCGCGAAGCCCGGATTGATGAACTTTTCAGCGATCTGCGCGCCCGTCTGCCGAGCCTGATCGACGAAAGCCGGGCGCTCCAGGCGAGCCTGCCGCAGCTTCATGATTTTCCGGGCCCCTTCCCGATCGAGATTCAGCGACGTCTTGGCGAAAAGCTGATGGCCGCCGTCGGGTTCGATTTCGAGCGGGGGCGCCTCGACGTCAGCCTGCACCCTTTCTGCGGCGGCGCGACTGACGATGTCCGGATCACAAGCCGCTATCGCGAGCAGGATTTCATCAGCGGACTCATGGGCGTCCTGCATGAGACGGGTCACGCCCTTTATGAGCAGGGCCGGCCGAAAGGCTGGAGCCGTCAGCCCGTCGGGTCCGCCCGGGGCATGACCCTGCACGAGAGCCAATCCCTGCTGATCGAGATGCAGGCGTGCCGCTCGCGCGAATTCGTGGAATTTCTGACGCCTCTGCTCAGGGACGCGTTTCGGGCGGAAGGACCGGCCTGGAGCGCCGGGAACCTCTACCGGCATCTGACCCGTGTGAGGCCGGGCTTCATCCGGGTCGACGCCGACGAAGTCACCTATCCCGCCCACATCCTTTTGCGCTACGGCCTCGAAAAGGCGATGATCGCGGGCGATCTGGCGCTGAACGACCTTCCGACGGCCTTCAACGACGGCATGAAGGCTCTGCTTGGTCTCGACGTGCCGAACGACGCTTTGGGCTGTCTCCAGGATATTCATTGGCCGGGCGGAAGCTGGGGCTATTTTCCGACCTACACCCTTGGCGCCATGGCGGCGGCGCAGCTGTTCAAGGCGGCGCGGCGCGCCGACCCCGGCGTCATCCCCGGGATCGGGCGCGGCGACTTTTCCCCGCTCAGAACCTGGCTGCGCGCCCACGTCCACTCGAGAGGAAGCCTCGCCAACACGGACGACCTCCTGCAATCGGCGACGGGGCGTCCGCTAGAGGCCGAAACGTTTGAAAATCATATCCGCCAACGCTACCTCTCCAGCGCCGAATGAAACCCGGAGACAGGAACGAACGCGCTTTGCCGCTGGCCGGGACCCATTCCAGCGTCTAACATGCCGAAGGATTCATATCTGCCGGATTCGCGTCTCCAGCGCTGCCGGCGGCGAACGGCAAAAAGCCGATGAGGCGCCCCTGCTTCGCCCTGCTCGCCGCGGCGGCGGAGTTTTTGCGGGAAAGGTTCGAGATTCTCCGATGCGCGCCATTCTCGCTCATTGCGGCTCCTTTCCGCTGCAAAACCTCCCCGCCGGAACCGTCCTCCTGGAAGAAGGGAAGATCACCGGACGGGTCTATGTGCTCACGGAAGGCCAGATCGAAATTCTCCGCAATGACGCGCAGGTCACGGTGCTCGATGAACCGGGCTCGCTCATCGGCGAAATGTCGGTGCTTCTCGGCGCGCCTCATACAGCCACGGCCCGCGCGCTCGGAGATGTGAAGGTTCACGCGATTCCGGACGCCCGGGCTTTTTTCAGCGCCAAACCCGAAATGGCCTGGCTCGTGGCGCGCCTCCTCGCCAACCGTCTCAACGCCGCGACGACCTATCTCGTCGATCTGAAACGCCAATTCGCGGGTTCCGGCGATCATCTGGAGATGGTGGGCGAGGTTCTGGAAACGCTGATGCACCAGCAGGACAAGGATTTCCGTCCCGGATCGGATCGCGATCCTGGCTGCCCCTGAAACATCGCTTCGTTACGAAGCGATGTCCGCACTCCTGTCCAGAGGGGACGGGGCAGCACCCGCCTCAAGCCATTCGGGGAATGCGGCCGCGGGCGAAATCGGACGCAGCAACGGCGCATCGAGCCGCACGGTCTGCATGCCCATGGCGGAGATCCAGACCGCTTCCCCGACGCGGGTTTCAAGCGCGATATAGGCCGGAGGCGCGCCGAACTGGTGGCCGGCGTTGAAGATCCAGGTCACGCCGATCCTGTCGACCCAGGATCCCCCTTTCACAAAGGGCGATTGGTGGATATGGCCGCAGACGACAATATCCGGCTGGTATTGACTGATCCATTGTTCGAGGTCCGCGTCGCCCAGAGTCCGCGCGCCGGACCAGCTCGTCGGCGAGTTGCGCGGTGGCGCATGGTGGATCCAGACCCAGCGCAAGCCCTGACGGCGCATCGCGTCCGCTGCGATCTGCGCGATCAGACGTTCGCGGACCATCGGCCCGTCCCACCAAGGGCAAATCGTGAACAGGGCGTCTTCGATGATCGGACTGTCGCCGTCGCCCGCGATTTCCAGCGCCCTCACATCCTCCATCCAGCGGGCGACCTTCTCACCGCTCGCGTCGCGGCTGTCGAGATCGTGATTGCCGGAACACACGAAGAGCCGGGTCACACTGGCGACGCGTTGCAGGTATTTGCGCACCACGAGCGTTTGCGCCCGGAAGTCGACGATCGAACTGACATCCAGCGCGTCGCCCGCGAGGACGACGAGGTCATACCCGGGGGCCGATCGCAGCAGCCAGTCGAATTGGGGCAGCGAATAATGCAGGTCGGCGACAAACAGACACCGCATTATTCCCTCCCGATCAGAACGTCGCGAATTGCACTCCAAGGCCAGACATTTGAAACAAGCAAAGGCCTCCCACAGCGCCTTTCCCCATTCACATTGAACCCGGACCAGATGAATTCGCGGGGCCGGCAAGGGAAATCGGGCGCTGAATTCATCGTGTTTCAGCCCGCCGCGGTCACTGTCCGGCTCCATGCAGGCGCCATTTGGCCAAGGACTCGAACGATGGCCGGATGCCTACCACTGCTCGCAATATAGCGGCCGATCGGCGGATAGGCTTCGAGCAACGCCGGCTTGCCATAGGCGGCGGTGATTTTCGGCAGCATGAACAACGCGGGCGTCAGCGCGCAATCCGCGAGAGTCAGCGAAGGGCCCACGGCGAAATTGTCCTCGCCGACATAGATCTGCAACGACGACAACCCACGCACGAGGCGCGTCAGCCAGATCGCCGCGCTCGCATCGCGGTTTGAGGGATCGGCCTGCCGGAAAAGCTCGACCAGCGGCGTCATGATGTGG
This sequence comes from Methylocapsa palsarum, assembly GCF_900114285.1. GTDB lineage: Bacteria > Pseudomonadota > Alphaproteobacteria > Rhizobiales > Beijerinckiaceae > Methylocapsa > Methylocapsa palsarum. The sequence goes on along the minus strand of NZ_FOSN01000012.1, from coordinate 58,786 downwards.
AGTTCGCCGATGCGTTGAAGCAGGCGGACGAGAGCCTTGGCTTCCGGGCCCGCCGGCCGCAATGGCGGATCGGGAAATTTATCTTCAAGATATTCGAGGATCGCCGCCGATTCAGGCAACGGCGTTCCGTCTTCAAGGATCAGGCATGGGATCGTCCCGACCGCGTTGATCGCGTGAAATTGCGCAGACAGCAAGCCTCCCGGCGGCGGCTCGATCTCGATGTTCAAACCTTTCGCATAGATCGCGATTCGCACCGGCGCGGAGAACGGAGAGCTATCTTCCGAATAAAGCTTCATCGCAGCTCCGGAGCCTCCCCGGCCCGGTCGTCGTTCTCGGGATCGCGCGCCGGCCTTGCGCCGGCCGCCCAGGTTCCTTCGGGACTTACTTGGCGCGGGCCTTCAGCACTGACCATTCGCCATTGGCGCTCTTGACGAGCCGCCGCTTTTTCAACCCTTGAAGCGAAAAAGACACTGTCCGGTTGGTGATGTCGCGACCGGACGCCTTGAGCTCCTCCGCGATCCGCGCCGCCGGGAGGGCGCCGTGGAGGCCAAGAACGTCGGTAATCGCCGAAGCGATGCTCTGGCGCGCTTCCGGCTGTCCCGTCGGCGCTGAACTGGCCCTCACGGCCTTTCTTCCCGGCGCTGATCTTGCCTTCGACGTCGCCTTTGGCGGACGTCCCAGGACGGGCTTCGCCGCTCGCGCCGGTCCCTGGTCGAGGGCAAGGAGTTCACGCTCGGCGATGCGAAGATTCGCGGCCTGGGCAGTCAGTTCAGCAATCTTCGCACGGATACGTTCAAGTGATGTGTTCATGACGCCTTTGCTTGCAATAAGAGGATATGGAAGCCAATAAGGGAACGATGAAAGCGTTTTCTTTCCAATAGAATTTTAAGAACGCTTTTGGTTTCTCTACTGCTTGGGTTGCAGCCGCGGCAAGAGATCGCCTTTGCTGTTAACCCGGGGGCGTTGTTAGTGGCATACTTTGATTGGAGAATCCAGAGAGCGCTTCGCCGTTTGTTATCGCAGGCGCAAACTCAACCTGACGCGGAGCAACCGAGATCCTCGCCCAAGGCTCTACCGGCGCATAGTCTCTTTCAGCGCCCCTCTCGCCCTACTTGCGGCGCGAATTCTCAACGGATTCTGCTCGCGGCGCTGCTACATATTGGCGAATGAAATCGTCGGAGATAAGGCTCCGAACGTCAGGACGCAGGGAGAGCGGCGGCGGCGCTTGAGATGCGTCTGGCGCGCTCAATCGGTTTTGCGTTGGGGGGATTGGCCGTCCGCGTCATCGCGCATTCTGAACCGCAGGACCGATCCAGGCGCGCAATTCCTCGCATAGGCCCGCCGGCGTCCCGTCCCGGTCAGGACGTAATGACCGCGGCTATCGTCCCACTGCATCAGGTGAGCCTGAATAGCTTTCTGACGAAGCACCATCACCATGGGATCGTGGACCGAAGCCGGCGCAATGTCGCCATGCGCGTCGACTTTTTTGAGCGCCTCGATCAGTCTATGTTCGTTTCGATCAATCATGCGCAATAGAAATGGCGCCAAGGCGACCTCTTGGCAAGACCTTGCCCCCAGCGCGCTGGCGCAGACTTGCCAAAGGCGCGCTGGCGCCGAAATGGATTCACTCCGGGCGGAGCGCCCCCGCGCGAAAGCCGCCGCGACGCTCAGGCTGCCGCCGCCGCTGATTCGCGGTCCAGCACGTCGGTCGTCTGGCGGGCGATCATCGCTTCCTCGTTGGTGGGAATGACGAACACCCTCACCCGCGAGCGCTCCGACGAAATGACCTGCCTGCTTTCCAGATTGGCGCTGCGGTCGAGCTCGACGCCGATCCACTCCATCCCTTCCAGAACGCCTTCCCGCACCCGCCAGGCATGCTCCCCGATCCCGCCGCAGAACACCACCGCGTCGATCCCTTCCAGCACCGCGGCGAGCCCGCCCAGTTCGCGCCGGATGCGGAACACGAAATACTCGATCGCCTGACGCGCCTCTGTCGTGTCCGACGCCTCCAGCACGCGCATGTCATGCGACAGGCCCGAAAGGCCCTTCAGCCCGGATTCACGATAGAGCAGATCCGCGATGGCTTCGGCGCTCAGTTTTTTTTCCTGCATGAGATAAAGCACGACGCCGGGATCCAGCTGGCCACAACGGGTGCCCATCGGCAGCCCGTCCAGCGCCGTGAACCCCATCGAGCTCCCGATGGAATGGCCGTCGCGAATAGCGCACATCGAGGCTCCATTGCCGAGGTGAGCGACGACGACCCGCCCGGCCGCATAAAGCGGCGCAATCGTCCGCAGCTTCTCGATGACGTATTGATAGGAAAGGCCATGGAAGCCGTAGCGGCGCACGCCCTCGTCATAGAACTTCCGGGGCAGCGCGAACACATCGTTGACGAAAGGGTGGGCGCGATGGAACGCGGTGTCGAAACACGCCACCTGCCGCACATGCGGCCAGGCTTCCCGCGCCGCCAGAATCCCGGCGATGTTATGAGGCTGATGCAACGGCGCGAGCGGGATCAAGGCTTCGAGTTCACGTAGAACCTCGTCGGTGACGAGGACGGGCGCATCGTAGCGAACCCCTCCATGGACAACGCGGTGCCCGGCGGCGACGACGTTGGCCGTGGGGAAAGCGCCGCTCCGCCACGCCAGGATACGGCGCAGCGCGTCGGTGTGAAAGGAGGCGTCCGCTACATCCCGCCACGCGTCCTCGTGGATCGTTGCCCCGGCGCCATTGCTTACCTTGAGGCGCCGCGTGTCCGCGAGCATCTCGACCAGGCCGATCGCGAGCGCCACGGGTTCACCGCCATTCAACTCGAAAAGAGCAAACTTGATCGAGGACGAGCCCGCGTTAAGGGTGACGACGTGACGGCTCATTCAGCGGCTTCTTTCAGAGTTTCAGGCGCGACCGCGCTGTTTCCGGCGGCGAGCCAATAAGCGTACAGCACGGCGAGCGCGCAGGAAAACAATCGCGAGCGCTCGTCAGGCCACGTCCCGTTCGGCGACGACGATCGGCATTTCCGGCACGTCGCCGATGATCAGCAGCTTTGCGCCGGTTTGGGCGATGATCTCATCGACGCTGACGCCGGGCGCGCGCTCGCGCAGGAGCAATCCCTCTTCGGTCGGCTCGATCACCGCCAGTTCCGTGACGATCAGGCTGACCCTGCGCGTCGAGGTCGCGGGCAGGCTAAGGCTCGCGACGATTTTCGCCTGACCTTTCGCGGCGTGCTGCATGGCGACGATGACGCGTTTGGCTCCGACGACGAGATCCATCGCGCCGCCCATACCCGGCACCAGTTTGCCCGGCACCATCCAGTTGGCGAGATGACCCGCCACGTCAACCTGAAGACCGCCGAGGACGGTCATGTCGAGATGGCCGCCCCGGATCAGCGCGAAGCTCACGCCGCTGTCGAAGCTCGCCGCGCCGGGAAGCGCCGAGATGAATCCGCCGCCGGCGTCCGTCAGATGCGGATCTTCCATTCCCGTCGGCGGCGGCGCGCCAAATCCGATAATGCCGTTCTCGCTTTGAAAGGCGACCGAAATTCCCTGAGGCACGTAGCGCGCGACGAGGGTCGGCAGCCCGATGCCGAGATTGACCAGCGTCCGGTCCCGCAATTCCAGCGCGACCCGGCGGGCGATGAGTTCCTTGGAATCCATCAGCGCGGCCTTTCGATAAGGTGATGCACGAGAATGCCCGGCGTGCGCACGCCGTCCGGCGGTATGACCCCCACCGGCACGATCTCGTCGGGTTCGGCGATCACGCAGGCGCCCGCAAACGCCATCAGGGGATTGAAATTCGTCGCGGTCAGCCGGTAGGTCAGATTGCAATTGTAGTCGGCTTCGTGCGCGCGCAGCAGTGCGAAATCGGCGAGCAGCGGCAGTTCCAGCAGATAGTCGCGGCCGTCGACCTCGATGAGCCTTTTGCCTTTTTCGACAACGGTGCCGACGCCCGTCGGGGTGAGGACGCCGCCAAGGCCGCTCCCGCCCGCCCTGATCCGCTCGGCCAGGGTGCCCTGTGGGATCAGTTCGACCGCGATTTCCCCGGCGATCATTTTTTTCTGGGTCACGGGATTGGTGCCGATGTGGGAGACTTTCGCCGCGGCGACGCATCCAGCGTCGATCAGCTTGCCGACGCCGACCCCCGGAAACGCGGTGTCGTTGCCGATGATCGTCAATCCTCGGGCCCCACGGGCGACGATCGCATCGAAGACGCGATCGGGCGAACCGACGCCCATGAAGCCGCCAAACATGACGCTTGCGCCGTCGGGAATCAGCGCCGCCGCTTCCGCGGCGGAAATAGCTCTCTGCATGCTCCGGCTCTTTCCTGCCTAAAATCGCCTGGGCCTAACCCATGATGTGCAGGCCTGCGTCGATGAAAACCGTATCGCCGGTCATGCCAGACGCTCCGCCGCCCACCAGAAAAGAATTGTGCATCGGGCGTCAGCCGTCGCAGGCGCGCAAGCGGTAGTCCCGGTTTTCACTTGGCGTTGACCTGCTTTGGCAGCATGCGATGCAACGCCCCGTCCCGGCGCACGCCGACATGCCAGGACGTCGCCAGAACATGCAAGGCGACGAGGGCGTAGAGCGCCCATTGGGTCGCCTCATGCATCTTTCCCGCCGCTTCGGCGAGCGGTTTATTCTCCGGCAGGAGCGGCAGGGTGAACAGGCCGAAAAAGCTCACGGCGTGATTGCTTGCGGCCGAGAAGACGTAGCCGCTGATCGGCATGACAAGGAGGACGAAATAAAGCAGGGCATGAGTCATCCGCGCCCCTCTGGCCTCCCATTTGGCGAGACGCCCCGGCAGCGGCGGCGCGGGACTGATGGCGCGCCACAACAGGCGGGCCGCCACGATGACGAAAATGGTGACCCCGAGCGATTTATGGATCATGAAGGCGAAGCCGCGCTCGGGATTGTCCTTCGCCATTTCGGTCATCACCCAGGCGACCGGAAGAATCGCGAAGATCAACAGCGCGGTGAGCCAGTGCAGGGCTTGCGCAAAGCCGCTGTAGGTCTCGGCCTCGTCCCTGGGGGACGCACGGTTGAAGTGCTCGGACATTGCGGCTGCGCTCCTGTCTCAACGAAAAGCTTCGAAGGATCCGACGAACGCTCGCCGAAGTTCACGGCGATCCTGTGGCCTTCCCGATCCGAATCCCGTTCAATCCATCCGGAAATGCTTCGACAGTTTCAACCCCTGACCCTGATAGTTCGAGCCCTCCCCTTCGCCATAGAGCGATTGCGGCGGCTCGGACATTTTCTCGTAGACGAGACGGCCGATGACCTGGCCATCCTCGATAAAGAATGGCACTTCGTATCCGCGCACTTCGAGGACGGCGCGGGCGCTCGGCTGGCCATTGCGGCCGGCGCCGAAACCGGGGTCGAAAAATCCGGCGTAATGGACGCGGAACTCGCCCATGGCGGGGTCGATCGGGACCATTTCGGCGGCGAGATCGGGCGGAATCTGGAGCCGCTCCTTTGAAGCGAGAATATAGAATTCGTCCGGGTCGATGATCAGCCTGCGGTCGGGGCGCGCCCGGATCGGATCCCAATATTCATCCCAGCGATACTCCGCGACCCGATCCACGTCGAGAATGTCGGCGTGTTTTTGCGCCCTGAAACCGATGATGCCGTCCATCGGCTCGGCGCTGAGGCCGACATGGACCGGCAGCCCGTCGCAAAGCTCCTGCCGCGTCAATTCGCGATCCACAAGCGGCGTCTCGCTGTGGCGCCGGAACAGTTCTTTTTCGTCGGCGCCAAAATGGGTCCGTTCGAACTGCTGCGAATTCAGGCGCCGGAACCGGATCTGGTTGAGCCGCGCGCCTTTCCGCACCCTGACGCTGAAGCTGCGCGGAGAGACCTCGGCGTACAGCGGGCCCTCATAGCCCCGGGCGACCCTGTCGAACACCTGGCTATGATCGGTGATGAGGCGCGTGAACACATCGAGGCGACCGGTCGAGCTTTTGGGGTTCGCGACCGCGGAGATGTCCTTCGGCAGCGCCAAATGTTCGATCAGCGGGATGATATAGACGCAGCCGCGTTCGAGCACTGCGCCCTTGCCTTCGAGGTCGATCGCATCGTCCATTCCGACGAGCGCTTGCAGCCGGTCCTCGACGCTGTTGCCGACGCCCGGCAGAAAGCTCGCTCTGATCCTGAACGCGCGCGGGCCAAGCCGCAGATCGAGACTCGCCGGCTGAACCTGATCCTCGGCGAGAGCCTCCCTGCCCAGGATCATTTTGCGGCGCACCATAAGCTCGATCTTTTCGCGCGGGAGCAGGCCGAAGTCCTTGCCGAAGTCGGCGGCCCCGAAAAGCGGCTGGTCGAGGCCGCTCTCGCGGTCCGGCTTGGCGAAAAGTGTCGGCATGGTGAAGCGCATCAGCCCCGCAAGTTCGATCGGCGTCTGGTCAAAGTGGATCGACCAGCAATATGATGAAAAAAGCCGTTTGTCGCTTGTGATCTCCGCAGGCGGCGGGTAATCAACCTGAAAGTCGCCCGAGGGCGCGGAGTACGACGATGAACGATTCCGGGCGCAAGCCCGACTTCAAGACCCTGCGCCCGGCGACGCGGCTCGTCCACGGCGGCACGCAGCGCTCTCAGTTCGGCGAAACGTCGGAGGCGATCTTCCTCACCCAGGGGTTCGTCTATCCGGACATGGAGACCGCCGAAGCGCGCTTCAAAGGCGACGAGCCGGGCTACGTCTATTCGCGCTACGCCAATCCCACCGTCACCATGTTCGAGGAACGATTGGCGCTGCTCGAGGGGGCCGAGGCCGCGCGCGCGACGGCAAGCGGCATGGCTGCGGTGACGACGGCGCTCATGGCCCAGCTCAAGGCTGGCGATCACGTGGTCGCGGCGCGCGCGCTGTTTGGGGCCTGCCTCTACGTCGTCGAGGATCTGCTGCCGCGTTTCGGCGTCGCCTCGACCCTTGTCGACGGCGCGGACCTCGCCCAGTGGCGGGCGGCGATGCGGCCCGAAACCAGGATCGCTTTTCTCGAGAGCCCGACCAATCCGCGCCTCGATGTCTACGATATCGCGGCCATCGCCGACATCGCCCACCAGAATGGGGCGCGGCTCGTCGTGGATAACGTGTTCGCGTCACCGATCCTGCAGAAGCCGATGGCGCTCGGCGCCGATTGCGTCGTCTATTCCGCGACCAAACATATCGACGGACAGGGACGTTGTCTTGGCGGCGCCATTCTTGGCTCCTCCGACCTGATCGAAAACGAGGTTCACGGGTTTCTGCGGCAGACCGGCCCGACCATGTCGCCGTTCAACGCCTGGGTGCTGCTGAAATCGCTTGAAACCCTCCCCCTTCGGGTCAACCAGCAGATGAGCAACGCCGCCCGCGTCGCCGACTTCCTGGCCGACCATCGGCAGATTCGCCAGGTGATCTATCCGGGGCGGCCGGATCATCCCCAGGCGGACATCGTCCAGCGGCAGATGCTCGGCGGCGGGACGCTGGTCGCCCTTGAGCTTTCCGGCGGCAAGGCGGCGGCCTTCGCTTTCGCCAATCGCCTCGCGATCATCAAGATTTCGAACAATCTTGGCGACGCCAAGAGCCTCATCACCCATCCCGCGACGACGACGCATCAGCGCCTGACGCCGGAAGCAAGGGCCGTGCTCGGGGTGAACGACGGGCTTCTTCGGCTTTCCGTCGGACTTGAGGACGCCGATGACCTGATCGAGGATCTGGCGTTCGCTCTCGACAGCCTCGACCAGCAGGGACTGGCCGCGGAATAGGCGATTGTCCGGACCTCCCAGGATCCAAGGCTCCCAGAATCCGGGCTTTCCAGGATGAAGCTAAACATTTTTCTCTGCGCGCGCCTGTGCTAAACTGAAGCCGGTTTTCACGAAGCCGCCCGGAATTCCCCCCATGTATAGCACCGTCACCCACGACATTCAGATCACCGTCTTGCCGGAATTCGTGCCCGAGCGGTCGGACGCCGACGAATCCACGTTTTTCTGGGCCTATACGGTGGAAATCGCCAACCAGAGCAGCATGACTGTTCAGCTGACGGCGCGGCACTGGAAGATCACCGACGGCAATGGCCGCCTCGAAGAGGTACAGGGAGCGGGCGTCGTCGGCGAACAGCCGATTTTGAAGCCCGGCGAGACGTTCCGCTATACGTCAGGGTCCAACCTGACGACGCCCTCCGGAATCATGACTGGAACGTACCGGATGGTGAACGAAAACGGCGATACTTTCGAGGCGGAAATTCCGGTTTTTTCGCTTGATTCGCCCTACGCCCGCCGCGTCCTCAACTGAATGGCGCGCTCTCGCGCGCCTCGCTGCGCCAGCCACCCGACGCAAGCTCCCTCGGCCCGTAGCGGGACGCGCTGATGTCGCCGCCCGCCGATGGAGCCGACCGAAGTCTTCTCGCCTCCTTCGATTTGCTCGAACGGCTGATCAGCTTCGACACGGAAAGCTCAAAATCGAATTTGGGGCTGATCGCCCATGTCGAGGATTATCTCGCCGCCAACGGCGTCGAGTATGTGAAAGTCCCCAACGCCAGCGGAGACAAGGCCGCGCTGTTCGCGACCATCGGACCGAAAATCGACGGCGGGGTGGTTCTCTCCGGGCATACCGACATAGTCCCCGTCGAGGGCCAGGCCTGGACCAGCGATCCTTTCAGGCTGCGGCGGGCCAATGGCCGGCTCTATGGCCGCGGCGCCTGCGACATGAAAGGCTTCGACGCGATCTGCCTCGCCATGATCCCCGAATTTCAGAAGGCCCGGCTGACGCGGCCGATCCACCTCTTGCTGAGCTATGACGAGGAGACGACATGCCGCGGCCCGCTCGAAACGATCGCGCGCTTCGGCGCCGATCTGCCGCGCCCCGGCGCGGTGCTGGTCGGCGAGCCCACCTTGATGCAGGTGGCGGACGCGCACAAAGCCGTCGCGACCTATTGCACGACGGTCCATGGCCACGAGGCGCATTCCTCGAAGCCTGATCTTGGCGCGAACGCCATCGAAGCCGCCTGTGATCTTGTCACCGAACTTTACCGGCTCGCCGCGCAACTGGCGGAGCAAGGCGATCCCTCGGGCCGTTTCGATCCGCCCTGCTCGACAATCCAGGTCGGCGTCATCAATGGCGGCACGGCGCGAAACATTCTTGCGAAACTCTGCACGTTTCATTGGGAGTTCCGCTCCCTGCCCGGCGTCCGGCAAAGCCTCGCCCTCGACCATTTCAACGCCTATGCGGCGCGCGTCGTGACCCCGAAGCTCACCCGCTACGCAAAGGACGCCTTTATTGAAACGGTGACGGAAGTCGAGGTGCCGGGGCTCATGCCCGATCGCGGGTCCGCGGCGGAGTCGCTGGCCTTGAAACTGGCGCGGTCCAATCGGACCGTCTCGGTCCCGTTCGCTTCGGAGGCGGGACAATTCCAGCAGGCCGAAATTCCGACGGTCGTCTGCGGTCCGGGGTCGATCGATCAGGCGCACCAGCCTGACGAATTCATTGAGATCGCACAGATCGAGGCGGGCCTCGCTTTCCTGCGCCGGCTCGCCGCCGAATTGAGCTGAACTGATCTTTTGGAGAAGCCGAGGCCTCAGCCCTTGACGCCGGTTTCCGGGCGGTCGCCGCCGCTCGCATATTCCTCGTGCCAGTCGCCGTCCTTGTCTTCGTAGGAGATTTCCGTCGAACTGCCCGGAATGAGTTGTTCCTGGGCGACCCGGTCGGCGGCCTTGCGGGCAAGGTCGTGGGTCGCAAAGGTCTCGGAGAAGACGCCATCCGCCTTGTAGGCCCAGCCGCCGTCATGTTCGACAACCTCATAGACAATCCTGGTCATGGCCTCATCCTGCCTCTGGCGCGAAAATACATTCCAAGAACCGGCGACGCCGGGAATGGTTCCGCTTGGCGAAGACGCGCTCAAGGCAGAGCGGACGGCCTGTAACTTCGCAGAAACATGGCGACGCCCTCGGTGACGTGACGGTGGATTTCTTCTGCCGTCGGGCTCGGCCGGACGCCAAGCTGGCATTCGAGATAAAGGAAGCCCTTCCAGAGACTGGTCAATTGCTCCGCGGCCACGACCGGATGCCGGATCGCAAGGTCGCCGCGAGTCGTAGCGGCTGCAAGCTGCTCCGCCAGTTTTCGATGGCCGAATCGGGGTCCGGCCTCGAGCATCGCGCTCGCAAGATCAGGGCGCCGCGCCGCCTCGGACATCAGCAGGCGTTCGAAGGCCAACAATTCGGGCGATGTCAGGAATGTCATCAGCGCCGTTCCGACCGCGACGAGCCGCTGCTCCAGATTGCGTGGTTCGCCAGGCATTTCATCGAGAACAGAGGTCATTCGGGCCGCTTCGGCCGCGACGATCGCGGACAAAATCGCCGCCTTATCGCGGAAATGTCCGTAGACCGTCATTTTGGAGACGTTGGCGCGGCGGGCGATTTCCTCGATGCCGACGCCCTCGACGCCCCGCGAGAAGAAAAGCGCGCGAGCCGCCGCAAGGATCGCATCGCGCTTGGCGAGATCCTTCGGACGGCCGGGCCCCGCCGCCCGATCCTGCGGCAAGACTCGTGGCAACAGGTCTCTTGTCAACAAGACTCGCGTCAACAGGTCTCGCGGCATTATGTCTTCCCGGACGAGTTGAACCTTACCTTTTTGCATGAAGAGCATATGTTAGACGCAAACGTATAGTAATTCGCAAGAAACATCCTGAATCACTGGCTCTTGTCTCTCCGGCGGTTGGCACTGATGAACAAAGTCGCGCTCAAGATGCTGTTCGGCGACCCCACGAAATGTCTGGGGCTCGTTTTCGGCGTCGCCTTCGCCAGCCTGCTCATCATGCAGCAATCCAGCATCTTTGTCGGCATCATGAGCCGCACCTCCAGCATCATTTACGACGCCCAGGAGGTGAATATCTGGGTGATGGATCCCAGCGTGCAATATGTCGACGCCAACCGTCCGATGCGCGACACCGAGCTTTCCCGGATCCGCGGCGCCGACGGAGTCGCCTGGGCCGCGCCTTTCTTCAAGGCGAATACCGGCGTTCGCAGCCGGACCGGCAATCTGCAGACAGCGCAGATCATCGGCGTCGATGAGGCGACCTATATCGGCGCGCCGCGCCGCATGGTTCTTGGCTCCATCGACAATCTGCGCTGTCCCGACGCGATCATGATCGACAGGACCGGCTACAAGCTTCTGTTTCCAGACACGCCGCTGGAGCTTGGCGCCGAATTCGAAATCAACGACCGCCGCGCCGTCGTCGCGGCGATTGTCGAGAATTCCGCGGCGTTCACTTCGAACATCACCATCTACACAACCTACTCGCGCGCCGTCGCCTACACGAACAACGGCCGGACGCAGCTGTCGTTCGTCGTCGCCCGGGCGCGCGCCGGTCTGTCGCCGGAAAGCGTCGCGCGCGCCATCGAAGAACGCACTGGCCTCAAGGCGCGCTCCAGCGACGAGTTCCGCTGGGACACAATCAAATATATTCTGGCGAACACCGGCATTCCGATCAGCTTCGGCGCGGTTGTGACCCTTGGCGTTATCGTCGGCGTCGTCGTCGCCGGATTGACCTTCAACATGTTCGTCGCCGAAAACATCAAGCAATTCGCCGCGCTGAAGGCGATCGGCGTCACCAACATGACGATCCTGCGTATGGTTCTGGTGCAGGCGGGCGTCGTCGGCTTCATCGGGTACAGCCTCGGACTCGGCATCGTCGCCCGGTTCTTCGATACGGTTCCAAAACACGCGACTGGCCTGCGCGGGTTCTATCTGCCCTGGCAGGTCGCGGCTGGCATGGCCGCGTTGACCGTCGTCATCATGCTGATCGCGTCGAGCCTCAGCCTGCGCCGCGTCATGACCGTTGATCCCGCCGTCGTGTTCAGAGGATGAATATGACGACGGACTCACCGCAGGGCGGCGCCATGACGCCGCCGCCCGCCATCGCCGGTTCTCAACCGCCCGCGGCGATCCGGTGCCGGGGCATCGTCAAGGAATTCGGCAGAGGCGAAACGCTGATCCGGGTGTTGCATGGCATTGATCTCGACGTTCGCGAAAATGAAATGACGTTCATCGTCGGCCCGTCCGGATGTGGAAAGACGACCCTGATTTCGATCATCGCGGGAATCCTGAGCGCGACGGCCGGCGCCGTCGACCTTTTCGGCACAAGGGTCACCAGCCTCAAGGGCAGCGCTCTCGTCAAGTTCCGGCGCGACAATATCGGTTTTATTTTCCAGCAGTTCAACTTGCTCCCGGCCCTCTCCGCGCTGGAGAACGCGGCGATCCCTCTCATCGCCCAGGGCGCCTCCGAAAGCGTCGCCAACGCGGCCGCGCGCAGATTTCTGATTCAGCTCGGGCTTGAAAAGCATCTCGAAAAATTCCCATCGCAAATGTCGGGCGGGCAGCAGCAGCGCGTCGCGATCGCGCGGGCGCTCGTTCACGAGCCTCGATTCATCGTCTGCGACGAACCGACCGCCTCGCTCGACGCCGCCTCGGGCCGCGCCGCCATCGCTCTTCTGCGCGACGCCGCCGTGCGGCCAGGACGCGCAGTCATCATCGTTACCCACGATTCTCGAATTTTCGACTTCGCCGACCGGATGGTCGCAATGAGCGACGGCCGCATCGAAAAGCTTTCGGACGCCAGGGAAATCGCCGCGATGGAGCACCATTAATGGCCGGACGCTCGAAGCTCCTGAGTTACGGACTTCCGATTCTCGCCGCGCTCGGCCTGAGCACCGCGGTCGTCTCGATTTACCGCAACACGCCGGACCGCCGGCTCACTGAAATCACCAGCCTGCCGCCGACGCAGCCGGCGTTTCAGGGCGACGGCGCTCTCGTCCGTCCGTCCGACCGGTGGATCGGCGCGGTCGGCGTGATCGAATCCTCCTCCGAGGAAATCTCGATCGGCGCGCGCTTGCCCGGCGTCATCGATAGCGTGATGGTCAAGGCGGGCGATACGGTCGCCAAGGGGGATCCCCTTTTCAGCATCGACGATCGCGACTATCGCGTCGCTCTGGCTCAAGCGCAGGCCGGCCTCACGGTGGCGAAGGCGGAACTGCCCTCAAATCAAAAGAGCATTGAACAGCAACGCTCCGTCGCGGACGAGGTTCGCGCCTCCGTCGACGTTTTCGAGGCCGAATTGCAACGCGCGGAAAAAGACCGGAATCGGGGCCTTACTCTCAGCACATCGGGAAATCTGAGCAAGCAGACTCTCGACACCCGCATCGCGGACGCCTTGAAGGCGGCCGGCAACCTCAAGGCGGGCCGCGCCGCGGCAATCGCAGCCGATCGCCAGATCGCCGTTCTCGAAGCCCAGACCGGCCAGATCGAGGCCCGCATCCTTCAAGCCGAAGCGCAGTTGCGCAAGGCGGAGGTCGATCTCGAACATACCATCGTCCGGGCGCCCATCGAGGGGACGGTTCTGCAAGTCAAGGTCCGCCCTGGCCAGACCGTCGAGGCCCGGATCCTCGACAATGCGCTGCTGATCATGGGCGACCTCAAGATCCTGCACGTTCGGGCGGACATCGACGAGGTCGACATCCCCAGGTTCGAGGCCCTCCGCCCGGCGGTGGTCAGCCCGCGCGGCGCGGCGGCGATGCAAATCCCCGCGTCATTCGTCCGCACCGAACCGCTGGTGATCCCCAAGAAATCGCTGACCGGCGCCTCGACGGAGCGCGTTGACACGCGCGTGCTTCAGGTCATCTTCGCGATCTCGGGAGCAGCGCCAGGAATCTATCCGGGCCAGCAGGTCGACGTGTTCATCGAGGCGGGGCCGCCAAAGCGCGAGCCGGATGCGCCGACGTCGGCGATCACGCCGGACGGCCGCAGCATCGCCGAAGAAGGCGCCTTGATCCAGCCGGCGAGATAGGCCGGCGCCTACAGCTCCCCGGCGTCCACGATCACGGCGTGGAGAAACGCCGGCCCGTGCGCGCCCCGCACCAGCGCGCCCTCGATGTCGGCGGTGCCGCTCGCCCCGGTGATGAGATTGACGTTCCGAGGCGGCGTCGCGCCCGCTTCCGCCGCCGCGTAATCCTCGAGATGAGCGAGAATCCGCTCCCGTTCGATGAAGCAGATATGATGCAGCGGCAGGAAAGACATCAAGGTCGGCGAGAACGGCCCCGAATGAAACGCCAGCGTTCCGGTTTCGGCGATGGCCCAGCGCGCCTTCGCAACGGCGAGCGTCTGGTCGGCGCCAATGGAGGCCGTGATCGTGAAGTCGCTCCAATCGAGCTGCTGCAAAGCCGGGTCTGGCTGCAGCGCCATTTCATAAGCAAGGCCATGGGCGTCGCAATAATTCCGCACTTCGCCCGGAGCCTCCGAAAAATGGCCAATATGGCTGACGCTCGCGCCGACCACCTTGGCCGAGACCAGCCGTTGCGCAAAGGCCTCGGCGAGATCGCATCCGGGAAGGCTCGGGCGGCTCTCGCGCGCTTCCAGCGCCAGCGCTTCCGCGGCGGTCCGGATCGCGGACGCATCGCTCGGCTCGCGGCGCAGATTGCGCCGGATCGCGGCGAGAATGTCGTCTCTCGCGCTCACAGGCCGCGATTTCGCTTTTGCGCCTGATATTGCGCCATGAAGGTTCGCCTGGCGGGTTTGGGAAAATCGCGAGTGCTTGTCCAGCCGGAGGCCAGAGGCAATGCGCGGATCCACCCGTCCCTGGCGAACAGCCGGAGGGTTTTGATGGCGAGGCCCGCGCCGAGCCGGTACAGTCGCGGGCGCGTCACAACGAAAGCCCAAAGGCCGATAAAGCTGCGTTGCGTCACCGGCTCCAGCCCCTGCGCCCAGCTTTTTTCCCGCCAGCCGCGCAGCATCGCCGGAAGCGGAATATCGACCGGACAGACCTCCTGGCACCTGCCGTTCAGCGTGCAGGCATGGACGAGATCGCGCGAGGTTTCGAGACCATCGAGAACGGGCGTCAGGACCGCGCCCATCGGGCCGGGATAGACGCCGCCATAGGCGTGGCCGCCGATTTCATTGTAGACGACGCAGTGATTCATGCAGGCGCCGCAACGCAGACAGCGCAGCATTTCCGCAAGGCCCTGCCCCAGCATTCGCGCGCGGCCATTGTCGACGAGCACGATGTGAAAGGCCTCCGGTCCATCGAGGTCGCCGGCGCGCTTCGGGCCGCAATGGAAGGTCGTGTATTGCGTGATGTCGGCGCCGGTTGCGGAGCGCACGAGAAGGCGCAACAGCGCGAAGGCGTGCGGCAGGCTGGGCACGAGCTTCTCGATTCCGGCGGTCACGATATGGACGCGCGGGATCGTGGTCGTGAGTTCCGCGTTCCCTTCGTTCGTCACCGTGCAGACGGCGCCGCTGTCCGCGATGAGAAAATTCGCGCCGCTGATTCCGACGTCGGCGGCGAGGAAGCCGCCGCGCAATTGCCGCCGCGCGCTCGCCACCATCGCCGGGATGTCGTCGCTGTTTTGCGGCGTATGGTGGTGTTCACGGAAGAGCGCCGCGATATCCTCGCGGGTGCGATGCAGAGCCGGCCAGATGATGTGCGAGGGCCGGTCGTGCGCAAGCTGCACGATATGCTCGGCGAGGTCGGTCTCGACGCGGCCAAGGCCGGCCTCGTCGAGCGCATGCGGCAGACCGATTTCCTCGCCCAGCATGGATTTCGAGCGCGTGACCGTGCGGGCCTTGGCGTCGCGGCAGATCCGCACGACAATCTGACAGGCGTCCCCCGCGCTCGACGCATAATGCACGATCGCGCCCGACGCTCTCGCGTTGCGTTCGAATTCGATCAGATAATGATCGAGATTTTCGATGACGTGATCCTTGATCCGGGCGCCGAGATCACGCGCCCGCGAAAAGCCCGGCCACCCGGCGACGGCGGCTTCGCGCTTCTGCCGGGCGGTGCGGGTCGTGCGGTCGATGGCGGTTTTCAAATGATGATCGGCGAGCGCGGCGCCGGCGCGCGCCTTGAACGTGTCGGCCTCCGCCCGCGTCATGGCTAAGGCTCCTCGCCGATCGCGGGTCCATCGCCCATGCCTGCGAGAATTTCGGCGACATGAAACGCGCGGATCGCGGAGCCGCGCCGGCGCAGTTTCCCGGCCATATTCATGAGACAGCCGAGATCGCCGCCGAGAAGGAGATCGGCTTTGGTGGATTCGATGTTGGTCGCCTTTTCGTCGACGATGGCGTTCGAGATCGAGGGATATTTGACGCAGAATGTTCCGCCGAAACCGCAACAGGACTGAACGTCCGGCAACGGAATCAGACGCAAGCCCTTGACGCTCGAGAGGAGCGCGCGCGGCTGGCGTTCGATCTTGAGTTCGCGCAGTCCCGAACAGGTGTCGTGATAGGTCGCGCTGGCGGCGAGCGCCACATCTCGCGGGCTATAGCTGCAGACGTCGGCGAGGAAGCTCACAATCTCGCATGTGCGCGCGGCGAGGTTCTCTGCCCGGGTCCGCCACGCTGGATCGTCGGCGAAAAGGTCGGGATAATGAAGTTTGATCGTGCCTGCGCAGGAGCCGGACGGGGCGACGACATAGTCGAAGGTTTCGAACGCGGAAATCACCCGCCTCGCGATGCGCCGCGCATTTTGCGTATCGCCCGAATTATAGGCCGGCTGTCCGCAGCAGGTCTGCAGCCGCGGAACCTCGACGTCGCAACCAGCGCGCTCGAGGAGCGCCGCCGCGGCGAAGGCGGTCCGCGGGCGAAACAGGTCCGCGAGGCAGGTGACGAAAAGCCCGACCTTCCGCATCGTCCTAATGGATCACCATTTTAGTGAACGGGGAAACGTAGGCCTGCAACATGACGAGGCCGCCGACGAGGCTGGCGAGAGCGATCGAGTGCCAGAAGACGAAGCGCAGAATGACGCCCTCATGCCCGAACCAGTTGGTCGCCGTCGAGGCGACGACGATCGATTGCGCGTCGATCATCTTGCCCATGACGCCGCCCGACGAATTGGTGGCGGCCATGAGGATCGGCGAAAGGCCGAGCTGTTCGGCGCTGACCTTCTGCAATCCGCCGAAGAGAACGTTCGACGCCGTGTCCGATCCGGTGAGCGCAACGCCGAGCCAGCCGAGCAGCGCCGCGAAGAAGGGATAGAAAAAACCCGCCTGCGCGAAGGTCAATCCAAGCGTCGCGTCGACGCCGGAATAGCGGGTCAGCGTGCCGAGCGCGAGCATGGCCGCGATGGTGATGAGCGAATTCCGGACGACGAAGAGCGTGCGGCCATAGGACTTGAGCATTTGCCACGGGCCGTAGCCCATCACGAAACCGCTGACGACCGCCGCGAGCAGGATCGCGGTTCCGGTCATTGTCAGAATGTTAAAATTGAAGACGGCCGCCTCGAGGGTCTCCTTGGGGACCACCGGCGGAACTTTCTGGATGAGATTGTGAAGGCCTTCGATGGGGAATTTTGGAAAATACAGCGCGTTGACGGGTTTTTTGAACGATTCGGTGCCCCAGACGAAAACGCAGACGCACAGAATGATCCAGGGAACCCACGCCTTCGCGACAGCGCCGCGATCGGTCGCGGAAACCTGGGCCACGCCGCGCCCCGGCGGATTGGCTTCGCCCCTAGCCGTGACAAGAGCAGCGCTCGATACGCTCACGTCGGTTCGGCCGACGAGCGACGGGTTTGTCCAGATCCTTGCCGGACTCCAGACCCGCAAAAAGAGGACAAGGCACCCCATCGAGACGAGCGAGGCGACCACATCGACAAGCCAGGGCCCATGATAGTTGGAGACAAGGAATTGCGGCGCTGCGAAAGCGACGCCCGCCACCAAAACCGCGGGCCATATCTCCAGCATCCCCTTGAAACCCGCAAAGACGACGATCAGCCAGAACGGCACCAGCACTGAAAAGAACGGCAGCTGCCGCCCTGCCATGGCTCCAAGGGCGATCGGATCGAGGCCTGTCACCGCGCCAAGGGTGACGATCGGAGTGCCAAGGGCGCCATAGGCGACCGGCGCCGTATTCGCGATCAGCGAAAGGCCGGAGGCGGCGAGCGGCGAAAATCCCAGCCCGATCAAGATGGCGCCTGTGACCGCGACCGGCGTTCCAAACCCGGCAGCCCCCTCGAAGAACGCCCCGAAGCAGAAGGCGACAAGCAAAAGCTGCAAGCGGCGGTCCGAGGTCACGCCGGCGATGGACTTCTGCAAGATCGCGAACGAGCCGTTTTCCACCGTCAGCCGATGGAGAAAGATGACATTGAGCACGATCCAGCCGATCGGGAAAAGACCCGTCAATCCGCCGAGGACCGCCGCGCGGACCCCCATTTTCCACGGCATGGTGAAGCCGAAAACCGCCACGCCAAAAGCGACCGTAAGGGCGATCAGCGCCGCGACATGAGCCTTGGTCTTGGTGAAGGCGATGAGTCCGAGCAGCGTGACGATCGGCAAACAGGCCGCCAAGGTCGAAACAAGTCCGTTTCCGAAAGGATCATAAACCTGACGCCACATCAGCATTCCTCCCGCGGCGGTCCTCCCGCGCTCCCGGCCGGGTTGAACCCCTGGCCATTATGAGCGGGCGCGGTCCGGCGGCGGCGCAATTCCATGTGACGTCCACGCCGGAAGCGTCCGCGCCAAAGCTAACACCAACCAATTGGTTCCGGGCAAGAATGTTCCCCGGCGCGGCTTATCTCCCCGAAGGCGCAATCTCAGCGGTTGTTATAATAGCCGGCGAAAAAGGGCGTGCCATAGCCATCGTCCGGATCGAACACGCCGTGACCATGCCCGAAAGCATAGCCTTCATCGAAATCGTAGCCGATCTCCTCGCTGGCGATCGCGCTCCGGATCGGATTATTGGCGTATTCCAGCGCGCGCCGCTGCCGCGTTTGCAATGCTCCATTACGATATTGGGGCGGCAGCGGGTAAAACCCGGCTCCGCTCGCGCTATCCTGGGAGAGATCGACCCACCCGGAGGATTGACCCGCCGCGCGCCGAGCGTCCGGCTCCCCGGCGGTGACGCGCGCATGCTTGTCGCCGCGCGGGACGGTGGAGGTCTGCGTCTCGGAGGCGGACGCCGCCGAAAGGCCCCAAAAAAACGCAGCGCTTGCGGTCAATATCAGCGCGGCCGTTCTTGATTTCGTCATGCTCATTCCGGGAAGATCCTTCATCTCAGCGTCGCGCCCCCAGCATCAATAGGCCAGACGGGGGGTTTAACAACCCATTTCGGCTTATCATGGCGACGAAAGAAACGGTCTTGCAATCCGGCGAAGGCTTGGCGCCGGAGGCTGGCGGCGGGGGCTTGCGCCGGGGCCGCTCAGCCCCGAGTCTGGCCGTCAAACGATTCTCCTCCGGCGTCGCGGGTTTTAATCCTCCCGGCTTCGCTGGTCTATAAATCTCCCTCGTTCCGATAAGGATGTTGACCTGTGGCATACGACGCTTTGTTTTCTCCGCTTCAGATCGGCGAACTCACGCTGCCGAACCGCGTTCTGATGGCTCCCCTCACCCGATGCCGGGCCGAGGCCGACCACGTCCCAGGCCCGCTCATGGCGGAATATTACGCCCAGCGCGCGAGCGCCGGCATGATCATCGCCGAGGCGACGATGGCGATGAAAGGAAATTCCGCGTTCTGGATGGAGCCCGGCATCTATTCCGACGCGCAGATCGCGGGCTGGCGGCTCGTCACCGACGCGGTTCACGCGAAAGGCGGCCGTATCGCGTTGCAAATCTGGCATGGCGGGCGCGCCTGTCATCCGCTGCTGAACAACGGCGCCCAGCCTGTCGCGCCGAGCCCGATCGCGATCACCGGAGATGAAGTCCATACGCCGGAGGGCAAGAAACCCTATGTCACGCCGCGCGAACTGCGTGACGACGAATTGCCCGGCATTGTCGCTGGATTTGCTCAGGCGGCCCGGAACGCCGGGGCGGCCGGATTCGACGCCGTCGAGGTTCATGGCGCGAACGGCTATCTGCTCGATGAATTCCTTCGCGACGGCGCCAACAAACGGAGCGGTCCCTATGGCGGCTCCCTCGAAAACCGGGCGCGGCTGATGCTGGAGGTTCTTGAAGCCGTCATCGGCGTCTGGGGACCGGGCCGCGTCGGTCTGCGAGTCTCGCCCCTGAACAGCTACAACAGCATGATCGACAGCGATCCCATCGGCCTCGTCAAATGGCTCGCCGCCCGCCTGAATGATTATCCGCTGGCCTATCTCCATGTCATGCGCGGCGACTTTTTCAAACAGCAGACCGGCGACGTCATGAGTCCTGTCCGCGCGGCCTTCAAAGGCAAGCTGATCGGCAATATGGGCTATACGCCGCAGGAGGCGAACCAGGCGATTCTCGACGGCAAACTCGACGCCGTCGCCTTCGGAGCGAGCTTTCTCGCCAATCCGGATCTTCCAGCCCGCATCGGCGCCGACGCGCCGTTTAATGCGCCCGACGCCGAGCGGTTCTACACCCCCGGCCCCAAAGGCTATACGGACTATCCGGCGATTGGCGGCTGACGCCGCGCCAGGATTGGACCGCTCAGTTGCAGACGCGAACGCGCTGGATAACGTAAGCGTAGCCAATCCAGGCCTGCTGGGGTTCGTACCAGCAGCGCGGCGGCGGCGCATAGACGGGAGCATAGGCAGGGGCATAGGGAGGAGCCGCATAGGGAGGTGGCGCATAGGGTGGCGGCGCGTAATACACTGGCGGCGGCGGAGGCGGAGGCGGCGCCGCCCCCGCGATCGCGCTTCCCGCAAGCGCTCCGAGCGCCAGGCCGCCGATCATCCCCGCCGCGACGGCGCCGGCGTCGTCGGCTTTGGCCGAACCGGCGGACAGCAGCGGCGCCAGGGCGAGGCCGGCGGCGAGACCGCCCGCGATCATTTTGCTCGATAATGCCGGCATGCAGCGCGCTCCGTGACTGGGTGTCGAGGCTCGAAATGACGAGCCCCTTGGCTCCATAGGTAACTTTCGCGGCAATATTAGGCCAAATCGCTAATAATTTCTGTTCTCTGGCTTTTTGCTCCTGACGTGAAGACCTGCAAACGGATCAGGAACGGCTTTCCCTTCCTTATTTGGACCGAGGCCTGCTTATTTGGTCCGGCGCCTGACTCTGGATTAGACTTGCGCCGGAGACGAGAATCGCGCCACTTGCAAAATCGCGCCACTTGCATGATCGCGCCAGTTGCAAGATGCGGACGGGGCTGCTAGCCCAGCCTGTGTGAAGGAGCCGAAGCCCCCGATTTAGCTCGGTTGGCGGAGCGACTGAATGAGTCATCGAAGAGGCGAGAAGGCGAGTCGGATCCTGCGCTTAAGCGGCGTGCGGTTCGATCAAGTACCGAAGAGGCCCGCCGGGAATCGGCGCCCAGGGCCGGATTAGCTCAGCGGTAGAGCAGCGGTTTTGTAAACCGAAGGTCGGGGGTTCAATCCCCTCATCCGGCACCATGACCGCTCCTGCCGAAGCCGATACGGGGTAGATTACACGGCGAGAGGCGGGGAATCATGAATGCCGTAGAGATCGAAGAAGCCGTATCGGAGCTCGCAGCCGCTCCCTTCGATCCTGCGGAATTTCCGTTCGCCTTCCTCACAGCCTTCGGCAACAAGGCCACCACCGTCAACCGCCTATAGCCCTCGCCGGCATCTCGACCGTGCGGGCGATGATCTCCTGATCAAGTCGCCTCCGGCGTCCGGCAGGTGAAGCCGCGTGGGGAATTCCGCGCCGCCGAAGAGGTCGCCAACCAAAACCCACAACGCCAATGCCGCCCTGGACGCCACCTACCTGCTTGCCGATGCCAACATCGTCGTCAGCTACATTCTATTCAACATCAATCACACACCGCCCGCAGCCTTCTCAAGTTGCGTAGCATACGAATATTACGGATGATTGCGCAAACATTTTCGGATGCAGGTGGTCGCCAAAGCCAAAATCAGTCTGCGGCTATCCTGGAATTCGACCAACGCTCAATCTCGATTCATAAAAATATATTCATAGTAGTCGAAGGTCTAAAGATAGTTTTATACTACATCGATAGACATTCAACTGGGTCGCGCCTATCTCCTCATTATCGCCGCTTGTATTCGCATGAGAGCTCGATATGCCTGCCCATCGACGTACGCTACATCGAAAGATACGGACGGCCACTCTTGCGATCACCCTGTCGATCCATTTCACCGGGATCGCGACGGCGACCGTTCATCATAAATCCGTTCGTCCCCGACACGCAGAGCAATATTATGGGCTTTATCAAAAACAAATTATTAGCTTACCGCCCATTCAATCGAACGAACCCAACACGTTCAGTCAGTCCGGCGCGTTAAGCCGCCAAGGGCTGGGAGCGAGCCCCTTTTACCCTGAAGGACCTGGCAACTTCTCAGATTAGGTTCTCGCCGGGCCCTCCGGAACCCACCTGGATATAAAATTCTTTCATGATCGTCTACCGTCCTTAAATCTAGGATTGATCTCGATGCTCGCCATCATGCGCATGGCGCTGTCGCGCCCCTACACATTCGCAGTGATGGCGATTTTGATCGCTATTTTTGGAGGCGTCGCGGCAGTCCGCACTCCGACCGATATTTTTCCAAATATCGGCATTCCTGTGATCAGCGTCATCTGGTCTTATGGCGGCTTGCCCGCAGACGACATGGCGGGACGCATCGTTTCTCCCTTCGAACGATCACTGTCCACGACAGTCAACGATATCGAGCACATAGAGTCCCAATCCCTTTCGGGTTACGGAGTGATAAAAATCTATTTTCAGCCCAACGTGAATATCAATGCGGCGCAGGCGCAGGTCACCTCAATTTCCCAAACCATTTTAAAGCAGCTTCCCGCAGGGATCACGCCCCCGCAGATTCTAAGCTTCAACGCTTCGAGCGTTCCAATCATACAGCTCGTTCTTTCCAGCAACACATTATCGCAAACAAAGCTAAACGATCTCGCTACAAACTTCATACGGCCCCAACTCGCGACGATCGCCGGCGCCGCCCTGCCCTCACCCTACGGCGGCACGGTGCGACAATTGCAAATTGATCTCGATCAGCGCGCCCTCCATGCGTATGGTTTGTCGGCCCAGGACATCGTGACCGCCCTGGCCGCGCAAAATCTGATAACACCCGTCGGAACTGAAAAAATAGGCAAGTTCGAATTTACGATAAATCTCAACGATTCGCCGAAGAAGATCGAGGATTTTAACAATTTACCGATCAAGCACGTTGACGGAAGC
The DNA here is from genome assembly GCF_900114285.1 of Methylocapsa palsarum. GTDB lineage: Bacteria > Pseudomonadota > Alphaproteobacteria > Rhizobiales > Beijerinckiaceae > Methylocapsa > Methylocapsa palsarum. Next base: position 35,751 of record NZ_FOSN01000012.1, on the reverse strand, counting down.
GTCGTATATCTGCGCGACGTCGCCTTCGCTCACGATGGAAATCCGCCGCAAACAAACGTTGTAATGATGGATGGACGTAAAGGCGTCCTGATGACCGTCATGAAAGCTGGATCGGCGTCCACTCTCGATATCATCGCTGGAGTGAAGGCGATCCTGCCGTCGATTGAAACAACACTACCCATAGGGGTAGATATTGCGCTTGTGGGAGATCAATCCAGCTTTGTGATGTCCGCGGTGAAAGATGTCATTCGCGAAGGCGTGATCGCGGCCTGCCTGACCGCCCTCATGATCCTTGTTTTTCTCGGAAGCTGGCGCTCGACGCTGATTATTACGATTTCGATTCCTTTGGCCATTCTCGCGTCGCTCACCATTCTCTCATCGATTGGCCAAACGATCAACGTGATGACGCTTGGAGGCCTCGCGCTCGCGGTTGGAATTCTTGTTGACGACGCGACCGTGACGATTGAAAATATCAATTGGCATCTCGAACATGGCAAGTCTGTCAAATCGGCGGTCCTCGACGGCGCCGAACAAATCGTCGCGCCTGCGACCGTATCGTTGCTGTGCATATGCGTCGCGTTCGCGCCGATGTTCTGGCTTGGCGGCGTCGGCGGATATCTCTTTCGTCCGCTGGCGGAAGCAGTTGTTTTTGCAATGATCGCGTCGTATGTCCTCTCGCGCACGCTTGTGCCGACGATGGCGAACCTGCTGCTAAATCACACGACGAAACACAGCCCTTCGCCTCGCCTTTCGAACCCGGCGGGGATGATAGTCTGGTTCCAACGCGAGTTCGAGCGAAAGTTTGAAACTTTGCGCGCTGGATACCTGAGGCTTCTAAGGCTTGCGCTTAAGCGCCGGCTTGCGTTTCTTGCCGTCTTCGCAAGCGTCATTGCGTCGTCGTTTATTCTCGCTCCTTTTCTTGGACAGGACTTCTTTCCCACGCCTGAAACAAATGCGATCAAACTTCACATTCGCGCGCAAACCGGAACACGGGTCGAAGAAACAACGAGGCTGAGCAGCGCGATTGAAAAGGCGATTCACGAAATAATTCCTCCCAACCGCCTTACGAGCATCGTCACAAACATCGGGATGCCCATAAGCGGCACGAACATTTCTTACGGAAATTCGGGAACGATCGGCGTCGAGGACGCCGATCTCATGATTTCCCTTAATGGGGATTCCGCCACTGCTTTGTACGAAAAGCGTCTGCGTGAAGAATTGCCAAAAGCATTTCCTGAAGCGACATTTTCCTTTCTTCCCGCAGATATCGTGACTCAAATTCTCAATTTTGGGATACCGGCGCCGATTGACGTGCAAATTGTCGGTACGGATCTCGACGCGACCCGCAAGTTTGCAAATCGCCTCCTCGGAAAGATTCGTCATGTTCCCGGAATAGCGGACCCACGAATTCAGGAAGCCTTCGAAGGCCCGGCCTTGAGAGTACGTTTCGATCGTACATTAGCGGGTTTGGTTGGATTGACTGAACGCGACGCCGCCTCAAGCCTGCAGGACACCTTGGCCAGCAGCAGTCAGATTGCGCCAACATACTGGGTGAACCCGGAGAATGGGGTGTCCTATCCCGTGGCGATTCAGACGCCTCAATATGACATGGACACTTTGGAAGCACTCAACAATTTGCCGCTCGCGGCTGGCGGCTCGACCCAATTGCTCGGAGGCCTTGCGACGATTTCTCCGGAACCAGTGAACGCAATCGTCTCTCACTACAATATTCGTCCAACGATCAACATTTACGCAACCATGCAAGAGCGCGACCTAGGCGCTATCGTCGCCGATATCCAGACAATAGTGGACGACTCTCGGATTAATCTTCCAAGGGGAGACAGCATCATCATCCGTGGCCAGCCAGTGACGATGGCGAAGGCTTACAATCAGCTGTATTCCGGCCTTGCCTTCGCTATTATACTGATCTACCTGCTGATCGTCATCAATTTCCAGTCTTGGCTGGATCCGTTCGTAATTGTCGCTGTGCTTCCCTTCGCCCTGGCCGGCATTGTCTGGATACTTTTCGTCACTCATACAACCTTATCGGTTCCAGCGTTGACCGGCGCAATTATGTGCATGGGAGTCGGGACCGCCAACAGTATTCTGGTTATGAGTTTCGCGCGAGAGCAACTCGCCTCTGGTAAAGACGCTTTGACAGCCGCGCTGGCTGCGGGCGCCGCGCGGTTCCGGCCCGTCCTGATGACAGCGCTCGCCATGATTATCGGAATGGCTCCTATGGCGATGGGCGCGGGACAGAACGCCCCGCTTGGCCGGGCCGTCATCGGCGGCTTGATTTTCGCGACATTTGCGACGCTCTTCTTCGTGCCGACCGTATTCAGCATTTTGTATGGGCGCGAAGTCAGACCCGCCGAACCTTGCGCCAGCGAGGCTACAGATAATGATCAAGAGGGACAATGAGCGATCTTTCGGTTCGGCCAGTACAACCCTATAAGGCTTTTTTAATGCTTTGCGTCGTCGCGGGCGGCGCCGTCGGAGTCGCGATGTTTGGAATATCGGATCGGGCGCGAAGCAAGGAGGAGATTGAGGTCTGGACGAACCAGCAAGCTATACCCGCTGTGCGCCTTGTCTCCCCACGACCCGGAGCAAGCGTAGGTGATCTGGTTCTTCCCGGTAATGTTAGCGCGTTCTATACTGGCTCCCTCTATGCCCGCGCGAGCGGTTACGTCACCGACTGGCGCAAGGATATAGGCGCTCGGGTCAAGAAAGGCGAAGCGCTTGCATCGATCGCCGCGCCGGAACTCGATCAACAACTCATTGAAGCGAAGGCGAAACTGGTTCAGCTGAAGGCCGCAGTTCAGCAGGCGAAGGCGAATGCGGACCTCGGACAGGCGACCAACCAGAGAACGTTGCATCTCGTTGGCAAGGGGTGGGCCAGCCAGCAACAGGGAGACACCGATCGACTGACCCTAGCGTCACGGCTTGCGGAGGTTGACGTCGCTCGTGCGAACGCGGAGGCGCAGCAAGCCGCGGTGGGCCGGCTTGAGGAGTTGACCCGGTTCGAGCAGATCAAGGCTCCGTTTGACGGCGTCATTACCGCGCGATCGGTCGATATCGGCGATCTCGTCAACGCCGACGGCACTTCGGGCAAGGCGCTCTTTCAAGTGTCCGATTTGCATGAGATGCGGGTCTACGTAAAGGTTCCACAAGCTTTCCTTGGAGAGATGCGGGAGGGGCTTCAGGCGACGCTGTGGCTTCCCGGCCAGCAAGGGACATTCCCCGCGACGCTCGTTACAACTTCGAACGCAATCTCCGAAAACTCGCGGACGGCGCTGGTCGAGTTGCAGGCTCAAAATCCCGACGGAACATTATGGCCGGGCGCGTTCGCCGAGGTTCATTTTCACATACCGTCGGATTCGAACGTGCTTCGGGCGCCCGTGACCGCGCTCATTTTTGGTCGTCATGGAATGAGCGTCGCGACCATGAATGATGATGATAAGGTGACAATCAAGCAGGTCGGTCTCGGTCGCAATTTAGGCGATGATGTGGAGGTTCTCTCCGGGTTGAGCGCTTCTGATCGACTCATCGATAGTCCGCCGGAAACTCTTGTCTCCGGAGATAATGTTCGTATCGTCGAAAGGAAGCCGAATGCGCCTGCGCCTGGCGCCACAGAAGAGGCGTCTCGCGCGGAAACGGGCATGTAGCGCCGTGATTTGGCGGCGCTGAATCGATCTTTACCGAGCGCTATCCTCAATCCGGGCAAGACGCCATTTCACGATCTCGATCGGCGAAAGCATCTGTATTGCATCCGTTCCGTTCTCCGCGGCTGCGACCAGGTCCGGACTGACCCCCATCAGGCTGGCGTAACGCTTCACCCACGACGCCATTTTGCCATTGTCGAAGCGCCGTGATCCACCGTCGTAAGCAAACATCCGGTGGATCGCGATCCTGCTTTGATAGAGCGCGATACGGATCGCGCCTCCCATAAGCGCATAGACGCATGCAGAATAACAGGTAGCCGGATTAAGCTCGAACGCGCCCGGCGCAGCCCGCGCGACAATCGTCGTAACCCCGGCTTTTCGAAAGAGCCGGCCGAGAGCCATTCCCGCCGCGATCTTACCGCCTTGAGAATCAATGAAGACGATGGGGCGCGCGCGGCGCGTGGCCGCATTCGCGCGCATAAAGGCGCTGAATTCGTCTGGCGTCGAGTCGGTGATTTCACCGTCAGCTTCGATTGCAGGACCACAACCGAAAAGGCATCCGAACGAACCGGAGGCCGGGACAATCCTGAAGTTCATCGCTGCTGCGCTCGTCGGGTGACCAAGCAAGATCATTGCGCCAAACAGGGCGCCTCCAAAGGCGTGCAACCCTCCGCACAGGTCTGCGATCCGCGAGCAAATCGCTCGTGCGCGCCCCCTGCAATCGCATCTGAATTTAACCGCCGCGAATTCCATGGATTTCGCTGTAGCCGGTGTGCGCTTCTGCAACAGTGAATGCGATCCTAGGCTAAACGTAGGAAATTCAAAATTAAAAATATTTAATGAAATCATCTTCATGAATTATATTTTAGACTAGTTCTTTACTTAGTACTTGTTTTAAATTTATTGTCACCATAAAATGCAATATAATGAACCTATGTTATCAATTTAATACATGTTTTATCCTTTCTATATTGTTGTTTCTGAGCAACATAGCTTATATTAGTCGTATATGTTCTCGTATTTACTTTAATTCTATTCGTTCGAATGGCATCATCCGGCTCTCGAACGCAAACATTGCGTTTCAGACCGAATTGAAGGGTGGGCCATGCCAATCAAGCGATATGTCAACACACCGGGTCTTGTGCTAGCCACGCTCGGAGCTTTGATGTGCTATCAAACCGCCGCGCGCGCGGAGGATACGGCCGAAGAGATCCGGGCGCTCAGGGCGCAACTGAAAAAGCTCGAAGCAAAGGTCAATGCGCAGGCGCGCATGCAAAAAGAGTCGCACGTTCAGATCCGCACCGTCGAATCGCGACCTGCGCCTACACCGGTCCAGATCCCGAGCGGGATCGCCCTTGGTCCGCTCGTCGGCGCGCCTCAGACCGGCCTCACCGCCACACAATCCGACATCCGCGGGCTCCCGGTGGCGGGGTCTCCAAGCCTTTACATCAACGGAGTCAGCATCACCCCCGGCGGTTTCTTCGAACTCGCAGGCGTATTCCGGGATCGTTTTATCGGCGCAGATATCGCCACCCCATGGCAAGCCATCCCGTTTTATAATTCCCGCACCGGCTTAGCCAACGAATTCCGGATGAGCGCTCGCCAAAGCCGGGCCAACCTCCTTGTAAAGGGCGACGTCAATCCATCGACCCATCTCGCGGCCTTCATCGAGCTCGATTTCCTCGGCGCCGCGCAAACCGCAAACTCGAACGAAAGCAATTCCTATACGCCGCGCATACGGCATCTCTACGCAACGCTGGATCAGGATGATCTCGGAGCGCATGTTCTTGCTGGACAGACGTGGTCGTTGATCACGATGAACAGTAAAGGCATTGTACCGCGCCAGGAAAACATCCCCTTGCAAATCGATGCGGGGTACGTTCCAGGTTTCGTCTGGACGCGAACCCCCGAGATTCGTTTTGTGAAAGATTTCGACAAGACCTTCTGGGCGGGCGTTTCTGTCGAAAGTCCCGCGACCACCTTCGGCTGCGCCCCCACTGGCTCGCCGCTCGCGATCGGCTGTACTCCTGCCGGCCCATATGTGGCCGGCCTGCCGACGACGGGCCCGGCGGCCCTTCTCCCAGGATCGCTGGTCTATAACGTCGCGCCTCCGGGCGGTTCATTGTTCAATTCGGCCAACACCTATTCGCTGAATCATTTGCCCGATGTCGCCGGCAAGCTGGCCTGGGATTCATCGCTTGAGGGTCACAATATTCATCTCGAAGGTTTCGGGCTGTTCCGGGATTTCTATAGTCAGGTCAACAATTCCAATCAGGATGTCGCGGGATGGGGCGCCGGCGGATCGATGCTCGTGTCTCTACTGCCCAAACAGCTTGAACTCCAGTTTTCAGGCATGACCGGACGCGGTATCGGCCGTTACGGCTCGGCTCAGCTAAGCGACGTCGCCTTCAACTGGAACGGCGCAATCTCTCCGCTTCAACAAACGATGCTGTTCGCGGGCCTCACATTCCATCCGACGCCGGACCTCGATATGTACGTTTACGCCGGTCAGGAGGCGCAGCAGGCGTCGACGTCGACGATCACCTTAGGCACTGGCAAAACGATTGCCGTGAGCGCATATGGATACGGCAATCCTCTTTATACGAATGCGGGATGTTCGATCATTGGCTCGGCGGTTTGCAATGGAAATATTCACTTGATCCGCCAGCTGACCGGCGGAATCTGGGACAATCTCTATTCCGGGCCTTTCGGAAAAGTGCGTGTTGGACTGCAATATTCCTTCACCCAAAAATACTCATTCCCGGGCTTTGGCGGATCGGCCAAGACAGAAGATAGCATTGGCCTGTTCAGCATCCGCTATTATCCGTTCGACGCCCCTCCGCCGCCTGCCCCTGTCATCGCGAAATATTGAGGCTGATGGAGCGATTCATGCTGGATATCCCAAATGACAACAACAACAAGCCTCTCCTACTCGTTGAAGACGAAGCGGACATGGCGCGAGAGATCGAGAACGAGTTGCGGAGTCTCGGCTATTGCGTGGAGATCGCGACGACGGAAGAGGAAGGGCTACACGCGGCGCGGGTTTGCAGCCCCGCCTTGTTGATTGTCGATCGGATGTTATCTGGTTCTGACAGCCTGTCGATGGTCGAAGCCTTACGCGAGGAAGGAATTCGTTCGCCCGTTCTCTTTGTCAGCGGCCTTGCCGCCGTGGATGAACGCATCCGGGGATTGAAAGCCGGCGGCGACGACTATCTCACCAAGCCATTCGCCATGGGAGAACTGGCCGCCCGCGTCGAGGCGCTGTTGCGCAGATCGAATGAGGCGCCGGCGACCCTCCTTCGGGTGGGGCCCCTGGAGATCGATCTCATCGCACGCAGCGCGCGCCGCGGCGATCGGACGCTCGATCTCCTTCCAACCGAGTTCAAATTGCTGGAATATTTCATGCGCTATTCCGGCCAAACCATTACGCGCAAGATGGTGCTCGAAGATCTCTGGCACTATCGCTCTTTACCACAAACCAATCTTGTCGACGTCCACGTAGGTAATTTACGCCGTAAAATGGATGTGGGCGGACAGCCGTCCCTGATCCGCAGCGTGCGCGGCGTAGGATTCATGCTTGATGTGGATCTCGAAAATTAAGCTCTGGAAGACCGCAACCTTCCGGGTCTCCGTCTTTTTCTCTCTTGCCATCACCGCCGTAACCGCGGTGGTGCTGGTTTTCGTGTATTGGCAGGTGGTCAAACGCGATACCGCGCACCAGAACCGCGTGCTCGCCGAAGAGGTTGCGAGGGGCGTTAATCAGACATTGCCCCAGCTGACGCGAGAGGTGGATCTCCGCATTACGAGAGATCTCAGGGCGATCGATTATGCGGCGCTGTTTGATTCTGGCGGCAAGCTCCTCTCCGGCAACGTCGATGCATTGCCGGCCGCCCTTCCCATCGACGGCGAGACCCATACGATCGGCCTCATTTCACGATCCAACATCAGACGCGAGACCGTTTCCGTCTTGGTCGTCGCCCGACGGCGGCAAGATGGCAGCGTCCTGCTGCTCGGGCGCAATTTGTCTGAAGTCTACGCCTTCCGGCAGATCGTTCTGGAAGCGCTGGCCTTGGGCGTCGTCCCCAGCTTGCTGCTGGCGTTCATCGTCGGAACCATTTTCAGCTTGCGCGCCACGAAGCGCCTCAAAGCGATCAATCGAAAAATCATCAGCATCATGCAAGGCAACCTTACGGAAAGGTTGCCGACTCACGGATTAAACGACGATCTCGATCACGTCGGGCGCGCCGTCAATCTGATGCTCGACGAAATCGTCCGCCTCCTCGATCAGATCAAGAGCGTCGGAGACAACATCGCCCATGACCTTCGCTCGCCGCTCGCCGTCATGCGGATCGGTCTGGAGCGCGCCCTTGACAACGGATCGAGCGACGACCTGCGAAGCAGCGCCGAAAAGGCGCTCGGAACTCTTGATCGCGTGATGACGACGGTCGCCGCCCTCCTAAGGATCTCCGACATCGAATATGGACGCAGGACGAGCGGCTTCAAGACCATTGATCTCGTCGAAGTCTGCGCCAATGCGTTCGATCTTTACCAACCCCTGGCTGACGCGAAGCGCATTGTCTTTACGCTCATCGCTCCAGAGCCCCTTCAGGTCCATGGCGATTTCGATCTGCTTGTAGAGGCTGTGGCGAACCTGATTGACAATGCAATAAAATTCACCCCGGCTGGCGGGTTCGTCGAGGTTGCGGCAAAATCGGAATCGGGGAAACCTGTCGTCCGCATTTCGGACAGCGGGCCGGGCGTGGCGAGCCAGGAGCGCGGAGCCATCTTCAAACGGCGCTACCGCAGCGACGCCACCCGGCATCTGCCAGGCATTGGTCTTGGCCTCCATATGGCGTCGACGATTGCGCAATTGCATGGCTTTGACCTTTGCGTTGCAGATTGCCGAGAGGGCGCCGCTTTCGAGATGTCGTTGCGCGACGCAGCCTGAGCCCGCTCAAGTCGAAATTGATATTGTGAAGTTATTTTCATAAATGTACTTTAATACTAATTATTAAACTATGTTTTATACGATACGCCTTTGCATTTAGACGCATCTATACTATTTTTTGACTTAGAGCCGACGATTTAAACGATCGAGAAGCGGCTGAACAAATCGTTCGAAGAACTTCAAATGACAATTCTTACGACTGATTTTATTAAAACCAGGAAATTACAGCGAACCGCTGTAGCGGCGGCGATGTTGATCGCCTCGGCTGGCGCCGTTGTCGCGAAAGACAACCAGCCTGCGAATCGACCTGCCAACGCCAGTCAATATTACGGTCTCGCTCAGGACGCTCCGGGAGGGTTGGCGTTGTCTCGGCTTGATCGAGCGCGTTTCGATCATTCGGGCACGCGCGGTCGCGAAGGTCTCGGCGAGGATCCGCGTCATCCGGAAGGCCCAGGGAACATGTCGGATTAAGGTCAGGCGAAAGGAGAGCTATCGGCTTCTTGACGATCGACCAAACTTCGAGCGCGCGCGTTTGGCCCCTCGCGAGCGCTCGTTTGCCCCGAGCGCGTCCGACTCCCAACATCGGAAGCGCTCGGGGCTCGAAATTCTGCAAACACTCGACGCGTCGTTGTAGAGCGGAGCAACTATTTCACAAGCGCGCCGCAAACCGCTCCCGCCGGAAGAGAATAGCAACCTGAAGGCGGCGTGCGGCGCTCTTGCGAACGCTTGCGGCCGCTCATTAAACCATCCAGCGATAGTGGCGACGCATTTACAAAGCGAGTGGCGCGACTCGGCGCGGAGCCTCGGCGGCGCATTCCGCGATCGACCGATCTCATGGACGCGTCTCGATCTAAGGCTGGCGTCTCAAGATGAGGGCGTTGCGCGATGCGCGACAGAATTGTTGAAATCTTGGAGTTCGCTCTCTGCCTCACGGTTGCTTCTTCCGGATATGCAGCAGCCCCTGCTCACCATGCCTCAAGACGCGCCGCTTTCCAAAATCGTCTCTGCCCTGGTGGTTCTTGCATCCCCCCGCGGTTTCATTCGATACATCTCCGACGGCGATCAATCGGCGAGGCGGAGCGCTCCGGCCAATGTCCGCCGACGCCCGATTATGAGCGATTTGCCCGCGAAGGGCGTCCCGTCATTCCGGATTTAACCGTACAATATGGATGCGTCGTCCACCCGGAACGCGCCAGCGGCAGCTTCGGAGCGATGCTGCGCGGAGAAAGCACTTTTTCAGATTGAGGAGGCGGCGCCTACTCCGAGTTCTAAAGCGTCGAAGGCGCCGAGGGCGTCCAGCAGCGTCAGCAACAGCGCCGACGCAGCGGCGGGCGCCCTCGGCTTAACTGGCGCAGATGACGGCGGTTTCATAGCTGGCGACTTCCATGCCGATGCAGAATTCGGTGATCACAGGGCTGTTCCAGATCATCGCTTGTGTCCTTCATGGGCCCGGCGGGTGATCGCCTTGATCAACTTTTCTCAACTTCATCCATGAAACATGGAGCTATACGCCGCGCAGCCGGAGACTTTCGGATGTTTATCGCCGAAAATTCCGGAGGCGATTTGGATCGTCTTGCGCCGTGTCGCAATCATTCCTCATCATCATCCGGGAGCGGCAAAGCAGCTAAGACGCGCGTTCCTTTCTCCTCCCGGTTTTCGATCGAAATCGCGCCTCCAAGCGCCTGCACGCGTTCTCTCATCCCAAGAAGTCCAAGCCCCGGAATGCAATTCTGCGGCAAGCCTCTTCCATCATCCTCGATCGTGATTTTCAGGACCGGGACTGCGTCCGGAAGATCGCCCGCCGACGTGGCGCCCTCGTCGAACTCGACACGGACCGAGGCTCGACTCGCGCCCGCATGTCGGTAGATATTCGTCAGGCCTTCCTGAACGATGCGATAGGCGCCAAGGGCGAACGCCTCGTCGAGCGCCGAGAGATCGTGCGGCGCGACCAGATCGAGCGCGACATCAGGATGCCGGTCTTTCCAGGAAGCGACAAGTTCTCCCAGCGCGTCGTTGAGCCCGAATTCCGCCAACCCTCTTGGACGCAGGCGTCCGAGCAGACCACGAAACACCTGTTGCAATGCTTCGCTCGCTCTTTCCACGGCGCCGCTGACCTGGCGCACTCGCGTGGAATCCGGCGGGGTCTGGCTCGCAAGATCCTGAAGCGCGACGGCGCCCGCGCGGATCGAAAACAGCGCCGGACCCGCCTCATCGTGAAGATCGCGCGCGATCTCCCTGCGTTCCGCGTCCTGAACCTGAATAAGCTTGCCAAGGAGAGAGCGGTTTTCATCCTTGACGCGGTCAAGCGTCGCGCCAAGAGAGTTCAGCGCATAGGAGATGTTCTGAAACTCCGCTGCGCCGCGCAGCGGTATGCGAACATTGTCCCTGCCCGCCTCGAGTTCGGCAAGACCCGACCGCAAAGCGGCGAAGGGCGCAAGCCAGGAGCGCACAAGCGCTAACACCACCGCCAAAATCGCACATGTGACCGCAAGGTTGATGAAGGCGAGCCTCGAGACGTCGGACCAGATTTCGGTCAACTCGTCGAGCGGATTGGAGACGATCGCAATGCGGCCGTAATCCTTGTTCTGCACGATGACCGGAACGAATGTGACTTTGGGGGCGGCGCCGATCAGGGAAACGAACCAGTTCGGCGCGTCGTCGCCGGGATGGAGAGCCATTTCCGAAGCAAAATCCGGCGAGGGATCGCCTTTTGCGAGGATCCGTATATCGACATGCCGCAGGGTTCCAAGGCTCTCGTATAGTCTACTCAACCCCGGCAAGGGATCGTCGCTCTGAGGCAAGGTCGCGATCGTCATGAGCACCATTTGCCGCGTGAGACGCAGATTGCTTTCAGCCTCCGCGCGGACTCTCGGTCCAGCATGCACGAGCTGAATGGCGATATTGATGAGCAATGTCGAGACGAGAACGGAGCCGATCAACCAGCTCAGCCCGGTCTTGAGAGAAAAACAACGCATGGTTCGTGGGTCCAGGAGCGATGAGCGCGCCGCCGTCATCCGTCGATCGGCCAGAATGCCAGCGTCAGGACGATCAACACCGCCCAGAAGCCGATTTCCAACGTTTCAGTGATCGGCTGAACTCGCTGCACGGCGCCGACGATATGGATCGCGAGCATGAACAACCAGACCAAAATCATGAATTCGAAAACGAATGTCTGGTCCACGCCGGTCAATCCGGCCCGGAAGACGAAGATTTCGAAAATGGTCGCAAATGCGCCAAGACATCGCCCGAAATAGACGGCGAGACGTGTGTCTTCCGGAACGGTCCAGAGCATCATGCGAGCCCAGCGCAACGGCGTCAGGAGAATGGGAATGGCGAAGAACAGCGTCGTCGCGGCGGCGAGCGCGAGGAGGAAAGAGGATGCGTGGGGCGACCAGAATCCGATCATGTTTCAGTCCGTTTCGTCAAAGATCAACCCCGTCGAGACGGCAGAAATGGTTTGACAGAGCCTTCTGCATTTCAAATAGTCGGACGGGTTTCATGCGATTGAAAAAACTTATGCGCGTTCTCATTATTGATGACCACCCCATGGTGATCGAGGGCTGCCGGGGCATGTTGTCCGGTCATCCCGACATAGAAGTGCTCGAGGCGCATGACGCCAACGAAGCGATGGAGACTAGCGCCGCCTCCGAGCCTGACGTGGTTGTGCTCGACATCAATCTTCCGGGCGTCTCGGGCTTCGAGCTCCTGCGCCGTCTTCTCAAGCGCAGCCCTACCGCCAGGATCATTGTTTTCACCATGAACGACGATCCGGTTTTTGCGGCGCGGTCGATCGACCTTGGCGCGCGGGGATATCTGGCGAAGAACGAAGATCCCAAAACCTTCATCAAGGCCATTCGCGCCGTCGCGGCGGGGGAGCGATATCTTTCCGGCAATCTCGCCCTGAAGCTTGCGTTTTCCGACCAAAATCTGGCGAAGAACCCGCTCGATTCGCTCAACGCGAGGGAGATGGAGATTTTGCGTAATCTCGCCGATGGCAAGGACATGGCAGAGATCGCCTTTGTTCTGAAAGTTTCCTACAAGACCGTGGCGAACAATTGCCTGCTGCTCAAGCGTAAGCTTGGCGCGCGTTCGAAAGCCGATCTCCTGCGCATCGCCGTTGAACACAAAGTGGCGATGAGGCTGGCGTGATTGCGATGCCGGGCGAGGGTTTATTTCAGCCGCTCCGGCGTAAAGCGTTTCGACAAGAACGCGAGCGCGCCATCGTGATCGACGCCGGCATGGCGCAGGTTCAAGTAGAACTGACACAGGTCCCCGTAGGTTTGCTTCTGGCTCGTCTCAGGCACGATCATGGTCAGCGAGGCCAGCAACGTGAGAGAGCTTAGCGGGCGCCCCTCGCTCGAAAGAGTCTCGCTGACTTGCGCGGTGCGGTTGGCGAGCATCCGATCGGACTCGAGAAAACGCGTCTCCGCCAAAGCCAGGGCTTGTCGCATCTCGAGGACGGCCGGATCATTCGCCGCGACCTCCCGCCGCATCTCCTTGCTGACAAGCCAGGCGGCGGGATCAACCTGGTCGGAGATACGCAGCCAGTTCGACCGATTCTTGTCCTGAACCTCGACATGGTCCGACGACGTCGCGTCCTTGGATGGCTCGCGCTTGTCGCAGGCAGCGAACAGCGTCAGGCAAAAACCCGCGAGAAGCGCAGGACGTATGATCCAGTGCGTCATGGGGCGTCTCCTTACGCTGATCGCCGTCGTGGCGAGCCGCGGCTATTTGCCCTCGACCTTCTTCTTCAATCCCTGCAAACCATCGCGCAGAAACGTTGACATCGCCGTGCGGGCCGCCTCGTCATCGAGATTTTCTGGAGGGTCGTTTCCGGTATAGCCGCGATAAAGGCGTCCGTACCACGCCACTTGGCTGCCGCCGCCTTCGGCCGGCTTGATGGTGAAGGTGACCGTATAAGAGCTGACCGGCAAGGCGTCGAGATTTGGGTCCGACATGCGGTACGAGAGTTTGAAGTCGGCGGGATCGATTTCATCAAGGCCTTCCTTCAGCACGCCCCCTTTAAGGGTGATCTCCCGCTCGGCGCCGGCGGCGTTTCCGCCTTTGATCGTCGCGGCGGTCACGTCGGGATGCCACTTCGCGATGTCGCCAAATTGACCCGCCACGGCCCATACCGCCTGGGGATCGGCCGCGATAACGATAGATTCGTCCACCTTGATCGGCGTCGGACCATGGGCGAGCGCCCCCGTCGCGACCATTGTGGCGGCGAGCGTCCACAAACTCTTCATTTACGTCTCCATGGTTGCGCCGTCGCTGTACGCTTGCGCCAGGGCTTGCGGACCGACGGCAACTTGAAATGCGTGGGAGCGGCATAGAGCGCGAAGAGCAATACGCCCGCCGCGGCGCCAAGAGACGGGCGAAGATCGAACTCGGCCCGTCGCGGACGCGCAGTTGCGGCGTCGGTGTAGGATTTTACGAGGCGAGGCGCATCGACGAGATGGGCGTATTCCAGGCCTGTCGTCGCCGCCAGCGATTGCAAATAGGGTTCGCGCACGGACGACAGATGCTCGACGCCAACGGCGGCGGCGGCGCCGAACGGCGCGTTCCGCGCGTTATATCCTTCGCGTTCCTCGGCCCCTCTCGGCGGCAATCCAAAGCGGTTTTCATGCGGCACGTCGTCGACGCGCAGAAAGCCGACCTCACGCCCGTTGTCATCGTATTTCGGAATCGGCGACAATTCGTAGCCCCCGACGCCGACGATCAGCCCGCGCACCTCCCCTCGCCGTCCCTCGAAGGGGGGCCCTCCGGAAGCCGGCAGAGGCGGAGCCTCCTGGCCGTCGGTCAAGAACATCAGATCGGCATTCAGCTCGCGCGCCATATCGATTGCGCGAAACAATCCGGCTGCAATATGGCTATCGCCCTCCCACGCCATGCGCCAGTCGAGCGCTGCGATCGATCCTTCGAGCGGCGCGTAATTGGCGCAGGCGTCGATCGGCTCGAAGAGGAGAAACGGCCGCCTTTCCGAAAATACGCCGAGCGCGACCCGCGACGGACAGGGCAAATCGGCGATCGCCTCCCGCAACGCAGATTTTACGAATTCCAGCCGACTGACGGGCCGTCCTTCGGCGGAATAGTCCCGCGTGTTCATACTCCCGGTGACGTCGACGATGACGAGGACATCGTAGCCGTCCCGCATCAATGTCCAGCGCGGCGCTGCGAACGCCGCCGCCAGCAACAAGACGGCGCCGATCAGCAACCAAAGCCGAAAGTCGTAAAAATCCGGCCGCATCACGGAAGCCCCTTTGGCGCGCCGGGAATGTCAGTCCATAGCATTTTCGGATCCGCGGAGAGTTCATCTCCATTCTTGTGTTCGAATTCGGGATTGTCGCGCACCAGGCGCGCGGCGACGTCGAGATTGTATTTGGCGTCCCAAAACTCAGGGTGAAGCTGAAGCGCGCGACGGTATTCGCGCTTGGCCAAAATGACGAGCGGTCCGGCGGCGTCGAGTTGGCTGCGCTCTATAAGGTCCAGCGCCTTGCGCAGCAACGCATTGGCGAGCAAATAATGCCCACGAGACTTCAGTTCGTCGCTCTCGCTCCGGTCAAACGCATCGACATAGGGCCGCGCGCGGTCAACTTCGCCGCGGGAGGTGAGGAAAGCGATGCGAGCGAGCAAAAGCTCGGGGCGCGCGCCGGGATCGACCTCAACATCGCGTCCCGCGCCCAAGGCTGCGATCTGCGCGTTGCCATCCATCGCGCGTCGCCACATCGCCGCGAAGAACAGCGCCGCCGCACACAGCGCAATCGTGGTCGCGATGAGCAACGGCGAGCGAAGTCTGCGCCAAATGCGGGCGGCGGCCGGCCGCGGTTCGCCGCCCCCGAGCAACACGCTCTTTCCGCGGCGGACTAAGATCAAGGTTTGGCCTTTCCCGGAACAAGACGAATTTCCGCAAATTTGGCGGCCAGCAACAAGCATGCGGCGAAAAGACCAAGCAGAATAAAGGCGGCGCTCATCTCGGTTCTTGGCTCCTTTTCGAAATAGCGCACAGGGCGGCGCTCCAGTCGATCAATCTGACGCAGCGCTTCCTGCGTCGCTTCGGGGCTCTCCGCCTCGAAGGCGCGATAGGGAGTGTTGAGCGACTTGAAGAAGAGATCGAGATGACGTTCGGGCGCAGCCTGCGGCGTGTCGTCGCCTTCCGGCCGGTCATAGATGCTCGGGCTGCCGGCGGTGCGAAGAAACAACCAGTACAAATTCACGTTCATCTTGGCGAGGTCGGCGCGCAGATCGTCCTGGAGTTTCGGATCGATGACTCCGGCGCCGTCAGACACGAGCAAAACCGCGCGGGATCTGTCCGCTTCGCCTGCCTTGACCATCGCCAGGGCCATGGCGAGCCCACGCCCGATGTTGGTGTAGTCGAGTCCCGGGCGATCGATCGCGTCGATTGCCGCCTTTGTCGCGGCGAGATGATCGGAAAGCGGCGTCACTAACATCGGCTGCGTCGAGAACGCCGCCACGCCAATGATGTCATGGTGTCGATCGTCAACGAAACGACGTAGAATAGTTTTGGAGGCCGCAGTCTTCGATTCTTCGCCGCCAGCGGGAGTCTTGCCCGCGAATGTTTCGTTCATGCTCCCGCTGCGGTCGATCAAGATCGCGATCTGCGCGCCTTCGCCAATCCGCTCGATCTCGGCGCCCGCAAGAAAAGGGCGCGACGCGCCGAGAAGACTCGCGGCGATGGCGATAACGCCACAGGTTGTCAAACCGGAGTCGAGGACGCGCGAAAGCAGATCCGGCGGCGCGGCCGTCAAGGAAGAAATCGAGGATGGACGCAACGCCGAGCGAGCGAAAGGAGCGAGCGCCAACACTAGGAACAGCAGAACGAAAGGGTAATCCACGCCAAGACCGCTCATCCGACTCTCTCTCGCCTCGCAAGCGACTCGGAGAGACGCGCAAGTTCGCCAACGGTGACGTCTATTGCTTCCGTGTCTTCGGGGCGGCCGAAAAAGAGCCTCCGTGAAGCCGAAAAAAAACGGTTGAGCGAGCTCTCGAGATCGGCGAACTCAGGATGGGCGTGAAGCAAGGTGGGCAAATCCTCCTGCAGGAGGCTCTTGCCGCGGCAGGCGTCGAGAGTACGGTGAATGTCCATAAGCGCGGCGCAAACCGTCTGCCGATTCTCGGGAACACGCGTCAGCGCGCGGATGCGGCGCGCCAAAGCCGAGAACAGCCGCCTGCGCCGCATGTGAAACGGCGGCCAGGCCCGATCGCGCGCGATCAGAACGAGACCCAAGAGCGCCGTGGTGGAAAATGCAGCGAACGCAGCTTGTGGACGCGTCTCCGAGAAGGTGATCGGCGCCGTGTCGGGGCGCATATAATCTTCTGCGTTTTCCCTTTTTTCGGGGGCGACCTCGCGCAACGGCGCGACGCCGATTCGCCACACAGGAACTTCGTGAGATTCTACGCCGGACGGCGTCGTGATAGTCAGTGTGAAGGCGGGAATTTGAACATCACGAACATCGAGCGCGACGTAGAAGTTCTGGTATGTCAGATCAAGGCGCCAAACGGCCCCGTCGTTCGTCCGCGCTTGTTCGACATAGATGTTTCGCAGATCGAGGGAAGCGCTCAACGTTCCGGGATGCGGCAACGTCGCAGGGGAGAGGACCGCACCGGCCGGAGCGCGAATTTCCACCTCGGCGTGGATAAGGTCGCCGACGAAATAGCCGAACGGTCTCGCAGAATGAACCTCAACCGAAATATCGCCCGCCGAAGCTGGAACAACGCCCACGGCCAGGAGTATGACAAGCGAGAGCCCGCGCATCACGCTTCAACTGGCCATTAGACGAAGGCTGAGATCGGCGGGATCGAACCCGTCGCGCAAAAAAATAGGCCGCCGCGCGCGATCCGTGGCGAGACGCGCTATCTCTCTGCGCCGTTCGGCCTCTCGTTCGATCCAGCGCCGCTTCAGCGCCGGCCGCATGAACATCATGCGCCTTCGTCCATCTTCCGAGTCGATCAATTGAAGCAATCCCCAATCTGGCGGCGACTCCTCCGTCGAGTCGGTCACGACCAAGGGAACGAGATCATGTCGCGACAACGACTCGAACACGCGATCGATCAACGCCCACGGCCATCGAAAGTCAGACGCGAGAAACACAAGCTTGCGCTTTGAGCCGAGCGCCTCCCTCGCAGTGAGAAATCCATCGGCCCCGGCGTCCGCGCAAGTCGAGGCGCGAAGACGTTCGACAGCAGCCAACGCCGTCGCAACCGAGCGCGAGGGCGCCGTCATGAGCGATCGGTGAATCGTCTCGCCACAACCCATTACGCCGAAGCGATCGCCAATCCGGGTGACTGAATAGGCGAGCGCCGCACAAAAATCCCAGATGACTTTGATTTTATGTTCAGTACTTGGAAAGCGCATCGACGCCGACACATCAACCAGCGCGATAACGTCAATCGCATGTCTGCGTTCGAAACGCTTCACATATGTCTCGCCAAACGGATCCCGTAAGGTGGCGCGTAGATCAATTCGGCGAGCGTCCGGATAGCGCAGGAAGGGCGCGTGATCGCGAAAGACGCCGATGCCGCCTACATCGCTCGATCTTTGCGCGCCAGACTCGATTGATCGAAAGCGGCCGCGCGGCGAATAAAGAATATCAATCGGCGCATTCATGGCGCGGGGACTGCGTCGAACACCGTGCGGCACAAGTGCTTGACGATACCGTCGCCGCGAAGCGCGTGGATCGGATCGACTACAATCCGGTGCGCTAAAACTTCAATGAAAATCTCGCGTATATCATCGGGAACAAGATAGTCGCGACCCTCGAGCCAGGCGCGCACGCGGGCCGCTCGGACGAGAAAGGCCAATCCTCTCGGGCTAGCGCCACCCTTGACAAGCGTGTCAGCGTCCGCGTCGTCAAGACTGGCGCCAACGGACCCAGGTCTTAATATTCCGTTCCACAAGGCGAGGACGTAACTTTGCAGGGCGGAGCTCGCACTGACTTCAGCTTGAATCAGATCGGCGACCGCGGGGATTGCGTGGTAATCGAAAACGCCCGTCTCGACGCGAGAAACAAGCGCATCAACATCGCCGAATTTCGGATCGAACGCCAATTCACGACGAATGTCATCCTCCTTGGGCGCGGTGATGGCGATCTCCATCAGGAAGCGGTCGCGCACCGCCGCCGGCAATTCAAAGGTTTCCTCACGCTCGACCATGTTGCGATCAGCAAAGACCTGGAGGAAAGGGAAAGCATAGTCCCGGTCAAATGCGGAAACGTTACGCTCCGCCATCAATCGTAATAACAGCGAATGAACCTGCGGCCGCGCACGGTTGATTTCGTTGAAGAAAAATACGGAAATCGATTCCGCCTTCCTCAGCAGAGGCGACGGCCCGACACGGGGGCGTCCGTCATCTCCGAGATCGGTATGATAGAGAATATCAGTCGGCATCATGTCGACCGTTCCCTCTACCCGCGCGAAATCGCCTCCGAGCGCGCGCGAGGCTGCACGCAGCAACGTCGTCTTGCCGACGCCGACGTCACCTTCGATCAGAACATGACCACGCGAAAAAATGGCGATCGTCACCAAACGAATGGCGCGCTGCTGACCAACCATAGCTTTCGCAATCTCTCTTTCGAATGAGAGCGCACGCGCGCGCCATTCATCGAGGCTTGCGGCGACCGACGCCAGCTTGTTCAAAGCTCACCCATCAATCGAAGTCCAAACAGCGACGCTAAAAGTCGTGACGACTTGGCTCCATCAAAAGGAGCAACTATAATTGCGAGACTCGCCATCAGATTCGTCGTCCGTAAGACACCCTCATTCGGTTGGGATTTTATCCACTTCGTAAACCCATTTTCCGGATTTCTTGAAATAGGCGACGCGCTTTTTGTTACGCTCTTCCATACCCTGAATCGAGGTCTGCTGCTTTGCTATTTCCTTCGCATCATGCTTGGGATCGTATTTCGAGCCCTCGACTTTTTCCGGAAAACCTGGCTTGGGCTCCCAACAATTCCCTGGCGCTTTGCAGGTCGTGCCATCGTAGGCCAAAACGACGCTGACTGGCATAGCGACCAGAAGTCCACCGGCGAGCAACGCCGGAGCGAGATTAGTCATGCGCATTGTGCTTTCCTCCGCTTGTTCGTGGCGTTTGCGCGCCGTCGCGACGCCGCCGCATTATTCACTTCGCCTGCGTTTTGCATGCGCCTGGCGCATCGTCAGCAAAAACCTCGCCCTGTTTATAGGGCTTGTAGTTTTTTTTCTGCTCCTCAGTGAACCATGGCGCCTGATCGACGCCATCCTTGTAGAGATGACGCACCCAAGCCATGACTTTGAGGATTTCATCAAGCTGTAGATTTTGATATTGTGGCCCCATCGAGGCTTTCGCGCCGCCGAATATCGTCGAAAAGATCCCGACGTCTGTCGTATTTTCCGGATAGGTCCAATAATCGTCGTTGAGGCCAGGCCCTATCTTGCCCTCGCCAAGATGGCCATGACAACCGGAGCAGGCCGAGAGGAATATTTGTTCGCCCTGCTTCAGACAGCTCTTGTCTTCGTTGTAGGGATTTACCCCGGTTTGCATGAACTTCTGCACGCCCTCCGTATTCCGCCCTTCCGGTAGCGCATCATTAAGGTCAAGGACCTCTCCGGTGATGGTATTTCGAAAGGTGATCGATGACGTCTGAGCAATGGCGGCGAGCGCCAGCACGCTAGTGAGGGCGCCGCCTAGAATGAGCGATGCTGTCTTGTAGATTTTATAGCCGTTAAACACGAGTGATTCTTTCCTGGTGCGAATTCGCGTGGCGCTTCATCATCGGCTAATGGGAACGAGCGGGACGCCCTCAACCTGCAAAATCGCGTCGATCTTGGGTTTCGCCAGCACGAGCGCCGCGTCTATCTGTTCGAGCAATGCCGTGTCGTCATGGCGAACACCGACCGACTGATCAAATCGCTGCGGCACTTTCTCTCCATTTCTCTTTACGGCGTCGTCGTCGATCAAACTGATGCGAAGGGGCGTCACGGAAGCCTTGACATAACGTGCGACGTCGGGCGCGAAAGCCACGGCGAGTTCAGCGCCGCCGCTTGAGACTTCTCCGACCATTTTGGCGGGATCTACCTGAGTATATTCATTACGCGCCGACTTGAAGTTCACGAGAGAATATAGATAGGCCATGTTGTTTTCGTATTGGCCAATATCTTTCAACAGAACCTCTCCCGGAGATCCGAAAGACACAGCGATATGGCCCAGCTTTGCTAGTCTTTGATCCGACCACGACTTAATGTTTAGATCTCGATCCGCCCGGGTCACGAAGACGTAACCAGTGCGATAGTAAGGCTTCGAGGTCGCAACACGAGGATCTCCGGAATCAAGCCCGACGATCACATCGCATGCGTTCTTATCGAGCTGGTCGCGGACAAGATAGATTGCAGGCCGTTCATACCAAACGAATTGCGCCTTCCTGTTCATGGCCTCGGCGAGAACGACAGCGATCTTGTTTTCAAAACCCGAGCCATCCTCCAACGATAGCGGCGGCTGGTTCTTCGCAGCGCATATGCGCAAGACGCCAGCCTGCTCACGCGCATCGGCGTTGGCTCGGTCGGCGGGCGCAGCGTTCGCTGCAAAGCCATCGAATCCGCCAAAGATAAAAGTCAACAAAAGAGCGCCGGCTCTCCGCCTGGAACGTGATTGAGGCAGCATGTATGTGATCCAATCTCTGGGCGTAAGCGACGGTTCGCGATTAGTAACCGCCGCCTGCCTCGCGCCGCCTTGAAGACCTCGGCGGCGCGGCTAGCTCTATCAATCGCGCTATGTTACTCGCGCTCAATTCTTCGGCGACTGCCAGATTATCGACGTCGCGCCCGCTGTGTACTCACCAACGTTTACATCGTCGTAAGGCCCCTTGCCGTCAAGGGAGAACACCATGACTCCGCCGCCCATCTGCGTGTAGTTCGCGAGCTGCTTGAAGGCGCCGACGGCTCCAAGACCGGCGGTCGGATCCTGCAGATCGAACACCAGGCCAACGCCCGGCCAACCGCCGACGCCATACATGATCGCCAGATATTCGACGCCCTTGTGCTGATAGACGATCGGGTGCCCGATCACGCCAGACGGCAGCTTGAATTTCCAGAGCAATTCACCGGTCTCGCTATGGCGCGCCTTGATGAATCCATCGAGCGTACC
This sequence comes from Methylocapsa palsarum, assembly GCF_900114285.1. GTDB lineage: Bacteria > Pseudomonadota > Alphaproteobacteria > Rhizobiales > Beijerinckiaceae > Methylocapsa > Methylocapsa palsarum. The sequence goes on along the minus strand of NZ_FOSN01000012.1, from coordinate 14,003 downwards.
GTAGAAGACGATGTTTCCGGCAGTTGCGGCCGTCCCGCCCCAAACCGCGAAGCGCTCCATCTTCTCCCACTTAAATTTCCCGGTGATGGCGTTATAGGCCTTGATCTGCCCAAGGCCCTCGCCCTTCTGCCGATCGCCTTTCGGACCGGGGAACATATTCAAGGTCGCGCCGACGAAGAACTGACCCGCGCGATAGGGAAGCATGAAAGGCTCCCAGTCCATGCAGATATGGTTCACACCAAGGAAGAACAGCTCCTTTGTAGGATCGTAGGAATCAAGACCCTGATTGTGATAGCCCATTGCAGAGGGACAAATATCCTTACCCAGATGATCCATACGCGTGCCATATTCCGGATCGCGCACCGGCAGCCCGGTCTTGATATCGACTTTCTTGAACACGTTGACAGTGTCGTCGATCTTATCGGCGGAGATCAATGTTCCGTCGGTCCGATCCAGGGTATAGACGATGCCGTTGCGGTCCGGATGGGTGAGTAGCTTGCGTTCCTTGCCGTCCTTGTCCTTCTGCTCGCTCAGCATCATGAAATTGATGCCGGCGAAATCCCACTCATCATGCGGAGTTTTTTGATAGCCGAATTTCGCCTGACCGGTGTCAAGATCACGCCCCCAAATGGTCATCGTCCATTTGTTGTCGCCAGGACGCATCGTCTCGTTCCAGGGCGCCGGGTTGCCGCTGCCATAGTAGACGAGATTCGTGCCTGGATCGTAGGCGAACCAGCCCCAGTTCGTGCCGCCGCCGATCTTCCATGCATCGCCTTCCCACGTGGCGGTTCCGAGGCCTTTTTGCCCATATTGGGGATTGGCCTTGTTGAAGTCGTCGCCGATGAGCACGTCGGAATCCGGACCAGTCGCATAGGCGCGCCATTTCTGTTCGCCGGTGCGAACGTCATAGGCGGTCATATAGCCGCGCACGCCAAGCTCGGCCCCCGAACTCCCGATGAGAACGATATTCTTATAAACATGCGGCGCGACAGTGAGAGTCGAACCGACCTTGAAATCGGAATTTTCGATCTTCCAGACGGTGGCTCCGGTGTCCGCGTTGAGCGCCACCACATTGCCGTCGAGAAGGGTTTTGACGATAAGCGAGGGGGTCACGCCGTCGCCGGGCCAATAGGCGAGGCCGCGATTGACGATGTCGCAGCAGGCGACCGCGCGAGCGGCGGCGTTCTGCTTCGGCTTATCCTGCCACAGGATGCGGGTGGGGTCGTCAAGACTGAGCGCAAATGTATTGTTCGGGAACGATGTATGAATATACATCTTGCCGTCGACCACGAGCGGAGAGCCTTCATGCCCACTGAGCAGACCGGTCGAGAAGGACCAGGCGGGCCTCAGCTTCTTGACATTATCGGTATTGATCAGGGTGAGCGTGCTGTAGTGATTTGCGCTGTAGTTCTTGCCTTGCATCGCCCAGTTGTCTTCGCTTTTGGCGAGCGCTTCAAGCTTGTCCTCCGCGCGCGAGGACGAAAGCGACATCTGCGCAGCGAGCATAACGCTCAGCACAGACACGGAATTCAGCAGCTTCCTCATCAACGAGTCCTCCAGCGACGGTTTGCGCGACGTTCTCGCCAACGCGGCGTCGCCTCGTAAGAAATGACGGCCCACATGTCGTTGAGCCGCGGTTTTTTATTGAAAGCCGCTTCCGCTCCGCCGAAACCTAAGATGCCTTGGCGGGGAAGCGAGCCAAACGCATATAGAATTAAGGCTTGGGACGTGTCTGCCTGATTTATCGGTAAATTTTTGCGGGAAAAATCGGCAATTCTTGCAGCGCGTTTCCCGTTGGCGCCGACGAAGTTTGGCCATTCGAAATCGACGGACCATCATGGGCCGGTAGAGTTGTGCGAAGGCCAGCGGATCGCTGCTATAAGGAGGGAAGCGAGGCGAAACGAGAGTTGAATGAGTTATTCTAGAGGCGGCACGGTTCGGAGCCAGACAATCAGCGCGTTAAGATCGTCGTCGGTCATTTTGGAAAAATGAGACAACGAAAGATTCGCCATGGTCGGCGCTAGCCGCCTTCCATCGCGGCTGACGCCCTGAGTGATCGCGCGTTTCAGCTCATCGTCCGTCCAGGAACGACCCCCTTCGTCGGATGGGAAGTGATGTTTGAGGCGACCGCGGCTCCGGCGGGCGTGCGAAAGACTTTTCCACCTTCGCCAAGACGACGTTGAGGATCGGGCGCGCCGCTGACCTCCCCGCTGTGGCATCCCATGCACCGCGCGAGAGAAGCAATGTAGACCCCGCGCCGCTCGGGATTTGCAAGCTCGGTTTCCGAAAAAGGCCGTTCGGCGCCCGGAATCGAGTTGCGCGGCTCGAGCGCGCCATGCCTTTCCTGAGCGGGGAGGCGGGAGTCGACGGGAGGCGTCTTGCGCAGGACTGCGATGATCGCATCGAGATCTGAGGGGGTGAGCGCGCGGTAGGAGTCTGAGGGCATAACCGGAGCCAGGCGGCTTTTGGGATCCCTGCCCTCCACAATGGCTGCACGCAGCTCCGCGTCCGACCAAGCCCCGACGCCACTCACCCTTTCCGGCGAGATGTTCGACCCCTGACAGCGTACTCGCGGTCGGAAAATAGCTGGGAGCCGCCTGAAAATCTTCGAGAGAGATCGTAGCCGTCCGGACCCCGGGGGGTATGGCAATTGTCGCAAGCCGTGAGCGCTTCGATCAGATATTCGCCGCGAGCGACGTCATCGCCGCCGACGGAGCCCGATGCGCAGACCATGAGCGCGAAAAGCGCGGCGCGAACGCGGGTCTGACCGCCGCGCCAGGAACTCAAATATTCGCCGGTCATGTCGAACAAATCGAGGCGACAGCAAGGGAACCAAGGATCTTCGACGTTTCCTATGACGGAAGACGCCGCTTGCGTCATTTCCAAACATTCTCAGATTTTTCAGGACAAACAGGCATTCGGCGATTGCGTCGCACTCTCGCCGGTCGCTGGCCCTGCAGTTCCTTTCCCCCCGCCCCGATTCGTTATAGCCGCCCTCAGTCGATCAGGCGCTTCAGGGCCCGTCCCGCTTTCGATTTCATTTCCTTCGCGGTGAGCGTCCCGTCGTTGTCGACGTCCGCTTTTTTGAACAGCGTCTCCACAATCGTGAGATACTCGTCCTTGGTCAGCGTCCCGTCACGGTCCGGATCGCCAGCCTTGAATTCCTTGCGTCCGATCACGCCCTTGACTTCTCCAGCGTCCAGGGTGTCGTCAGGATCTTTATTCAATTTATCGAATTGAGCGCTGGCCGCAGCCTTCGTTTCGGCCAAGTCGAGGGTCTTGTCGCTGTCTTTGTCGTATTTGGACACGACGTTGGAGGCCGCCAATGCCGCCGGCGCAGCCTGCAAAGCAAGCGCCCCCGCCAGAAAGCCGCTCATCGAGATGCTCCGAAGAAGCAATGATTTTTTCGCCATCTTTGTGACTCCCGCCAATCTCGTTCTGCCGATTTTCTTACGACCGAGCCTCACGTAGCAAGCGCTGGACACTATCGAAACAGAATTTGTCGCGCTTCGGCTTCTTCTAACATCCTGGCGCTGAAGTACATAAAACGAACGCGTCTCGGCCGAAGAGAGCCGTGCGGTCAGCGCCATGCGGATTGGCGGCCGGCGGCGTGCTAAGGGTTCGTCGGATTCACGACATTCTTGGCCTGAGAGGCGCTTGAAAAGCGCCTGTTTTACGGTCCGCAATTTGCGTAGACCCGGTCAGGAATTCATTTTCGGAAGGCGTCTTCGATGGCGTTCACCTCTCTCTGCCCGGCCGGCGCCGTGAGCGAAGGAAGCATGGGTCTTTTTCAGGCCGGGCGTAAAAGCGTGCTGCTGGTCTGGCCGGCGGGAGGCGATCTCAAAGCCTATCGCGGGCGGTGTCCTCATGCGGATATGCCGCTGAGCGAGGCCACATTCAATGGCCAGATCATCACCTGCCCTCACCATCAATGGGGATTCGACTGCGCCAGCGGCAAATGCGTGACGCATCTCGTCCGAAACGAACTCCACTCCTATCCCCTGCGCGTGGACGGCGACGACATTCAGGTCGACGTCGGACCGATCAAGGCGGCGCGTTCGCCGGCGTGACGCGAGCCCCTGTTCATGTCGGCTTCGGACGTCGCGAAGGCTAAAAGCGATCCTTGAACTGGGCCAGCCGCCACCATTGAACCTGAACAGAGTTACGCTGAATATGGCGGACGCGACCGTAATCCCCATCCGCCATCGCGCTTTAGGCGACATGCTCCGGATGAATCTCGCGCCGGGCCTCAGTTTCGACCTCACGCTGGAAGAGGCCCGCACCCTGTCGCGCGCCCTGGCTGCGGTCAGCCGTGATAGAGGCGCCGCGGATGAGCTCTATCTTAGTCCGCTGGCGAGCGATCATGACCTTTCCGCCCGGCCGACAGACGCGGGCGTGCAAATCACCGCGGCCAGCGGCGTCTGCAACCTGTCCTGGCCGGCCGTCGCCTCATTGGCGGAGCGGCTGGCGATCGAATGAGCGGCTCGGCTGGAGCCTTGCCCCGCTCGCTGCGGACAGGAGGGCCCGCTGACAGGACAGGGGCGATCCGCCTGAGCGGCGAGACGGACGCAAACTCACTGCGCTTTGGCGATCCTCGCGACGAAAGCCGGGGCGGTCACTGCTCACCGGCAATCTCGATCGACACTTCGTTCCGGCGCAGGAACGGCAATGTCCAGGGCGGATTGTAATAGGCGTAAATCGGCGCGGAAAGAAATTTGAGATTTTTCGATACAATGAAGTCCTGCAGGTCCTTCGCATGACGCTTCAGAACGGCGTCTCTCGCAAGGCCCGAAAAACGGATGACCGCAAAGCGCCGACCACCGAACTCTTTCAGTTTAACGGCCGGATTATTCGGCGTCGGCAAGCTCGCCAAAGTATAATGAGAGGGCATGACAAAGCGCACTCTCCAGTTGTCGCCGTCGCCGTGCTGGGTCACTGGCGCGGTCATGGCGATTGTTTCGCTCTCCTGTTGCGTGACGGGAGCGGTCATCGCCACTTTCTGCGACGAGGAATTGTCTCCGAAAATATAATCGGCGACGGCGCGGAAACCCTGGCCCAGCGCAACATTCCGTTCTCCCGGAAATTCGACTTCCGCGACAATCATCGGCGCGTAATCGCGGATCTCGATATCGCGCTCCTTCGCCACAACCTTGTATTTCGGTTGTTCCGCCCTGCGGCTCACGATCGGGCCCCATAACGCCGCGCTTAGCAGAACCACCCCTGCGCCAATCAGCCACCACATCGGCATCATCCTTATTTTAGAGTCCCGTCCCAATCGTCTTGGCTCTCCGCCGTCCTGTAAATACCCGGTATGTATATTGCTTCACCATCGACATTCGATTCGGCAAACGGAGCGTCACACCACTTTTCGAGGGTGACGCATTTTTCGGGAGCGGCAAGACACGGGCTGCCAGATCTTCAACGCGCCGGTTGGCCCCTCGTTTCATTCATCGATCAAAAGGCTCGAAAAGGCCCGCCCTCCCGTCTGTCGCAAGAGCTTCGTCAAAACCGTTCGCCCTCCCCAGAAAGATCGCGCGCACGATGAAACTTCAGATTGAAAGGCCCTATATCGAAGCAATGATCGGAGAATTTCCCGATCTGGCGGCCTTACAGGAACAGCTGCGGTTTGGCGACAAGGTGGAAGTGTCGTTCAGTCAATTGTCGGACGCCCAGGTGGGGATGTTAGGGCGCCTCTACCGGCAGGCGGGGCCGGACATGCAGATCCGGGCGGCGCAATTGTCGACTTTACGCCAAGCCCTGAACGACAACGGCGTCCGCTTCGGCCCCAACGATCTCGAAATGGTGCTTCCGGCCATCCTCCGCTATCTGCTGAACGACGCCATTCGGGGCTGGGTCTTCACCGCGAACGTGTCGAGCCGGCCCCTACCCTATGTCATCACGCGCCTTGACTACACCCCGGCCTCGAATGACGAAACCGGGAAACTCTATATCGAGCTGAAATGCAACGCCAAGGGAGCCTTGGCCTCCAATACGGTCCGCGTGACCAGCAGCGACATCGACGGCAAGACAATCGGGGAAATCTTCGCCCAGAAAGGGTTCTTGAAGGAAACGCCTGAGTTGATTGCGGCCTACGACGCAACGATCCGGCGGTATTTCGAATGGCGCGGTCAGTATGGCGGCCAGTTTTCCGCCCGGGGCACGGGTTTCTACACCGAAGATCCGAATTCCTCGCATCGGGAAATGGACTGGTCGCGCAAGGACATCGTGGTGCTCTCGACCTCGGGAGGAGCGGCGCGGCTGGTGAATGATGAAAGCATACTCACCGCGCGCGCCCTGACGCTCGACGTCCCTGGCGAAATTCTCGCGCCCTACCTGCGCAAGGCGGCCAAGAGCAGCCAGTTCGACGCGGAAGACGAGATGAGAGAATTGCAGGCGTCGATCCCCAAGGGGCTCTTCACCCAGCTCCCGATTCACGCCTACATCCTGATGTTCCATCTTGAATTGCATCACTATCTCTGGGTGCACGTCAACGACATGGAGCCCTATCAGTACAAACCCGCCCTGAAGCAAAAGCTCGTCCTGCCCCCCGAACAGACCGATCTCATCGACATCCTCACCGCCGAAATGGATGTGCTGATGGACGACATCGTCGCGGGGAAGTCGGGCGGCACCACAGTTCTCTGCGCCGGGCCTGCGGGAGTCGGCAAGACGCTGACCGCCGAGGTCTATTCTGAAATCATCAGGCGTCCTCTTTACAGGGTTCATTCCGGCCAGCTCGGTCTCAACGTCGCCGCGATGGAAAACGCCCTGAAAGATGTCCTCACGCGCGCACAGCGCTGGGGCGCGGTGATGCTGATCGACGAAGCCGACGTCTACATCAAGCGCCGCGACGACGACATGACCATGAACGCCGTGGTCGGCGTGTTTTTACGGGTGCTCGAATATTTCAACGGCCTGTTGTTTTTGACGACCAACCGGGTGGACGACATCGACGAAGCCATCGTCTCGCGCTGCATCGCCGTCATTAAATATTATCCTCCCGACCGCGATGCGCGCCGGAAAATCTGGCGCGTCATGGTTGATCAGTTCGAGCTGGACGTGGACGACGACCTGATTGTCAGGCTGATCGATTTGTTTCCGGCGGCGACCGGACGCGACATCAAGGGCCTCGCCAAACTGGTCGGCAAATTTTGCCGCCATAAAAACGAGCCGCCCTCCCTCGAAGCTTTCAAACGCTGCTCGATATTCCGGGGGATGGACATCGTCGAGGCGGCGTAATCCTTTATCCCGGCTTGGAGCCTATCCAACTCTTGGCGTTGAGGAGTTTTTGTACGCCCTGGCGGCGGCGGCATATAGGATTGCGCCGATGACAACACCAAAAACGCCGCCCAAAGCGCTGACGAGCGCGTCGGAAAAAGCCGCGTGCCGACCATGGACCGAGCGCTGCAAGACCTCCATCGCTCCCGCCAGGAATGCGAGGCACGAGGCGGCGGCGATTCGGCATGCCGCCGCGGGAAATCCAAGCGCCAGGGCGGACGCTGTGCCGCAATAGGCGACGAAATGTTCGGCCTTGCCGGGCAGCCACGTATGCGGCCGCTGGGACCCCGGCACGAGCGACAGGACAACAATCGCCAGAACGCCGAGGACGCCCGCGATACGGGCGAAAAAGACGGCGTATCTCATCAATTGAACCTCCAGCCTTCACCCGTACGGGGGACGCCGACGCCTGTGGCCATCCGGGCGAAAAAACTCTTGACGCGTTTCCATCGCCGGGCGACGTCTAGTCCGAACCGTGGCGCTCGGGGTCGAGAGCCACATCGGCGTGCAGCCGCGATACATACCAGCACAGCGCCGCGACCGGAATCCCGATCAGCGAAGTCAGCACGAAAAACATCGTAAAGCCGGTTTTCGCGATCACGAAGCCGGAGGCGCCGGCAAGAATGCTTCCTGGAAAAGCGCACAGAGAAGTGAGCAGGGCAAACTGGCTGGCGGCGAGTTCCGTCGCGGTGAGCATCGACATGTAGTTGATCAGCACGACCTGCGCGAACGCGTAGGCGAACCCTTCGATGCTGACCGCGGTGGCGAAAATCCAGAAATGCCCGCCGCCGCTCTCCGAAAGCCAGGCGAGGCTGAGGTGCGAAGCCGAACCCGCGATCGTTCCAAGCACGAGGCTTGGCATCATGCCGATCCTGCGGATGATATAGGCGCTGAAAAACGTGGCGCCCAGCGCAACCCAGAACCCGAACAATTTTGTGACTGTGGCGATCTCGGCGTCAGTATAAGCGAGGCTCTTGAACAAGGGCATCGACATGGCGCTCGTGAGGTAGCCCGGCATCCGGAATCCGGCGATCATCAACAAGATCGGAAGCGCCAAAGGTCCAAGCCGCCCGACCATTTCCTTGATCGGCGCGATCACCGTCGCGGCGAAACCCGGATGCTTGTGCGTCGCGACGAAATCAGACTCCGGTTCGGGCGCGACGAAGGCGGAGACGGCGCCGACCGTCATCAGCGCAGCCATCCCGAGATAGGCGAAGCGCCAGCCATATCGGTCGGCGAGCAGCAGAGCGCCGGCGCCGGCGGCGAGGGTTCCGACGCGATATCCCATTTCCGAGATCGCCGTCATGACCGATTGCTTGGCGACCGGAACGGAGGTGATGCGCCAGCCGTCGATCGTCACGTCCTGAGTCGCTCCCGCAATTCCAAGAGCGATCGAGAACGCAACGGTATAGGCGAGCCAATGCGACGGATCGCCGAAGGCGACGCCGGCGAGCGCCAGCATGACGGCCAGTTGCGAGACGACGATCCAGCCACGGCGGCGCCCCAGCCACGCGCCGAAAAAAGGCGCGTCGTATCGGTCAAGAAAGGGCGCCCAGACGAATTTGAATTTATAGGCGATTGTGAGTTCGCTCAGCAGGCCGATCGTCTCGATCGGCACCCTCGCCTCCGACAGCCAGGCGGATTGCGTAGAATACACAAGGAGATAAGGAATGCCCGCGCTGAAGCCGAGCCCCAGCATGGCCGCATAGCGCCTGTCGGCGAGCACATGAGCGAGCATGGAGCCGTGCTCGGGATCAGTTTTCATGTCCAATTCTTTTCCCGATTCGAGAGTTCAAGCCAGACGGAGGCTTCGCGTCGGCGCCAGCGGATTTCTAGCCCGGCTCCATAATTTACCTCCGAGACTCCCCGAATGTTGATGAATCCAAGGTCGACTAATCGTCGAGGCGCTTCACCAAATACACGAGTTTGTTCAGCCGACCAAGGCTCCGCGTGCCGCAGGCGCCTTTCGATCCACCATCATGGGTCGGGATGGGCGAAGCGATATCCGACGCCTGTTTCGGTCAGGATAAGGCGCGGCGACGCCGGATCCTCCTCGATCTTGGCGCGTAATCGGCCGATATAAACCCGCAGATATTGCATATCGTCGTTGTAGGAGCGTCCCCAAACGGCGGTGAGCATGTGCCGATGGGTGATCAGGTGGCCAGGGCGGCTCACCAGGATCGCCAGGATATCATATTCCTTGCGCGTCAATTTCACCGTGACTCCGTCCCTCGTCACGGAGCGCTTGTCGAGATCGATGCAGAGCCTCCCGCTCTTTATCTGTCTTTGTTCATGCGCATCGGCGGCGGCGTGGCGCAAAGCCGCGCGCAGCCTCGCCATGAGTTCGCCGATGCCAAATGGCTTTTCGACATAATCATCCGCGCCGGCGTCAAGCGCTGCGATCTTTTCGGATTCCCGATCGCGGGCCGACAAAATGATGATTGGTATTTTTGAGAATTGCCGCGCCCGCCGCAAGACCTCCTTGCCATCCATATCCGGAAGTCCGAGATCCAGAACGACAGCGTCAGGAGCCTTTGTAGCGATAAGCTGCAAAGCCTCCCCACCCGTCTCGGCGCCCAGCACATCATAGCCACATGCGGTGAGGGCAGGCCGCAAGAATCGATGAATTTGCGGCTCGTCGTCCACGACAAGGACGCGATTTCCGCTCATGCCGCCACGCCTCCCTTTCCTATTTCGGGAACAGGAAAGCGCAACACGATGCGGGTTCCTCGTCGGCGGATCGCCGGGCTCTGGGCCACGATCGATCCGCCCATCGCTTCGACGAGGCCACGGCAGATGGACAGGCCGAGTCCGGTCCCAGCCTTGCGGCCATCAGGGCGGCCTCCCCTGTAAAATTTTTCGAAGATCCTTTCGAGATCCGCTGGCTTTATGCCCGGTCCTTCGTCTGTCACAGTGATAACGACGTCCGGCCCGTCCCGCCGCGCATGAATGATAGCATTTGAATCGCCAGCGTATTTGTGGGCGTTGTCAAGCAGATTGAAGAGCACTTGTCCCAGAAGAGCGCTGTCGCCCCGTATTAGCGGCAGATCTCGTGCGATGCTGACGGAAACCGTCTGCTTCGGAAATACTTTCGCGCTCCGCTCGATCGCGCTGCGAACGGCCTCGCCAATATCGACCAGTTCGCGGCGCGGCGCCAGCGCGCCCGATTCGATTCGCGACATATCGAGCAAATTGGCGACAAAGCGGCTAAGGCGTCCCGCTTCTTCTTCGATGGAGACGAGAAGGTCCTGCCTGTCCGTCGGCTGCATCCTGTCGCCAAGTTGCAACAGGCTGGTAACGGCGCCTGTAATTGACGCAAGCGGCGTCCGCAGATCATGAGAAAGCGATGCGAGCAGCATGTTTCGGACTTTTTCGTTCTCCTCGAGCGCCGACGCCTTCACCGACTCGTCAACCAGCAGGGAGCGATCGATGGCGATCGCCGTTTGCTCGAGGATCGACGTCAACATGTTCTCGTCCTGGCTGGACAGAGGCTCTTTCGCGAGTCTTGGCTCGATTCCGCATACGCCAATAACGCCTCGCGGCGTCTCTAGAGGCCGAAACTGAAATCGCACATTCGGCAAAGTTCCCGTCTTCCAGCCCGCCGGCTCGTCCTTTTCCAGCGCCCATCTCGCCGCGCTCGCCTCGCCGGGGTTCAATTGGTCAACCGGAGGCCATGCGGTCTGAATGTTCAATTCGCCGTCATCCGGTCGCAACAGCACAATACACTGCGCCTGCAGCGTCTTTTGCGCGTGAACGGCCGCCGCCCAGAGCACGTCGTCGAGCTTGCCGGCGCCGGAGAGTTTGCGCGAAAATTCGAACATCGACTGCGCCGCCTGCATACGGGTGGCCATTGCGAGAGATTGTTGCCTGACCCTGCTCGCGAGCATTCCAGTTACGAACGCGACAGCCAGAAATACGATAAGCGAGAAAAACTCATGCGGCTGAGAGATCGTAAACTCGTAGCGAGGGTCGACGAAGAAGAAGTCGAACGCCAGAAAAGACAGAACCGATGCAGCCGCGGCCGAGGACAACCCATACTGGACAGCGCAGAAAATCACAGGGACCAGAAACATCATCGACAGGTTCGGAAGGCGAAGCCACGCGTCAATCAATTGCGCGGCGCCCACCGTGACTCCGACGGATAAAAGCGCAGCCAGCAGGGCGATCCCCGCCTCGATGCGGGACGGGCGCGGCAGGGCGCGCCTTTCGGCGATCGGCGGGCCGTGGGCCTCGGTCACGACGTAGACGGCGATGTCGTTTGATCTGCGAACGAGCTCCTCGGTCAGGGACCATCGCATGAGCCGGGCAAGAAATGTCGCGCGAGAGCGCCCGACCACAATCTGGGTGATGTTTTCCTGTCGCGCGAAGCGCAATACTTCCCCGGGAAGATCGTAGCCCGACCGCCGTTCGACGTCGCCGCCAAGCCGTTCCGCCAGCGCAAGCGCATCTTCAATGCGCTTGGCGCGCTCGGGGTCGCTTTCCTCCTGACCTCGAGTTTCGACATGCAGCGCGATCCAGGGCGCATTGAGACCTGTCGCGAGCCGCGCGGCGGCGCGCACGACGAGTTCCGCCGAGACAACGCCGCCGACGCAGACCAGCAAGCGCTCGGACGTCGCCCAAGGTCCTTCAATCGCATTTTGCCGCAGGTAGTCGATCATCTGATCGTCCACCCGGTCAGCGGTTCGCCGCAGCGCGAGTTCGCGCAAGGCGGTCAGATTTCCCGGCGTGAAGAAGTTCTGCGTCGCCCGCCTCGCGGTCTCGGGCACGTAGACTTTTCCCTCCTTCAAACGATGAAGAAGTTCGTCCGGCGTGATGTCGACGAGTATGACGTCTGTCGCATCCTGCAAGACCGTGTCCGGGACCGTCTCGCGCACGATGACGCCGGTGATGCGCGACACGACATCCGCGAGGCTTTCGAGATGCTGGATATTGAGCGCCGTCCAGACGTCGACGCCGGCTTCGAGAAGCTCTTCGACGTCCTGCCAACGCTTCGGATGGCGATTGTCGGGAGCGTTCGTATGAGCGAGTTCGTCAACAATGATGAGTTTAGGCCTGCGCGCCAACGCGGCGTCGATATCGAATTCCTCGATGATCCGGCCCCTATATTCAATCTTGCGGCGCGGCAGGATTTCAAGGCCCTCGATCAAGGCTTCGGTCTCGCGTCGGCCATGCGTCTCGACGAGGCCGACCACAACGTCAATCCCGTCCAGCTTGCAAGCGCGCGCCTTCGCCAACATAGCATAGGTCTTGCCGACGCCGGGCGCAGCGCCAAGAAACACGCGCAGCTTTCCGCGTGATCCGCTATCGGTAAGCGCCAGCAACGCATCCGGATCGGGCCGGCGATCAAAGTTTTTCTCCGTTTGCGCCATGTTGTTTCCCGAACGCCTGATCAGACAGCCCTTCCCTTCCCAGAAAGACCGGCGCTACGGCGTTGCGATCCGCAAGATTGCGGGAACCACTTTAATCATGATTTCGATCGCCCCCGCCGCCCCAGCACATCACGCCCCCGCGCCGGCCCCTTCGCATTTTGCCGGATCGCCGTCGCGCAGACCCTGCAAAGCAGAAGCCGACCCGGGCAAGGCTGCGCGCGCAGCCTTGCTCGAGCCGTCACTCGATATACAAAGAGAAGATAAACGTTTCAGCGTCTTTCGGAAACCTTATCCGGACGCAAATCGTCTAGCGCCAGGTTGAGCATCAGGACGTTGACCCGCGGCTCTCCAATCAGCCCGGCAAACCGCTTCTCGACGTGTTGCTCAACCAGCGCGCCCACGCGCGCGTCGCCAAGACCGCGAGCCTTGGCGATCGAAGGAACCTGCGTCAGCGCAAATTGTGGCGAAATATGGGGATCGAGCCCCGACGCCGAGGTCGTGACCGCGTCCGCTTCGAAAGCAGGACGGCGGCCAGCCGATCGCTCTGCCGGAGAAAAAGGGCGGAGCCCGCAAACCCCACCCTATAAGCTCGGCGGCCCTCGAAATATTGGCTGGGATCTCGCGGGTAGAAGGGTCACCGTGGGTTTTTCCCCGTCTCTTGGATCCGAAGCGCCATATTTCTGTCGAGGTGATAGAAAAAGCTTGGCAGCGAATCCGCGACCATGCCGGCATACCAGACGTCCACCTGCACGATCTGCGGCATACGGTGGGGACCTACGCCGGGCAGGCCGGCGTCAACGCCTTCGTCGTCCGGGATCTTCTTCGCCATAGCACCGTCGCCATGACCGGCCGATACGCCAATTTCGACCAGAACCCAGTTCGAGCGGTGTCGGATTTGGTCGGCGAACGGATCGCCGCGGGACTCGAGGCTGGTGATGCGGCCTCACGCGCGGCGAAAAAAGGCTCAAAAATCTGAGCTGATCCCGATCATCCTGAATCGGAACGTCGAGGTCCTCGGCGCTCAAAAATGGTCTCGGCCTGGGGGCAGCTTTCACTCTGCCGTCGGGATCGTTCGCTTTGGGCTGCCGCCAACATTTTCAGATTTCTGGATCGGGGCGCGGTTGAAAACCACGCGTTGAGTCAGCTGCCCGCCTCGCGGTCATAAATTCCCGCTCATGTCAATGCGCGTAAATCCGCGAAAATGCGCTCGCTTGTCCGGCGTCAGCGCCCATGAGACAAATCGGGGTATTTTCTGAAGGGAGATTTCTGGTTCATCTTAGCCCATTCAGGAGCGCAGATGAGACAGAAATCCGTGCCGGCGAAAGCCCCGGCAGAACAGCTTGTGAAAGATATTCG
>NZ_FOSN01000078.1 GCF_900114285.1 Methylocapsa palsarum | reverse complement strand
CTCGACGGCTTCGAATGAACGCCAAGGCCCACGTCGATGGATGACCTCGGCCTTGAAAAGCCCATTGATGGTCTCTGCGAGAGCATTGTCATAGCTGTCGCCAACGCTGCCGACCGATGGCTCGATCCCGGCCTCAGCCAGCCGCTCGCTGTATCGAATGCTGACGTATTGAGATCCCCTGTCGAAATGATGGACCAGCCCACCACGATGAAGTGGCCGCCGATCATGAAGTGCCTGCTCCAGCGCATCGAGCACGGAGCCGGTATGAGCCGTCCGACTGGTTCGCCAGCCAACAATCCGACGGGCGTAGGTATCGATGACGAAGGCCACGTAGACGAAGCCTGACCAGGTGCTGACGTAGGTGAAGTCGGAGACCCAGAGCGCGTTGGGCCTGGGGGCATGGAACTGCCGATTGACGTGATCCAGTGGGCAAGGCGCGGCCTTATCGCTGAACGTGGTGCGGATCGGTTTGCCCCGAATGACGCCCTCAAGACCCATCATCCGCATCAGGCGAGCAACGGTGCAGCGAGCAACGTCGAGGCGTTCCCGCCGCAATTGCCGCCAGACTTTGCGCACGCCATAAACCCGGAAGTTCTCCTTGAACACGCGATCGATCTCCGGCTGCAAAACGGCATCCCGCTTCGCCCGGAAGGATAGCTTCTCAGGATCAGCACGCTTGGCGACGTGATCGAAATACGTGGAAGGGGCAATCGGCAAAACCTTGCAGATCGGCTCGACCCCATGTGCATCGCTCTGGTCGTCGATAAAGGCGATCATCGTTTGAATGGGCGGTCGAGCTCCGCCTGCGCAAAATATGCTGATGCCTTGCGAAGGATCTCGTTGGCCTGCCGGAGTTCACGATTCTCGCGCTCCAGCGCCTTCAGCTTCTCCGCGACATCGGGGGACACGCCGGCTCGCTTGCCGCTGTCGACCTCAGCCTTCTTCAGCCAGTCAAGCAGCGTGTGCGCCGAGCAGCCGATCTTGGCGGAAATCGACTGGCAGGCCGTCCAGCGCGAAGGGTAATCGCC
>NZ_FOSN01000011.1 GCF_900114285.1 Methylocapsa palsarum | reverse complement strand
GTTTGAAAGCAAGCTAATTGATGGCACTTAAAAGCTACACCATGACGGTATCTGCGCCATGATCGCCGTTTAATGGTAGGAGTAGCACATGGCCTTAGCGACACTCGTAAAACGTGATATATCTACAAGAATCGTCGATGTAACCGAACTCTTGTTCGGAGAACTCGGATTTAGGAAGACGACGGTCTCCGATATCGCCCGTGAACTGAAGATGTCTCCAGCAAACATTTATCGATTTTTTGACTCGAAAGCTGAAATCAATTCAGCAGTCGCGCGCCGCCAGCTCGCGGAAATCGAAGCCCTCGTGGAGCAAATCGGTGGAAGCTTCGGCTCGGCGAGCGACCGGCTGCGACGTTCCATAGCGGCGATTTATAATTTTCACACGCACCAATCCGAATGTAGGCCGAAACTCCACGAGTTGCTGGTTACGGCGTACGACGAGCGTTGGGAGGTGGTTACAAGTCACACAAAGACCATCGGAAATTCCCTCGTCCGTATCATCGGTCTGGGCATGTCAGAAGGAAAGTTCGCAATTGGAGACGCAGACCTTACTGCGATTCTCATTCAAAGCGCTTGCATGCAGTTTTGCCACCCTCGACTTATAGCTGAAGCCGCGCAAGGCCCATCGCCGCTAATCGATCAAATGTTTGCTTTGTGCCTCGCTGGACTGACGAAAAACGCTACGGTGTTCGTCGCACTAGAGCGGGCTCCGAACGATTTGAATCGAATTGGGATTTCGGAAATCGGCTGACATCTGATTCATGATTCCCGCCGCGCGAGGGAGGCGGCGAAAACTTGAGATAGCGGCGTCTCAGCCTGCGCCAACGCGGCGATAATGTCAGGCTCGATGTCATCGACACGGGCACGGGTATTCCCGCCGATCAGCAGGCAGAAATCTTTGAGGCGTTCCGGCAGCTCAACAATCCAGCGCGCGACAGCGGCTTGGGCTTGGGTATCGGCCTGGCGATCGTTTCCCGTCTCGCCCGTCTGATTGGAGCCGAGTTGCAGGTCAGCTCAAGGCTCGGACATGGCTCTCGCTTTTCGCTTCTTCTTCCGCTGGACCGCACCACCGTGGCCGACATCGCTGCCAAGTCGGCGCCCGACGATCCTGGCGGCCGCATCCTTCTCATCGAAGACAACGCCATTGTTCGCCAAGGCTATGAACTCCTGCTGACCCCTTTGGGGATATGAAATTCTCGCCGTGGCCACCGGCGAGGAAAGCGCTTGACCACGGCGCGCTGAAGAACTGGCGATTTGACGCCGTCGTTGCTGACCATCGGCTTGGCCCCGGTCTGACCGGCACGGCGCGGCGGCGGAAATCGCGCGCCGAGCCGGACGCAAAATTCCGACCGTGATTGTCACGGGCGACACGGGTGAGGAACGGCTTGCGGAGTCTCCAGGAGCGGCTTCGCCATGCTGCACAAGCCGGTCCCCGCCGATGTTCTGCGTCAAATGCTGGCGTCGCTGGTGGGAAATGGGAGGTCTTCATCCGCGGCTTGACCTTCGGATCAGCCTAAATGAATACCGCCATTTCTGAGCACGTCCCAATGTGAAGGTTGCGGCTCCGCGCACAGCTCTTTTGCAAGCACAAGATGCTTACGAAGCGAACGGCAAAAATGTGACCTTCCTATGCATTCGGCCATCCGGCCGAAACAGAATGTCTGGTTCATCGCGACTCGTAAGCGGACTGGCGGAAGGCCACCCAAAACGGCCATCAGCAGCACAAATAATCTAGTCTCTCCGGACGCGCTCCACGCGACCAATTTCGGCCGCGACGAGCAAGCTTCGGCTTCGCAGCCGAAACTGCCTCAACGCCTCGGCCGCGGTCTCCCGACCCTATTCGCGGCCGACATCAAAGCCTTCACCCGCGACCTGATGTCCAACGCCGAACGCGATCTCGGGACGCGACAGAGGCCAGACCCGACGCCTGCGTCAATGAAACGATCCGGGTCCGATCTGTTCAACCGACCGACCAAACTCATCGAGCTGATCACCGAATTGATCCCGCGTTTCTGGATCGATAATCGCGATGGGCGCAGAAATTGCCAGACCTGCGGCATGACCAATGGAAGATGCGGCGCCCCCCGTGGTCCGCATGATTGTCTCGCCCAAGCTGACGCGCGAATCGGTGAGCGTCTGCCCCGAGGCCAGACTACGCCCGATGAGTTCGACGACCCGTGGGTCCTCAGCGAATTTGCCGTGGTTGAATTCATCATGCGAAGGCAGGTGGGTCATGTTGATGACTGAAAGTTTTTCCTGTTCAAGCTTGCCTTTGTAAGGCTCGACATTGGGATCGATAGCGCCTAACCGCGGCGCTTGCCACAAATCTCTCGCCGCCGCGAGCGCGCGGTCGTCTTCGGATACGAAGAGCACGATATGGGGTCGATTAGGTCCAAGCGTGGCAATCTGTTGAGACGCAATCCCGACATCGACATCGGCGTCTGCAAGGAGAACCAATTTAATCTTTGCAGCGACGCGCCCATCGCGGATAGCCATTTGCCGTAAAGCTTCTAATGTCACCCAGTTGCCCATCGAATGGGCCAGAATAGAAATCTTCTCGACCTGTGGATCTTTCGCCAAAGATCGCAAAAGCGATTCGAGTGCGTCGCGAGAATAGTTATTGCTATCTCTGTCATAGAGATAGGAGGAAATACTGCCTTTCGAAGGCCAGGTGAACAGGACCGGCGCGACGTCCGCGTCAGCTCCGGAATCGTGTAAAATTTGCGCGAAGCGATAGACAGCGTCTTCGTAGCGCTGGTTGAAGCCATGGACGAAAACCAGAGCCTCTTTTTTGCGTGCTTGACGCAGCAGCCGCGAAAAGGCGCCGATCGCCGTACTCTTATCGACGATATCGGCCTTGAGGGTCACGAAATCGACAGCCGGATTGCCGGGAAGGTGCTGAGGCCACTGCACCTGACCGATTTTGCGATTTGCGTCCGGCGGAATCGAAACGATCATGTCCGCAAAGGAAGGCTCAGAAGCCCGCCCCCCTGAAAACATCACGGCCGGCGACGCGGCTTTCGTACGCGTCGTGGCCACCACCATCTCGACGTGCGATGTTCCGGGCGCATCATAATCGGCGGGTATGGGGACAAGAAATCCCTTCACGCTCGAGCATCCCGCCAGCGCCAGGGCGGCGACGATCAAAAGACTTAATGTCCGCAAATGTTTTGTCGCCATGACGGCCGAGCGCTGAAGATGTGCCCTACTTTTTAGCGTCCAAATCTCGTCGCGAGCATGAATCATGTCATTGAGACCGTGGCCGACTGTTTGGCGAACCTCATCTCGAGTCGTGACTTTATCGGCGCAAGCCGTCAACCCAAAGACAGAGAGGAGAGAGCAAGACTTTGGATTTAAGCTTGGCTGTGGCGTCAGCGCCACACGACGATCGAATCGATTGCCTGACCCTAGACCCAAATCAGAACGATTGAACAAAACTAGCAATTACTGTCCGTTCGAGTCCTCCTTTTTTTCACGAAATTGCGATGTGCAAGACCTTCGGATTTTGTATAGCTTTTGCGTAACAGCGAGCCGAATTAAGTGGGCTAAACGTCTCAATTTACATCAAGAAACTCAAAATCAGGAGGGAAATGCGATGCCCACGGAATCAAGACGAACTCTTGGCCGATTCGCCGTCGCAGTTATATTGACCACCTTTTTCTTAGACGGTGGGGCGCAGGCGCAGACGAAAAAGCAGACCCCCGCGCGGGCGCAACCAGCGGCGCAAGCTCAGCCGCAGGATTCCGGCGAGAAGAAGCCCAATATTCTCTTCATCATGGGCGACGATATCGGCTGGATGCAGCCGAGCATCTATCATCGCGGCCTGATGGTCGGCGAGACGCCCAACATCGACCGGATCGGCCAGGAAGGCTCGATCTTCATGGATTATGTGGCCATGCAGAGTTGCACCTCCGGCCGCAACGCTTTTTTCACCGGAATGTATCCTTTGCGCACGGGGATGATCCCGCCGCAACTGCCGGGCAGTCCGTCCTATCTGCGCCCCGGCACCCCGGCGCTCGCGAAGTTCCTGCATGACCTTGGCTATACGACCGGGGAGTTCGGCAAGAACCACCTCGGCGACCACACCGCCGCCCTGCCGACGGCGCATGGCTTTGAGGAATATTGGGGCTACCTCTACCATCTCGACGCGATGCAGCAGGTAAGCTTCCCCGACATCAATAAATCGCCGACCGAGCAGACCGTCGCCCCGCCGTGCAAGAACACGCCGATTCCCGGCGTCCCGGAGGTTCCGGGCGCAGTCGACCCGATGACGACGACCTGTCTGACGCCGCCGCGCAACGTTCTGTGGTGCCATTCTTCCGACGGCACGGAGAAAAACCAGTCCTGCAAGGACGAAGGCCCGCTGACGCTGGATCGTTCGCGAACGGTCGATGAGGAAATCTCGGCGAAGGTCGTCGACTTCCTCGACCGCAACGATCCGAAGAAAACAAACAAGCCCTTCTTCGTTTGGTACAATCCGGCGCGCATGCATGTCACGACCGTGTTGCCGCCGAAGTATGAGGCCATGCTGGGCGAAAAAGGCGGCAAGGATTGGGGCGTTAATGAAGCCGGCATGAAGCAGATGGACGACAACATCGGATATGTGCTGAAGAAACTGGAGGACATGGGCGAACTCGACAATACGATTGTCGTCTTCACCACCGACAATGGCGCGGAGGCGATCACCTTCCCGGATGGAGGCGTTACGCCGTTCAAGGGCCAGAAAGGCGAGGCCTGGGAAGGCGGCTACCGGGCGCCGCAGGTTGTCCGCTGGCCGGGACACATCAAGCCCGGAACGATTCATAACCAGCTCTTCGCGGCGCTGGACTGGCTGCCGACGCTTGTCGACATAGCGGGAGGCCCGAAGGGCGACGACTTAAAGAAAGAGATCGAGGCCGGCAAGTACCCTGGCATCGTCAAGACGACTCTCGACGGCTTTGACCAGCGCGACTATCTCGAAGGCAAGTCAGCAAAATCGGCGCGTGACGTCTTCTTCTATTTCTCCGGCGCCACGCCTTCCGCGGTGCGCTACAAGAATTGGAAGATGTATTACACGATGTCTCAACCGGGAGCGACGGGTTGGATTCTGCCCCTCACCCCGTTCCACTTCACCTTGGTCCAGAACATCAAGCGCGATCCGTTTGAGCAGGCTGTCGGTGAAAGCCAGAAGACGGTCGCCGGGTTGAGCGGCGCGCTCGCAGCCCCGATGACCGCGTTTATTTATGACTGGAACATGCTGCCCATTGGCCAATTGCTCTGGCAGAAAGAACTCGAATCTTACAAAGATTTCCCGCCGCTGCAGGCGCCTGAGACCTACAATCTGACCGGGATCTTGGACGCGATGAAGAAAGCCGGGCATCCGAGCGACTGAGCTTTCGAGCGCTCAATCGCTTGTTGCGGGGCCCGATCGCGTCCGCTCGCCTTCCGCGTCTTTCAATCTCGCGATTTTAAAGACACATGGAGTCGGTTGCGGACGCCGCTGGTCCGTATCCAATAGGAGCCTGATATGGCTATCAAGAAAGCGTTCTCTCGAATAAGCCGCCGCGCGCTTCTCGCGGGATTGGCCGGCGCGCCCGCTTTGTCAAAACTGTCTCTTTCGACGCAGGCTATAGCCGCTGCGCCGGACGATCCGCTGCCGTCATGGGTCGATGGGCCATCCAAAAACGTAATCCTCGATCTCGTCAAGGCGACCACCGATCAGGCGAGCCCCAACTTCGTCACTCCAGAAGCGCGCATCGCAACCTTCGATCAGGACGGCACGACCTGGGTCGAGCATCCGATCTACACCCAGGTCGTCTATTGTCTGGAACGGGTGCCTATAGTTGTGAAGGCGCGGCCGGAACTCAAGAACGTCGAGCCGTTCAGGACGGTGCTCTCGGGCGATCGCGAGGCGATCGCGAAGTTATCGCTGAAAGACCTCGAAAAGATCGCCACCGTGACGCTGTTTGGCATGACTGTGGACCAATTCAGGGCGGATGTCGAGAAATGGATTGCGGTTGCGAAACATCCGCGCTGGGACCGTCTCTACACCGAGCTCACCTATCAGCCGATGCTCGAGCTCATGCGCTATCTGCGGGCCAAGGATTTCAAAACCTACATCGTCACCGGCGGCGGCCAGGATTTCGTGCGGACGTATTCGTATCGAGTCTATGGCATTCCGCCCGATCAGGTCGTCGGCACGGCGGGCGGCGTGAAATACGGCTACGACAAAAGCGGCAAGCCGATCCTTACCAAGGAGCCGCGGCTGCTGCTCAACGACAATTTCGCGGGCAAGCCGGAAGGCATCCATCTGGAGATCGGCGCGCGTCCCGTGATCGCCTTCGGCAACTCGACCGGCGACCGCGAAATGCTGGAATATACCAAGGGGGGCGACGGCGCGCGCGCGGCGCTGCTTGTGCTCCATGACGACGCCGCGCGCGAGTACGCCTATGGCCCGGCCCAAGGGCTGCCCGACACGAAGGTCGGAACGTTCACCCAAGCCCTCTACGACGAAGCGACAAAGAACGGCTGGCATATCGTCAGCATGAGGAACGACTGGCGAAAAGTTTTCGCCTTTGAACGTTAGCTTAGGCGAAGTGTAGTCGACTGACATTCAACGCAGCGCTTGTAAGGAATGGCGCCTGCGGCCCACCCGCTATTGCGCGGCGATCGAATAATCTTTGTCGCCGCTGTGTTCATAGGAACGCAGTTTCATGGCGACGCCGCGGCCGTCGACGAGCTCGAGCATCAGTTCCTCAATCATCATGGCGCAAGGAGAACGAGATGAATGAAAGCCGGTATTATGGGGTTCGCGTCGAAGGGGCAAATATGGAGTTGGCTTTGGCTCGGCGCTGGCCATCACCATTTCTTATTCGGAGAACCATTCGATCTTGTGGGCGATCATCGATGGAATTTTGAGCTGGCTCTATGTGGTTTATTTCGCTCTTTTCCGGGGGTGAGCGATCGATGAAATCCTGTACGATAGGCGGCGGCGTCCGCGCCATGCTGACCAGGATTTCTTATCCATGGTCAAGATTGGCAGACAAACCCGCAAATGCCGGACTGAACCGCCCCCCTTTTCGACCGGACAACTGGCGTAAGCAGGAAGGCTCAAGGATATCCTTGATGATAGGCTTATGTCGGATGATTATCAGCGCATTGAACTGATCACGGGGACGGCGCGTCGGCGGTATTGGTCGACGGAGCAAAAGCTGCGGATCATCGAGCAGAGTTTTGAGCCGGGCGAGACGGTCTCATCGATCGCCCGACGTCATGGCGTCGCGGCGAATCTTCTCTATCGCTGGAGGCGCCTGATGAGCGAGGGAGGCGCGACCGCCGTGGGATCGGACGAGTCCGTCGTCGGCAATTCGGAGGTCCGCAAGCTCGAGGAGCGGGTGCGCGAGCTGGAGCGCTTGCTCGGCCGCAAGACCATGGAGAATGAGATCCTCCGCGAGGCGCTGGCCAAGGCGCACGCAAAAAAACCGACCTTGCGGCTGCTGTCGTCGCCCAAAGGTGGTTCCCGATGAAGCGCGTCGCCGAAGCGCTCGGCGTTTCGCGCTCCAACCTGGTCGAGAAAGCGCGCGGCAAGACGCCGTCGCGCGGTCCCTATATGAAGGCTGAGGACGACGCCTTGCTGCCGCTCATCCGCGGCTTCGTCGATGAGCGGCCGACCTATGGCTATCGCCGCATCGCCGCGCTGGTGAACCGGAAACGGGCGCAGCAAGGTCTGCCGCCGGCCAACAGGAAGCGGGTCCATAGGATCATGCAGCGTCAAGGGTTGCTTCTGGAGCGCCACACGGCGCGCCGGCAAGGTCGCGCCCACGACGGCAAGATCATGGTCATGCGCTCGAATTTGCGCTGGTGTTCCGACGGCCTGGAGTTTTCCTGCTGGAACGGCGATGTCGTCCGGATGGCGTTCATCATCGACGCTTTCGACCGTGAGATTATCGCCTGGACCGCCGTCTGCGGCGCCGGGATCAGCGGCTCGGACGTTCGCGACATGATGCTGGACGCCGTCGAAAAGCGTTTCGGGACAGTGAGAGCGCCAACCCCGATCGAGCATCTTTCCGACAACGGCAGCCCTTACACGGCCAAGGAGACCAGAGACTTCGCGGCGGCCTTGAACCTCATCCCGTGTTTTACGCCTGTGCGCAGTCCGGAATCGAACGGGATGTCGGAAGCGTTCGTCAAAACCTTCAAGCGCGATTATGTTCGCATCAACACCTTGCCGGACGCCCAAACAGCGCTCCGGCAGATCGCCGGATGGATCGACGATTACAACGAAATCCATCCTCATTCAGCGCTCAGGATGCGCTCCCCACGGAGTTTATCCGAGCTCAGGCCCAGTAGCCAGCGTGTCGGGTGAAACGCGGGGCACTGCACGGACGGCATGGTCCTCCTGTTTCCGGTTCGAGTGCTTCTGGCCGGAGAACGTCGCCTGATGCCGATCCGGCCGGAATACAAATGGTATTATCCTGTCGATTGGCCGCAGCTGTCGGCGATGATCCGGTTTGAGCGGGCGAAGGGGCGTTGCGAAACATGCGGCGGGCCGCATGGCCGCGAAATCCGGCATTTAGGCGACGGGCGATGGTGGGACGAAGACGCTCTAACCTGGCGCGATGGACGGGGACGCGGCTTGCCTCGCCTTGCGCTGGCTGTCGACGCCGTCCCCGTTCTCAGGACAAAAGTGGTGCTGGCGACGGCGCACCTTGATCATGATCCCACCAACAACCGGCCGCGAAACCTCAAAGCACTTTGTCAGCGCTGCCACATGATCTATGATCGCCCGGGGCACCGCCGGCGGCGCTGGCTCACACTGCGCATGCGCAAAGCGATCGACGACCTGTTTCTTGGCCTTTACCACGGATGATATTCGTGCGTCGTATCTGGCGCATCATGAGAAGCGCATCTTCGGGTCGAACGAAACGGTTCATATTTCCCGTTAACCGAGACGTTTCGCCGCTTCCGCGCTATTTGTTCGCCGACAGCCGCGTCGTCCGATAAGCGGCGGCGAGAGGAATACTGAAGCCAATACTTTCGAGCGTAAGCTCGCCGGCTTCGATGGCCCAGGTTTCCGCCTGATTGCTCGGCGAGAGAATTTCGATCAATAGAACGGGATTCGCGAGCGCGCTTTCCTCGGCGTCATAGCCCGAGCAAGTGACGGCAAGGTCGGGGATGCGGCGTTCGTGTCCGACTGAACGCGAGGGATCACGCCGGGCGTGGTTATGACGCTGCATGGGCTGGAGCGATCAGCAAGATAGTTAGCAATGAGCCGACCGAGTTCGGCTCGTATTGCGCCATGGGTGCGATTGGCTGGAGCCATTGCTTGCGGCTCGCCGTCGACTAGCTGCCAAAGCTGTGGCGAGGGCGGGTTCCAGGCGAAGAACTCCGCAGCGGTCATCCGGACCGGGATCTTAGGCAATGCGCTCATGCATGGCAATTTAGCAGAAAAGCGGGCCGAGGGTAAGCAGTTGGCCCACGGATTCCCTAGGACTTCGCGCATCGACCTCGATCTATTTTCGGGGGCCAAAAGCCGGAACCGCCGCCGCACATTATTGACCGAGCGAGGGGGCTGCGAAGCCATGTCGTTGCGTTAACGGCGCCGATCTACCTGACCGGAGTGCTCGGCGTTTCCGTCAATGAACCGCGAAAGCCAAGGATTGGGTAGTTGAAATCGGAGTTTTCGCGCTTCGATCTGAAAAGCGGGAAGAATAATTGAACGAACCAGCGCTCTGGGCCGAAAACCCGGTCGCTGTCTAACCCGAAAGCCGGCGGATATTTGCGGATGATCAGAGAGGCGCCAAAAAGGACGTCCCAGAGGAACAGAAGGATGCCGAAGTTGCCGCTGTAGTGGCCGACGCCATAGTCCTCGCTTGCCGCGTGATGGGAGAAATGCGTCGCCGGCGTCCAAATCGTCCTTTCCAAAATCCATGCAAGGGGCGAGAGCCATTTTGACCGATAGAGATATTGATCCCACAGCAGTTCGCTGTGGGCGCCAAAAATCACCGTTGCCTTTACAAGGCCATATAAGACGGCGAATCCGCCAGCGCCCGGAAAAACAAAGACGGCGCCTGTCCAGATATTCGGCATGAAGAATGAATAGAGAAACCCGTTCCGGAAAGAAATCCGAACGCCCATGTACGGCGCCGAATGGTGAGCGCGATGCCAAACCCACGTATAATTTGTGTGCCCAAGCCGATGCCACCAATAATGAAGCATATCTTCGTCGACGAGAAAAATCGACAGCAACGCATACCAAGGCCAATCCTTGAACGTGTTCTGATAATCCGGCGTGATCGAGAAGCCGGGGCCGAAGATCGCCGTAAAAACGACCGGACGACCGAGCACTTGCAGGCCAAAAGAGACGGCGTCTACAAACGTTTCATTGCGATCGGCCTTTGATAGGACCAAGCAAGAAAAAGGTCATCACTCGATGTTGCGATGACACTCGGCCTTGAGACGGCGGTTGGACCGCACCCGGTTGAGATAGCCATATATGTAGAGCTTGAGTAGATCGGCCGGCGCGAAGCCCGGACGGCCTGTCGCGTTGGGCTCGAACGGCTGGAAACCAGCGGCCTTCAAATCGCGCCCATCGACAAAGGCGTCGATAAAGTGGACGGGGTACGAAGACGCCGCAGATTTTCGCGGACATCGATCGAATCAAAGCCGAATTGCTTGGCGTTCCGATAAGTCGTGTCGCCGATCTTTCTATGTGGAAAGCGAGACGAATCGAATCGGAGCTCAAGCTGTTTTGATGGCAGCCGGATGGTCAGCCGCGGACCGCGCGGCCACCGAGCGTGAAGGCGATCGCCTGCGTACCTTCAGGGACAACTGACGCGCCGCGAAATCAGTCATTTGGGCGACGGGCGATGGTGGGACGAGGAAGCACAGATTTGGCGTAATGGACGCGGAAGGCCCCACGTTGTTCAGGCTATCGACGACGTCCTGATTCGCAGGACAAAAGTGGTGCCGGCGACCGCACCTTGACCATGATCCCACCAACAACCGGCCACGAAATTTGAAGGCGCTTTGTCAGCGCTGCCACTTGATCCATGATCGCCCCGAACACCGCCGGAGACGCTGGCTCACGCTGCGCATGCGCAAAGCGATCGGCGACCTGTTTCTTGGTTTTTGCCGGCCATAGGCCTTCGCCGCCACCAAGCGTGACATAACAAGCGCTCCATTCAGATTTCGCTAGGAAGATCAGGTTGGGCGGGCTCCTTTGGCGAACCGAGGCGCTGGGCGGGTGAGGCGCTCCCGCGTCGCCGCTTGCCGGCTCCTCCCGAGCCTCAAATATTCGTTAGACCCCATGTCCGATTTTAGCGATTGCAGTGGCTCGTCCCACACGTGCAGGATTGAGCGAGGGGAAAAATCCCCTGATCGGTCCATGCCACCTAGGTGCTATCGGCCGCAAGCAGAATTTCTCCGTGAAGCAAAACGCGATCTACTTTTCGATGGCGTCAAGAACTCCTGTTCAAGGTCGGGAATTCTGAAGGCGATCACGTCTCCAACCCTCGTTGCGCCGAAGTTCGAGATCGCGCACACGGCGGAATCAGGTGCAAACCACCAATGCTCATCTGCGATTGTTGATCTGCATCAAGAACGAACCGATCCCGCCATGAAACTCCTCCTTGCGCCAGTTGTTCGTCTGTTTCATTGGAAAGCTTGCTCGATGTCGGCGATGAGATCATCGGGATGTTCAACTCCGATCGACATGCGAATCAAGGCTGAAGTAATGCCGATTTCCCGACGGTCGTTTTCTGGAAGGCCGGAGTGCACGGTCGTCGCGGGATGACAGATCAATGATTCTGTCCCGCCCAGACTCACCGCAAGCTTAAAAACCTGGAGCCTATACAAAAATGCGAAGGCTTCTGCTTCACCTCCTTTGAGGTCAAATGAAAACGTCGATCCCGCCGATGTGAACTGTCTTCCCATCAGAACGCGAGTGGGATGATCGACGGGCAGGAGAGGAGGATAATGAACCGTAGCCACTTTCGGATGACGTGAAAGAAATTCCGCGACTTTCGCGGCGTTGCTCGCGGCCCGCTCCATCCGAAGCGTCAATGTTTCGAGGGAGCGACTCAACATCCAGCAGGAATGTGGATCGAGCTGTGTGCCGATGGCGCTGCGCATGACGCGAATTGGCTTGAGATCGTTCGCGGAGCCAATGACCGCGCCTCCGATGAGGTCGCTATGGCCGCCAACATATTTTGTCAGCGAATAAACGGACAAGTCAGCGCCATGTTCGAGCGGCGATTGGAAGACCGGCCCGAGAAGCGTGTTGTCGCAACACACGATCGGCCGTGATCCCTGTTTGAGCGCAATTTCCTCCGAGATCCGCCGGACGAGCGAAATATCGACAAGGGTGTTCATTGGATTCGACGGCGTCTCGATGAAAATCATGGCGACGCGGGTTTCACTCACGGCGCGTTCGGCGGCATCGCGAATACCTGCTTCGTCAAGGCCATCCCTAAAGCCGACGCCTTTTATTCCCAACCGCGCAAGTGTCTTGTCGATGAGGACCTCGGTCCCCCCATAAAGTGGGCGGCTGTGCAAGATGCACTCGCCCGCCTTGACGTAAGCCACGATTGCGGTGGCGATTGGCGCCATGCCGGAGGAAAACACCAGTCCGCCTTCGGCGTTTTCATATATCGCAAGGCGATCCTCGACAATTTCGAGGTTTGGATGATTGAAACGCGAATAGATGAGACCAGCCTGGCGGTCGAGAGGAACCGTGCGGCGTCCGGCCAGATAATCGAAGAAATTGCGACCCTCTTCCGCAGTGCGGAAGACAAAGGTGGACGTCAGGAACACAGGCTGTTTGACGGACCCTTCCGAAAGAGCGGGATCATAACCATACCCAAGCATGAGAGTTTCTGGATTGAGCGCATGGTCGCCAATCGCGATTTTATGATAGCGAGATCCCGTTCATGATAATTCCTGCCAGTAGTCATCGCGTCTATTTGGTTGGGCGGGTGTGAGATCGCTGCGGGAGGCGACCAGAACGTGGCACGGACGGAGTTCGTCGGCCTCCAGCGGCGCTTGCGCCACAACAAGACAGCGGTCGGCCGCTGCCTTCATCAGGCCCGGCTCGATGTGCCGCACGTTGACATAAAGCGCGTCGACTCCGTCGAGCGGGATATGCGCGACGATCGCATGTTCCGCTGACGCCGAACCGATAATCGTCCGTTCCCCCGAGGGGTCGATCAGCACTTCCACAGGAATGGTCCGGCCAGCAACCATCCGCACGTTTTCTACGTCGAACCCAGCCTTGATCAAGTCGCTGCGAAAGGCGCGCCCTTGCGCGTCGTCTGCGAGCGTCGCCGCCAGGCGAACATGATGCCTGAGAGCGATCAGCGCCGATCCCGCGTAAAAGCCGCCGCCGCCATAGCGGAAATTGACGCGTTCATACGAACTCCGAGCGCCCGTCTTCAGCGGCGTTGAAAGCCGCCAAACACGATCAAGATTTGGGCGTGTGACAACGAGAACCGTAGCCATACTGGCTGTTTTGCATGGAAAAGCGTCTGGCGACAGAGCCATCGTTCGCCAGCCATTGCTGAATTGTCGTCGGGTCGTACGCCGTCAGCGATCCTTCTGACGGCGGAATGGTTCGCCGTGCACCTTGGATCTAACTACTTGTGCAATTATTTATGGAGAGCTTCGCTGGTCGGAAGCGGAAGCGCCAAGGCGGGCGATCGAGGAGAAGATGATGGTCAGCGCCATTTGGAACGGAACGGTCATCGCCTAATCCAATTATACCGAGATCGTGGAAGGCAATCATTATTTTCCGCCCGAAGCTGTGTGCAATGAATACCTTCAGCCGAGCGAAACGCAGACCATTTGCCCTTGGAAGGGCAAAGCCCATTATTTCTCCCTCGTCGTCGACGGAAAGAAAAACGACGATTCTGCTTGGTATTATCCCGATCCAAAGCCAGCGGCGCAAAGCATGGCCGGAAAAATAGGCTTCTGGAAGGGTGTGCGCATCGAAGCCTGACCGAGGCGCTGCCCGCGACGTCCCAACGCCATGGGAAAAGTCATTATGGCGCGGCCAGTCTTCTGTTCGGCCCAACCCGCGGCGATCTTCCCAGCGTGGAATTCGCCGATACCGGTGACCTTGCCCCCGAGAACGCCCTCGTTGTGAACTGAACTCCATCGCAAGGTGAGCCGCCCCCGAAATCTAGGTCCTGTTCACAAATGCGCTTGTCCAAACCCTAATCGCAGCGATTTGGACGAAGCCGAGATAGCTCGCTGCGGTTTTATCATAGCGGGTCGCCAGCCTTCGCGAGTTCTTGAGCTTGTTGAAGCATCGCTCGATGCGGTTGCGCAGGGCGTAGATGTGCCCATCGACCGGGATCTGAATTTTGCGGTTCCTGCGCGTCGGGATGACGCTCGCCGCGCCCCTTCTCCGCAGCGTTTCGCGAATATGATCAGAATCATAGCCGCGATCGGCAAGCAGGACTTTGGCTTCCGGCCCCTCCGCTTCCATCAACGGATCGAAGCCCGAATAATCCGAGACCTCGCCGGCGGTGATCTCAGCGGCAATGGGCAAGCCTTGGCCATTCGTGCGGAGGTGAATCTTTGTCGTGATGCCACCTCTTGAGCGCCCAAGACCCTGACGCGGAGTTCCCCTTTAGCGCCGGCGGCGCAATGATGCGCCCGGACAATGGTCCAGTCGATCATCTGCACGGTCTCGCCAACGGCCTCGGTCTCGTTCAGGGCGTCCAGAAGGAGTTCCCACAGCCCACCAAGCGTCCAGCGCCGGAACTGTCGATAGACCGACGACCATTTGCCGAAATGCTCATGCAGATCCCGCCATTGCGCGCCGGTGCGGGCAATCCGGAAAATTCCGTCCAGCACAAGCCGGTGATCTTTTGCGGGACGGCCGCTATGCGCGCCGCGAACCGTGACCAAGGGCTCGAAACACGCCCATTCCGCA
Organism: Methylocapsa palsarum; assembly: GCF_900114285.1. Classification (GTDB taxonomy): domain Bacteria; phylum Pseudomonadota; class Alphaproteobacteria; order Rhizobiales; family Beijerinckiaceae; genus Methylocapsa; species Methylocapsa palsarum. The sequence goes on along the minus strand of NZ_FOSN01000011.1, from coordinate 136,276 downwards.
TCCGACATCAACCCCCGAATCAAGCCCGCCTCCTTGAGAAAGCGACCTTGAATCAGAACCTTGCCCTCAGGGGAATCCTATTTGTCAACGGGACCTAATTAATGTCATTGCGACACGAACGCTATCCGCGCGTCCACGATATCATTAAATCGCGTCTAGCCGGCTGCCATCAACTTCGCATTTAACGCCTCAGTTCTGGCCTTGGCCTGCGCAGGCTCTTCATAAAAGTGATCGAACAATTCCTCAATTATCTCAAGGCACCAATTAGCTTCATGAGACTCAACATCAATCACTTGGAGGGTTGTCTCGTCATCAGTAGGATGGGTTGAAAAATTATCGAAATGTTTAATTTCAGCGATGGTCTGCAGCAATTTAGTTGAGAGTCCCTTGTTAAGTGCGTTGAGTAGCATATCAATTTCTAGCGCAAGTGTTCGCGCTTTATAGCTATGGGCACGAAGCATTTTTTGAAGGCAACTGCGCGCCAAAGCGGCTGAAGCTCTCGCGCTGATTGTGAGCACACTGCACGCCTCATCGTAATCTTTAACGATGTTGGCAGGCACCTTTTTAGAAACAGGGCCACGACTCGAGCCGATTGGGTGCACTTGCCGCCAATCTTCCAGTGGAGTTCCACCTAGAACTCTTGTAATTTCAATCGTGACTTCGTTACATTTTGGGCATTGAGCAGTTTGATACGCCCATTGGCTCTTTGGAGCTTCGGGGGGGCCATCAAAAAGTGCATCCTTAATACCTCCCCGGCAAAAAGGTTGCTGCTGCCAATTTTCGTAGAAATGAACTGCACAATGAGGGCATTTCATGATTACCTCGAATTTGTTTTGCTGTGTGTAGCTTAAGCCACATGAGATACTATACATGAAAGCGCCAAGAAAAACCGGGGAGCGCTCCTTTTTTTGTTCCGATTTATCTTCTTAGCGCGCGCTTTGCGGGGGATGCGCCGTAAAAGTCGCTAAGTGTCAACGTCGGTTGCGCGGCGCGTTGCTAATTCAGCATTTTGTTCGCAAGAATCAACACCTCGCATTTCAAGCTCTGGCGTTTATGCAGATCCGGCCGACTTGCGCGCCACGCTGACCGAGTAGGCGTGTTTCGGGCGCCATCTCGGTTCAGTGCGAGAAACGATAGCGCCCATTGGCGGGAGCCAAATCACGGCTTGCGACTCTATTTCGAAACCTCAAAACCAATTTCCTCAATTCGCCTTGATGTGGAAGCGGCGATCGAGAATTGGCGCGACCCCTGGCGTACTCAAAATCTTTCGAAATGGAACTGACCACGATTACAGGAAGCTACGAGCCCCGCAGTCGTTGCGCTCTCGCGGAAGGTTCGCGCCACAGCGCTAATGTCAGCCTTTTCAGGTTTCGTTTCCTTTCAAGTCGCGGTGTTACGCAACCAACGCTCGATTTCATCAATAACAAAATTGTTAACTCGCTCCTGTGACGCAGCAGCCTTTTTCGGAACCTTAAACGAGTGGTCGCCGCCTTCAACGATGCAAAGGCTGGCGGGCGGCGTTAGGTTCCCGATGATCGGCGTTTGCGGCCGCTCGGCGAGCAGCATTGCCTTCAGGGAAGCCAGGTCGTCAGGCAGCGATTCAGTCGGCTGCGCCATGTCTGGTGCGCCGGCATGGAGAAAATCGATGCGGCGGCGAGTGCTGTGGATATTCCGCTTTTTTCAGGCCCGCGGAACTGCCGCTGCGCCTGATCGATGAGCCGGAACAGCATTGGCAAATGAATGCCAGGCAAGTGCGTCGTCCGAGATTTGTCCGGCCGACCTTGCGGATGCTGGGTGCGTCGCTTTCGAAGTAACGGCCGCGGGTAGCCGCAAAATGGCCATTGAGGATTTGGCCTTCCTGCACCCTTGGGTTCGAGAAAAATCGATAGGCGGCTTTGGTGTTGCTCCAATCCTGGCAGGCAAAGGGAATGCTGCCGCCCATCCCTTCGCTCAATCGGTGGAGCAGATCGCCAAACCGCCGACCGAGTCGGGCGTCCTTGAACGCCCCGACATCGACTTCGCGCCATGACCAAAGGCTGGCGTCCGCAGCCTCCTCGCCGTTCCGTGCCGACATTTCGCACCGCAATCAAAGAATCAGGTGCGGATTCTGACGATGTCGCCCGTCTAAAACGGGATGATGCCGCCCAGGGATTCCTGGATGATGCCGCCCACCGTAACGGAATGATGCCGCCCGGTCGCGCGCCTTGCTGGCCGATGTTTTTTTGTCACTGACGATGGTGTCGGGTCAAGCCTTCTTTGGTTGCTTTGCGCGGGCGCATACTCTCGCCTGTCAGTTCGATGCGATGGGCGTTGTGGACGAGACGGTCCAGGATGGCGTCGGCGTAAGTCGGATCGCCGATGATTTCGTGCCAGCGGTCGACGGGAAGCTGCGACGTGATGACGGTCGATCGTTGGCCATAGCGCTCTTCGAGGACTTCCAGCGGATCGTGCCGGGCGGCGGCGTCGAGCGGCTCCAGCCCCCAATCGTCCAAGATCAGGAGATCGGCTCGGCCGAGGGAGCGCAGAAGGCGCGGATGGCGCCCGTCGCCGCGCGCCAGCGCGAGTTCCTCGAATAGCCTCGGTACGCGCTGGTAAAGGACAGAGCGGTTGTCGCGGCAAGCCTTGTTGCCGAGAGCCGAGGCCAACCAGCTTTTGCCGACGCCAGTGGCGCCAACCAAAGCCAAATTGTCGTGGGCGTCGATCCAGTCGCCGCCGACAAGCTTCTGGAAAACCGCGCGGTCAAGACCGCGCGGCGTGCGGTAGTCGATATCTTCGACGCAGGCCAGCTGGCGCAATTTGGCGATGCGCAGCCGCGCCGCAAAGCGCTTGTCCTGCCGCAAGGACGCCTCGCGGTCGAGCAGGAGGCCCAGCCATTCCGGATGGCCGAGCCCGTCGGCCTCGCCGTTGGCGGCGATTTCGACGAAGGCCTTGGCCATCCCGTGGAGACCAAGGACGTGAAGCTGGTCGAGGGTTGGATGTTTGAGCAAGTCGTCTCTCCTGATTGTAATAGCGCGGGCCACGGATGTTGGGATGGAGGATCGGCGCTGCGTCCGGGCACCGCTTCTGCGCAGGACGCCGATCGAGATTTTTGTCGAGGATGGATTTGACGGAAGCGTAGGTACGCGCGCCGATGTCGATGGCACGGTCGGCGGCGGCTTCCAGGCGGTTGGCGCCGAAGGGGCGCACCAGCCGGACGATGCCCAGACAAGCGCGAAAACCCTGTTCGGGATGCGAGCGCGCTTCGAGGATCAGTTCGCACAAAGCCGCAGTCGCCGGGCCGATCTGGCGTGCCTCAGTGCGGATGCGCTCGATCGTCCAGCCGGCATAACGCCGGTGGCTCGACGGCATGTGCTCGGCAACGGTGGTATGTCCGTGATTGCCGCTGGCGCGCAGATGCGCGGCGATCCGCTCGCCTTTCAGGAAGATTTCGATCGTCCGGACGGTCAGACGCGCTTCCACTTCGGCGCGGGCGAAGCGATGCGGCACACTGTAATAATGCGCGGCGACCTCGACGTGATAATCAATGCCGACGCGGCAGGTCCGCCATTCGCTGAACTCGTAAGGCTCGTCCGGCAAAGACTTGAGCGCCGGACGATCGATTTCCTCCAGCAATTGTCGGCGCGTCACGCCCAGCCGGCGGATCGGCCGCTCTTCGTTGAGATGCGTCATCAGATCCGCAATCGCCGCGTTGACCTCGGCAAGGCTGTAAAAGATTTTGTGGCGCAGCCCCCCGAGAAGCCAGCGCTCAACGATGAGCACGCCCTGCTCGACTTTCGCTTTGTCCCTCGGCTTTCTGGGCCTTGCCGGCAAAATGGCGGCGCCGCAATGCGCCGCCATTTCGGCGTAGGTGCGGTTGATCCGCGGATCATAATGACAGTCTTTGATGACGGCGGTCTTGGTGTTGTCGGGCACGAGCAGTTGCGGAACGCCGCCGATCGCCGCCAAGGCGTGGATATGGGAGTCGATCCAGTGGGGCAGCGCCTGCGTCCAGCCTGCGTGCGCGAAAGTGAAGCTCGATGCGCCAAGCACCGCGACGAAGATTTGCGCCTTGCGCAATTCCCCGGTCAGCCGGTCGATCACCACCGGTACGCCGTTGCCGGCGTAATCGACGAACAGCCGCTCGCCGGCCGCGTGTGTCTGCCGCATCGTCGGCGACAGCTTCGATTCAAAGCCGCGATAGAGTTCGCAAAACCGCGAATAGCTGTAACCGACGGGATTGATAGCGATATATTCGTCCCGGACGATCATCAACGTGACGTGCTTGCGCTTCAGCTCCTGGTGGACCGCAGGCCAATCCGGTTCGCGGTGGCGGCGATGCCCACGTTTGCTGCAGCGATTGGCGTAAAGCGCCGCCTCCAGGTCGCTGTCGCTCATGTCCTCCAGCGATGGCCAAGCCAGCCCGGCGCCATCCAGGCGCTTCAATGTCTCTCGAACCGTCGAAGGCGCAAGGCCAAGACGCCGCGCGATCTCCCGCGTCGGGACGCTGGCTGAAAACTTCAAACGAATGATCTCGCGCGCCTGGCGCATCGCAACTCTTTCCGCCGGCATTGTCGCTCCCTGAGGCGGCCAAAGGCGCAAGCTTAACTGGACAGCGGAGGCGCTCGTGCCGTTCAGACCCCAGACGGGATTATCCCGTCCCGGTGGGCGGCATCATCTCGTAATGGGTGGGCGGCATCATTCCGTTATGGTGGGCGACATCATCTCGTTATGATGGGCGGCTTCGCCAGGAATCAGCAGTCTGCCGGTCAAGGCTGGAATGTGGTCTCCTGGAATTATAAAAACGAAGGTAACTTGCTATTGAGGCGCGTGCTTCCGCCACCGTCTCGTAAGCTTTGAGGTAGACCTCCTCGTATTTGACGGATCGCCAAAGCCTTTCGACAAAGACATTGTCGCGCGATGAGCCCTTGCCGTCTATGCTGATGGCGCCGCCGGCTTTGAGGAGAACGTCCGTGAAAGCCGCGCCGGTGAAAGTCGACCCCTGGTTCGTGTTGAAGATCTCCGGCCGATCATGTTTTTCTAACGCCTCCTCAAGCGCTTCGACGCAGAAGTCGGCCTCCATCGTGATCGACACGCGATGAGAAAGCACGCGCCTTCTGAACCAGTCGACGACGGCGGCGATAGACGAAGCCGCGCGCCATCGGGATGTAGGTTATGTCCATGGCCCAGACGTGATCGGGCCGGACGACCTTCGTCCTGCGCAGCAAATATGGATATATTTTATGCCCCGGCGCCGGCTTGCTCGTGTTCGGCTTGCGATAAATTGCTTCGATGCCCATGCGCTTCATCAGCGTAGCGACATGCCGGCGGCCGACTTCGACGCCTTCGGCGTTCAGGAGATCGCGCAGCATCCGGCTACCCACAAACGGAAAGTCGAGATGCAATTCATCCATGCGGCGCATGATGACGAGATCGGCCCCGGACGCAGGCTGAGGCAGATAATAGACGCTGCCTCGGCTGATCCCGAGCGCCTTCGCCTGCTTGGCGATCGGCAGATCGTGAGAACGGTCGATCATCGCTTTGCGCTCAGCATGCCGGCCTTGCTGAGCGCGCCTCCCAAAAAGATGCTATGAGCGCGGCTGGTTGATGCGCTTGACTCGGTCGTGTTTCTCGCCGGGAGAGCGACCATTTTCGATAAAATACACAGCGAACCAATGCCGACGGTCTACGCGGCGATCGAGCTCAGCAAGAAGACCTGGGTCGTCGACATTCTTCGGCCCGGGAAAGTTCAACCGAGCCTTCACCGCATCAAGGGCTGCTCGTTTGCCTAACTCCTAATGCGATTGCGCGCCGCCTCGAACGGCGAACGTCTGCTCGTCTCCTACGAGGCGGGATACGACGGGTTTTGGTTAGCGCGATCGTTGGTGGCGGACGGCATCGACTGCCGTGTTCTCGATCCCGCCAGTCTTCAGGTTAACCGACGCGCACGGCGCGTCAAGACGGACCGGATCGACGTGTTGATGCTGCTGAGAGCCTTGATCGCGATTGACCGCGGCGAGCGGCACGTCTGCGCCATCGTGAACGTGCCGAGCATTGAGGAAGAGGATGGGCGACGTTCGCATAGGGAACGCCAGCGATTGGTCCGGGAGCGCACCGCGCATATCAATCGAATCAAGGGGCTTCTCTTTGGGCAGGGTATTCGCGGCGTCGAGCCAGCTCGCCGGAAGCGTATCGATTTTTCACTCCTCCGTACCGGCGAGGGCCAGCCGCTGGCAGATCGACTAAAGGCCGAACTCGAACGCGAATACGTCCGGCTCGATCTCATCGACACGCAATTGCGCGCCGTCGAAGCCGAACGCGACACCGCAGACACGCAGGACGCGGCAGTCGAGCCCATACGCAACATGCTGCTTCAATTGCGCGGCATCGGATCGGCAAGCGCTGCGATCCTTGCGCGGGAGATTTTCGGACGATCTTTCGCCAATCGGAGGCAATTGGGGTCCTGCCTCGGCTTGACGCCAAGCGCCTACGACAGCGGATCAGTCACGAGATGCCAGGGCATTTCCAAAGCCGGCAACAGTCTTGCGCGGCGCGTCATGATCGAGGTCGCGTGGCTGTGGCGCAAATATCAACCGGCGAGCGCTCTCGCCAAATGGTATGATGGGCGCGCCGCGGGGCAATCACCGCGGATCCGGCGGATCATGCTCATCGCACTTGCGCGGAAGCTGATTGTGGCTCTCTGGCGCTACGTCGAAATCGGCCTCATTCCGGAAGGCGCCGAGAATGGCGCACCGGGGAAGGCCGGCCTCTCAGCTAGGGCTGCGGCATAAGATAGATTTAACGAGTTCCCTGGCCGCGCCGCGGTCCGGGGAGCGGGCGGCGCGCGTTCGTGGATACGATTGGCGCTATAAGCGCCAGCAAAAAGTGTGAACCCGCCACCTTGACGCATTGGTCGTGTATGCAGGATTGTGGCAAGCCGTCACGGAGCTGCAGGATATAAGTTGATGCGCCAGGCGCACGTACGCACGAAAATTCGTCGATCCCGCTACCGTTCGATCGAGACGAGGCGCCGTCGGGCTCCGCTATGCGCGGAGCTCCGCCCGCCGGCTCACCTTGAAACCAACGCCAGATACTGAAGAAACGTTACGGATGGAGAACAAAATGACCTGATCCTGCTTGACAGGTGATCGCTCATATAAATCATTCTCCAGCGTCAGCTCGCCGATCTTGGCGTGAAGGGATTTCAAATCGACGGTTGGCGCAGGGGATTCGGAGCGAATCTCTGATCCGAATACGCCGGCCGCCCCTTCGAGCAGCTGCGCCTTCCATTGTGTGATCTGGCTTGGATGGACATCAAATTGCTGGGCCAGTTCGGCCAGCGTCTTTTCGCCCTTGATCGCGGCCAAGGCCACCTTCGCCTTGAAGGCCGGTGCGTGGTTCCGGCGGGGTCGTTTGCTCATCGTCTCTCCTGCGCTGCGGCCATCTTGGCCGCGATCAGGCAGAAACTCCACTTATCCAATTGCCCAAATTCGTCGGGCCAGCTCTCGCTTCACAGGCCGCAACGCCTCCTGGCTTAAAGCGCGCTCGGCCAACGCTCGCGATTTACTACCGCCTGCAACGCCCGCTTGATCTGAGCCGGAAAAAACGGCTTCGGAATAAAGGAGCGCTGTGAAGTTCAAAGGGGAGATCAGACTGGCGGGAGCCGGATAAAAACGTAAACGGCACATGCTTGCGTTCAAGAAGGCGCGCGATTTCGTAGGTTTTTCCGTCGGTGACGTCTATATCTAGGAAAGCAAAATCGAGATCATCTAGGATCTGTGGACATTTACCTGAGCCATAGGATTGTGGCGGCGTGAGCGATGACGGCGTGATAGTTTCGCACCGTCTTTTCGTATCTGGTGGCGACGCGTCGGAACTGTTTGAGTTTGCTGAAGCAGCATTCAACGAGGTGGCGCTGGGCGTAGAGATGCTTATCCAGCGGGTGTTTTTGGGCGCGCGAGGGATTGTTGGGTATGACGGCGATCGCGCCCTTGTCGGCGATCGCCTGACGGAAGTGGTCGGCGTCGTAGGCGGTGTCCGCCATGACCGCCTGGGCGGGCAGGCCTTCGATCAATGGCCCAGCCTGGGGCGCGTCGCTTTCTGGCCGGCGGTCAGGATGAAGCGCACGGGGCAGCCTAAACCACGAACAGCCAAATGGATTTTGGTGCTCAGGCCGCCGCGCGAACGGCCAATGGCCTGATCTTCAGACCCCCTTTTTTAGCCCCCGCCGCATGCTGGTGGGCGCGAACGATGGTGGAGTCGACGATCAGATATTCAAAGTCGGGATCATCCGACATCGCCGCGAAGATGCGCTGCCAGACGCCCTTGTGGCTCCAGCGGCTGAAGCGGCGAAAGACGCTGTTCCACTCGCCAAACGCCTCGGGCAGATCGCGCCCGGGCGAGCCCGTCCGCACGATCCACAGCACCGCTTCCACGAACATCCGGTTGTCGCGGCTAGATGATCCGCGCGTCCGATCGTCACCGATGATGTGGCGCGACACCCGCTCCCACTGATCATCCCGGAGAATAAGACGGTCGAGAACACTCATGACTGCCTTCCAAAAGACAGCCTTGAATCACAACCAGGCGCTCTTGGGAATCCCAAGAGTCCACGCTTCCTAGAGCCTTCTTGGCCCCGGCAACCGAGCCCTCGATCAAGACCGAGGCGGGGACGACTAGCGCGATCATGTCCTCCAAATCGAGGGCTATCAAAGTTTAATCCTCCACGATGAGAATGCGAAGAGGCTTCATGAATGCCGACTTTACGGTTCGGGCGGTGATAGGTGAGACGTAACTTCTGAGAAACAAGAAAGTTTCTCCCGCTAAGTCGGATATCCGACAGACTCTGCCTTATTCGTAGCTTATATCGATTCAGCGATTCCCGTGGAGGCGCTTCATCGGCGCGCCAGCCATTTCATCCCTGCGGTTATTTGGACCCACCGGTCGGGCAGGGAAAAAGGGCTATGTCATTAGAACGCTCAAGTGGGGGCAGACGGAACTGCCTGCTCGCCGCACTCGCACCGGCGGATCAATCTCTTTTAGCGCTTCACTCCAAAGAGCTGTCATTTGAACTTGGGACACTCCTGCAAGAGGCCGGCTCGCCCGTTGAGTTCGTCTATTTTCCTCACGAGGGCATGATTTCGCTCCTGGCCGTGATGTCGGATGGCCAAGGAATCGAGACCGCGACGGTCGGAAACGAAGGCGTGGTTGGAGCCATGGCCGGGTTTGGCGTCGGCCAAGGTTTTGCGCGGGCGGTCGTCCAAGCGCCGCTGGTGGCATCGCGCAGTGAGGGCGCGGCGTTCCAGGTGGCGGTTCAGTAAAGCGAGGGCATCAGAAACTTGACGGCAAGGTACAGCGAAGCGCTCCTCGCGCAGGTGCAGCAGACGGCGGCCTGCAACGCTCTTCACGCCGTGGAGGCCCGCTTAGCGCGATGGCTGCTGCAAACCCGCGATCGGATTGATAGCGATGTCCTGCCGCTAACCCAGGAATTTCTGTCGCAAATGCTGGGCGTCCGGCGCACGACGGTGACCTTGGTCGCCAAGCAGCTTGAACAGGCCGGGGTTATTCAAAATCGGCGAGGGCCGCATCGTTGTGCTTGACCGCAAGGGGCTCGAGGCCCTCGCGTGCGAGTGCTACGGCATCGCGAACGGCTGAACGCGACTCTGCCTTGAGCATTTCAATTATTTGCCACTTATGTCGGAGACCGAACAGGCAGCTGAACGGGTTCAGGTAGTTTTAGTGCGCTGATGTTGATGAAAACAAATCAGGGCGCACTATGCATCTCATCCCTCGAATCGTCGAAAATCGCGCTACCGCCGATTCAGGAAAAGCTGTGCTTGAAGGTAAATCGGTGCTCCTTGTTGAGGAGGAAGTGTTTATCGCGACGAACATCGAAAACTGCCTGTTGGACGCGGGCGCGGCCCATGTCGAAATTGCTAATTCCTCAACGTCTGCAAAACGCGCACTCGACAAGACCAAATATGACGCCGCAGTTGTTGATCTCCGCCTTGCGAACGGCATCGCCAATTCTCTCATCGAGCGTTTATACGAAGGAAGAATACTTTTTGTTATAACAACGGGCTACGATATCGAGCAATGTCGGCCTGCGTTTGATAAATTCGTTTTGCGTCAAAACCTTATATGAAGTGCGATTTAATCAAAGCTATGATGCAATGTGGAGTGACCGCCCCCTAGAGCGCAGGTCGATTTCGTCGCGCTCAATCTCTGGCCCACTAATAACAGTTGACATTCGTAGACCGCCGCCACATTGTTGCCGCATTGCAGCACGCATAAATTTATCAGCTAGGCTAGCGCGCTGCAGAGCGCTGGTTTCGTTCATATTTCCCCGGATCAAGCCTGCCCGCCTGCTTAAGAAAGCAACCTTAAATCACCGATAACGCTTCGGCGGAATCTTATTTGTAAACGGATCCCTAACATTGAAAATGGATCGCCCTGCGCGGGCTGGCCAGCTTCATAAGTGGTGAGATCGTGCCGGTTCCAGATCGAGCGGAATCCGTAATCTCCAAAAGCTCGTTCGAGATGCGAACCTGACCCCAGGCGGGCTGATCGATGGCGAGCGCAACGACGGCAGCCTCGATCTCTGGCGCCACCAGGTTCCTCTAGATCGGTTTGCGTCTTGATATTTCTTGCGGGGCAATTTCTCCGCCCTTGTCGTAGAGCCGAACAGGACAGTATGTCCGAGCACTGGCCTGACCTTTCAAAGTTTCATCAAACTTTCAAAATCAACGGCGCGGTGTCGAGGGTTTGGTTTCTAGGAGGTTGTCAACTGCTTGGCGAGGACGTCGATGCATGTGCCCGCTCCAGCAGAGTTTGCATGTTGTCGCCTCCCTCTAAGCGTCGCTGGATGACACTTCAGTGGCAGGTCACCGCGCCGCCGATGCTGACGGTTACAAGCAACGGCCCCGACGGCGTCTGGAAGGGCTCCGCCGCCACGGCGTGGTGCAGCCGCTGCGCAAGCGCCGTTGCATGGCGCAGTGTCGCACAGACCGCAAAATCCTCGCCGGCCATGCGGCCGAGACTATCCGATCAGGTTGTCGGCAAACGCCGTCCCTCTGGAATTTGCGGAATATGTTGTAGACGGTAGAGCGCGGCGGGAAATCCGTCGCGAGAAAGATAACGCCGCGGGCAGCCCGTGCGCAGAGGTAAAGAATGGCGTCCACTGCCTCCCGCATGATGGTCTTGCGCGGCCGCCCGCCGGGCTTGGCCGCTGGAATCAACGGCTCCAAACGCGCCCATTCGCCATCCGTCATGTAGCTCGGATAACGCCCGCCAACACGCTCGCAAGTCTTTCGATGCTCCTTTGTCCACATTCCGAATCACGCTCCGATGCTTCGGAATCCCGAGAGTCATGCAACCAGCGCGAGCGCAACAATCTTTTGGGTCAGGCTCTCAGCCCAAATGTCCGAGGGAACCGTGTCACCGATCCACGATCGCGCGTTTCTCGTCCAAGACCTCACGCCCAATGTCGTCGTTAAAATCGCTTCAGGTTCACGCCTGGAGGTTGCTTTTCGATCCCAAGCTTGCCTGTACTGCGCCAATTTGTTCTTTCTTCGTTCTCGGCGATCGGCTAGGCTGAAACAGGCATCCGATTCGGCGTGAGCCATGGCGACTTTGATCATTACGGAAAAGGCCAGCCAAGCGCGGGATCTCCGCGCGGCGCTTGGCGCGCGGTATGGCCAAATCCTTCCCGCCGAAGGGCATCTCCTGCGTCTCGCCGAGCCCGAGGAGGTCAATAGCGCCTGGAAGACCTGGTCCTGGCGACCGATTGCGATCGGGAAGGCCAGATGATCGGGCAGGAAATCCTCGACCATGTCGGGTATCGCGGCCGGGTGCAGCGGGCTCTGTTCACGGCGCAAGATCCAAAGACGCTGCAGCAAGCCTTCGCCCAGCTGAAGCGAAACGCGGAGATGCGTCCGCTTTATGAGGCGGCGGTGGCGCGCCAGCAGGCTGACCAGATCTTCAATCTTTCGCTCACCCGGACCGCGACGAAAACTTTGCTCGCGCCTGGGGTTCGCGGCGTGATCGGCGTTGGCCGGGTCAAAACGCCGATGCTGTCCATTGTCTGCCTGCGCGAGCTGGAAATCCGCAACTTCCGGCCCGAGGATTATTTTGAGGTTCTCGCTGCCGCGACTGTCGCGGGCGGCAGCTTCCTGATGCGCTGCGCCTCTCCCGCCAAAACGAGGTTCAAGGAGCGCCTTCGCGCCGAAGCGATCGCAAAGGCCGCGGCCGGACATCAGGGGCCGCTATCGGTTGCGGTCGACGAAAAGCGGCAGGCGCCGCCGCGCCTGTTCGATCTTCCGTCCTTGCAGAAGACCTGCGGCCAGCGCTGGGGCTGGACGGCCGACAAGACGCTTTCCGTGGCGCAGGAGCTCTATGACGGCGAGGGCAAGAAGCTGATCACCTATCCGCGCGCGGAAGCTCGCTCCCTGACCGAAAATCAGATCATCGACGCGCCGGCGATTGTCGCCGCGTTGACTGGGCTGCGCGGTTTCGCTCACCTCGAAATCGCCCCGCCGGTGATCCGCCGCGGCAAGTCCGGCCATTTCTGCGACAAGGCTCTCGAGGGCGTGTCACATCATGCCGTCGTTCCCAATGTCGTTGTTCTGGAGGATCTCCAAACCCCTCTGACGCGCCTAAGCGAGGACGAGAAGCGGCTGTTCGCGCTCATCTGCCGCTCCTATTTGGCGGCCGTGATGCCGGATTACGAATATCGGCAGACCGTCGTCACTCTATCGGTTCCGGTTCCCGAGAGCGGCCCGGCGGAATTCCGGGCTGTCGGGCGCATTCCCTTGCGGCTCGGCTGGAAGGCCGTTTATCAGGCGGTTGATCCGGACAGTGAGGCTGAGGACGAGCAAACGTTGCCATCGCTTGGCGACGGCGAGACCGCCGTCCTGTCCGACGCCAGGGTCGAAGCGAAAAGAACCCAGCCGCCGTCCCGCTACAATGAGGGCACGCTGGTGGACGCCATGCAAAACGCCTGGCGCTTCGTCGAAGATCCAGCCCTTCGCGAACGGCTCAAGGAGGCCAAGGGCATCGGCACTCCCGCGACCCGGGCTGAAATCATCAAGGGCTTGAAGCGTCAGAACTTGTTGGCCGCGGACGGCAAGCTGGTGCTGCCGACCCCAGCGGGACTTCAGCTCTTCGAGCTTTTGCGCGGCGCGGCGCCAGCGCTTGTCGATCCCGGGACGACGGCTTTATGGGAAATGCGGCTGGACGAGGTCGTCACCGGGAAAGCCGACTTTCGCGCAGTGATCGACGGCATCGCAGAAGCGGCCGTCGAGTTGATCGAGGCTTTGCTCGGACCATCGAGCGGAATGCTCGATTTGACGCTTCCCGCGCCGGCGCTTCGACCGGACCGTCGACGGCCTGGCGGACAAGGCGCCCGACCCGCCGCAATGAAGGAGGCTAAGCCGGTCCGGCGCCGTCGCGCGACGAAGGCTGAACCGGCGCCGACGAGGAAGCCCAAGACGTCTTCCAACCCCGTTTTCGATATGGAGGTTACGGCGGGCGCGGCGGCGCCGACCGCCAAAATGGTCGCCTACGCGCAAAGCCTAGCGCGTGACAAAAACGTTCCTCTGCCTGCGGGCTATGACCGCGATTTCAAGGCGTGCCGCCGGTTTCTCGACGAGAAAGCGCGGTAGAAAGCCATTGCTTCTGCCTGTCGGCCGAAAATTCATGTGTGCGTCTGAGCGCGTCGTCCTTTTGGCGGGGACTTTTGATGCTGTCCTTTGAATTGAACCAAGTCTAATCCAGGACGTCCTTACGAAATTTTGACGCAGGCGCTGCGGGTCCATCGGCAGCTTTCGAAGTCAATTGCTATCATCATATCCAGCGCATCCGGCTTTTGGAGGAGGCATCAGCTGAGCATGGCATGGCGGCCAATGCCCGGTCCGTTTAAATTCTGCGGGAAATCGGCCAATCCAGCCATTAAAGCGTTCAAGTCACTCGAGACGTCACCATGGGCGCGAACAAATTAACCAAAAGGAGTCCACATGGCCAGCGATCAGCAGAAATTTCTTGTCCTGTTTCTCATCCCGGCAGCCGTCATGGACGGCTGGGCGCAGACCGATCCGGCGGAAAAGAAAGCCGGCGAAGAGAAGCTCAAAGGCGAATGGGATCGCTGGATGAACGAGCATTCCTCGATGATCCTCAGCACGGAGGCGGCGGGCAAGACCAAGCGCGTCACATCCGGAGGCGTCGCCGACGCCAGGAACGACATCATCATCGCCTCCATCGTCCAGGCGGACTCGCACGACGCGGCGGCCAAGGCGTTCGAAAACCACCCGCACTTCCAGATCCCGCAGGCGTCGATCGAAATCATGCCGCTCAAGCAGATGGGCGGGTAGGATCGCCGCGGCCCAAAGCGCACAATCGCCGACAAGAAACATTTCCCATAAATTCGGTACCCGATTCACTAATCTTGCGATTACCCACATCTCGGCCTGCTGTTCATTTCTGCGCCGAGGTGAATGTCGGCTAGCCGGCGTAAGCCTCGCCAGACGACAGTGTTTCCGGGTGGAGGGTCGGACGCCCTCGCCAGGTAACCCCCGAGGCGGGCAAGCATCGTCAGATAAAATTGAAGAGTGTTCTGTTTTGCGCCTCGGTTTCCGGAATTGCTGACGAGCTGGTTAAGTATTTTGATCTCTGGGGGCGTCAGCGCAATTGTTGGTGGAGCGTCCGGGGCCGCGCGAGCCATCATGGTCAACCACATCACTCGCCAGCTTACGATGCAGAACACGGCGACCAAATTCGCCAACCGATCCGCCGCCCGCAACTTGGCGTCTTCGGCGCGGCAGCCCGACTTCAAGATTTTGTGGAAGACCTCAATCTTCCAACGCGTAGCGTACCATCGGATCTTTTCAACGGCTTGTTCGAAGCTTCGCACATCGAAATCGGTCAGCAGCTTCCAGACTATTGGCTTGCGCCCCGACGGCGCGTTGATTTCGGTTGCGTGGATTACGCTCAGCTCGAGCGAAGGGTAACGCTTCTGCTTTCCGATAGGCGGCAAAACAATAACCCGCTTGAATCGGACATCCAGGGAGGCGTGGCTTATCTCGTCCTGATCACCGCGAACCTCGATCTGAAGAACTCCGGCGCTTGGCGCCGCCTGCATTTCTACGGACACCGTATGGTCGCCATCGCCAGCAAGGCGGTTCACAACCGTTCGCACAACAAAATGCGTGCCAAGGTCCTTGGTCAGACAATAGAGTTCGTAGATGTCGCTTTCTCTGTCTTCTACGTGGATGCACCGCTCGGGGCGGCCGAGCAGATCAACTGATTGACGAAGATTTTCTAGCCAGCGAACGCTCTCCTTCTTCTCGATGGGGACGCGCGTTGGATTGATTTTCCTCTTGAGCTGCGCGGTCCCCTTGAACTTTTCTCGGTTCCAGAATTTGACCGCCGCCAATCCGAGCGGCAGCCCCTCCGGGGTTACGGCGAGGCTCGAATGCATTAGGATGCCGCAAACCGCATGATGACGAAGCCGCCCATCCTGGTCACGACCGCTGTTCACGCTTTTGGTGAAGCCGATCGCATGCGGGTCGCGGCGCTGGTAGGTGAACTCCGTGGTGTCTTGCAAAATCAAAATGGGCCCGTCGCTTTCGTCGTAACGGCCGCGAGTAGCCGCAAAATGGCCATTGAGGATTTGGCCTTCCTGCACCCTTGGGTTCGAGAAAAATCGATAGGCGGCTTTGGTGTTGCTCCAATCCTGGCAGGCAAAGGGAATGCTGCCGCCCATCCCTTCGCTCAATCGGCGGAGCAGATCGCCAAACCGCCGACCGAGTCGGGCGTCCTTGAACGCCCCGACATCGACTTCGCGCCATGACCAATGGCTGGCGTCCGCAGCCTGCTCGCCGTTCCGTGCCGACATTTCGCACCGCAATCAAAGAATCAGGTGCTCGACACAGAATCACAACCGATTCTTTCGATTCAAGAATTTTCAGTCCGGGAGTCCCAAAAGAGTCAAAGACTTTGTGGGTAATCGCAAGTTCACTAATGTGCGCACATTCGCAGCCTCGATCGACCTTTACGAAAGGACCTTCAAGCTTGAGCGTGATTTGTTCACGCCCGGCCAGCAATAAGCGAACTTCAAGGGTGACAGTCAACCTGCGATCACCCCGTAATTCTCTCAAGTAAAACGGAAGCGGCCGTCGATGCGTTGATCAGTCCTAACCTGGCAAAACCGGCCTGTAGCCCTATGATAGAGCACCACTCGAACTGTGGAAAGGATCCAAGATGCGCCCGCCGACTCGACGTTTTTGGTTCGCGGCCGCTTTTGTGATCGCTTCGAAAACTGACGCCTTGGCTTTCGATGCGCGCTTCTCATGGTCAGGGATAAGCGCGTGCGGCAAAATCTCGCCAGCCTTCACAATACACGGCGCGCCAAAGGCACGGAAAGCCTGCATTTTACCATGGCCGACAAAGACGCGCCGAACTTTCAGCATGGCGGCGGCAGCGTTCATTACCGGGCGGGCGGATATGTGCCGGAGGGCGCCATCGATTACATAGGGCCTTGCCCGCCAGCCGGCGCAGTCCATCGCTATGTCTGGACTATCGAAGCTTGGGACAAAAGCGGAAAGCGAGCGGGTCGCACGACTGCCGAAAGCAGCTTCCAATCGCCTTGAGCTTACTTTTGAGAAAGTTCACTTTGAAGGTTTGCTCAATGTCACGCTGTTCGATTAAGGCAATGACACAGTTGCAGAATCCGGCGCCGTTGGAGTTTTGGAATGTCATCGCAGGAGAAACCTGGGGCGCAATGCCGGAAACAGCTCGGCCGACAGATTGAGCCGCTGGGCCTCGAAGCCAAATTGGCGTCGCATATGGACTGGCGAGCGGGTCTATAAAATGACGTTGCTCGCAACCTGGAAGTGCTCGAATTCTGGATTTCAACAAGGCCTCACAGAACATGTTGCATCGTTGCGGCCAAATGCGAGAAGATACGACTAGAGCGCGCTTTAAAATGGAGATCTGCCACGGCAGACGATGTCCGGAGAGTTCGTGTGGGAGATTGGGACGCCGCACAATACTTAAAGTTCGAAGAGGAACGGACGCGACCAGCAATCGATCTCCTGGCCCATGTGAGCATCGGGGATCCATGGACGTGTGTGGACATCGGGTGTGGACCCGGGAACAGCACGGAACTTCTGGTTAAACGGTTTCCCGCGGCGAGCATTACGGGCCTGGATCGATCACCCGATATGCTAGCCGCCGCGAAGCTCAGATTGCCACGTGTGAACTTCGAACTGATGGATCTCAACAAGTGGAAACCGCAGTGTCGTTACGACGTCATCTTCGCGAACGCCATTCTGCAATGGATGCCTGACCATGAAGTCCTTTTTCCCCGTCTGATGTCGCTTCTTGCGCCCGGCGGCTGCCTCTCCGCGCAAATGCCGGACAATCTTCAGGAGCCGGCGCACGCGCTGATGCGCATGATCGCGGCCGAGGGGCCCTGGCGGGCGAAACCTCATGCCGATCGCCAAGTCCCGGACGAGGATCGGCCCGATCGAGGAGTACTACGGGCTGCTCGCGTCTAGCTCCCGCTCTATTGAACTATGGCACACAACCTATGTTCATGCACTTGAGAACGCGTCAAAAGTCGTGGAATGGATGATGGGCTCAGGACTAAGGCCTTTTTTGGCTCCGCTTAATCAGGACGAGCGTCAGCAGTTCCTCGAAGAATATGAAGCCCAAATACTCACCGCTTATCCGCCGCAAATAGACGGACATGTCCTTCTTCACTTTCCAAGACTTTTTATCGTTGTCCAACTCATGTGAAGCAAGCAGCGACAGCAAGGTATCGGCCCCCGACCTTCCAAGCAGAAGCTCGAGACCGATCTCCTGCGTCAGCCAGTTGGCTGGATTCAGGTCTTTAGAGCCTTCGCCTCGGAGTCGATGATTGCGAGTTTGGGGCCTGTCTCTCTGGGGGCTTCGAGGGCCGCGACATTAAGCGCCTCGACGATGCGCTCCAACGCGGCGCCCGATCCCAGCGCGGAGAATAAAGTGCGTCCCGCACTGTGGCCGCAGACCTTTCTGCAAAACCCGCCGCATACATCGCTATTAGGGGGCTCCGCGTCAATTCCCTTTCCCTGCTGTTAATAATCTAAGAAATAGGCGCGCTTCGCCTGGGCGGGGGTCAAATAGAAATGCTCGCCTTCTCGATACGATGCATTTCCGGTCAAAACTTCGAACTCGCACATGGGGTTGGATGACCGAGGCTCGCAGCGCGCCACCGCCGGCCCTTTTCCGATAAACCGGACACTTTTCGGTAAGCGATTCAAAGATACGTCCCGCTCTTGATCATCACGCGCTGGGGAGCAAACGCGGGCATTGCCAGTCATCATATGTCTCATAATCGAGGAGTTCCGCGCATATTAATCCTCCTGCTTCATTCTGGAATCAAATTGTCATTTGCGATCGGATCATGCATTTTGTGCATTATGGAGTTGCAGTGGATCGAAGACTTTCTCGCTCTTTGCCAGACGCGGAATTTTACCCGCGCGGCTGAGGCGGTTTGTACGACGCAGTCGGCTTACAGTCGCCGTGTGCAGAGGCTAGAGGAATGGCTTGGCGCGCCTTTGTTTGATCGCGAGTCGCGGCCCGTAAGTCTTACGGCTGCTGGAGAGGAATTTCTAACCCGCGCCTATCGTCTGCGTGAAGAAATCTTCGACGCCCGCCGCGCGGTGTTGAGCGTGTCGAGCCACTTCAAGAAAACCCTGCGCATTTACACGACCAATACTCTTGCCGCTACGTTCCTTTCGTCGTGGCTGGTTGAAAACAAGCTGGAGAATTACTCGCTGATCGTCGCGTCCATAGCCGGCTGTCTCGAGGCGGTTAAGCGCAAGCATGCCGATATGAGCCTGATTCCCCATTTTGACGGCCAAGAAACTTTACTCGGCCTGCAGGCGCAGGAGATTGGCCAAGATCGTTTGATCCTTGTGACGGCTCCGAAGCAAAGGCGCGCGGTGGTGCTGACCAATGGTAAACTGAGCGGATCCGTGATGGCGTATACGCCTGGGACGACCTACGGCATGCGGATCGCGACGATGCTCGCTCAGCATCGCATCTCCATTCAGGATTTGCCATCATGCGAAAGCGCATCGGCGGAAGCCCTTCTCGCGCAAGTCAAGGCTGGGCTGGGGTCCGCATGGATTCCTGAACTTCTATTGCGCGGCAGCAAAGTCGGACGATGTGCTGTACCGAGCTTCTTCGACATCCCCTACAAGATCATGCTGGTCAAACCGTCCCAAGACAGCCATACGGGATAGAGGTTTGCCGTCGAACGCAACCACGGTCGTTAATTCTGTTTGGGGCGCTCCTCTGAGTCATAATTTTGGCCTTCGGAACATTTTGGCGCCGACACGGCAAAATGGGGAGACTGGCCATCGCAGACTCTATGTGGGTGTTCGATGGAGCGGCGGCAGACTCGATATCGATGCGGAAACCGTCTAATCGGAGCTGGATCCAGCGCAGACAACGCCAACGACAGAGGCGAGGCTCTTGAGCGGACTCATCATTTTGAAATCGACGACTCGGTCAGCGCCACAAACAATGAAATCTACTGGAAGACGGAGAGCCTGTAGCCGTCGATGCATCCGGCATCGCGGGAAATACGGTGATCTTCGTTAAGTCAATGTTGGGCCCCGGCGCATTTGAGCGGCAGCGGGGCCCTGCTTCGCTTGCGAAGCAATCTGTGATGTAGGCAGAATCAGTATGCGAGGATGCGAGCGCTTGGCCTTCACGCTCGCGATCGCATGAAGTTTTTAAATTGTCGGAGACAGCGTTTCGGCCTGGCATTTGAGGCTTTCACGCTGCCTTGACCCCGAGCTTCTCGGGGTCAGTCAGACTGTTCCGGTGGAGTCATAGCTCCTCCATTGTCGTGGCGTCGACGCTGTTTCAAAGGATGGCGCCTCCTGCTTCCACTCCCGGCTCTAGCGTTTGAAAGCCAGCTCTTGCGCTTGGAGGAGGCCGCCTCTTGCGCTCGGCGGGAAGCCAGCTGTCGCGCTTTGAAGTCGGTCTTTTGCTTGGAAGCAAGCGGATGATTTGCCTCTTTCGTGGATGTGTCAAATTTTTCTCGCGCCGCTCAGATTCTCGCTGACACGATCGCGCTCGGTTTATTTGCTCTGCAACGTAAATTTGACCTCATTGTGCGCTGCACTAAGGTAGGATTGGCAAAACGAAAGTAGCCGATTCAACCGCTTCGGGCGGTTACGGGTCGGCGACGCTTGATGCGAGGATATGACAGATGGCGACTACCGGGAACGCAGCTCCGACAGCGGGCAACGAAAAGATTTTGGTGAAGGCCAAGCAACTTGCGGGCGCTAAGGTCGAAGAAGAGGCCTTGGCGCGGCTCGTGGAGGAGGCTACGCGCGCGAAAGCTGCCGAGGGGAGCCGCGCGATGTCCAAGGACAGGGCTCGAGCTAAAATCAATGACGATGCAGAGCCCAAACCTCAGGAGTCTCGGCTCAAAGTCGACCAAGAAGCTCTGGCTAAGGTCGAGCAAGCAGCCCGGGCCAAGGCAGAGCAGGATGCGCGCGCCGGAGCCGGGGAGCTGGCCCTGATAAGCGCCAAGCTGGAGGAGCAGGTCAAGGCGGCGCAAGAGGCATCAGCTAAGGCGGAGGAGGCGGTTCGGGCGAGGGCTGATTTAGAAGCCCGACTCCAGGCCGAGCAAGAGGCGCGGCTCAAAAGCGAGCAACAAGCGTCGGCCAAGGCTGAGGAAAAGGCCGCGCTGTTTACCGAATTAGAAACGTGGCTTAAGGCCGAGCGAGCGGCCCGGGCCAAGGGCGAGCAGGAAGCCTCGGCTCAGGCTGAGGAGGCGATTCAGATGCGGGTGGATTTCGAAACCCGGCTGCAGGCCGAGCAACAGGTGCGGGTCAAAATCGAGCAACAAGGCTTGGCGAAGGCTGAGGAAAATGCGGAGCTGATTGCAGAATTAGAAGCGCGGCTTAAGGCCGAGCAAGCGGCCCGGACTAGGGCCGAGCAAGAAGCATCAGCCAAGGCTGAGGAGGCGGTTCTGATGAGGGCGGACTTAGAATCCCGGCTGCAGGTGGAACAAGAGGCGCGGGTCAAGACTGAGCAACAAGCGGCGGCCAAGGCTGAGGAAGACGCCAGGGTAATGGCCGAACTAGGAACAAATCTCCAGGCGGAACAAGCTGCCCGGGTAAAGGCCGAACAGTTGGTTCGCTCACCGAATTTCAAAAACATAGCCGCTGAAACCATCGAATATTCCAAAAAATCAATGGAAGACGGATCCGCTTTCGTTGAGAGGCTGATGAAAGCCAAGACATTCCCAAGCGTGATCCAAATTCGCTCCGAATACGCCAAGACGGCACAAGCTCAATTCATCGCGTATCTGACGAAGATTAGCGTATATGGCGGCCTCGCCAGGAGAATTTCTTAGACAGCTCGATTCTCGGCCGGAATAGCGTGAAGACCGGCGCAGGTTCGGCGGCGGCAGGGCCCTAGATTGTGAAGGGTCACCCGCGGCCAAACCTAACCGAATCGCATACGCGCAACACTTCTCCCAATGCCGGTCCGGCCGGACATTCGGCGTCACCATCAGCCTGCAGGACTTCGGCTTGAAGAAACAGCGCGCCGTCCTCAAAATCCGCTAGCCATATGCTTTTTTTTGTGTTGAAGCGGCCTGTCCTTATTGGCGACGCTGAGGAAGCGCGGCGTCAGCAGATGCGGTAGCGCGCCTGGCGGTGATGACTCCGATTGGTCTTCCGTTCGAGGACCGAAGGTCGGATTGGGATCCTCGACGACGGCAGGGAGCTCTAACTTGCGATGATCTGACTTATTTTCGCGCCTAGCGACTCGAGCGTGAACGGCTTTGGCAAAATCTCAGTGTTGGGAGGCAAGAACTCCGAGCGGACCGCTGCTTGTGCTGCGTATCCGGTCATAAACAACACTTTCAGCTTGGGTCGAATCTGCCGGGCGATTTCAGCGAGCTGCCTTCCGTTCATGTTTGGAAGTCCGACGTCGGTCACGAGGAGATCTATCTTTTGCGCCGATTCTAGATGTGGCAGCGCCGCCGCCGCATCTCCCGCCGAAATAGCGTGATAGCCAAGCTCTTCAAGGATATTCTCAACGAGAAGCCGGATTGTCGCATCATCCTCCACTACGAGCACCGTCTCTCCGTCGCCATTTTCCGCAGGCGTGTCAATCGGGGGGCTGAGTTCGAGGTCATGTTTTGCTCTTTTCATATAGAGGCTAACGGTCGTTCCAACACCGGGTTCGCTGTTAAGAAAGACGTGCCCGTCAGATTGTTTGATAAAACCATAAATCATCGACAAGCCCAGCCCCGTCCCTTGGCCGATTGGCTTGGTGGTAAAAAACGGATCGAAAGCCTTCGCGATCACTTCCTTGCTCATTCCGGCGCCGGTATCGGTCACCTCGACAAGTACAAATTCGCCGGGTTCCAGGTCTCCCTGAATTGGCGCGGAGGTGGACCCAACCTGCCTATTGGCTGTTCTTAGCATAAGGCGTCCACCGTCGGGCATGGCGTCGCGCGCATTGATCACCAAATTCAAGATTGCGCTCTCAAGCTGATGGGCGTCGGTTAGGGCGAGCCACAAACCATCCATAAGGTCGATCTCTAGGACAATGTTTTCGCCAAGCGTCCCTTTGAGAAGATCTTCCAAGCCCCGGACCAGAGAATTGACGTCCTGAGCTTTGGTGTCCAGCGACTGACGTCGGGCGAAGGCGAGCAGCCGGTGCGTGAGCGCCGCCGCGCGCTGTGAGCACGCGGTCGCCGCCGCGATGTAACGGTCGACCCCTTCGGATTCGCGACCTTCAAGCTTTCGCCCGATCATTTCGAGGGAGCCCATGATTCCAGTCAGCAGGTTGTTGAAGTCGTGAGCGATGCCGCCAGTAAGCTGACCAAGCGCTTCCATCTTTTGGGACTGACGAAGCGCCTCTTCTATTTTTCTACGCTCAGTGATTTCAACGGCTTCAGGAACAATGGCGACAACCCCGCCTTGTTCATCGCGAACCGGCCGCATTTGGAAATCAAACGATCGCCAGCCGCCGACTGGAAGGTTTACGTGAATCTCTTCGCGCACGTTTTCGCCGCCCGCGGCAATCGGGATGGCGCGACGCACCTTCTCAGACACGCCAGGGGTGCCGGTAAACCAGGGCGTCTTCCAAAATGCCTTGCCGGCGACGTCCTTCAGCGTCGCGGCGATTCCCTGGAGCGAGGTTGCGTTTGCGTCGATGAGTTTGCCGTCCAGATCAAGTAGACCTTGATAGATGAAACTTGTTTCAAAGATTGTGCGAAGACGCGATTCTTTAGCCTGAAGCTCGGACGTACGCTGAGCAACCTGCAATTCCAATGTCTCGTTAAGGCTCCGCAGGGCGTCTTCGACTTGTCTTCTTTGAGTGACGTCCTGAACAAAGACCGCTAGGCCGCCGTCTTGCGACGGATTAGCCCGGACATCGAACCATTTGCGCCAGGGGGTATAATAGATTTCAAACGACACGCTGATGCGCTCTGACATGGCGCGACGAAAATCCGCCTCTGGCGCAGCGCCTCTGCTGGCTGGATATTCCTCCCAGAAATTTGTGCCGATCAAATCTTTATAGGGTTGCCCCAAGATACGCTCCGCGGCGGCGTTTACATAGGTAAATCGCCAGTCGCGGTCGACGGTCAGAAAACCGTCGCTGATGCTCGCCAGAATGGCCTCTACGCGCTCCCGCTCAAACTGAGCTTGCCGGCGGAGTTCGGTCTCGACTCGGACGGCCTCGCGCCGCAGCGACGCCAGATTGAGATTAGCCCGAACTCTGGCGATTAATTCCCGGGCGCTGAAGGGTTTGATCAGGTAATCGTCCGCGCCCGCATCCAAACCTTCAACGCTTGCCTCCTCGCCGGCCCGGGCCGATAATAAAATGACCGGTGTGTCGCGCAAAGCGCTATCCTCACGCAAGGCGCGAAGCAATCCGAAGCCATCCAGCCCCGGCATCATAATATCGCTCAGCACAAGATCGGGGCGACTGCGACGGATCGCATCGAGCGCGGCCTGACCATCGCCCACAACCTCCACCACACAGTGTTCTTTCAAGAGACGGCTTATATAGTCTCGCATGTCGGCGTTGTCGTCCGCGAGCAAAACGCGAGGTGGCCGGGTTGTAGGACTCTCAACGGCCGCCAAGCGCGCTGTAGGTAGATCGGAAACCGGTTTAGCAACCTCTTCGCTTTTTGGAAGCCAGCGCAACGCTTCGTCAACGAACGACTCAGCTGTAAGCTGCATCGTCGCCTCAGGTCCGGGCCCGCTCATATGGATCAATGACGAGTCCTCGGAGCGGACAGGAATTGTAACGGTGAAGGCGCTGCCGCGCCCCACTACACTTTCCGCGTGAAGGGAGCCGCCATGCAGCCGCGCCAATTCCTGCACCATCGCCAGGCCGATGCCGGTGCCCTCTTGAGTGCGGCCGCGTTGTCCTTCGATGCGGTGAAATCGCTCGAATAGGCGCGGGAGCTCCTGTGAAGGAATGCCGACGCCGCTATCGCGAACGGTGAGCGAAACATTCTGATCTTCATCTAAGCGTAAGGAGATCTCCACTTCCCCTTCGAACGTGTATTTGAAGGCGTTCGAAATGAGATTGAGAACAATCCTTTCCCACATGTCACGGTCAACATTCACGGGATTCGGCAAAGGCGGACAATCGACCGTGAAGCGAAGCCCAGCCTTTTCCATGGCCGAGCGGAACGTGCTGGCGAGTTCAGTCGTGAATGAAGCGAGGTCGATCGGTTCGAAAGCGGCTTGGACCCGGCCCGCCTCTATCCTTGAGAAATCCAGCAGTGTATTCACAAGTTTCAGCAACCGGACGCCGTTACGATTGATGAGTTCGAGTTCGGCCCGCTTGACCATGATTTCGGCCGACGCCGGATCCCGAGCGAGCATATCTTTGACCGGACCTAAAATGAGCGTAAGCGGAGTCCGGAATTCGTGGCTCGCGTTGGAAAAGAAAATGGTTTTGGCTCGGTCGATCTCGGCAAGGGCTTCAGCTCGGGCATGCTCACTTTCGTACTCGTCAGCGCGCGCGATGGCCGCGGCGAGTTGGCCCACCAAAAGCTCGATAAATCCGCGGTATTGTAAATCAAGGGTGCGGTGCGGGTTCAGTCCCGCTACGAGAAAGCCAAGCGGCGTCGCGCCGCCTCCGCACCCGATGGGCGCGATAAGCGCATGTTCGGGAGGAAGCCGCCAATGATCGCACCGGAGGCCGGCGAGGCTCCCGGCCGGAAGACGCGCCTCCCCTT
The DNA here is from genome assembly GCF_900114285.1 of Methylocapsa palsarum. GTDB lineage: Bacteria > Pseudomonadota > Alphaproteobacteria > Rhizobiales > Beijerinckiaceae > Methylocapsa > Methylocapsa palsarum. The sequence goes on along the minus strand of NZ_FOSN01000011.1, from coordinate 111,027 downwards.
CTCCGTAAATGGTCGCGCCCAGTCGCCACGCGGGCTTTCCATTGCGAACTTCGATCTCTGACGCTGCCGAGGGACTTTCCCTGTCTACGCCATGCGCCGCCCTCAACGTAGCTCGCCCTCCTTGACCTTCGGTCAGGTAGATTAAAGCGAACGGTAAATCGTGCGGGTTGGCGCTAAAACACCGCTCAAATTCCGCCATCGCGTCGATGCGGGTCGAAGCTGCGGCCAGACGACATGCCAGATCCCGCAATGTCGCGAGCTGCCGCTCCCCAATGAGGCGCTGGGTGACTTCGGCGACGACACAGAGTATCCCCGCGGTCACGCCCGAGTCGTCGGCTAGGGGCGAATAGGAAAAGGTATGGTAAGTTTCCTCAACGAAGCCGCTGCGTTTCAGATATAAAAGAAGCTGCTCATCCCATGTCGCTTCCCCGGTGGCGAACACTCGTTCGATCCGGGGCCCGATTTCGGGCCATATCTCCGCCCAGACCTGATCGGCTGGAAGTCCCAACACCCATTCGCGCTTGTCGCCCGTCGTCGGCAAATAGGAGTCATTGCAGAAGAAGGTAAGGTTCGGCCCCCAGGCCATCCACATCGCAAATCGCGAGGTGAGCATGATGCGGACCGCCATTCTAAGGCTTTGCGGCCAAAGCTCCAACGGGCCTAGCGGCGTTGCGGACCAATCGAACGCCCGAATTCGCACCCCCATCTCGCCGCCACCATCGGTAAAGGCAAGCCAAGAGCCCCGTTCAGAAGGCTGCGCTTTGGCTGCCATGAGAGCCGCGTCGAGATCGCTTGCCTGAACCATGACCCGGTAACGCTTGCGGCCATGTTTAGTTCTGTATCTCCTCGGTGCTCTCTCCGGCTCCGAGAACTCGATCTGGGAGTGACGTCAGCCGGGCAATTTGCATTGTCTCTGCCGCGATGAGGAAACTCGGACCCCAGCCAGCGGCCGGAACGCGGCTATCCAAGAACGGCATTGATCGAAGGGTCTTCATCATGGTCTTCTCCACCCGTCCCAGAGCGGATTTGGCAGGCAAGCTTTGTCGCCGCACGAAGCGATCATCAATCGACTCCAGAGCTTCCAGGGCGGCAGCCGTCAGCTCGGTCTGAGCCTTGGCGAGCCTTCCGATCAGGACGACGCATTTGCGATCGGCGATCGGAGCAATCGCGTCGATGACGGCGGCCGCCGGCCCCCGCCGCAGCGCATTCTTGAGAAAAGCCCTCGCTTCCGGCCATCCCAAACGACCAAGGGCGCAATCGGCCGGCGTCCGCACATTTGGCTCGGAATCGGCGAGCAGTTCGATCAGGCCGACAATGACCTCCGCCTGAGCGAAAGCGGTCCGCGTGCGATCGCGCGCAGCTGGGGATCGTCGTGCCGCAAAAGCGGCGGGAGGGTCGCCGCCAATAGGCGGCCCGCGATTTTCAGCGTCGGCCCCGGACTCTGTGCTCCTCCAACAATTCAGAAACGATCACTCGCGCTTGGTGCCCGCCGATCGAAGCGAGCGAGTCAAGCGCTACCGCCTGTTCTGGAACTTCGCGTTCGAGTCCAAAGACGCGAAGAGCTGGCAGAGACGCCCAAAAACGGGAACCGCCTCCTGCAGTTGGCGGCGGCCGGCTTCCCGATCAGGCATAAAACAAGCGGGAGGTCGGCCTCCGGGAGGGCGCCAGAAGCTTGGCGTCGCTGACAGTCGCGAGGTCCGCGGCGCGCGGCGCCGATCCTGATTCGAGGCAGAAGCTGGCGTCGGTCTGCCTCCGGCAAGAGATCCAATTGCGTTGAGCCGACTTTCAGACCTTAAGGCTGCTGAGACAATACTTCTTTTTCGCGGAAGTTTACCAGCGCGCCGACCGGTCCGGGTGGAACCGGTTTCGTCAGGGCGGCTTGTTTCCTATGCGTCTGAGGGACTGACCAAAGGCCGTGGCTCAGTCAAGGCGGCTACTCAGGTTCAGCGCGTCCAGGTGAATACTTGCAGCCTCGGCGGCGCGCCGAAACCCAGGCTCAATCGCTCGCGAGATGAACGCGAATCCGTCCTGGTTCGACGATCCATAAAGCGCCGCTTGGGGATTGCGCTTGAGCCAGCGTCAAAAAATCCTGCAAACGGTTCAGCAGCGCTTGCGCCGTCATCCGAGGCCCCGTCTCCAGAACGACCAGACCAGCGCTGCGTTCGGGCGGAAATCTGAGCACTTTACCGAAATCATGATCCAAAGTGATGAGAACGCGGGCCTCCTCCGCGCAGACCTCGAACAATGTTTCGTCCGAGGCGCTCTGTAGATTCTGGTCGCGGACGGTCCTCACGTCGTGATCCGCGGCTTTCAGAAGTTCTGCGCCCCGCCGACGAATATTCTCTTCGAGCTTGATTTTCATTCACGCGACATGACCGAGCGGGATCGGCACGATCCGCTCGCGCGCCATCTCGGCGCCATAGGCGATGGCGGCGAGGACGTCCTGATGGGTCAGCTGCGGATATTCAGCCAGAACCTCCGCCTCGGTCATTCCGTCGGCGAGGAAATCTAGAACAAGAGTGACCCAAATGCGGGTCCCCTTGATGCAAGGTTTTCCGCCGCAGATTTCCGGGTCGATGGAAATGCGGGTCAGCAAGGCGTTCATGTCAGTTCATCCAACCCAGCAAAGCTTTAACGTCTTGCTGACGATAGCATCATAAGGCGCCGCCAGCCATTTTTTGCGCGTCGAATGCTTAGAACTGGTTCCTCTTCGTAGATTTGCGCGATATTTGCTCGAACTGCATTTCCGCAGACGGGATTGTTCAAGCGAAGGTCATCCGATGCTCCAGGCGCGATAGCGTTTTCGCCCGGTGATTTCCCTTAATGAAGAGCCGAGGCCGTTGACGAGGAGCTGCGCCGCCTGCGGGCTGATTTCCAGCTTATGCGCGATCAGCGGGACGCTGACGAGGGGCGAGTCCACCAAAAACTCGGTGAGGGCCGGCAGGTTCGAACTCCCCCTTCTCCCCTTGCACTTTCGCGCCAGCAGCTCGCGGGCGAGCGTCAGCCTATCGTGCAGCGCCAAAGCTTCGCCCGCCGCCGCCGCGACGATGGCGAGGCCGTGCTGGAGCTCCTCAAGGGGCGTCTGGAGGCGCCGCGGCGCGGGCTTTAAGCGGCGGAGACCCAGATGGAAGACCAGAAGATGCGCGGCGGTGCGGCCGCGACGGCGCAGATAAAGGCCGGCCAGAATCGGCGCGAGAAAACCTTGACGCTGCAACGGCTGCTGGTCACGCCAGGCGCGGGCCAGCAGAAGCGCGGCGAGCAACGGCGGCCAGGCCTCGGCTTCGGTCAGGTCCGCGCTCCAGGCATCAAGCCGGCCGGTCTCGTCCCAGTCTTCCTCATAGACAAGCGAATCCTTTTCTCTGGCCGGCTCGCCGAGGCGGCGCAGCAGCCTCTTCGCCGCCTCGGCCGCAGCCGAGTCGCTTGCTTTTACGGGCGCGAATTCGGATTCGGTCTCGCATTCGTCATCGAGATCGCGGCCATCCAGCTCTGCGGCCCCTTCCTTGCCCGATCCCCCTGCCCTCCCGGCGGGAGCGTGTGCGGCTGGGCCCGGCGCCGGGCGGCCGGCGAGGCGGAAAATTCCCTCAGGTTTCAGCAAAGCTTTGGAATCGCCCTGCGCCGCCCTGCGCCGCAGCCGCAGATAGGAATGGGCGCGGACGAGGTGATGGGTCGGGCTGCGGACGTCCATGCCGCAATCGTGCAGGACGAGGTCTTCTATCTGCACCAGTTCGCCCTCGGCCCACACCGCGGCGCAGGCCTCCTGCGCGTCAAGCCGGGCGAGGACGCCGGCGCGGACCGGGCTTTTGCGTAGCCGTTCGTCGAGCCTCGCGAGCGCGTCGTCGGCCGCCGACAGCGGGCCGATCAGCGCGGCCAGCGCCTTGGCGTCGAGATCGAACGCGGCCGGAGGCGGCGCGCTGGTTGTCCAGGCGGTGGCGGTTTTGAAGGACATTGCGGGACCAGCGGATGATACAAAAGTACATAGAATCAAAGAGAAAAATAGCATAAACCAAGTGAGTAAGATATTAAATTGTTTCACCCGAACGCCCCCAGTTTGCGCCAATCACCATCGATAATGACTGCTTATCGATGGTGATGGGCGCGGGGGAGCGAAAAGGCTGAAAAACCGGAATTCGGGCTGGAGATGAAGCCGCAAACAGCCCGAAATGCGTCGACGTCGGCTGAAAGCAGACCCGCTTGAGCATATTCCGATCGGATTGAATCAATCCCATCGACAAGACTATGCTCAAGTCTTGGACTCTGGAGCGATTGCTGATCGATCGCATGACTTCATGCGATCGGAAAGCGCTCTATAGGTCCTTTTAGGGAGTGGGGCGTCGTCACTCTCATTTCCTGAATTTATAGAGCGTGTTTTTCTTGCGATCTTGGGGGGATCATTCTATAGTCAATCTGGTCAATCTAGTCATAAGGTTTGCGGATGCCCGTTCCCAACGAACAAACGATGCCCGGCGTCGAAGCGCCTGACATCTGGCCGCTCGCCAGCGCCAAGGCGCGGCTGTCGGAAGTGGTCGAGCGCGCGCAGGCGAGCCCCCAGGTCATCACCCGCAATGGCAAGCCGACCGCGGTCATCGTTTCGGCCGAGGAATGGGCGCGTAAGGGCGTTCGCAAGGGCACTCTTGCCGAGTTCCTGCTCGCCTCACCGCTGCGCGGCGCGGACCTCGATATCGAGCGGCTCCGCGATCCGGGGCGCGACGTGGCCCTATGAACGTCTTACTCGACACGAATGTCCTGTCCGAGGTCCAGCGGCCGACGCCTGATCCGCAGGTTCTGGCGTGGCTCGATGGCGCCGACGAAGACCGCCTCTTCATTAGCGTCGCTTCGATCGCGGAGTTACGCCGCGGCGTCGCGCTTCTGGACGATGGTCGCCGGCGCGCCGCATTGGCGGCGTGGCTCGCCGAAGATCTCCCCGCCCGTTTCGCCGAAAGAATCCTGCCGATTGATCAGGCCATCGCTGAACGCTGGGGCGATCTGATGGCGAGAAGCCGGGTCAGCGGCGTCGCCCTCTCCGTGATAGATGGTTTCTTCGCAGCGACCGCGCTCGCCAAGACGCTCACGCTGGCGACGCGTAACGTCAAGGATTTCGCGCCATTCGGGGTATCTCTGTTCAATCCCTTCGAGACTTGATGACGTTGTAGCCCCCTACCCCGCTCCCGCCCCTCCTGATCCTGCGTTGCGGCGCGTAGAGCTTGACGCGCTCGCCGCGATCCTGCCGATGGACCGGCTCGCCGCACTTCTGAGCGACGTCAAGTCCCCTGCCCTGGCTGGCGCCTGAGGCGCTCGCCTTGAAATTCGTGGCGCATCATTTGTGGGACCCGGCCGGCGCGACGCCGACCTGAGCCACGGGATGCCGGCCGATGTCGCAGCGAGCCTGCGGGAGCAGAACCTGCTGCGGACTGATAGCCAGCACGCCCCGGCGAAAGTGCGCCGGCGGCTCTCGAGCTGGGCGACGCGGCGCCATTGGAAAGGCGCCGACGGTCCGTTCAAGTCAGCGCCGCTCCGCGCGAGCTCATACACATCAGACCGGCTGATTGTTCTGAAACTTTATTTTTGCGCATGGGTTGGCCGCACGCCATCTGCCTGACAGAAGCGGTACGGCTCGGTTTCTTTGCGGCGGTTTTTCACGCCGTATAGAAACAGGGCAGGGCGGCCAGGCGCTTCTTAAAATACGAACCAGCCCATGCATTTCTTCCGCGCTGACTCAGCGGGACCGCTTTGCGAACGCGCCGCGTAAATTCCCGCCATCGCCGGGGCAGAGATTTTCGGTCGAGGCAAGATTTTACCGGGAAAGCGGCTTCGACAACTTCGGCCCTCTGACTGTGGCCGCCCAAGCGAGATGTTTGCGAAGAATTTTCGCGACGGTCTCAGGAAAAAGATAAATAGACGGGTAAGTTGTACGCGTACAACGCGGCGCCCAAATTGACGCTAAAAATGAATAGTCCGCGCTTATTGGTTTCGGCCATATCGCTTGAGTTGTCCGCGTACAACTGATGCATGAGGCGGTCGGCGTGACAATCTTAAAAAAAACGACGCGAATTAAGCAAGCGTATTAACTACTTGTTAACTAAATAATCCTTGCAGCTTGCCGCGAATCGGGCATTACTTAAAATCAGCGCTTATTAAGGGCGTCTACCCAAAATACCGCAGATGCAGAGATCCGGATGCAGACGCCCAGCAAGGCTCAAGACGACAATGTGCGTGATCTGCGATCACTGATCAACGCCGACGCGGCGGAGCTTTCTATAAGGCTGCGGGCGCAGCAGCTCCGTGACTTTCCTCCATCTGCGCAGAAGGCGATTCGCAGGTTTTCGCCAGCGGAAGCCGCTCGATTTATTGGCATCGCCGAGGGCTACCTCCGTCAACTTGTCGCAGAGGGGAAGGGGCCTCCCGCGCAGCGTAATAACCGCCGGACCTATTCGATCGAAGATATCGAGTCTTTGCGCGGCGACCTCGATCGTGCGGGCAGGGGCGCACGCCGATATCTGCCTAATCGCCGGGAAGGCGAAGCGTTGCAGGTCATCTCCGTAATGAACTTCAAGGGCGGCAGCGGGAAGACCACGACTGCGGCGCATCTTGCGGAATATCTCGCGTTCCGCGGTTATCGCGTTCTCGCCATTGATCTCGATCCGCAAGCTAGCCTCTCGACGCTGTTCGGCCACCAGCCCGAACTCGACGTCGGCGAGAATGAAACAATTTATGGCGCGATCCGCTACGACGCGAATCGGCGCGAAATGCCGGAGATTGTGCGCGGCACGTATATTCCAAATCTACATATAGTTCCAGGACAGCTCGAACTCATGGAATTCGAGCACGAAACGCCAAAGGCGTTGATGGCCGGCCATGGGCAGGATTCGTTGTTCTTTGCGCGAATCGGCGATGCGCTCGCACAGGTGAGCGACGCCTACGACGTTGTGATCATAGATTGCCCTCCACAGCTCGGGTTCCTGACGCTCTCGGCGCTGTGCGCCGCGACGGCGATCCTCATTACCGTGCACCCGCAGATGCTCGACGTGATGTCCATGTCGCAGTTTCTCAACATGACGGGAAGCCTGCTCGATGTTGTCGCCGGCGCAGGCGGCTCCACCCAATACGATTGGATGCGATACTTGGTGACGCGCTACGAACCGAGCGATGGGCCGCAGACCACAATGGTCGGCTTGATGCGCTCGATCTTTGGCCCGCGCGTGCTGACTCACCCCATGGTTAAAAGCACGGCCATAGCGGACGCGGGTCTCACAAAGCAGACGCTTTATGAGGTCGAGCGGCAGCAATTTACACGCGGCACCTATGATCGAGCGATCGAAGCTCTGGATCTCGTGAATGGTGAAATTGAAAGCCTGATCAAACAAGTCTGGGGCAGGAGCTGATAATGGCTCGCAAGATCAACTTCGATCCTCCGCCGACTGAAGCGCCGACTTCGCAAGCGGAGCCCAAAGAGATTGCGCCGCAGCGCTCGCGCCCTTTGCTTGGAATTGAGCGCACAATCAAGCAATCGAGCGCGCTAGGCGCGATCTCGCAATCCCTCGGGGGCATTTCAGAAAAGGTGAAACGCGCCGAGGAGATCGAGCAAAAGCTTATTGAAGGACAGGTCATCGTCGATCTTGATCCTGCACTCATAGACAATTCCTTTGTGCCGGATCGCATGGAGGCTTCCGAAGATCAGAACGCCGCCTTTCGAGACCTTATTCGCTTGCACGGGCAGAGCGTGCCGATCCTGGTTCGTCCGAAGCCGGATGATGAGGCCCGTTACGAGGTCGCCTTCGGTCATCGCCGACTTCGCGCGGCGCGTGAATTAGGCATCAAAGTACGAGCGGTGGTCCGCTCGCTTACAGACGAGCAGCTCGTCATCGCTCAAGGCCAGGAGAATAGCGGCCGAACCGATTTAACATTTATCGAGCGCGCGCGCTTTGCCGCGCGACTTGAGGATCGGAAGTTCTCTCGCGAAATCATCATGGCGGCGCTCAACATCGACAAAGCCGCGCTATCCCGGATGATCGCGATCGCAACTCGGACGCCAGCCGTCGTCATCGACGCCATCGGGCCAGCGCCGGCTTTTGGGCGAGTCAGATGGCAGGAGCTAACAGAATTGCTGGACCAAGAGGGCAACCGAGCCCATGCCCTTCATATTGTCAAAGCGCCTTCTTTCGCCACGTTGAATACCGACAAACGGTTTGAAGTCGTCGTCAATGGTTTGCGGGCGAAGACTTCGAGGGCGCGCCCTGAGACATGGGTCGCCGACGACGGAACACATGCGGTTAGGATCTCACGCTCCGGCAAAAAGCTTACCCTAACATTCGATGATCGCGTGGCGCCGGACTTTGGCGACTTCATCAAAGGCCGACTGGCGGCGCTCTATAATGAATATAAAGCCGGAGACTTGCCGGCGTGAACCGAATTCGCCCGCTTGGAATGAGCTGAACGGGCCAAAACTATCCCGAAATCAAACAGGAGAAATCTAGGCAAAAGAAAAGGCCCCGAAACGTTTCCGTCCCGGAAGCCCATTCTTTGTGTTGGCGCTCAAAGAATCCCACTTCCGCGAATCGCAGTCAAGAGTATTGGCGCTGTTTCGGCGAGCAATTTTTCTTTGCCTAAAACTGGGCGAAGACAATGAACCTTCCTCTATCGATGATCCGCAATCGGCGGCGATTGGAGACGCTCAACTCGAGCGCTCATCTCGCGATGGCGCTTCTTCGCCGCCAGTCGAGAAGAGGATTCTTATTTCTGCCGGGGCGACGCGAGGGCGAAGAATAAGCCGAGGCGCCGAGACCGGACAAGCTTTGCGCGTCCTCAGCAGATGAGATGAGGGCGACTGTCTTCGCAGCGCAGAAACGCTGCGCAGTAGGTGAACCGCGTACCTATCAACCGAGGAGTACTAAGGCGAAAGAAAAGGCCCCCGAAACGTCTCCGTCCCGGAAGCCCCTGTAGAACCTTCAGCACGTTCACAGAATCACTTCCGCTAAGTCCTGTCAAGATCGGATGCCGATTCGGCGAACGCTTTTTCTTTGCCTGAAGAGAGGCAGAGAACCATGCAAACCGCTCAATCAACGACGCCCTATGGGCGGCGGCCGTATTCGCTCGCCCTCATGGCGAACCAGATCGCCGCAAAATCCTGCTCGTCTCAGACGATTGTCGATAAATGGCGCGTCCTCGACGACATCCGAAAGGCGAACGCCGCTCTCGGCGTTTCCGATCGCACTCTTTCGGTGCTCAACGCGCTTCTCTCGTTTCACCAGGACACAATTCTTAACGGCGGGGAGGCAATCATTGTCTTTCCGTCAAACAAGAATCTCGCACAGCGGGCTAACGGCATGGCGGACAATACGTTGAGACGCCATCTGGCCGCGCTGGTGGAGCTTGGGCTCATCCTCCGGAGGGACAGTCCCAACGGCAAGCGCTATGCCCGAAAAGGGGAGGGGGGTGAAATTGAGGAGGCCTTCGGGTTTGATCTCAGCCCGCTCGTCGCCCGCGCCGCGGAATTCAAAGCCCTGGCGACGGAGACTAGGGCGAGGGAGAAGCTCCTTCGTTCTCTCCGGGATCGCATCACCATCTCCCGCCGCGACATCGACAAGATGATCGCTACAGGCCTCTACGAGGGGGTCGCCGCCGATTGGACCGCATTCTCCAAGAGTTTCGATCAGCTTAACGTGCGGATCCCGCGGAAGGCGCCTGCGGAAGTTCTTGCGCCGTTGGCGGGCGCGCTCGAACAGGTGGCGGATCAGATCCGCGCCATCCTGGAAGGACATCTCCAAACTACAGAAATAAGCGCCAATGGCGCCCATGATGAGGGCCACATACAGAATTCAAAACCGAACCCACCTTCTGAATTTGAAGCGAGTCTTTCAGAAAAGAAAGGGGCGGCCGTCGAGCCTAATGAGGATCCAAGGGCATCTTTGGGACTGGAACTAACTCCACAACCGCCAAAACGGAGCTTCCCACTTCCTATGGTCCTCGAAGCTTGCCCGGATATTGCCGAACATGCGCCCAATGGAATTCGTTCCTGGCGGGACTTAATGACGGCGGCCACGCTGGTGCGGCCATGGCTCGGAATCAGTCCGAGCGCCTGGGAGGAGGCCAACGCCGTCCTTGGCCCCGAAGACGCTGCCGTCATCCTCGCCGCGATCCTGCAACGATCGAGTTCAATTAACAGTCCAGGCGGCTATCTGCGCAATCTGACCGAGAAGGCGAGGGCAGGGGCCTTTTCTCTTGGGCCAGTGCTCATGGCTTTGATCAATGCGAAAATACGCGCGCCCGCCCAAAAACGCGCGTGAGTTGAGGTCGCGTCAATGTCACATGTCTAGAGCGCTTTCCGATCGCACGAAGTCATGTGATCGATCAGAAATCGTTCCAGAGTCAAAGGCGTGAGCATATTCTTGTCGATTGGATTGATTCAATCCAATCGGAATATGCTTGAGCTGGGTTAGACCGTGACAGACGGGAATCATCCGTTTCAGTCGATCCACTCGAACCGACGGGTTACGGATCGGGCTGAGCCGCCTTGAAGGGCGGCACGGCAAAGCCACATTGGCTTCGCCGCGGCACATTGTTTCCATTGCCGTAGAGCCGCTATTTGGCGGCGGAGTGCGAACTCTGCGCGGCGAGGTTGGCGGCCTCGAAATCCTTGACCGATCCATTTGTCTTTTTCGCAAAGGCGTCGGCGTCCTCCCTTAGCAAAAAGGCGTCAATCTGACCATTGGGCGAGACCACGAACCAGGCTTTGTCGGCGAGAAGCTTCACGCCAAGTTGATGGTCCTGCGCATAGATCGCGCGCGCCGGTTTGCCCGCCTTATCGAAGGCCGCCAACGCCTTCAGCGCAGATTCGGGCGTTGAATAATGGCGCACCAGCGGTTCGTCCTTGAGCCAGATTTCCGCCACGCGCTTGGTGGCGGTGATGGGTTTGCCGGTGGCGGCGTCCTTGGCCACAAGGGGGAGAGACCCATAGTCGGCCAGCCGCGCGTCATAGTCGAGACCGGAGGCCTTGAACGCCGCTCGAATGTATTTGTCCGTTATGAACGCGTCGAGGTCGAGACCCGAATCAGTTCGTTTCAGCAATTTCAATGTTTCGACGGCGGTCGCGACGTCCTTTCGATATTCCGGTTTCCAGGTCAGGTCGCGCGTCTGCAACCCCAGCGGTCCATGGAAAAGATAATCAACCGGCGCCTCGACTCCAGTCACCTTGGCGATCAGCTCGCTGTATTTTTCCGGCTCTGCCGACAAAAGAGTGTTGGCTTCGATCGCCGCGCGCAGATAGGCGACGACCACTTCCGGATATTTATCGGCATATTCGGCGTCGACCAGAAGCCCGTGAAATGTCGGAACGCCAGCCTGCGCGCCGTCGAATATTTTGCGGGCGAACCCACGGAAGGGGAACAGTTCGGCGAAAGGAACAAAGTCCGCGTGCGCGTCGATCTGGTTGCTTTGCAGCGCCGAGCCCGCGACTTCGGGGGCCTGGGCGATGATCTTCACGTCTTTTTCGGGATCCCAGCCAAGGGTAGCGACCGCGCGCAGCAGCATTCCATGCGCCGTTGAAGCGAACGGCACGGAGATGGTCTTGCCTTTCAGTTCCTCGAGCGACTGAACGGGCGAGGCAGCCGGGACGACGACGCCATTGCCGCTGCCCTTCACGCTGCCGGACAGAACAGCGATAAATAGGCTGTTCTTGCCGGCCTTTTTGAATGCGACGCCGTTGAGCGCGGCAGGGAACTCGGCCATTGCGCCGAAATCAAGTTTGCCCGCCACCATCTCATTGGTGATCGGCGCGCCGCTGGTGAAATTCTTCCATTCGACGTCATAACTCGCGTCTTTGTATTTGCCGTCATGAGGAAGATATTTTTCGAGCAGATTGAGCTCACGGATCAGGAGTCCTCCCGCCGCGCAGTTGATCGTCGTGTCCTGCGTGCCGACCGCCACGCGTATCGTTTCCGTGCGCGCAGGGCCCGCGAGGGCGAAGCCGGCGAAAATGCAGGCTATAGATCGAAGGCGCCATTGGCTGATCATATTGCTATCCTCATCTTTGCAAAACCCGATAGGTCGAGAGACGGAAATCCGCGCGCTGGCGTCGCGCCGCACGGCTCTATTTCGTCTCGCGCCAGGGAGTGAGACGGCCGCCGGCCCAGCGCACAAGGACGCTGCTCGCCATGCCAAGCGCGCCTATCACCAACATGCCGACGATGATGTCCGGATAATTCTGCAGGGTGTAGGATTCCCAAGTGTAGTAACCGACGCCGAACTGACCAGCGATCATCTCGGCGGTCACAAGGCAGAACCATGCGGTTCCCATGCCGATCGCGAGTCCAGTGACGATGCTTGGCGCCGCCCCGGGGATGATGACCTCGAACAGGATAGCGCGCCATCCTGCGCCAAGGCTTCGCGCGGAAGAGATCAGGCGGTGATCGACTTCCGCGACCCCGTGAATGGTGTTGAGCAGAATTGGAAAAAGCGCCCCCGTGTAGGTGATGAAGACCATCGAGCCTTCGGCGGAGGGAAACATCAGGATGGCCAGAGGAATCCAGGCGACGGCGGGGATCGGGCGCAAGATTTCGAGTGGAGGCCACAACACATCCTCGGCGAGCTTGGAGCGCGCGATCGCAAGGCCAAGGAGGATTCCTGTCACGGCGGCGACGCCGAAGCCGGCGAAGACGCGCACGATGCTCGCCGCAAGATGCGGCGCAAGCTTGCCCGAGCGGACCAAGGCGATAAAGCTCTCGAACACTTCGGTAGGCGCAGGAACATTGACGAAAGTCACGAAACCGAGGCGAAGATGGGAGGCCGACGCGAGTTGCCACAATCCGATGAACAGCGTCACCGAGACGATGCGTACGCATGCGTGCCGGACTGTCGTCGCTACTAGACCTGGCGTCGCGGCCGCGCCGCTTCCGGCGGCGGTTGCATCGGCATCGAAGGCGTCGGATTTGGCGCGCGACAAACTCACCTTGCGGCCTCTCTTTCAGGATTTCGCCATGCGCCGGTCCGGCGGCGCCTGCGCCAACCCCGGCTTCGGCGTCATCTGCTCGCGGTCACGGCCGCGCCTGTCGCGGCGCGCAGGCGCTTCGAGCTCGCAACCGGCGAAACGGCGCAAGCTGGTCTCGTCAAGAATGACGATTCTGGTGCGTTGAACCTCGATCAGACCCTGTCCCGTCAATCGCTCCAGCATGGCGGTCACCCATTGGCGTGTCGCGCCGACCATTTTTGCGAGTTCGTCGTGAGTGAGCCGCCGCGCGATCACCAGACCTCCCTCAGTGCGTCGACCATCGCGCTCCCCCATCAAGATGAGCATCTGGGCCAGACGTTCGGAGGCCGAGCGTGTTCCCAACATGTGGATCATCGTGGAATAGCAGACGCCCTTGTGCTCAAGCGCCTCGACGAGACCGATGGCGAGGTTGGGAATCTCCGTCATCAGGCGACGCACTTCCCGTCCGCGTATGTGAAGCGTCTTCGTCCCGCGCATCGCCCGGCCGGACCATAAATGGGCGCCGCCGCCGAAGATCGCCGGCCCGCCGACGAAATTTCCGGGCGCCCAATAGGCGAGCGTAATTTCGCGCCCGGAGGGCCCGGCGTAATAGGTCCTGACCTCGCCGGAGAGGATGACGAACATGCCGTAATGCGGATCGCCCTGGCGGAAAACATGCTGGCCGGCGCGGAATTGAAGGGTCGTCGACGCGGCCTTCACCTTCTCATATTCGCCGGGAGTGAGACGCGCGAGGAGATCGGGAGCGGCCATGTCGCGCTCGGCTTCCCGCAGACGCAACGAGGGACGCTGCGGCGCCGGGGCTGACGGCTGGCTCATGAGAAGTTCCGGCGCTGATGATCGAAGACGCGTTGGCTCTCCTGCCGGATGAGAGTCAGGCATTGCCGTTTCGCCGCTGCGAATGCGGGAAGAGCGAAGACGTCGTCCGGACGCGGGCGCGGCAGATCGATCGCCAGGTTGAGCAGAACTCGTCCTGGCGGCGCGCTCATGATCACGACGCGATCGGCGAGATAAAGCGCTTCGTCAATGTCATGTGTGACAAAGAGGACGGTTGCGCGGATCTCCTCCCAAAGCCGCAGCAGATTTTCCTGCATCAGTCCCCGCGTCTGCGCGTCGAGGGCGCCGAACGGCTCATCCATCAGAAGCACGGAGGGGTGATTGACGAGCGCGCGGGCAATCCCGACCCGCTGCTGCATGCCGCCCGAAAGCGTCGCCGGATATCGGTCCGCAAAAGCAAGCAGGCCGACGAATTCGAGGTATGTCCTCGCCATGCTGCGCGCTTTCGCGCGGGAGGCGCCCTGCATGCGCGGCCCGAAGGCGACGTTTTCGAGCACAGTCTTCCATGGAAACAGCGAATATTGCTGGAACACCATTCCACGATCGACGCCGGGGCCTTTGACAGGCCTTCCGTCGACGCTGACTGTTACGCTTTCCACGGGCACAAAGCCGGCGACAGCGTTGAGCACCGTCGACTTGCCGCAGCCGGATGGACCCAGCAGACAGACAAATTCGCCTGGCTCGACGGTCAGGCCGAAATTTTCGATCACAGGATTCGTCCCGAAGCGGATCGAAAGATCGTGAATCTCCAGCCTGCCCACAGCGGGCGCTGACCCTCCTTGTTCCGCCACCGCCGGCATAGGCTGATCCCTTGAATGTCCGAAGGTTACGCGGACGAAATCGTTATAGCTCATAATCTTTATAGACTTAAATCAGAAAGATTGGCAATTAGTTGCTCGACCTTCGCCGGCGGCCATCCCAGGCTGTGTCCAATGGAGCCAACCGGAAATCGTAATGGCCGAGCTTGACGACGCCGCAGACCTGTTCGAAGCCGACGTTCTCGTGATCGGAGGCGGCACGGCGGGGCCGCTCGCCGCCTACAAGGCGAAATCCGCCAATCCCGGGCTGAAGGTGGTCTTGCTCGAAAAGGCGAACGTCAAGCGGTCCGGGGCCATCGCCATCGGCATGGACGGCTTGAACAACGCCGTCGTGCCGGGATTTGCGACGCCAGAGCAATATGTCCGCGAAATCACCATCGCCAATGACGGCATCGTCTATCAGAAAGCGGTGCTGGCCTACGCCATGCGCTCCTTCGACATGATACGCGAACTCGACGATTGGGGCGTGAAATTCCAGAAGGATGAGAACGGCGATTACGACGTCAAAAAGGTTCACCATCTCGGCAGCTACGTCCTGCCGATGCCGGAAGGAGGCGGCGTCAAGAAGATCCTCTATCGCCAGCTCCGCAAGGCGCAGGTTTTGATCTCAAACCGCTATATGGCGACGCGCCTGTTGAAGGCCTCGGACGGGCGCATCGCCGGCGCTGTAGCCGTCAACAGCCGCACCGCCGGCGTTCTGGTCATTCGCGCCAAAGCGGTGATCCTCGCGACTGGCGCCGCCGGGCGCCTCGGATTGCCGGCCTCCGGCTATCTTTGGGGAACGTATGAGAATCCGACGAATTCAGGCGACGGCTACGCCATGGCGTTTCACGCCGGCGCCGAGCTGACCAATCTCGAATGCTATCAGATCAATCCGCTGATCAAGGACTACAATGGCCCGGCCTGCGCTTACGTCGGCGGTCCTTTCGGCGCCTACACGGCCAACAGCCGAGGCGCCCGATTCATCGAGTGCGACTATTGGTCCGGTCAGATGATGCTGGAATTCCGCAAGGAGCTTGAAGGCGGAAACGGGCCGGTCTTTCTGAAGTTTGATCACCTTGCGGATGAGACGATCTCCGAGGTCGAAGGCATCCTGCATAGTGTCGAACGGCCCTCCCGCGGCCTCTTTCATGAAGGCCGCGGCGATAATTACCGCCGCGACATGGTCGAGATGCATATCTCTGAAATCGGGTTCTGTTCGGGGCATAGCGCGTCGGGCGTCTGGGTCGATGAACATGCGCGCACGACCGTGCCGGGGCTCTACGCCGCTGGCGACATGGCGAGCGTGCCGCATAATTATATGCTCGGCGCTTTCGTCAACGGCGCGATCGCCGGCGAGGACGCCGCCGTCGCCGCGGCTTCCACCGAACTGCAGAGCTACGATCCTCAAGATGTCGAAACGGAACGCGCGCGCATGCGCCGTCTCCTCGACAACAAGGATGGCCTGCCCGCCAATCAGGTCGAGTATAAAATCAGGCGCTTTGTGAACGATTATCTTCAGCCGCCGAAAATTACGCGTAAATACGAAATCGCGCAGAAGCGCTTCGCGGAAATTCGCGAGGATCTGCAGCGCATCGTCGCGCGGGACCCTCACGAACTGATGCGCGCGCTGGAGGTGCATTCCATTCTCGATTGCGCCGACATGGCCGCCGCCGCTTCCCTTTTCCGCACCGAGAGCCGGTGGGGCCTTTACCACTATCGGGTCGACTACCCTGAACAGGACGATGAAAACTGGTTTTGTCATACTCAATTGTTCAAGGACGAGCGAGGCGCCATCGCGTTGAAGAAACGCCCGGTCGATCCTTACGTCGTGCCGCTGGAGAGCGGCGAAAAGGGCGCCTACCAACGCCTGCGCATTCCTGCTCCCGTTTGAGGCCGCCAATGTCCTTTGCAGAAAACCCATCTGAATTTCCGGTCAAGATCGACCAGGGCAAATGCATCGCCGACAAGGGCTGCACGGTTTGCGTCGACGTGTGTCCTCTTGACGTTTTGCGGATCAATCCCGAGACTGGAAAGGCGCATATGCGCTATGACGAATGCTGGTATTGTTTGCCCTGCCAGCTCGATTGCCCAACAAAAGCGGTGACGGTGACAATTCCCTATCTCTTGCGGTAGGTGGGGCGTTGCGCGGCGGGGCTAGACATTGAGCGAAAAATTTTTCGACGACGTTCATGCTGATCTAACGAAGATGGCGGAGCGCCTGGCGAGCGCCGACGCGGCTGAGCGCCGCGTTGCAGTTCTGGATCTTGCCGAGTCCGCGGACCAGGGCGCCGAACCCCTGCTCGTCGGCGCCCTCGAGGATCGCGACGCCGGCGTCAGACGTGAAGCTGCGAAGGCTCTAGCGCAATTCGATGGACGACCCGCCGCGGAAGCGCTCGCCCGCACCCTCCTCGACGATGACGCATCGGTCGCCGACGCGGCGGCCTGCAGCCTGACGGAGATGAAGTCGCCAGAGGCGGCGAAGCCCCTGCTTGCTCTCGTCGCTCATGATCGCGCCGGTGTCCGTGGAGCGGCGTGGCGGGGCTTGCGGAATTTGCGAGTCGAGGCTTCCCTGAAACCCGCTTTGAAGGCGCTTGCGGACCCGGACGCGCGCGTTCGCCGTGAGGCTGTCGGCGTGCTCGCCTATCTCAAGAATGTCGCAACTTTGACCGCGCTGACCGGCGCGGCGGATGACGAAAATTTTGAGGTCCGCCGCGCGGCGATCTCCGCCCTGGCGTTCGCCTCGTCAGGCCAAGCCCTTGACCCAATCGCGAAAGGGCTTTCCGACGTCCACTGGCAGGTGCGCGAGGCCGCCGCAATTCTCGCCGGCAAAATCAAAGCGGCCGGAGCGGCCCCATGGCTTGTCGGCGCTCTCTTCGATGAGGCCTGGCAAGTCAGCGGCAAGGCCGCCCTTGCATTGGGCGAGATCAAGGCCAGGGAAGCCATTCATGCGCTCGGCGGACTGCTTTCCCATCCGGCGAGCAATCTACGCAAGGACGCCGTCACGGCGCTTGGCGAAATCGGCCATGCCGACGCATTGCCATATTTGGAGCAGGCGACCATGGACGCCGATCCGGACGTGCGAAAGATCGCGTCCTGGTCGATCCATCGCATTCTTTCCGCGCGCGCCAAATGATCCGGCGGCCATCGAGCAATACCATTGTAAAACGCGGCTGATCTGTCTCGAGTTGATAGCTCAATCCGAATGCCGCCCGTTAGCGCGGCGGAGTTGCAACGCCCGGTCCGTCACGCCGAGCCGACGCGCGGCCCGCTGAAGATTGCCATCTTCCTCATTAGTGACGAAACGGATGGCTGCGTCCTCCGCGGCGCGGCTGATCTCCTTGAGAGCGGCTCCGAGAAGAACGGCGCGGTGAATCGGCTGCTCGAAACAGGAATCGAGCCATCCGCTCTTGTCCAGTTCGACGACCGGACGCTGCGCCGCGGGAACGCATCCGACTGTGACCGAGCCGTCGGCAGAGGCGCGGTGAACGAATTGAGACACAACCTGCTGGAGATCACGCACATTTCCGGGGTAATCCCGTTGCATCAAAAAATCGCGCACGCTCTCGTCAAGAGTCGGCGGAAGGCGGTTCGGACTCGCCAGCCGCAAGAAATGCTCGGCCAGTGGAATGATGTCTTCCGGCCTCTCGCGAAGCGGCGGCAGTCTGCAGACGTAACCTGCAATGCGATAATAGAGGTCGGCGCGAAACGCTCCGCGATGGACAAGATCCAGCAGATCGCGGTTGGTGGCGCAAACAAGGCGGAACGCGGTTTTGGCCCATGTGTTGCCGCCGACGCGCTTGAAAGTGCGCTCCTGGATGACGCGTAGCAATTGCGCCTGTAGCGGCAAAGGCAGTTCTCCGACCTCGTCGAGAAAAAGCGTGCCGCCATTCGCCAGGGAGAAGGCTCCCTGGCGATCGGTCAAGGCGCCGGTGAACGCGCCCCGTTCGTGGCCGAAGAATTCGCTGCCGGACAATTCGGGGACGATGCTCGCGCAATCGAGGACGACAAGATCGCGCTTGTTCGCGCGCGGGTCGAGGAGATGGACAAGTCGGGCGGCGACTTCCTTGCCTGTGCCGCTTTCTCCCAGAAGCAATATATTTCCTTCGCTGAAGCGCGCCACTTCGACCAGATCCCGCAGGGTGGCGCGCAACGTCGGGCTCTTGGCGATGACAAGTTCGGAGACCATGGGTTGATCCATGAGTTCGTCGAGAGCGAACCACCTGTCGATGCGAGCCTTGATTTGTCTTGCCGCCCGTTCGGCGTCGCTCCAGGTCAAGATGTCGGACGCTCCAGATTGCAGGAGCTTCCAGTGGCCGCTCGTCGAGGTCTTCAGATCCCCTATTCCGATCACGCGGATTTTGCCGGCCTGGCTCGCGATTTGAACGAAAGACTGAAGATCCGGCGTGGTCTTGGCGAACAGCAGAATACCGGTGAGGGAGGAAGTCTTTGCGTCGAAGGGCGCGACCTTGACGCCTTGTTGCGCCAAAGCCTCAATCAAAGCGTTACGATTCGCGTCCGATGAGCCGTCCCATGAATGAATCCAGCAATGGATCTCCATGATCCTACCTCCCCGTGGAATCGTCGCTCACAACGTGAGATGATCCGGTGGCCGTTCGCCGCCAAGTCTGATTGGCGCCGTCGCAATGATGGCGGCGATAAATTAGGTCGAACCCCGGCATGACGGCATCATCTGTTCATTCGATGCAATCAAGATCTCTTCGCAGGTCGGTTCGGCGAGGCTCGCTCGCCAAAACGTCCTGGCGGCTTGATCCTGGCGGCTTGACCCAGGCAGCCAGGTCTTTCGAAGCTGTTGACGCCAGGTGTGGTCAATCCCTGGTAAGCGAAAATAAAACAAGGCGTCGCCGCTGATGCGCCGCCGCAAATGCTTCGTCGAACCATCCACGTTAGACCATCCTGTCTTACAATTCCAATCACATCCACATCCAATCGCGCACAATGACTGATTGCTAGGCCCCAACACGCGCCGCGAGCGACTCTCTCTATGTAGAGAGCATTCCGATCGGATAGGCGCTCTATACAACGGTCTGGCGCGGTGTTGTCGACGGCGCCTCGCCTATTGAGCAGTGAGGAAATGGTTTATGCGCGCCGCCGCATCGCGTCCGGGCGATACAACGTCCTTGAGGGAATCCTTCCCGCCAGCCGCCTGTTCGGCAATCGCTGGAGGGATCGCCAGGCGGCGCCCCCGGCCGGTAGCGACCGGACGGCCCCCGGCAGTGCGGCGGCGACCACAGAATTCGCCCGGACCTGCCGCAGGATGCGTTGTCCGGCCACGGACAAAGCCGCGTTTTGAACGTTCTGTCCGTTCGAGACCCGGCGCACGAAATCGAGCGCATCCGCCGCATAAGGGGAGGGCGGCAGAATGCGGCCGGCCGCCGTGAACGCGGCGTCCTGGAGGCGCTTGCCTTGCGCGAGAGCGACCGCTCCGTCGAAAGCGGCGCGCGCCGCCGGGCCTCCCGGCAATTGATCGCGCGCGGCCGCCAGCGCGGCCTCCCCGATGTTTCGGCCCTTCGCGAGGTTCATCGCTACATCGAAGGCGGCCTGGGCTATTCTCCCGCCGGGAACCGCGCCGCGCGCCGCCGCGAGCACGGCCTCGGTGATGGGACGTCCGGCGGCCAGCGCATTCGCCGCCCCGAGCGCAGCGGCGACGCCAGTGCCGACGCCAGGGATAAAGGGCGCGACCATTTCAGCCACCTTCAGCTGATCGCGCACCGCGTCGATCTGTCCTTTCACAGCGCCTTTCAAGGCGTCCCCGATGCTCTGTCCGCGCGCGAGGCGCGATCCGGCGTCAATGGCGATTGCGGTCGGCCCCAGGGCGAGTCGCAAACCGCCTACGCCAGCGCGCGCCACGTCGCCAAGGATCGGGATCTTGCCGATGGCGTCCGCGGCCTTGCTCACGGTGTTCGCGATGGAGCCGGCGGCTCGCGCGATATCCCGGATCGGGCCGATCTTCCCGACCGCGCGCACGGCACCCTTAACGGCCCGGCCGGCGGAGCGAATGAGCCCGCCAAGGAAATATTCCATTTCCGGATCGTAGTCGAAGGGATCAACCCATAGTTCGGCCACCTCCAGCTCGGGCGACCACAGTAGGTCGCGCCGCATTCTCCCTTGCCGCACGCCGCCCTCGCGACGATTTTCGCTAGTGCACGCGCCAAACAGCGCGGATGTGGATAGCATTGGAGGCGCATAGATGTCGGCGGCTGCCGCCAACGCGGCTTTCGCCGCGAGGCCCGATGGCAAATGCAAGGCGCTTTCCGCTGCGTGCCGGCTCGCTTCGCCAGCAAGACGAACAAAACGCCTCGCCGCTTCATATTCTCTGTCAGCGGCGCGTAGACCATCAAGCTCCAGCCCCAGCGCCGCGGCGGTTTTCTCCCGGCTCAACCCTTGCCGCGCGATGCTCTTCAAAAGCCCTCCGAGCGCCCTGCCCAGCGGCGCGGAAAGAGCGCCGCCGCTTCGTGCGGCCGCATGGGTCAAAATCGCCCCAAGGAGGTGATCGAACTCCGCATTGTTTCGAACGCTTGCGAGCCGCGCGGCGAGTTCATCCACCTCGACATCGCTCAAGGAAGCGCTGGCGTCATCGAACGAAATCCTGTTCAGCGCGCGGGCTCGCGCGGCGCTTCGCATGGCGCGCGACGGCCGGACCAAATCTATTCTACCCATCACGATCCCTCCAATTGGCCAAAGCGGCATCGCAATGTTTGCGCCAAATCCTACACATGAGGACCAAGGAGGAATCCCTGCAAGACCCACACAAACCGACGAAGCGAACTTCGTCTACAGGCCTATCAGACCGCAAAACAACGAAGCGCGATTCACCCGCCCGCCCTGTTCTCATTCCCTGCCGCGAGTACTGCGGCTCAAGAGTGATCATCCCACCGGATTGCGGCGCGTGATCCCTGCCTTCGGTCTTCCGATCTTCGCGCTTCAAATCATGCGCGAAATGATTTTCGCCGAAATTCGCGGGAAACCCGGCCGCGACGAAGAGCGCTTCGCCGGCAAAAACTCTAAACTCGAGTAGAAACAACATATTGTTGTTGGCACAAAGATTGAGGATACCTGGTGCGGGCAAGGCGCATGATTGCCCAGGGTCGATGTAGCGTCGTCAAACATATTCTTTGAAGCGAACAACATCCCGGAAACGAAACAACATCCCGCAAGACGTCATCGAGAAGGAGACAAAGCCATGACCAATCTTGATCGCGAGTCATTCGAATACAACCCGCAAATGGAAACATATGAAACCGGCGAAGCCGAATGGGGCGGCGAGGCTGAATGGGGCGGCGAGACAGAGTGGGGCGGTGAATCGGAGTGGAGCGGCGAATCCGAGGTATTCAGCGAAGCGGAGGTGATGGAGCTGAGCGGCGAAATGCTCGAAATCAACAGCGAAGCGGAGCTCGACCGGTTTCTTGGCGACCTCATCCGCAATGCGGGCCGCGCCATCGGCACGGTCGTCCGATCTCCGGTTGGACAAGCGGTGGGAGGCCTGTTGAAGGGAGCCGCGAAAAAGGCGCTGCCGCTCGCAGGCGGTGCGCTCGGCGCCTTTGTTGGAGGGCCGCTAGGGGCCCAGATCGGCAGCGGGCTCGCGTCGGCGGCGGGCGGCGCGCTCGGTCTGGAAGCCGAAATGAACGCCGAGGATCGCGAATTCGAAGGCGCCAAGAAATTTGTGCAACTCGCCGGCGACGCGGTCAAGGCCGCGGTCAAAACCGCTCCGGGATCGAACCCGGCGACCGTTGCGCAAGCAGCGGTGAAGGCGGCCATTTCGAAACACGTCCCTGGACTGCTCTTCGGCCCCGCGGGGCATCCTGCGACAGGCGGACGCTCGGGCCGGTGGGTCCGCCATGGCCGCAACGTCATCATCGTCAATTGCGGATGAGCGGGCTGCGGCTCGATCGGAGGCTATAATGTTTGACTTCAATCCGACGCCAAACGGGCGGCCCGCCGCTGTCAAATTCGAGCCGTCGCCATTCGCCTCCTCGCCATTCGCCCGCGCGGCGGATCGCGAGCGTACGCCGCGCCATCGGCGCAACGGCGACTTTGGCGTCGCGGAGGAAACTGCGCTGGCTCAGGCGCTCCTCTCGGCTGCAGACGCTACCGAACTGAAGCGCCTTCTTCGAGCGCTCATCGAAAAAGCTTGGGGAACTGGCGCCTCCGCCCGTCCTCACGCCAAAAGGTCCCTCGTGCGGCTCCTTGAGGCGGCAGGCGAACAGATCCTGCCCGCCCTTTCGAACACTTCGGATCCATTTGGAGCAGGGCGCGCGGAAGGCGCACGGCGAGGCAAACTTGGCTCGCTCGTCAAGCAGGCTCTGAACACAAGAACGCGCGGGTTAGCGCCCCAAAAACGCGACCTCGAGACGGCTAGGATTTTCGTGCGGGCAGCGGCTAAGGCCGCCAGGGCCGCTGCGTCGCCGCCCGCAGATGTTGATCCGACCGCACACGCGCGCAACGTCCTGACGGCATGGGCTGCTCAAATGATTCAGGAGGGAGGCCCGATGATCAGGAGTCCAGTCACGGCCTCCGCTCCAACAAGGGTGGCGACGGAGAAAGCGATCTTCGCCGCGGCTCCGGCGCCACGCCGATTGCAGGCGAAGACGTCAGGTGGTGGACCACACACATGCACAACATGTGCGCAATCGGCGCGCGCTTGTCAGTGTGGAACGGTCAATCGGAACGGGTATTGGGTTCGGCGTGGAAGGAGCATCATCATTCACTTCTAGCAGAATGGGAGCAACGCCTCCTCGCCTACATTTGAACCATCGCTCACATGAATCAGGAGTTTGTCATGCACGACATCGACCGTATCCGGCTAGAGACCTCGTCCGAATCTGGCCTGTTTGAATCGGGCCCGTTCGAAGCCGAACAATTTGAATTTGGCGAGGCCGAGGGCCCCACTTTCGGTGAATTCGGCGAGGCGGAAGTCTTCGGTGAAATGGGCGAAACCTTCGGCGAAACTGAACAGCTGGAGCTCGCGAGCGAGTTGCTCGAGATCACAAGCGAAGCGGAACTCGACCGCTTCCTCGGCGATCTCATCGCAAAAGCCGGGCAGGCGGTCGGCGGATTCATCCGGTCGCCCGAAGGCCAGGCGATCGGAGGTATTCTAAAAGGGGCGGCTAAACAGGCGCTGCCGGGAATAGGTTCCGCCGTTGGCGGCTATTTCGGCGGCGCGCAGGGGGCGAGGCTTGGACGCGACGCCGCGCAGGCGGCCGGGCGCGCCTTCGGCCTCGAACTCGAAGGGTTGAGCGGCGAGGATCGCGATTTCGAAATCGCGCGGCGCTACGTCAACTTCGCCGGAGAAGCGGTCAAGAATCTCGCCTTCAGCCGCCCCGGCTCCGATCCGTCCAGCGCCGCGAGGGCGGCCGCGGTCGAGGCGGCGAAAACCTACGCGCCGGGCCTGTTATCGCGTGCAGGAGACGGCGTTGAGACAGGTTATTCCCGCGCCACCTCCGGGCGAAGCGGCCGGTGGATGCGCCGCGGCAACAAGATCGTTCTTTACGGGATTTGATCGTCATGGCCTCAAGCTCATACGCCCATTGGATGCTCGACCAGGAGGCGCGCGCATTGCTCGCCCGGCTCGATCGTGTGAAGCCCTTTGTGTTGTCGGCTCCCATGGTGCTGTCTGCGAGTCTCCTGCCGGCCGCCCAGATTGCAATTGAACGATTTTTGGGCGCCGGGCGGCGCGAGCTGAAACAACGGGTGCAAGCTTACATTGCGTGGCTACAGAACGACGGCCGGGAAGCTTCTGCGGAGGAGTTGCAACGCCGGTTTGTTTTCCTCAGGCTGAGGTTCAACGCCGTGCTGTCGCAGCTTGAACTGTTTCATCAGGTGATCAGCCAGCGCAGCGAGAACGAGCAGGGGGTCTGGCTATCCGGACTTGACGTCGTCGCCGCCGACGCCCTGGCGCTGCCGGAATTTTACAACGCGCCGCCGGTGATCTGCTATCTGGATCGGGGCGTCGGCGCCGCGATCCGGCGCGCCCGCACGCGGCTGCCGGGCGGCGGTGAAAATCCGGTCGCAGTGATCAGGGTTCCGCGCGAACGCATGGTCGGAAGCGGTATTGCATCCTCATTGATTCACGAAGTGGGTCATCAGGGCGCCGCCCTTCTCGACCTCGTGCCCTCGCTCCGGCAGGCCCTGCAAATCAAACAGCAACAGGCCAGCGAACCCATGGCGTGGCGTCTCTGGGAGCGCTGGATCTCGGAAATCGCCTCCGATTTCTGGTCGATTGCAAGAGTGGGCGTCACGTCGACAATCGGCCTCATAGGCGTCGTCAGCCTGCCGCGCCCGTTCATCTTTCGGGTCAATGTCGACGATCCTCATCCAACGCCCTGGATTCGGGTCAAACTGAGCTGCGCCATCGGCGACGCGCTCTACCCTCATCCGCAATGGCGGAGGATGGCGAGCCTTTGGGACTCTTATTACCCGATCGGCGCCCTTGATGATGAACGACGCGCCCTTCTCGCGCGCCTCGAGGCCAGTCTGCCTGAATTTGTACAGGTGCTGACAACGCATCGCCCAAAGGCGTTGCGCGGACGTTCCCTGCCGGAAGCGATGAATGTCGCCGAACGCGCGCCTCGACAGCTTTCATCGCTTTTCGCGACGTGGAGCAAGGCCCCCCAGCAGATGTATCGCGCCCGCCCTTCCCTCGTGTTCGCCGTTCTGGGACAGGCCAAGAACGACGGCGGCATAAGCCCGGAAGATGAGAGCGATCTCCTGGCGAAGATGCTCACGTTCTGGGCGATGCGAAGCACGCTCGATACATCGGAATATTGCGCCGCGACGCCGCGATCGCGAACACGGGCCTTGGCGGCGTAGACGACTATTACAATAGAGGAGACATGACTATGGCAAGATCTACTGTTTCAATCGACCCCGGTCATTGGGAAGGCCGGCTTTCGGCGGTGCCGCGCAGAGTGCGCAAGGGCGAGACGATCACTTTAACCACGACTCTCGGGCATTCCCATTATGGCGAGGTCCCGTATGAAACCAACAAGGAGTTCTACAGCTTTTTCAACTATACGTACGCCGTCGACTCGGACAATAGACTCACATTCGGGAACAGGACAAATCCGGCGCATAAAAAACTCCCCGATCTGCCGGATGGAGACTACAGAATAGACGTGACCATCACCTTGAAGGCCGGCGCTCATCCGCCAGCGCCGCAATTCGCGTCTGGTGAAACACCTACAGCCGAAGAATGGGCCGTACTGACAACGGCGCTTTCCGAGCCCGCCGGCGTGGATTTCGTAGGATCGACCACCTTCGATGTGGTCACACGACACTATGAGACTGAATCAAAAGTTACTCTGCAGCGTACATTCGCCGGTCCGACGGATGACCGCGCGTTGTGGACGGCGATTCGAAACCGCACCGCATCGATCGGATTCGATCGTTATCAGCAATTCATAGATTGCATTTTCTCCTGCAACTCTGGCGCCGACATTAACGCGTTCGCGGGATTGGGAGAACGATGCCTTGACCCCCTCGATCGCTCCGACCGGAGACAGCTCAGCATCTATGGGCCTTCCGCCTATAGCGTCCTGAAGCTGGCGACGCAATTGTTCCTGACCCTTGAAAGCGGGGTCGTGATCAGGGAAGGAGAGCCGGAAAAGGCGAAAATCCTGGACATCGAGAAAGAGCGCATCCGTCTCAATGACTTTTCGCTGGACGTTCCTCAACTCAAGAGCGAGCTGCAGGCCTATCTTGGTCCCGCGGATCATCTTCCCTACCTCGATCGCATCGTCCAAAACCTGATCACCCTCGACGGTCATCGCGTCGACGAAGTGCTTCCCTACTGCTTTGGCGTGTTGCAGCACCGCCTGTCGTCACCAAGCCTGATCGAGCTGATATGGTCCTACTGGCTTGAGGAGGGGATGCTGGTTCAAACGATGAACGCGGTCGCGCGGCGTTTCCAGAATCGGCGAGGCTCGGTGAACGACCCGTTGAAGGAACTCGAATTCGATCCCCTTCGTCCTCTCAACAACCTCATCTGGGGCTATATCCAGGACGAACATAACCGTTTGACCGTGTCGCGCCGCGCGCACGAATACCTGCATCACTACGGTCTGCCGCTGATGGGCAAGGCTGTCTCCGACCTCGATCCGGCCGACAGCCGCTCGAAATTCATAGAGGGGTTTCATAATCTTCTGGGCGCCGCGGCGCGTTTCTTCAGGGAAGATTCCGATACGACCATCTATGCCGACGCGTTTCCGTTGCTCAACGCCCTCAAGGAGGTTCATCTGCTTCTGGCCGAGGGCGCGCATAACCAGTTTGGAGACCTGACCTGGACCGCCCGAGCAGAAATGCTGACGATGCAATGGATGCTGGCGCGGCCGGAGATGAAGGAGTTTTTGCGCGGCCGCTATATGGTTCCCTACCAGGAAGGATGGATGGGCGCCGTCGACAGCATGAAGAAACTCCAGGGCTGGACCGACACTACGATCACCCACTTCTATGAACTTGCGGTGACCGGCGAGCGGATCCTGCTTTCCATCCGCTACGGCGATTGGTCCGACATCGAGAACATCGAGGACCAAGCGAAGAACTGGGCGCGCTCCTGCAAACCCGAGATCCAGCGCTACATCCATGGCTACCGGACAGTCTCCGGCGTGGATCTGGCGGCGGAAGTCACCGACTCGAGCGACGCGGCCTCCCGCTACCTTCAGCCCTCGGTATTGTTGCAGCGCCGGCTCATGGAGCAGAAGTCGGCTCTCCCGGTCAGAGGGCAGGCTGAGGCCGACCTGATCGCCGTGCGGGTCTCCGGACAGCGGATGTCGGCCCAGAGACTGGCTGACCCAAGACTCGCTGAGCCAAGACTTGTGGATCAGAGGGGTCAGGGCCAAAGCCGGCCGGGATCGGCCGGCCGGCTGAAACTGCCCGCATACCGCAAGGAAATCTAAGCGACAGGCGCCGCCATGCTCGACTTCACGTCTTCGCTCTATTTGGGCCTTCGCCATTCAACCGGGTCGCTGCGTCCTTGGGCGCAGCTGACGACAGGACGGCCGGCGGCGCTCGAAACCACGCCGGAGGCGATCAGGGCCGGCGACGCTCTGGCGCGCCTGTTGCAAGTTGAGAGCGCTGTTCTGGCGCCCTCGACGCTTCACCTGTACTGCGATTTGTTCGAAGTGTTGGCGAGCGAACCCATCGCCATTTATACTGACGCCGGAGCCTATCCGACGGTGCGCTGGGGGATCGAACGCGCGGCCGCAAAAGGCGTACCTGTGGCGATGTTCGAGATGCGCGACGCCGCTGCGCTGGAGCGCCTGCTTCGTCGTGATCATAACCTCCGCCGCCGTCCCGTTGTGGTCACGGATGGTCTCTGCGTGGAGACCGGTCGGACCGCTCCATTGCCAGATTATGTGAAGCTGGCGCGCGAGCGCAACGGATACGTCGTCGTCGATGATACGCAAGCGTTCGGGCTCCTCGGCGAGAAGCCCACGAACAGCGATCCGTTTGGGACCGGAGGAGGAGGAACGCCGGCCTTTCTGAATGTCAGAGGGCCCGAACTCATCATTGGGAATTCACTTGCGAAAAGCTTTGGCGCGCCGCTCGCGGTTCTCGGCGGAGACGGACGCGTGATCTCGAAATTCGTGAAGGGAAGCGCGACGAGAGTCCATTCGAGCCCGCCGTCTCAGGCCGCGATCAGCGCGGCGGAGCGGGCCCTCGACATCACCTCCAACGGAGGCGAGAACCTGCGCCGACGTCTCGCCGCGCTGGTGCGCTCTTTCCGGGCCGCGCTGCGCCAGATCGGCCTCTCGACGCGGGGCGGAATGTTTCCCGTGCAAACCATGGAAGTCACGGCGGACGTCGAGCCGCGACGGCTTTATGGGCGATTGCTCGATCTTGGCGTCCGGGCCGTGTTGCGGCAGGCCAGAAACATGTTCGGGGCCGCCATCGCCTTCGTAATCACTACGCTGCACTCGTTGTCCGATATCGACCGCTGCGCGGAGGCTTTAGAGCGCGCGCTCGCGCCCGCTCGGACGCCGCAGCGCCGCGCTCTCATTTCGTGACGATGGAACAGAACGGGAGACCCGCCATGAACAGCGAACTCAACTTCGAGTCGATGCCTTTCAGCTTTTACAATACGCTTGCCCGGGAGGATGGCGGCTCCGAATTGGAGGAGGAAGCAGGCCGTCGCTCCCGCGGCGCCTATCGCGCCAGACCCAAAGCGCAGCAGAGGAGCTGGCGCAAGCCTTCGCAATCCGGCTTTCCGGCCTACGCCGGTTTCCAGAAAAGCGTTCCGGCCAGAGCGGCGCAGCGCGGACGGTTTCCACGCGGGCATGGGCGGTGGATCTCTTCCTGGGGCCTCGTTGAGCCCGATGCGATCGCGGCGGCCGCACCGGCCGGCTCGGAGTACATTCGCTGGACGCAGAGCGCCCTCAATGATGTGCTCGGCCTGCAAATGCCGGTCGACGGCGTGCCTGGATCGGCGATGCGCAGCGCCGTTCGCAGCTTTCAGCGAAACGAAGGTCTTCCCGTCGACGGAGTGGTCGGCCCCGACACCGAACGCGCGCTGCTCGCCGCAAGAGGCCGTCAGCCGGCCGGGGACGGCGCCCCGGAGCCGGACGCGGCCGCGGCGGGATCGAAGCCGGCGCCGGGGCCTTCGCCGGCCGAGCCGGCCGAAGAAATGGAACTGGAATGGGAGACCTTCAACAAACCCAGCGGGAGAGCCGTGATGAACAAGCTTTTGAAATTTTCCCCCGAGCCGTTCGAGTCCGAATTTGGAGAGGCGTTCGAATCGTTCGAGACGGAGCAATCCGGTTTTGAGCAGGAAAGCAGTTTTAACTACGCGCGGACGCCGGGCCCCGGCGCCTTCGCAAAGCCCGGGGTCAAGCCTCGCCAAATTCCGCGCGGCGCGCCAATGCCCGCCACGCGGACGCGGCGTCGGATCGATCTCGGCGAAGTTGTGATCTGCGGCGGCAAACCCTTCGCCGTCCTCGACCATTTCAAATTCGACAAATCAATTTTGCGCAAGGATTCGACACGCGATCACCTGGCGCAGGTCGACGCGATCGCGCGAGAAATCATGCGGCGCGCGGCGCGACGCAAACCGGTTCCCAGTGTGTGCATTGTCGGCCACACCGATGTTTCAGGCAAACTCGACTACAATTATGGACTCGGCCTGCGCCGCGCGAAAGCGGTGAAGCAGGCGCTTTGCATGGCGCTTGGCAACCAGGCCGGCTCCCTGACGTTCGTCGTGAACAGCATGGGCGAGACGGACCCTGCCCAATCGGCAGCTACGCCCGCGGCGCGCGCCGCCAATCGTCGCGTCGAGGTCCATTTGCTGTCCGAACCCGTTCAGGGCGAGAAATGCGAGGCGCTTAAGAAGCTGCCGCCGGAAGGGCCGGGCTGCGGCGTGCCGAGGCCGAGCCCCGCTCGCGAGCGCGAAATCAGCCAGGAATTGCAGGAATGGGAGCAGACGGCGCCGCGCCGCGCCGCAAGCGTCCAGCCGAAATTGTGTTTGTATCTTGAGTCGAGCAACTCCAGTCACCGCAATCATTTCCAGCACCAGGCGGCGGGCACGGCGAGGAGAATTGCAGCCATCGGGAGCCCCAACGCCGCCAATTGCGCGCCCAAGGTGGGCGCGACCTCCTTCAAGACCGGCGCCGATATCATCGCCGCGATCAGGGCTGCATGGGAATGCTCCGGCAAGAAGCCTCTCCAGACCGTACATATTTTTGGGCACAGCTTCCCGTCCGGCGTGATCGGGGCGGACGCCGAAACGGGACTTTACCAAAATTCGTATTTCCTCGGCGCGGGAACGCGGGCCAACGGGGCGAGGTCGATCGCCGACATCCCGACCGATATCCTGTCCGAAAACGTCATCTTCGTTCTGCACGGCTGCAATCAGGCCTATGGCTGCGACGAAAGAGGCGATCACGACAATTTCGCGCAATCCTTGCTCGAGCATCTCGCCGGCGCGTTGAAGAACCCGAAAGTGTTTGGTCATTACAACTCGGGATGCGCCGGACGCAACAACAGCTGGTGCGCCTACTCGAAGTCGGCGCCGAAAGGAAAAGCTCATGTCGGCCCCGACTACATCGAGCCCGGCGGCTGCACGCCGCCGAGCAAGAAAGAGCTGGAGTTCGACTTCGCGGCCTCCCCGGCGAGCCTCGGAGATTCGTTTCGCCGCTCCGCATACGACCCGGAGCGCGCGGCGAGTCCGCCGGTTCGCCCGGCGTTCCGTCTCGCGTGCGGAGCAGGCTGCGCGCCGCGTCGGCAGGCAGAATGCCACGCGATCCTGGACCGCGCCCTTCAGGACGCCATTGCGCTCGCCAGACATGCGGCTCGCAAATTGAGCGCGAAGCCGATGGACATGAAGACGATGCGAATGTTCCAGTTTTTCTTCGGGCGCGAACCATCGCAGGCGTCATCCGCTGCAGACAAAAGGACATCGGCCGCCGTCGTCGCGCAAAGGTTTCTCGCAAGCGCGCAGGAACTACGCGGCGGACGCTGGTCGAGGTTCCGGTGCGCTTCGCCTGACGCCAGCCCCAATACGCATGCGATCACGGGCGGCGCCCGGGAGGTCGTCTTGCATCCCCGGTTCTGGGAGGGTTCGCCGCAACCCGGCGGATCGCGGCGCGCCTTCCGGGCCGGCGCAATTCTGCGCGCAATGCTGCATCAGCTGTTCCAGGAGTTCGTTCTCCACGATCCGGCGGAGCAGCGCAGGGGCAGCGCCCGCTGCTACGAAGCCTTCGCGTTGAAGCTCGCAGGCGAGGGCGGCGCCCGGCCCGACAGGCCGTGTGCGGCCTCTGCGTAATCCTCAAAGGATGGGCCGATGGGCGCGCGTTTGCAAAGTTTCGGCGACGGCCAGGGCGCCGGGCGTTTGCGCCGCGCGCTTGGCTACGCGCGCGCCAACCGGCCCCGTTTCGTCGCGGATCTTCAATCGTTGATCCGATTCGCGTCCGTCAGCGCGCAGCCCAGCCATTCCGGCGACATGGCGAACTGCGCCGCGTGGCTGGCGCGGCATCTGCGCGAGATCGGCCTTGAACGGGTCACGATCGATCGAACCGGAGGGCAGGCGATCGTACGCGCCGAATGGAGGCGGGCGGAGCCCGGCGCGCCTACGGTCCTTATCTATGGCCATTATGACGTCCAGCCGGCCGAACCGCTCGACGACTGGCGAACGCCGCCGTTCGACCCAATCATCCGCGGCGACGATCTCCATGGCCGGGGCGCCAGCGACGACAAGGGACAGATGTTCGCGCATGTCAAAGCGATCGAGTCCTGGCTGAAGACGGCGGGAGCGTTGCCGGTCAATTTGATATGCCTGTTCGAGGGCGAGGAGGAAATCGGCAGCCCCCATCTGTCCGCGTATCTTACCTCGAACCGGGGCGGTCTCGCGGCTGATTGCGCGATCGTTTCCGATATGCAGATTCCGGCGCCGGACCGCCCTGCAATCACCTATTCGCTCCGGGGCGGGCTTAGCGTCGAGCTACAAACGAGAGGCCAGAAGCGCGAGCTTCATTCCGGCGTCTTCGGCGGAGCCGTCCATAATCCCGTCCAAGCGCTTTGTGAGATCATCGCGCGGCTGCATGACGGTCATGGCAGAATCGCCATTCCCGGCTTCTACCGCGATGTGCGCGAATGGGACGCCGGGGAGCGGGCGGGCATGCGTGAGGCGGGGCCGTCCGACGCCGCAATGCTGCGCGAGGCTGGCGCGACTCATGGTTGGGGCGAACCCGGCTATACGCTTTACGAGCGGACAACAATCCGGCCCGCCTTGACGGTCTGCGGCGTTTCCGGCGGATATAACGGGCCCGGCGTCAAGGCGGCGATCCCGGCGCGCGCCCTCGCCAAGTTGAACTTTCGTCTCGCCCCGGACCAGGATCCGGCTGTAGCCGAACGGCTGTTTCGGGATTATATCGCGCGGGTGACGCCGCCTGGCGTTCAAACGCGGGTCCGCACGGTGATGCGCGTGAAACCGGCGTCACTCGACCGCGCCCATCCCGGGGTTCGCGCCGCCGCGAGGGCTTATCGGCGGGCTTTCGGCGCTCCAGCCGTCTTCCTGCGCAGCGGCGGCACGATCCCGGTCGTCGGCCTTCTTCAAGAAATACTCGGCGCGCCTGTCGTGCTGATGGGATTTGGGCTGCCGGGCGATCGCATTCACGGGCCCAATGAGAAATTCAGTCTTTCCAATTTTCACAAGGGCGTCGAAACAAGCATCGGGTTTCTTGCCGAAATGGGAGCGCCGCGCGCCGCGCCAAGGCTGTACCATTCGTTTTCTCCAGTCGCTGAGCGGAGGCCTCGATCATGATTATCGACAGCCATTGTCACGCCGGAAAAGGAGACGGGTTGACCGGCCCCTGGGACACCAACGCGCCGCTCGACAAATATCTTGTCCGCGCCAAGCAGGCCGGCGTCACCCATACAGTTCTTTTCGCCGCGTTTCATTCCGATTACGGCGTCGCCAACGAAGAGGTGGCCCGCATCGTCTCAAGCGAGCCGGACCGGTTTTTTGGCTTCGCCTTCGTCAATAGCGTGCGGGATCGCGGGCGCGTCCGAGATCTGGTCCAGCGCGCTGTCGAAGAATTCGGCTTTGTCGGCATCAAGCTCCACCGGCACGACGCGCCCATCAGCCGTGAGGTCTGCGAGGCCGCGCGCGCCTTTTCGCTGCCGGTGCTTTACGACGTGATGGGCGAGGCGGCGGTGTGTGAATTGCTGGCCGAAGAATATCCCGACGTGAACTTCATCATCCCGCATCTTGGCAGTTTTGCGGACGACTGGCGGGCGCAGGTGGCTTTGATCGACCATCTGGTCCGTCATCCCAACATCTACACTGACACGGCGGGCGTCCGCAGGTTCGACATCCTGGAACAGGCCGTCCGCCGCGCGGGCGCCCGGAAAATCCTGTTTGGCTCCGATGGACCGTGGTTGCACCCGGGCGTGGAGCTGGCCAAGGCCCGGGCTTTGCCTTTGACGCAATCCGACAAGGCTTTGGTCTTCGGGGATAATTTCCTGCGTCTGATCTCGAAGGTTCACAGCTCCGCTCCCGTCAAAGACGGGCGAAGCAGGGCCCATTCGGTCCTCGCGACAAGAGCCAATCCATCCTGGGGCGACCCGTGGTCTCCGGACGCCGCCAGACTGTCCGCTGAGGCGTCGCGCTTGCGCTCGTCAACTGCGTGACGCGTTCGCTTCGGACGCCGTTCTGATTATATATGAATCGCGCTTCATGATTCTCATCGTTTATCTATTGAATAGCCGCATGTTTCGTTAGCCGATCAGGACCAATGATGGCCTTTCTCGCCAGTGATAATACGTCGAACGTCAGCCCGGAAATCATGGAGGCCCTTAATCGAGCGAACATTGGACATGCAA
Organism: Methylocapsa palsarum; assembly: GCF_900114285.1. GTDB lineage: Bacteria > Pseudomonadota > Alphaproteobacteria > Rhizobiales > Beijerinckiaceae > Methylocapsa > Methylocapsa palsarum. The sequence continues at coordinate 77,085 of NZ_FOSN01000011.1, read as the reverse complement.
GGCCCTATGGCGCGGATGAATATACCTTCCGCCTGACGGAACAATTTCGCCTCCTGTTCCAGCATGATGAATTGCTCGCTTTTCCGGTTTTCAACGGATCGGCGGCGAACAGCGCCGCGTTGGCCAGCCTCGTGAAGCCATATGAATTGGTCGTCGGGCATCACTACAGCCATATTGGCCGGGATGAATGCGGCATGCCCGAATTTTTCACCGGCGGAAAGATTCTCGGCGTTTCGGGCGATCTTGGAAAAATAGATCTCTGCGACCTCGACAGGGTGTTGCGGTTGGCGAGTCACGCCGGCGTCCACCACAGTCGACCAAGAGCCGTCAGCGTGACCCAGTCGACAGAGGTTGGGACGATCTACAGCATCGAAGAGATCGAGAAGATATCGGCCGTCGCAAAAGAACATGATCTGCATCTTCATATGGATGGCGCGCGCTTCGCCAATGCTGTTTCCAGTCTTGGCTGCAGGCCCGCCGACATGACCTGGAAATGCGGCGTCGACGTTCTGTCCTTCGGCGGCACGAAAAATGGCGATGTTGGCGGAAGCGGTCATCTTCTTTGATCGACGCCTGGCGACTGATTTTGCTTATATTCGCAAGCGCGCCGGCCAGCTTGCGTCCAAACAGCGGTACATTTCGGCGCAACTTCTGGCCCTCATAGAAGATGGGCTTTGGCTGCGGAACGCGGCGATCGCGAATTCAGCCGCGAAGAGGCTGGCGGACGCATTGCGACATATTCCTCAGGTAAAAATGCATTTTCCCGCCGACGCGAACGTCTTGTTTGTCGAAATGCCCAAAGCATTGGCGGACAGCCTGTTGGCGAATGGCCACGAATTCTACCATTGGCCGTTGCTGGGACAAGACGTCTACCGTCTGGTCGCCAGTTTCAACACCACCGAAAGTGAAGTCGACTCTTTCGTCGACGATTGCAAGGCGATTGGCCTTTGACCATTTGACTGGCGCACGGCTTTTCTTGGCGCGCCCGCGCCGCAAACCATAGGTTCGCGAAAGCTGCTATTTTTTTGACGTATGAACGCGGCCGGTCATCGAGGCTAAAGCGCCAGCTGCAATTGAGGAATCGCCCGGGTTTGCTCGCCGTCAAGCGACGACAGGGACACGCCAAGAAGTCTTATGCCTTTTGCGATGGGAAAAACCTGTCCGAGGAGTTGGACGCTTCGCCGTTCAAGCTCCGCCCGGGCGGCGGCAGGCGCCGCGAAGGTCCGGCTGCGCGTGACTTGCTGGAAATCCGCATATTTGACTTTCAGCGTTATGGTCCGGCCACGGCGACCGGCGCTCTCGCCATGCCTCCAGACCTTGTCCAAAATCGGCTGCAGCGCCTCGCGCGCGGCCTCGAAGGTGAAGAGATCCTCGAAGAAGGTGTTTTCGGCCCCGACGGATTTGCGAATCCGATCGGCCCGAACCGGCCTGTCGTCGAGCCCCCGCGCAATCCAGTAATAATACGATCCCGATTTTCCGAAATGACGCCGCAAGTCAGCGAGTGAGCGGCCTTTGAGGTCCAGTCCCGTCGCGATCCCGAGCCTGTTCATTTTCACGGCCGTCGCGGGACCGACGCCATGGAATTTCCGGACGGGCAGGGTCTCGACGAATTGAGGCCCGACCCGAGGCGTGATCACGAACAAACCATCGGGCTTGCGGTGGTCCGAGGCGAGCTTCGCCAGAAACTTGTTGTACGATACGCCGGCGGAAGCGGTGAGGTTCGTCTCGGCGTGGATTTGCGCCCGGATCTCTTCGGCGATTGCGGTCGCGGAAACCAGGCCATCGAGAGCGTCCGTGACGTCGAGATAGGCTTCATCGAGCGAGAGCGGTTCGATAAGGGGCGTGTAGCGCGCAAAGATGTCGTGCAGCTGCCGGGACGCGTCCCGGTAGATCTCGAAGCGCGGCTTCACGAAGATCAGGTCGGGGCATTTCCGCCTCGCCGTGACCGACGGCATCGCCGAGCGGACGCCGAACGCCCGCGCCTCGTAGCTCGCCGCGGCGACGACCCCGCGTTCGCGCGATCCGCCAACCGCGACCGGCCTGCCGCGAAGCTCCGGATTGTCGCGCTGCTCCACCGAGGCGAAAAAAGCGTCCATATCGATGTGAATGATCTTGCGCTGGCGTTGAGGCTCTGCGGGCGCGTTTCGTCTTTGATCTTCACGATCAAATGGTCCGCCATGTCGAACAGCGTGCGTCGTGAGCATGGCGATCCGTTCGCGAGGCCTCTGTGTTTCCGCCTCGGACGATGGCCAAGGCGCCTTCCACGCGCGCTCAAGCGCCTTGAACGCTTTCAAAGCTGCAAGATGTCTTCGACGATGCTCTCCGCGAGGTTACGGTCCGCCGCAGCGTAGAAAGCCTTCAACTTGATCCCCGTGACAGTTCTCGCGCGAATATCGGCCAGCCTTCGGATCTCGGCGTCGAGCCTTTCGAGCGCGACGGCCTCGGCCTCTTTCCCCGCTTCAAACGCGGCGAGCGTGGCGGCGCCCGGCTCGCTCAGATAGGCGATTCGCGCCGCGTTGCGCCGCGCGATAGCGTCGTGGAAACATTTCTCGGCGGAATCGACTTCAGCCGCCAGAACGTAGAGATCGGCCTCCTGCGCCAGGACTTCAACCCTGTCGGGGCCCAAGCTGTCATTCATCGCGGAAGACGCGGTTGACCCTTTTGCGATGCGATCGATCCGCGACGAGGCGGGAAAGCTCCTTTCCCGAAGATACAGGCCGGATCGGGTCATACTCTCTCTCCGTCTGGCGAAACGGGCGGATACCGCGCGCCGGAAAACAAGCTTAATGTACATGTTTTGTTCCAGAAGCCAAGCTCTTTTTCCTCACGTTATAGATCCCGGGACGGCGCCAGAGCGGCCTTGCCGCCGCGCGGTTGTCCTTAGCCAGGACAGGTTTGCGCGTGGGGAATGGCCATGCCCAGCGGCACCAATCATGCTTGCGCTGCGACAAGGCTCGCGGAACGGGAAGGCGACGCGCGTCAATGTGGTGATTGCGACAATGCGTCGCCAAGGATGCGGAGAGCGGGAGTCACACATTTGGCGAACTGGATTTGGGCGGCGAATACAAGCTCACGCCTCGCGGCGGCGCGCCCGGAATGACGGCCGCCGGCGATTGGTTTCCGGACGGACTATCCGGCGATGGCTGAACCTGTTCGCGCCGTCCTGACAGACCTTGAGGGCGCGGCTTTGCCTGCGTCTTTCGTGACGCAAACCTTGGGGCTGCTCGCTCGCGAGCGGCTGGCGGATTATATCGGGCAACATGCAGCCGACCCGGACATCGAAGACGCCTTGGATGAAGCTGGACGTCTACTTGGCGGGTTCTGTCTGAAACCCGAGGAAGCGTCGGCGCTGCTGTTGCGCTGGATGAAGCAGGATCGCAAGGCGACGCCGCTCAAGTTGATCCAAGGTCTGATCTGGCGGGAGGCTTATGAGGCCGGCTCGCTCACGAGCGAACTTTACGCCGACGTCGCGGATTGCCTCAAAGCCTGGGCTTCCGCCGGCCTCCGGCTTTTTGTTTATTCGTCGAACTCGGAACTGGCGCAAAAACTGTTGTTAAGCCGCACCTCATCGGGTGATCTGACTCCATTGTTCGAGGCCTTTTTCGACACAACCATCGGCCAGAAGATTGAACCCGCGTCTTACCGGGCCATCAGCGACCGCCTGGCTCTGCCATGCGAATCGATCCTGGTTCTGTCGAGCAACGAGGATGAACTGGACGCCGCCCGAACCGCGGGCCTAGCGACCGTCAAAATCGCCCGCGAGGAGCACGCGGACAGCCGTCACCCGGTTTGCCTCGATTTCGCATCGCTGAAATTAGGTTGACGGCTTCCGTCGCGCCGCTTGAGCATATTCCGATCGGATTGAATCAATCTAATCGATAAGGATATGCCCAAGCCTTTGATTCTGAAGCGATTTCTGATTGATCGCATGACTTCATGCGATCGGAAAGCGCTCTAGCCGAGAGAAAACGCTACGGCGCATCAAGTCTCGCTTGCGGCCCTGGTGAGAGAATGGCTGGATTTACGCTTGAAACCCGAACCGGCGGCCAAATCGAAATCGTCGGGAAGGATGGGGTTTCGCTGATGAAATTGATCCGCCGCGCCGGCGTCGAGGAATTGACTGCTCAATGCGGCGGCGGCTGCGCCTGCGCGTCCTGCCATGTTTACGTGACATGGCCAAAGGGCGTTGCGGCGGCCAAAACGGAACTTGGCGAAGCCCGCATGCTCTCCACGGCGAATCATCGCCGCATCTCCTCGCGCCTGGCCTGCCAGATCAAATTCGAGGCGAACCTCGACGGAATGCGCGTTTGCATAGCGCCGGAGGATATGGATCGCTTCTAGAATTCCGAGACACTCGACCCAAGCCTTTGATTCCGCCGGCGCCAAGCGACAGAGCGCGGCCGCGGCGAGGTCAATGTCGGGACGCTTTTGAGTTTTCCAATGAAACATCGCAAGATCGGAGGATCCGGCCTTAGCTGCGCCCCGCTTGTGCTCGGCTGCCATGTCTTCGGATGGACCGTCGATGAAGCCGGATCTTCAGCGATCCTCGACGCATTCATCGATCGCGGCTTCGCCATGATCGACACAGCCGACACATATTCGACCTGGGCGCCGGGACATCAGGGTGGCGAATCCGAAAGGATCATCGGGAACTGGCTGAATGCGACTGGCAAGCGCGATCAAGTTCTGATTGCGACCAAAGTCGGCGGCGATATGAAAAATGCGGGCAGGGGGCTTTCGAAAGCCCACGTCATCCGCTCCGCCGAACATTCCCTGCGCCGGTTGAAAACCGATCGGATCGATCTTTACCAGGCGCATTTCGACGACACGACCGTGTCGTTTGAAGAGACCCTCGAAGCGTTCTCCAGCCTTATCCAAAGCGGCAAAGTTCGCGCGATCGGAGCGTCCAATTACTCGGCGCCGCGTCTCGCGGAAGCGCTGCGCGTCGCCCGCCTCCACGGGCTTCCGCTCTATACATGCCTGCAACCGCACTACAACCTGATCACCCGAAGCTTTTTCGAAGGCGGCCTGCGTCAGCTTTGCGTCGCGGAAGATCTCGGCGTCATTCCGTTTCGCGGGCTCGAAGCGGGATTTCTCACCGGCAAATATCGATCGATAGCCGACACTGTGGGGGCGGCGCGAGGCGCCTCCGTCGCGCAAATTCTCGATCCGCGCAGCCTTGACATTCTGTCCGAACTCGACGCCGCGGCCCTCCGCTTCGACGCCACCCCGGCGCAAGTGGCGATCGCCTGGTTGCTGGGCCAGCCGGGCGTCGCCGCGCCTGTCGTCAGCGTCACCACGCTCGACCAGCTCAATGAAATTTCCGGCGCGCTGGCGTTGACGCTCGACGCCAGAACGCTGATGCGGCTCGATCTCGTGAGCGCCTGAAGGCTTCGCAAAACGGACTTCAAGACTGGCCCGGATCGGCCTCGATCAAAACGGACGCTGTAGATTTCGATAGGTTGCTTATGTCTGAAACGCCATTGGACAGCTTGATTTTGGCCTTTCCGCAACCATAATGACGCCTGCTGGCGGCAACAACGGGAGAGCTGATCATGCCGATGAAAGAAGAGGCCATTCAAGCGGGCAAATGCTATAGGACCAAGGGCGGGGAAATAAACTCGGAAAAGTACACAGTGTTGAGCATCACCCGCGGAATCGTCACCTATCAAAGCTGGACCACCGACCCGAACAGGCTGTCGCTGCGCACGAACACCGGTCTGAAAGCATTGGCAGAAGTGATCTTCAAAGAGATCCCTTGTCCAAACCGGGATCCCAACCAGAAGGTTGACTTCTTCGATCCGTCGTAACCCGCGGCGCATCGATCGAGGCGCGCCTGAGATTTTCCAAATTGGCGTCAGACGTTTGGCGCGGCGTCAGGAACAATTCGCCAACGGTTTCCTTTTTCTCAGGCGGCCACTCCGCGAACGCCTGATCGGCTGGGAGGCTCGATTTGCATCACTCAACCGCACGAATGTTTTTTTTACGCTTCCTTCTTCAAGTCCAGATGTCGCGCGAATGCTGGCCCAATTATTGAATCAAACTTATTTCGGCGAGCGCATAATGTCGGTTGTCGGACTTCGGACATTCCAGAGATGCACAATAAGCGATTGGAGGCCTTCCGTAGCGATCCAGGCGGCGACTGGAGCATCGCCGATTTCGAAATTACAGCCTCTCAATACGCTATGAAATTCCGAAAGGTGACCGGGTCTTATGTTGTGTTCACACATCCGTCGATTCCAAACTGCGTCGCGCTTCCCTTAAAGAAAAAGGTCAGGTCTTTGCACGTCAAAGCCTTCATTGAGATGATCGATCGGATGGACGCTCTCGACCAATGAGCGCCGCGGACATTTACCCCTGCGTCATCTCGTCAATATCGCCTGAGGACGGCGGTGGTTATGTCGCCTGTTTTCCCGATATTCCAGGGTGTCTTGGCATTGGCGAGACGTTGGACGAAGCCCTTGCGGACGCGCGGCAGGCTCTTCTGGCCTGTCTCGACGCTTTAAAGGCGGTCGACCGCGAACCACCCGTCCCATCTTCTTCGCCCGGCTGAAACGAAGTCTCGAGGAATGACGATACCATTACCGCAGCAGGTCACCGCCATCCACGCTGTTCCGGCGCGCCTTCTGAACTGCGGTTTCCGACTCCTCATCCTGCGCGAACTCCGAATCGGGAACGATCCGTCGAACTTCGCCTGGATAGAGCAGAACCTGTTTCGAAAGCCGCAGCGGCTCAACCGCCACGGGCTCTCGTTCGCCACAGCTTTTCTGCCTGAGATTGTTTCCTGGTTGAGCGAGACGTCGGGAAGGCCAACTCTTCACTCCAGCACCGGCGCGCCTTGTCGAAACGCGCGCTGGCCTGTCTTGGCCTGGCGAGGGGAGGACCGCGTCTGGACGCGGGATGTCAAAACGATCGAATGGTTTGTCGACGCCGTTTTTTATGACGACGCGTCGTGGAGCGCATTTCGGCAACGCTGGCGCGATCGCTTGTGCTTGGAGAAGGCGCAGGCCTGAATCGCCTTGGGTGAAGGATCAGGGAACCGCGCAAGGAGAGTAATCTGTCGAAGAGGCGCCTGTCCCCCATTTTTGGGCGGAGTTTCTTATCATCGCTTTCGAATCCGCCGACGCTTTCACGAACGCCCAACATATGCGCTCAGGGACCGCGAAAGCTTCACTTCAAGGGTGGGCGCGCTTCCGTTTCGAAACCGTTTACGCGCCATGCTCCACAAGATCTGGAAGTCTCTTCGCCAGACTTCTCAACACGCTCTGAGACCCTTTTGTCATGATGTCGAAGAGAGCGTCTGATGAAGGATCCGCGCCAAATCCCTCGTGAACGAAACGAAAGCTCGTTCCTCCGCTGGGCGCCGGGGAGAGCGTCCAGGTCACCGTCGTATCCATATAGCGGCCAAAAGCCTTGAGCTCCTCATGTCCCCCGTACCAGCGGAACTTGATCTTGCTTGGCGCTTCGACAGCAAGCACCTGGCATTTGAATTCTCCATCCCACCGCTCGATCGGCCGTCCCCAAATGGTGAACTTGTGTCCCATGACGGGCTCGATATCATTCGGGAAAAACCAAACGGCGAGCCATTCCGAATCGGTCATCGCCCGCCATACGGTTTCAATGGGATGCTCGAACTCCGCCTCCGTCTCAACCGAGCGCCCTTCTGTAGTTACGGTCACAACCTGCTCCCCGCCAATGTGATGCGACAAGACGCCGTCGGGCGCCGCTTCAAGACGAACAATTTCCTGCGATCTGAAAGCGAGGCCCGTCCGCGCATCTTGGCTATGCAATTTTGACTCCGCGCCGTTCGAGAATTCTCAACAGGCCGTCCGCCAACAGGGGGGCGGAGAAAACATGACTTCGCCATTCACGCCGGAAACCGCTTCTGCGGAGTTTCCGGCCCGATACGACAATCTTGCTCAGCTTGGGCGCCGATTTTGCTCAGTGCTCTACGCCGGTCTGATGAGCCGCCCATGTTTCAACGGCGACGACCACGTCGGCTGAAGTTCTCCGGTCCCGGCCAGAACGGCTACACTCGATCAAAAAACAACTGGAAGGAAGCAGCGATGGCGGGCGATTACAAAGTGACGGTTGAGGAATTGCCAAATGGTAAATGGGCCTGTTTTCTGCATTTGCCTGGAAAGGATCAGCCTTTCGACCTCGGCAAGCAATTCAAGAGCGAGGATCGGGCCGAACTTTGGCTCAATGTCTCCGAGGCCACGACAGCGATAGACATGGTGCTCGCCAAGCATCGAGCAGAGCTTGCAAAATAAACGCGTCGTCGCGACGAGGAACCGGGCGCGCGTCGGCCTCTTATGTTGTTTTTGAACGGCCGACCGTATTCGCCGCTTCTGTCCGCTCTCGCACCGCCTGTTTGCTCTAGTCCTTGTAGCCGACAATTCCCGACGAGGGGAAGAGCGTGGCGAATCCGTAAGAAAGCGTTCAATGTTCGGTCGGGTGTGTAAAGAGGACACCATTGTCGAAGGCGGGATGCGGCTCGTGATCGCCAATTCCCATGTCATCATTCTGGCGTGGCCGGACAACGGCGTAATCAAAGCGTTTCAGGGCGTCTGTCCGCACACCAACACGCCTTTGGCTGAGGCCGACTTTGACGGGGCGGTGTTGACCTGCCCCAGTCATTCCTGGACCTGGGATGCAATGACAGGAGAGCCGATTCATCCGAAAGAATGCTGGCTGGCGGAATATCCGGTTAAAGTCGACGGCGGGATTATTTATATCGATACCGAAGGGGTTTCGCCGCTGTTTGCTCCACGATAAGGGGCGGCTCATCGGGCCGACGGCGCCCGCCAATCCACTGGCGGCCGCGACGGATCGGCGGCCTTTTTCCCGGTCCTGGTCAGCGAGAGGAGGACACGGCGGAGACGCCGGCCAGATGACCGCACAGATCTGCGGTCACAAGGTTCGCGGAATTCGCAATCGGCCAAGGTTCGAGGGGCCGGCTATGCGCGCCCGTCGCGTTCGGCGATTCTGGCTGAGGCTCGCGGGACGACGCATTTCAACGGCGGATTTAACGCCTTTCATCCGTTTTAGGAGGACCGCAGACCCATCTGACAAGCCAGGGGGGCCGTCGGCGCGTCGTTTACGGCGCGACGACATCCTGACCGAGCATCTCGATGACCGACCCGAGGAACCCTTATGGCGCGCGTGGCGTTTTTCACTTGGCCGATTTTCGCCTCGGTTGAAAGCACCGTCAGACTGGCCCGCGATCTGAGCGCAAGAGGACATAAAGTCTCCTATCTTGGCCCGCCGGAATGCGCGCAATATGTCGCTTCGCATGGATTTCCTATTACGCCGCTGTATCAAAAATGGCTGCCAACGTCCGACGAAGAATCTGTCGCAGAGCGTAACGTTCTTGAACGCCTTCAGGCCGCCCGTGCGATGGTTCGCAGAGCGCGCGATCTCCTCGACGCCATTGGCGCCGGCCGGGAATGCGAGTTTCAGGAAATCATGGCGCGCCTCAAGCCCGATCTTCTTCTGATCAACATGAGCGACTTCGAGGCCATTATACCCTCGCTGCTGGCCTATGAATCAGATGTGACGACCGTCTACCTTTACGACAATTACTCGAGGTCCGAAAATGCCGTCGTCCCGCCGGTCACGACATCGATCATTCCGGAAAGCGGCTGGCGGGTGAGGTTGCAGGCGCAGCTCGCCTGGAAAATACTGAAGGCCCGACGCCGCGTCGCCGGTTATTTTCTCGGGTGGGCCGGCCTCTCATATGAGACGGATCTTCTTAGGACGAGCCGACTGATCGCCTCCCGCTGCGGCTATCCTGAAGATTGCATCGAATCGACGGACGCGCTGTCCCTCAAGGCGCGTTTTCCGGAGATCGTGCTTTGTCCCCGCGAACTGGATTTTCCTCACCCGGATCAGCCCGGCCGTCGTTATCTCGATTCGGGAATCGACCTTCATCGACCGGAAGCCGATTTCCCGTGGGATCGGTTGCAACAAGGGCGGCGGATTATCTATTGCGCGCTCGGCACTTTGATCTGGCGTGAACCAGCAGCCTACAAGCGATTCTTTCAGGTCGTGATCGACGTCGCCGCAACCAGGGCGTCTTCGCAATGGGTGATCGCCCTTTGCGATAGTGTCGATCCCGAGGATTTCAAGAACGTTCCGCCGAACGTGATCCTCGTCAAGCGCGCGCCTCAGCTGGCGATGCTGAAGAAATGCGCTGTCGCCATCGTGCATGGCGGCGCGAACACGATCAAGGAATGCGCCTATTTCGGCGTGCCGATGATCGTTTTTCCGCTGGGTTTCGATCACCCGGGCAACGCCGCGCGGGTCGTCTACCACGGGCTCGGGCTGCGAGCCGATTTTGCCGCTGTTTCGGAGCGAGAGCTGAATGCGCTGATCGACAGGATCGACCGCGACCCGCTCATCCAGACCCAGGCGCTGGCGATGGGAGAGACGCTGCGCAATGGCGGCGGCGCAGGGCCGGCGGTCGACTTTCTTGAAATGCTGCTGGCCTGCCCGCCAGCTTCGCAATCAGACGACGATCCCGACGCCTTCGCTCCGCGAATTGGAAACGGTCTGAAACAAGAAAGCGTGTCGTAGCCGACGCCTTTCAGCCGTTTTACCTGTGGGCGCGCTGCGGCGGCCGGAGTTGTGCGGAAAGCCGATACATGGACGGCGCGCCCTCCTCCTGCGCGGGCGAGCAATGAGGCTTCATCGGCGAGGCTTCATCGACAAGGCTTTTGGGGAGAACCAAAGTGAGAATGAAATCGATGCAAACGATTGGAGCAGCGCTCGCCGCCGTCGGGACGGCGGCGCTAACATGTTCCTTTTTGAACCCGGCCATGGCTCATGAGGACAGGCTGGTTCCAGCTTCCGTCAACAAGATCCAGCTGTCCGTCGGATTTCATGACGAGCCGGCGTTTTTCGGCAACACCAACGGCGTCGACGTCTATCTCTACACCTATGACAAGCCATGCACTGACGTCGGCGGCTCCGATCCGGGAGATTTCGTCGGCGCTCCTGTCGACGTCAACGGCGCTAATGGAGACGCCGTCGACCTGAAAGTCGATCTCCTCCTCCTCAGCAAGGAGAAACCCTATATTCCAGGACAATCGGGAAATCCGACGATCCTGGCCCAGAAGACGGTCACATTGGTCTCGCCTCTCGAAGAAGATGCGTTCTCCATTGGTCTCTACAACAGTTGGTTCAAGCCATCGCAGGCCGCCGGCGGATCGAGCAGCGGCGGGCTTCCGCATGGAACCAACGCGGGCAAAGCCTATGGTTTTCACGTTTACGGCGCCGTTCACGCCGGGGCCAACACTTACCAATGCCAGGGGACAACCGCGCCGCTGCCGATCGCCGCGCGCGACGCGACGATCAATCAATATTTCGTCTGCGGCAACGGGACGAGAACGCCGGGAGATGGATCGACCTGCGTCGAGATTCCGCAATCCGCGCCCTGAGCCACTCAATAGCCAACGGGGCAGGTTGATTCGTCGGCGGGAGGGGAGCTAATTAGCCTCCCTGTCCGTTCTGGCGGGCGCTTTCCCCGCCTTGACCGGCGGTCCGTCCTCATCCGCTGGGCGGCCTGTCGTCGGAGCCCTGATGACCGATGCCTCGCCGCGCCCGCGCGCGTCACTTCGCAACGCATTAAAACTATTGCCGCCGGCCTCGCGGCGCATGCTGACGGGATCGGTTGTCGCCGGTCTTGCCGCAGGCGGAGCCAGCGCCGGCCTTTTGACCTTTATCAACGCCGCCTTGGTGAAAGGACAGGCCGCGAATCCCGCCGCCGCCGTCGCCGGGTTCATAGGGCTCTGCCTGCTGAGCCTCACGGCTGGCGTCGCTTCGGAAATCCTTGCGTTGCGCCTCACACAAAGAAGTCTTCATGACTTGCGGCTCTGGCTTAGCCGGCGGATCCTGCGGGCGCCTCTTCAGAAATTGGCGTCCCACGGCCTCCATCGCCTTACGGCGGCGCTGACCGACGACGTCGCCAGCGTGGCTCATGCGCATCAGGCCCTTCCGGTTGTGTTCATCGAAGGCTCCGTCGCCCTTGGCGCCCTCATCTATGTGGGGACCCTGTCGGGCGCGCTTCTGCTTCTCCTTCTGTTCCTGCTCGGCCTCGGCCTTGGCGTGTTTTTCCTGGCGCAGCGCCGGTCGTTGCGCTGGATGCGGCTGGCGCGGGAGGCGGACGACGCCCTGTTCGGCAATTTTCGCGCTTTGACCGAAGGCTGCAAGGAACTGAAGATGGACGCCCGCCGGCGGGCGGCGTTCCTTGAGGACGAGCTTGGCGTCTCCGCTGATTTGTTGCGCACGCGCAACACGGCCGGCTTCACCATCTTCATTCTTGGAGCCCACGCCAGCCAGATCCTTATTTACGCCGCCATCGGACTTGTTCTTTTTGCTCCCCAGTTTCTCGCGAATGCAGGCGCGGACGCCGCGACCGGCTGGACGCTTGCGATCCTGTTCATCATGGGCCCTATCATGGCCATCGCAAATTCCCTGCCCGTTCTCGGACAAGGCTTCGTCGCCCTGCGCAATCTCGAAGCGCTCGGCGTGTCCCTGCCGCAAGAACCGGCGACTGACGCGGGACCACCGCTCGCCTTGAAGAGACCGGGCGTTCTCGAATTCGCCGGGGTAAAGCATCGCTACCGCGCCGCGGACGGCGAACAGGGCTTTGTGCTTGGTCCGCTCGATGTGCGGTTCGAGCCGGGCGAGCTCGTTTTTATCATTGGCGGGAACGGCGACGGCAAGACGACGATGGCGCTGCTCCTTCTCGGCCTATTGTATCCGGAAAGCGGCGAGATCAGATTGAACGGCGAAACCATCGGCGAGGACGAGCGCGACGCCTACCGGCAGAATTTTGCCGCTGTTTTCGCCGACGCTTTCGTCTTCGACTCTCTGCTCGGCTACGACGATCCGCAATCGGTCGCGCAGGCGCGGAAGCTGATCGTCGAATTAGACCTGAACCATAAACTCTCTCTCGAAGACGGCCGCTTCACGACAACTGATCTCTCCCGCGGCCAACGCAAACGTCTGGCCCTGCTCGCCGCGTATATCGAGGATCGGCCGTTCTACGTTTTCGATGAATGGGCGGCGGAACAAGATCCGGTGTTTCGGGAAATCTTCTACAAAGACATGTTGCCGCGCCTCAAGGCGCGCGGCAAGACGATCATCGTGATTACGCACGATGATCGTCACTATCATCTGGCCGATCGACTGCTGCGGCTCGAGGCCGGGAAAATCGAGCCGCTCCCTTCATCCTGGGCGGCGCCGGCGTCCGACGATCGGCAAAGCCCGGCCGGAACGATGCGCAAAACCGCAAGTCAAACGCGCCCTGCGGCGCGATAATCCCGCGCGGCGTCTCGCGCGCTTCAGTTTGCGGGCCGGGGCCTGAGATACAACGTTCGCTGCGCCTTCGCCGACAGGAACGGCGTCGGCAGTCCCAGCGTCCATGCTGCCTGCTGGTCAGAGTAATTGGGCGAGGCCGGCTGGCCGGACTGGCCGCCCGGCATGTGCAGGAACCCCTCCGCTTCGCGCCCCGGCGCGACGACCATACGTTCGCTCGCGCCGTATTTCCCGTCGGCCAGGCGGACGCATCGCCCGCATCCGGGCAGCGCCGCACGGGGCATGTCGAGCAATGGTCCGAGCAGATTGATCGCTTCCGAAAGGGGGTGGCGAATGTCGGCTTTGTTGACGTCGCCCCAGGTCAGCGGGGCGATGTTTTGGCGGCCATGACGCGCCGCCAGAGTCTCCGAGCTTCGAAGCAATGTCGAGCGCAAGAACTCGGGCCAGTCGCGAAAGGCGCCGCCGCCCGGAAGCAATTCCGTTCGGCCGCTTTCTATCATGCGCTGCACCGGAACATCCGCGCCGCTCCAAAAATAGGCGAAGGAAGGATCGAGTTCGCGGCATTTGTGGAACAACGGAGTGAGAACGGCTTCGACGAGCGCTTCGCGAAACTCCACCAGCACTGCAAGCCCGAGAGAATTCGTCTCGGCGCGTCCATCCCAATCTTCCAGCGCGCGGCGTAACCCGGCGAAGGAGGCAAGAGTTTGAACCGGCGCGCCCTCCAACGCACGCAGCGCCGCCGATTGATAATACCTGTAGACGTCCGTCTGCGTGTCCAGCTGCGCGGCCAGCATGTCGCTCTCGCCGATGACCTCGAGCCCGGTCAGGCGCTGCGTGATGCGCCAGGCGCGATAACCGCCAGAAAAATCGTGGCCGATCACGCCGGGATATTCCGCCCCCAGCATGCGTTGGTTCGCGCTGACGAGGATCCCGCTGGGCGGATTGACGATGCTCGGCGCTTGATCGGGCGCGACATAGCCGTCCCATCCCCTGCCGCCGTCGGCCCAGGACTCGGCGAACAGCCCATCCATGCCGACCCGTTTCGGAAGCCGTCCCATGTAGGTCCAGCCGATATCGCCTGCGCTGTCCGACAAAAGGACGTTAAGCGGCGGCCCGCCAACGCGATGGAGCAGCGTGATCGCCGCGCCGACCGTCTCGACGTCGGCCATGTCGGCGAGGCCCAGATCGGTTGCGGCGGGATCGAGCGCTGTCCAGTGCGCCGCCACCTGCTGTCCGAGGAGCGGCTCCGGCAGCAACGGCCCCCAGATCGTCGTGCGCTCCTCGATCGCCTCGTCCGGTCCGCCGCGGACATGGATGATTTCGGACCTCGTTCCAAAAGGAAGGAAGCCGGTGGGGGTCTTATATCTCCCTTTGTCCGCCGGATCCTCCTCGATCGTGACGAGATCGACGAAATCTCCCTCAACGCTGGTCAGCCCCCAGGCGACTTTGCCGTTGCTTCCCGCGATCAGCATGGGGACGCCCGGCAAGGTCAGACCGGCAAGATGCGCGCCTTGGTAATTCAGTTCCGCGCGATACCAGACGTTCGGCGCCATCAGTTGCAGATGCATGTCATTGGCGAGGATGGCGCGACCGTCGCGCGTCCTCGCTTTGCCGACGACGAAGGCGTTCGATCCGCGCGGATTGCCCGCACCCGACACGGCGCGAGGGCCGCCTTCGCCGACCCGCTTGCGGCTATCGCGGCCGGCCTCGTGAAGGACGGAGATCAGATCATCGACCGGAATGGCGTCCGGCGCGCAGCGCGCCGGGTTCCGGGGTGTGAGAAGCTCGTTGTAGCAATCGCTTTCGGGCGTCAGGAAATTGACCACCGTGGCCGGCATGGCGGCGCGCATGACGCTGGCGGTTCGTTCCTGATCGCCCGACCATGATAATGTCGAATGCATGGAAAGGATGACCAGAATGCTGTCTTCTGGGCGCCAGGGGGCGGGTTTGTACCCCAACAGGGTGAATTCGACCGGAAAAATCGTCGCCGTCGCCATCGCCTGATTGACGCCGGCGGCGTAGGCGTCGAGTAATTGACGCTGCGGCGCCGGGAGCCTCTCGACGATGACGCCGGCAAGTTCGCCAAAGCCCATGCGCCGGTTCCACCGATCCTCCTCCAGCGTCGCGGGGCCGAATATTTCAGCAAGTCTCCCGGCCGTCTCGCGGCGAAGCAGATCCATCTGAAAGAGACGATCCCTCGCTGTGACGAATCCGAGGGCGTGGAACGCGTCGACGCGATTGGCGGCGTCGATGCGTGGAATTCCGAGCGGATCGAAGTCGACCTTGACCTCGGCGACAAGACCGTCGAGTGAAACGGCGCCGCCTTCGAGCGGAAGCGGCGCGTACAGGGCGTAGCTCACAACACCCGCCAAGAGTGCGACCCCTAGACCGAGCGCCCTCGCCGCCCAAACGATGGCGATGCTGCGGACACGGCGGCGCGGAGCCAGATCCGGCGCAGACTCGCTGCGCTTCATGGCGCGGCTCATGTCGAGAGTCGGCCTAAAATCTCCCTCACCGAGGCGTGAAGCGCGGGGCTCGAAATAATGGAATTGTGATTGGCGTCGATGATAACGCTCTCAGAGTCGGCGCCAAAACGGACCGGCCAGTCCTGCGGCGGGGAATCGCCGCCCCGAAGGGTGGCCGTCGCCCACCAGACGTTGAGGCTGGCGCGAAGGGCCGGCTCGCTGAATGTATCCTCGATCGCCGCGCCGTGGCGCCAAAGGGAGGTTTCGAGACGTAGACTTTCGATTGGAGCGCCGGCGAACCAAAGACCCCGCTCGTGTCCCCAAAGCGCGGCGCGGGCGGGCCAATGCGGAATTGGCGCTTGCGCGAGATGCTGCTCCAGCAACCGGAGTTGATCTTCCGGCAAGGCCGCCAGTCTCGCCTGCTCCTCCGGGTCCTCCAGAAACTCCGAAAGACGCGCCTTCCAGTCGTCTTCGTCGTGATTGCGCGGCGGAATGGGGTCGACGAGTCCAAGAAACGCAACCTTCTCGCCAGAGGCTTCCAGCCTCGCGGCGACGCCGAGCGCGATCAATCCGCCGAGCGACCAGCCAAGCAGGCGATAGGCGCCGCCGCGATGATTTTCCCGCAGCACTGCGGCATAGTCCGTGACGATCGCCGAATAATCCAGAGCTTCGGCCGCGGGATTTTCAATTGCTCGAAATTGCAGCCCGTGGACGGGATCGCGCGGATCCAGCGCCGCGATCAGCGGATGATAATTATGCACATGTCCCGCCCCGGTCGGAAGGACATAGAGCGGGGGTCTATCAGGCTCGCCCCGCCGCAACGTGACGAAGGGGCCGGCCGGCGCGCGCCGATTCGACCTCATCCATCCGGCAAGCGCCTCGACGGTCGGGAACTGGAACAGGGAGACGAGCGGTATTTCCGTCTGCGTCTGCGCGCTGATGAGCTGGGCGAGCCGCACCGCCATCAGGGAATGGCCGCCAAATTCAAAGAAGCCATCGCGCCTGCCGAGCTTGGGGAGGCCGAGAGATTCGGCGAACAGGCGCGCCAATGTAGCCTCCAATTCGTCGGCGGGCTCCGTATCTGGAGCATCGCGCGACGCGACCGGCGGCGACAGGTTCGGCAGGGCGGTCCGACGCAACTTTCCGTTGTCGTCCCGCGGCAGGCGTTCGACGAAACGCCAGACGGACGGCGTCATATAGGCGGGCAAAAAGTTCAGGAGATGAAGGCGCAGCGCCGCTGGCGTAAAGGGCCTGTCCCGCGTGACGATGAAGGCGACGAGGCGCAGGTCCCCGTGCGGGTCGCTCTCTGTCGAGACGGCCGCTTCGGCGACGCCGGGACAGGCTTCAAGACGGGCCTCGATTTCCTCAAGTTCGATGCGAAGCCCGCGAACCTTGACCTGTTGATCGGTGCGTCCGTGGAACTCAAGGGCGCCGTCCACGCGCCAGCGTGCGAGATCGCCGGTGCGGTAGATCCTTTCCCCGGGCGCAAAGGGATCGGGTGCAAAGCGCTCCGCGGTCAGCGCAGGTTGGCGGAAATAACCGCGGGCCAGCCCGTGTCCCCCCACGCAGAGTTCTCCGACTACTCCCTCGGGAACCAAATTCAGGAACGGATCGAGCACGTAAAGTCGCGTATTGGCGATCGGACGGCCGATCGGGACTCCCGCGCCGGCGTCCGCATGTTCGAGGGCGCAGCAGGCTAAGGAGCTTGCGTCGATCGTCGTCTCCGTCGGCCCGTAGTTGTTGTAGAGACGGCACAATTGCCGGCTGGCGAAAAATTCGCGGCGCAACTCCTCTTTCATCGCTTCGCCGCCGCAGGACACGACGCGCAGACTCCCGCAATCCGCCCAACCCGGCGCCGCCATGACGGCGCGCAGCAAGGACGGCGTAAAATCAATCATGGTCACCGCATGCGCAAGGATGAGTTCGTTCAGTCGAGCAGGATCTCCGGCGGCTTCTCCGGCGATGACGAGACGCGCGCCCGCCGTGAGGCATCCGACGATTTCGCCAACGCTGACATCAAAGCCCGGCGCCGCCTGCTGAAGGATGACGTCGTCCTCGCCAAGGCCGTATTCGGCTGCGCCCCATGCGATCCGGTTGACGAGCGATCGGTGGGAGATCGCGACCCCCTTCGGCCGCCCCGTTGAACCGGAAGTGAAGAGAACATAGGCGAGGCTGTCGGCGTCGATCGGCGCGGTGGGATTTGAATCTGGCCCCTCCGCCTGAAGGGCCGACGCAAGATCGACGACCGGCCCGGAGAAGGTCGCGACGCCGCCCGCCGACGGCGCGTCGGACAGGACGATTTTCGGCGCGCAATCGACGAGAACCGACCGTAGCCTTTCGTCAGGAAGAGCAGGGTCGAGCGGAACGAAAGCGGCGCACGATTTCAGCGTCGCGAGAAGAGCGATCACGAGTTCGATCGAGCGCCGGGCGTGGATCCCGACCAATACATCCGGCCCCGCGCCGAAGCGGATCAGGCGACGGGCGAGGTGGTTGGCCAAGGCGTTGATCTCGCCGTAAGTCGCCTGCCGCGATCCATCGACAATGGCGCATCGCGTCGCGCAGCGGTCCGCCTGGGTCTCGAACCAACAGACGACATTGGCCAAAGCCTGCCCGTTCTGCGCCGGCGATCCTGTCGCGGCGCCGGTCCCCCATTCGAGCAGCCGCCGCTGTTCAGCCGTCGACGGAGCGGCGAGGTCGCCGATCCGCGCCTCGGGCCGCGCGGCGATCGAAGCCAGGAGCTCGACGTAATGCCCGGCGAGGCGTTCGATGGCCGAACCGAGAAACAGGTCGGTATTGTATTCGAAAGTCAGCCAGAGCCCCTCCGGCGCCTCGACGGCGTCGACGGCCAGATCGAACATCGCCGTCTCCGCGTCGCTCTCCAGCGGCTCGATCAGGAGGTCCTCGATCGCGATCGGCGCCGCCGGCGTGTTCTGCAGGCCGAACATCACCTGGAACAACGGATTATGCCCGAGCTCCCGCGCCGGGTTCAGTTCCGCCACGAGGCGCTCGAAAGGCAGGTCCTGATGATCCTGCGCTTCGAGGGTCGCGGCCCTGACGCTCGCCAGAAGATCCGTGAAGCGCGGGTTCCCGGCAAGGGTCGCGCGTATCACCAGAGTATTGGTGAAACAGCCGATCAGCCCCTCGAACTCGACCCGCGGCCGGTTGGCGACGGGCGTTCCAACACAGATATCATCCTCGCCGCTGTAGCGCGACAGAATGACGTCGAACGCGGCCAGAAGCGTCATGAAGAGCGTCGCTCCCTGGCGTCGCGACAGGGCGCGCAGACGTTGCGTCAGATCCAGGGGCAATATCAGACGATGCGCGGCGCCGGCATAGGTCTGCACGGGCGGGCGGGGACGGTCTGTTGGCAACCGCAGCACGGCTGGAGCTTCCTTGAGCCGCGTCCGCCAATAGGCCGTCTGGCCGTCCAATTCCCCGCTGTCCAAAAGCGCGCCCTGCCACATCGTATAGTCAGCATATTGCAGGGGCAGGTCGCGCAGCGTCGACGCGCGGCCGGCGGCGGCGCACGCATAGAACTCGGCGAGGTCGCTGGCGAGGACGCCGGTGGACCAGCCATCGGCGATGGCGTGGTGCAGGGTCAGGAGCAGGACATACCCGCCGGCGCCCTCTGCGTCGCGAGGCTCCGACTCGAACGCCGTGGCCCGAATCAGCGGACCGGCGGACAGATCGAACGGCTCCTGCGCCGCCGCCCGGATCAGGCGGCGCAACTCGGTTGGCCGCTTTCCGGCGTCCGTTTCGAGGAGCCTGACGATCGGAAGGCTGATCGTCATGGCCGGCGCGATCGCCTGGACCGGGCGTCCGTCGACGATCGGGAAGGAGGTGCGCAGCGCTTCATGACGGTGCGCCAGATCCTGGAGAGCACGCTCGAGGGCGGCGAGATTGAGGCGGCCGGAAAGGCGCAGGACGATCGGGACGTTGTAGAATGGGCTTCCCGGTTCAAGTTGGTCGAGGAACCACAGCCTCTGCTGCGCGAAGGACAGCGGAATCGGCGCGTCGCGCCTTGCGAGGGGGAGCGGTCCAGCGTCCCGTCCCCCGGAGCGCGACCGGCGGATCAGGCGGCCTAGCTGCGCGGCGGTCGGCGCCTCGAAAACCGCGCGCAGCGTGATCTCCGCGCCGAGGTCGCGGCGGATGCGCGAGATCGCCTGCAGGGCGGCGAGCGAATGCCCCCCGATTTCAAAGAAATTCTCGTCGTTCCCGACGCGTTCGCGACCGAGCGCCTCGGCGAAGACGGCGCACAGAATTTCGTCCACCGCGTCGCGCGTCGCCGGGCGTCCGGGCGTTGCGTCGATCGCCGTGAGAGGCGCGGGGAGCGCCGCCCGGTCGATCTTGCCGCTTGCTCCTCGAGGCAGGCGTTCGAGCGCGACGAAAACGCCGGGGATCATAAAGTCCGGCAGCCGCTCCCGAAGCCAATGCCGCAGCGTCGCGGCGTCCGGCGCCGGCTGCCCGGCGCCGCTGACATACGCGGCCAACGACCTGGTTTCTCCGCTGGCCCGGACGACCGCCGCGGCGTCGCCGACTCCGGGATGTTCCCGCAGTCGAGCCGCGATCTCCCCGAGTTCGATCCGGTATCCGCGCAGTTTGATCTGATCGTCGACGCGCCCGAGAAATTCGAGCTCCCCGTCGGCCCGGAACCTCACCAAGTCGCCCGTGCGGTAGAGGCGGAGGCCGGCGGAAAGGCGCGGATCGGCAAAGGGATCCGGAATGAAACGCTCCGCGGTCAGCCCCGGCCGTCCCAGGTAGCCGCGCGACACGCCCGGGCCGCCGATATAAAGCTCGCCCGCGATTCCTGCGGGAATTGGTTCGAGCCGGCTGTCGAGAACATAGACTTTGGCGTTGGCGATCGGGCGGCCGATCGGGATGTCGGGCAAGGGCCGCGCGCCGCCGGGCGCGTGATAAGCTGTGGCGGTGATCGTCGCTTCGGTCGGGCCATAGGTATTGACGAAGGCGACAGCGTCCCCGGTCGCCGCGCGCCAGTGGCGCAAGACGTTCGCGGGCGCCTTTTCGCCGCCGACAAAGACGAGCCGCAACCGGGCTGGCGCCGGCAGGTCCGCATCGGTCAGCGCCGTGGCGAGTTCGACCCAGAACGCCGTGGTCAAGGGCAGCACCGTCACCTCCGCCGCGGCGACGAAACGCAGGAAATCAAGCAAAGCGTCCCGGCTGCGCGCCGGCGGGAGAACGACGCTCGCCCCGCTGATCCATGCGGGAAAAATCTCCTCGGCCGCCTGGTCGAAACTGATCGAGGAAAATTGCAGCACCCGGTCGCCCGGACCGAGGCCAAAACCACTCGCCTGCGCCTGCGCCAGATTGACGAGGCTTCCATGTTCGACCATCACGCCTTTTGGACGGCCGGTGGAGCCCGAGGTGTAGATGATATAGGCAAGGTGATCCGGGCCGGAGAGGCGCGGCGGATCGGATCTTGGCTCTCCGGCGAAGGCCGTTGCGTCCGCGTCGACGCGGACCACCTTCAGTCCGTCGATCGATGGCGCCGGCAGGTTCGAATCTGGCCGGCTCCGCACCGTGATCAGCAGCTTGATCCGGGCGTCCTCGATCATGAAGCGAAGGCGATCCTGCGGATAGTCCGGGTCCAGCGGAAGGTAGGCGCCGCCGGCTTTCAGGATCGCCATCAGTCCGATGAACATGTCCGGCGAAGGCTCGACCATCAGTCCGACGGCGACCTCCGGCCCGACGCCAAGCGAGATCAGATAATGCGCAAGCTGATTCGCCCGTTCGTTCAGCGCCCGATAGCTGAGCGTCTCGGAAAACGTCGTAATGGCCGCGGCGTTCGGGTTTCGCCTTGCCTGCGCTGCAAAAATTTCGTGAACACAGGCGCCGGACAGGGGCTTTGCCTCTGAGAAAGTGGAGGAAGCCCCGCTCCAGCTTTCAAGAACCAGTTCGCGCTCGGCGGGGCGGAGAAGGGACAGATCGCACAACCTGCTTTCCGGGTTCGCGGCGAGAGCCTCAAGCAGGGTTTCAAAATGATCGAGAAGGCGCTCGACGGAACCTGGCGTAAAGCGCGCCTCGTCATAGCTTGCGGAAAGTTCGAGCTGCGGGCCGGGAACCGTCGTCAGCGTCAGCGCGTAGTGGGTCTGCTCCAGCGCTTCGAAACCGCCGATTTCGACCCCGCCGATCTTCCCCGCGAGGTTGCGGTCCGCCGGAAAGTTTTCAAAGACCAGAATGGCGTCGAACAAAGCCTCGTCGCGCGGCGCGTCGCTCCAGCTTTGCACAAGCGCGAGCGGCGCATATTCATAATGGCGCATCTCAAGATTTTGGGCCAGAAGAAGGCGCAGCCAATCTCCGGTCGGGGTTTGAGGCGGGACCTCGACCCGCAGCGGTAAAGTATTGATGAACGGCCCGACCATGGTCTCGACGCCGCGCAGCTCCGCCGGCCGGCCCGACACCGTGACCCCGAACAATATCTCACGCTCGCCGGTATAGCGGTTCAGCAGCAGGGCGAAGGCCCCCTGGGCCAGGGTGTTCAGCGTCACCCGATGGCGCCGCGCGCACTCCTCGAGCGCCGCCGTGCTGGCGTGAGACAACAGCCTCGCGCTGGTGCGGTGGATCGGCGCGGGAGGCTCTGGCGCGGGGTTCCATGGCCGGGACAGGGCGGCGCTGATCGGCGTCGGACGGGTAAAGCCCGCCAGCGCCGTGCGCCAATAGGCTTTTGCCGCGGCAAGGTCCCGTCCCGCCAGAAACGCGACGTAATCGCGGAAGGGACGGGCCCCGGCGGGCTGCGGCGCGGCGCCCCGCGAGAGGGCCGCATAGTCGGTCAGGACGTCCTTCAGAAGCAGCGCGACGCTCCAGCCGTCAAGCAGCAGGTGATGGTGGGTCCAAAGGAAATCGTAGGTTTGCTCGTCGCGCCGGACCAGCAGGAATCGCATGAGCGGCGCCCTGCCTGGATCAAATCCGGTCCGGCGATCCTCCGCCACCTGCGCGCGCCAGAGCTCCTCCTGCGCCGCGGCCGGCGCGCCGCGCTGGTCCAATTCGATGAACGGCGCATCGGCCTTCGCGTGGACAACCTGCAGCGGCGATTCAAATCCGTCCCATAGAAATGATGTGCGCAGGACCGGATGGCGGGCGGCGGCGCGCCGCCACGCCGCCCTGAACGCGGCGACGTCGAGCTCACCTCGAAACGTGCAGATCATCTGCTCGACATAGACGCCCGAACCCGGCTCATATAGCGCGTGAAACAAGAGCCCCTGCTGCAGTGGAGTCAGCGGATAGGCGTCCTCGATCGCGCGAGCCTTTTCGGGGAGTTCGTCGAGTTGCTGCTGGGTCAGCAGCGCCAACGGAAAGTCGGATGGGGTGCGCCCGCCCGCCGCCGGCGAAAGGCAATGCTCGATCAGGCGCGCAATCGCCGCGCTCCAGGCGGCCAGCAGCGCCTGCGCCCGTTCCGGCCGCCAGCGCGCCATGCTATAGCTCAGTCCGAACTCCAGCCGTCCGGACAACACGTTGGCGAAAAACGCCAGATCATGAGGACGAAGCGTTCGGCCGTCGCGCTCCGGTCCAACGGGCTCCTCCGCCGCCGCGAACAGCGCGTCCGGGCCAACGCTCTGGTCGTACTGCCCGAGATAATTGAAGCTGACCTGCGCCCGCGCGCCGTCCCGCAGCCGCGCCGCGATCTCGCCGTCCGGCGAGCAATAGCGCAGCAGCCCGTATCCGATTCCCTTGCGTGGGATTGCGCGCAGCTGCTCCTTCACAGCCTTCAAGGCCTCGCCCGGCGAGGCGCCGGGACGGATGCTCAAGAGGACCGGGTAAAGGCTTGTGAACCAGCCGACCGTGCGCGACAGATCGATGCCCTCGGAAAGCTCCTCGCGCCCGTGGCCTTCAAGATCGATCAATACGCGGGATTCGCCGCTTAACGAGCCCAGAGCCTCAACCAGGGCCGTCAGCAATATCTCCTCGATCGACGTGCGGTAGGCCCGAGGAACAAGGCGCAGCAGGGCTTCGGTCTGCGCCGCGCTCAATGTCCCCAGCACGTTCCCGGTCAGGCTCTCGGCGTTAGAGCCAAGAGCGTCGTCCGCCGGCAGAGCCCGAACCCTGGCGCGCGCCGCGGCGCTCCAATAGGCGCGCTCGTCGGCGAATTCAGCGCCGCCGGGGGAGTTTTCGTCTGCGAGCGATTGCGCCAGGACGGCAAGATGTTCGGCCCAGTTCCTGAACGACGCCGTCTTCGCCGGCAATATTGCGGGGCGTCCGGGCGCCGCGGCGATCTGGCGGCAGGCGCTTTCGATGTCCTCAAGGAAGATCCGCCACGACACCCCGTCGATCACAAGGTGATGAGCGACAAGAAAAAGCCGCTGCGAGGATCCAAGATCGAACAGCGCCGCCCGCAGCAGCGGGCCAACGCCAAGGTGAAGGGTTCTCTGCAGCGCGGCCGCCGCTTCCGTCACCTCGGCGGCCTGCGCCGGGGCGGGAACCGCGCGCAGATCGATCCGGCGCAGGACCGGTTCGTCCCCTCCGGCGGCGTGATACTGCCGCCAACCCTCGCCGCCTTCTTGTTTGGCCGCGCCGGAGATCGGCCGATTGGCGCCGTCGCCCTGGCTCGTGCGGACGAAGCGCAGCCGCAACGCGTCATGGTGCGCCAATGTTTGATGTAGAGCCTGCTCCAGAACGTCGGCGTCGAGCGCCATTTGCGGCGTCAGTAGAATCGCCTGGTTCCAATGATGCGGATTTTCCGCCTCGAGCGCGAAGAACCAGCGCTGGATCGGCGTCAGCCCCGCCTCGCCCCCGACGGATCCCTGTTCCGGTCGCGCAATCTCTCCGGCGCGATCTTGTTGCTCGGCGAGCGCAACCGCCAGCGCGGCGATCGTCTGTCGCTCGAACAAAAGGCGCGGCGTTACGTCGAGGCCGCTGGTTCTCGCCCGGCTTGCGACCTGGATGCTGAGGATCGAATCGCCGCCGAGGGCGAAGAAATTGTCCTGGGTTCCGACCTGTTCGAGGCCAAGGACCTCGCTCCAGATCCGCGCGAGGATCTCTTCCGTGGGGGTTTGGGGTGGCGCGTATCCTGATGTCGCGCCCGAGACGCCGGGGGCGGGCAAGGCGTCGCGGTCGATTTTGCCGCTGGAGGTCAGGGGGAATTCGTCGACCCGGACGAACGCCGCGGGGATCATGTAGCCGGGCAGGCGGCGCTCGAGCGCCGCGCGCAGGCGGGCCTGATCGGCCGGGTCGTTGTCTTGAGGTTCTGGCGCGGCGGCGTTTACGGCGACATAGGCGACGAGGGATTTGCCGCCGCGGGGCTCCGCCTCGCTTGGGTCGTCCTGGACAAGGAGGTCTTCCCGAATGAGGAGATCTTCGCGGACCAGGGGATCTTCCCGGACAATGACGAGGGCCTGGCGGACGCCTTCGATCTCGCGCAGCGCGGCCTCGATCTCGCCCGGCTCGATGCGGTGGCCGCGGATCTTCACCTGATGGTCGATCCGCCCGAGATAGTCGAGGCCGCCGCCGGCGTCCCAGCGGGCGAGGTCGCCGGTCTTGTAGAGCCGTTCGCCCGGCGCGCCGAACGGATCGGGGATGAACCGCTCGGCGGTGAGGCCGGGGCGGCGCAGATAGCCGCGCGCCAGCCCGGCGCCCCCGACGTAAAGCTCCCCGGCGACGCCTTCGGGAACCGGCTGCATGCCGCCGTCGAGAAGATAGACGCGAAGGTCGGCGAGCGGCCGTCCGATCCCGCTTGCGGTGTGATCGCCGTTTCCGCTGTTTCCACCGGGGTCGAGATCGCGCAGCGTCACATGCACGGTCGTCTCGGTGATGCCGTACATGTTGACAAGACGCGGATGCGCCGCCCCATGTCGCGCGAACCATGGCCGCAGCATGGCGGAATCGAGCGCCTCGCCGCCGAAAATGACAAGCCGCAGCGAGAGGCCGCGGTTCGCCGCGAAGGCCTGCGTCCGCAGCAGCTGGCGGAACGCCGAAGGGGTCTGGTTCAGCACCGTCGTCCCGGTCCGCGCCAGCAGTTCGTAGAACGCCTCCGGCTCGCGGCTGGTCCAGTAGGGAACGACGACGAGGCGGCCGCCATGCAGCAGGGCGCCCCAGAGCTCCCAGACCGAAAAATCGAAGGCGCAGGAATGGAACAGGGTGAAAACGTCGTCCGGACCAAAGCCGAAGGCGTCCCGCGTCGTCGCAAACAGCCGGGTCACGTTGCGATGGGAGACCATGACGCCCTTCGGCCGTCCGGTCGAACCGGAGGTGTAGATGACATAGGCGAGATGGTCCGGCCCGGCCCGCGGCGGCGGATCGCATTCGTCCGCGGGATCTTGATCCGGGTCTTGAGCGGGTTCTTGATCGATGCGGACGAGTCGCGCGCCGCCTTCCGTCAGATCGTCCTGCGCAAGTCCGTCCTGCGCAAGTCCGTCCTGCGCATGACCGTCCTGCGCATGACCGTCCTGCGCCAGACTGGCGAGCACCAGCGCCGCCCCGGATTCCTCGATCATGAAGGCGCGTCGCTCGCGCGGGGCGGCCGGATCGAGCGGCAGATAGGCGCCGCCGGCCTTGAGGATCCCGAGGATGGCGACGATGAGTTCGAGCGAGCGCTCGATGAGGACGCCGACGATGACCTCCGGCCCGACGCCAAGGCGGCGCAGCCGGGCGGCGAGGCGGTTCGCCCGCCGGTTGAGCTGCGCATAGGTGAGGCCCTCGCCGTCGCATTCGACCGCGAGGGCGTCGGGGGTTCGCGCCGCCTGCGCCGTGAAGAGATCGGCGAGCGAGAGATCCGGCGCGCCGACCGGAACATCAGCCCCCGAGGAGGGAGAGGAAGCCCCGCTCCAGTCGTCGAGGATTTGCGCCCGCTCCGGCGCGGAAAGCAACGGAAGCGATCCGATCCGGGCCGACGGCGCAACAACAAGCCCCTCAAGCAAACACGAATAATGACCCGAAAGACGGGTAATCGTCGAAGACGAAAACAAATCCGCGCGGTGCTCGATATATGCCGCCAGTCCGTCGCGCTCCCTGACGACGGTCAAGGTCAGATCGAATTTTGCGGCGAACGTCTCCAGCGGCAGCGGAGCGACGTCGAGACTCCCGAGTTGGAGAGCGCCTTGCGGCGAATCCTGCAGAACGAACATCGTCTGAATGATCGGCGTGCGGCCGGGATCGCGCGCGGGCGCCAATGCCTCCACCAGCCATTCGAAAGGCGCGTCCTGGTTCGCCTGGGCTTCGAGGACGACGTCGCGAACCCGGCGCAGGAGTTCGAGGAAAGGCGGATCGCCCGAGACGCTCGTGCGCAGCGCCACCGTGTTCGCGAAGAAGCCGATGAGTTTTTCCGTGGCGAGCTCGTTGCGGTTGGCGATCGGGCTGCCGACGCAGAGATCGGTCTGCCCGCAATGGCGCCACAGGAGCACATAGAACGCGGCGAGAAGCGTCATGAACAAAGTGGCGCCTTCGCCTCGGCCCAGCGCGTCGAGCCGCCGGCGCAGGACTTCGCTCAGACGCCAGCCGAAAATGCCGCTGCGCTCGCCCGGAACGGGGGGGCGAGCCCGGTCGGTGGGAAACTCGAGGACGCCCGAATAGCCGGCGAGCCGCTGTCGCCAATAGGCGAGCTGGGCGTCGAGACGCCCGTTGGCGAGCCGCGCGCGCTGCCAGTGGGCGTAATCGGCATATTGAAGGGGAAGGTTTTCGAGCGGGCAGGGTGTGCCGGCCGCGAAAGCCTGGTACAGCGCGGACAGTTCCCGGATCAGGATGTCGATCGACCAGGCGTCGGCGATGATGTGGTGCATGACGATCACCAGCAGATGATCGAAAGAACCGATGCTGAGCGGAGCACCGGGCGTCGCTTCGGCGGCGACCCGGATCAGGCGGACGCGAATCAACGGCCCGGTTGAAAGGTCGAACGACCGGATCGCTTCCTGGCGGGCAAGCTCGTTCGCCGCCGCGCGCGCCGCTTCCGGGGCTTCAGCGAGATCTTCGACAACGAGCGTCAGGGGCTGTTGCTGGGCGATCGCCTGGACGGGCTGGCCGTCCGGGGCGGGAAAGGTCGTGCGCAGCGCTTCATGGCGGCGGATGACTTCGTTGAGGGCCTGCTCTAGCGCCGCAACGTCGAGCGCGCCCTTCAGCCAAAGCCCGGCCGGAATGTTATAGGCGGCTCCCATTGGCGCGAACTGGTCAAGAAACCACAACCGCTGCTGCGCGAAGGACAGCGGCGCGGGTCCCGGCGGGCGCGGCGCGATCGCTTCGGCCACGGGCGAGGCCACGCGGTCGCCGCGCAGCCGCCGCTCGAGCAGCAATCGTTTGGTGGCGGAGAGCTCCTGCGCCGGGTGGCCGGGTTTCATCCGGTTCATGAGCGCTCGGCTCCGCCGCCGACCTCGTCGAGCTGACCTTGAGCTTCGGTTTCGGACAGGGCGTCGATCTGCTCGATCAACGCCGTCTCCACCGCCGCGGCGAGGGCCGCCGGCGTTGGCGACTCGAAGAGACGGCGCAGGGGAAGATCGATGTCAAAAGCATCCCTGACCCGGGACATGGCCCTGGTGGCGAGAAGCGAATGGCCGCCGAGCGCGAAAAAGTCGTCTCCGACGCCGACCCGTTCAAGACCCAGCACTTCCTTCCAGATCCGAACGAGAATCTCTTCCGTGGGAGTACGAGGCTCTTCGTATTTTCTCGCCGCCGACGGACCATACGGAGCGGGCAAGGCGTCGCGGTCGATTTTGCCGCTGGCGGTCAGGGGAAATTCGTCGACCTGGACAAACCACGAGGGAATCATGAAGTCCGGCAGGCGCTGCTCAAGCGCTGCGCGAAGCCTAGGTAAAAGGGTTCTCTCCCGGCGCCTGCGCAGTGGGTCGGTTGCGTAGAGCGCAAACGGAGGAGACGTGTCGAGAGCGCTCGTCTCGACCCCGCCGGCGACCTGGGGGAGCCCCGCGTCGCGCAAGGTGCAGACAATCCCAAATTGCCCGTCGGAGCCGCCAGGCGGCCAGACCACCGCGATGTCGTAGGGCGTCGTGTCGGCGATTTTGGCGATCGCCTCAGGATCGACGGCGCTTGCGGCAATCCCGGCGCAGAGTTTGCCGATCTGGTCCGCTCTTGGCGGACACTCCTGCCGAGCCAGTATTTTCGCCGCATGGGCGGCGCCCGCCACCCGGCTGTTGGGGACGTCGCGGACCAGAAGCGTCTCCGGCGCGTCGCGCAACAATCGCTCGCGTAGCAGCGCTGGCGACAAGGCTTCCTTGGTCCAGTCGAGCCACGTGGTCCCGACCGGCGCTTTCTCCGCGGCGTCGAGATGCAGAATGACGTCGTAGCGGAACTGGGTCATTTCGTTCAGGAAATGGCCCCGTTTCAGCAGGATCTCCACCCGGCCAAGTCGTTCGATCCGGCTTTTGAGCGCGGGGAAAAACGCGGGATCGAGGACAAGTTCGTCTTCGCGCAAGAGGCGCGACGCCACGTTCTGCCGCAAATCTTCGCGTCTCGTCGCGGGGCCGGCTCGGTCCAGCTCTATCGCCAGATTGAAGGCGTCCAGCAATCCAAGATGGCGCAGGTCTCCGACAAAGATGCGGCCGCACGGCTCGACCATGGCGGCGGCGCCTTCGAGAACCCGCACCAGATAGTCGACGTCCGGAAAATATTGCGCCACCGAGTTCAGGACGACCGTGTCGAAGCGCCCTTGGTCGCGCGGTTCGAATTGGTCGGCGGCGCGTTGGCGCAGCTCCACATGGCCGAGGCCGCTTGGATCTCTCGCGAGGGCTCCGACGACCTCGGCGAGCGCCGCAGCCGAAAAATCCGTTCCGACATAACGCTCGCAGTGCGAGGCAAGCCGAAGCAACAATAGTCCGGTCCCGCAGCCGATCTCGAGCACCTTTTTTGGCTCAAGGGCGCGAATGCGGTCCACCGTTCGCTCCACCCATTCCCGCATCTCCGCGGCGGCGATCGGAAGCCCTGTATACGAACTGATCCAGCCGGCGGTGTTAAAACACGGATCGACGGGCGCCACGGGAATGCTGAAGGCCTCGTCGAACACCGATCGCCATTGTTCGATCTGCTCCTTCACAAAGCCCTCGTCGTCGTCGTTGTCTTGAGGTTCTGGCGCGGCGGCGTTTACGGCGACATAGGCGACGAGGGATTTGCCGCCGCGGGGCTCCGCCTCGCTTGGGTCGTCCTGGACAAGGAGGTCTTCCCGAATGAGGAGATCTTCGCGGACCAGGGGATCTTCCCGGACAATGACGAGGGCCTGGCGGACGCCTTCGATCTCGCGCAGCGCGGCCTCGATCTCGCCCGGCTCGATGCGGTGGCCGCGGATCTTCACCTGATGGTCGATCCGCCCGAGATAGTCGAGGCCGCCGCCGGCGTCCCAGCGGGCGAGGTCGCCGGTCTTGTAGAGCCGTTCGCCCGGCGCGCCGAACGGATCGGGGATGAACCGCTCGGCGGTGAGGCCGGGGCGGCGCAGATAGCCGCGCGCCAGCCCGGCGCCCCCGACGTAAAGCTCCCCGGCGACGCCTTCGGGAACCGGCTGCATGCCGCCGTCGAGAAGATAGACGCGAAGGTCGGCGAGCGGCCGTCCGATCCCGCTTGCGGTGTGATCGCCGTTTCCGCTGTTTCCACCGGGGTCGAGATCGCGCAGCGTCACATGCACGGTCGTCTCGGTGATGCCGTACATGTTGACAAGACGCGGATGCGCCGCCCCATGTCGCGCGAACCATGGCCGCAGCATGGCGGAATCGAGCGCCTCGCCGCCGAAAATGACAAGCCGCAGCGAGAGGCCGCGGTTCGCCGCGAAGGCCTGCGTCCGCAGCAGCTGGCGGAACGCCGAAGGGGTCTGGTTCAGCACCGTCGTCCCGGTCCGCGCCAGCAGTTCGTAGAACGCCTCCGGCTCGCGGCTGGTCCAGTAGGGAACGACGACGAGGCGGCCGCCATGCAGCAGGGCGCCCCAGAGCTCCCAGACCGAAAAATCGAAGGCGCAGGAATGGAACAGGGTGAAAACGTCGTCCGGACCAAAGCCGAAGGCGTCCCGCGTCGTCGCAAACAGCCGGGTCACGTTGCGATGGGAGACCATGACGCCCTTCGGCCGTCCGGTCGAACCGGAGGTGTAGATGACATAGGCGAGATGGTCCGGCCCGGCCCGCGGCGGCGGATCGCATTCGTCCGCGGGATCTTGATCCGGGTCTTGAGCGGGTTCTTGATCGATGCGGACGAGTCGCGCGCCGCCTTCCGTCAGATCGTCCTGCGCAAGTCCGTCCTGCGCAAGTCCGTCCTGCGCATGACCGTCCTGCGCATGACCGTCCTGCGCCAGACTGGCGAGCACCAGCGCCGCCCCGGATTCCTCGATCATGAAGGCGCGTCGCTCGCGCGGGGCGGCCGGATCGAGCGGCAGATAGGCGCCGCCGGCCTTGAGGATCCCGAGGATGGCGACGATGAGTTCGAGCGAGCGCTCGATGAGGACGCCGACGATGACCTCCGGCCCGACGCCAAGGCGGCGCAGCCGGGCGGCGAGGCGGTTCGCCCGCCGGTTGAGCTGCGCATAGGTGAGGCCCTCGCCGTCGCATTCGACCGCGAGGGCGTCGGGGGTTCGCGCCGCCTGCGCCGTGAAGAGATCGGCGAGCGAGAGATCCGGCGCGCCGACCGGAACATCAGCCCCCGAGGAGGGAGAGGAAGCCCCGCTCCAGTCGTCGAGGATTTGCGCCCGCTCCGGCGCGGAAAGCAACGGAAGCGATCCGATCCGGGCCGACGGCGCAACAACAAGCCCCTCAAGCAAACACGAATAATGACCCGAAAGACGGGAAATGGCGGCGGCGTCGAACCGTCGTGAATCATAGCTGAACTTCACGCTGAGTTCGGGACCCGGAATCACGACGATCGTCAGCGGATAATGGGTCTGCTCGATGAAGCGGACGTCATCGGCGACGAGCGGACCAAGCTGCCCCCGCAGCGCCGCGTCGACGGGATAATTTTCGAAAGCGAGGAGACTTTCGAACAATGCCTCGCCGCGCGGTCCCTCGCTCCAGTCCTGAATGTCGGCCAAAGGAGCGTAGTCGAACTGGCGCATGTCCATGTTCTGAGCGAACAGGCCGCGCAACCAGGCGGCGACGATCGCCTCGGGAGGCGCCGCGACGCGCAACGGTAGCGTGTTGATAAACAGCCCCGCCACGCGTTCGACCCCGGCCAGTTCCGGCGGGCGTCCCGCGACAGTCACCCCAAAAAGCACGTCGCTTTCGCCGTTGAGGCGGCTGAGCAGAAGCGCCCAAGCTGCTTGCGCCAGCGTATTCGTGGTAATTTCGAGGCTTCGCGCGAAGGCTTCGATCGCCAAGGTTTGCGCGGGCGAAAAGGTGATGAAGGTTTCAGTATAATCGGCGCCGGCGGCAGGTTCGCCAGCCGGCGGCGGCGCGCTGAATGGCAACGGGGTCGGCCCGTGAAATCCGGCGAGCGCGCGGCGCCAATATGATTCCGCGGCGGCGCTGTCCTGGCTCGCAAGCCATTTGAGATAATGCTCGAACGGCGGGCGATCCGGGAGCCGCGCCGCTTCGCCTCGGCTGAGGGCCAGGTAGGCGGCGAACGATTCTTCAAGGATGATGGCGCCGCTCCAGCCATCAAGCAAGATGTGATGGTGGCTCCACAAAAAGAGCCAGGCGTCATCCGCCGCGCGTATCAGAAAAAGGCGCATCGACAGGGCATCCGAGAGATCGAATCCCTTGCGCCTGTCGTCTTCCAGCAAGGCGGTCCAGCGCCGGGTTTGCTCCTGCGCCGGGAGCGCGCGCCAGTCGAGGTCCTCCAATTCGAGCCGGGTCTGCGAATGAACCGCCTGCACGGGCGCGTCGAGGCCCTCCCAATGGAAACTCGTGCGCAGGATTGGATGGCGGGCGATGACGGCGCGCCACGCCGCCGCGAACGCCACGCGGTCCAGCGGACCCGTCAGCCTGCAGCTCACCTGTTCGACATAGACGCCGGAGTTCGGCGCATAAAGCGCGTGAAACAGGATTCCCTGCTGCAACGGCGTCAACGGATAGACCGTTTCAATTCCGGAGGCGGTGCCGAACAGCCGGTCGAGCTCGGCCTGACCCAAACGGGCGAGAGGAAAATCCGAGGCCGTACAGCCGCCAGACTCGGGGGAGAGACAATGGGCGGTGAGATCACGCAGGGCCGTCACGAAATCCTGCGCCAGCGCCTGCATGGCCTTTGGGCGAAGCCGCGCGGCGCTATAATTCCAGGAGAGACGCAACCGGCCGTCGAAAATGTCGGCGTTGACGGCGAGCTCATACGGGCGCAGCCAATGCGGATCGCTTCCGCTTCTGATCTCGCCGCCAACCAGCGAGAACATCGTCTCTGCGCCAAAGGAGGGATCGAGGCGTCCCATGTAATTGAAAAGCGTCTGCGCCTGCGGCAGTTCGCGCGGGACCGGCGCGGTTTCGCGGGAAAGGCCGGGATGGCGCAGCAATCCGTAATGCAGGCCATGGTGCGGCGCCCGCCGCATCTCCTCCTTGACGGTTTTGAGATTGACGTCCGGAGGCTTGGACGGATCGATGCGGAACAGGCGAGGCGAAACGCTGGTGAACCAGCCGACCGTGCGGGACAGGTCGAGTTCAGGAAACAGCGGCTCGCGCCCGAGGCGATCGACGTCGATGAGCGTCGCCTCGCCGCCGCTCCGCCGGTTCAAAGCCAGCGCGAGCGCGGTCAGAAGAATATCTTCGATCCCGGCGCGATAGGCGGACGGGGCGTCAAGCAGGAGCCGTGTCTCTTCGGTCTCCAGAATTGTTTCAAGGGTCGCGCTGGTCGCCTCGGTCCGCGCGCCGTCAGGCGCGTCGATCGGCAGCCCGGCCGCGGAAGCGCGCAACAACGCGATCCAGTCCTCCGCCTCGGCCTGGACCTGTTCGGTTCGCGCATAGTCTAGCAGCCGCCGCGACCATTGCGCAAACGAGGCGCCGCCTTGCCCAAGCGACGGCTTCGCCCCCGCTTTCGCCTGGCGATAGGCCAGTTCGAGGTCCTCAAGCAATATGCGCCAGGACAAGCCGTCGGCGACGAGATGGTGCACGGCGACGACGAGATAGCCTGGCGCTCCGTCGGCCAGAACCCAGACAATGTTGAGCATGCGGCCCGAACGAAGATCAATCGACATTCGCTCATCGGCGATCCTTCGGACGTCCGCGATAGCCTGCGCCGGCGGCGTCGCGGGCAGAACGACGCGCTCGACGGCGGCGCCCGGAGTGTCCGGCGCGATTTTCTGGCTCCAGTCGCCGTTTTCGAAAAGGAACGTCGTGCGCAACGCCTCGTGATGGCGAAGCACGGCGTCGAGAGAGGCGTCCATCGCCGCGACGTCGAGGGGCTCGCGCAGGGCAAGAACTAGCGCGTGGGTCCAGAGCTCGGGACGGACATAATCGAGATCGAAAAACCATCGCTGGATCGGGGTGAGCGGTATGTCGCCGGCGAGCGGCCGCTCGCGATCTGCGACCGGTTCTACGCCCTTCGCGACCTCGGCGAGGGCGGCGATGGTCTGGCGCTCAAAGAGTTGCCGCGCGGTCACGGCAAGCCCGCGCTGGCGAGCCCGCCCGACCATCTGGATGCTGAGAATCGAATCGCCGCCGAGGGCGAAAAAGTTATCCTCCACGCCCACCTCGTCGAGGTGCAGCAGCTCCCGCCAGATTTCGGCGAGGACGGCCTCCGTCTCGTTGCGCGCGGCGATCATCCCGCGCCGCGCCGGATCGCTTACGTTCGGCGGCGGCAGACGGGCCCTGTCGAGCTTGCCATTGGGATTTCTGGGCAGCTCTTCAAGGCGCGCGAAGACGGACGGCGTCATGTAGTCAGGCAAGGTCCGCCGGAGCGCGGCGCGCAGCGCGTCCGACTCCGCTGCGGCGGCGTCGGCGACCACATAGGCGACGAGGCGCCTGTCGCCCGGATTGTCCTCGCGCAGAGCGACAGCGCAATCGCGGATCCCCGGCGCGGAAAGCAGATGGGCTTCGATCTCGTCGAGTTCGATACGGTGGCCGCGAAGTTTGACCTGACGGTCGGCGCGGCCCAGGAATTCAAGTTCGCCGTCAAGGCGCCAGCGCGCCAGATCGCCAGTACGGTAGAGACGCGCGCCCGCCGGGCCATGGGGGTCGGGCAGAAAGCGCTCGGCGGTCAGGTCGGGCCGGCGAAAATAACCGCGCGCGAGGCCGGCGCCGCCGATATGGATCTCGCCAATGATTCCGCGCGGGGTCAGGCGCCCCTGGCTGTCGAGGAGACGGATGCGCGTCCCGGCGATCGGTGAGCCGAGAAATACCATGGCGGCCTGCGTCTCCTGTTCGATGTCGAGCACGGCGCTCCAGACCGTGGCTTCGGTCGGACCATATTCGTTGTGGAGCCGCGCGTCCGGAAGGCGGGCGGCGTGTTGGCCAGGCAGGCCTGGCGGACAGCTTTCCCCGGCGACGATGGCCGTTCGCAAGGAG
Source organism: Methylocapsa palsarum (assembly GCF_900114285.1). Lineage (GTDB taxonomy): Bacteria > Pseudomonadota > Alphaproteobacteria > Rhizobiales > Beijerinckiaceae > Methylocapsa > Methylocapsa palsarum. The sequence continues at coordinate 41,948 of NZ_FOSN01000011.1, read as the reverse complement.
CAAAGAAGAGCGCGGTCCTGTTCGAGCAACACGCTGTAGAGCGAAGGCAGGCAGAGCATATGGGTAAGAGCATGGCGCCTGATCAATTGCGCCAACGCCGCCGGATCCTGAAGCTCGTCGGCGAGCGGCAGGCAAAGACAGCCGCCCTGGCTCAGCGTCCAGAACAAACCGGCGACCGAACTGTCGAAGCTGAACGACGACAGCAGCAGAAAGCCGCCGACCGGCGCCGGATAATGCTTGTGACGGCAGATCGTCGAATGCAAAGCCGAGCGGTGGCTGACGCCGACGCCCTTGGGACGCCCCGTCGAGCCGGAGGTGTAGATCAGATAAGCGAGCTGGTCCGGGTCGACGGCGATGTCGAGATTGTCCTTGCGGCCATCGGCCTCCAGCGCCGCGTCGAGGCGATGGGTCGGACGCGCCAGTCCGGCGGCTATTTCGGCACAGGCCTCATCGGTCAAGAGAAGCGCGGGCGCGGCGTCCGCCACGAGCCATTGGAGGCGTTCGCGCGGATGCGATGGATCAAGCGGAACATAGACTCCGCCAGCTTTCAGAACCGCGAAAATTGCGACGACGATCAGCGCCGGATCCGCAGCCAGAATCGCCACCCTGTCTTCGGCCGCGAGCCCAAGGCCGACAAGGCGCGCGGCGAGGACGTTCGCGCTCTGGTTGAGCTCGGCGTAGGCGCGACTGGTCTCGCCTGACCGCAGCGCCGTCGCGCGCGGCGTTAGCTCCGCCTGACGCTCCAGCAGCTGATGCAGGCCGCGAATATCGAGATCGATCGAGGGCGTCGCCGGATTTCCGAAGGCGGTCACGCGCTCGCCTTCTCGTTCTCTGAGCATTCCGAGGCTGCTGACCGGCGTCCCGGGTGCCTTGAGGGCGTTCTCGAGCAGCGTAAGCCATTGCCCGGCGAGGCACGTTGCGCCGGCGGCGGATACGCTGGCGCGGTCGAAATGAAATTCCGCCGCATACCCATCAGGCGTCTCAAGGCATTGCAGATGAACCTCGAAGGCCTCGCATGGCGCCGGAACCCCCTCGAGGGTCAATGTGATCGGACCGGCCCGCAAAGGCGGCGGAACGGGTGTGTAGCCGAACGAGAACGGCCAGGTTCGTTCGACGGCGTCGTCGCGTCCCGGCGCGGCGGCGTAGTCCTGCCAGTCTCGATGGTCCTCGATCGCGCGATGCGCGCCGGCCAACACGGTCGCGAAAGAATCTCCGGCGCCGAAGGTGCAGCGCAGCGGCAGCGGCCTCACATAGAGGCCGATGGCGCCGGCGATCGGCGCGCTGCGCCCGTCGCAATGAAACCCGAGTTCGAGATCCGGCGCTCCTGCGTGGCGAGACAGCATCGCCGCGAAGGCGGCAAGCAGAACCGACTCGGACGAAACTCCGCTCGCCGCCGCGACAGCGCCGACGGCGTTCGCGATGTCGCGTCCAAGGGGGAGGACAATGCTGGAGGTGCGGAAGGGCCCGGACGGCGGGCCCGCGGCTTCAAACGCCAGCCGAATCGGCGCGGCCGGCTGGCTTTGATGCCCAAGCCAGTAGCGCGCGCCCTGCGGAGCATCGGTGGCGGCGAGAATATCTTCCTGCCAGGCGGCGTAATCGGCGTATTGCATCGGCGCGTCCGCCGCTGACCGCGACCCGCTGTAGCCCGAGGCAATGTCTTCAACGAGGTTGGCGAAGCTCGCGGCGTCGGCGCAAAGCGGCGAAAGCGTGATCGAAAGGTAGTGCAGATCCGGGGCGAACCGCGTCAGATCGGCGTGGAGCGCGACGCCGCCCGTATCCATGGATCGGCGTTCCGCCTCGATTGCGGCGAGCACGGACGGGCGCTCCTGCGGCGGCGCGCCGCTGAGGTCGCGCCACGTCAGGATGGTCGAGGCGTCGAAGGGCGGTTCGATCACCTGAACCGGTGCGGTCATGCCCGGCGGAAGTTCAAATCTCGTCCGCAGCGCTTCGTGCCGGATAATCGCTTGACTGAGGCTCGCTGCGATAAGCGAAGGATCGAGCGGCCCCTCGAGGCGCGCCCGGCCGATGAGAGGCGCGGCGGGGCGCCGGTTTTCTTGGCCAAGGCGCCAGAGGCGCTTTTGCTGTTGAGAGAGCGCGAATCCGACGATGTCGATTTGAGTCGTCATGACGATGGTTCCGGAATCACGGCGAAATCCCGCGGTTTGAAGGATTGAGCCATCGCGACGAGGATGCGGCGAAAACCGCGGAATGACGTTCGGCCGTGGACGGCGAGGATATTGTCCACCAAAAGAACGTCGTTGCGCCGCCAGCCGAATTGCGTGAGCGCGCCTTGATAAACCGCACGAAGATGCTCGAGAACATCGGCTTCGATCGGCGCGCCGTCGCCATAATAGGTTTGCGTCGGAAGGTCGCCGGCCGAGAACTCGGCTGTCAAAGCGTCCCGCAGCGGCGCCGGCAAGGTGGTGACATGAAAGAAGGTCGCGTGATTGAACCAGACCTGCTCCGCGGTCGCCGGATGGCGGATCATGGCCGGTCCGGTCTGGCGCGTGCGCAGGCGGTCGCCCGATCTCCATTCCCACTCGATCCCGAGCCCGGCGCAATAGCGCTCGACCTCGGCACGATCGTCTGTTTGAAAAACCGTCGGCCATGGCAGGCCAAAACCCGCGCCGTAATTGCGGACATAAAGGACCCCTCGGCGCAAGAACCGCTCCTTGACGGACGGATCGATCCGCCGCGTGATCTCGCGCGCGTCGCCGAGCGGAGTCTCACCCCCTTGCTCGGCGGGAGTCTCGCCATAAAAGATCAGATAGCGCGGACACAGCGGAGAGTAGGAATGTTCGTTGTGTGGAAAGATCGACTGCTCGGCCGGATAGTCCGTCGCCGTATAGACATTGCGGCCTACCTCGGTCCGAGGCGACGCGCGAAAGCGATATTCGAGGGCTCCGCCCGCGATATTCTCGACACAGGTTTCGAAATCCTCCGCGCCCTGCACCGAAAAGCCGCGCAACAACACAGCCCCGCGCTCCGTCGCGAGCGCCTCGAGTTCTGTCCGGCGTCCGGCCGACCACGCCGACAAGAGCAATCCTTCGGCGCGCGACTGGATCACCAGCGGACAAGGGCCATGACCGGCGGGTGCGTCCACCACCACCGGATTGCCGGAAAGGCTTGGCGCCGGGCGGCGAAGCGCTGCGCCCGGCTGCGGCGAATTTCGCGGCGGCTTCATCGCGCTTCTCGTTCATTTTTCAAGAGGAATTTCCGCGGGGCGAAGCCAGGCGCCGACTCATTGCGGACCATGTTAAAAACCGGAGCCTGAAACGGGGTCCGCGCGGGCCGGGGCGTCTCGAATGGCGTCCCTGCGCTGTTAAAGCAATTAATCGTACAGCGCCGCGCGGCGAAGCGCTCACTCGCGAAACGGGCGGCGCGAGGCGCGCGGCATGACCCGGTCGCCGCGGCGGCGGATCGAGACGATCGGATGGGGCGGGAACCGCTGCGCGAAACTCGTCGCGTCCGCCGCCAGACGGCGATGGGGCCGGAATTGATTTCAAGCGCAGCGCACCCTCCCCCCGGTCCATGGATCGCTGAAAGCGACGCGGACGAACCTCCAATCTCTGATGACGGATGACCGCGGGCAAACCTGACATCTGGCGTGAATTATCGTGAAATTATTTTGAGCGCGGCGCGGGCGCGCAATTCCTTTGTCGGCGCCTCGAAATCGAGGCGGATCTCGCCGGGGCTTGCCTTAAGAGGCTTCACGCAAAAACGCCCCTCCAAATGGCTGGAGGCCGCCAGGAGAGGCGCAGAGCGACGAAGGCGAAGCTTTCCGGAAAAGTTCAGTTTCCGTTGAGCAAGGCCTTTAAAGCGGATTGAGGACGAGGCGATGGGCTGTGCATGTCGGCGGCCCGAGTGCCAGCCGGAGCGACGCCAGAGAACCAGAACTCCGGAGCCTTGACGTAAAAACTCGGATCGCCGTGGTGGGCACCGGTGGGATTCCAGAACGGGCCATAGGGAATTCGCGGGGATTCTGAAACCCATTTGCTATGGAATTCAATAGCCTGTTGTCCCTTTCTTTTTAGCTTGCCGGAGAGGACGAAGGCATATGTTCCCGGAAATGGCGTCACGAAATCGACACGGTCCCGGTAGCTCCACCAATCTTCGCTAAAGACTTTATTGGTGAGTTGCAGCTCCTTCTTGAAACTCCTGCAGCGATTTTTGTTGCGATTGTCGTACTTGTCATCATCGCAGATCGGGATCGGCGCTTCAAAGCCGCCGGGTGTTGTGAAGAAGTAGCCCGGGGGAGGATCTGAATCTTCCGTCACCCCGTTGTAATTGCTGTTCAGGTAATAAATCGTCGCTTTGACTTCGACGACGTCGCCTACGCTGACGTCTAGAGAATTGAAGTCATTATCACCGGGGCCGAATACCCAAAGCGGGAAGAAATCAATGTTGTTTTTCTTTCCCTCGCCAGGATAGCCCTGCGACGGATCCTCGTGCGAGAAGCCGACACAAATGAAGTATGCCCCTGGCGCAGGCGGCGTCGTGACGGTTGGCTGCCACAGATTTCGACACTCATGTGCGTTGGCGCCGCCGCTTAGCAGAGCCGACGCGACAAGCATTCCTGAGACAACAATTATTTTTGACAGTAGCCGAAGCATACTGATCCTCCTTTAATCATCATCGGTTGAGGACATGTAGATTGCGACGGCGGTGTCGCCACGCGTGAGTTAACACGTTTATCGGCGCAAAAACCTGACTCACTCACGCTAAAAGAGCATCAGACTTTTTGAGTTGCGAGTCAGCATACGTTCATTGTGGAACGTCCTCCGACTTGAAAATGGGAGCGGTTTGTCTGAGCTCCGGTCCCGAACAATGGCTGGCCGTATGGCGCATCGATCAATCAGCTGAGCGATTCCTCAAGGGGACAAGTCCGAGCCAGCGGCTTGCGCCGGGCGCAAAGCGGCGGATCGCCAGCTCCCCGGCCAGGATCGCGACGAGAGACAGTCCGAGCGTCGGCAGAAGCAGACCGAGCAGGACGATAAGGCCGAGCAGGAACGGCGCCAGCTTCGGCGCCCGCGTCAGGGCTGGCGGCGCCCCGAGCGAACCTGTCGGGCGGCGGCGCCACCACATCAATGTGGACGTGACGACGAGCATGAGATAGCCCGCCGCCGTCAAAAGTCCGAGCAGTTGATTGAACCAGCCGAAGAGCTGGCCCTGGTGCGCCGCGATGCCGACGTCGATGGTCTTGTCGAGCAAGCCATGCTCTGAAAAACCATCCTTTTTCACCATGCGCAAGGTCTTTGGGTCAAATTCGAACGATTCGCGTGCGGTGAAATTCAGAGAGGTCGACTGCACTGCCCAGTTGGGGCTTTCCGACGATGGCGGCGTGATCAGCACCGGCGGCGCGAGATGAAGCGCGGCCGCGATCGGATAAAGGCGATCAAAACCTTTTACGGAGGCCGCTGGCGCCCCCTCCTGCGCCGATTGGCTTCCGTACCCTAAATGCCCCGCATGCGGCCCGCCGGACCCGGCCTCCGCCGGCGCGGGAGGAGCGCGGTTATAGGCGTCGAGGCGCTTCGCCTCTTCGGACTCGGGACCGGCCGTCCAATCCTGTTCCGCCTGCGCCGCCTTGCCGATGCTCCGAATATGTTCGAAGGTCTTCCCCCAGATCGGTGTCCAGGGCAGCGCCGAAATCAAAAAAAACAAGGCGAACAGCGACAGATAAAGACCCGTGACGGCGTGGAGGTCGCGTAGAAATCTACGGCCGCCGAGGCGAGGGTATAAAACACCGGCGAGTCCGCTTCCGCGGGGCCACCAGAGATAGAGCCCTGTCAGCACCATGACGATCGCCCAGGCCCCGGCGAGTTCAACCGCGATCGCGCCCGATTGGCCGAGCAAAAGGGAGCCATGGATATCCCGCACGACTTGCGTGAAGCGGTTTTTCCAATCCGTCGTGTCGAGAATATCAAGCGTGTCCGGCCGGACCATCACTCGCAGCCCATGTCCCTCGGCGGTCATGAGATCGACGCGCGCCGCATCCGTGCGATCCTCGCGAAACTCCAGCGCTGCGAGACGCGCTGCGGGATTGGACGCCTGCGCCGCCGCGACCTGCTCATCGAGCGGCCGCGGCGCCTCGGAGAGCGCGAGATGGTCGAAGCCGCGATCGAACCAGGCGTCGATATGCGGCTGGAACAGATAGATCGCGCCGGTGACGCACAAGATGGCCACGAACGGCAGGCAGAAGAGGCCCGCATAAAAATGCCAACGCCAGATCATCCGGTAGGCGGCGCCAGGATTATCCGCCGGACGGGGGCCGTCCAGCGGCCGCGTGAGCATATTCATGGGCGTTTCCTTCGCTAAATCGGCAGTCTGACTCTATAACGGGCGGACCCGGGCGCTTCCAGAGACACGCCATTGCTGCTCAAAGTCTTGCGACGATTTCCCATCAGACAGATCCTTTCTGCTCGAAATCGCTCTAGTCGAGTTCCGGACGGCTCAGCAAGACCCAGCCGGCGGCGCATAACGCGATGTCCAGAGCGGCTAACTGGAGGAGGCCGACGGCAGCGTGACGAGCAAGTTTTGTGGCGGGGATGTCCTGGTATGCGAAGGCGGGAATGTCGTCATAGCCGTCAAAATGCTCGTCGCTGGCGAAGTGTGGATCGAGGAAACTCTTCACTGCATTCCGATGCCCTTCGACGGAATCGAGGTAACGCAGCCTCCGCGCCTGGTCATTGCCGCTCAAGGCGTTTGCCTCATGCTGAAAGAGGAGAGCGGGCGATGCGAACCTCAGCCATTCAATCGCCGCCAGTTGCCTCTCGTTCTGTTCTCGGAATCGCTGTTTTTCCGGTTCGAGCAGTCGGCTGGTTTCGGCGTTGACGGCGAGCAGAGTCGTGACAAACCCGTTTTGATTCTCGGCCTTGTCTCCGGGCGCGAGGTCCGGATGGTCCTGGAGATATTTCTGCAGCAACGCGCCGCCGCGCTGTTCCGACTCGGCTGTCGCGCGGCGGAGCGAATCGAGAAACTCGACACGGGAGGGCGCCGGATAGAGCTGTTTCAGGGCAAGGTTCAGTCCCGCCGGGACGATGATCACGAGCGCGAGCCACGCGCTGACGAGGATAAGGGCATTGGTCTCCGAACGCAGGCGGCAGGCGTTGACCAAGAATGCAAGCGCGAACCAGAACCCGCCATACGCGACGACGAGCGCGAGCCATAGGCCAAGATGAAGCGCCGCGCCGGACGCGCCGGGGTCGAACCCGGCAAGGAACAGCCCGACGACCACCGCCGCCGCCGCGCCGCCAAGGATTATCGCGGCGCGCAGCAGAGAGCCGACTCCGAGCCACAGGCGCAGCGGAACGGGACAGGACAACAAGAGGGGAAGCGTACCCTGTTCGCGTTCGCGCGACAGAAGGTTGAAGGACGCCAGCAAAGCGAGCAAGGGAAGCAGATAAATGATCACGTAGGCGCAGTCGAAGCGCCCCAGCAGCAGCCGCAACGGGTTTTCCCATTCATAGCTCGGCAGGAACGCAGGCCAAGGGCCGACGGCAACCCGCACGCAATAGGGAAGGAGATCGCTCTGGCCGACCGCGAGCGCGGCGAGCGGCGCTGGCGCGAGGCAGTCATGCAGCCGAAGGTACGCGCCTTCGAACCCGATGCCCGAGCGCGGGTCGATCCAGAAATCGACCTCTTCGGCGGGGTTCGCGTTGAGTTCAGCGGCTTTCGTCTTCGCCTCGGCGATCCGCGCCGCGCCGATCGATCCGGCCCTTTCGATGGCGCGCTCCTGAAATTTTCGCCATGCGAGGCCGTTGCTCAGACCAAAGCCCAGCGCGAGTACGCCAAACAGCAGTGCAGCCCACAACACGGCGTCCCGGCGGATGCGGCGCCATTCCAGCGCGCCGAGGTCCAGTATGGTCATATCGATCAGCCCATCAGACAGCTTTGATTGAGGCGGCGGCGCGAAACGCCGCGGCCAGCGCGCACAGCAGCCACAATCCGAGCAAGCCAAGGCCCGCTCCGTATTCTGCAAGCGCGGCGGACCACGCGTTCGGGCGGTAGTCGAAGGGCGGGATTTCCTGCCAGAGTTCCCGCCCGGCCGAGGCACCCCATTGGCCGTCGGCGTCGCGCACGCCGTGCTTCAGGATGTAATCGTTGATCATGGTGTGAATGACGCGCCGGTTCGCCTCGGCCTGAAGAACAAAATCGCGATGCTGTTCCAGATCATTGCCGGCGAGCGCCATGGAGCTGAGCTGCACGGCGGTCAGTGGCGAGAGCAAGGCGCCAAACTGGTAGAAAAGATTCTGCCAACGCAAAACGTCGAAGAACTCGGCGTAATGACGCTCGAAGACGCCATAAGCGGATTCTTCCTCCGCCTGCAGGGCGGCGCCTTCAAAGGCGAATGGAAGGTCCTCTACCTTGGCGACGCCGTATTTTTCGACGAGATCCTTGCGGGCGTCCTCCCGGCTGCGGGCCTCGACGGCGGCAAGCGAGGATTCAAGCGCCTGTTTCAATTCGATCGCCGGGTCGGTGGGGTAAGCGGCCCTCGCCCAATCGGAAAGGACGCGGGGCGCGACCAGCGTCGTCAGCGCCCAGAACACGAGCAGGATTGCGAGCGCCGCCGCCGAGGAGCGCCGCCAGGCCGAAACCGCCAGGGCGACGAAGATGAAAATTGCGAAATAGGCGCTGTAGATCAGCGCGAGGATCAAGAATCGCGCAAGCTCGTCCCACAGCAGCGCCGACGGTGTCACGGCCGCGATCACAGCCAGCGAAAAGACAAAAGCGGGCAGAAGGATCGGCGACAGCGCGCCGGCTGCGCCTGCCGCCTTGCCGAGCAGCAGATCGGACGAGCGCACGCCGAGGCTGGTGAGTTGCGCCAGGGTTCCGAGCTCCCGTTCGCGGGAAAAGGAGCCATAGGCGAGGAAGACAATGAGCAGCGGAATCAGGGTCTGGGCGACGATCGCGGGCGTCAGATCGCCGAACCGCTGAAGCGCGGTGGCGTCCTCGGCGGGCCGGTACAGCATCTCGTTCTGCTTGTGCGCCTCGAGCCAGACGAGGCTGCCGACATAGGGCTGCAGGCCGGTGTCGATCATGGCCAGAGGCCGCGGCGATTTGAACGCGAAAACGCCGTAGTGCGCCGCCCCATGCGGGTGCTTGTCGCCTTGGTCGAGCCAGCGTTGGCGCTCGTTATGGCCGGCGGCTTCGGCCTGGCGCCGCAGGTCGAGAAAATTCGCCGCCCCGAAGGCGCCGCCGACGAGCAGCGCGAGCGAAAGGATCAGCGCAGCGACGACGAAACGCCGGTCGCGGCGCAGTTCGAGAAATTCTTTAGCGGCGATCACCTGGATCATGCGGCGACCTCGGGAGAGCTCATATGGTCGAGATAAAGCCGCTCGAGATCCGCCGCCTGAAGATTGGCGGTCTCGACGACGGCGACGAGACGTCCCCGCCGCATGATCCCGGCGCGGGTCCCCGTCTCCTTGACGCGAAAGAGGTCGTGCGTCGCCATCAGCACCGCCATTCCGGAGCGCGCGAGATCGGCGAGCGTCACGGAGAGTTCATGCGCGGCCTGAGGATCCAGTCCCGAGGTCGGTTCGTCGAGGAGCAGCGCCTTCGCCTGTTTGGCGAGCGCGATGGACAGCCCGACCTTCTGGCGCATCCCCTTCGAATAGCTCCCCAGCCGATGGTCGATCGCGTCCGCCTGCAGGCCGCACCGCGCAAGAAGCGCGCGCAGTTCAGACGTCGTATAGCGGTGGCCGGCGAGGCGGCTGAAATAATCAAGATTCTCCGCGCCGGTGAGGTTTGGATACAGCATCACCTGCTCGGGAAGATAGGCGATGACGCGGCGGGCGCGCAGGGGATCATCTGCAACATCGACCTGGTCGACGAGGGCGCGGCCCGAGGTTTGCGCGATGAAATGCAGGAACAGGTGGAGGGTCGTCGTCTTGCCCGCGCCATTCGCCCCAAGTAGACAGAAGATTTCGCCCGCGCGGACCTCGAGATTGAGAGAGTCGAGCGCAAGGACATTTTGATATCGCTTTGTGAGGTTGATCGCCTGCAACATGATGGACCTGTCCGTCGGGCTTTTGGGGATAACGCCATGTTGTCTCGATGCGCCGGGCGCCCCGCCTTCACACATAGAAGCGCTCCAGACTTTGGGAGCGCTCCAGATTTCTGCCTGGATTTCATTTCCGTCATTTCCCGCCCGCCGGCGCCGCCCTGCGTTTGGCGACGCGCAGATGATCGGTCAGACTGGCCGCCCGGCCGGCGCGGGCCTCGCTCCGCAGCGCCCGGTCGCGCTCTTCGACGATGCCGGCAAGCGCTTTCAAGTCGAGGCTCGGCTCAGCAAGGACGCGGGTTAGAAGGAGCTGAAACAGTTCCGAGAACCGCGCGATGCTCTCCGCCGCGAACAAGCCGGAGCGGTATTCGAAAACGACGCGCAATCCTTTCCCATCTTCGTAGACGTGCAGAACGAGGTCGAGCTCGGCGCGGGCGGGCTCCAGAGGGATAGCTTCGAAGGTCAGGCCGGGCAGGGACAATTCGGCCAACGGAACGTTGTGGAACACCAGCTTGACCTGAAACACCGGCGCGTGAAACGGACTGCGTTCGGGTTTCAGCGCCTCGACCAGTTTTGCAAAGGGGAGCTCTTGATGATCATACGCTCCGAGCACCACATGGCGCACGCGGGCGAGAATCTGAGTGAAGCTCGGGTCGCGGGCAAGCCTGATCCGCAATGCGACGAGGTTGATGAAAAATCCGACGATGGGCTCGAACTCCCGGCGCCGCCGGTTGGCGACGTCGGCGCCGACGACAAGATCATCGGCGCCGGTGAGCGCGTGCAGGAACGTCGCGAGGACAGACAACATCGTCATGAACGGGGTGACGGCATGCTTCCTGTTGAATGTGTCGAAGGCGTCCCGCAACGCGCCGAGGTCGAGATCATGCGTCGCGGCGGCGTCGCCTGCGCCATCGCCTCGCGGTTGATCAAATGGCAGGTCCAGAGTGGGCGGCGCCCCCGTGAGCTGCGTCATCCAGTAGTCGAGCTGACGCGCCGGAATGTCGCTTTCCATTTGCTTGCGTTGCCAGACTGCGTAGTCGGGATATTGATGCGCGACCGGCTCCAATGACGGCGCGCCGCCAGTGGCGAAAGCCGGATAAAGCGCGGCGAATTCCTTCAGAAAGACGCCGAACGACCAGCCGTCGAAGACGATGTGATGAAAGCAAAGCAGAACGGCGCAAACCGGCGCCGCGCCGTCACGCGCCGGCGAAATTCGATAAAGCCGCGCTCTCATGAGCGGGCCGTGTTCGAGATCGAAGGGTTCGGCGATCCTGGCGTTCAGGCGGCGGTGGAGCTCGGCGAAGGCGGCGTCCGATGTCGCTTCCTCCAGTTCCTCTTTGGCGAGCGTGAGCCTTTCTTCAGCGCGCACCCGCTGAGTCACCCGTCCGTATTCTTCCTGGAACACCGTCCGAAGCGAGTCATGCCGTTGAACAATGGCGTTAAGACTGGCTTCGAGCGCTGCGGCGTCGATCGGTCCGGCGACCCTGACCGCCACGGCGAAATGGTAAAAGGGATTGCCGGGATCGAGCTGCTGCATGAACCAAAGCCGTTCTTGCGCGTGGGACAGGGGCGACGGCGCATCGCGCGGCGCCTTGAGCACCGGCGCTGCGGGCTCGAAAGCTTGCGCGCGGGCGATGTCGATGCGAGCCGCCAACGCTGCGATCGTCGGCGCCTCGAAGATGGCGCGCAGCGGCGCTTCGATCGCGAAGGCTTGATTGATGCGCGCGACCGCCTGGGTCGCCAGCAGGGAATGCCCGCCGAGTTCGAAAAAATTGTCTTGGCGCGCAAGATGTTCGCGCGCCAGCAGACCGGCCCAGATTGCTGCCACGATTTCCTCCGTCGGGGAGGCGGGAGCGTCGGAGGAAGCGATGTCGCGCGGCTTCGGATCGGGCAGGGAATTACGATCGAGCTTGCCGTTCTGGTTGAGCGGCAAGGCGTCAAGTTCGATCCAGATCGCCGGAACCATGTAGTCGGGAAGCCGCTCTCGCAAGAATACGCGCAGTTCCTCTGGTTGTATTTCTCCCCGCTCCCGGGGAACGAAATAGCCGACGAGACGCGCCCCGGCACCGCCCTCCCGCCAAGCCGCCACGGCGGCTTCCTTCAGGTCCGGATGGCGCTCCAACTGCGCCTCGATTTCGCCGATTTCGATCCGGTGGCCGAGGATCTTCACCTGGTGGTCGCTGCGGCCCAGAAATTCGATCGTTCCATCGTCGCGGTAGCGCGCGATGTCGCCGGTCAGATAGAGACGGTCCCCCGGGGGGCCGAAGGGGTCGGGCGCAAAGGACGCCGCGGTCAGATCGGGGCGGCCCGCATAGCCGCGACCGACGCCCATCCCGGCCACAGCGAGTTGCCCGGGAACGCCGACCGGAGAATGGTGCAGGCATCGGTCGAGAATATACAGCCGCAGATTGGCCGCGGGCCGTCCAATCGGAATTGTTGTGACCGAGGCGTCCGGAGCAGCCTCGATGCGATGATACGCGACATCGTCGGCGCATTCGGCCGGGCCGTAGGCGTTCAGCATGGGCGTCGCCGGATAATGCTCGAACCAGCGGCGGCAGAGTTCCGGCGTCAGCGCTTCGCCGGTGGGAAGCAGCCAGCGCAGCTGCTGCGGCCGCGCCGACGACTCGAGGCCATCGAGCATGGCGGCGATCATCGAGGGCACGCTCTCGAGAATGGTGATCCCCCGATCGCGAAGGGCGCAGCGCAACGCCGCGGGATCCTGCGCCACAGCGTCGGGCAGAATGTCGACGCAGGCGCCGCACAGGAGGGCGGTGAGGAACTGCCAGACTGAAATGTCGAATGCCTGCGGCGCCGTCTGCGCGATGACGTCGTCCGGACCAAGTCCGAGCGCCGGAATTTTCGTCATCAGGTTGTTGAACATTCCAAGCCGTTCGACCATCGCTCCCTTGGGCGATCCGGTCGAACCCGATGTGTAGATGATGTAGGCGAGATTGCGCGCCTCGACGCAAGGAACGGAACGACTCTCCGTCGCGCGCGCCGCGGCCGCCGCCTCGATTTCGGCAAGGGTTACGGCCTTTGCCGCGCCGGCGCGACGAGGTTCGAACTCCGGGAGCCATGCCTGCCCGCATACGACGAGATCCGCGCCGCTTTCCTCGATGATCGTCAGGCGCCGCAAACGCGGATGCCGCGGATCCAGCGGCAGGTACACCGCTCCCGCCTTCAGCACCGCGAGCAAAATGACAAGATAGTCTATGCCGCGTTGGTCAAGGACGGCGACGATGACCTCGGGTCCTGCGCCGAGCGCGATCAACCCCCTGGAGGCTTCGTCGGCTCGCCGGTCGAGCTCCGAATAGGACAGCGAAGCCGCGCCGCAGCGAACCGCCGGCGCCGCCGGACTCTTGTTCGCCTGGGCCTCGAAGCCGGCGACGAAGTCGGCGGGAGCGGGATAGGCGCATGTGACGTCGTTCCATTCCTCCAGCGCGCGGCGGCGTTCGATGGGGCCGCCGAGCCCGAGTTCTCCAAGGCGCGCATCCGGCCGCGCCAGCATGGATTCGATGAGGGTCAGGAAATGTCCAAGCATGCGGTCGATGGACGCGCTCTCGAACTTCGCCGCGTCGTAGGTGATGCGGACCGTGAGGCGTTCATTCGGGATGATCGTCGCCGTGATCGGGTAATTGGTGTGGACCCGATTGTCGGCGAAGCGCATGTCGAGCACGGAATGATCTTCGAGGAGGCTTCGGTCGATCGGGGCGTTTTCATAGACAAAAAGATGCTGGAACAGATCCGCGCCTTGCGGAACGTCGCTCCAGGCCTTGATCTCTACGAGCGGCGCATGCTCGAATTGGCGCGCCTCGAGATTGCGCGCCTGAATCTCTCGCCACCAGTCGCAGACTTTTTGTTCGTCACGCAGAGCAAGCCGCAGCGGCAGTGTGTTGATGAAGAGGCCGAGGGTCTCTTCAATCCCGGGAAGCGCGGCGGGGCGGCCTGAAACCGTGATCCCAAAGACGACCTCGCGGCGGTTGGCGTAGCGCCCGATGAGCAAAGCGAACGCCGCCTGAATCAAGGTGTTGGGCGTGAGGCCATGCTGCCTGGCGATCCCTTGCAGCGCCAGGGTCTGTTCCCGGCTGAGCGATCCCTGCGCATCCCTCACCGCGCCGCTGCCGGAGCCCGGCGCGCGGCGCTCGATGGTCAGGGGAGTCGGTTCGCGAAAGCCGGCGAGGCAGGTGCGAAAGAACGCTTCCGTGGAGGCGAGATCCTGGCGCTTCAGCCATCCGATATAGGTTTTGAACTGGGGAGCCGGGCGTTGCGGCAATGGCCGCTTTTCGGTCAGCGCCGCATAGGCGTCGCGAAACTCCATGAGGAGTGGAGAGGTGCACCATTCATCTGTCAGGATATGATGGTGGCTGCGCACGCAACGCCATCGTTCCTCGCCAAACCGGAACAGGCGAATTCGCATCAGCGGCGGCTTTTCGAGATCGAAGCCGTCCCGCTGCTCGGCGGCCAGAATCTCGTTTAGCCGGCCCTCCCGCTCGTCGTCCGAGAGATCGCGCCAATCAAACAGCGAGAAAGGCAACACCGCTTCGTTCCGGACCAATTGATGCGGCTTTTCGATTTGCCGCCACGCCAGCCCCGAACGGAGAATTTCGTGCCGGTCGACGGTGCTTTGCCAGGCTTTCTGAAAGGCGTCGACGTCAACGGAGCCGCGGATTTCGTATTGATCCTGCATGACGTACACCCCGCTGCCGGGATTGAGTAGCGAGTGGAACAGCATCCCTTCCTGAAGCGAGGTCAGGGGATAAAGATCAACAAGGCCGGGAAATTCCGCTTTCAGACCATCGACTTGCTCGGAAGAAAGTTCCGCAAGTGAAAAGCTGTCGGCTGCGAGGGCGGTTTGTCCGGGCGGACTGTCCACGGACTTCTGCAACAGGGGGGCGAGGGCGCTAATCGACGGATTGAGAAAGATCTGCCGCGGCGTGAGTTCGAAGCCTTTCTGGCGCGCCCGGCTTGCGACCTGGATGCTGAGGATCGAATCGCCGCCGAGGGCGAAGAAATTGTCCTGGGTTCCGACCTGTTCGAGGCCAAGGACCTCGCTCCAGATGCGCGCGAGAATCTCTTCGGCGGGGGTTTGGGGAGGCGCGTATCCTGATGTCGCGCCCGAGACGCCGGGGGCGGGCAAGGCGTTGCGGTCGATTTTGCCGCTTGGCGTCAGCGCAAACCCGTCGACCCGCACAAACAAGGACGGAACCATGTAATCCGGCAGACGCCCCGATAAATAAGTCCGCAACCGGGCCGGATCGAGCGCCGCCGCGTCTTCGCCCGCGACATAGGCGATCAGCGTCTTGCTTCCCGCCGCATCGTCGCGCGCGGAATCTGCCCTCACAACGGCGACGGCCTGCCGCACGCCCGCCGCATCGGCCAGAACCGCCTCGATCTCGCCAAGCTCGATGCGATGGCCGCGGATCTTCACCTGATGGTCGATCCGCCCGAGAAAATCGATCTCGCCGTCAGCCCGCCGTCTGCAAAGATCCCCGGTCCGGTAAAGCCGCCCGCCGGGCGGCCCGAACGGGTCGGGCGCGAACCGCTCCGCCGTCAGATCGGGACGGCCAAGATAGCCGCGCGCCAGTCCGACGCCGCCGATGTAGAGCTCGCCCGCAACCCCGACCGGCGCAAGCTCCAGCGCCGCATCGAGGATATAAATCTGCGTGTTCCAGATCGGCCGCCCGATCGGAACGCCCGCCTCTGCGCCGGCTTCGGCCTTTGCGCCCGCTTCTTTTGCCCGCGCGCAGGCATGGGCGGTCACGTCGATCGAGGCCTCGGTCGGGCCGTAGAGATTATGCAGCTCCGCCGATTGGAGGGCGTGAAACTGGTCGCGCAGGCGGACGGACAGCGCCTCTCCGCTGCAGATCACATGACGCAGGCCCGGCAGAGCCGGAACATCCGGCGCCTCCGGGAACGCCTGCAGGAACGCCTGCAGCATCGCCGGCACGAAATGCGCGACGCTCACCCTTTCGCGCCTGATGACCTCGGCAAGATGCGCCGGATCGCCGTGCTCCCCCGGCCGCGCCAGAACCAGGCGGGCGCCGCTCACAAGCGGCCAGATCAGCTCCCACACCGAGACGTCGAACCCGAACGGCGTCTTTTGCAGCACCGCGTCAGCCTCGCCCAGCCGGTAGCGCTCCTGCATCCAGGCCAGCCGGTTGACGACGCCGCCATGGGCGACGGCGACGCCTTTCGGCCGCCCGGTCGACCCCGACGTATAGATGACGTAGGCGAGATTCTGCGGCAGCGCCGCAAACGGCGGGGCGTCGGTCCGCATCTCTTCCAGGGCGGCGAAATCGTCGTCGAGACAAAGCCGCGCCGCGCTCTCTGGCAAAAGCTCCGAAAGCGCCGCGGTCGTCACGATCAGCGAAGGCTTTGCGTCCCCCGCCATGAGCGCCAGCCGTTCGCGCGGATAGGTCGGATCGAGCGGCAGATAGGCGCCGCCCGCCTTCCAGACGCCGAGGATCGCGACCACCAGGGCGAGCGAGCGCTCGAGGCAGAGCCCGACCACCCGCTCCGGGCCGATCCCCACATCGCGCAGGCGATGGGCGAGCTGGTTCGACAGCGCGTCGAGCGCGCCATAGGACAGCCGCCGCTCGCCGAAACAAACGGCGACGGCGTCAGGGCGTCGTCGCGCCTGCGCCGAAAAAAGCTCGTGCAGGCAGCCGCCCGGATAGGCTGCCGCCGTCGCGTTAAAGCCGTAAATCGCCTCGGCCCGCTCCTTCTCCGAAAGCAAGGGCAAAGACCCGATCCGGGCCGACGGCGAAACGACAAGCGCCTCAAGCAAACGCGAAAAATGATCGGACAGACGGGCAATCGTCGCCGGCGAAAATAAGTCGGCGCGGTATTGAAAGGAAAAAATCAGCCCGTCCTGCGTCTCGGCCGCCATGAGCTTCAGATCAAAATTCTCGACCCGCTCGGCGAGAGGAAGCGGCGCTGCCGCGCAGCCGCACCAGGAAAACGCATCGCCTTCCTCTCCCAAAGCCAGCGCCGCCAGTCCCGGCGACAGGTCCGAGCGCGCCTGCTGAAACGCGAAGGAAGTCTGGAAAACCGGCCAGTGATCGCCGTGACGTTCCGGTTTAAGCCGCTCCACCAGCTCAGGAAATGGAAAGGCTTGATGAATGAGCGCCTCGCGGAGGTCCGCGCCGAGCTGGCGCAGGAAGTCCGCGAAAGGTTGCGCCGCCTGCGGGCGCCCGAGGATCGGCGCGGGATTGACGAAATTGCCGATGAGGCCGGAAAAACCGCTTTCGAGCCGGCCGCTGGTGGGGACGCCGACGACGATTTCCTCCTGTCCGCTATAGCGTTGCAGCAGGACTTGATAGGCGGCGAGCAGGACGGCGAAAAGGCTGACGCCTTGACTTCGGGCCAGCGTCCGAAGCTTGGTCGTGAGGTCGGGGCCGAGCCGAAGCGATTTCGAGCCGCCTCGGTATTGGTGGACCGTGTGGAGGGGAAAATCGGCGGGCAGGGCCAGAACCGGAAGCGGGCCGCCGAGACGGCTGCGCCAATAATTCCAATCGCGGACCGCAAGCGGACTTTTGAGATAGGCTTGCTGCGAGCGTGTGAAATCGGCGTAGCCGAGACCTTGCGGCGCCTGGACGGCGGCGAAGTCGTGATAGGTTTCATCGAGCTCCTTGATGAGAAGCACGAGCGACCACAGGTCGACGGCGATGTGATGCGCGCAGAACAGAAGCCTCATGCGATCTTGCGCAAGGCGATAGGCGGAGAGCCGCACCAGCGGACCTTTTTCGAGATCGAAGGGCCGCCGCGTCCGCCGCGACATATCCGCCTGCACCGCGGCGTCCGTCCAGCCCGACGCGTCGAGGAAGGCGAACCATTGCGGGAGATTCGCCAGCGGTTCGGCGGACTGGCGCACCGCGCCGTCCTCGAAACGATAGACCGCGCGCAATTGCTCGTGACGCTCCATGACCCGCGCAATCGCCGCGACAAGGCGATCGCAGTCGAGATCTCCGGCGACGTCGAGCGCCAGATGCAAATTGTAGGAAATGCTCTCCGTGTCGAGATTGTGCGCGGTCCAATGCGCGCGTTGAGTCTGCGACAAGTCTTGCGCCTCGCCCGGCGGGAACAGGTCTTGCGCCTCTCGCGGCGACGACTGGACTTGCGCCTCGCGCGGCGGCGAAGGCGTCGCTGACCGGGTCGCGGGAGCGGCGAATTCCAGCGCTGCGATCTCGAGAGCCACCGCGCCGATGGGCTTTTCCGACATCAGCATTGCGAGGGGCAGATTGATCGGCAAGGCCGCTTCCACCGCATGCTTCAATTCGATCACTCGCATCGAATCGAGGCCAAGTTCGCCAAGACTCGCCGAAGCGGGAATATGCGCCGCCGCGCATCGCAAGAGTCGCGCGGCTTCCGTCCGAAGAATGCGTTCGATAATCTCCGGCGGGGATTTTTGCGGCGGGCGGCCGGATGAGTCTTGACCCGGTTCAAGCCCTTCGGCCGCCGGCTCTATCCCGCGACGCGCAAGGATCTGCAGCGCGCCGGCGAGATAGGCCTCGCGGCAAGCGCGGCGACGGACCTTGCCGCTGGTGGTTTTCGGGACGGCGCCTGGATTTGTCAGGACGATTTCGCCAATTTCGAGATCGTATTCGCTAGCGATGGCTTCTCGAATCGCCTGAAAAATGGATGCCGGCCCGCGCGAGCGGAAAGAATCGCGCTGCGCCTCCGCGACGAGGATCAGTTTTTCTTCTCCGCCGATGTCGGCCGAGAAAGCGGCGTTGCAGCCCGAACGGAGCCCCTCGACATGATCGAGGACGCGTTCAAAATCGGCGGCGTAGTAATTGGCCCCCCGGACGATGATCAGGTCCTTGATCCGTCCGGCTATGAATAAGGACGCGCCGCTCTTGAAACCAAGATCGCCGGTCCGCAAAAACGTCCCGTCTCCCGCGGCGGCGCGCGCTCTGAATACCTCCTCCGACAACGCGGTCTGACCGAAATATCCCTGCGCGACGCTGGGACCTGCCAGCCAGATTTCGCCGACACGCCCTTCCGCGCAATCGATGAGCGTGTCCGGATCAACGATCTTCACCTCGTGTCCCGGCGCGCCATGACCGCAGCCGACCAGAGCGGTCCTTTCCTCGACGGACCCCGGCGCGACGACGGCCGCGCCTTGCGCCAGAGCCGCCTTGTCGAAACCCTCCACATGCGGCGCGCAGCCTCGCGCGGGCCCGCTCACGAACAGGGTTGCTTCGGCCAACCCGTAGCAGGGATAGAAAGACGCGCTGCTGAATCCGCATTCGGCGAAAGCCGCGGCGAAGCGATCAAGGGTCGACGCCCGCACAGGTTCGGACCCGTTGAACGCAACCGCCCAACTCGTCAGATCGAGGCCGCGCCGGTCCTTGGGAGAAATCTTGCGCAGGCATAGTTCGTAGGCGAAATTCGGCCCGCCGCTGGTGTGTGCGCGATAAGCGGAGATCGCCTCGAGCCAGCGCAGCGGCTTTTCCAGGAAGGCGAGTGGCGGCATCAGGACTGCGGTTCCGGCCGCGTAAAGCGGCTGGAGGACATTCCCGATGAGGCCCATGTCGTGATAGAGCGGAAGCCAGCCGACGACGACGGGAGCGCTGTCATGCGCAAAAGCGCCCTTGATGGCAGCCTCGTTGGCGATCAGATTTCCGTGGCTGACCATCACCCCCTTGGGCTTCCCGGTTGAGCCGGATGTATATTGCAGGAAGGCGATGCTGTCGGGCCTGATGTCCGAGGGCGTCCAAAGCGCCGCCGCGTCGAGGTCCATCCGATCGGTCGAAATCCAGACGAGATCCTCGCGCGCCCAGGCTTGCGCGCCGAGCCGCGAATATTCTTCGCGCAATGCTTCGGTTGTCAGAACGAGGGCCGGAGCGCAATCCTGAACGATGGGGCGCGCGCCCTCAAGCCGCCGGCGCGAGGGCGGATACGCGGGGACCGCCACGATCCCTGCATAAAGACAACCAAAGAAGGCCGAGATGAAATCAAGGCCGGGCGGATAGAGCAAAAGCGCGCGATCGCCCGGCCGGGCCGCTTCAAGCAACCGGACCGCGATGGCTCGCGCATGAAGGTCGAGTTGTCCAAACGTTAAACTCGCGGATTCCGTCTCGCCGTCGCTGAGGAAAACAAAGCCGGCGCGTTCGTCGTCGCCGGCGCGCGACCGCAGCAGACTGACGACGTCCGACGGGTCGCCCGCCCGCGGCCCGGGGGACGACGCCTCCTCCGCAAGCAACCTCATGAGTGGCCGCTCGGATCCTGCGGCGTCTTGCACCGCGACGTCTTGTCAGCGAGCGGGCGAGGGCGGCATGCGGCCGCGCCCGATTCGGCGCCGCGCGATACGGCCGAGACATGTTCTTTTTGGCTGGAGCTGCGACGATTGCTCGGCATGTTTTTTCTTTGACCAGTGGCCGCGACATCTTTGCGGCCAGCGCAATCACACGAACCGCCTTATTGAGACGCGCGAGGCCGCCAGATCACGCCATGAAAAATTTCAAGATGACTCCCTTGTCGGCCTCCATCAAAAAAAAGATGACGCATCATCGCCGGGTCAAACGTTTTCCCTTCAACCTGCAATCTGTAGCTGCGCCCGATGGATTTCTCGTGGCGATGCCTGGTTGAAGGGATGCCTCGATTCGCGTCGCGATCTCGAAATCCAGATAGGCCTCGGACGGAAATCATGGAAGCATCGAGACGGGCGGACTCGTCTTTGGAAATTTCGCCTTCGGCTGCCGAAACGGGGGCGGCGCGAAGCGATCAAGCGCCAGGCTCGGAACAGGACAAGAAACCAGCCGCGCGCTCATCCGCCTCCTATCTGGAGCGGCAAAATCGGATCGAGTCCAACGCGCGGAGTTATCCGCGCCGGCTTCCGATTGCGCTGAAGTCCGGCCGCGGCGTCCGCGTCGTCGACGTCGACGGACGCGAATATATCGATTGTCTCTCCGGGGCCGGCTCGCTGGCGCTCGGCCACAGTCACCCCGAAATTTCTGAAGCGCTTCACAAGGCGTTATTGGACGAGGCTCCCCTTCAGACTCTCGACCTGCCTACGCCGCTGAAGGAGCGTTTCATCGATGAGCTGATCGCGACTCTTCCCGATGAATTCGCGGCGGACGCCAGGATTCAATTTTGTGGTCCGTCTGGAGCGGACGCCATCGAAGCGGCGCTTAAACTGGTCAAGACGGCGACCGGACGGCGCGGCGTCTTGTGTTTCCACGGCTCCTATCACGGAATGACGTCCGGGGCGCTTGGCCTGACCGGCGCCATCGCCGCCAAAGCCGCCGTAGGGCTCTCAGCGGAAAGCCAATTCCTTCCGTTCCCTTCCGATTACCGCTGCCCTTTCGGGCTTGGCGGGACGGCGGGAGCGACAGTAGGCGCGGCTTATATCGAGACCTTGCTGGACGATCCTAACAGCGGCGTCTGCGCCCCCGCCGCGGTCATTCTCGAGATTGTCCAAGGAGAGGGCGGCATCAATCCGGCGCCCGATGACTGGCTGCGCGCCGTCCGCGCCATGACCAGCCGCCGCGGCATTCCTTTGATCATCGACGAAGTCCAGACCGGGCTTGGCCGCACCGGCCGCCTGTTCGCCTTCGAACGGGCCGGCGTCAGACCCGACGTGGTCGTGTTGTCGAAGGCGATCGGCGGAGGACTGCCCCTCTCCGTCGTTGTTTATCATCGGGATCTCGATGTCTGGAAACCCGGCGCGCACGCCGGCACTTTTCGCGGCAACCAACTGGCGTTTGCGGCGGGCGCCGCCGCGATTCGGCATGTTCGAGCCCACCGCCTCGATCTGCATGCGGAGGCGATGGGTCAGCGTCTGATGGCGGCCCTCGATCGCGTCGCCGCGACCAAATCCTCGATCGGGAATGTGCGCGGCCGCGGTCTGATGATCGGCGTCGAATTCGTTGAGTCTCAGAACTCCGCGCCCGGTTCGAGGCCGCCGCCGGCGCATCCGGCGATGGCGCGTCATGTCCAGGCGGAATGCCTCCGGCGCGGGCTGATTGTTGAGCTCGGCGGCCGTTTCGGCGCTGTTGTCCGTTTTCTTCCGCCGCTGATCGTCAGCGCGAACGAGATCGACGAGATCGCCGCCCGATTCGAGGACGCGGTCGCGGCCGCGCAATCGCGGGCGGCCACAGCTTCGCGCCTGTCATAAGACAAACGATCGAAGCCGAACCAAAGGAGAAATCAGTATGGCCCAGGAAGAAGACGAAACCGCATTTTATGTCGTCGTCGTCAATCATGAAGAGCAATATTCGATCTGGCCTGACTACAAGGAAATTCCGGCCGGATGGCGCGCAGCTGGCAAGACGGGACCGAAGGCGGAATGCCTCGCCTATATCAATGAGGTGTGGACCGATATGCGCCCGCTGAGTCTGAGAAAAAAGATGGAAATGTCAGCGCGGGAGCCATCGGGGTCTGTGTGATCGCTCGCCTTCGCTGAGGCCTTTACGGACGGCGGGCTCGCCGCAATGCGTTGGCTGAAGAGAGGACTTCTCCGGTTCAAAAAAACTTTTCAAGGCGGCGCCGATGACATGGCGGATTGCGTCGGGTTGAAACGTTTTAAATCAAGAAGAATGCTTCAGGCGAAGCATCCTCTGTTGTGCGAACGCTCCTGTTCGTGCAAAGGGCCGGCGCCCGACGTTCTCGGGCCGCTCCCACAAAAATTCCAGTTATTCCACAAATGGGAGGGGATGTATTAAAATGAACTACAAGCTTATCGCCGCCGGCGCGCTGCTCGGATCGACCGCCATTCTCGGCAGCGCCTTCGCGCATGAATCGCGCGTGCTGCCGGCGGACAAGAACAGCGTCAGGCTTACCGTCGGCTTTCACGTTGAGCCCGCCTTCGAGGATAGTTTCAACGCGATCGACGTCATTCTCTATACTTATGATAAGGCGTGTCCGCTCGACAAAACAGATTTCTATGGCAATGTCATTGATACGGGAGGCACTAAAGGAAATGCCGATCCCGACACCGTCAATCTGAAAGTCGACGCGCTCTATTTGAACAGCCAGACGCCGCCGACGGGGCCGAACGGGAATATCGCTCCTCCCGGAATCATAAAGAGCCTCACCATCACCAATTATTCCCCGCTGACGGAAGCCTACGGTGACGCAGGAACCTACAATAGCTGGTTGCGGCCGACCCATCCCGGCAACACGGCCAAGGGCGGCGCCTATGGCTTCCATGTCTATGGGACTGTGCACGCCGGGCCCAGCAGCTATAAGTGCGAAGGCGATTCGGCGGAAACCCCGATCGCGGCGAGGACTGCAAAAATCGACGCTTATTATGTATGCGGCAATGGCTCGTTCACCCCGCCGCATTCCTTCGGTTGCATATCGGCGATCCAGCCCTTCCCCGGTTTGAACACAGACAGCTATACGCCGAACACGAGCTATTATACTCACTGAACCTTTAGGCGTCTAACGTCCCGCTTCGTTGAGGCGCGACGCTACGATGCTTGATGGATCCGGACGGAGATTGCGCGGCGCCGTTCATGACGGCGCCGCTTTAATTCCTCCTCTTGCAATCACGTATAAGATCGCTTTCGATAGAACCGCGTCAGATCGCCACTATCCGAGGCTGTCGCGCAAAAACCTGCCGACGCGATCCGATGAACGCTGTTGGAACAGACTGTCGGGGCTATAACGCCTGTTAGTCCAACCTGCGGTATGCTCCGCCGGCATTGGGCGAGGTCGGAGCGTTGCTGGCGCCGCGCTTCAGGGATTATTGCGATAATTGCGCCGGGGCAGCAGCCAAGCCTTGAACGGTTCGAAATCGGATCCTGTCCAACCCCACGCCTGAATCTTGATCGAGAGAGCGTCGGCTTCGATGGTGGAATAACTTGGAGGCGCCCCCCGCGAGCGCAAGGATAGCGTGCCAGCTCCGATCGCGTAGGTTCGACCTCCTTGCGGTTGGAGACTGACGGCGAAGGGATCGTGGACATGTCCCGTCAGGATCAGGTCGATCCCGGCCTGCGCCAGGAGGACGGATGCGGCCGCGGCGCGATAAACCCCGCCCGTCATCACCGTGGGCCGGGCCTCGATCAGCGGATGATGACAGACCAGCACCTTCAACGCCGTCGCGGCGGCCTTCAGTTCGAGCGCGCTTTGACGGAGCGCATCGAGATTGACGGCGCCCTTCGACCAATCGGACCGAAACTGCGCGCCGCGAGACGTATTGACGCCGCGCACCGCGAGGCCGGGGAGATTGATCGCCGTCACGCTGACCGGTCCGATGAATCTGTGGTAGCGCGCGAAAGGCGCAAAAATCCTGAGAGGAAGATTCCAGTACGGGACATCGTGGTTGCCAGGGGTGACGAAACGCGGCGAAGGCAGCCGGGCAAGCCAGGTCTGCGCCTGCCTGAACTCGCGAGGGCGCCCCGCCGCGGTCACATCCCCCGAAACGATCACGGCGTCGGGCGAAAACGAGTGAGCCATAACCACGGCCGACTCCGACGCTTCCCGATCCTCCGCGCCGAAATGCACGTCGCTGAGATGGACGAGGCGAATGGTCAAGAAACTCCGCCGCTTTCGGATTTGTGTCCCGCGTTGAGGTTGGAGCCCGTGCGGATTTCATCGCTGATGATTGCGGGAACAAGAGCCCGAAATGAGTTCGGTACGAATGTGAATGTCGCATCGCTCGGCAACATCCACATTTCGCCGTCGAGAATACAGGGAATCGGCCTCTTCGACCACACCCGGACGAACCGGCACCGCAGAATGTTCTTCACCGATTGATCCCGCCGCCATTCGCCGGCCAGAAAATTAACTCCAAGCTTGAATGCTTCGGCGGCGCTTTTCGGGTCGAGCGCCGCGGCTTCAAAGGCCGATTCGTCGTCGCACACTTTCGACGCCAAGGGACAAAGGACCACGAGCGCTTCGGCCGCTCCCGCGGAATCATGATCCAGAGCAAAGCGGACCTTTCGGGAAAACGCGCTTTCAATAGCGTGACGCGCACGCGTCCATGCGTGTTGCAACTGTAGAGTCCGCATCGCCTCCCGCGCGGGAGCCCACAACGCCGGCGCGCCCACGATCGCGGCGACATAGAACGAACGCCCCTCGACTTCCGCGCCGCACATGGGTCGTATCCGCCCCGCTCGCAAAGAGTCGCGCAACGCCTCAGTCCATGACAATTCGCCGTAGAGGGCTCTGGGGAGAAGGTTCATCGTGCCGCCAGGAAGAGGCGCCAGCAGTCATTGTCGCCACATAATTCCGCCGCGAGACGCGCCGTGCCGTCTCCGGCGAGGACCGCCACCAGATCGGGGCCGGAGTCGACGGCGCCGCGAACGGCCCTCTCCACCTCGTTTGACTCGACGCTGGAGACGCGAATGGAAATTCCAAGGTCCGACGCAAGGGATTTCATCGTATCGGCCGCGCCCTTGTTCACGCCGCCGCTCTCGTTGTTGATAATTGCCTCGATGCGACGAATCCGGACTGTTTGATCGCTGAGCTTGGGCGTTTCCATGGACGATAAATGATCTCGCGCGCCTCCGGTTCCGCTTCTGCGAGGCTGCGCCCCACGCGGAGATCCGCCTGTCGCGCGACGCGCCGTCTCGGGACGGGCGCCGTCCCGCCTCTCGCGGGAAGGCGCAGCATGGCTATAAAAGACTCAGCATGGCTCTGTCCGGGCGCCTATTTGCCATAAACCGAGCGGCCCGTCGGCTCCTTCAAGCCTGGCATGGCGCCGCGATTTTCCGATTCGTGTCTCGCGCCCGCGTTTCGCAGACCCTCCGCCATTTCGAGATGATGTTTCAACGCCGGCAGCGTTCTTGCCGCCCACTGCTTCAGCGCAGCATTTTCGCCGCCTTTTGCGTAGCGCTCAAACAGACTCACAGCGTCCTTGTGGCCGGACGCCTGATCATTGGCGTAGGTTCTGATGAAATTGACGCCTTCCGCGTCCTTCATCGAATCAAGCGTCTTTTGATGTGAAGCGTCCAGCGCCAACGGGACGTCGACCTTGACCGAGGGGTCCTGCGCGAGCATCTTCAACTCATTCGAGGTCTTGGTATGGTCCTGGATCATTTGATCGGCGAAAGTCGCCACCGGACCTGTCGCCTGCTGTTTGGCGAGTTGACTTGATTGGATCTCGAAGAGATCGCTGATCGCCGCCTCTTTCACGAAATCGGCTGTGGAGGGGCTGACGCCAAGAACCGAATTCAGTCCGGTTTTTTCGCTAACGGACTCTGCCTGAACCGTTGCGCCTGCGAGCCCGAGGAGCATCGCGCCAAAAACGATTGTCTTGTTCACATTCACTCCGGGATTAGACAACATCATGCCGCCTAACCCGTTCGGCAGAGGCTCGTTCCACGCCAGCCGCCTCTAACCCCAAGGCCTGACCCGCATCTTCAGCTCGGACACCGCCGCGCCTCTTGCGGGTTTGCGCCCTGAACAGGCGGCGGTCTTGACGATCTTGTTCATGCCGAGCCTCGCCTCGACGGAACGCGCCGGGCCGACAAGGGGTTCATTCTTTTCAAAAACGCGTCAAAAACGGGTTCATCCTTCGCTAGAGGCGCCCGCTTTTCCTAAGACTGGGATCGCGCGGCGCTTCAGGGCGCGCCGATCGTTCAGCGCGAAGCCGGAGACGACATGGCCGCGACGAAGCTGACCAAATACCAGCGCATGCGGGACTTCTCGAAGACCTCCGAGCCGTCGGGAAAAGGCGGCCGGGCCAAGTCGTCCCGGGCGCTTCGCTTTGTCATCCAGAAACACGCGGCGAGGCGTCTGCATTTCGATCTTCGGCTGGAGCACGAGGGCGCGTTCAGGTCCTGGGCCGTGCCGAAGGGGCCCTCGCTCGATCCGAAGGACCGGCGCCTGGCCGTGGAGGTCGAGGACCATCCCCTCGACTATGGCGATTTCGAAGGCGTGATCCCGAAGGGCCAATACGGCGGCGGCGCGGTGATGCTTTGGGATCGCGGCTTCTGGGCGCCGGAGGAGGGCTTCGAGAACATCAACCAGGCGCTCGCTCAAGGAGAGCTGAAGTTCGTCATGGAAGGCGAGCGAATGCACGGTTCGTGGGTGCTGGCGCGGACAACGCGCGACAGCGGCGGCAAGGCGAACTGGCTGCTGATCAAGCACCGCGACGATGGCGCGGCGGCGGGCGACCTCGCGGGAGCCGGCGAGAATGACCGTTCAGTGGCGTCCGGCCGCACGATGACCGAGATCGCCAACGGCGAGGGCAGGGCGGCGACTCCCTTCATGACCGCGAAGGGCGCGCCGGCCGGCGCCGTCTGGCGAAGCGACCGCGAGCCCCCCGCGACCGGGGGCCTCGCCGCGCCCAAAGTCAGATCGAGGGGAAAAGCGCGGCGCGCCGCTCGCCTGCCGGACTTCATCGAGCCGCAGCTCGCGACGGCGCTTCAAAAGCCTCCGTCGGAACCTGGGTGGGCGCATGAGATCAAGTTCGACGGCTACCGCATGCAATTGCGGGTTCAGGGCGGCAAGGCGACGCTTCTTACGCGCAGAGGCCTTGACTGGTCCACGAGGTTTCCCGAGATCGTCTCTGCCGGCGCAAGGCTCGCGGACGGAATCATCGATGGCGAGGTGGCGGCGCTCGATCATGGCGGCGCGCCGGACTTCGCGGCGCTTCAGGCCGCCATTTCCGAGGAAAAGACCGGAAATCTCGTCTTTTTCGCTTTCGACCAGATGTTTCACGATGGCGAGGATATGCGCTCCCTTGGGCTGTCCGAACGCAAGAGCCGTCTAAAGGCGGCGCTCGCGAACGCGCCGGTCAACATCCGCTTTGTCGATCATTTCGTCACCGCAGGCGACGCGGTGCTGCGTTCGGCCTGCCGTATGCGCCTCGAGGGCATCGTCTCCAAGCGGCTCGACGCGCCCTATCAATCGGGACGGAGCGAAAGCTGGGGCAAATGCAAGTGCCGGCAGGGCCACGAGGTGGTGATCGGCGGTTGGACGACGACGGGCGAGGCCTTCAGGTCTTTGATCGCCGGGGTCAATTGCGACAACGAGCTTATTCATGTTGGCCGGATTGGGAGCGGATTCAGCCATACGACCATCGCGGGCCTCATGCCTCGCCTGAAGGCGCTTGAGACCGACGCCACCCCATTTGCCGGCAAGGGGGCGCCGAAAAAGGCGGCGGGCGTTCACTGGGTGCGGCCGGAGCTTGTCGCGGAGATCGAATATGCCGGCTTCACCGGCGACGGACTGATCCGCCAGGCGTCGTTCAAAGGACTTCGCGAGGATAAACCGGCAAGCGAGGTCGTGGCCGAACCTCCGGCGCCCGCAACGACAGACTTCAACGAGCCGATCAACGCGCCGGTGCGGACAAAATCGGCCATTCCCCGCGGATCCGCGACAGTCATGGGGGTTGTCATCTCTCACGCCGACAAGCCGCTGTGGCCGGACTCCGGGGACGGAGGCCCGGTCACGAAGCTCGATCTGGCCCGATATTACGAGGCCGTCGGCGACTGGATGCTGCGGCATCTCAAGGGCCGGCCGTGTTCGATGATCCGTATGCCGGACGGGATCAACGGGCGTCAGAGCTTTTTCCAGCGCCACTCCGCCAAGGGGCAATCGTCCTTGATCACCGAGGTCGAGGTCTTCGGAGACCGGAAGCCTTATCTGCAATTCGACCGGGTCGAGGCGTTGGTCGCCGCCGCCCAGACGGCCGCGGTGGAGCTGCATCCCTGGAACTGCGAGCCGTTCGCGCCGGAGCAGCCTGGCCGGCTGGTGTTCGACCTCGACCCTGCGCCGGACGTTTCCTTCGACGATGTGATGGCGGCGGCGCGCGAAATCCGCGACCGTCTGCATGATCTTGGCCTCGTCGGTTTTTGCAAGACCACGGGCGGCAAAGGGCTGCACGTGGTGACGCCGCTGCAGGCCAAGGGGATCGACTGGGCCGTCGCCAAGGCCTTCGCCCGCGACATTTGCAAGGCGATGGCGGCGGACGCGCCCAACCGATACCTGATCAGCATGGCCAAGAAGGAGCGCACGGGGCGGATCTTTCTGGATTACCTGCGCAATGATCGCATGGCGACGTCCGTCGCTCCTTTTTCGCCGCGCGGTCGCCCCGGCGCGCCCGTATCCATGCCGCTAACCTGGAGCCAGGTGAAAAAAGGGTTGAACCCGGCAAAATATACAATCCGCACGGCGCCGCGCCTCTGCGCCAGGCTGGCCGCCTGGGAGGATTATTGCGACGGCGAGCGGCCTTTGGACGGCGCGATCAAACGCCTGCGCTGAGGAGCGGGGCTTTTTGGCGCAAGGGATTTTTTCGCCCTTGGCTGAGATGGCTTAATTTTCTATCTAGAGCATATTCCGATCGGAGTGAATCAATCCAATCGGCAAGACTATGCTCAAGTTTTTGACTCTGGAGCGATTTCTGATCGATCGCATGACTTCATGCGATCGGAAAGCGCTCTAGGGGGCGAGACAGCCAAAAAACCGGCTGCGGCGGCAGGGAGCCCAGGCTATGGACGAAATCAACCCGCGGCGGCCGGCCGTATCGGCTCCAATGTCCGTGGAGGAGTTCGACGCCGCCATCCGCAGCGTCGGGACCGAGCGGTATCATGACAAGCATGTTTTTCATAAGCTTCTGCATGGCGGCAAGCTGAACAAGGGTCAGGTTCAGGCCTGGGCGCTCAACCGATACTGCTATCAGGAGGCGGTTCCGCGCAAAGACGCCGCCTTCATGAGCCGCGTCCATGATCGCGCGTTGCGTCGCGAATGGATCAGCCGCATCCACGATCACGATGGCCTCGGGGACGAGCCGGGCGGAATCGAACGCTGGCTCATTTTGACCGACGGTCTCGGGCTCGATCGCGATTATGTCACGTCGATGCGGGGGGCCTTGCCGGCGACGCGTCATATCGTCGAATCTTATGTGCGCTTCGTGCGCGAGCAGCCTCTCGTCGTGGCGGTGGCCTCCTCGCTGACCGAACTCTTCGCGCCCTCGATCCATCGCGAGCGCATTGCCGGCATGCTGGAAAATTATGAGTTCATCGGCGACGGCGTCATGGCCTATTTCAGGAGGCGGCTCAGTCAGGCGCCGCGCGATTCGGACTTCGCTCTCTGTTACGTCAAGGCGAACGCGATCACCCGCGCGGAGCAGGAGGCCTGCGTCGACGCCGTGCGTTTCAAGTGCAACGTGCTTTGGGCGCAGCTCGACGTCTTGAACCACGCCTACGTCACGCCTGCGCTCGTTCCTCCCGGCGCCTTCGTTCCAGAAAAGGACTAGCAGCGGGAGACCGGTTTCAGCGCGGCGGCCTTATGCGCGGCCTTCTTTTATCGCTCGTCAGGCGACCCCGAGCGGACGACGACCAGCGTTTGAAATCGTCCCCGCGGAAGGCGATCGAGCCGCGCAAGGATTCGATGACAGGCGCCAACTCTTTGCGCCGAAGCGGTTCAGACAGCGTCCCGAACCTCGCGTCCTTCGAATTGCGCCGGCGCGTCGCCGACCGCTGTGGAGCGCCGATGAACCAGCCGGCTGACATATTTCAGCTTCTCGATCACCATCGGCGAGAGCACGAACGGGTAAAGGTCCGGCTGTCCCATTGAGCGATTGATATTGTTGACCGCGAAGGTGAGCGGAAGCCATTCGTTGATCAGATGATCGATATCCTGAACATCGTGCGGATCAAAATCGACGCCCGCAAGCATGACCGCGTCGCCCAGTTTGGGTTTGAGGCTGAGGCCAAAGGCGCGCGCCGTCTCCAGCGTATCTATCATATGCAGGAAATGCGCGAAGGTTTCGGCGAAGTCCTCCCAGGGATGCGAGGTCGCGTAGGCGCTGATAAAGCTCTCGCGCCAGCCCGCCGGAGCGCCGCGCTCGTAATATTTCTTCAGAGCGGTCTCGTAATCTTCGCTTTCGTCGCCGAACGCCTCGCGGCATGAGTCAATCTCTCCGCCGTCGCGGACGAGCTTGTCCCAGTAATAATGACCCACCTCGTGCCTGAAATGACCAAGCAGCGTCCGGTAAGGTTCTTTCATCGAGACCCGGAGCGTTTCTCTCGCCGCGTCGTCGGCCTCGGCAAGGGAGAGCGTGATCACCCCGTTGTCGTGGCCGGTCATGACTTTACGCCCGATCGACGGATCGCGCGGATCGCTGAGAAAATCAAACACGAGCGGTTCCGGATCGCCGCTGGCTGATGTGGGTAACGGAACACCTATGTTGATCAGCGTATAGATGAGGCGGCGCTTCGCTGTTTCGATCTTCTGCCATCGAAGATGCTGCGCCGGATCGGAAATGTCCGGTATTGTGCGATTATGCCGGCACGCGCGGCAAAACTGCTCGTCTTCCTTCGTCCGAACCAGCCAATTGCAGCCCTCACGCTCCCAGTTGGCGCAAAAGCGATAGCTCTCGCCGCGGTCGGCGAGCGCGATCCAGTTGGAACCGTCCGCTTCGACAGCGCTCAAGGTGGAGCGTTCGGGCAAATAGCCGAGCTGATGGCCGCAACGCTCGCAAATCGTATTCTCGAAGAGCAGCGGCTGCTGGCAATATTGACAGGAAAAAAGCTTCAAGAAACGTCTCCCATGCAATCAATCCGGACGCCATCTAAAGCGCCGCCCATCGCAAAAGTTCCCGCTTCGCTCCTGATTTACCTGTTGGGGCGATTGCGCGGCGAACTATCGCGCTTGCGAATCGCAAGCGCGAGCGCATTCAAGGAGAGAGAGCTACTCGGCTCAAGCGCTTATTCGAAAGCGCGCGCCCGGGTCGAACTCCGGTTCAGTCTGGCGCGTTAGCGTTGGGACTTTCCTACGCCGCCACCGATGCAATGAAGGATCAAGCATGCGCCTTTGGATCCGCTTTCTCATACGGCACGCGCTCATCGGATTTGCGATAGGCTTGCTGTTGACACTCCTCATTCTCCTTCAAAACCTCGCCAACATCAAAACCTTGATCATGAATTCCAGCCAGCCGTGGCTGATCTCCGTGCTGCTTGGATATATGATCGGTTCGACATGCAGCGGAGCGCAAATCGGGTTTGCGATCATGTCCCTCAATGAAATGGACGATGAATGATATTGAGAGATCAGGTCCAGGCGTCGTGTGAAGCGCTCCGCGGCGGGAGCCAGAGGCTGGCGATCCTGGCGCGCGCAAGGCGCATTTAACGTTGTCGTTGACAAATCTGGGACGTCGCGCGGCGCGCGATGAAGATGATGCGGTTATATGCGCTGGATTGGGTCAATTTCTTCCTGGCGGACGTCCGCGGCGGGCTCGGCGCGTTCGTCATCGTATTTCTCACGTCAAAGGCTCATTGGTCCGCCTCGGAAATCGGGATCGTCCTGTCGATCAGCGGCGTGGTTGGAATCATGGCGCTTCCGTTTGTCGGCGCGTTCATCGACCACACCAGGGCCAAACGCACGCTTGTTGCGGCGGGCGCGTTCTTGCTGTCCTTTTGCGGCCTGGCGATCGTGTGGCGGCCGGACGTTCCTGTGGTCCTCGCCGCGGATGTCGTGATGGCTATCCTCGGCGGCGTCTTCGCGCCCACCGTCGCGGCGATCACCGTGGGCCTCTGCAGCCGCGAGGGACTCGCGGCGAGGCTCGGCCGTAATGCTGCGTTCGATCGCGCGGGAAATATATTCATCGCCGCCCTCATAGGCCTTCTCGGGATTTCGGCGATGCAAGAAGCTCCGTTTTACATCACTCCGCTTTTCGCGATTTTGACCGCTATTGCGGTGTTCAGCATTCCGGCCGGCGCGGTCGATCACCTCAAAGCGAGAGGCTCGGAGGCCGATCAGCCAATTGCGGCCTCGATCTCCTGGTTTTCCCTTCTGCGATATCGGCCTTTTCTTCTGTTTACGGTCGCGTCGGCCATGTTTCACTTCGCCAATGCGCCCGTGCTTCCGCTGATGCTGCAAAAGCTGACGCTCGCAAATTCGGGCCTTGGAACAGAGATAACCTCCCTCGCCCTTATCATCACGCAGGCGACGACGATCATGATGGCCTTGATCGTGACCCGGGCCAACGAGCTGGGACGAAAGCCGCTCCTCATTGCGGCTTTCGCCGCCGTTCCCTTGCGCGGTATTTTGTGCGCGACGTTCGATCAACCGGCGTTTCTGTTAGCGACACAGGTGCTGGACGGGGTCGGCGGCGGGCTTCTTGATATCCTAGTTCCGCTCGTTCTTGCAGATATCATGAGGGGCGCCGGACATTATAGTCTCGCCCGGGGCGTGCTGGGCGCCATTCAGGGTCTTGGCGGCTCGTTGAGCCAGTCTTTCGCCGGCGCGATCGCATCGTTCGCGGGATATAACGCCGCATTCCTGACCACGGCGCTGATTTCGCTTTTTGCGCTGTTTTTTGTCATGTTCGCACTGCCTGAGACAAGACAAATTGCGCCATTTTTCTTGCGGGAGCCTTCGCCCGCCAAATCCAGGAAAGGGACAACATTTCAAGGCTAACCGCAGCGCGCCCATAAGTTCGCAGGGATGAAGGCGGACGACCACAGCCTGAGCCTGACCTTCGTCATGCGAAGGCTTTGCGCGCTCGCTGGAACGTTTTGATCGCGCGCCCGTTACAAAAAGGGTTGTCATGATCAATGCGGAGCGGGCAATGGCGCAATCGCCTGTAACTTATAGTCCGTCGGTTGAAACATTCGGGAAAGACGAATTGGAGATCGACAGACAGCTTGTGGATCTCCTTCGAGGAATCTCGGAAGTCACCTACAGGAACTCCGGCCATGCGCTGCGCAGCGTCCATGCGAAGGCGCACGGTCTTCTCAAAGGCGAACTTGAGGTCCTCGACGGATTGCCGGCTAATCTTTCGCAAGGGCTCTTCGCCACAGCGGGGCGCTATCCCGTGATCATGCGGTTTTCAACGATACCCGGGGACATCCTTGACGACGCCGTTTCAACCTTGCGCGGTCTTGCGATCAAGGTTTTGGGAGTGCGGGGCGACCGGCTTCCAGGCTCCGAGGACGACGTGACGCAAGATTTTCTTTTCGTGAACGCTCCGGCGTTCGGCGCTGCGAGCACGGCAAAGTTTTTGGGCGCCCTGAAGCTGGTCGCGAAGACGACCGACAGGGGGGAGCCTCTGAAGAAAGCGCTGTCCGCCGTTCTGCGCCGGGTAGAGTCGGTCGTTGAGTCTTTCGGCGGCAAAAGCGCGACCCTCATCGCGCTGGGAGGGCACCCGGAAACGCATATTTTGGGGGAGACCTTCTATTCGCAGGCGCCGATCCGGTATGGAGACTTCATCGCCAAAATAGCTGTGGCGCCGGTGTCGCCCGAGTTGCGCGCCCTGAGCAACGCTCCAGTTGGCACGAGCGGAAAGCCGAACTTTCTCCGCGACGCTGTCCGGGACTTCTTCAAAACCCAAAGCGGCGTCTGGGAGCTGCGGGTTCAGTTGTGCGTCGACCTTGAAAAGATGCCCGTCGAGGACTCCTCGAAACCATGGCCGGAAGATCTCAGCCCCTACGTCGCCGTAGCGCGAATTACCGCAGGGGCGCAGGACTCATGGTCGGCCTCGAACATCAAGTCCGTGGACGACGGCGCCGCATTCAGTCCATGGCGCGGGCTCGCGGCGCATCAGCCGCTGGGGGCGATCATGCGGGCGAGGAAGGAGGCCTACAGGATGTCGGCCGATTTTCGGACTCAACGCAATGGGTGTCCGATTCGTGAGCCGGGCGTCGCCGAACAAACGAACGGTCCCTCATCGCGATGATCGCGAGCTTGCTCTGAACCTTATGGGAGTTTGATCGTTCGGAGAAGGACGTGAGCCATGAGGCCCAACATCGCACGGAACAACGCGAAAGGAGGAAATATGCCGGCGAAATCAAAAGCTCAGCAGAAGGCCGCCGGCGCGGCCCTGTCTGCAAAACGCGGCGAAACAAAAACGAGCGACCTGAAGGGCGCGTCGAAGTCGATGGCCCAGTCCATGACTGAGAAAGAGCTTCACGCTATGGCCTCGACGAAACGCAAGGGCAAGCCAGATCACGTCTAGAATCTCAGCGAGGCAACGTAACTGGAGATATTGTGATGCATATACAGGCAATGATTGACACTCATCCGTCGGCCCGCGCCAGCGACATCGGTTCGTTGGTGAGATGCGTTGAAGCCTGCTTTGATTGCGCACAGGCCTGCGCGGCTTGCGCCGACGCTTGTCTCGGTGAGGACATGGTTGCGGACCTTCGGTCGTGCATCCGCCTGAATCTCGATTGCGCCGATATTTGCGCCGTAACCGGGGCTATTGCAACACGGCAGACCTTCACGAATGGAGCCGCCCTGAGCGCTGTCCTGAAGGCTTGCGCGGAACTTTGCCGTCTTTGCGAAGCAGAGTGCCGGCGCCATGCGCAACATCATGAGCATTGCCGCGTCTGCGCTGATTCGTGCGCGGATTGTGAAAAGGCCTGTTCGATCGCGCTCCAGGCGGAGGTCGTTCATTAGAGCATATTCCGATTGGAGTGAATCAATCCAATCGAGAAGAACATGCTCAAGCTTTTAACTCTGGAGCGATTTCTGATCGATCGCATGACTTCATGCGATCGGAAAGCGCTCTTGGTCGTTTGAGATCCGCCGGAGCGGGCCGCTCCGGCTTTTTCAGGGAACGTCCGCTCCGAAGATCGACCAGCCCATCCGCTTGGCGAGCATCTCGAGCGCGATCCGGCCGAGGTGCGAGTTTCCGTTCGCGTCGAGACCTGGCGACCATACCGCGATCGACGCCTTTCCCGGCGCGATGGCGAGGATACCGCCGCCGACGCCGCTCTTGCCGGGCAGGCCGACGCGATAAGCGAATTCGCCTGACCCGTCATAATGTCCGCAGGTCAACATCAGCGCGTTGATGCGTCGCGCGCGTTCCGGCGAGACGACGTTGAATCCGGTCGTTGGATTTCGTCCGGAATGGGCGAGATACCGCCCCGCCATCGCGAGCTGACGGCACGACATGGCGATCGCGCAATGATGAAAATAGACCCCCAAAGTGAAATCGACCGGATTTTCGAGCACGCCGAAGGACTTCATGTAATTCGCCAGCGCGGCGTTGCGGAAGCCTGTCCGCCTTTCCGATTTCGCCACTGCGTCGTCGATATATATTGTCTCGTCCTCGGCGATGAATTGCAGGAAGCGGAGGATTTCGCCGAGCGCCTCACGCGGCTGATGCCCTGACAAGATCACGTCGGTCACGGCGATGGCGCCGGCGTTGATGAAAGGATTGCGCGGCACGCCGCGTTCGCGTTCAAGCTGTACGATCGAGTTGAACGGATTGCCCGACGGCTCGCGCCCGACGCGGTTCCACAGCCGGTCGCCGGCAAGGCCAAGCGCCAGCGTCAGGGTGAAGACTTTCGAGACGCTCTGGATCGAAAACGGAGCGTCCGCGTCGCCCGCGGCGGCGATTCCCTCCGGGCCTATCACCGCGATGCCGAAGGCGCCGGGGTCGGCCCGGGCAAGCTCGGGGATATAGTCCGCCACTTCGCCGCGATCGGGCCGCGACGCCATTTCATCTGCGATCTCCCGCACGGCTGCGTTGAGTGCAGTCACGGCCTCTCCCACCTGTCATGAAGCCCGCAGCTGCGCGGGAGAGAGGATCATGAGGATTTATCGCGGAACTGTCTAGACCGCGACCGAATGACGCGCGGCGCTGGAACCGAGATAAGCGTCGAAGACCGACGCCAGGATGCGCGCGAAATGGGCAGAACCCGGAGCGAGCGTCAATCGGCCTTTTGTGCGGTCGAGCAGGCCATCATCCTCGAGTTCAGCGAGCGCATCGTCCTTGCCGATCCACCAATCGTCGTGATATCCGAACGCGCGGCCAGCCTGCGACAGATCGACGGCGCCGTCGCACATGATCCGTTCGATGACGTGGGCGCGCAGCAGGTCCTGGCCAGTCATTTTATGGCCGCGCGCGATCGGCAGCCGGCCCGCCGCGACATCCCGCGACCAGGCGCCCGTTTCCGAAATATTCTGGACGTAGCCCTGCGGAGTGCGCCCGATCGAGGTCGCGCCAAGTCCGATCAAGGTTTGCGCGGGGTCGCTCGTGTAGCCTTGAAAATTGCGGCGCAAATGTCCCGAGGCGGCGGCGATCGCGAGGGAATCGTCCGGCAGGGCGAAATGGTCGATGCCGATCCGCACGTAACCGCCTGACAGGAGCGCGTCCGCCGCGGCCTCCGCCTGCGCCGCGCGCTCTTCGCTTTGCGGCAGAGCGTCCGCCATGATCATCTTCTGGTTTTTCGCCATCCAGGGCACATGCGCATATCCAAAAAGCGCGATGCGGTCCGGCTGCATTTCGATGCATTGTTCGACGGTCCGCGTCAGCATTGTCGCAGTCTGATGCGGCAGCCCGTAGATGAGGTCGAAATTGATCCGCCTCACGCCGGCCGCGCGCAAGCCGTCAGTGGAGCGCGCGACGAATTCAGGAGGCTGAATCCGGTTGATCGCCGCTTGCACCTTGGGGTCGAATTCCTGAACGCCGAAGCTCGCGCGGTTGAAGCCGAGCGCGCCGATCTGCTGGATCATGTCGTCCGTCAGAGTGCGCGGATCGCCTTCAATCGCAAGCTCCGCGTTCGGCGCGAGACGAAACCGCTCGCCGAGGCGCGCCATGATCCTTGCAAGATCGGCCGGGTCCAGCGCGGTCGGCGTTCCGCCGCCAAAGTGGAGATGGGCGACCGGCATCCTTGCAGGCAGGGCGTCCGCGAGAAGATCGATTTCGGCGAGCAGATGTTCGATGTAGTCGGCGACCGGCGCGTAACGCGTGGTGAGCTTCATATTGCAGCCGCAGTACCAGCACATCTGTTTGCAGAACGGCACGTGCAGATAAAGGGAGATGGCTTCATCTGGATCGAGCTCTGAGAGCCAGATGCGGTAAAGGGATTCAGGAAAATCGGGCGAGAAATGAGGCGCGGTCGGATAGCTCGTGTAGCGCGGCACGGCGCGGGTCGCATATTTGTCGAAGGCGGTCGTCATCAAAAATCTCACGGTCAGGGCGGGGCTCTCGCGCGAAGATCAATTCATCTTCCATTCCTGCTCCAGGGGTCAAGCGCCGTGCGCCGGTCCCAGCCCACGGCGAAACGGCGGCAGGCGTCGCCGCGAGCGCCCTCCGATCGACCATGTAGAGTTACGCTTTAGAGCGTCATATAAATAGACAACGGCGCATCGCCAAAATCTAGGCCGGTCCTTTTTCGAAAGCCTTCGCCGCGGCGGATCGGAAATGTCGGTCCTGCGGTTGACCAATTTTATGAGCGGATGTATTTAACCATTACGTTATTTAACGATATGGTTTATTTCGATGACGGACGATCGGCTCAACAGCACCCTCTCCGCCTTGGCCGATCCCACGCGTCGCGCCATTCTTGCGCGGCTGGCGCTCGGCGAGACCAGCGTGGCGGAACTCGCAAAGCCCTTCGACATGAGCGGGCCGGCGGTCTCCCGGCATCTCAGGGTGCTCGAGGCGGCCGGGCTCATCACCCGCTCGCGCGACGCGCAGCGGCGCCCTTGCCGCCTCAACGCCGCGCCGCTCGCCGAAGTCGCTGACTGGCTGGAGCGCTATCGGCTTTTCTGGGAAGCGAGCTTCGATCGTCTCGAGGATTATCTTCGCGAGGTGCAGAGCAGGGGAGGCGAGCGTGATAAGCCAAGATGAACTGGCCGACCGCGTGCTCGAAATCACGCGGATCTTCGACGCGCCCCGCGCGCTCGTGTTCGACATGTGGACGGACCCTGCGCATCTGCGCCATTGGATGGGCCCGCGCGATCATCCCGCGGCCGAACTCGGTGGAGAGTTCCGGCCCGGGGGCCGCTGGCGTACCTGTCTGCGCCCGGCGAACGGCGGCGCCGATCTCTGGCAAGGCGGCGTCTACCGCGAAATCGTAAGACCGGAGCGTCTCGTTTTCACGTTCGCCTGGGATCAGGACGATGGCTGGCCCGGCCTCGAAACGGAAGTCACGGTGCTGTTCGAGGATTATGAGGGCGACAAGACGAAGATGACTTTCCGTCAGGCCGTCTTTAACACCACCGCCAATCGCGACGGTCACAGGTTCGGCTGGAGCAGCAGTTTCGACCGTCTCGACGACTATCTGCGCACGCTGTGAGCCCGGCGGTTCACGGGGATGATTAGGGTTCAACGGAGGATTTCAACATGTCTGCCGCTATGATCGCGCTTTTGGTCCTCCTCGCGGGGGTTGGCGCCCTTGCGCTGCTGATATCGCGTCGCCCGGACGCCTTCAGCGTCTCGCGCTCGGTGACCATCGGCGCGCCGCCGCAGGTCGTGTTCGACAACATCAACGAACTGCGCAAATGGGACGCATGGTCGCCATGGGCGAAACTCGACCCCCAAGCGACTAACAGTTTCACCGGGCCGGCTGCGGGCGTCGGCGCCTCCATGGCCTGGGCGGGAAATAATCAGGTGGGCGTCGGCCGGATGACGATCACGCAGAGCCGCCCCGGCGAATTTGTCGAGATGCGGCTGGAATTCGAAAAACCGATGAAGGCCGTCAACACCGTCGAATTCAGGTTGCGGCCGGGCGCCGGCGGCGAGACGAAAGTCAGCTGGACCATGATGGGCGCGAACAGCTTCATCGGCAAGGCGTTCGGCCTCGTTGTGGATTGCGATAAAATGGTCGGCGGCCAGTTCGAACAGGGACTGGCGAGCCTGAAGTCCGTCTCCGAGGCGCCTTGCCGGGCGGAGCGGCCGGCTTAAGCGCTTTATCCGAAAAGCGAGATTTTGTCAGCGCTGTGTCCTGAAGGGAAGCCATCATGCATATCCATACCTACCTGAATTTCAATGGCCGTGCTGACGAGGCGATCGAATTCTACAAGCGCGCGCTTGGCGCGACAGTCGTGAGGTTGATGCGCTACAAGGACAATCCCCAGTCCGGGATGGGTCAACCCGTCGCCGACCCAGACAAGGTCATGCACGCTGAATTGCGCATCGGCGAGACGACGCTCCTGGCGTCGGACGGCGGCTGCCGGGAGGTTTCCGGTTTCGAGGGCGTTTCGCTCTCGCTTTTTGTCTCGGACGACATCGAGGCCGGACGTGTTTTCGCCGCCCTCGCGGAAGGCGGACAGGTGCAGATGCCGCTGACGCCGACTTTTTTCTCGTCGGGGTTCGGCATGCTCACGGATCGCCTCGGCATCTCGTGGATGGTCATGACCCAGTGCGGCTCAGGCGCTCGTTGACGCCGGCGTCCTTCACGGAATGACGGGGGGACGATAAGGCAGTGTGAGGGAAAAGGCCCACAGCATCGCCAGCACGAGCGGCAGGTGGAACATCAGCTGCACGATTGTGAATCCGACGACGTCGCGCGCCTTGAGCCCCAGAACGCCGATCAGCATCAGCATGAAAAAGGGGTTGACTAGATTGGGCAGCGCCTCGGCGGCGTTGTAGATCTGAACCGCCCAGCCGAGATGGACCTTGAGGTCGTTCGCCGTCTGCAAGACATAAGGAGCCTCGAGGATCCATTTGCCGCCGCCCGAAGGAATGAAAAATCCGAGCAGCGCCGAATAGACGCCCATGACGATCGGGAACGTCTCCCGCGTACAGATGCTGGTGAAGAGGTCGGCGAGCCTTGTCGCGAGCGTGTGTCCGCCCAGAGCCGCGGCGCCCGTCATGATCCCGGCGATGCCGCCGTAGATCGGAAATTGAACAATAATCCCGGTTGTCGCCGGAACCGCCTGTGTCGCGGCGTCAAGGAAACTTCGCGGGCGCCAATGCAGGAGCAGCCCGATCATGAGGAGGACGAAATTGTAGGTATTGAGATTGGAAATGGCGAACACCGGATTGGCGCGGGAAAACTCCTGCGCGATCCAGCCGAAGCCAAGGAGCGCGATCGCAATTGAAAGCAGGGGACTGTATTCGAGCCATTCGCCCGGCCGCCGCCGGGGCTCCGGCGCCTTCGTTTTCGTTTCGAGGTTCACTCCAAGCATGGCCGCCGTCACCGCCTGCCCGGGGGCGGGGGCGGACCAGAACGCGATGAGCGTCGAAACAAGGATCAGCGTCAGCGCCATTGCGCCGGACTGCCACAGGAAGATCGTTTCCGTGAAAGGAAGGACGCCGCCGATGTCGAGCAGGCCTTTGGGCAGGCTGCCGGCGTTCGCCTGCAATTGCGCCGCCGAGGAGCTGAGGCCGAGGGCCCATGTGCCGCCAAGGCCCAGATAGGCCGCCGCCGCCGCGGCGCGGTAGTCCATGGCGATCTCGGTCCGCCGCGCCATCGCCCGCACGAGCAGGCCGCTGAACATGAGGCTGATCGCCCAATTGACGAGGGACAGCAGCATGGTCGACGCGGCGATGAAGGCGACGGCGGAGCGCCCGCCGCGCGGGAGCCGCGTAATCCTGTCGATCAGCGCCGCCGCCGGAGGCGAACTCGCGATCACATAGCCGCCGACGACGACCATGACCTGCTGCATGGTGAAGGCGATGAGGCTCCAAAATCCGTCGCCGAAGGATTTCGCGATCACGCCTGGCGGCGCCCCGTTGAGGAGCGCGGCGATGGCGACAAGCACGACCGCGAGGGCCGCGAAAACAAAGGCGTCCGGAAACCAGCGCTCCGCCCATGCCGCGAAACGCAGCGCCAGTCTGGCGAGGGCGCCGTCATCCTGCTTTTGCGTCAGTTTCATTAAGGCGGCCGCCTGATCCGAGCCAATACGTGTTTCTCTGACCCCGGCCATCCCATCCATCGCGCCATGGCTCAACGCGATCTTGACGCCCCCGGAGGGCGCGGCCGCGATCGTTAAAAGGCGGCGCTGAAGCTATAGCCATACGACCCGAACCACAAGGATGCGAGCTTCGCCGCCGCCCTTTCCGCCACGGCCGGGGGCGCTCTCTTCCGCCCGGCAACTATAGAGAGCTATATATTCCGAGTACAAGTTTCGGATGAATGTGGAAAAACATTTGATATTCTACGGAACTACCGCCGTCACAAAGTATTTGT
The DNA here is from genome assembly GCF_900114285.1 of Methylocapsa palsarum. Taxonomy (GTDB): domain Bacteria; phylum Pseudomonadota; class Alphaproteobacteria; order Rhizobiales; family Beijerinckiaceae; genus Methylocapsa; species Methylocapsa palsarum. The sequence continues at coordinate 179 of NZ_FOSN01000011.1, read as the reverse complement.
ATATGACAGGCCAGGAAGCTGGCCTGGATGCCCGATCATATTCGGGAACCCCAAACGATTTTTAGAAACTCCCTTTCGATATTTCCCTTTTCATCACGTATCAATTTGTTTTTTTTGGATTTGGCGGGGGCGGGGCAGGAGTAATTCCATGGAAGTTGTGGTTTATCATAATGACGAAT
>NZ_FOSN01000075.1 GCF_900114285.1 Methylocapsa palsarum | reverse complement strand
GTCGACAGCGCGATCGGCGCGCCTTCGAGCGCATAGCGCTCGGCCTGACGGTTCAGAGGCTGATGCTGGCCGAACTTCTCGAAGGCGATCATCGCCAGCAGGCTCGGTCCCGCCCATCCGCGCGCAACGACATGGAACGGCGCCGGCGCTTGCGTGATCTTCTCGCAATCCCGGCAGGAGAACTTTTCCCGCACGGTCTCGATCACCTTCCATTGACGCGGAATCGTCTCCAACGTTTGCGTCACATCCTCGCCGAGCTTGCGCAAGCGCAGGCCGCCGCAGCAGGCGCAAGCCGCCGGCCCTTCGATCACCACGCGCTCGCGCGGCAAATGCTCGGGGAACGTATCCCGCTCGGGCCGCTTGCGCGTGAAGCCGGCGACCGTCGTCGTCTTGGCGACGGCCCGCTCCGCCGCTAGTTCGTCTTCTGTCGCGCCGGTCTCCAACTCTTCAAAGGTGAGAGACAATTGATCGATCAGCCGCACTAATCGTTCCGACCGCTGCCCGTAGATCTGGCGCTCAAGCTTGGCGATCCTGAGCTTCTGCGCTGCGATCAGCGCCATGTCTTCAGACGTCTTCGCGCGAGCGACCGCCAGTTCCGCTTTCAGCGCGGCGTTTTCTGCTGCAAGAGCGGCGCGGACGGAGCCCATGACGAGAGTGAATCATACATCCCGCGATTCGTGACGCTCCAAAACGCGTCCGATCCCAAGTTTTTTCGTCGGATCAGCCCGCGCTTTTGGGCCGCCATGTCAGTTGCGGATTTCGCCAGTCGATCCCTTCCAGCATATAGGCCATCTGCGCCGCCGAGATCGAAACGGCGCCCTCCTTCGCCGACGGCCAGATGAACTTTCCCCGATCGAGCCGCTTGGCGTAGAGCGACAGGCCGACGCCGTCGTGCCAGAGGACTTTGGCGAGATCGCCGCGGCGGCCGCGGAAAATGTAGAGATCGCCAGCGTGAGGGTCGCGCTTCAACTGCTCCTGAACCCTGAAGCTCCAGGCCCTGCATGCCGCGGCGCATGTCCGTGCAGCCCGTCGCGATAAAGACCCGGCATCCCGCCGGCATCGGGATCACGACCGCAACGCCTTCAACGTCGCGGTGATCACTCCTGAGGG
>NZ_FOSN01000016.1 GCF_900114285.1 Methylocapsa palsarum | reverse complement strand
GTCCGTGCAGCCCGTCGCGATAAAGACCCGGCATCCCGCCGGCATCGGGATCACGACCGCAACGCCTTCAACGTCGCGGTGATCACTCCTGAGGGGCGCGCGATTTGCCATGGCCATTAAAGGCTGACGAGCCGCCCCCGCTGTTGACTATTCTCGATCTTCTGGAATTCACTGCCGCGTCAATTGGGCAGCCTATTCAGGGTAGTTTTCATTCATATTTCCAGCATCACCATTTGACGTTTGACCACGACGAAGGACGCAACAGTTTCGTCACGGATGTTAACGCTTTTTGCGCGAAACGGTGTCGCCTATGAAATGTCTCACGATGGAGCAATCCGACGAATTCCACCTGTCGGATTACGCGAAATTCCGGCATCCTGTCGCAGCTGAACCAAGCTACAGTGTCGGCACCTGACGAGGAGGTGCGTCAGCACCTCGGAGACGGGTGTGGAGTTCGATTGTGAGCCCGCGCCGTCAGGACTGCGGCCGGACGAGCCATTCAATCACTTCTCATCCGAAGACTTCATGCCGCGGCACCGGGAAGACCATCCAGATCCAGCTTCTCGCCCGACTTGAGGATGTCGTAGATGATGTCGGTCAGGATCCCCATTGCCTGCCTGTCGCCCTTCAGGAGCAGCTTCGCCAAGGCGTTGTTGGAGGTCATCGAGCGCACCACGGCACCCTGGACGGCTCCGGGCAGATTGCCCTTCATCGCCAGTTCCTTTTCACTCTGGCCGACCTGCGCCATCACGACCTGGTTCTCCTGGGCGATGGAGGCGATCTGGTTAACGAAGTTTGCCTGGTCGCTGAGCGGGGCGGCCTCGCCGAAGAGGCTGTTCAGGCGACATATGAGCTCGAGAAGGTACACCGGCGTGCTGCCGGACATCGGCGATCCGCCTGCACCGGTCGGCTTCAGGACCAGTTCGTCATCTGCGGGCGGCGTCGGATTGCCGCCCGTGGAACCGTCCCGCGGCTTGATCTCGAACCCGGTGAGCGTGAGGCCCTTCAGGTCGATCTCATCCGGCGTCACGCCGTCCAGACGATTCGCCAGCAGCTTGGCGAATGTCGCGAAGTTCTCCAGATCAGGATCGTTCAGTTCGATCAGCTGCGCGATATAGGCATAGGTCCGACAGAACCGTTCCAGGCCTGCCCTGAACTCAGTTAGCGAGCCGATCGCTCCGTCTGCCAGTCCGCGGCGATGGTCTGCGGCCTTCATGCCGTCCTCGTCGCCGATGTCCCTGGCGTTCTGATAGGCGATCTCGGCAGCCCGGACCTCTCGCCGCTGCACCTTCAGTATCTGGTTGAAATGATCCGTTGGTGCTTGCGTCGCGGCGAACAGATCCTTGTGCTGGGCTCGGTGCCCCCGGCGAATGCCTGCGCGGTCTTGAACCGCGCCGTCTTGAATGCTTCGAGGTTGGCGACGCTGTAGACCCCGGCGTCGTCCAGCCGATCCCTGATCTCGTAGATCACGTTGAGGTCTTGCATGTCCTCGATCGCGGCGCCGGCATCGTAACTGGCAAAGGCGCTCAGCACCGTTTCAGGATCGTTGACGAAGTCGATCACGAACGTCCGGTCCTTGCCGGGAAACGTCCGGTTGAGGCGCGACAGCGTCTGAACGATCTCGACGTCGTTCGCGATCTTCTTGTCGATGTACATGGCGACGAGCTTCGGCTGGTCGAACCCTGTCTGGAACTTGTTTGCGACTAGCATCACCCGATATTCTGGGCGGTCGAAGACGATTCGCAGGTCCTGCCCCTTCACGGCCGGATTCATGGTGTCCTCCGAGAACACCGCATCCTCATCGACGACAAACGTGTCGCCCTTCAGCTGCGCATCATCGAAGTGCATGACTTCCTTACCCGTCAGCTGCCCCGAGAAGGCGACTAGGGTATGGATGCCCTTATACTGGGGGTGCGTCTCGATGAACGAGTCGAAGGCTTTCTTATAGCGCACGGCGGCGGCGCGCGAACTCGTCACGACCATGGCCTTCGCCTTGCCGTCGAGCAGATGCGCCACGTTTTTGACGAAGTGCTCCATGATGAACTGGACCTTCTGCACGACGTTAGTCGGGTGCAGCGTCATCCACTTCGCCAGCGCGCGCTTGGCGGCCTTCCCGTTGACCCGCTTGGTGTCGACCATCTCCTTGCCGAGGTTGAACGCCGTCTTGTAGGGGATGTAGCCCTCCAGGACGTCGAGGATGAAGCCCTCCTCGATCGCCTGGCGCATCGGGTATTTGTGGAACGAGACCGGCAGATTCTCCTTCGATGCGGGTTTGCTCGGGTCTGCAGGCCGGCCGAACAACATCATGGTCGAATGCTTGGGCGTCGCGGTGAAGGCGAACTGCGACACGTTCTTCGGGCGCACGCGCGAGTTCTGGATTTCGGTGAGCAGCTCCTCGACCGTCATCTTCTCCATGCCGGCCTTGGACGAAAGAGCGAGCGTCGCCTGCAGCTTCGACGCGGTCGTGCCGGTCTGCGACGTGTGCGCCTCGTCGATGATGACGGCGAAGTTGCTATCCTTCAGCGACTTGTCGGTGAGGATGGCCTCCATCGCATAGGGAAAGGTCTGGATCGTCACGATGATGATCGGCACGCCACCGAGCAGCGCCTCGGTCAGCTGCTGGCTCTTCGACTTGGACGACGTGTCCCGATCGATCGCGGCGATCAGGCCTGCCTGGTGATCGATCTGCTGGATCGCATCCTGAAGCTGGCCATCGAGCACCGTTCGGTCGGTCACAACGATGACCGAGTTGAAAATCGGGGTGCCGTTGTCACGGCGTAGCTTGATCAGGTCATGCGCAGTCCAGGCGATCGTCGAGGTCTTCCCCGACCCAGCGCTGTGCTCGCACAGATAGGCTTGCCCTGGTCCGTTCTGGGCGGCGTCCGCAATCATCGCGTTGACCGCATCCCACTGGTGGAAACGCGGGAAGATCTGCGTTTCCTTGGTCGTCCACGCCCCCTTCAGGTCGACCACTTCCTTCTTCTCAACATAGACGAAGCTGTGAAAGATGCGCAGCCATGCATCCTGCGGGCAGATCTGCTCCCAGAAATAGGCGACGGGGTATTCGCCGTCGGCACGGGCAGGATTGCCCGCGTGGCCATCCTTCCCCTTGTTGAACGGTAGGAAGAAGGTGTTGTCACCCGCGAGCTTGGTGGTCATCCAGATGACGCTGTCCGACATCGCGAAATGAACGACGGCGCCGCGCTTGAAGGTGAGCAGCGGCTCGGTGCGCTTTGTCTGGAGATCGACCGGCAGACGGTCCTGCTTGTATTGCTCGATGGCCGCCGCGGCGGACTGCGTGAAGTCCGTCTTGATCTCGACGGTGCCCACCGGAATCCCGTTGATGAACAGCCCGAGGTCGATCGCATACTCCTTGCTCGGATGGTAGCGGAGCTGCGGGACGACGCGCAGGCGGTTGGACGCATAGCGGTGCAGAACGTCCTTGTTGCGCTGATCCTCCGGTGCCGCCTCGCTGACGTCGATGTGGCCGCAGCCGGCGATGTCGAAGCCGCGGCGCAGGACCTGGATCGTGCCCTGCTTCTCAAGCGCCTTCTCTAGGCGGTCCATCAGCACATTCGGCGCCTTCTCGCCGTTGAGCGCGACGAGCCTGTCCCATTTCGCCGGCTGAGTGTCCTTCAGCCAGGCGACGAGATCCTCGGGATAGAGGGCATAGTCTTTGTCGTAGCCGCTGGTGTCGCCGAGCAGCCATCCTTGCGCGACCAGCTTCTCGACGACATAGTTCTCGAACGGCTTCTCGTGATGCGCTTCGGTCATGCTGCGGCCTTAATGGTCTTGGCAGCAGCGCCGCGCACGTCGATCTTGCCAGTGACTGCGGCGGTGATGAGCGCGGAGCGATGCTCCTTCAGGAGTTCAATGCTGCGCTCGGTTTTGGCGATCAGCCCGTTGATGCGGGCTTTCTCGCGATCCAGCCGTGCTGCAATGGCGCGCTGCTCTTCCAACGGAGGCAGATAAACCGGGATGCGCCGCAACAGATGCCATTTGATCTGGCGCTGGATGTCACCAACGCTCATCGACGCAATCATGAACTGGTCAACATACGGCTTGCTGCGGAATGCGTAATTGGCGAACGCAGGGTCTATCTTCGCTGGATCGAGGCCGAGCACAACGTAGGCAGGGCTTACGATGCCCCGATGCGTTGAGACCCCGACTGAACCGCGCCATGCTTGCTGGTTATTCATGACCAAGTCGCCAGGCTCGACCAGCTGATACTTCTCCAGGCTCTCGGCGGGCTTGTGAACGAGACCTCCGCCTTCGGAATAAGGGATTACGCCCCTGTCCAAATAGACGGAAAGCAGCCCCTCTGTTGCCATTCCGGTAATGCACTTAGCAGTGGTTATAGACCAGAACGGAACCGCCTGCCACGTGTTTTGAGGCGCCATCATAGCGATGATCTCGCCGGTAGCGCGCTCCTTTAACAGGTCGATGAACTGACGCTTTCGACGGATTAGCGTATCGGCCCGTCCCGTTTCACGTTCGAGAAAGGTCGAGATTGCCTCCTGGTCTTCCCGCGAAATATCAGGAACAGGGAACTCCAGAAGCTCAGTTTGGCTCAAGTTTTGCCGTATGCCTCCGCCTAGGCCGTTGAAAATGTTACCTAAGTAGGCTGCATAAAAATACCAATAGTAAAATTTGGAGAGAGTCTGATCCGACATTGGCCTGAGCCGTATGTATGCGGGGCTCATAATCCCCCGACGCGGCACAAGGCCAACTCGACTGGTCTTGATGTTCTGAAGATCGATGAGCTTGAAGGCTAGGTCGCCAGGCTCAAAGATTTGATAAGTTGAGTAGTCCGAAGACTGTAGGCCTTCAAGATCATCGAGAGACCGATTTACGACGCCACCCATCGTCAGGGCGAGGCGATGACGTTCGGCCATCCCGAAATTGATGGTCTTTTCGTAACGAAATCGGCGTTTCGCAGGAACGGTCGCCCAGAGCGAGGTGCCCACGAATTCCTGAAGAAAGTCACGACGGCTCATTCCATCACCTCTTCAAGCGCAGCCGCGATTTCGGCTTCGACCGTCTTCAGGTCTGCATCGATCAGGTGCAAATCGCGAGGTGGTTGATACTCGTAGAAATAACGGTTGAAGTTGATCTCATAGCCGACGACGCCGACGTCACCGTCCAGCTCATCGCGATAGCTGTCGTCGATATAAGCGTCGGGCGCATGCGGCAGAACCTCGGCCGACATGTAGACGTTGATCGGGATACCTAGAGGCACATTCTCGAAGTCCGTGAGGTGATCGTCCGCAACGGCGTTGCCATCATCATCGGTCACCGGATCGCCATCCGGATCGCGCACGCCGAAAGCAGCTATGAACGCTTTCGTGAGCGGCTTCGAAGCCTTTCCGAGCGCGCAATCCTTTTTCGCCGCAGACCTAGCGAACGGCTCCAGCCAGCTCACCTCGTGCTCCACGCCCGTGTGCTGCATAAGGAGCGCCGTCCACCCCTCACGCTGATCGGCGGCGAGTTTGCTCCACGTCTTGTCGTCGGCGAGCTTGGCGAAGCCCACTTCAGACACCACCGCCTTCATCCGCAAGGGACGCAGAACCTTGACCCGGCGATAGCCGAAATCGCGATGGTCGAGGATCAGGCTCGTGTTGCTAGGCTCGAACGCGGAATAAGCCTCAACAATCTGCCGCATCTGTTCGCGACTGATCTCCCGTTTCTTGTTGCCCTCATTCTTACGCATCGGCATGAACAGCTGAGTAGCGTCAATAAGCTGCACCGTGCCGCGGCGTGCCTCAGGCTTCTTGTTGGACAGGAGCCAGATGTAGGTGCCGATGCCAGTGCGGAAAAAGATCTCGGTCGGCAGTGCGATGATCGCCTCGACGTAATCGTTTTCGAGCAAGTGACGCCGGATCTCGGATTCGCCCTGACCGGCGTTGCCGTTGAACAGCGGCGAGCCCGACAGCACGATGGCGGCCCGGCCGCCGCCCCGTTCGGGCACCTCCAGCTTGCTGACGAGATGCAACAGGAACAGCATAGAGCCGTCGCTGACGCGCGGGAGCTTAGGACCGAAACGGCCCTCGAACTTCCTGTCGCTGTGCTCGCGCACAACGGCCGGCTGATCCTTCTGCCACGGCTTCCCGAATGGTGGGTTCGAAACGCAATAGTGGAAACGATCAGGGTGCTGGTCGTTCGACAGCGTGCTACCGAGCTTGATGTTCTTCGACAGGTCGCGGCCGGGATCGGATTCCAGCGTCTTCAGCAGCATGCCAGCGAGACACACGGCGTGGGTCTCAGGCTCGAGCTCCTGGCCGTAGGGCACGACGACGGGAGCGATGCTGTATCGGTCGCGCAGGTTCTGCACATGCTCCATGCCGTCCGACAGAAAGCCGCCCGTCCCGCAGGTCGGATCATAGAGCGTGCGGATCAGACCCGGGTTGTTGACGAACAGCTCGTCGTCTGGATCGAGCAACAACTCGATCGCCAGATGGACGACGTCGCGGGGCGTCATGAAGTCCTCGGCCGCCTCATTCACTTCGGCGCCGAAACGACGGATCAGGTGCTCGTACACGTTGCTCATGGCCCGCTCGGGCACGGCATCGGGATGCAGGTCGATGGCGGCGAAGTTCTGGCATATCTTGAACAGGACGCCTTGCTTCTCCATCCGCGCGATCGTGTTGGCGAAGTCGAACTGCTCGAAGATCACTCGAGCGTTGTCGCTGAACTTGGAGACATAGTCCTCAAGGTTCTGGCGCGTGCGGCTACCGCCCAAGGTGCCAAGCGTGTAATTCGAGGTGTTGTAGAACGGATAGCCAGTCAGCTGCCGCAGCACGACATCAAGGTCGATGCCCTGATCGGCCATCGCGGAATTCGTCCTCTGCACCTGCTCACGGGTGGGCTCCAACACGCACTCGAGACGGCGCAGCAGGGTGAACGGTAGAATGACCTTGCCGAAGTCGGTGTGCTTGAAATCTCCCCAGAGGTCGTCGGCATTCTTCCAATGAAGTCGACGAGCGAGGTGCTGCGGGCGGTGCGGATGTCGGTCATGGTCTCTGCTTCGTCCTTCGTTTCGTCCGCTGCGGCTGAGTGGGTTCTAGGATGGGCGGCGCCCACGGCCAAATGGTCTAGCTCGCATCAGGGGGTTGGATCCTTTCGGGCCTTGGCCAGCGTCTGGGTGCCACCCTGTCCAAGACCCTCGCCCTGCAGAAGGGCCGCTGAGCCTGGCACCTGCATCCAGTCGGCGCCGATGGCGACCATCGCCTGCAGGAAGAACACGAAGGGAAAGCGGCCCCGCGACACCTTGTTCTTGATCGCGGCCTCGGTCTCCTCGACGCCGATCGCGGCCAGCGCCTCGACCAGTCGAGCATAGCTGAGCCCGCGTCGCATGAGTTCGGCGCGCAGCATGTTGCGCGCCAGCGCCTCCCAATCGGCCTCGCCCAGCGACGTAGTCACAGATTGCTACCTGTGTTATGGTATCGTCCGTGCTCCCAAAAGTATCGTATACGCAACTTTTCCCTTGTATTGACATCGAAATGGCGTCATATACAAGACTATGGATAGCGCAGATGATACCGGAAAGGCAAGAAGGACGCGCAAAGCGTCCGGCGCGCATTTCCGTCAGTCAAAGGCGTGGCGCACATTTCCGTTGTCGAAGCTCGAGAAGATTACCGAGGAGGACGCGGAGGCGCTGTTCCGCAAGATGCGCTGGCCGGAAACGGATGGGGAGCCCGTCTGTCCCTGGTGTGGCTCGCACAAGTCCTGGTATCTGGAGAACCAACGGCGTTGGAAATGCAAAGCCGCCAGCTGCCTGAAGCAGTTCTCCATCACTAGCGGCACGCCGCTGGCGCACCACAAGCTCACCTTCAAGCAGATTCTGACCGCAGCCCGCTCATTCACGAAGGGCGCCAAGGGCAACAACGCCATCGAACTGAGCGCCGATGTCGAAATCGAATACAAGACCGGCTACGTGCTTCAGCAGAAATATCGCGAGGGCATCATGCATTCGATGCGGGACGGCCGTCTAACCGGTGATGTCGAGATCGACGGCGGGTGGTTCGGTGGCTATATCAAGCCCGACAACCGCAAGATCAACCGGGTCGATCGCCGACTGAAGGCCCAACCTGAACGGGAAGCGCCGCGTCGTTGTCGGTGCGCGTGAACGTGGCGAGGGTGGCCGGATGATCGTCGGCGTCTTCGACACCGAGGATCAGGCCTGCGCCCGGCTCTCCGAGAGCATCGACATCATGGCGACGATCTATGCGGACGAGGCTCCGGCCTGGGACGACCTTCACGCCACGCACCACGTGAAGCGGGTCAACCACTCGGAACTCTACGCGACCGGCGAAAGGCACGTGATCAACACCGCTTCGTGAATTTCGATAATTGCTGCCGCCTCAAAGCCTTCAGGCGGGTGGGCGGCGTTACTTCGGCGGCCTTCGACGTCAGTTTTGAGAGCGACGGAGGGAATTCAGTCGTCGTGTGTTAGGAGAACGAACCGGGTACATTAGCTGATCGGCCACTTGGCGCTGAAGACGAAAGTCAGGCATGGGCGGAAGCTTGGTATCCCGTTTCCGTTCCAATTAGAAAGAACACAGCGGCGCGCTGTGTCCTCAAAAGGCCGAGGCTCCAAGCTCCCATAGACGCCTGAGAGCTCGTCCTCGTAGCACGGCTGCGCGGCAATGACTTGCGGTGAGCCTCTGGCGCGCTCGATGCGCCGCGCGTAGGCTGCGGAGCTGAGACAGGAGGGCCCCATGACCGACAAGCCGATTCCTCCGCCTGACGATCCCGCCGCGCCGGTCAAGCGCGTCATGGCCGCGCCCACGCCGGAAGGGATTCTGGCGATGTTCGCCGCGATCACCGGGAAAGATCCGACGCCCGAAGAGCGCGCCGCAATCGAGGCGCGGTTCGCGAGGTTGAACGCCGACAAGCCGCGCGGCTCGGGACCGGCTACGGTGAAGCCGCCCAGCGCGGCACCGGCGGCACCGGCGACGCGAGAGAAGACGAACGCGGAAATGACGCAAGAAGAGTATCTCGCGAAGCTACTGAGCAATCCCCGCTTCCGGCTGGCGCCTTATCCCGCCGCCGGTTTCATCATTGGCGCGGCGCGGCGCTCCAAGCCGGATTAGGCGGGCCGGGCGGGGCGTTTTTTTTTTGCAAAGGCGGGGGGTGCGAAGTCCCCCGCCTTCATTCTGGCAGGCCGTCTAAATCAGCCTGAACGAAATCCGGAAAATGTTATCCAGAATGTTGTCCCGGACCGCCAGAATGGCGCTACTCCGAGGAGAGCGCGCGAGACAATGAGACACAGGATCACCTCCTTTCGTTTGTTTCGGAGACGAAAGAATACCCGCTCCCTCGGCTTTTGCAACGCCCGCGCGGGCGGCTCATCCGGAACGCCGGGAAATCCCGGATTCATGGGAGCGGCTCAATCCTGCGCGGCGGGATCCGCGATCGGTTTCAGTTTCGAGGACTGAAGGAAGCAGCCATAATACAGGAGGAAAATCAGCACCGCATATTGCGGCAGTTCTCTTAGAACCGCGCCGACGAAGAAGTCGCTGTTGCCCTCGACCAGGCTGTGTTGAAGAATCGTGAACAGGAAAATGCTCAACGGCAGTCTCACCTTGAAGGTGGAGATCCGCCCCGCGATGAACAATACGGGAATCAGGAAAATGAAAGGATAGGTGATAAAGCCGATGAGTCCCCAGGTGGCCAGACCTTCCATCGGGAGCCCGAAATTCAGGAATGAGCTCATGCCCGGATTGCCGATCCCGACTTGCCATGACAGCCAGTCGCCAAGGCCGTAGAGCGATACTCGTTTGTCGAAACCCAGAAATCCTGGCGCGACCCGCGCCGCGGTTTGCTTGAGCGCCGGCCATCCGATCGGGGTGTGCCCCTGGGAAAAGGACGAAATCGCGTCAAGCAGCATGATATAGGAAAAGCGGTTCAAGGCGCCGCTTCGATCCCCGTAATAGTCATAATCCTCTTCGTCTGTGAAATTCGCGAACCTGTTCGACAGCTCGAAATTCTTGATCATTTCCAGAAACGACGGGTCGACGGCCGCGCGCTCGAAGGTGGACAGGGCTAGAGCGGCGAATTGCGCTTTCGGCATGCCTTCCCGCTGAACGCGGAGGTACAATGTGACCGGCGACAAGAAGGTCAAAAAGAAATAGGCGATCACCACGCCGCCAAGAATATGATACGGGCGGATGGCTTTATACATGAACGCCGTCATGGCGAGCGCGACCATTCCGGCTGCGAAAAACTCCCTCCAATTCAGCGCCATGGAAATCAAAAGGGTGCCCCCCGTCGCGACGGCGAGGAGCGGCGTCATGAAACTGCGGCCGTTGGATTTGGTGACCCCGTAGATGACTTCGGAAATCAGTCCGAGGTAGAAAAAGCTCGCGAAATTGCCCGCTATGATGACCAGCGGACCCGCATTGGCTTCTCCTGTCTGGGTTGCGGCATTGGCGCCGGCGACCAACTGAGCCGCGAACCCGACCGAGAGGGAAATAACCGAAAGCCGCCGGAGCGAAGCAAGATCAGTCGGGAAAGGAAACAACGTGCCGCCACGGTCAAGTCTTCGGGCGATGAGCAGCACAAGGGTCACGATCGCCATGAGCAGCGCGTATAATTCGAACGAATGCACCGGCTGGAACAGGTTTTGTTCGAGCGGTTGTCCGTAAGCCGTTTTCGCCATAAGCGCGACGCCGGCGTATCTCAAACTGAAAATGATCCCGATAATGGCGTAGAGATCGCGCCCGTAAATATGCAGCGGCAACAATGGCGCCGCGATCCCGAAGGCGCAGAGAGCCATGACGTAAGGGGACGTCCCGAGGTATAATTGCGCTATGGCGAAGCCGGCGATGATCGTAAGCGGGATAAAGATCGACACTCTTGTGTCGCCCAGATCTTGCTCTTCGCTAATGGCAGCCACGCTTCAGACCTTTCGTCTAGAGCATATTCCGATTGGAGTGAATCAATACGATCGACAAGAAAATGTACAAGTTTTCGAATGCGGAGCGATTTCTGATCGACCGAATGATCACATTCGGCCGGAAAGCGCTCAAGTGATCGCCGGGGATCCCGATCGAAAGAAACAGTCCACGATGAAGTCGACGTTTCCTACCATTGCCTGTTTTTGATCGCCGAGGCGATAAATTTCGCGACGAGCGCGTCGACTTCATCCTTGAGATGAATTCCGTCCTTACGCAGACTGGCCGGAATGAGGTCTTTCGCCAGCCACGTCCTGGCTTCATCGTCCGCCGGAAGCTTCGCGTCGGCGAGCGCGCTGTCCATCAAATAGCGGCGGACGTCGAGAAAGCCAGACGGATATTTCTGCGCCAAAGTCTGATTGATCCGCATGACCGCCGCGAACCTCGCGCTTCCGGCGGGTTCTGAATCGGAGTTCAGGACGCTGATGACGAGAAAAGGAGCGCGCCGGAGCACATAGGGTTCGAGGATGGCGTCGATGTTCGCCAGAATTGTCGCGGAGGCCGGAATATCGTTACGCCCGGCCCAAAGGACCAGAACGCATTTGTCGACGTCGCTGGTCTGCGGCGCAAACAAGCTCCCCGGCGGGGCGGGCGTTTCGCGGTCGGCGGGGTTCAAAACGAAATCATATCTGTCGCTGGCGTCGCGGGTCAGTCGTCCAGGCCGTCCGGCGAGGCTCCCCTCGATTTCGTCCGCCTTGTTCGAGCTCGAGATCAAGCGCGGCTGGATCGACGCGAGCTGCACGGTTCCGGAGCGCGGGAGGCTGTCGCCGGGCACGAAGACGCGCGTTGGAATCGCGCCCGCACGCGCCGCGATCTGGGTCGATGTCTGCGCGCCGAGGCCGCCAGGGACGATTTTCCTGTCCGGGATGAACCTCGACAGAAAGCGCTGATACCCTGATGTCAGACTATCGCCCAGCGTCCGGATGCAGGTCCCGTTCGGCGTCTGCGCGCGCAAGGGCGGGGCGCCGAGAGTGGAAGCCGCGACCGCCGCGGCGATCAAAATAAGGCGCGAGATCCTGTTCGGCGCGGGGGCGGCGCCTTGTCGTCTATTGGGTCCGATCTTCATCAAGGCCAAAAAGCGCGGCTTGGAACCGATCTCCAGGGGATGCGTCAACGTGCCGATGATATGGCTCCGACGGTTGCGGGCTCCGCGGGAAGGCTTTCCAGACGCGCAATGAGCTTGCGGTCCAGAAGGATCGCCATGCGTTCTTTCGGCTGCAGCCAGGAGAGCGCCTCCTTCATTGATTCCGCCTCCGCGAGTTTCGCGTCGGCGAGCGCCCATTCCGACGAAATGTCTCCGTGTCTGCGCTTCGGCGCCCGGGGCAGACATGCAAGATGGAAGGCCCGGAAGACGGGATCGGAATTGATCGCGGCGAGACCACCGGGGTTTCCGGCCGCGAGGCGTTCGAGCTCTTGCGCCAGTTCATTGGCTCTTGCGACGACGGGCGGCCTCTTCTGTTCCTCCGGAGTCAGCAGCAACCCCCACTTTCGCAGCGCGAGGCCGACCGCGAGGAGGCCTGTCGCCCAGGACAGGAAAATCGCCAGGATGAGGCCAAGGATCGTGGGCGACATCCAGGCGACCAGCGAGGGCGCGATGGACAGGCCGGCGACAAGGGTGAGGAAACCCATTGCGACATGGGAGCGGTGCCGGCGGATGATCGCCTTGAACGGGATCGAGCCGTCGTCGCGCCGTTGCGGATCCCATCCTGTGTCGAAGCCGAAGACGAAATGCATCACGTGCCCGGACTGGATCAGCATCATACTGGGAGCGAGCAGCGCCGACATGATGATTTCGAAAATCGTCGAAAGCGTCAGACGGATCGCGCCGCCGGCGCCGCGCCGCGTCTCGCCCTGCAGCAGGGCGAGCGCGAAACCGAAAACTTTCGGCAGGAGTAGAATGGTCATGGTGAGAGCGAAGAGATTGAGCGAACGTTCCGCGTCGAACCGGGGCCAGGCCGGGAACAAGGTGAAATCGCTGCTAAAGTATTCCGGCCGGATATAACTCGCCTGCAAGACGAGGATAATGCCGACGAACAATTGCAGCATCCACAGCGGCGAGGCCATATAGGCCATGATTCCGGTGATGAAGTGCTGTCTGGACGCGAGATGCAGCCCCCTCGCCGGCAAAACCCTCAAATGCTGGAGATTGCCCTGACACCAGCGCCGGTCGCGGGCCGAAAGGTCGATCAGCGAGGGGGGGCTTTCCTCGAAACTGCCGCCGAGCGTCGGCAGCATGTAGACCGAATATCCGGCTCGCAGCATCAGCGCGGCTTCAACGAAATCATGGCTGAGGATATGGCCGCCAAAGGGGGGCCGTCCGCGCAGCACAGGCAAGCCGCAATATTCGGCGAAGGCCTTGGTGCGGATGATCGCGTTATGACCCCAGTAATTGCCGTCGCGGCCCATCCACACCGACACGCCGGCCGCGATGACCGGACCATAGATCCGGGCGGCGAATTGTTGAATGCGGGCGAAAAGCGTGTTGCGGTTGACGATGAGCGGCAAGGTTTGAATGATGCCGGCGTCGGGATCCGCCTCCATCGCCGCGGCCAGCGTCACGATCGCGTGGCCGGTCATGAGACTGTCGGCGTCAAGGACGACCATTTGCGGGTAGCGCCCGCCCCAGCGGGTCACGAAATCCTGGATGTTGCCGGCCTTGCGATGCAGGTTTTTGGGCCGGTGCCTGTAGAAAATATGACCCCTGTCGTCAAGCCTCCGCCGCATGGCGAGAAACGCCTGCTCTTCCGCGACGAAGATCTCCGGATCCGTCGTGTCCGAAAGGAACCACCAGTCGAACGCGTCGCCGAGCCCGGTCGCCTGAACATTTTCGAAAATCGCCTGGACCGCGCCGAAAATGCGGGCCGGATCCTCGTTGTAGATGGGCATCACGACCACCGTGCGCTCATGCAGTTCGGCAGGGAGCCCCGGCGGCTTCGGCGCCAGAAACAACAGCCACAGAAAGCCGACGAGGCCGCTCGTGCAGGCCAGCGCGATCCATGAGAAATTGGCCACGAACAGGATCAAAAGCGCCCATTCGAGAATGGTGACCCCGCCGACGGCGACGACTTCATACATTTGGTAGGCGCCATAGCCGGTCAGGGCGAGCCCGCCGCCGAAGACGAGCAATCGGGCGATCGACCGGCTGAAGTCCCGATGGGAGGCGACGCCGCGATGGCGTTTCTCGACGTCGAAACGCGAAAGGCTTTGTTGCGGCATCGCGAGCGGCGATTCAGGCGGAGTCGAGGCGAGGTTTTCTTTCTCGGCGGGCGCCGCGTCGAGAGGGCGCAGGTGAGTGACCGCCGGGGGGTCTTGCGCAGGATGGGTCAAGGCGTCCATCGATAGATCCAGGTCTCGCTGATCGGCTTTCCGGCGGCCTCGACGACGAGCCGCAGCTCTGAATAGGATTCGCTCCCCGCATCAAGTTCGAAAGAAACGCGATACGACATGCGGTCCGCTGAAATGAATGTTCGAACCGAGGAGAGCGTTCCCGGCGACGCGGTCAGGTTTGGCCTGATATCGTCGGCGTTCGCGGGTTGCCTCAACGCTTCGCCCTCGAACTGCACCACGAAACGGTGGCGTTTCGGTGACGAACCGCGCCCCGAAAGCGATTGCGTCGTCACGGCGAGGGAAGGCCGCACGGGCGGGTTCCAGCACCAGAATTGGCGGTAGGCGAAGGAGGTTTCGCTGCCCGCGGCCAGCGCCTGCTTCGGCTTCCAGAACGCGATGATATTATCGTTGACCTCGGATTCGGACGGAATTTCGATCAGCTGCACCCCGCCCGACGACCATTCTCCGATCGGCTCGATCCAGAGCGAAGGCCGAGCCTCCCAGTGCTGGTCGTCGTCCTGGTAACGATCGAAATTCCGGTCGCGTTGAAGAAAGCCGAATCCGCGCGGGTTTTCATCGACGAAAGTCGAGACCTGCAGGGTGTCGCGGTTTGCGACGGGCCGCCAAAGCCATTCGCCCTTGCCCGTCTGTATCTGCAGGCCGCCGACCTCGCTGACGTTCGGCCGGAGATCTTCCGACCGGCGCGGATCGATCCAGCCCGAAAGATGGGTCGCGCTCATCGTCGCAATGCCAAAACTGTCCACCAAAGCGCGCGCGAACAGCGTGCATTCGGTGTCGATGATCGTCGCCTCGCCCGGCCTCAGCGTGAAGCGGTAGGCGCCGGTCACGCTTTCAGAATCGATCAGCGCGTGCAGGATAAGCGCATTCGCCGCAAGGGTCGGGCGTTCGATCCAAATTGCCCGGAACGCCGGAAATTCTTCGCCGCGAGGGTCGGCGGTCTTGATCGAAAGCGCCCGGGCCATGTCGCCGGCGTTCTGGCCTCGCGCGACGGCGCGGAAAAAGCTTGCGCCCTGAAACGTCGCGAGTTCGGAAAATGCGCCGTCTCCGTTTGGCGCAAGAACGCGAAAGCCGGAAAATCCGATGTCGCCGAGGTTCGCCGGCGGCTTGAGCTGACCGAAATCGAACAGGGCAGGGTCATAGACGATGCGGCGCGCCTGCCCCTCCGCGACGACGTTGATCTGCATCGGATTGGAAAAAATGAAACCGCGATGCAAGGGATCGAGGGCGAAACCGATATTGTCGGCCGACCAGATCGCGGACCCGGCGCGGCGCCTGATGGCGACGTATTGATCGTAGCTGAGGCTCTTGAAGGCGTCCGGGATATCGGCCGGAGGCGCCTTGAAAGGCTGTTTCGAGAGGTTTCGGGCCGCCTCGGCGACCATCCCCGGGTCAAAAGCGGACGGCGCCCCGAACGTAAACCCCGGCGGCGCTTTGTCGGCAGCCTGCGCGGCGGCGGACTGAGGCTTGTCGGAGCCCGCCGCGGCGGCGAGACCATCGGCGGCGGCCACGCGATTGGCGAGGCCGTCGAGCCAGGCCGCGGCCGCCCCGGCGGCGGCAATTTTCAGAATTTCGCGACGCTCGACCATTACCCGATTGTCCGACGGTTCAGTTGCGTCGCTGAAAAATTGGTATCCATTAATTGCATTAATTGCATTCTATAGCCGATAATCGGGCGGGGATAAGGGGGCTCGCCGTCCTTTTTGCAATGCGGCGATTTTGGATTAATAACCTTTATAGTTATGAACGGCGCATGAATCTTGTCCGGAGCTGTGATGCCTCTTGCGCCTTCCCCGAGCCCGCGCAAATCCGGGCGGTCCTGTCTCGCGATCGTGCTGGCGGCCGGGGTCGGCTCGCGGATGCGCTCGACGAAGCCCAAAGCGCTGCATAAGCTCGCCGGGCGCTCCATGCTGGCTCATGTGCTGCGCTCCGTGACGGACGCGGGCGCCGACCACGTCGTCGTGGTGGCGGGGCCGGATCAGGAGACCCTGATCGCCGAAGCCAAAGCAGTTCTTCCCTCGGCCGAGATCGCCATCCAGACGGAGAGGCGCGGCACCGCCCACGCCGTCCTCGCGGCGCGAAGCGCGATCGCCGCCGGGTATGACGACCTGCTGGTCGTTTTCGCGGATACGCCTCTGGTGAAAGCGCAGACGTTCGCTTTGCTGCGCGGCGTCCTTGCGGACGGCGAAAGCGCGGTCGTGGCGCTCGGCTTCGAGGCCAAGGAGCCTGCCGGATACGGGCGGCTGCTGCTTCAGGACGGCGTCTTGAACGCGATCCGCGAGGACCGCGACGCAACCGCGACGGAACGCGCCGTCCGGCTTTGCAACGCCGGTCTGATGGCGATCGCGGGCAAGGGCGCGCTCGGGCTGCTCGAGACGATCGGCGCGGTGAACAGCCAGCGCGAATATTATCTGACCGACATCGTCGCGATCGCGCGGGCGAAGGGGCTGCCGGCGCGGGCGATGATCGTCGAGGAAGACGAAGTCCTTGGCGTCAACGACCGCATCCAGCTCGCCGCGGCGGAGGCGCATCTGCAGGACCGCCTTCGCGCCGCCGCCATGAAGGGCGGCGCGACCCTGATCGATCCGGCGAGCGTGACGCTGTCGTTCGACACCGAGCTGGGACAGGACGTCATCGTCGAGCCGCATGTCGTGTTCGGCCCAGGCGTTAGGGTCGGAAACGGCGTGCTGATCCGGTCATTCTCCCATATCGAGGGCGCCGTCATTGGCGATCATGCGACCATCGGCCCGTTCGCCCGGCTCCGGCCGGGAGCCGAATTGGCGCAGGAGGTCCACATCGGCAATTTCGTCGAGATCAAGGCCGCGACCATCGGCGCTGGCGCGAAGATCAACCATTTGAGTTACATTGGCGACGCCAGCGTCGGCTCGAAAACCAATATCGGCGCGGGCGTGATTACCTGCAATTATGACGGCTTCGCAAAGTTTCGGACCGAAATCGGCGAAAACGCCTTTATCGGATCGAACAGCTCGCTCGTGGCTCCTGTGAAGGTGGGCGGCGGCGCCTATATCGGTTCGGGTTCGGTGATCACGAAGGACGTCGAAGAGGGCGCCCTTGGGCTGGCGCGCGAGCGTCAGATCGAAAAGCCGGGCTGGGCCAAGGCGTTCCGGAGCGCGCGGCGGAAAGAACAATAGATTAAGCGACGCCGCGAGGGCCGGCGCAGGCCGCCGGTTTTGGCCGAGCCAGGGAGTTGGATCGAATGTGCGGCATCGTCGGCATTTTGGGACGCGGGCCCGTCGCGGGCGAGATCCTCGAGGCGCTGAAGCGGCTCGAATATCGCGGCTATGATTCGGCGGGACTGGCGACGATCGAGGACGGCCGCCTCGCGCGCCGGCGCGCCAGCGGCAAGCTGAGGGCTCTCGAGGCGCTGGTCGCAAAAGAGCCGATCGGCGGCAGCGTGGGCATAGGCCATACGCGCTGGGCGACGCACGGCCGACCGACCGAGAACAACGCGCATCCCCACGTCAGCGCAAAACTCGCGGTGGTTCACAACGGCATCATCGAAAATTTCCGCGAACTGCGCGACGAACTGAAGGGCAAGGGCCACGTTTTTTCAACCGACACCGACACCGAGGTCATCGCCCATCTGGTCACCGAAGCCATGAACGCGGGCAAGGATCCGGTCGATGCGGTGGCCTCCTCCCTGCCTCGCCTCAAGGGCGCCTTCGCCTTCGCCATGATATTCGAGGGCAGGGAAGATCTTCTCATCGGCGCCAGCCAGGGCGCGCCGCTCGCCGTCGGGTTTGGCGAGGGAGACCGCGCGGGCGAGATGTTCCTTGGCTCCGACGCTCTCGCGCTCGCGCCCTTCACCGAGACGATCGCTTATCTCGAAGACGGCGATTTCGTCGTGCTGACGCATGAGACCGCGTCGTTTCGAGATGTTTCGGGGCGGCCGGTCGAGCGTCGCAAGATCAAGACGCTCGCCTCGGCCTATCTCATCGACAAAGGCAATCACCGCCATTTCATGGCGAAGGAAATCCACGAGCAACCCGAAGTCGTCGGCCGCACGCTGGCTTATTATCTCGACATGTCGTCGGGGCGGGCGGCGTTGCCGTTCGATCTGCCGGTTGACGCCTCGAAACTCTCCCGGCTGACGATCTGCGGCTGCGGAACCGCCTATTTCGCTGGGCTGACGGCCAAATACTGGTTCGAGCGCTTCGCCCGGCTGCCGGTCGATGTCGCGATCGCGTCGGAGTTCCGTTACGGCGACACGCCGCTTGAAGCCGGAGGCCTGACCCTCCTCGTTTCACAATCAGGCGAAACGGCGGACACGCTCGCCTCCCTGCGCAGCGCAAAGGCGCGCGGACAAAAGGTGATGTCCGTCGTCAACGTGGCGTCGTCCACAATGGCGCGCGAAAGCGACGTGATCGCGCCGACTCTGGCCGGTCCGGAAATCGGCGTCGCCTCGACCAAGGCGTTCACCTGCCAGCTCGCGGTGCTGGCCTGCCTCGCCCTCGCATTGGGGCGGGCGCGCAATGCGATCGACGCCGAAACGGAGGCGCGGCTTGTCGCTGAACTCATGGCGGTTCCGGGCCTGATGGCCACGGCGCTGAAATGCGAGAGCGCGGTCGAAGGCCTCGCGCGCGAGCTCGGCAGGGTCCGCGACGTGCTTTACCTTGGGCGCGGCACGGCCTATCCGCTGGCGCTCGAAGGTGCGCTGAAGATGAAGGAAATCTCCTATATCCACGCGGAAGGCTATGCGGCGGGCGAACTGAAACATGGTCCGATCGCGCTCATCGACAGCGAGATGCCGGTGATCGTCATCGCGCCGCGCGACAAGGTGCTCGAAAAGACGATTTCCAACATGCAGGAGGTGGCGGCGCGCGGCGGCCGCCTGATCCTGATCGGCGATGCGGCGCTCGCGAGCGAACTCGCGGAGGAAGCCGAAACCGCGATCGTGATGGAGGACATGGCGTCCGACTTCGCCGTGATGGCCTACGCCGTGCCGATCCAGCTGATCGCCTATCACACCGCCGTCGCGATGGGGAAAGACGCCGACCAGCCGCGCAACCTCGCCAAGAGCGTCACGGTGGAATAAAACTTGGACCAAAGCTCTATGCGTTGATCTGACGACGGGGCAAGCCTTGTTAGCTCAAGCCCCGGCGTCGGGAAGCGATGTTGTGATCGTCAGCGCTGAAACGCTGACCGGGTTAATTAAGCTCCGCCGGTGGGCAAGCGTCCGTCACGGACCAGTTCGTCCCGGCGGGATTGGTTTTGGTCATCACGATGGATGATACAAATCCTTCCCGATAGGCCTGCCACTCGGGGCTCCAATCGTCATACAAGAGGGCAAGATCGTACTGTTTCGCCTCAGGTCCACCGCTGGGATTGCGAGTGTCGACCAAGGTGACGGCGAACGAATTCACTTCGATTTTGCCGCCTTTCGCGACTTGGCCTTCCGTTGGCTTTGAAGCGCCTTTGGGCTCCGATCTTAAATCCATGGCCGCTAAGCGGCGATTAGACTCAAGAACCTTACCCGCCTTTTGCGCCGGCGTCGATTGATCAACATAAAACATCGCGGGATCGAAGTAGAAGAATTTCGAGGACGATGAATTGTCGATCTGTTCTATCTTGAAAATCGCGAAGGCTTGGTCTGCCGGCGCATGAACAGTTTCTTTAGCTGTTTCGTAGCTCTTGCAGAGTCCAATCTGGCGGTACGAGATGCCGACCGGAGCAGCGATGCTTTGACTGGACGTGAAGGTCACAATCGACGCCGCGACGACAAGCGGAATCGATAAAAAGGTTAGGCGTTTCATTTCCATGAAAACTCTTTTCTATTTTATAAGTATTTCTCACCGGCGGCGAAATTTAAATCGAATAGGACGCCGTCCATTTACTAACATAAGTTTTTAAATATCTTATACAATGTTTTAACGGTCACTCAAACGTGATAAACTTAACAATAATTTATTAAAGTGAGCATCCTGTAAAACATGGCTGGTCCACGCTCTTTGCAGGGGCTCTTATGACAGGGAGTCAAATCCGGCTTATTTCGTCTGGATGCGCACGAGATAGTCAATAAGCGCCTTCATCCGTGTCTTCTGACCAAACTCGCCGGCGCGAACAGGTCGATTGCCCCAGACAGGCATGTCCCGTGGTCCATGTGCGTCGACGTCTTTCCTTCCGTCAACTTTTTCTTGGATGTCGTCAGGAAAAACGCCGCCATTATTTTTCGCGAGCAAGGTTAAGTCGGAGGGCTTCGTCTTGAGTTGCTTGGCGAAAGGTCCGTCGCCTTTGTCGTCATAGCCATGGCAGAGCGCGCATTTCGACTTATACTCAATAATCCCCAGATCAGGATCTTTTGCGAACGCGCATCCCTGTAACATCAGGATCGCGCCGGAAAAATACATAAGTAATTTCAATAAGGTCCTATTCTTTCAATACGGCCCTATTCATCGTCCCCTCCTGTTGCAAGGGCAGGGGAATCCGCAGAGGCCTCCCGTGCGATTGTCCGACGCTTCCTCACAATATTGGGCGCGGCGTCAGCATCCTCATCCCACCAGCCGCGCCGTGACCATGCAATAGAGCATCGGGATCGACAGCACGAAATTGGTGCGTGAGGTCAGCATGGCGATCCGAGCGGACTTGGCCTTGGTTTCATCGTCGGCCGGAACAATTCCGAGCGCCCTTTGCTGGTTCGGCCAGATGATGAACCAGACGTTGTAAGCCATGACGAGGCCGAGCAGGGCGCCGGTCACGATGGTCAGGTTGGTGACGGCCGTGCCGCTGGAAAAGACGAAAAGTCCGGTCACCACCGTCGAGGCGGCGGCCCAGCGGAACCACCACAGCGCTTCGGGAGCGATATATTTGCCGATGGCGGGTTTCAGTTCGGCCGGAATATTCGGCATGGTCGGGATCTGCACGAGATTGAAATAATAAAGCAGACCGATCCAGGTGACGCCCGAGATCACATGGAGAAAAGTGAAAAACGGCCCCCAATAGCCCCGCCCGACATCGAACAGATGATAAAGGATGATCAGGACGCCGGTGATCGCCGCCCCCAACCCGATGGCGGAATAAGGCTTTTCCAACGTCTTGATCAGCTTCGCGATCAGATCATCCATGAGAGGCTCCCCAAGAAAATCAAAGGCTGACCTGCGCCGCACGCGGCAGCCTGAAAGATTCGCAGCCATGGTAAGGCCATCGGCCGATTTTTGCCAGTTCGAACTTACCGCGCCCTCGTCAGCGCGCCTTCGTCAAAACTTCAGGAACGCCCTCTCGACCCTATCGAGGAAGGCGCACGCGCGCTCGGTCGTCATCTTGTCCATATCGTGCAAGGTCAGCATGCGGAACCTCGATTTGGGGTTCAAAACGCCCCGCATCCCGCGCCCGATTTGCCGCCGCGCCGGATCGCCCATGTAAAGCCGCACGTACCACCAGGGCGCGCCGGTCGAACTGACGACATAAAGAGCGTCGATGTTTGTCAGGCCCGCGATCAGGCCGCCGCCCGGCCCATGGTCGAAAGCGACGCCGGGGACGAAGACGCGATCGAAAAACCCCTTCAGGATCGCGGGCATGTTGAACCACCATTGCGGGAAGACGAGCGCGAGCTTGTCCGCGGCCTTCAGACGGTCGACGTAACCTTCGACCGCGCCAAAGTCGTAGGGCGAGGCAAAATATCCCCGCCGCTCGTCGCCCGTCAGGCGCGGATCGAAGCCGTCGGCGTAAAGGTCGATGAGATCGACCTCCATGCCGCGCCGCTCAAGCGTGGACCTGACCCGCGCCGTCGCGGCCTTCGCGAAGGAATCGTCGAGCGGATGGGCGACAATGAGAAGAACGCGCATGCGGGCGGTCTTTTTGCGAAAAATGGGCTCTCCATCGAGCGGGCCCCTCGAGGCCCCAGGCGTAGGTTCGGGCGATCGTCCGGAGAGGACCGGTTAGAGGCTAGCAGCGAATCGTTCGCGCCTCAATTCCGCGCCGCGCCGCTCCGCCCGCGCCGCGTGGCGCCCTGACGGCTTGTCTTTTGACGCCCTTTACGATTGTTTGGTCCCCGCCGGGGGCGCCCGATCCGCCCGGTGAGCCCAAGAAGGATTGCGAACCGCCGATGCGCCTTTCCCGTTATTTCCTGCCGATCCTGCGCGAGACCCCCAAAGAGGCCGAAATCGTCTCGCACCGCCTGATGCTGCGCGCGGGCATGATCCGGCAGGAGGCGTCCGGCATTTACGCCTGGCTGCCGCTCGGGCTTCGCGTCCTGCAGAAGGTCGGGCAGATCGTCCGCGAGGAAATGGACCGCGCCGGCGCCATCGAGCTCCTGATGCCGACGCTTCAGCTGGCCGATCTCTGGCGCGAGACCGGGCGCTACGAGGCCTATGGCCCCGAAATGCTGCGGATCGTCGACCGTCACAAGCGCGAACTGCTCTACGGGCCGACCAACGAGGACATGATCACGGAGATTTTCCGCGCCTATATCCGCTCCTACCGCGACCTGCCCAAGATCCTCTATCATATCCAGTGGAAATTCCGCGACGAGCAGAGACCGCGCTTCGGCGTCATGCGCGGGCGCGAATTCCTGATGAAGGACGCCTATTCCTTCGACGTCGACGAGGCGTCCTCGCGGCTCTCCTATAACCGCATGTTCGTGTCCTACTTACGCATTTTCGCTCGCATGGGACTGCGCGCCATCCCGATGCGCGCGGAAACCGGGCCGATTGGCGGCGATCTCAGTCACGAGTTCATCATTCTCGCGCAAACCGGCGAATCTGGGGTGTTCTGTCACGCCGACGTCCTGAACCTGCCCGTTCCCGGCGAAGACATCGACTACGACGCCGATCTGACGCCCGTCATCGAGGCCTGGACGCGCCTTTACGCCGCGACCGAGGACGTCCATGACGCCGCGCGTTTCGAACGCGAGACGCCGGAAGACAAGCGCATCCACACCAGGGGCATCGAGGTCGGTCAGGTGTTTTATTTTGGCGACAAATATTCGAAGCCGATGCAGGCCCTGATCGCCGGGCCGGACGGGGTCGAGCGCCCGTTCCAGGGCGGCTCCTATGGCGTTGGCGTGTCGCGCCTCGTCGGCGCGCTGATCGAGGCCAACCACGACGAGGCCGGCATCATCTGGCCCGAGGCGGTGGCGCCGTTCAGGATCGGCCTCGCCAATCTCAAGGTCGGCGACGGCGCGACCGACGCCGCCTGCGCCGAACTTTACGCGGCGTTTCAAAAGGCCGGCGTCGACGTGCTGTACGACGACACGGACGAGCGTCCCGGCGCGAAATTCGCCAAACTCGATCTGATCGGCCTGCCGTATCAGGTGATCGTCGGTCCCAAGGGCCTCGCCGAGGGCAAGGTCGAAGTGAAGACGCGCGCCACCGGGGACCGCCAGTCCTATCCGCTGGCCGAGGCCGTCGCGCGATTGACGGAGGCCTGATGGAAAGCCTGACCGGCGGCACGCGCCCGTTCGCGCCCTTCGAATGGATGATCGCCTTCCGCTATCTGCGGGCGCGGCGCAAGGCCAGCTTCGTCTCGGTGATCGCCGGTTTCTCGTTCCTTGGGATCGTGCTCGGGGTCGCGACCCTGATCGTCGTCATGTCGGTGATGAACGGCTTCCACAAGGAATTGCTCGACAAGATCGTCGGCATCAACGGCCATATCTTTCTCCAGGCCGCCGATTCTCCGCTCAACGATTATGACGAGGTGGTGCGCGAGGTCGCCGCCGCGCCGGGCGTCGATCTCGTGATTCCAATGGTCGAGGCGCCGGCCGCGGCCTCGACGACCAGCATGAATTTCGCCCTCGTTCGCGGGATCAGGGAGGCCGACATCAAGCGGCTGCCCGGCATCGCCGGCAACGTCAAACTCGGGACGCTCGACGGGTTCGATACGGGAGGCGGGGTCGCCATCGGCCAGAGGCTTGCGGAAAATCTCGGCCTGCGCATCGGCGACAAGATCAAGATCCTGACCGCAAACGGCGCGCAGACGCCGTTCGGCGTTTCTCCGCGCAGCAAGGTCTATCCCGTCTCCGCCATCTTCCAGATCGGCATGGCGGAGTTCGACAGTCTGTTCGTCTACATGGCCCTGCCGGAAGCGCAGGGGTTCTTCAACAAGGACAACGAGGCGAGCGTCATCGAGATCTTCCTGCGCAAGCCGGAGGAACTCGACGCGGTGCGATCGCAGATCGAGAAATCGGTGATGCGGCCGATGATCATGACCGACTGGCGCGAGCGCAACAAAACCTTTTTCGACGCCCTGAACGTCGAGCGCAACGTCATGTTCATCATCCTGACGCTGATCGTGCTGGTCGCCGCGCTCAACATCGTTTCGGGCCTGATCATGCTGGTGAAGGACAAGGGCCGGGACGTCGCGATCCTGCGCACCATGGGGGCGTCGCGCGGCGCGATCATGCGCATCTTTCTGATCACGGGCGCCTCGATCGGGGTCGCGGGAACCTTCGCGGGATTTCTCCTCGGCCTGCTGATTTCAACCAATGTCGAGGCCGTGCGCCAGATTCTCAACCGGCTGCTTCACGCCAATCTGTTT
The DNA here is from genome assembly GCF_900114285.1 of Methylocapsa palsarum. Lineage (GTDB taxonomy): Bacteria > Pseudomonadota > Alphaproteobacteria > Rhizobiales > Beijerinckiaceae > Methylocapsa > Methylocapsa palsarum. Next base: position 61,191 of record NZ_FOSN01000016.1, on the reverse strand, counting down.
CCGGCCGAGCTGTATTTTTTGTCGCGCCTGCCGTCGGTGGTCGATCCCCGCGACGTCCTCGCCGTCGTCGCGATGACTCTCGCATTGTCTGTCCTGGCGACGATCTATCCGTCCTGGCGCGCCGCGAAGCTCGATCCGGTCGAAGCGTTGCGTTACGAATAGCATGTCCACACAAACAATGTCCGTCCCTGCGCTCTCCCTTCAGAAAGTCGGCCGCAGCTACGATCAGGCGGGGTTTTCGCTCGACATTCTGCGCGGCGCCGATTTCCAGCTCTGGGGGGGCCAGTCGGTCGCGCTCATCGCGCCCTCCGGGGCGGGCAAATCGACGCTTCTGCATGTCGCCGGCCTTCTGGAAAAACCCGACGCCGGGGAGGTCTATGTCGGCGGCTTCGCGACGGTGGATATGGCCGATGACGAGCGGACGGCGCTGCGCCGCAACGAGATCGGGTTCGTCTACCAGTTCCACCATCTGCTGCCGGAGTTTTCGGCGATCGAGAACATCATGCTGCCGCAGATGATCGCGGGATATTCGAAACGCGAGGCCGGCGAACGCGCCGCGCAGCTGCTCGAATATCTCGGGCTTGCGGCGCGCGGCAAGCACAGGCCGGCGGAACTCTCCGGCGGCGAACAGCAGCGGGTGGCGATCGCCCGCGCCGTCGCCAACGGGCCGGGCGTCCTGCTCGCGGACGAGCCGACCGGCAACCTCGACCCGAAAACCGCCAATCACGTATTCGAGGCGCTCGACGCCATCGTCAGGGCGACAGGGCTCGCCACGTTGATTGCGACCCACAATATGGAGCTCGCCTCGCGCATGGACCGCCGCGTCACCTTGCAGGATGGGCTGGTGGTGGAGCTGGATTGAAGGCTCCTGCTCCAAGGCAAGCGTTCAGATGGGCCCGGCGCTGTTCCAAACAGCTTTGAACAGCATGCGCCCATTGACGATGCTCGAATCCCGCGGGATCCCTTGGTCGACCCGCGGCCTCGCGTTCATGCTGTCGCGCGACATCGTAGGGCTTCTCGCTGATCGTCGCGAAATACGTGGGCTTTTTGTCGTGCTTGGCGTGTCCTCCCGCGCTGATGCTGCAGGTCGGTCTTTGCGGATCGAGAGCATGAGCGGCAAGCGGCTCGGTTTGTTGGGCGAGCTCGGCGGCCTCTTGGAGATACCAGTATTCAGGACTTGGCGTAGGATCGCCGCTTCGCCCTGGCGTGGCGGCGGAACGGCTCGCAATGTCCGGGAAGTCGCGCTCAACAGTCTCGCGCCAAAGGACGCGCGAGGGCCCATTTATCGTCACTGCCGTGCGCGCGGTGTGATCATCATAGATCATCAACGATCCATATTGATTTGACCACAATTTGGCTGCATGGCCGTGGACGAAATTGCCAGGATAGTACGGAATGAGGATGAAGGTTTTGCCGCTTCGGCGCGTTACAAAGGCGGCTTCGCCTCGGTCTCCATTGCGCGGCGACGCGCCTGGCAAACCGCTGGCCGAGACGGTGATCTGAAAGGTCTCGAACTGGGCCTCCAGCAAACGCTCTAGGGGAAGCGAAGGGCTCCATGCTTGCGGCGCGATAGCCTTTTTGCGCGAGTCATCATCGGCCAGAGGATGTTTGAAAAAGAGGTTTTGCGAACATTGGGTAAAAACTTCTTCTGTTGCTCCAACGCAGAACATAAGAAGGCTCCCTTGGCGCAATGCGGCCGCTTCATATGTCGCGAGCGCTCCCGCGGGTAGGCCGTATTCCCTAGCGAGCCGTTTCGGTTCGAGGATTTGCGTCCCAAATAGCGTGATGTGCAATCCCATTGCGTCGGGATCGCACGGATGCAGAGCAAGGAGGGCCAGCTTTTTGCGCTTGAGCACATTGCCTAAGACCATGAGGAGCGCCCCGTCACGGGTCTGTTCACAGGCTCGAACATTGGGTTCGACGCAATTGAGCGCTTGGCCGTCGATCAGCTCGCGATATCGCCTCGGCGTCGCTCCGTAGCCGCGTAGCCAGCGCATCGCCGCCGCGCATTCATCGTGGGTCTCGAGGCACGGGAGCGCAATGGGAACAGCCACAATCTCGCGGCTGATCACTAAAATGGGCGCGCCGGCTTCGGTTTCCTCAAGCATTGCGGCCCCGGTTTTTCGCCGCCGCCGCCACAATAAGCCCTGTGGAGCGCCGCCGGCGGCGAGCAGGACGCGTGTGGCGGTCATGGCGAACGCGCCCATTGTGGGATTGAGATATTGCCTGTACTGCCGTTCATAAAAACGGTCAGCTCCTTTTGCGATCGAGCCTTCGTTTTGCGGGGCTGATTTTCGCCTCCATTTGGCGGCGCCGAGAAGATACTGAAAAACATGTTCGGCTGCTGGGCCAGGAGCGTCCCGCCGCCGCAAGTAAAATTCAGCGGCCCACTCGCGCCAGGCGGGGGGGAGCCTTTCCGTAATGATGTGGATTGCGGTGCGAACGCGCGTCAGTCTGTATCGCGCGTCGCTGTCTTTGGGACCGCTTGGCTTCGCAACGCCGCTGGCGGCGGGGAGTGAAGAAACCGGCAATGGCGCGAGGCGCGCATCGGTTTTGTAGCGCGATCGCGCCTTGTCGATGACTTGGATCGGCTTCATGCCAATAGCTCACTAAAAAGCTATGTCAAACGGCGGTCGTAAAGCGTTCTGTCCCGGCATCGGCCCGGCGGCTAAAGCGAGGCGGCGTAATCTACGTCATTTGGTAGGGAGGCAACCGCGACTGCGCGCAAGCACAACTTCTCAGCCTTCAAGGGCTGCGGGGAGGCCGCGCGCGGCAGGGAATCGCCCTTGTAGACGAAGCGCCGGCGGGCTTCGTGGTAGGCGGGGTCCGGTCCGAAGAAATTGACCCGCATCTGCTGCAATTCCTCGGCGCGATAGTTGGCGAGAGGTTTGCAGGCTTCGTCGTCGAGGCGGCGTTCGTGCTTTTTGCGCAGGGCCGAGCGGAAATCAGGATTTTTCGCCATTCGCAGCGCCCGCCGTTTCACCTCGGCCTCGAACGCTTCGGCGTCCGCGCCGAAGACGTCGTCGAGAAATCCCATCTCCCTGGCGGCGCGCGCGCCTAGCGGCTGGCATGATTGCGTCAGTTCCAACGCGCGTTTTTCTCCAACGCGGCGCGGCAGCGTGTAGGTCCAATATTCCGATCCATACAATTCGCCCATGCTCCGGTAGTGCGGGTTAAGGACAACGCCGGGCCGGGCGTAAATCTCGTCCGCCGCAAGCGCCATCATGGTGCCGCCGGCCCCCGCATTGCCGCGCAGCCCGGCGATGACGAAGTGAGACATGGTGTTGAGGATCTCGAAAATAAGATCGTCGATCGCGTTGATGTTCCGCCATGATTCCAGCGCCGGATCGGCGTTCGCCTCGATGACGTTGAGGTGGATGCCGTTCGACCAGAAATCGCGGCCGCCGAGCAATACGATGACCCGCGTCGGGCGCGAGCGGGCGTAAAGGAAGGCGTCGCGGAGCCGGACGCATTGCGAAGTGTTCATCGCTCCGTTGTAGAAGTCGAACGAAAGGGTTCCGACCTCGCCGTCCTCGGTGTAGACGATCTCGCGGAAAGTGCGGTGGTCGTCCGGCGCGTCGAAGGGAAGGGGAGCCTCCGGCGCGCCGCGAACCAGCGGCCCGAGAACCTGAGTCGCGGGCAGTTTGATTCCGGCGGCCGGACAGGCCTCGGCGTCGCATAACTCGCAGCCGAAATCCGCCTGGAGAAGACAGTCCGGCTCCTTCAACACGGGTTTGGCTTTCAGATGACTGATCCAGACGGCGCCGTCGGCGGCGCCGAGGCAGATTGCGCCGTCGCGCCGGGCTATCACCGCTCCAGGCCGGCCTTTCAGGCGATCTTCCACATGCGCGCCGTACAGAAAGCAGGTTCTTCCGAGAATTTCGCCAAGAACGCCCGGGGCGCTGTCCGCCGCGCGGATTTTCCGCACGATCTCCGCGCTGTTGTCCTTCTCCCAGTCAATGACGCGATCAGCCTGACGCATCGGCGGCCGCAAGCGTCCGCGTAAGGGACCGTTGACCTTCGAGAGCGCCTGTGGTCGCCATGAGCCTGATTGAAACTCGCCCGCCTCGATCCGGGCCACCGCCTCGAGGACGCCGGCCACTGCGGCTTCGGTGACGGCTCCGCGGTAGAGACTGCTCTTTGCGGGCGGGTCGGTTTCGAGATCGAATTCGTGCGAGGCCCAAATTGCGCCGGCGTCGAAATCCTCCGCCGCTTCAAGGACCGAGACGCCCCAGACCTCTTCCCTGTTGGCGATGGCCCAGTCGAGCGAGGAGGGGCCGCGATCGCCTATGACGCCGGGATGCACGATCAGACACAGGCGCTGCGACCAGATCTCTTTTGGAATGGCGATCTTGAGCATCGGCGCAATGATCAGATCTGGATCCTCGCGCGAGACGGCGTCGGCCATCGCCTCGAAAGAATCAGCGATGCACACGCTGACGCGGCGCCCGCGCTCACGAAGCTCGATCCAGAGGCGCTGGCTGAGGCTGTTGTGTGCGGTGGTCAAAAAAAGGATTTTCATGGCAATTTTCCTCTGGAGCATATTCCGATCGGATTGAATCAATCCAATCGACAAGACTATGCTCAAACCTTTGATTCTGAAGCAATTTCTGATCGATCGCATGACTTCATGCGATCGGAAAGCGCTCTACGGACTTTGTTCATGGGCTCCCCGTTTGGAGGGTGGCGATTGAGGGGGATAAGGAGCCGCCAAGGGCGATGCGGAGCGTGTCGGAAACACAGAGCTGAACGAGTTGCGTCTGTCGTCGGCGGAGCGCCGGCGCCGCGCTTATTGCACTGTCTTGCGGTAGAGACGCCAATTCGCGGAAGCGAGGATTGGCGCGGCGATGAGCGCTCCCACGAAGCAGAGCGAAAAGCCGATCGTCAGCGCCGCCGCGACGATCAAACCCCAGAGCATCATCGTTAAAGGGTTCGCCATAACCGCGCGGATCGAAGTTTCCACGGCTACGGCTTCGCCGACATTGCGGTCGAGAAGAAGCGGGAAAGAGATGACGCTAATGCTCAACGCCGCGAAGGCGAAAACCGAGCCGATGGCGTTGCCCAGAATAATCAGCGTCCAGCCCCGGGACGTCGTCAAGACCTCCCGCAGGAATCCGCCAAGGGACATCGGCGTCGCGGGACCAAACAGCCAGCGGTAGAGCGAGTCCGCCGTAGCTTGCCAGCACGTGAATATGATCAGAAGCGCCAGCCCGAGAGCCAGGATCGAGGGGAGCGCGGGCGATCCGCGCGCCGCAGGGGATGCGTCAAGACCGAGTTCCTGCCGCCGTTTCGCCTCGTAGAGGCCGGTCGCCGCAAACGGGCCGATCAAAGTGAGACCAGACATGAACGGAAACAGCAACTGCGGGTGGGCGTCCAACAGGTAAAGACAGACGGCCGGGTAGAGGACGCCAATTATCGCGACCGAGAAGGGGTCGGCGAAGACGTCGAGCGTGCGCCAAAAATCCGTTACGCCCTCGCGTAGGGCGTCCGTCAGATCGGACGGTTTGATCCTGCGCACTTCCGGACAGACCGGAGAGGCAAACACTTCTTGCGTGTTCATGGCGTGTTTCTCCCATAGGCGCATCTGCGGAAGTTCGCGGCGCCGCATCATCAAAACGGATGAAGAAATTGTAGGGGGCGGAGTCAGGTGTTGAGCCGACTGTCGGCGTCAGCCTGGTCAGTTCAGAAGCGTGGATCGAAACCGCGCCCTGTAGTCGTGCGGACTGACGGTGAAAAGCCGCTGGAACGTGCGCCGCATGCGTTCGGCGCCGCCAAAGCCGCTTTCCAGGGCGATCGTTTCAATCGGCAAGGAGGTTGTTTCGAGCCTGCAGCGGGCGGCGTCCGCCCGCGCGCGCTCGACGAATTGCGCCGGCGTCTCTCCGGTCTCGCTCCGGAACAGCCGAGTGAAATTGCGCGGGCTCATCGCCATGCGTTCCGCGAGCGCGGGCACGCTGAGATTCTCTCCCGGGTGTCCAAGGACCCAGACCTGAAGTTCAATGATGTCGGGCCTGTTCTTCGTGTTATGCTGGATATAGCTGCTGAATTGGGACTGTCCTCCCGGACGGCGCGGAAACACCACCATCATGCGGGCGACCGCGAGAGCGATTTCCCGTCCAAGATCTTCTTCGATCATCGCAAGACCGAGATCGATTCCCGCAGTTATCCCGCCCGAAGTGTAGATGTTGCCGTCTCGCGCGAAGAGGAGGCTGGAATCGACCTCTATCGATGGATATTCGCTGCTCAGGACCTCGGCGAACATCCAGTGCGTCGTGACGCGGCGGTGGTGCAAAAGGCCCGCCGCCGCGAGAATGAGCGCGCCGGTGCAAATCGACGCCACGCGCCGCGCCTTCGGCGCGATAAAACGCACCCATTCGATCATGGCGGGATCTTTACCGGCTTCTTCGACGCTGATCGCGCCGCCAACGACAACCAGAGTGTCGAGGCTTTCGCCAAAGTCATGGAAACTATGGGTCGCGTTAAATTCCATGCCGCATCTTGAGCGGACCGGACCCGGCTTCGCGGCGAGTATATCGCAATGGTAGCCAGGCTCGTTGACTCGCCCGAATCTGGGCAACCAGGCGTCGGCGTAGAAAAACGTATCGAGAGGTCCGCAAACATCGAGAATTTCGCAGTCTGGATAGACCAGAAACCCGATCCGCCGGGATCGCCCGATCTCTTGGGGCGCCTGATCTGGGAGAGGCGTGGTCATGTTGCTTGTCATTTGTGAATGTTCGGCCGGCGTCACGGGGGATGCAAGGACAAAGAACCTGCGTTTTCGGCCAAACGCATTCGCCCGCGACTTCGATGAGAGCGGAAAATCCTTGTTGTGGCGTTGTGTTCGCAGGACCGGGCGCGCAATTATGATCGACCGTTTTCAGCAGGATTTCTCGCCATGGCCGTCTCGCGCCTGCAACAATGTCTTGTTTTTGCGCTGTTTGTTGGCGCAATGGCCCGCGGGGTTTGTGGCGGCGCCGTCAGGGCGCAGACCAGCGGCGAGACCCTCGATCTCACCATTGGCGGCTCCGCCATCGTCGAATTGGCCGAAAACCCATCCACCGGCTACAGCTGGAGCCTCAGCGCAGCGGAAAGCTCGAATCTCAGAGCGCTCGTCATTTCGGCCGAGGGGTTCAAGTCTGGCGGCGGGAACGGCGCTCCGCTGATCGGCGCGCCGGGCGTGGCGCAATTCAAGATCGAGGGCCGCAAATCCGGCGCCGCGCGCGCAATGTTCGTCTATTCCCGACCCTGGGAGCATGGCGCGCCCGCCGGACGCCATGTCGTGACGGTCAAGGTGAGGTAAGGGGGAAGGCGAGGGAGACGCCTCCTTATATCCCGGGCGGTGCGCAGCCGTCGGCGCGGTGACGCCTCGCAAAAGGCGGCTAATAAACCCTGTTCACAAAAATCGACTTGATCCTGGCTGCGAATTGTCCAGCTTCATAGTCCGTCCCTAGCTGGGTCGGGTGGGTGCCGTCCGAAGAAATATAGTAATCACCGTTTCCATTATTCTTTGGCGCTGTCACGCTGCCGGTCCCGGTGATCACAGCTCCGTCCTGGCCTGAAATCAGCGGGATAAAATAGATGCGAGGATCGTTAAGTTGCATCACTGCGGCTTGTATGGCCAATTCACTGTTGACGGAGGCGGCATCCGGGCCGCGGCTGCCTGGAAAAGTGCCCATCGCTAAGATCGGCACGGCTGGTAGGGCTGAGCGGAGCTTCCGGAAAAGGGACACAGCCGCAGCCGTTATCTGTGTCGCCCCGTAACCTTCATCATTGATGGGACCGCCTACAACAACGACATCGGGCGAGATTTGGATGGCGTCATTAACATGACCTTCATAATTAAAAAACTTGCCTTGATTATTGTTTATGTAGCCGGTCGCAGCAATTCCTAGGACCCAAGGATCGGACCAGCCAAGAAGTTTCGATGCTGATACCGGCCATGGGGGCTGCCGAACAGAGGGAAGCCATAGCCGCCAGTCTCAATTGATGAGCCCAAAAACGCGACGCGAAATCTGTCCACCGTGGAGGGCGCACGTAAAGTGCTGGCTGCGTCCACGCTGACGCCCCCGAATCTGATGTTTCCGTAATCTTCGATTGTGATTGTACGCTGTTTCCGGCTGCCTGCCTTGGTAAAGTCGAGCAGAAAATAGGATGGGCCGGCCAATCCTTTTACGCCTCCTGGGCTTAGCTTCCGTCCGTCTATGATGATGTTTGCGGGCTCTGCTCCCCAAGACACGAGGATTGCGACAATCGGAGCGTCCGTAACAAAGCTTGCGGACCAAAAAAAATTGTCGACGCCATTGTTAAAGCCGATGTTTCCGCCCGTCCCATTCGCGATCGAATGAACGGCTGGAAAGGAGATGAAGCTCGAATTTCCGGTCGGCTGCGCAGTTGGCGCGCCCCCGCCAAAATTAAAGCTGGAAGGACTGGTTAATGGGTTGAAAAATTGTGTCAGGCCCAAGGACGCCAGTGTTGAGACGCTAGTAATCGTTGGAGCCGCAGGATCCGGTGTGTTGACAAGTGAAGGACCAAGATAGACCCACGCGGCGGTGCCGTCGCCAATGTCGGCGTAGCTGGTTCCAATCGGACCTCCCGAGGCTGCGCTCGTTCCTGCAGTTCTGCACAAGTAAAGATTTGAGCCGTTTTGGGCCGCCTCTCCGACGGCGTAGGTCTTATTTGGGATCCATGCGGAAGCGGGGCGCAGGGGCATGTTTGTGAATGAGTTTGAAATTTGAGCCGCGGCCGCCAATCTGCGCATTTTCGCGCCGAACGTTTCTGTCGCGTGTGCCGGAAGGGTAGAGGTCAGGAGTGTCGTGAAAAGGGCAATGCCTAAAAGTGCGCATCGAAAGTAGATCATGATATTTCCATCAATGTTGGTATTTAAAAATAGTATTATAATAATTTGTGCATTATGCCCTATTTGATAGGATGTTATCAAGCTGCGCATTATACGGTTTTTGAACGTTAAAATATTTGACGACGCCATGAAATAATGCGGTATTATAGTCTTTCTATACTTAAATTTAGCCAATACGGAAAGTAAATCATATTTTTGTCCGGCTCCGAACCGCGTTCCACGATTTCAGCGATGAAGACGGGGAATGATGAAGACGAAAAAATAAGTGGCCATGCTGCGCGGTGCGGGCCGCCGGAAACAACGCCCGCTCCTTCGACCGGAAGGCGGGCGGCTTCGTGCTGCTCATATTCCTGGGCAACCCGCCAACCGCGCGGTTCAGGACATAGATTGTTCAGGACATCGAACAGCAAGCCAATACGATGGCGCGTTCGGAGCCGGCTTGCGGGCTCCTTTTTTCGCTTGAAAGGTTTTTCGACAAGACCAGTTCATGTGAACCGACCGACATTTTCGTCGTCTTTGTCAACTCGTTGTTTTTATGGTGCTGCGAGACAGGATTGAACTGTCGACCTCTCCATTACCAATGGAGTGCTCTACCACTGAGCTACCGCAGCGTTCACAAAGGCGTCGATGTTTGGAGCCGCCGGGCGCGTGTTTGGCATAGGCTCGCTGGTTAGGCAAGCGTTCCGCTTCGAGGAGGCGGCGGACCTGTCGACCGTCCGCCTCCGCGCCCGACCGGAAGCCGTGTCCTTGACCGCGAGCCCTGACCGCGAGCCTTGTCTTGGCCGCCTCCTGGCTCTACAAGGCCTTTTTGGAGCGGCGCGAGGGCGTTCGCCCCAGGGTTTTCAGACCTGAACCTTTTGAGTTCGATTTAATGGGATTTTCGGAACACGACGATCGTCCTGCGCCAGAGAGCGGCCAGGCGAAGACTTCTCTTCAGGAGGCGGCTCTTCAGGAAGCTGCCCGAAAAAGCCGTCTCGCTCAAGCCTTGCGCGCCAACCTGAACCGACGGAAGGCGCAGACCCGCGCCCGCGCCGCCGGGCAATCAGGCCCCGGCGCCGAACGCCCGACCGAGACAGTCGGCCGCCGCGATTAAAATCAAGATCATTTCGAAGCTGGGGGATTCATGGATCGCATTCGCATCGTGGGCGGCCAGCCGCTGAACGGCGTCATTCGTATTTCCGGGGCGAAAAACGCCGCCTTGCCGCTGATGATCGCGTCGCTTCTCACCGCCGAGACGCTGACGCTCGAAAACGTTCCAAACCTCGCCGACGTCAATATGCTGCTGCGCATTCTGGGCCATCATGGCGTCGATCATTCGGTCGACGGCAGGAGGGCCGGGGCGCCCGCGCGCGCGAGCCGCCCGATCCACCTCACCGCCAAAACCATCGTGGATACGACAGCGCCCTACGAACTCGTCTCCAAGATGAGGGCGAGCTTCTGGGTTCTCGCCCCGCTGCTCGCCCGGATGGGAGAGGCCAAGGTGTCGCTGCCCGGCGGCTGCGCCATCGGCACCCGTCCGGTCGATCTTCTCATCATGGCGATGGAGAAGCTTGGCGCCCGCGTGGAGATCGAGGCGGGTTACGTCCACGCCGTCGCGAACAAGGGCCTCATCGGCGCCACTATCGAATTTCCCAAGGTGACGGTGGGGGGCACCCATACGGCGCTGATGGCCGCTTCTCTGGCCAAGGGGCACAGCGTCCTCGTCAACGCGGCGCGCGAGCCGGAAATCGTGGACCTCGCCGACTGCCTCATCAAAATGGGCGCGAAGATCAAGGGCGCGGGCCAGTCCATCATCGAAATCGAGGGAGTCGGCAGCCTGTCGGGAACGGTCCATAAGGTTCTGCCCGATCGGATCGAGACGGGAACCTATGCCATCGCCGTCGCCATGACGGGAGGCGACGTGCTTCTGGAGGGCGCCGCGGCCGGCCATTTGCAAAGCGCGATCGACGTGATCGAGCAGGCCGGCGCGAAGGTTTCGTCCACCAACGAAGGTCTTCGGGTGCAGCGCAACGGCGCCGGAATTTCGCCGGTCGACGTCACGACCGCGCCGTTTCCGGGCTTTCCGACGGATTTGCAGGCCCAGTTCATGGCCTTGATGACCAAAGCCAAGGGTTCTTCACGAATCACGGAGACGATTTTCGAGAACCGGTTCATGCATGTTCAGGAACTCGCCCGCCTTGGCGCCCATATCCGGCTCGATGGCGACATGGCGCTGGTGGAGGGCGTCGAGGAATTGCAGGGGGCTCCCGTGATGGCGACCGATCTGCGCGCTTCGGTCTCCCTCGTCATCGCGGCGCTCGCCGCGCAGGGCGAAACGATGGTCAACCGCGTCTACCATCTCGACCGGGGTTTCGAACATCTCGAGGACAAGCTCAATGGCTGCGGCGCCATCATCGAGCGCCTGTCGTCGCCGAACTAAGGGCAGTCGGCGACGCGATCAAAAAAAGAATTTTCCAATGGAAAATCCGGTCTTTGCGCTTGAGTGAAGCGCCCCAGCACCCCAACTGAGAAGTTCACGCAAACGGAACGAGACGCATGAAGAGCTTTTTCAGGGACGCAATGCCAACGGAGACGCCCATGGCGGGGCGCAGGGCGGCTTTTGCGGGACGCCCCGCGACGCGGCAATTTGCTGCGGCTCAGGTTCCAGAAGAGTTGCGATTGATCGCCTTCGACACGGAAGACCTCAAGATCATTTCGGCCAACGTGCAGGATTCGCTGGTCCGGGTGGGGGAAATGGCCTACCTGCCGAAGACGAAGCGGTTTGTGATCGTCGCGGCGCGTTTCGACTGGGTTCGCGCCGCCGAGGGGAGTTGGGAGCGCTGCCGGACCGGTCTGCAGTTCAGACGCGTCTCGAAAGCGTCCTGTACGGGGTTCGCGCAACGCGACAAGGCGGCGATCCTCAATCTCCTCAGCATCTGCTATCGGGAGACCTCGGCCCCGGCCGGTGAAATTCATCTGATATTTTCGGGCGGGTGCGGCCTGCGTCTTGACGTTGAATGTCTCGAGGCCGAATTGCGCGATTTTGACATCCGCTGGAAAGCGAAAGTTTTGCCGGGGCATCCGCTGGAGGACTGGCCGGAGCCCGGCGTCGAATAAGTCCTGCGGGCGGCGCGATAAGTTAAGCTGAGGCGCAAACAAACGGGGGACAATTCGCCCCGCTGTTGCAGTCCCCTCCGTCGGAATCTAATCTCGTCTCATGTTTGAAAGTCACTTTCAGTCGTTCGAGGATGAAATCGATCCCTCGGTGGGGTCCGCTCGAGTCGTCGCCCTGCGCGAGGCCCTGTCGCGGCTGAATCTCCATGGCTTTCTTGTTCCTCGCGCCGATCGTCATCAGAACGAATATGTCGCGCGTTCGGAAGAAAGACTCGCCTGGCTGTCCGGGTTCTCCGGTTCGGCGGGTCTGGTGATCGTGCTGCGCGACCGGGCCGCGATCTTCGTCGACGGACGCTACGTCCTGGCGGTGAAGGATCAGGTCGATGTCGCGATCTTCCAGCCGGTGGAGCTCGCCGAGACGAGCCCCGAGAAATGGCTCGCAGAAAACGTCCGCGGCGGCGAGCGGATCGGCTTTGATCCGTGGCTTCACACGCCCCGGCAGGTCGAGCGGCTTATGAAATCCTTGAGCGGCGCCGGCGCGGAGCTTGTCGCGGTCGAACAAAATCCCATCGACGGCCTCTGGACCGACCGGCCGCCGCCGCCGCTTGGCAAGATCAGCCTTCACGCCAAAAAACTGTCGGGGGAAGACACAAAGCACAAGCTGGGGCGTGTGGCGGCGGCGCTGGGCGGCAAGGACGCGCTCCTCATCAGCGATCCGCATTGCGTCGCCTGGACGTTCAACATCCGCGGACAAGATGTGTCGCATACGCCGCTGCCGCTTTGCTTCGCCCTGATCCTCAAGGAGGCCAAGCCCCGGATTTACGCAGATCCGCGGAAGTTCGACGGCAAGGCGCGCGAAACGCTTTCGCGCTATGTGGAGATCGAGGCGCCGGGCGGCCTCGAGCGCGATCTCGAATTGCTGGGGGCGCGGGGAGCCCGCGTTGTTTTCGACGCCGGAACCGTTCCCCACAAACTTGTCGCCATCGTCAAGAATTCCGGCGGCGTTTGCGACATTGCGGCCGATCCGATCGCCATCATGAAGGCCCGAAAAAATCCGGTCGAGCTGGAAGGCACCCGGCGCGCGCATCTGCGCGACGGAGCCGCCGTCACGCGCTTCCTGCATTGGTTTTCTGTCAACGCGCCGGCAGGGCGCCTGACGGAGATCGACGCCGCGCAGGCGCTAGAAACCTTTCGTCGCGACACGCTCGAACTCAAGGACCTGTCGTTCCCGACTATCGCCGCAGCGGGGCCGAACGCCGCGATTCCGCACTATAAAGTGTCGGTCAAAACCAACCGCAGAATCGGAAAAGGAATCTTCCTCATCGATTCCGGCGGCCAATACGAAGACGGCACCACCGACATCACCCGCACGCTGGCCGTTGGGCGCCCGACAGCCGAAATGCGCGACCGGTTCACGAGAGTGCTCAAAGGCCATATCGCGATCGCCCGGGCGGTCTTTCCGAAAGGCGTCTCGGGCGCGCAGATCGACGCGCTGGCGAGGCAGTTCTTATGGCGCGCGGGTCTCGATTTCGATCATGGGACCGGCCATGGCGTCGGGTCTTACCTGTCGGTTCACGAAGGTCCGCAACGGATCTCCAAGCTCGGCTCGGCGACGCTTGAGCCGGGAATGATCCTGTCCGACGAGCCAGGCTATTACCTCGCGGGTCACTGGGGCATCCGCATCGAGAATCTGATCATCGTCGAACCTCGCGAGATCGCGGGCGCCGAACGCGACATGCTGGGGTTCGAGACGCTGACCCTCGCGCCTATCGACCTCTCCCTGGTCGCCCGCGACCTCCTCGACGCCGAGGAAGCCGCATGGCTCAATGCCTATCACGCGCGCGTGCGCCGTGAAATTTCGCCGCTGGTCGAGCCGCCCGTTCGTCGCTGGCTTCAGGCCGCGACGAAACGGATTTAAGCGTTCAAAGCGCCGGTTTCGGGGTCGACGCGACATTCGGCGGCAGGATCGGGTAGCTGACCTGGGGCTGGTCGCCGGTGAGGCTGGCGAGGAAATCCGTGATCTTGTCGATTTCGCCGGGCGTGATCTGCTCGCCAAGCTGGCTTGCCGCCATCAATTGCACCGCTTGCCGCAAATCCCAGACCTTGCCGGTGTGGAAATAGGGCGCCGTAAGGGTGATGTTGCGCAACGTCGGAACCTTGTAGACGTTTTCGTCGCTGGCGTCCTTCGTGACCGCAAACCGGCCTTTGTCGGATTGCGGCAGATATTCGACGCCGGGTTTGATCGCCGCTCCGAACTGAGCGTATCGGCCGCCGCCGATGTTTATGCCGTTGTGGCAGTCCGAACAGCCCTTCTCCATGAACAAGGCGAGCCCTTCCTTCTGGCTGGCCGAGAGCGCGTTGGCGTCGCCGTTCAGGAACCGGTCGAACGGCGCGTCCGGCGTGATCAGGGTGGCTTCGAAGACGGCGATGGCTTTCTGCGCGTTGGACTTCGTGACGGGGTCCGCCTCGCCGGGGAACGCGTCCGAAAACGCCGCTTTATATCCGGGAATGCCTTTCAACTGCTCGCCGACCTGCGATTCGAGGGATGCCATCTCCACCGGATTGATCATCGGTCCGCCGGCCTGCTCCTCGAGATCCTTGGCGCGGCCGTCCCAGAACTGGGCCACGTTAAAAGCCGCATTGAACACGGTTGGAGAATTGCGGCCGCCGCGCTGCCAGTTATGTCCGATCGATGTCGGCTCCGCATCGGCTCCGCCGAGTCCGAGATTGTGACAGGAATTGCAGCTGATGGCGTGGCTCGCGGACAGCCGCGGCTCGAAGAAGAGTTTCTTGCCGAGATCCAGTTTCGCCGGCGTCGACGGGTTTCCGGGCAGGGCGGGCGCGGTTTTGGGGAGCGGCTCGAAAAGCTGGCGAGCCTTCGTCATGAGATCGTCCGCGCCTGCGGGCGAGGCCAAGGCGACGCCCGAGACTGCGGCGGCGGCCAACACGCGCTTCAGCATTGAAAAACCTCCCGAATATGCTGCGTCGCAGCGATCGCGATTTCCTACCCTTCGGCCATGGCCAAGTCAACGCCTTGATCGCGGCGGCGCTTCTCGACAAAGCGGTTGCTCCATGGCAAAAGCCGGGGCTCGCAAATCCGGAGTATGTCTGAGATGTCCGAGCTGGACGCCCTCAAAGCCAAGACTTTAGCCGAGATCGCGGCCGCCGCCGACGAAGCCGCTCTGGAAGAGGTGAGAGTGGCCTCCCTCGGCAAGAAGGGGGCGATCTCCGCGCTGCTGTCCGGACTTGGTAGGATGGCGCCCGAGGATCGCAAAACCTATGGCGCCGAAATCAACGCGCTCAAGGATTGCGTCGTCGACGCGCTGGCGCAGAAGCGCGCCCTCCTTAAGGATTCCGCGCTCGAAGCCCGCCTTCAAAGCGAGACGATCGACGTCACGCTCCCCTCCCGCCCGCGGGCGATCGACCTCGGGCGCATTCATCCGATCACCCAGGTCATGGACGAACTCGCCGTCATTTTCGCGGACCTCGGGTTTTCGATCGCGGAAGGTCCGGACATCGAGACGGACGACTACAATTTCACCAAGCTGAATTTTCCGCCCGATCATCCCGCGCGCGACATGCACGACACGTTTTTTTTCAACCCTGATGAAAACGGGGTTCGCAAGGTTCTGCGCACCCATACGAGTCCAGTTCAGGTCCGCACGATGCTCGGGCAGACCCCCCCGATCCGGGTGATTTGTCCGGGGCGGACCTATCGCTGCGATTCGGACCAGACCCATACGCCGATGTTTCATCAGGTCGAGGGGCTGGTGATCGACCGCTCGGCGAACCTTGGCCACCTGAAATGGATTCTCGAGGAATTCCTGAAGGCCTTTTTCGAGGTGCCGGACGTGAAGATGCGCTTCCGGCCAAGTTATTTTCCGTTCACGGAGCCCTCGATGGAGGTCGACATCCAATGTTCGAGGAAGGGCGGCGAAATCAGGTTTGGCGAGGGCGAGGACTGGCTCGAAATTCTCGGCTGCGGCATGGTCCATCCGAAGGTCCTGAGAAATTGCGGCATCGATCCTGATGTTCACCAGGGCTTTGCCTGGGGCATCGGCATCGACCGGATCGCGATGCTGAAATACGGAATCCCGGATTTGCGGGCCTTTTTCGACGCCGACATCCGCTGGCTCCGGCATTACGGGTTCAGGCCCCTTGATATTCCAAGCCTCGTCGCCGGGCTGACCGGAGCCTGAGCGGCGACCCCGGCGGCCATTGATCCTTTGCGCCGAAACCCCGGCATGTTAAACGGTTCGGATGATCAGCGATCGCCACGGACCGGCTTTCAAGCGCGGCGCCATCGTCGTCGTCGCGGCCTATGCGTTCGCGCTTCAGGCGTTGATCGGCGCCGCTGCGTCGCCGATGGATCAAAAGCCCGCCCAAGGCGTTCTCTGTGGAGTAAACTCGAACTCGCCTGAGTCGCCCGGGCGGCCGCATTCGGGCCACGGGCTCTGCTGCATCCTTGCGTCCGTCTTCTGCGCCCACATTTTTTCGGGGGCGGAACAGGCGACTGTTGCCTCTCCGCCGCGCGTCGCGTCGAATCTGGCGTGGCTTGCTCGGGGAAGGTTCGGAGCGGTCTCGCGGGTGAGCGCGTCTTTTCTGGCGCGAGGCCCTCCGGAAAGCCTCTGAATCCAGCTTTTCGCAAGCGCGTCTTTTCCGCGGCGCGCCGCCCGCAGGGCGGATCGATTGCGTCCTGGTTCGAGCCTGTCAAAAAGGTCAGTCCATGTCTTCGACAGATTCAGATTCAGATTCCGTCGCCGCCGCCTGGTTCGCGGCGTTTTCCTCGGGCGCGTTGGCGCAGGACTCTGCCGACGACTCGCCGGTCAGTCTTCTCGCCGTCACGTCCATCGGCGCCCCGACCATCACGGGCGCGCGCAACCCCAGAAACGAACTTCGCATCGAAGCGTATGGGGCCATCGACGAAGCGAATTGCGCCATCGGACTTGCGCGCCTCGCGATCTCGACGAATCCCGAATGGGCGAGGGTGGACGCAACTTTGCTCTGCGTCCAGAACGATCTGTTCGATCTTGGCGCGGATCTCTGCCTTCCGGCGACCGGAGCAAGACCAGACTACGAACCTCTTCGCGTCGTTCAGTCGCAGGTGGATCGCCTCGAAAGCAGGATCGCTGAACTGAGCATGGACCTCCAGTCGCTGAATTCGTTCGTTCTGCCGGGAGGGTCGGCCGCCGCGGCGGCTTTGCATTCGGCCCGCGCGACGACATTGCGCGCCGAGCGAAGGCTTACGGATCTGGCCGCCGCGCAGGGGGAAACGATCGGGGAGCCCGCGGTGCGGTATATCAATCGCCTTTCGCAGATGCTGTTTGTCGCGGCGCGATATGTCAACCGGAAAGGCGAAGGCGATATTTTGTGGACGCCGGGCCAGAAAGCGTGACCCGCGGCGCGACGTTCAGGACGCAGACGACGAGACGGCCGGCGCGTTACGAAATCAGTCGCGTGTTGCGCCAATAGCACAGCGCTTGAGATTTTTCGGGGCTAGGATGAGGTCAGGGCGTTCAGGCCTTCTTGACCCGGCAAATCATGTCCCTCGCCACTCGTCACACTGCAACGCCCGCCGAGGACGCGGCTAAGGTCCTGATCCGGGCAGGCTTGATCTGCCTGATGGTCGCCCTGCCATGCGCCGGGGTTTTTTCGCGGGGCGCGATTTATATTCTCGTCCCGGTAGGCGCGATTTTGACGCTTCTGGGCGCCGCTGTCGGCGAGGCGGCCCATGGCCCGGGACAATTGAGGAAAGCCTTCTCGTCGAGAGCCGGCTCGACGGCCTTGTTTCTGGCGTTCTGGGCCGGGCTGTCCTTGGTCTGGACCCCGTTTCTGACGGAGGCCGTCCAGCGCTACCTGCAAACCGTCGGCACCACCCTGCTGATCGCCTTCGCCGCCGCTTATCTGCCGGAAAAAACCAAGCCGTTCGACCTTTATCTGCTGCCTTCGGGCGTCGCTTTGGCGTCCGCGGCGACGCTCGTTCTGGGTCTTTATGGGCCGTTGTGGTTCATCGGCGGTTCCGAATTCGATGAAACGACCTTCGAACGCTCCATCATCACCATTGTCGTCCTGGTCTGGCCGGCTCTTGGCGCATTGTCGTTGCGCGAACACTGGACGCTGGCGGCGGGCCTCGCTTTGCTGGCGGCCGGCGCGGCGCTGGCGGGGTTCGCCCAGATCGCTCTCGCCGCCATGGGCGCGGGGGCCCTGACATTCGCCATCGCCATGTCCGATCCCTCGAAAACGGCCCGCGCTCTCGCCCGCCTGGCCGCCGGCCTTATTTTGCTGGCGCCCGCGCTCCCGTTGGCGTTCGGCCTTGTTATGAGACTGGTCGGTCACGGCGGCCCTCAAGGCTCCGCGCCGATCACCGCGACAATGGCGGTCTGGGCGGATAACGCCACGGGGCAATGGCCCCGGCTTGTCACGGGACATGGTTTCGACGCGGCCAATCGAGGGTTCAGCCTTGGGTATCTGCCGGTCCGGACGCCCAAAAGTCTCTTGTTCGTGGTCTGGTATGATCTGGGCCTGATCGGGGCTGTCGCCTTCGCGATTTTGACGCATCGGGTTTTCTTGCTGGCGGGGAGAATCCCGCCGCTTGTCGCGCCCGCCGTGATGGCGGGACTCGTTGCGATTTTGACGCTCGGCTTTCTGGGCGTCGCGACCGCCCAGATCTGGTGGGTGACCCTCATCGATTGCGCGGTGATCGCATTTGTCATCCTCATCAAAGGCATTTACCGGACCCAGCGGCCGTTCATCGAGTCCCGAGGAGCGCTGGAGGATGAGAACGCCGGACCCGACTCGCCGCCCGGCTTCAATTCGAAGCCGGCCTTCCCGCCAATCTCAGACTTGTGATTGGCCACGCCTTGGCTCGGCATCGCTCGCGCCGAACAAATCCCCGATTGGGGTCTTGCGGGAGCCGGTGAACCCGCTTTAACATCACGGAATGATCGAGGCAGTCATCACCGTCAGGAATGCGCGCGAAGGCGACGCCCAGAGCATTGCGGACGTGCATGACGCCGCATGGCGGGACGCCTATCGCGGCGTCATACCGGGGCGTGAACTGGAGCGGATGATCGCCCGGCGGGGTCCGCGCTGGTGGCACTCGGCGATCATGCGCGGCTCCCGGCTGCTCGTGCTCGATTTCGATGAAATCATCGGCGGCTACGCCAGCTACGGCCGTAACCGGGTGCCGTCCCTGCGTTATGGGGGCGAGGTTTTCGAGCTTTATGTCGCTCCTGAATTTCAAGGCCTCGGGTTTGGCAAGCGGCTGTTCGAACTCGCCCGCAAAGATCTCGCCGAACATGGCTATTCTTCTTTTGTCGTCTGGGCGCTCGCCGATAACGAACGGGCCGTCGAGTTTTACCGGCGGCTTGGAGGACGCAATGTGCGGGAGGCTCAGGAGCGATTTGGCTCGGAGACGCGCGCGCGCCTTGCATTTGCGTTCGAGTGACCTATTTTGCCGCCGAGCTAAAGCCTGCCCGTAATGGGCGGGTTCCACTAGAATTGCGCTCCGCCCTTTGAACCGGCGCCCTTGATCCGCAGTGCCGGCCGCGGCGCCAAAAACCCCGAACAATCCGGAGATGAAGATGCGGCTTGACGCTATTTCGATTGGCTCTAACCCGCCCTCCGAGGTGAATGTCGTCATCGAGGTTCCCATCGGAGGCGAGCCGATCAAATACGAGCTGGACAAGGCGGCCGGCGCGCTGATCGTCGACCGTTTTCTCTACACCTCGATGCGCTATCCGGGGAATTACGGGTTTATTCCGCACACCTTGTCCGAGGACGGCGACCCCTGCGACGTGATCGTCGCCAACACGCGCGCCATCATTCCGGGGGCCGTCATGAGTTGCAAGGTCGTCGGCGTGCTGCTCATGCGAGACGAGGCGGGCGGCGACGAGAAGATCCTCGCGGTGCCCTCGGCGAAACTGACGAAACGCTACGCCAAGATCGAAAACTATACCGACCTGCCCGAGATCACCTTGCAACAGATCGAGCACTTTTTCGCTCACTACAAGGATCTTGAAACAAACAAATGGGTGAAAATCGAGCGTTGGGGCGACGCCGACGAGGCGCGCGGTTTTGTCGTCGCCGCGATTGAACGAGCCAAAAATAAAAAATACTGATGACGAGCGCTGGTCCGCCCGCCACGGCGATCTCCCTCCGGTCGTTTTGAACAGAAAAGTCCGCCGCGCTCAGCGTTTTTTGCCGCCTCCGCCGGCGTGGCGATGAACCGGCTCGGGGGGCGGCGCCTTCTCGACGGTTTTTGCCTCGCTCGGGATTAAAGGGGGCGGGGATGCGGCGCGCGGATCCAGAACAACCTCCCCGACTTTGGCGATCGGGTCGCTTGACACGTAAATCGGCGGCTGAAACGGACCTTCGTTCGCCGCGACAAGGCCAATGATCAGGACGATGCTCGATGTCAATATGACCATGGCGGCGACGTGCGGGCGCCGCTTGTCAAGATGAAGCAGCGCGATGCTGATCTGACCTGCGAGCGCGAGCAAGAGAACGCAGGCCCATTTCGTCGATTCTGAAAAGGGCGCGCTGAGCACGAGCCGGGCGGCGCGCGCGCTTTGAACCTTCAACGCCGTGTCCAGAAGCAGAGCGTCGAATTTGGCGTTGGCGTCGTTGGGATCATGGTGAGTGGAGGCAACCGTTCTCAGCAAGGCCCCAAGCGCTTCTTCAGCCTCCGGAACGCCGCCCCCATATTGCGCCATGCTGGGCCATTCTTTTTCGGTGACCGCGGTGACGTAGACGCGAATGGCCTGATGAATGCCGTCGATCGGAAGGCCGCTGTCGGCCGCCAGCGCGCGGAGCATCGTCAGACTGGCGCTTTCCGTCTCCACGGCCGTCGCCGCGCGCCGGTTGATGTCCCAGATGTCGCTCGTAAGGAATCCCAGCTGGATGCTGAAGATCACCATGATCGCGCTGAACAGTTCAGGCACGGTTTCCCTGAACGAGAGTATCCAGTTGCGTGTGCGGGGGCCAAAACACAAGGCGTAAATGCAAAGCGCCGATCCGCAGTAGAATGTGGTGACGGCGAGAAGCATCAAGGGAAGCGGCAGGTTCAACCACGCGTCGATCATGAAGGCGCCTTTGCCGAGAGAGGCTTGATCAAGACATTAGAGCATATTCCGATTGGATTGAATCAATCCAATCGACAAGAATATGCTCAAGTCTTTGATTATGGAGCGATTTCTGATCGATCGCATGATTTCATGCGATCGGAAAGCGCTCTAAATGCGGGCGCCCTGATCAAGGCGCGGCCAGCGACGGGCCAACACGCCGATCATCTCCGCTTACGGGCCAGACGGAATACGCCTTGCTCGCCAAAGAAATTCCAGATCCACGGCGCGCTGTAGGCGAGGGGTTTGCCGAAACGGTCGAGGGCGACGCCGCGCTCGATACGGGCGTCGAGAGTTTTGGCGAGAGCGATAAAATCCTGGATCGTGCAAAAATGGATATTCGGCGTTTCGTACCACAAGGACGGAAGATTTCGCGTCCTCGGCATATGGCCGCCGACGGCGATCTGCGCGCGGATGCGCCAATGCCCGAAATTGGGAAACGACACGATGGCGTGCTGGCCGATCCGCAGCATATGTTCAAGCACCTGCTTGGGCTGACGGGTAGCCTGCAGCGTTTGCGATAAAATCACATAATCGAACGCCCCGTCAGGGTAGCCCGCCAGGTCTGTGTCCGCGTCGCCCTGGATGACGGAGAGACCCTTGGCGACGCAATCGTTGACGCCGCGCTGGGACAGTTCGATGCCGCGCGCGTCGACGCCTTTTTCTTCGGCGAGCAGACGCAGGAGCGCGCCGTCGCCGCAACCGACGTCGAGGACGCGGCTGTTCGGCTTCACCATATCCGCCACGAGCAGCAGATCGACGCGCGGCGGCGCTGGTGGAGTCGGCGAGGGAGCGTTGACAAGTGTGGCGTCGCTCACGTTCAGCCTATCTTGTTCTGGCGGGGGGAAGGCCGCGCGCGCGCGCCGCCGCGTCGAGAAATCCGCGCGACGTCGCGATGAAATCGGGGACGTTCAGCAAAAAGGCGTCGTGACCGCGATCGGTTTCAATGTCGACGAACGACACCGATGCGCCGCCGGCGTTCAGGGCATGGACGATGGCGCGCGAGGCGCTGGTCGGATAGAGCCAGTCCGAATTGAACGAAACGACGCAAAAGCGGGTCTTCGCGCCCTTGAAGGCGAGGGCGAGCGAACCGCCATAGTCCGCCGCAAGATCGAAATAATCGCAAGCCCTCGTCATGTAGAGGTAGGAATTGGCGTCGAACCGGTCGACGAAACTCATGCCCTGGTAGCGAAGATAGTTTTCGATCTGAAACTCGGCGTCGAATGAAAACGTCGGCGCCGTCCTGTCCTGCAGTTTGCGCCCGAATTTATTCTGCAGCGCTTCGTCCGACAGATAGGTGATATGCGCGGCCATCCGGGCGACGGCGAGACCCTTGGTCGGGATCTGGCCCTCCTCGAGGTAACGGCCCTTGCGCCAGTCGGGATCGGCCATCACCGCCTGCCGCCCGACCTCGTGAAAGGCGATGTTCTGCGACGAGTGTTTGGCGGCCGTCGCGATCGGCATGGCGGCGAAGACGCGCTCCGGGTAGGTCGCGGCCCATTGAAGCACCTGCATTCCGCCCATCGAACCGCCGGCGACGCAAAACAAAGTCTCGATCCCGAGATGGTCGATCAACATCGCCTGGGCGCGGACCATGTCCCTGATCGTCACCATCGGCAATTCGAGACCGTAGGGGCGCCCCGTCGACGGATTGAGCGAGGCCGGTCCCGTCGTGCCCATGCAGCCGCCGACGACATTCGAGGAGATGACGAAATAGCGGTCGGTGTCGATCGGACGGCCCGGTCCGACCATGGTCTGCCACCAGCCCGGCTTGCCGGTGACCGGATGTTCGTTGGCGACATGCTGGTCGCCGGTCAGGGCGTGGCAGACCAGGATCGCGTTGGATTTGTCGGCGTTCAGGACGCCATAGGTCTGGTAGGCGATCCTCAGGGGACTGAGCTCGGCGCCCGCATCCATCGCAAGCGGCCGATCAGGACCAAAATGCGCGACAAGGCTGTGGGGCGCGTCGACCTCGCGAAGTCCAGCCGTTTTATTCACCGGAACAGTCAAAGGCCTGCCGATCGTCCGATATGGCGAACATACGTTCGTTACTTAGGAGCGCGCCGGAAGCGGAGTCAAGGTTATCCGGGCGATTTCCTTCCCTCGGGATATGCGTCGCGGAGAAGAATTTTCTATCGCGCGCTAAAGCCATTGCTTCGCGGAAGCGTCAATTGACCCGCTTCGAGCTGGAGCGCGACAGCAGCGGCGTCGGCAGCTGGGCGCCCTGCTCGTCGAGGATTGCGAACTGATAACGGCCTTCGTCGTCGTGGCTGACCGAGTAGCGCAGATGCTCGACGACATTGTTGGCCTCGTCGAAGGTCAGGACCACGGGACTGAGATCCTTGATCCCGGCGCCTTCGACATAGATGGAACTGCAGATGATCAGTTCGTCCCCCGGCTGGCAGGTTCGCGCCGCCGCGCCGTTGAGCACGCAGCATTTCGAGCCGCGTTTGCCCAAAATGACATAGGTCGAGATCCGCGCTCCGGAGTTTTTGTTCCAGATTTCAACGAATTCCAGCGGCAAAATGCCCGCGGCTTCGCAATGCTCCGGATCAAGGGTGATAGAGCCGTGATATTCGAGATTCGCCTCGGTGACTCGGATGCCGTGTAGCTTTCCGCCTATGACCTTCCGCATTCGCTCAAGTTCCGTTCCAAACGCAGCGCCAAAAAAGAGCCGCCGCCCATGATCCGCCCTTGAAAGGGCAGGGATGCAGAGCGGCGAGGGTCGTTCAATCCAAGATCGGGGCACCCATGCATCAAATGGCGCTAAAATCCAGTTATTTTAAGAAGCAAATTCGATGCAAATTGCTTCTTGCCGCTCGGCGCGGGTCTGAACTATCGCCCGGTTCGGGCGAAGAGGCTTCCAAATCAAGCGGGCTCGATCGTGACGAGCTCCACGCCCTCGGCGACCTGATCGCCGATCTTGAATTGGAAAGCCCTTACAATTCCACTGCCTAGCGCGCAAAGCGCATGCTCCATCTTCATGGCTTCCAGGATCAGGACCGGCTGATTGAGCTCGACCTTCGCGCCGGGCTCGACGAGGATGGCGGCAATCCGGCCGGGCAGGGGAGAGACCAGCTTTGCAGCCTGGCCTTTGCTGTTCGTGTCCGGACGCTCCATCGCTCGCGCCGGATCGATTAGGTTGAAGCGGCGCGCGCTCTCGCCCTTGACGAAGACGCGGATTTCGCTTCCCGAGCGCATCCAGACCGCCGCGCGGCGGCGCCCGTCGAGGTTGACGGTCAGCGCGCCGTCGGCCGCCAGATCGCCGCTTGCGGCGTAGACGGCGCCATCTTGCGTCGCGAGGCGCCAGCCGTCGCGTAAAAAAGTGGCCACGACGGTCCGGGACGAGGAAGAATCCTCACGCGCGCGTTCCTTCAAAACTAGTTTTTCCTCAGCGTCCTCGTTGAGGCGCCAGCCGTTCGCATTTCGCCAAGGGCTCCATCGGTCGGCGCCGTCGCCGGCTTGCGCCTCAGCGACGCGCTGGGCGAGGAGGCCGATGACGGCGATCGCCAGGATTTCGTTCGCGGCGGGCGGCCGCGCCGCGAGCAACTGGTGTTGGTTTCGCGCGATGAAGGACGTGTCCGCCGCCGCGTTCGCGAATTCCTCATGACTGACGATCGCCCGGAGGAAATCGAGATTGGCGGCGGGCCCCGCGATACGGATCTCGTCGAGCGAACCGCGAAGGCGCGCGATCGCGGCGGCGCGGTCCGGGCCAAAGGCGATGATCTTTGCGATGAGCGGATCGTAAAAGATCGGGATTTCGTCTCCCGCCCGGAAGCCGGCGTCGACGCGAATGTCGGGCGCGGGCGCTGGAAAATCGAGCCGTTCGAGACGGGCCGCCTGAGGCAGAAATTCGCGCTCGGGATCTTCGGCGTAGAGTCGGGCCTCGATGGCGTGACCGGCGCAAGAGATCCGCGCCTGTTCCAGCGGCAGCAAGCCTCCCGCCGCCACGCGCAATTGCCATTCGACGAGATCGAGGCCGGTGATGAATTCCGTGACCGTGTGCTCGACCTGCAACCGCGTGTTCATTTCAAGGAAATAAAACTCACCGGCGCCGGCGTCGGCCGGAACGAGAAATTCGATCGTCCCCGCGCCGACATAGCCCACGGCTTTCGCGGCGGCGACGGCGGCCTCGCCCATGCGGCGGCGCAGATCGGGCGAGAGGCCGGAGGCGGGGGCCTCCTCGATGATTTTTTGATGGCGGCGCTGAATCGAACAATCCCGGTCGAACAGATGGACGCAGTTTCCTTGCGCGTCGGCGAAGATCTGAACCTCGACATGACGCGTCGCCGGCAGATATTTTTCGACGAGGACGCGCGCGTCGCCGAACGCGGCCATGGCCTCCCGTTGCGCGCTGGCGAGCTGGGCGGCGAAGGCGCTTCGCCCCGTCGCGATTTTCATCCCCTTGCCTCCGCCGCCAGCCGAAGGTTTGATCAGAACGGGATAGCCGATCCGCGCGGCCTCGTGCTCCAGAAGCCGGGATTCCTGAACGCTTCCATGATAGCCCGGCAGCAGCGGCACCCCGGCCCGCTCCATCAGGGTTTTGGCCGTCGATTTGTCGCCCATGGCGCGGATCGCCTCGGGAGGGGGACCGATGAAGACAAGATCCGCCTCGGCGCAGCTTTGCGCGAAATCTGCGTTTTCGGCGAGAAAACCATAGCCCGGATGAATCGCCTGCGCCCCTGCCGCCTTCGCCGCGGCGATGATCTTTTCCCCGGCGAGGTAGCTGTCCTGAGCGGGCGCCGGACCGATCGGCCAGGCCTCGTCGGCGAGCGCGACATGCATGGCGTCGCGGTCGGCCTGCGAAGAGACGGCGACCGTCGCGACGCCGAGCCGCCGCGCGGTCCGGATGATCCGGCAGGCAATCTCGCCGCGATTGGCGATCAGGATTTTGGAGAACATCGCGGGCATTGTGGAACCGCTTTCACATCCGGAACACGCCGAACCGGGTCGGCTCGATTGGCGCATTGAGGGCGGCCGAAAGGGAAAGGCTCAGCACTGTACGGGTTTCCGCCGGATCGATGATTCCATCGTCCCACAGCCGCGCGCTTGAATAATAGGGATGCGCCTCGCGTTCGAATTTTTCGCGGATCGGCGTCTTGAACGCTTCCTCATCCTCGGCGGACCAGGGCGTTCCGGCGGCTTCGAGATTGTCGCGGCGCACCTGCGCCAGAACGCTGGCGGCCTGTTCGCCGCCCATGACCGAGATGCGGGCGTTCGGCCACATCCACAAAAAGCGCGGGCCGAAGGCGCGTCCGCACATGCCGTAATTGCCGGCTCCGAAACTCCCGCCGATTACGATGGTGAATTTCGGAACATTGGCGCAGGCGACCGCCGTGACGAGCTTGGCGCCGTCCTTGGCGATGCCTTGCGCCTCGTATTTCCGCCCCACCATGAAGCCTGTGATGTTCTGCAGAAAGACGAGAGGTATTTTCCGCTGGGCGCAGAGTTCGACGAAATGCGCGCCCTTCAGCGCCGATTCCGAAAACAGGATTCCATTGTTGGCGAGAATGCCGACAGGATAGCCGGAAATATGCGCGAAGCCGCAGATCAGCGTCGTTCCATATTGCGCCTTGAACTGGTCCAGCACGCTGCCGTCAACGATCCGCGCGATGATGTCCAGCACGTCGCAGGGCTGGCGCGCCGAGGCCGGGACGAGGCCATAGATCTCGCGCGGATCATACAGCGGCTCGACCGGCGCTCGAATGTCGAGGTTTGGCGTTTTCACCCGGTTGAGATTGGCGACGATGCGCCGGGCTCGGGCGAGCGCGTCCCAATCGTTCAGGGCGTAATGATCGACGACCCCCGATGTTCTGGCGTGAACCTCGGCTCCGCCGAGGTCCTCGGCGCTCACAACTTCGCCTGTCGCGGCCTTGACGAGAGGCGGCCCGGCGAGAAAGATCGTGCCTTGTCCGCGCACGATGATCGCTTCGTCGCTCATCGCCGGGACATAGGCTCCGCCCGCCGTGCAACTGCCCATCACCAATGCGATCTGCGGAACGCCCGCCGCCGACATCCGCGCCTGATTGTAGAAGATGCGGCCGAAATGGTCGCGGTCGGGAAAAACCTCGTCCTGGTTCGGCAGATTGGCGCCGCCGCTGTCGACGAGATAGAGACAGGGCAGGTTGTTCTCCTGCGCGATCTCCTGCGCCCGCAGATGTTTCTTCACCGTCAGCGGATAATAGGTGCCGCCCTTCACCGTCGCGTCGTTGGCGACGATGACGCATTCCTGGCCGCTGACCCGCCCGACGCCGGTGATGAGGCCGGCCGCCGGAATGGGTTCGGCGTAGACCTCATGCGCGGCGAATTGCGACAATTCCAGGAAGGGCGAGCCCGGATCGATCAAGGCGCCGACGCGCTCGCGCGGGAGCAGTTTTCCGCGCGCCTCGTGCCTCGCGCGGGCTTTCGCGCCGCCGCCCTGTTTGACGTCCGCGACCCTCGCGCGCAGATCCGCGACGAGGCTTTGCATCGCGGCCGCATTGGCGGAAAAGCCGGCGCCGCGCGGGTCGGCTGACGATTTCAGAATGCTCATCGCCGGATCAATGTCCTTCAAACAATTCGCGGCCGATCAGCATGCGGCGGATTTCGCTCGTCCCGGCGCCGATTTCGTAAAGCTTGGCGTCCCGCAACAGCCGCCCCGTGGGGTAATCGTTGATATAACCATTGCCGCCGAGCAGTTGGATCGCGTCGAGCGCCGCCTTTGTGGCGGCCTCGGCGGCAAAGAGCAAGGCTCCCGCCGCGTCCTTGCGCGCCGGCTTGCCGCGATCGCAGGCGCCCGCCACCGCGTAGACGTAGGAGCGCGCAGCGGAGAGGCGGGCGTACATGTCGGCGAGCTTGCCCTGCACCAGTTCGAATTCGCCGATCGCCCGGCCGAACTGCCTTCGCTCCCTTGTATAGGGCAGGCAAATGTCGAGGCAGGCCTGCATGATGCCGAGCGGCCCTGCGGCGAGAACCGCGCGCTCGTAATCGAGCCCGGACATCAGCACCGCGACCCCATGTCCGGGCTGGCCGAGGACATTCTCCTCGGGAACCTCGCAGTCCTCAAACACAAGCTCCGAGGTCGGCGAGCCGCGCATGCCGAGCTTGTCGAGCTTTTGCGCCGGGCGAAACCCCTTGAAGTCCTTCTCGACGATAAAAGCGGTGATCCCGCTCACCCCGGAAGAGTCCTGCGTGCGAGCGTAGACGACCAGCGTCTGCGCATAGGCGCCGTTGGTGATCCAGAACTTGCCGCCGTTGAGGACGTAGCGGTCAAAAACCTTGTCGGCGCGAAGCCGCATCGACAGAACGTCCGAGCCCGAGCCCGTCTCGGACATGGCGAGAGCGCCGACATGTTCGCCTGAAATCAGCTTCGGCAGATAGCGCTGTTTCTGCGCTTTCGAGCCGTGGCGGCGGATCTGATTGACGCACAAATTCGAATGCGCGCCATAGGAAAGCCCGACGGAGGCGGAGGCGCGGCTGATCTCCTCCATCGCGACGCAATGGGCGAGATAGCCCATCCCAGCGCCGCCATCCGCTTCCTCGACGGTGATCCCGAGAAGCCCGAGGGCGCCCATCGCGGGCCAGAGATCCTGCGGAAATTCGTCGAGCCGGTCGATCTCCGCCGCGCGGGGCGCGATCTTGGCCGCTGCGAAATTGCGCGCCATGTCGCGCAGCATCTCGATTTCCGGGCTCAGGGCGAAATCGAGACTGGGAGTTTGCGTCATTGTCTATCCCTAAACGGCGTAGCCGCCGTTGAACGCCAAGATGGCGGGCCCGGTTGCGGGTTCGAACGCCGTGACCCTGATTTCGCCGGTTTGCCCGGCGCAGCATAGCCATGCGATAGCGATCCGGGAATTTTCTTTTTGCATTATCAGGTCCCCCCGCCATGTCCGCCTCCGCGATCGACCTTTGCCGCGCGCTGCTGCGCTGTCCGTCAGTAACCCCGCAGGACGGCGGCGCGCTGGGCGTGCTCGAAGCCTTTCTGAAGGCGGCCGGCTTCGCCACGCATCGGGTCGTTTTCTCCGAACCGGGAACGCCCGACATCGATAACCTCTACGCCCGCATCGGCGTGACGGCGCCCGTGCTGGCGTTCGCCGGACATACGGACGTCGTTCCCGTGGGCGATCCCGCCAGATGGCGCTTCGACCCGTTTGGCGGAGAGATCGCCGAGGGCGCGATTTTCGGCCGGGGCGCGGCCGACATGAAAGGCGCCATCGCCGCTTTCGCCGCCGCCGCGGCGGATTTCGTCGGCGGACACGGATCTGGATATGCTGAGGGAAAGGGCTCGATCGCCTTTCTCATCACCGGGGATGAGGAAGGCCCGGCCCTCAACGGCACGCAAAAGCTGCTTGCCTGGGCGCACGAGCGCGGCGAGCGCTTCGACCATTGCATCGTCGGCGAGCCCTCGAGCCGA
Organism: Methylocapsa palsarum; assembly: GCF_900114285.1. Lineage (GTDB taxonomy): Bacteria > Pseudomonadota > Alphaproteobacteria > Rhizobiales > Beijerinckiaceae > Methylocapsa > Methylocapsa palsarum. The sequence goes on along the minus strand of NZ_FOSN01000016.1, from coordinate 31,730 downwards.
GCGCGGCTCGGTGATACGATCAAGATCGGCCGGCGCGGCTCGCTCAACGGAACGCTCGAGGCGCATGGTCGCCAGGGGCACGTCGCCTATCCCGAGCGCGCGGCCAATCCGATCCCGCTCCTGCTGCGTCTGCTCGCCGCGCTGACAGCTGCGCCGCTCGACCAGGGAACCGCGCATTTTTCCGCCTCGAACCTCGAGGTCGTGTCGGTCGATACCGGCAACCCGGCCTTTAACGTCATTCCGGCGCAGTCGCGGGCGCGGTTCAACATCCGCTTCAACGATCTGTGGAGCGCGGAAAGTCTGGCGGCCGAGCTGCGGCGAAGGGCGGCGGCGGCCGGGGGGCGGACGGACGGCGTTGGGTATGATCTGACGTTCGAGCCCTGCAACGCGCCTTCGTTCATCACCGAACCGGACGCGTTCACGACGCTCGTCGCACAGGCGATCAGGGACAAAACAGGTCTGACGCCGGAGCTTTCGACGACGGGCGGCACGTCGGACGCGCGCTTCATTTGCGCCTTTTGTCCCGTGCTGGAATTCGGCCTTCCTGGCGCGACCATGCATATGGTGGACGAGCATGTCGCGGTGAACGATGTGAAGGCGCTGGCGGAGATCTATAAGGCGGTGCTGGAGCGCTATTTCCAACCCGCCGACTGACGTCTTGTCGACAATCGCAAAATATTATTGGATACTTTTCCATCGTCGACAGCGGCGAGAGGTGACAGGCCGGGCGCGATTTACCTCGGGCCTTCTCAAATCGATGGAACCATTTTCCGTCCGGTTCGCCGCCGACGCTTTGGACATCCCGTGACCTGGATTGCGGCTCCCATGAAAATGCCTGTCCTTGCCGGAGCGCTCGCCGCGCTTGTGTTGTCGCCTTGCCTCTCGAACGCGACCTTTGCGGGGCCGGCCGACCCGCCGGAAAAGACTGAAGCGCGCTCCGCCCGGTTTTCGGCCGACGAATTCGCGGCATACTCGGACATGCGCATCGCCGCGCTGAAATCGGGACTTGAACTCAACACGGCGCAAGGCAAGAAATGGCCTGCGCTCGAGGCGGCGCTTCGCGAAGAGGCGAGAAGCCACGCGGAGCGCGCGGCGCAGGCGCACGAAAAGGCCGAGACAAGCCCGGAAAATCGCAATCCGATCGAACGCCTGCTGGACCGCGCCCGAAAGCTCGAGGCTCAATCCGCCGAACTGGCGGTGATCGCTGGCGAGTTTGAAAAGCTGGCGGACGCCGCAGGGCCGCTTTACGACAGCCTTGACGAGGCGCAAAAGCGCAAGTTCGAACCGCTTCTGCGCAAACATGTCGGGCTGCCCGACCGGCGTTACGTCGAGCCGCAAAGAGAGGCTCAAAAGCCTCAATAGGCGTCCGCGTCGCGGAGCCTGAACACACGGTAGCGGCGCGCGCGGAAAGCAGCGCAAGCCGAAGTCGATGACATGAAAGTGAAACGCCCTGAGCGGATATCCTTCCTTGTTTGCGCGTCTCAAAAGCGCCGGGCTGGCGATTTCGGCGGCGGTTTTCCTGGCCGCGTCGGCGCGCGCGATCCACGCCGATGAAAGCCTTTGCGGCGGCAGGCGCTATGAGCTGCGCGCCAAACCAAATGGAGCGTCGCCCTACATTGAACTTGGCGCACAGGGCGCGTCCGGACTGTTTCTGCTGGATTATGGTTCGACGAAGAGTTCGATTGCGCGCGGCGCGCCCATAAAGCCGCAGGAGTTGACCGCCAGCCTTCTCCCTCACGGCCCGCGCGCCGGATTATTTGAGCGAGGCGCCTACGATTTGCCGGTTGCTGAAGCCGAAGGAAGGTTCGGAATCCTCGGAACGGATCTCCTTTCGCAATTGAACATCGAACTCACCAGCGCCGCCGCGTTTCTGAGCCCGCCGCCTTGCTCGCCGGAGGCTCTACGCGGACAGGGGCTTGTTCCGGTCGCGCAGATAGGGTTTTTCTCGGCGGCGCCCTCAAGCGGCAAATTTCCGAACGTGCCTGTCGTGTTTCTTCGAATAGGCGAAGTGCGGACGTGGGCTCAGATCGATACCGGGTATGATGACGTCGCCTACACTCATTCCATCGATATCAACGAAGCTTTTTTCGACAGGCTGAGCGCCAGCGGACTCCTGTTGAGCCCTCTGCCTGATGTTCAGGTCTCGACATGCGAGGGCCTCGAGCGCCGGAGCGTCTACACAATCAAGGATCTTCCCCTCGCGATCGAAAATCGCGAAGGCGCGCCGATTGCGCAAACGCAGATGTATCATCTGATCCTGAAGCGCGCGAACGGATGCGGCGGAATCGGCGCCGTAGCGATTCCCGCCGCGCAATTGGGCGCATCGTTCCTGCGCGTGTTCGGCCCCGTGGTTTTTGATCCCGCATCAGAAACGGTCTGGCTCACAAAGCAAGCGGAGGGACGCCCGTGAGACCGAAATCCAGTCTTGACCTGTGCATGTAGTTGGGTTGTCGAGTGAGATGATTTAAAATCATTCTCTGAAACTATTGCTGCGCTTCCCGCCAACGACAAAACGCGCGGTTTGCGACGCCCGGCCCGGACGAATCCCGTCCCCGGCTCTTGGCATTCCGTCACTTGTGTAGTTTGATAGTGAAGTGATCAAAAAGATCACGCCGCGTCTCGATCCGGGGGGAAGTCGAAATGGCGAACGCAGAGCAATTGCAAGATAATTCTGGCCTTGCCTCCAAGGACAAGGCGAACCCGCCCGCAGGGCGCAATCTTGTGGTTTTGTCCGACGGAACCGGAAACAGCGCGGCCTCGGCGTCCAAGACGAATGTCTGGCGTCTGTATCAGGCGCTGGACATGACCGATGGAGCCCAGATCGCCGCATTCAGCGACGGCGTCGGCACATCGAGCATCATGCCGGTGCGCATTCTGGGGCAAGCGCTCGGTTTCGGCGTGCAGCTTCACGTCATCAGGCTCTATAAATTCCTGTGCCGCAATTACGTCAAAGGCGACCAGATATGGGCGTTCGGCTTCAGCCGCGGCGCCTTCACGATCAGGGTTCTCGTCGGCCTTATCGAAATGGAGGGACTGGTCAACTGGGAAACCGAGGCCGACCTCGACCGTAACGCGCTCGCGGCCTACCGCTCCTTTCGCAAGAAAGCTTTCGACTCGTCGCTTCCCTGGGTCAAGCTGCACCGGTACATCCGAGCCCGTTGGACCGACGCCTGGAACGATCTGGCGGGCGGGCAATCGTATGAAAGCGTCACACGCGATATGGAGCACGCGGGAAGGCGGGACATCAACGTTCGTTTCATCGGCGTTTGGGACACGGTCGCGGCCTATGGACTACCGGTACAAGAATTGACCGACGCGTTCGACAAATGGGTCTGGCCGCTAACATTCAAAGACACATCCTTGTGTGAGGGCGTCGAGCACGCCCGTCAGGCTCTCAGTCTCGATGATGACCGCAGAACCTTCTTTCCAATTCCATGGGACGAGTCCGCCGAAAAAGCGTTCTGGGCTAAACAGCATGAACCTGATCCGCCGAAGCTAAGGCCAGACGTTCATCCGGGGCGGCTGAAGCAGGTCTGGTTCGCCGGCGCGCATGCATCCGTCGGCGGCGGTTATCCGGACGACGGCATTTCCTTCGTGGCGCTGAACTGGATGATTGGCGAAGCGCAGGACAAGGGCCTGAAGTTCCAGTCACTAGTCGTCGAGGAATTCAAGGCGCTCGCCAATCCGACGGGCCGAATCTACGATCCGCGCTCCGGTTTCGGCGCGTTATACCGCTATCAGCCGCGCGATGTTCAAGCGCTCTTAAACAAGAACGGAGAAGGAAACAACAATCCGCTTGTCTTTGGAAGCGTCATGACGCGGATCGCTTCTGGAACGGAAGGCTATGCGCCGATCTCCTTGCCGGAGACGATTGATGTTTTACCGCCTCACGGCTCGCCCGTCGCTCTTAGCGTGCCTGCGGTGAACGCCGCTCTGGCGAAGTTCAGACCCTGCTTTAAAACTTGGTCAGAACAAGAACTCGGTGAAAAGCTCGTCCTCGAGAATATGTTAAAGGTCGCGGATGCGGCGAGCAGGCGAAAAGACCGCGCGGAAATTTTCGAGTTGGTCAAGGATACGGTGTGGTGGCGCGAACTCAATTATCTTGTATCGGTTATCTTAGTCTCCATCGCGCTTTTCTTTCCGTTTCTACCCATTCCAGATATTCCAGGCGAGGCGGCGGCGAGAGGTCCTGTGGTCGCCCTTATCGATCTAGCTGCTGGCTTCCTGCCGAGGTTTTTGGACCCCTGGCTCATGGCCGTCCGCGAACATGCGGTTTCGGCCGCGCTCGTCGCGACAGCGCTGTTCCTGAACCTCAGCATCAGCTCGGTCCTGCAATCGCGAATCTGCGATCGCGCTCGGGCCGGCTGGAACATGGGCATCCGGTCGAACTATCTAAGACTCACAGGCCGTCGCGGCGGAGCCATCGGGTTTGCGATGTCCCTCTTCGGGCTCGCAATTGGGGCTTGGTCCACCCATCTTGGTTGGGCGAAGCCGGTTGATTTTAGTGTGATCGCGTTCCTTTTCGCAACGAGCTTCGGCTTTTATGTTTTGTGGCGCACGCTCTGCCGCAAAGCCAAGATAGCTCAACAGAACGAACCGCAGACGCAGGAATCGCGTCCGCCCAAATCCGAAGAGCTGGATCCGAAACATCCGGGCTTTCTGCTTGGAATCGCACGAAAAATGCGGACAAACGGTTGGGCCGCGAGCGCTTACGGAGACGTCGAGAAGAGGCTCATGCCAAGAATTGTTCTCTTTTTGTCGGTTCTTGCAACGCTTTTATTGCTCAATCGCGGCGCCTTCGATCTCGCAAGCTCGGGTGGCCTTTATTGCGGGGGGACTATCAAGGACGGCGGCGAAGAGGATATCGGGCCAAGACCCGTGTTTCGTACGAATGCGATGTGCCAGCCGACCGGAATCCGGCTTGTCAAGGGTGGGGAATATCGCATTAAAATCACAACGGACGAGGGCGTGCGCGGCGCATGGTTCGATAAGGACCGGCGTACGGATGTCGCCGGGTTTGAAGCCGATGATGTCGTCCATGCCGTGGCGACTCCGCTCAAACGATGGTGGGGAGAGAAATGGTTCCAGCCGATCGCCCGCATTGGCGTGGCTGGTAACTACGAACATCCGCTTAAGCCTTCCGCGCCATTACCTGGTTCTTGTCGGCCAGAAAATTCGAAGGATCAGTCATGGCTTGAGGCTTTTGAGACCATTCCTGGTTACATTCGGGGCATTCCAGCCGCGTTGCTACACATCCCGGATCAAGCTGCGGCGGAGTTCAAGGAGGCGCACCTCGCATGCGAGAATGCAATGGGTCATGACGCCAGAAAGACTCTCATTTCCGACATCACGGCAGACGCGACCGGCGAGCTCTTCATTTATGTCAACGACGCCGTGCTGGCGCTGCCCAACAGCATGAACGTGTTCTACATGAACAACAGCGGCGGCGCGACGATCGAAGTGACGCGCATCGAGGCGGACGCGATCATCGCCGCTGAAAAAAAGTGCGGCGCCGCGGAAGGAAGTTGCTCTCGATAAGCGGACGAAAATGATCGCGAGGGCAGCGCGTTCTTTCCGTACGTTTCTTCAATCGTTTGAGCCGTCAGGAGGCTTGGCGAACTCGCCAATGTTGCGTTCGAGATCGCGAAAGTTCTGCTGCAACTGATCGAAGGCGAAACCAAGGGCGAAGAGGCGCTCGAGAGCATCCACGCTGAGTTCCCGGGTCAACCCGTCGCGCCGGATCGCGGCGATTACCGACTCATAGCCTCGTAGGGCGGTCTCGTATGCGCCGGGAGATGGCGGCGTTACACGGTCCCTGACCGCGGCGGCGCTCTGGTTCAGAAATTCCGCTCCTGCGGCGCTTGCCGCTGCAACGGACTCTGCGAGGCGCTTCCGGACGATATCTGGAAGCGGATCGACCGCCGTGCGGCCGATTATAATGAGGTCGTGCCGTAGCCTGAGCAGCGTGCGCAGAAGGGCGCGAAACTCGGGCTCGGCGCTAAAATAGGCGATCCGCTCTCGATTGGCTTCGCTCACAATGGTCTCGAGGCTGGCGAAAGCCCGGCCAATTCCCATTTGAATGCCGGGAATGGCCGCAAGGTCGAGTTCTCCCGCGAAGCCTCGAACAAGCTGCCTCAGCGCAACCGCAAAGTCATCGAGGATGTCGGCGATGCGCTCGATAGCCAATCCATGCGCGCGCGCGGGAAGGATGAACAGGGATACGGCGAGGCCGATCATGCCGCCCAGCGCCACTTCAAAGACCCGGTAGATGGCGGATTCGATCGGACCCGCATGGGTGATCGCCGGCGCAAGCAGCACCATGATAGCGGTGAAGGGCGCGACGGAGAAACTCGAATTGAGCGCGGCGAGAAGGGCGAGCGGCCCAAGCGCGAACGCCAGAACCATAAGAAACGCGACCTCGCTCTGATGCGGAACAAGCGTCGCGATCGCCGCGCTGTAAATGGCGCCGCCGAGCGTGCCGATGAAATAATCAAATGTCGCCTTGAGCGATCGCCCGACGCTCAATTGCGTCACGATGACGGCCGTCAGCACGGTCCAGAGGACCTGCGGCGCATGGAGAAACATCGCGGCCACATAAGTCAGCATAGCTGCGGCCGTGACCCTGACGCACAACCGGAGTTCGACCCGTCGATTGTGTATGAACGCCTTTATTTTCCGCCACAGATTCGTGGGTCGATTCATCAGAGCACCGGCGTTTGATGCAGCGGCCGCTGCGCGAAATTTGTGGCGGAGAGGGAGTTTTCGACAATCGCAGTCTTTTGCAAAGTCTCGTAGTTTTTAGCAAGTATCGCGAAGGCGCCGCTGATAGGCGTTTGACGACGAGACCCGCCGCGGCAGGATTCTGGACGCCAACTCTCAACAGAGACCAGGAGCAGGAAACGCCAAACCGCAGACCAAAGGCTGTCTCGCGCGCCGCCTCGATTTGTTCGCCGCCGCGCCGGAGGAGACCGCGACACGATGCTGCGCCATGGTGACTTTAAGATTCAGCTTTACGTCCGGCGGAACCGGTCGTCGAGATCGTCTCAGAGGGCGAAAGTCATCGTGGCGGAAAAGGCACAGGACCGGACAATAGTAACAATCATCAGACTTCGTCATTGCTCAGAAGGCCCTCTGTTTCATAGCCTTGCGCCATAATCCTCAAACGTCTTTGGATCAGTCGCATGCGAGCAGCTTGGGCCGCCGTCGTCTCTGTCGCCATTTTGTTATGCCTCGCGGCTTCGCCGCTACGAGCCGTCGAATCGTCTAGCGACGCCAAGCAAAAGCCGGCCGAAGCGCCGAAGGCGCCGGCGGGGCCTGACAGCACGACCGAGAACTTCGCCGACTGGTCGCTCGTCTGCGCAGCGCCGACCAGCGCGGCTGACCGCTCATGCGAGGTCAACACCACTCTGACCATCCGCGGCCAGTCGTCGCCCTTCGCCCGCATCGCTTTCGCGCGCCTGGCGAAGGATAAGCCGATGCGCCTCATCGCCCTTGTGCCCGTCAATGTATCGACCGCCCTGGCCGTCAAGATCGCGGCCGATTCCGGCAAGGCGGACATCAGCCTGCCGTTCAAATCCTGCGTGCCCGCGGGCTGTCTCGCCGAGGCGGAGCTGAGCAAGGATCAGTTGCAGGGGTTCCGTGGCCAAGCCAAGGCGGCGGGACAGATGACTTTGGTCGACGCCGCTGGCAAGTCGGCGACGCTGACGATTTCGCTGCGCGGCCTCGACCAGGCTCTCGACGCTTTTTTCAGGCAGCAGGAAAAATAAGTTCGATCCGGGGCATGGTCAGGCCTTGACGCAAGGGGGAAGCGATAATGGTTGAGGGCGGATCGAAAAGGACCTTGGCGGCGGCCAGCGGAGTCTTTCTCGGCATCGGCGGCTTTTGTTCTTTCTCCGTGATCGCGTTGATCATGCAGACGCCGACCGCCTTGGCGCAGGTGATTAACCAGCAGTCGACGGGCGCGTCCGGCGACGGCGGCAACGTTCTCCATCCAACCGGCGGCGGTGGCGGCGACGGCGCCAACGAGACCGCCACGAGGGGCGACCTGACGATCGCGGCTCCTCCGGGGACGCCTGCGGTGACGCTTCTCAGCACCGGCGGTTCGGGCGGTGGCGGCGCCGATGGCGCCTTGTTCTTTTCGCCGGGCGATGGCGGCGCGGGCGGCGGCGGCGGCGGCGGGGCGCTGGGCGGCGGCGTCAACTTCACGGCGACCGGCGCGGTCAGCATTTCCACCAACGGAACCAATGCCTATGGCGTAGTCGCCTCGAGCGTTGGCGGCGGCGGCGGAACTGGCGGGTCGCAATACCTCGGAGGGAACGCCGGCGATGGCGGCGGCGGCGGCGCTGGCCGCGCCGTCAGCGTCACCGCGTCGGGCAGCGGAGCGATCAGCACCATCGGAAGCGGGTCGCATGCTATCCTTGCGGTGAGCAAGGGTGGTTTGGGCGGTACGGGCGGCGACATCGATGTCAGCCTCGGCGGCGGCGGCGGCAGGGGCGGACAGGGCGGCGCGCCGGGCGCTGTCAACGTCAACAATGCTCTCAACCTTGGCACCAGCGGCAGCGGCGCGGCGGGCGTCTGGGCGCAGAGCGTCGGCGGCGGCGGCGGCGGCGGCGGTGCGGCGCTTGCCTGCTTCTTTTGTGATGGCGGCAATGGCGCTGCGGCATCGAGCGGCGGGGCCGTCGTGGTGACCCACTCCGGCGACATTACGACTCAAGGCGGCAGCGCCTTCGGAATTTTCGCCCAGAGTATAGGCGGATTCGCCGGCTCCGGAGGTGGGGCTTTCGGCCTTGGCCTATCGTTTGGCGGCAACAGCTCGAGCGCCGGGGCCGGCGGCGACGTCACGGTTCAGGTCAACGGCGGCTCAATCCAGACCGGCGGCGTCGCCGCCTCCGCCATCTATGCGCAAAGCGTCGGCGGCGGCGGCGGCAGCGGGCGGCGGGATGGGTAACACCGCGGGCAAGGTCGATGTCACCAGCAATGGTTCGATCACAACCGGCTCGGCTGGGGCGCCATCCGACAACGCCATCGGCATCGAGGCGCAGTCGATCGGCGGCGGCGGCGGCAATGGCGGCTTCTCGCTCTCTGTCGCGGCCGCGCTCGATTCTTTCGCCATCGGCATCGGCAAGGCCGGCAGCGGCGGCGAGGGCGGCACCTCTGACACCGTCAACGTCACCAGCAACGGCACGATCGAGACCTTCGGCAAGCTCTCCTACGGCATCCTCGCGCAGTCGATAGGCGGTGGCGGCGGCAATGGCGGCTTCGCCATTTCCGGCGCGTTCTCGGAGAGCGGCTCGGGCATGGGCAACGCCATTGGCGGCGACGGCGGCGGCGGCAACACCGGCGGCGCGGTGACGGTCACGACCAACGCGACCGCCACTTCGACGATTCCGGGAACCGTGATCTCCACCCACGGCCTCGGCGCCGTTGGCATTCTGGCGCAGTCGATCGGCGGCGGCGGCGGCAACGGCGGTTTCGCGATCGACCTCAATGTGTCGATCGAAGGCGGGGCTGGCGACGACGTCTCAAGCGTCCTCGGCGCCACCGGCGCGGTCGCAGGCGGCGGCGGCGACGCCAGCAACGGCCTCATCGTTACGGTTAACAACAATGGCGGCATCGCCACCACCGGCGCCGCCGCGCATGGCGTTCTGGCGCAGTCGATTGGCGGCGGCGGTGGCAATGGCGGCTTCGCCATCGCCGGGTCCTTCTCCAATGACAGTGACGCATCGAGCAATGCGATCGGCGGCAAGGGCGGCGCTGGCGGCGCCGGTGGGCAGGTGATCGTCAACAACAAGGGCGATATCGCCGTCGGCGGCGACGCGGCCAATGCGATCGTCGCGCAGTCGATCGGCGGCGGCGGCGGCGGCGGCGGCTTCTCGATCGGCGCGGCGCTGTCGCTCGGCGGCAAGGCGGCGAGCAACAGCCTCGGCGACGGCGGCCTCAGCAGCGAGGTCGACGTCTTCAACGCCAACAAGATCACCGTCGGCGGCGCGCATGCAGCCGGCATTCTTGCGCAATCGGTCGGCGGCGGCGGCGGCAATGGCGGCTTCACCATCGGCGCCGGCATCTCGGTCAGCGATTCGGACGGCGCCAGCGACACGGTCGGCGGCTCGGGCGGCAAGGGCGGGCAGGGCGGCATAGTCAAGGTGACGACCTCCGCCGGCAGCTCGATCACGACGAGCGGCTTCATGGATTACGGCATCGAGGCGCAATCGATCGGCGGCGGCGGCGGCAATGGCGGCTTCGCCATCTCCGGCACTTTCTCGGATGGCGGCGACGCCAAATCCTCGATCGGCGGCCAAGACAAGAATGCCGATTGCAAGATGACCGCCGGCTGCGGCGGCGGCGCCTCGCTGATGGTGACGGTCGACAATGCCGGCGGCGTCGAGACTCTGGGCGCCAATTCGGTCGGCATTCTCGCGCAGTCAATCGGCGGCGGCGGCGCCGGCGGCTTCGCGGCGTCGGCCAGCCTCAGCCTCAACGGCTCAGTGGCGTCGAACTCGGTCGGCGGCGCCGGCGGCGATGGCGGCGTCGGCGGCGAGGTCGAGGTGACCAATCAGGCCAGCGCGCTCATCCATACCGTAAAGGACAATTCGACCGGCGTCATCGCCCAGTCGATCGGCGGCGGCGGCGGCAATGGCGGCTTCTCGATCGGCGCAGGGTTGTCGCTCGGCGCCGAGGCGGCGGCCAACACCGTCGGCGGCAGCGGCGGCAAGGGCGGCTCCAGCAGCGAGGTCGACGTCACCAACCTTGGCGCGATCTTCGCGGACGGCGCGCACAGCACCGGCATCCTCGCGCAGTCGATCGGCGGCGGCGGCGGCAATGGCGGCTTCACCATCGGCGCGGCCGGATCGACCGGCGGCAATGGCGCGAGCGATTCCGTCGGCGGCAACGGCGGCGTCGTCAAGGTCGTGAACGGCCCCGGCGCGCTCATCGTGACCGGCGGCGCCATGGACTATGGAATTCAGGCGCAGTCGATCGGCGGCGGCGGCGGCAATGGCGGCTTTGTCGTCGCGGGCAGCTTCTCGAGCGGCGGCGACGCTTCCTCGAAGATCGGCGGCGACTGCAACGCAAACTGCACGGCCCACATAACTGGCGGCGGCGGCGGCTTCGCGATGCAGGTGACGGTCGAGAATTCCGGCCTGATCCTCACCGGCGGGGCGAGTTCGATCGGCATTCTGGCGCAGTCGATCGGCGGCGGCGGCGGTAGCGGCGGCTTCTCTGGCGGCCTTGCCTTCAGCGCCAGCGGCGGCGCGACGAGCAATTCGGTCGGCGGCTCCGGCGGCGCGGGCGGCGCGGGCGGCGCGGTGACCGTCATCAACCACGTCGCTGGCGTCATCCATACGGAGCAAGCGAACTCGACCGGCATCATGGCGCAGTCGATTGGCGGCGGCGGCGGCAATGGCGCTTTCTCGTTCTCCGGCGGCGTCGGTGGCGGTGGCTCGGGCGTCTCGCAGAGCGTCGGCGGAACCGGCGGCAAGGGCGGCGCGGGCGCCCTCGTCACCGTTCAAAACGACGGCGCCATTCAGACCGACGCGGCGCTCTCCTATGGCATTTACGCGCAGTCGATCGGCGGCGGCGGCGGCGCCGGCGGCATCAGCGTCTCCGGCGCCTATTCGAGCTCCGGCGGCGCGACCTCGACGGTCGGCGGCCAGGGGGCGGCGGGCGGCGGCGGCGGCGAGGTTAAGGTGACCAACACCGGTTCGATCCTCGTCAAGGGCGCCGGGTCGGTCGGCATTTACGCGCAGTCGGTCGGCGGCGGCGGCGCCGGCGGCGCCGGCGGCAACGTGACGGTGATTAGCACCGGCTCGATCGAAACGCTGAGCGCGGATTCCGTCGCCGTGATCGCGCAGTCGATCGGCGGCGGCGGCGGCAGCGGGGCCTTCGCGATCTCGGCCCAGGACGGCGCGCTCGACGGCTCGACGCTGCAGATCGGCGGCAGCGGCGCCGCCACGCAGGGCGTCAACGGCAACGTCATCGTCGACATCAGTGGCGGAGACATCGTGACCGCGGGCGACCTCTCCTACGGCTTGCTGTCGCAGGCGATTGGCGGCGGCGGCGGCAATGGCGCGCTCTCCGTGCCGGATCCCCTCACCATCGGTATTCTCGGCAGCACCCAAATGGTCGGAGCCAGCGGCTCGATCGTCGGCGACGGCAATCCGCTCGATGCCAAGAACGCCAATTCGATCGGCACCACCGGCGCCGGCGCGCTCGGCTATGTTGGCCAGTCGATCGGCGGCGGCGGCGGCACTTCGGGCGTCACCGGCGACGTGACCTTCACTGCGGCCGGCCCGTTGAAGCTCGTTGTCGGCGGCAGCAGCAGCGGCGGGGGATCGGGCGGGATCGCCAGCGTCACCAATACGGCGGCCCTCATCGTGACCGGCGGGGATCTCGCCGTTCCGGCGAGCGGCGACCCGGCTGCGGCGCTTCTCGCCCAGTCGATCGGCGGCGGCGGCGGCAGCGCTGTCTACGCCCTCGGCGTGGTGCAAGGAATGGCGGGGCCGGTGAGCCTGACGCTCGGTGGTTCCGAAGGCGGCGTCGACAATGGCGGCCTGCTGACGCTTACGACTGGCGGCGATGTGGTGACGCAGGGACGCTTCGCGCCGGGCGTGATCGGTCAGACCATCGGCGGCGGCGGCGGCTTCGGCGCGGTCACGGCCTCGTCCGGCCTCAGCGCGTCGGGCGTTCTGTTCTCGCTCGGCTCGACCGGCGGCTCCGGCGGCTCCGCCGACCCGACCGGCGCATCGACCTGGACCATCGGCGGCGGCAACATCGTCACCTCCGGCCTGTTGTCGGATGCGCTGGTCGCGCAGGCGATCGGCGCCGGCGGCGGCCTCGCCGGTTTCGTCAGCGACGGCGCGCAGAAGCCGCCGCTGGCTGGCGCCATCCTCGGCGCAGGGGGCGCCGCGGTCGGCAATGGCTCGGTCGTCACGCTCATCAATTCCAGTTCGCTGTCAACGACGGGAACCGGCGCGCTTGGCATCATAGCCCAGTCCATCGGCGGCGGCGGCGGCGCCGCGCAGGCCTATGGACTCTCCGGATCAGGCATCATCACCCTCGGCGCGAGCGGCGGCGCGAGCGGCGACGGCAAACTGGTGTCGGTGACGTCCAGCGGCTCGATCCGCACGATTGGGGACGGCGCGCATGGCATTCTGGCGCAGTCAGTCGGCGGCGGCGGTGGCTTCTTCGCGGCATTCGACGGACCGCTGCTGTCGCCCACTGTGCAGGCGGGTGCGGGCGGCGGCGGCGGCGCCGGCGGCGGCGTGACCGTACTGGTGCAGGGAGAGATCAACACGACCGGAGCCGGCGCGCATGGCGTGATAGCGCAGTCCGTCGGCGGCGGCGGCGGCCTCGTCGGCGCGGGTCAGTTCGCGACGACCCTGCCGACGGCCGGCTCCTTTGCCGGCAGCGTTGGCGGGGTCGGAGCGGCCGGCGTCGTCACTGTCGACGCGACGGCGAGCATTTTCGCCATGGGCGCGGATTCGACGGGCATCGTCGCCGCATCGACCGACGCCAGCGGACGTGGGGGGTCCATCAATGTCGGCGTCGCAACCGGCGTCGCCATCGTCGGCGGCCTCGGCGTTGGCGGAACACCCGGTCATGGCGACGAACCCGCCAATGCGGTGCGCTTCATTGGCGGCGCGGCGAACATGTTGAGCAACCACGGCATCCTCACCACAGGATCCGGGATCGATGGCTTCACCGTGACCGGCGGCCTTGGCGACGACGCCATCGACAATTTCGGCCACATGGACGGCTCGATTGATCTGTCCGCTGGCGCCAATGCGCTCCACAACGAGGCGACGACCGACAAATTCATGGCCACCGGCGTGTTCAATTCCGGCGCGGTCGTCTGGCTCGGCGGCGCCAATCTGCTCACCAACGACGGCCTGATGTCGCCCGGCGCCTATCTCAATGTATTGACCACCAATGTGACCGGCAATTTTCTGCAAAGCGCGACCGGCGTCTATGGACTCGATCTCGAACTCAAGAACCAGACCGCGGACCGCATAAATGTTCTTCAGACCGCCGGCGTCGGCGGCAAGGCGACTGTCGGCGGAAGGGTCAATATCAACATCCTCAATCCCGGCCTCGCGCTGCCTGGCGGCCATGTCGTCACCATCGTCCATGCAGAAGGCGGCGAGACCCATCCGGGGCTTGGCCTCACCTATGTGCCGTCGGCGGTCGCGAACTACGGCCTCTCTTTCACGCCGACCGACATCAACCTCGACTACGCGATCGACTTTTCGCCGTCTGGCCTTACCGTCAATGAGCACGCGGTCGGCTACGCCATCAATAACATCCAGGTGGCGCGCATCTCGCCGGCCTTCACGCCGATCGCCTCGGCGCTGTTTTATCAGCCGACCGTCGCCGCGCTCGGCGCGGTCTATGATTCCATTTCGGGCGAGGGCGTCTCGGGCTTTGAACAGACGGCGTTCGGCTCCAATGATCTGTTTTTGACCTCGGTCGGGCTACAGACTGATTTCTGGCTTTCCGACCGTACGGCCGACGCCAGCGGGAAGACCGTCTGCGAACATACGGTGCTCACTGGTTCGGCGCTGCACGTCGCTCCCAACGGCGGCGTAGCGCCGCCGCCTTGCGAGCGGAGCTGGCGCGCCTGGTTCGCCGGCTATGGCGGCAATTCGCGCGTCGCCGGCGAATATCCGCTCGGCTCGGCCAAACTGAAGGATAATAACTCGGGCGTCTCGGCCGGCCTCGACTACCAGCTGACCCAGGACGTGCTTCTCGGCGTCGCTGGCGGCGCGGGTTCGTCCGGCTTCAACGTCTCCGCGCGGGAGACCAGCGGTTCGCTTCAGACCGGTCATGTCGCGCTCTATGGCGCGGGCCGCGCCGGCGCCTTCTACGCGACCGGCGTCGTCGCTTATGACTTTTCCAATGTGCACGAGAATCGCTTCGCGGCGATCCCCGGCTCCAATCAACCGATCGTGCCGACGCCCAGCTTCGCCGAGCATCTGGCCGGCGATTTTGGCGCTGATTCGGTCAGCGGGCGGCTTGAGGCTGGCTGGCGCAGCGCCTATGCAGGCGTGAACATCACCCCGTTCGGCGCATTCCAGTTCTCCAGCCTCAACATGCATGGCTTCTCGGAGACGGCCGACCGCGGCCCGAGCGTGATCGGACTCACTTTCTCCGACCGTTCGGTCGCCTCACTGCCGAGCTTCCTCGGCGTAAAACTGGAGAGCGGCGGCTTTGTCTTGCCCGGCGACTCCCTGCTTTCGGCCTCGCTGCGGGTGTCGTGGATGCATGAATTCTCCGTCTGGCGTCCGGTGACGGCGTCTTTCCTCGCCGCGCCAGGCTTTGATTTCACTGTCTATGGCGCTAAGGCGCCGCGCGACTCGGCCCGGGTCAACGCCGGCTTCAAGCTCGACCTCACTCCCAACATGGCGCTGTTCGGCAATTTCCTCGGAGACTTCTCGGGCAAGGGCCAAGCGCTTGCAGGATCGGGCGGCGTCAGGATCGCATGGTAAAGCCCTCGAACGATTCGCGAGCATCCGGGCAGTCACGCTGGCCGAATTTCAATTGAAGGCGACACTCGCCAACACTTCTGAATTCGTGATCGTGGCGCAGTCGATCATCGCCGACCTTCTAGCTTGGAGGGCGTGACCGTGACCGAGAACCAAACTCGCCGCCTTTTCCTCGCATCCGGATCCGTCGCCACCGGCCACGGCAGCGCGTCCTCAGCGGAGCTCGGCAAATCAGAGAGCAGCATCAACCCAGAATTAAGGGCGCTCGCGGCCGAACTCGATAAGACGAAAGCGTACTATCGAAACCTCGAAAAGCTCGTTTCCAGCGCGGTCGACCGGGGATCGCGCTGTCGGCGCAGCTTTTGATGAGGTCCTTAGGCTAGAGGATGAGATAGCAAAATCGGTTGCCACGAATTTCGAAGAGGTGAAGTTAAAGGCTCAATACGTTGAGCTTGGCTTTGTCGATGACGCGATAACCGAATCGATCATCCGCGATCTTCTCGCTCTCTGAATCCTCGAACTTGGAAACCCTATTGAAGGCGCGCCATGATAAATTTGAAGAGCCAGATTTTCTACGTCCTTTGGGAGAGGTTGAGGGAGTTGGAGGCCGCGGAGGCAATGGGTCTTCAGGTTTCTGAGAAGTTGGAAAAGACTCGGATTGTTCTTCGAGAATTACCGGACGTTTCGATCGCCAAGGTCCCTACAGCAAAGAAACATAATGATCGCCGGTTGAGGCTGAATTAAAGGCGTCCGTCTCTGCCTTGGCGAAAGTCAAGGATGGCGCGCCAGTGTAGCGCCTTCCAATGTTGCTGCGGAGTGCGGTGCTCGATCGGCCTGCCAAGCACGTCTGCAGTCGTGCCTGGCAGGCTTCCTTAAAGAAACCTGAAATTTTGACGTGCTGAAACATGGCAATAGTGTGGCGACGTAAGCTTGACGTCAATTCAAAAATTGATGCAGAGACGATATGCGCCGTCAAATTCTTATGGTCATTGCATATTCATCACACAATGCTTGCCCTCGGATACCGGCGCAGCGCCCCGGCGGCCGAATACTCCAGCCAGTCTGGCCGAACACTCACGGCTCTCCCGCCGCATTCCGCGCAAACGAACCGCCGCACCTTCGGGATTTCGATAAAGATCAAATTGTCCGCATCGAGAATTCGATCCGTGCGGTGTCATGGCAATGGATGCCTGCGCAATCGAGAACGAAGCCGGACATGCCGAGTGCGCGGACGTCGCCACTCGTCGGGAGCAGGCTTCGATCAAGCGTCATGGGCTGGGGGACCTAAGTCTCGGAACTCTGTGAGCACGGGAAGCGTTCTCTGAGATCTAGGAGGCTCAAATGTCGATGCTTGAGAGCACGATCTACGAATCGGACGACAACCTTTCTGGTTCTTGCGTCCCCTGCAAGGTTAGCGACTTTAGCTTAGCTGCCTTCGCCGCACTCTTCTTGGTCGCTTGCATCGGTACGGTCGCTTTGGATGCGGTGTTAACCATTGCGCCCCCGCCGATCCATGGATTCACAAGCCAGGTGCCGTAACGCTTCGGGACTTCAGCGCTTTGACGACGGAATTTGCTGCGCAGAGGTAGAGAAGCGCGTGTTCTGACGTTGTCTCGATAGAGTTTAAGATGACAATTCGGCCGGACGTCGATCGGGGCGGATGGAAGCTAACGAATCGCTGACGAGAATTGGAAAGGTGGTAGCGGAGGAGGGACTCGAACCCCCGACACAAGGATTATGATTCCTCTGCTCTAGCCGGCTGAGCTACTCCGCCCTGGTTCACTCTCACGAAGCGCTTCGAGGCGTTCGCCGTATAGGCAAGGCGCGCGGCAGTGTCAAGCAGAGCCAAGTCGCGCCGGGGAATGAAGGCGCAACCGGCGGCAAGGTTCGCTTGCGCAAAACCGCGGTGCTGGCGCGCTTTCCGACCGGATGGATCTCAGTCGATCGGAAATCGCTCCAGAGTCAAAAGCCGGAACATATATTCGTCGATCAGGCCAAACCAGTCTGATCGGACTCTGCTTTAGCGGGCGCGCTCCCAAAATCGAAGGCGGCGGACGTCGGCGACCGCCGTCGCCGCGACAATGTTTGTCTCCACGGCGCATAGCTCCGGGACCGGGGGCGGTGCCGCGATGGCGGCGATGGATAGGTTTGAGTCCTCCCCCGCCTGCTTCCTCAGCGCCCGCGCGGCGAGCGCGGGGAATAACAGAACGGTCACGACGGCGCCGCCAACCAGCGCGGCGGCCTGGCCTGTCGGCATCAGGTCGCGCCGCGCGGCGATCCCGGCGATAGCGACGACGAGGGAGAGCTGCGTGCCCGAATGCAGCGCCAGGCCTACGGTCTGCCTGGGGAGTAATTCGCGGTCGTAAAGCAGCAGGGATGGCGATCATGCCGGCGGCGATGTGGTCGTTCATGAGCGCCGCGAGGTCGAGGCGCATCCCCGAAGACAGAAAAAAGACAGGCACTAGAAAGGCCGAGCCGATGCCGTCGAGACGCGCGGCCATGGCCTCGTGCAAATCCCGTGGCAGGGCGGCGCGAACCACGGCGCCCGCGACGAAGGCGCCGAGGACGAAGTCGATTTCGAAGCGCTGCGAGAGCACGACCAGAAGGATCAAAAGGCAGATCGCGAGGCGCATCGGAAGCTGGCCCGACGTCCTCATGGTCCGTTCGATGACCGCGGCGAACGCGCCCCGGCTCGCATGTGAGGCGAAAACGATGGCTGCGGCTGCGGCGACGCCGAAGCCTATCATGATCAGCGCCTGCGCGCCCGCGCCGCCCTGATGCGCGAGCGCCAGCGGGAGCAGGAAGAGCGGCGCCGCTTCGCCGAGGGCGCCGGCGGCGAGCATGGCCGGGCCATAGGGAGGCGCGAGCAGGCCGCCGTCGCGCAGCACCGGCAAGAGCAGGCCGATCGACGTCGTACAGAGCGCCAGCGCGGTCAGGAAAGGCGCCTCTGCGACGCCCCCGACGAGGAGAATCATCGACACGACAAGGGCGAGGATCAGCGAGATCGCCCAGCCTGCCGCCGCATTGCGGATCGGGTCGCCGCGCAACGAAGCGGGGTCCATCTCGAAGCCGGCCATGAGAAAGAGCATTCCAAGGCCGAAATCCGCGAGGAAATCCCAGATAAGGTCCGGATGGACGAGATCGAGGATGTGCGGCCCGACAATTGCCCCCAGCACGATCTCGATCACGGGGCGGGGCAAAGGAAGCCGCGGGGCGAGGGTAGGGATCGCGGCGGCGAGCGCCATCGCGACGGCAAGAACCATGAGATTGACGGCGCCGGCCTGCTCCATGCCCCGATTCTCCTCCGCGTGGCCCATAGCACCTGAACCGGAGCGGCTTGGCAAGCGGAAGGCTTGGCAAGGAGGAAGGCATGGCAAGGAGGAAGGCGTGGCAAGGCGGAAGGCTGGAGAGGCTCGAAAGCTTGAACGGCGCATGAACGCCGGCTTCATCATCCCTTCAGGCGGATTGGCGGAATTTAGATCCGGCAACTGATTGCCAAAGGACAAACAACATGACCAAGCACGCTTTTTACGCCAGCGCACTTCTCGCCATCGTCGCGCTTCCTCTGGCGGCGCATGCTCAGCCCCTTCCCGGCGCAGCCTCGCCAGGCGCCGCTCCGGCGGCGGCCGCCTCCCCAGCTACGCCGTCTGAAGCCGCTGTGAAGGGATCAGCCGCGGGACCCGCAAAAGCAATGACGGAGCCGAAAGCCGCCGCTGAAACCGGCTCTCCCTCCGCCGAGCAGCGCGGCAAAATTCAGAAGTTTGTCGTCAGGGAAAAAAAGCCTTCGATAAAATTCGCCGACAAGGTGGCGGTCGGAGCGGTCCTGCCGGACAGCGTCGAACTCTATGCGTTGCCCGCCGACATCGGCGCAAAGCAGGACCTCCGCTACACGATCGTCAACGACCGCGCGGTTCTTGTCGAGGCGAGGTCGCGCAAGGTGACCGAGTTCATCAACTGACGTCACCCTGGAAAAGGAGGGCGGCCGGTGTTGGCCGCTCTTCTGCCAAAGGGCGTTACGCCGTCGGCGCCCGCGAGGGTTCCGGCGCGGCGAGAAAGGCCTGGTTCGATTGCGCCTTCAGAAAATCCGCGAAAGCGCTCGTCAGTCCGGGCATCTTGAGGCGCATCATGACGCTGCGCTTGTTGCTCTTCTTGAACACGGAGGAGGGGTTGAAAAATTCGCGCGCGTTCCGTCGCGTGAGGACAAACGGCGGCCGCCCGTCGCGGGCGAGAAGGTAGGATACGATGAGCGCGCCGGTTCTGTGGTTGCCCTCGATGAACAATTGTGGATCGCTGAGAACGCGGATATAGACGCCGGCGCCGCGCCGCCAGGGGCCTTTGGCGGAATTGACGGCGTACCAGTCGATGACTTCGCGGATGCCGCCGTCAGGATGTTCGTAAAAGCGCGACGCTGTCGCCTGCGAGAGCCGGTGATGGCGCGCCCGGACGGCGGGGTCGCGTCCGCAAAGGACGATGTTGTTCAGCTCCAGCCAATGATGGAGCTGGCCCATTGCGAAAATGTCGGTTCCGTCGCGGATCAGGCGGTCGACCGCGGCGTAGCCCTCCAGCATATTGTCGACGACTTCGTCGTCGAGAGGGTCGCGCCGGTCGAACAATTCCTTGTTGATCCGGGGAAAGTCGCGCTGGAGATCGTGTAGAGCGGCATCGATCGCAGAAAGGTTGAGGACCGCCAAATCATGCACCTTCCCGGTAAATCGGGCTTTGAACCCGAATCTAGGCTGCTTTACTTGACGCGGGAAAGAGCCCGCTTGCCTAAATCGGCCACCGCGGCAGGCAGGGCGAGATAGCCAAGGTCCGCCGCTTAACGCTGGCCGTCTTCGAGCGCCCAGCTGACGAAGGAGGCGACCGCTTGCGCCTGGGCGGCCGGATAGCGTTCGTGAAGAAGGAGCCAGCTGTAGGTCACGATCGGATAGGTGTGCGGACCGGGCGGGTTTGTCAACGACGCCGGGAGTCCGTCCAGCCCATGTTCGTCCAACCCATGCCCGGCCGACGCCGCGAGCGCGGCGGCGCCTGCGTCCTCGCTCGGGACGACGTACTGACCGTCCTTGTTTTCAAGGGCCGCCGCGGGCAGTCCAAGCCTTTTCGCGAAGCCGTATTCCACGTAGCCGATCGAGCCTTCGCTGAGCTTGATTTTTGCGGCGACGCCCTCGTTGCCGCGCGCGAGCATGGCCACGTTGGGCCATTCAACAAGTTTACCGACGCCGGGGCCTTCCTCCCGCCAGGATGGACTGACCGCCGCGAGATGGCTGGTCAGGGCGTAGGTCGTCCCGCTGGATTCCCTCCGGCCGATCAAGGCGATGTTGGTGGAGGGAAGGTCGAGGTCCGTGTTGGCTTCAAGAATGCGGGGGTCGTCCCAGGTCCTGATCTTGCCGAGGAAAATATCGACATAGACGTCCTGCGGCAGCTTGAGCTGGCCCTGCACGCCGGGAAGGTTATAGGCCAGCACGATCATTCCGGCGGTGCTCGGCACCTGGACGACGCCCCGGTCGACGGTCGAGGCGTCCGTGGCCGGCAAGGGCGCGTCGCTGGCCCCGAAATCCGCGGCGCCGGCGCGGAACCGCGCGACCCCTTCGCCCGAACCGACGGCGTCGTAATGCAGCGAAATCGAGGGCTGGGCCGCCTCGAACGCCGCCATCCACTTTTCGTAAAGAGGCGCCGCGAAGGTCGAGCCGGCCCCGTGGATTTCGACGCCGCTTGCGGCGATGGGGGCGTCGACGAGACCAAACAATCCAGTCCCGGCGGCCAGGACAGCCGCCAGCTTTTTCAAAGACAAGGACATGCAACCCCCCCGGTTTTTATGGTTCAGCTGAACTCGCCGCGGATATATTGTTTGGTCAGTTCGGTTTCCGGCGCATCGAAGATGTTGTTGGTGTCGCCGATCTCGACGAGAAATCCGGTGCGGCCGCCTTTCGAGATGTCGACCGAGAAGAACGCCGTCACGTCGGCGACGCGGCGCGCCTGCTGCATGTTGTGGGTGACGAGCGCGATCGTGTAGTCCTTCTTGAGTTCGAGCATGAGCTCTTCGATGCGCCGTGTCGCGATCGGGTCCAGCGCGGAACAGGGTTCATCCATCAAGAGAACGGTCGGCTCCGTCGCCACCGCGCGGGCGATGCAGAGGCGCTGCTGCTGGCCGCCCGAGAGCGACAGCCCGCTGGCTTTCAGCTTGTCCTTGACTTCATCCCACAGCGCCGCGCGACGCAGGGCGTGCTCCACCTTTTCCTCGACGTCGCCCTTGAACCGGTTGAGCCTCAGGCCGAACGCAACATTGTCGAAAATGCTCATCGAAAACGGGTTCGGCTGCTGGAACACCATGCCGATATAGCGCCGCACGACGACAGGGTCGATGCCCTTCGCGTAGATGTCCTGGCCGAGAAAATCGACCTTGCCTTCGAGGCGGAAGCCGGGGATCAGATCGTTCATGCGGTTGAGGCTGCGTAGAACGGTGCTCTTGCCGCAGCCCGAGGGTCCGATGAAGCCGGTGATCTTGCCTTTCTCGATCGGAACGGCGCTGTCGCGCACGGCGAGAAAGTTGCCGTAGAAGATTTTGTTGACGTTGCAGTCGATCGCGATATCCGACGACGTGCCGGTTTTAGGACGCCTGAGAACAGCGGCGGTGGACATGGGGGTCTCCTAGACCTGGGGGCGGCCGATAAAGCGGCTGAGAATGTTGAAGGTGAGTACGATCAGGACGAGCACCAGCGAGGCCGCCCAGGCGAGTTCGATCTGGTTTTCGAAGGGCATGCTCGAGAAGTTGTAGATCAGGATCGAGAGCGACGCGGTCGGCTCCTTGACGCTGCGCAGCCAGTAATTGCTGAACAGGGCGGTGAACAGCAGGGGCGCGGATTCCCCGGCGACGCGCGCGACCGCGAGGATGACGCCGGTGACGATGCTCGGCAGCGCCGTCGGGAGAGTCACGCTCCACACGACCTGAGTTTTGGTGCAGCCCATGCCAATGGCCGCGTCCTTCATCCGCTGTGGCACCATCCGCATGGCGCCTTCCGCCGTCAGCGTGACGGTCGGCAGCATGAGCACCGCGAGGGCGACGCCGCCGGCGAGAGCCGAATAGGTCCCCATCAAAAGTACGACGGCCGCGTAGACGAACACGCCGGCGAGGATCGAGGGAAAGCCGGTCAGTACTTTCGACAGAAACCGCGCCGCGACGGCTATGTTGCTGTTGGGGCGGAATTCGGCGAGATAGATCGCGGCCAGAAGGGCGATCGGTATGCTGATCGCGGACGCGATGCCGACCGTGACCAGCGTTCCCTGAATGGCGTTGCCGATGCCGCCGCCCATTTCAAAACCCGCCGGAGGCAGTTCCGTGAACAGCTCCGTGTTGAGCCGCGCGCCGCCCTTGACGACGAGCATGTAGATGACGGACACGAGGGGCACGGCGCCGAGCGCTGCGACGAACCAGGCGCCGGCGGTCAGAAGCACGTTCGCCATCGCGCGCGCCTCGAACGCATTGTGGCGCAGGTCCGGCGCGAAGCTCCTCGCGCGGGAGATCCCGCCGTCTTGGTATTGGGAGACTTTCGACATCAGGCCTTCGCAACCTTTTGAGAGGTCCAGATCAGGATCAGCGTTCCGAACACGTTGACGACCAGCGTGATCGCCAGCAGCACCAAAGCCGCATACATCAGCGCCTGACGTTCGGGCTGAGCCGCTTCGGGGAAGTTCGAGGCGAGCAGCGCCGCGAGTGTATTCGCGGGCGAGAACAGCGAGAGGGAAATCTGGTTGGAGTTGCCGATCAGCATGGCGAGGGCCATGGTCTCGCCGAGGGCGCGGCCAAAACCCAGCACGAGCGCGCTGAAAATGCCGCCCGACGCGGTCGGCACGATGACTTTCAGGATCGCTTCCCACCGGGTCGCGCCCATGCCGTAGGCGGCTTCCTTGATCTTGTAGGGGACGAGCCCGATCGCGTCTTGCGAGATCGCGGCGACCGTCGGCAGGATCATGATCGACAACACGATCACCGCGGGCAGAAGACCCGGACCGCTCAGCGAGGAACCGAAGAAGGGGATGAAGCCCGCGTGTTCAAAAAGCCAGTTGGCGCCGGGCCGCACGAAGGGAATGACGACGAAAATGCCCCAGAGGCCGAAGACGACGCTCGGGATCGCGGCCAGCATTTCGATCAGTGTGCGGAAAATGACCGCGATCCTCGGCGGCAGAAAATCCTGGGTGAGGAAGATCGCGATGGTGATCCCAATGAAGCCGCCGATCGCCAGCGCCAGAAGCGAGCTGTAGAGCGTGCCCCAGATCTGCGGCAGGATGCCGAAATTGCCTCGTTGCGCGTCCCAGCCGGTGTTGATGAGGAATTTGGCGCCGCTGGTGCGGATCGCGGGAAGGGCCTGGCCGCCGATTTCCCAAAGGATATAGGCGACGAGGGCGATAATGATCAGAGCCCCGAGGGCCGCTATGAAGAAAAAGGTGCGGTCTACCAAATATGCGGCGACTGACGGCGGCCGCGACACCGACTTGCTTCCAGGGACGACGAATTGGACCGACACGCACACTCCTCTTGCAAAGGCTCTCTGTCAGATTGCAGTGGTCGCCTCAAGCGCCATTGAAGAGTAATGACGCTTGAGAATATTCGACTACTGAATCTTGGCGGAAGCAGCCTTGACCTTCTCGATCACGCTGGCCGGCAACGGGATGTACCCCATGCTTTCAGCTATTTTTTGGCCATCCGTCAACCCATAGTTGACCATCTTGCGCAAATACTCGCCTTTGGGGGCGTCTTGAGTCTTGTAAAATAGCATCCAGGTAAAGGACACGATCGGATAGGCTTCAGCCTCGGCCGGATCCTCGACCCAGACGATCAGGTCTTCCGGGAACTTGGCGCCCGCGAGCGCGATCGGCCCGCCCTTGCCGCCGGGCGCGATATATTTGCCGGCTTTGTTCTGCAGCAGCGCCGTGTCGGCCTTGGTCAGCTTCGCATAGCCCCATTCGATATAGCCGATGGCGCCCGGAGTCTGCTTGATGGTCGCGGTGACCCCGTCGTTCTTCGGCGCCGCGACGATCTTGTCGCTGTTCAGCCATTGCACGCTGGTGCCGGTTCCGACCGTTTCCTTGAAAGAGGGGCTGATGGCGCTGAGATGTTTCGTGAAGACGAAAGTCGTGCCGCTCGAATCCGAGCGCCGGACGACCGTGATCGGCAGGTCGGGCAGCTTGAGATCGGGATTGGCCTTGGCGATCCGGGCGTCGTTCCAATTGGTGATCTTGCCCTGAAAAATGTCAGGGTAAACATCGCGGGGCAGTTTCAGGTTCTTTGGCGAACCCGGCAGATTATAGGCGAGCACGATCTCGCCTGCGGTCATCGGCAGCAGGACGACGCCTCTCTCGACCTTGGCGATCTGCTCGGGGGTCATCGCGGCGTCGCTGGCGGCGAAATCGACGGTATTGTTGATCAAGTCTTGGATGCCGGCGCCGCTGCCCTTGGCCTGATAGTCAATCGTGACGCCCTCCGTCTTCTTGCTGAAGTCCTTGAACCACGCCGAGTACAGGGGGAAGGGGAAACTCGCGCCCGAACCGGTCAGGCGCAAATCGGCGGACATCGCCTGCGGCATCTGAACGGCGAGCGCAAAAAAGGCCGCCGTGACAAGGGTCAAACTGCGCTTCATGCATTTCGCTTTCGTGTTTCGTTTAAGGGTCGCCGGCTCGGAGAGCCAGCGCTTGAGGCGCCGCCGCAACGCAAGGCCTGAGCATATTCCGATCGGATAGCATCAATCCAATCGATAAGAATATGCTCAAGCTTTTGACTCTGGAGCGATTTCTGATCGATCGCATGACTTCATGCAATCGGAAAGCGCTCTAGGTCGAAACGGCCGCGCCCGCGCGCCCGGAAAACCAGCGGGAGGGAGGCTGTTCCGGCCGCCAGCGCGGCAATGTTCCGCTCCAGAAGCTTCGCTTGCCTTATCGAGGCGCGCCGGACCGGGTGCGTTTCATTTCTGAACGTCCAGGACAATGTGAACTTAACCATTCGTTATGACACTTGCATGACGAGCCGGGTTTCGATGCGGCGCCTGCTGTCGCAAGACAACGGGGCCAGCTGGAACCGCGGCGCTGCGGCTCGATCCGCGTCATCCGAATTTATTCGGCGGCCTTTTCAAGTTCGCCGCCGCCGCCCGCGAGGTTGCGCGGCGACGAGCCCGCCAGCGACTTGCCGCGGCCCGAGAGGCTCGGATTGGTCAGGAAATAGGTCTGCGCCCCGAAGGCTTCCTCGTCGCTTGTCCGGTTGATGCGCTGGCTCGATCCGTCGTCGAGGATGACCCAGCTTTGCTCATTGTCCAGCAGATTGGCGAGAAGCACCTGATCAAGCACCTGCTCGTGCAGGGTCGGATTGGCGATCGGGAAGAGGGTTTCGACCCGCCTGTCGAGATTGCGCGGCATGAGGTCGGCCGAAGAGATGTAAACGGCGGCCTCCGGGTGGGGCAGGGCGCGGCCGTTTCCGAAGGCGTAGATGCGCGAATGTTCGAGAAAACGCCCGACGATGGATTTCGCGCGGATGTTTTCCGAAAGGCCTGGCACGCCCGGCCGCAGGCAGCAGATGCCGCGGATGATAAGGTCGATGGAGACGCCGGCGCCGCTGGCTTCATAGAGGGCGTCGATGACGACCGGATCAACCAGGGAATTGCATTTCAGCCAGATCGACCCGGTTCCGCCGGATCTGGCGTGCTCGATTTCGGCGGCGATATGACCGAGAATCCTGGACTTTGCGGAAACCGGCGAGATCGCGAGGCGCTCCAGTTCAGCCGGCTCGCCATAGCCGGTGATGAAGTTGAAGACGCGGGCGACGTCGCGTCCGACGGCGGAATCGACCGTGAACACCGAGAGATCGGTGTAGATCCTTGCGGTGATCGGATGGTAATTGCCGGTGCCGATATGGCAATAGGTGACGAGGCGTCCCGCCTCCTGGCGCGCCACCATGGACAGTTTGGCGTGCGTCTTGAGTTCGGCGAAGCCGAACACGACCTGGACGCCCGCGCGCTCCAGCGCGCGCGCCTGCCGGATGTTGGCCTCCTCGTCGAACCTCGCCTTGAGTTCGACGAGCGCTGTGACCGATTTGCCGGCCTCCGCCGCCTCGATCAAAGCCTTGACGACGGGACTGTCGGACGAGGTGCGGTAAAGGGTCTGCTTGATCGCCACGACATTGGGGTCGCGCTCCGCCTGCTGGAGGAATTGCACGACGACGTCGAAGGACTCGTAAGGGTGATGAACGATAATGTCCTTGGTGCGGATGGCGGCGAAACAATCGCCGCCGAACTCGCGGATGCGCTCGGGGAAACGCGGAACCGACGGTGGAAACTTGAGGTCCGGACGGTCCACGCCGATCAGTTGCGACAGGGCGCTGAGGGCCAGCATCCCATCCTGAACGATCACATCCTTGGTGGCGATGCGCAATTCGCGCGACACCATTTGCTTGAGCCGCTCCGGCATCGTCGAGTCAACTTCGAGCCGGATCACCGCGCCGAGGCGGCGCTCCTTCAGGGCGGCCTCGAATTCGCGGACGAGATCGTCTGCTTCCTCGTCGAACTCGATATCGAGATCGCGGACCACCCGGAACAAACCGGTCGGGCCAAGCGCACAACCGGGGAACAGGCGGTCGGCGAAGAGCGCGATCACATCCTCGATACGCGTGAAGCGCGCGGCTCCCGCGGCGCTGTCGTCGAGGCGGACGAAGCGCGCGAGTTTGCCCGGCAAACGGACAAGGGCGACAAAGGCGCGCTGATCGGATTCGCGAACGACTTCAAGCGCCAGCGACAGTTCGAGATTTGGAATGAACGGAAACGGATGTTCGGGGTCGATCGCCATCGGCGTCACGGTCGCGAACACATGATCGGCGAAATAGACCTCGAGGCGGGCGATGTCGGCCGCGTCGAGCGCCGCAGGATCGACGACGAGCACGCCCTCGTTCGCGAGAGCCTCCCGCAGGCGTCGCCAGCTTTGCTCCTGATCGAGGGTCAATTGAGCGGTCGCCTCGCCGATCTTCTCGAGCAGTTCGGAAGGCGTGAGCCCGTCCATGGACGGCATGGTCGCGCCGCCGCCGACCTGCTCGATGAGGCCGGAAACCCGGACCATGAAGAACTCATCGAGATTGCTCGCGGAAATCGCCAGGAATCTCAACCGCTCGAGCAGAGGATGCGCGGCGTTCGCCGCTTCCTCCAGCACGCGCCGGTTGAAACTGAGCCAGGACAATTCCCGGTTGACGAAGCGCTTGGGATCCTGGGAGAGCTTGGGGTCTTGGGCAAGGGCGGGATCTTGGGCGAGACTGGGATCGACCTCGCCGGACGAGGCGGGCCGGGGCGCGCGAACCGCCGCCGGGCGTTTGGTCGAAGGAGCCATGTTCGTTTCCATTGGTCGCGGGTCTGGGGCAGGCAGGTCAGCCGCGCCGCAGCGGACCTCTTGAACGGACCCCAACATCAGGAGATGACAATGATGTGACGCCGCGTCGGGCGGGGCAAAAATTTGGCGTCGGACCTTTCGATGAGCGCTGATATAAATTCGATGAGCGCTGAGAAAGATTGGAGTTTTAGCGACGCGAGCGCCTCGCGGCGATGTGACGGATTTGCGTCCACGGCTCCCGCGCCTCTCTCCCCGTCTGTCTTGACGTCCGGGGCGGCTCCCTCCACTCATGAACCAGAACGGAGCCCTACCGAAAACCCAGCCATAGCCGCAAGCGCCCTCGCCAAAGTGTTCTCGCCAAGTATTCTCACAAAGGACAATTCATGTTTCCTAAGCCCGCGCCTCTCCTGATCCCGAACACCTACGACTACGAAACCCGTCCGATGGTGAAGCCGACCGGCTTTCGCGAATATGACGCGCGCTGGATTTTCGAGCGGGAAATCAACCTCATGGGAGTTCAGGCCCTCGGCCTTGGTCTTGGAACCCTCCTGAGCGAAATGGGCGTCAAACCCGAACTCGTGACCGGGCATGACTTCCGGTCGTACTCCGCCTCGATCAAGCAGGCTTTGATCATCGGCCTTATGGCGTCGGGGGTGAAGGTCCACGACATTGGCCTCGCCTTGTCGCCGATGGCCTATTTCGCGCAATTCGAACTCGACGTTCCCGCGGTGGCGATGGTGACCGCTTCTCATAACGACAATGGCTGGACCGGCGTCAAAATGGGCGCCCAGCGTCCGGTGACGTTTGGTCCCGACGAGATGAGCCGGTTGAAGGACATCGTCCTGTCCGGCGCGTTTCGCTATGCGGACGGCGGCTCGTATCGTTTCGTCGAGGACTTTGCCTCCCGGTATATCGCGGATCTTGTCAATCGACCGAGGATCAAGCGGAAACTCAAAGTCGTGGCCGCCTGCGGCAACGGCACGGCGGGAGCCTTCGCGCCGCAAATCCTTGAAAGGATCGGCTGCGAGGTCGTTCCGCTCGACGCCGACCTCGACTTCACCTTCCCGAATTATAATCCAAATCCCGAAGACATGGAGATGCTGCACGCGATGGCCGCCAAAGTGCGCGAGTGCGGCGCCGACGTCGGTCTTGGCTTCGACGGCGACGGGGACCGCTGCGGCGTCGTCGACAACCTCGGCGAGGAGATCTTCGCCGACAAAATCGGCGTCATGCTCGCCCGCGATCTTTCGAAACTCCACCCCGGCGCGACCTTCGTCGTCGACGTAAAGTCGACCGGCCTTTTCGCCACCGATCCAGAGCTTCTGGCGCAAGGCGTCAAGGCTGACTATTGGAAGACCGGGCATTCCTACATCAAGCGCCGGGTGACCGACCTCAAGGCGCTCGCCGGGTTTGAGAAATCCGGGCATTTTTTCTTCAATGCGCCTGTTGGACGCGGCTATGACGACGGCGTGCTCACCGCCATTCATATCGTCGAGATGCTCGACCGAAATCCGTCGAAATCCATGCACGATCTTTACGCCGAATTGCCGAAGACCTGGGGATCGCCCACCATGTCGCCGCATTGCGACGACGAAAAGAAATACGGAGTCGTCGACAAGGCCCTCGCGCATTTCGAGGCGATGCGGCGGGACGGATCGCTTCTCACTGGCCAGAAGATCCGCGACCTCGTCACCGTCAATGGCGTTCGCGTCACGGTGGAGGACGGGACGTGGGGTCTCGTGCGCGCCTCGTCGAACAAGCCTGAACTTGTCGTCGTCGTCGAAAGTCCCGTTTCGGAAAAACGCATGAGGGAGATGTTCGCGGAGGTCGATGCGATCTTGCGCGAAAGCCCCGAAGTCGGCGCCTATAACCAGACCATCTAGAGCGCTTTCCGATCGCATGAAGTCATGCGATCGATCAGAAATCGCTCCAGAGTCAAAAGCTTGAGCATAGTCTTGTCAATCGGACCGAACCAGTCTGATCGCAATAGGCTCCAGCGAAATCCGTCGGCGCGCCGCCTTCGCGGCGCGCTTTCGATTGCAGGAAGACGCAGGCTCGTCAATCGTAACCGATGATCGTTCCGACCGAGGTTACATTGGTGTTGTTGTCGATCCGCAGGTCGGTCGAGAACGTCGATTGATAGCCGCCGGTGTTGATTAACGCCCCATTCCAGATGACCGTGTTCAGATCTCCTCCGGTCAGCTTGTAATTGACTGGGCAATTCGTGCAGAAATTTCCTTGCAACATGGTCCCAACTATAGGGGTCTTGTTCTGCTCGACATAGGTGTTCATGCCAGTCTGGTACCAGACGAGGTTTCCGTACCCCTCGGAGAACGGGAAAATCGACAGGTTCGTGCCGGGCCGCGCGGTTAACTGGTTGCCGCGCACTTCGACAGTGTCAAGGCTGCGTCCAAAAAACGTGGTCTGATCGACGAGTCTGAAGTTGATGTTGATGTAGGCCGGATAGTATCCCGATTTGTTCTTTATGATGTTATTGTTGATTTCGATGTTTCTGTAGGTGCTGAAGGTCTTGTATGAACTCCTCGTGTTCTGTGAGGGGCTGAGATAGACGCCGCCGTTATCCGTCATTGTATTGCCGGTGACGGACACATTGATGAAAGTTCCGTCGAACATGGCGACGCCGAAGGGATTGCCGCTCATCGTGTTGTTGCGGATGATCACGTTCAGGTAGCCAGGATGCGCTATGATGAAATGATCTCCGACCTCGGCGTAAAGGTCGAGAGGTTTGTCGAGGGTGAAGGTATTGTTCGAGAAACCGGTGATGTTCCGCCATTGACCAGCGCCGGGGCCGGTGACGAGGGCGAGCACATAGGGAACGGTTGGGTCATAGTTCCATGGTTGCGAATTCGCCGATTGACCCATGACATTATAGGCGTCCTTTTTCGCCGTCACGGTGCCGCTGTCCTCCTGAGGCAGATAGGATCCCGCCTCGCTCAATATCGTTTCGCCGTCATTCCAGTTGTATTTGATGACGCCGCCGGACGTGTCGAAAATATTGTTCTGAAAGACCGAGTTGGTCCCGAAATCAGCCGAGATCACACGTCCCGGGGTGCGCTGGACGACGTCCCCGACGGCGATCGGTTTGCCGACATAGGGCCACGAGGTCTGGGCGGGTCCGGCGACGATCTGGTCCGAAGCGATGCGTGTGAAGTGGTTGTTCTCGATGATCCCGTTGGTCATGTGGTTCAGGCAGATGTTTCCCGACGCCCAGGACACGGTATTGTTGGAAAAATAAATATTCGTGATCGGGCAAAGCATGAGCGGGCCGATGCCGGTCCCTCCGTCCGAGCGGGGATATTGGCTGTTCGCGGCCTGCCGGATGGTCGAATTTTCAATGGCTATCCTTTCGCCTCCCATGACGAGCGATTTGCCTGAGCCGAGATCCCAGTTCACGCGCTGAAGAAAATTCTCGCTGTCATTGGGGTCGCCCATCGCGAGCGGAGAGATATTGAGGCTGGTCGTATCCGTGTTCTGCAAGGAGAGATCGGCGATGCCGGCGAGCTTCGTTGCCGGGTTGGTGTAGACGGCGATGAAATAGTAGGACGATCCTACAGAACCTCTTGGTCCGTAGACGATTTTGGTGTCGGCGGAGCTGTGTCCCTGGAGCACCACGTTGGGGCGCAGGATGAGGCCGATCACGGCGGAGCCGTTCCCGCCGATGTAATAGGTTCCGGCGGGCAGATAGACGATTCCGCCCTTTTTCGTGGCGAGATCGATCGCGGCCTGGATGGCGGGGGCGTCGTTGGCGACGCCGTCGCCCTTGGCGCGAAGCGTCAGTGCCGTGCTGGTCTTGACGTCGTATTTGTTTGCGGAGAGCGGCGCGAAATCGGCGGCCCAGGGCGCGCCAAGACCGAAGGGATCGGCGCCGCCGGC
>NZ_FOSN01000014.1 GCF_900114285.1 Methylocapsa palsarum | reverse complement strand
CGAATATCTTTCACAAGCTGTTCTGCCGGGGCTTTCGCCGGCACGGATTTCTGTCTCATCTGCGCTCCTGAATGGGCTAAGATGAACCAGAAATCGTCCCTTCAGAAAATACCCCGATTTGTCTCATGGGCGCTGACGCCGGACACTCCATTGCTCTCAGTCACGGTCGAAGCCTTCCGCAAAGGGGTCTTCAATTAAGATCTGCTAAAATCGGCGCGTAAATTCGCCCATCGCTGGACACGTATTTCGTGCACAAACCGCCCTGATCGATGAGCGCCACGCTATTTTTTTTCAAGCCAGGCCGACACGTTTCTTGTCCCAAGGTGGACGGTCTGGACGATAAAAAACGAGAAGACGATCGTCGTTTGGTAGGCGTCATAGGGCGCCGGCAGTTTCGGAACCCCGAGGACGGACTCCCCGAACAGAGCCTTCGAGGCAAGAATCGTATCTATGAATACGAGCCCGAAATGAAGCGCCGGCGGCACGCCTGCAATCAGCATGATCCAACGGTTGATCGGCTGACCATACACTTGGACCTTCAGAGCATTTAATTGAAGGTCATTTGCCAGAGCCGCCTGCATAACGGCGGCGTCTCCCCGCACGCCAGCCTCAAATCCCTGTTCTCGCGTTGTGAGTTTTGAACGCTCATAATCGGTCCAGGCTGCGATGAAGGGTTTTATAAGACCGCCCAACATTGTGTTGAGGAGGGGGAGGAACAGTGCGATCATGCCTCACTCCTTCATGGGCTCGATCAGCGCCGCCGATACCATTCCATAGATATGAAAGACACTCATTAAGAAGCATGATGATTCCAGAAATCTTCAGCGCCAGATCAGGAGTCACAAACGCCGAAAAGTCGATCAAATGAAGCTGATCCAGAACTCCAGGAAGCGCCGTCACGAAAACTCCTATCATGCCAGAAATCGCCGTCTTCTGACCAAGCAACCAGAGCTTGACTTTCTTCAACTTATTTTCGCCCGAAGCTTCAATCTGATCAAAAATTCGGGCGACATTTCGAAATTGCATTAGTTTTGGTCTTATGACTCCCAGATAGATGCCAACGCCTGCTAAAGTTAGAAGTGCAAACCAAATCATAATTTGAACCTTTCAATTGAGTAGAGCGAAAATCAAGCCTATCATCCCAAACGACGCCGACCAGCAACGGCCGGAGGATGGCTCCATTTGATCGATCCATGCGCCCGTCAGAGCGTAACCTCCGACGATCATACAAACAGCGTCAAAACTGTAGGTCATGCTGTTCTACTCTCATGTCTGAGGATGATGTTGTTGCGGCCTGTTGGTTGACCTGCGGGGAAGGGACGATCGCCGCTTCAGCCATAAAGGCTAGCGCGCGTTGAGAATGGCGCCACGAAATGAACCAGAAGGCGATGACCGCTGCGACAACACAAGATGCGAGCAGACTATTCAACCAAAAATTCCCACCAACTACCGGATGAACGCCGCCGATGGTTCCGGCGCCGCCTGATAGCGCCGCCTTAATTTTTGCTTTGCGCGACTTTCCGGCCGCGCGGCGCGCCTTGACGCCGAGAATAGGCCCCGCTGCGGCGCCATGGATCATATGCACCGCGAGAGCCTCGCAGGCGCTTACACGACGGCCCCAACCCCTGCCAAAAACCTTCCAGCCCCCTCCTTTGCTGATAGCGTGCATGAATGAGAGGCGCTCGCGGCAAATCGCGTGTGCGGCTTCTTCCGAATCGGCGCCTCGCAATACCGCTCGCGAGAGCGCCGCCTTAGAGCGCGTTGGACCAGAATTCACCGCAAAATCAAAAGCAGCAAGATCTTCACCAGCTCTCAGACGATCGCCGTCTATCTGGGCCCAATATCGATCGCGATATATTGACTCGCTGCCATCTTCGTCTCTTTTCTTCTCTGGGCTATCCTCGCTCAGCATTGTTTGAAGCATGGCGGAGGCCCGCTCAATGATGTCCCGCAATTTCCTGGCCGTCGTCAGAGCCGTTTGCTCCGCGTCTCCCGATGCGCTCACATCCTTCATTTCCTCGCTCAGTTGCGATAAGAGTGTGGCTGCGGCGTCTTTGACGAAGCATCTTCGCTCAACACTTCCATCGGCCTTGATCATTTCAAAGTGAGCCTCGGGCAGACACGGCAGATCGACGAGAGATATTTCCGTCGGCTCCGCGGTATATCTGGTAAGTCCGTCGGCGTCTGTCCAACGCTTCGCATAAGCGCCGCCCTGGGAGAATCCGGTATAGACGCCTTCCTCGACTTTCCTCCATTCCGCATCGTCGACGACCTTGGCGCAGATCTCGATTTGCTTGTCGGCGTCATTGAAACTGATGGCCGTCACCTTGCCCGCGGCGACAGGTCCGTGCATTGCGCGCAAATTTCCGAGCGACTTCCCGCGTGTGGATTTCGATATTGTTTCTGACCATTTTTCATATAACGGCTTGGTCGATGCGTAGTCGCAAATCTCACCCGCCAGGTCTTCGGTCTCCGCGGTGGCGAGGCCGTAGACAAGACGTTGCGCGACGTTTACCTTCGTGATTGGCATAAACATTCGCAGTACGGGCATGCATGCTCCTTAGAATTTTGGAGAGAGCTTCCGAATAATCGAACCGCGGGAGATCTAGCCTGGGATCGCGACATAGCCAGCGGGCGTCAAAGTCATGGCCATGTTGGCCGCGGGCTCTGGCAAAGGATCTCGCCCAAGTTGAGCTCTCGCTTCATTGAGCGTTAGAATGCCTTTCGAGGTAAAACTTGAAAGGATGGCCTCTTGCGTGAGCGGATCTGTTTCGTGGCCAGAACTCCAGGAAAATTCGAGGTCAGCAGAGTTAAGTTCGCTAGCCAACACATCGTCGATGAGAGATTTGACCCAGTTGAGCGTCGGTCCCAGGCCTTCTTCCTCCGCAATCTCTTTTTGCGTCTCGCGGTTGCGCGATTCATCGTTTGAGTAAGCGCTTGCGGGGAAATCGAAAAAGCGAAGCATATAATTCGAGCGAGCCATTCGTCGAACGGGCTTTTCAATTCCGGCTCTTTCGTCTGAATGAAAGTCTTCGCGACGCCGCCGGGGATAAATTTAGCGCGGCGGCGACGTCCTGCTTCGCCCTCGAAATATGAATCCCAATATTTCTGATAGGAGGCGATCTGGCTTGGCGTCCAATTTTCCGGGACGCCTATGAGGCTGTCCGGAATGTTGCCGTCCGTGAAATAATCGAGAAGGTAAGCCTGACGCCGCAATGCGATATTCACGGTGGTCAAAATCTGCTCGACCGGGCTGTAGCCATACACCTTGTTGACCCTAACGTTGCGCGGCCTGTAGATCAAATCCCGCGCAGTATAATTGATGGCCGGATAGCCTTTGAGAATTTGTTGATAAGCCACCGGATATACGAGTGCGTCTCCTACGTATTCGGGCTGTGGCGTTCGTCCCCAACAGTCGATTAACGGCTTTATCGTCGTCCCGTCGATTGGCAGCAGCGCGATGAGGCGCCCACTTCTGTCTCGGCGCTTATAGAGGGCCGCAGCGTCGGTCACGAATGTTTCCTCGAGCAACAGGCGCAACCAATCCGCAAATCCATGCGCTCCATCCGGTCTCGCCAGGAAATCTCTGGCGGCGCCGATCCGCTTCGAGATGGCGTTTCCCCTCGCTGCTTTGTCGCGAGCGTGGATGGTCCAGGAATGACGGGATATTTGGTCTTTGCGGGTTTCTATGACGAGGCGAAGGAGATCATATCCGTCGGCAATGCTGCGAAGAGTGGCGAAAGAAACCGGTTCGTAGCCCCGGGAGACTGTGGAAAGATTGTACCCCGCTGGATAGTCCCATTGCCGGCCTGCGACTTCCGCCGGGGCCAAGGGCGCAATAGGCGTCGAAGGTCCGAACCAGTTCGCAGCCTCGCCGACCACGGCCTAGCCTCCAAAACTGACTTTGACGTCATAGGGATTAAGCGACCAGATTCTTTGCCCCGCGCCTCGATCAGACATGTTGGATCCTTCATCTTCGAGAATTGGCGTTAGATCTGCGACAACCTGACGCCACGCCCGTTTGCGCTTGTTATTTGCGAGATTGCTCTTCAGCAGCGCGGCGGTAGAATTCAATAATTCCGGCGCCATCGTCGGCGGCAAAGAGATGCGTCAGCGCCCAGATTGCTGCATCGGCGTGATCTGGACTGCCGCCGCCGTTGTACCCGCTAGCGGAAAAGGCGCACAGCTGATCCTCGAGCTTGGGGAAACGTCCGACGTGATGGATTTTGCCCTGGGCATATCTAACGGAGATCGGCTCCGCCCTCACGGCTTTGCCTCGGCTGGCCGTCACGAGTCGCACAGGCACGTTTTGGTCCGCCGCCTGTATCGTCGCCCGAACCATCTCCCCGCCAAAATTGCTTTCAGCAACTATGCAGTCGGCGCGATATTCGTGGTAGGCGACAACTGCGCGCCGTCCCCAAATCAACGGTCCTTCCCGGCAAGAGCGATCATCGAGAATATAACCATCCCCGTCGACGCCTCGCGCCGCGATCACTATCCCGATCTCATCGGCGCCGAGGTCATCGTGCCCGGCCGCGCCCGAGGGATCTACCGCGACCACCACCCCCGCGCGCTGTTCCTCCGGAATGGCCTCCGGCGAACAGCGGTTTGCTTCGATTGTTTCATAACTCCAGAGCGATCCTTCGACCTCAATAGACACCTTCATAGAAGCGCTTTCGTTGACGCTCCGGCAGATTGGCGAGACTCGTCAAAAATTCTGATGAAAGGTTCTGAGCATTATCAGGTGGATTGAGGAACGCGCGTTGGTAATTTTTCGGGTCGTTCAGCCGAGTCATTGAAACCGGGTCACGCTTGTCGCCGAAAAGAATATTCGTCCAGTGAGTCTTGCCCACCGGATTGAGATCAATGAACGCGCGTTGAGCAAGATTCGGAGCGACTTGCGCCAGGCGCGTAAAAGCTATCAAAGCAGACGAATACGGAATTTGCGATGCTTCGTTCAAAAACACGGTCGAATATTCAAGACCCAGAATTTTCTCCACGCGCTCCTTATCGTCCAGCCCGCCGATCCAGATACGAGAGCCGTTTCGAAGCTCAAAAAAGCCGTTGGACGCTGATTGTAACGTCCCGCACTCTTTTGACAATGCGAACGTCTTAACGCGCCAACGTTTTGTAGATATAGACATCGAGCTGACCGGAAATTAACGACGCAATTCCTCCGGTGCATGAGCGCATATTGCGATTACAAATAGCAACAAGTCAACGTATCGCTCATTCATCGAATGGCGTGAACTTACATTCCTTCCGACGAGAAATTTATATTTTCACGACTCTACATGAGAGCGTCGAAAGAGCAGCCTATTGCTCTCCACTTTTGAAATTGGATAACAACGGGCGAAATCAGCAAGTTTTATGGTTATGTTTGCGATTTGATTTGAATCCAAAATCGCGTTCGCGGCGATCACGACGGTAGTGTGGCGCTGCATGCGCGTATATAGCGCTCACAATGAGTAGCAAGTCAACATATCGAAGAACGCCTCAACGGTGCGATCTTACGAATTGCGCGGGCGACAAGTCTGTTTGGAAAAGCCAACACACAGGCTCAAGGAGGCAATCGCTCACCGAAGAATAGATCCATAGGCGGCAAAAGAAGGCCGCTCCGGTCGCTTTGATCACGAGAATGATTCGCGGTAGACCGCCTTGCGTGAAGGAAGGGGAAAACCAGGCTTTCCCCTTTTTGCAGGCGACGGTCGGCAATTTTGACCGATATCGTCGCCGTGTTACGGCCTGCAGTGGCGCAAGCGGTGTTTGCGCTCTGCACACGCGCATATAGCGCTGACAAAGCGTCGCTAGTCAACCATCGGCGCGCCGTCGATTTTGAGGCTTCGCACCAAAGGTGTAGTGATCTGCTCCTGCTGATGATCGAGTGATAGTTCGATCTCAACGTTGTCTGTTTCGGCGCCGTAGTTCTCGACTAGA
Organism: Methylocapsa palsarum; assembly: GCF_900114285.1. Classification (GTDB taxonomy): domain Bacteria; phylum Pseudomonadota; class Alphaproteobacteria; order Rhizobiales; family Beijerinckiaceae; genus Methylocapsa; species Methylocapsa palsarum. Next base: position 94,904 of record NZ_FOSN01000014.1, on the reverse strand, counting down.
AAACCGTCGCGCGCCTTTCGTTGAGCCATCCGGCGAGGTAGTTCAAGGCCTTCGATCGTTTACGATAGAAAGTATGCGGTGCCCAATTGTTTTCCGAGCAGAGCGCTTTGACCGAGCGCCCTCGAGCAGACCGCAGAGCCCAAACACTCGTCACAAGGGCCATTCCGGAATCAACATTACGGAGTTCACGCAGCCAGTCGAAGGCCGCCTCCATTTGAGCGATTTCGGCGCCCGATGGCCGAATGATCGTTCGATTGGCGGTTCGTTCGCGCAACCGGCGTTCGCTCTCTTCGAGTTCAGCCTGCGCGAGTTGATCGACCCATTCGACGGCGTGGCGCGGCCAATGTCCACCCGGTTCGCGGGGACCGCGGAGGCGCGGAAGGCGGTCCAGGGTGACGAACGCGCGCACCAGGGCGCGCCCGACCTGTTCAGGCTCCCACCTCGAAGGCGACGAATTCGGTTCGCCAACGCGATCCTCCTCCAGATTATTCATTTTAAGGACATCGTCCATGACCAGACTCCGTCGTCGAGAATATTGTCGATGAGAGTCGCGTCCGAAGCGACGACAAGGAGAAGCAATCGGATCATCGCTTCGCGCGTCAGGTTCCTCTTTGACGCGGCGGCGTCGTATAGAGTCGCCGCCTCCGGGGGAAGACGCACCGCGAGAGCGGCGGCGGCGGCGCGAAAGGCGAGACCAAATCTTTGAGCCTGACGATGCACGTTGTTCGGCGTCGATGCGATGATCGGGTCTTCGGCGATGCGTCTAGCGTCCCATCCCATGCCGAGCAGGAATCCGAGCCTGGCGATTCGTTCGCCGGTCCAGCGGGATTTTTGAGTTTCCGTAACGACTGTCACAAGCCAGTTCCTTCTTCATATGGAGGCCACCCAGACGCAAAAGCCCGGGGCTGATGAAATCTACGGTATTTCTACCGTTATCGCAAGGTTATTTTACCGGATGCGCCTTGGTAAAAGTACGGTTATTTTACCGCCATGGAACTTGAAGACGTTCTTCTGCGGATCGAAAGCCGCCTTGCCGCTCTCGGCATTTCGGCCCATGCCGCGTCGCTCGCGGCCAAAAAACCGGACGCGATCCGAAACTTGAAACGGGCGGTAAAAAGCGGCGACCGGCGAGGCGTGACCACGGAAACGCTGACGTCGCTGGCTCCGGTTCTGAAAACGACCGCGGCGTGGCTGCTCGAGGGAGTCGGCGATCCAACTCCCGGCAACAGGGTCCGCGTCGTCGGACGTATCGGGGCGGGCGCGGAAATCCTGCCCGAGTTTGAACAAATTCCCGCCGAAGGACTCTACGAAATCGAGGTGCCGTTCCCGATCTCAGCCGATGCGGTCGCTTTTCAGGTGGAAGGCGACAGTATGTGGCCGCGTTATGATCCAGGCGACGTGATCATCTGCGGACGTTCTGGAACCAATGCCGATGAGGTGATCGGCTGGGAGGCCGCCGTAAGAACCGCCGACGGCAAACGCTATTTAAAGCGTATTCAGCGAGGCTCCTCCGCCGGAACTTTCGACCTTGAAAGCCATAATGCGGCGCCAATCCGGAGCGTGCGCATCGAATGGGCGGCTGCGATCCAGGCCGTGGTCAGATACGGACAATGGCGACGAAAATAAGCGAAGATGCTTGTCAGGTATAATTACCTTTATACAGGTAATTTTACCAGTTATGCATTCACCGAGTAAAATCGGGAGTGCCCTGTTGCCGGACCCAATCTTTCTCGATCGCGAATGCGCGAAAGCGTTTCGGCCGGAGGCCAATCGCGCCGTCGCCGCTTTGACGAAGCTGCGCGCGCGCGCCTACGCTCGACGCCCGGAAAGTCTTGACAGCGTTTGCATGGATCTCTCCCGAGCGTCGCCGGACGACATGATCGCCGTGGCGACGCGTCTGCTCGCCCGCGAAAGAGACGGCTCAAGGCGCTGGTTTGGTTTCGGCGGAGAGATTCAAGCCCTGAACGCACGTGCGATCATTTTGCTCGGACGCGTGCGCCGAAAGTCGACGTTTACCGCGACCGCGGCGGCCGGAATGAACCAGGACTAAGATCAACCAAGGTTCATGGTCAATTCATGAGAATTGGCGGGTTCATCGCAAGCCCGGCCAAGCCTTTGGCCAAGTCTTGACTAAACTTAGGGCCGCTTACGCCGCAGCCGAACGACCACATCGACTTTGACGATCTCATAGCCGTCAGGTGGCTGAATGCCTTCCGAGAAGTGCGTTTCACCTGTTATATCAGTGATTTCACCGGTTTCTTCGAAGAAGAAATGGCCGTGATCAGTGGTATTGGTGTCGAAAACCGTCTTGCTGCCGTCAATCGCCAGGCCGCGGACAAGACCAACCTCCGCAAAGAGGTTTAGGACATTGTAGACGGTCGCAAGCGAAGCGGCGATCCGGACCGAACCTGCCTCAGCCGCGAGGGCGTCGGCCGTCACGTGCCTGTCCCCTTTGCTGAACAGAAGCTTGGCGAGTCCCAGACGCTGCCGAGTGGCCCGCAAGCCGTATTTCTCCAGCAGCCATCGATGGTGTCTGGAGTTCGGCGCCGGCGTCGGCGCGTTGCCGCTGAATGGTTCCGACATAACGATAACCGCATCCCTGAGAACAAGATTAAGTTCATAACCTGTTTCGTCGATGCATAAAAGGGTCCAATGCAGCAATGTGGCTGAAACGCCGCCGGTTCGCCTCAAACGGTGAGAGAATCACCAGGTCGTTCGCGTGTGGCCGGTCCCCCGAAAACGCACGAAACTCTATCTCTTCGGTATAAAATCGCAGATTTTAGCCCGAAAAGGAGAAGGCGGACCCCGGTTCTGGTTCGGAACCTCGGTCAATTCGGACCGTTCTAACCATCGGACGGCGATCGAATGAGAAGGACCCCCGAGGCCATGGCTAACATCTCGATCGAGCCCGATCTCCGACAAGGTCCGCAATCTGACGGGCTCCCGGCGCGGTTGGCGGAAACGCGACAATGCACAATCGATCTGGCCGCCCTGCTCGGACCCGAGGATCAGGCGGTCCAGGCCCATGACGACGCCAGCCCGACGAAATGGCATCTGGCGCACACGACGTGGTTCTTCGAGACCTTTGTCCTGTCGCCTTTTTTGCCGGGATACAGGATTTTCAGCGAAGATTTCAACTTTTGTTTCAATTCCTACTACGAGGCGCAAGGGGCCCGTCTGCCACGGGAAAAACGCGGCCTGCTGACCCGCCCGGACTGCGCGCAAATTTACGCCTACCGGGCGCACGTCGATGAGGCTTTGGCGGAATTGCTTGCGACTCGTCTTCAAGACAATGACGAGCTCAGCCGCCGACTCGAGATCGGGATCAATCATGAGCAGCAGCATCAGGAGCTGCTGCTGACCGACATTCTGAGCCTCTTCGCAGCAAATCCGCTCCGGCCGGCATACCGGAACAGCGCTGCTCCCAAATTTCTCAGGGAAACGGAGTCGCCGGCCTGGAGCCGGTTCGAAGCGGGCATTATCCTTATTGGCCATGATATTGGCCAGGTCGGAGCCGGATTTGCTTTCGACAATGAAAGTCCGCGTCACCAGGAGCTGATTCGCCCTTTTCGCCTCGCCAACCGCCTCGTCACCAACGCCGAATGGATTGAGTTCATGAGGGACGGCGGCTACCGGGCGCCTTCTCTGTGGCTTGCGGACGGCTGGACCGCACTTAATCGGGAAGGCTGGGCCGCGCCGCTTTACTGGGAACAGCACGGCGACGCTCATCTGCAGATGACTCTGATGGGGTTCCGGGCGATTGACCCGGCCGCGCCGGTTTGCCACGTGAGTTATTACGAAGCGGACGCGTTCGCGCGCTGGGCGGGCAAACGGCTGCCTACAGAATTCGAGTGGGAGGCCGCCGCTGCTTCGATTTCGATCCAAGGCAATATGCTCACGGCCAGCAACTTTCGTCCTGTGCCGGCGCCCCACGGCGACGGTCTTCGACAAATGTTCGGGGACGTCTGGGAATGGACGCAAAGCGCTTACCAGCCATATCCGGGCTATCGCGTCGAACCGGGCGCGCTGGGAGAATACAACGGCAAATTCATGTGCAGCCAGCAGGTCCTACGCGGCGCATCATGCGTCACCCCGGATACGCACGCCCGCGCGACCTATCGAAATTTCTTTTATCCCCACCAGCGCTGGCAGTTTTGCGGTCTGCGCCTTGCCGACGAGGCCTGATGTCACATATCGCCAGCCAGTGCGCCCCCACTTTCCATGAGAGCGACGTCGCGAGCAGTGTCGTCGCCGGGCTGTCGTCGACGCGCAAAACTCTCCCCTGCTCTCTCTTCTATGACGCGCGCGGAAGCGAACTGTTCGAGCAGATCACGCATTTGCCGGAATATTATCCGACCCGAACCGAGGCGGCGATCCTCGCGGCAGCGGCGCGCCAGATCGCGGCGCGGACGGCGCCGGGGAGCGTTCTCGTCGAATTCGGCTCGGGGTCGAGCCGCAAGACCGAAATCCTGCTCGACGTCCTTCAGAGCCTTGCCGCCTATATTCCGATCGACGTGTCGAAAAGCGCTTTGTCCGCCGCCCGCGCCCGACTGGCTCATCGCTATCCGCTGTTGCGCATCATCCCGACCGAGGGCGATTTCACGAAAGAGGTCGGGCTGCCGCGCTCGTTCTCCGGGCGGCCCCGCCTCGGGTTCTTTCCCGGCTCGACGATCGGGAATTTCGCTCCCGCCGAGGCGAGCGGCGTCCTGCGAAAAATGGCGGACGCCCTAGGCCCCGGCGCGCGATTGCTGATCGGCGTCGATCTTCTCAAGGACCTCGACATCCTCATTCCCGCCTATAACGACTTGGCGGGCGTGACCGCGACATTCAACCTCAATCTCCTCGTCCGGATCAACCGGGAGCTCGGAGCGGATTTCGATCTCGCCCAATTCCGCCATGTCGCGTTGTTCAATTCCTCCGAAGGACGAATCGAAATGTATCTCGAAAGTCTTGCCGCGCAGCAGGTGAGGATTGGCGCGTTAAGCTTCAACTTTGCCGAGGGAGAGCGCATCCACACGGAGAATTCCCACAAATATACGATTCCCCAGTTCCACGATCTCGCAGCGCGGGGCGGATGGATCGCGCAAGACGTCTGGATCGACGAGAACAACCTGTTCAGCCTGCATGAATTGAGCGTCGCGGAGTGAAGGCCTTTTCTACAAGGCGAGTCCGTTATGGGCGGAAAAACACCTGCGGCGGTCGAATGGTTGCTGGCCCGGCGCAACAGTGCTTTAAGGATGTTCTAATCATCCATCCAGGATTGAGCGCTTCATGACGCCGAGCTCAGAAAACACCGGTCCGGATCGCCCGCTGGAGCAGGACGCGCTGCAGGCCTCGCCCCGCCTTTTCGATCATCCGCTGCTTGATAAATTATCGCGCGTGCATTGGTCGACGCCGCTCTTTCTCTATGTCCCCTGCGTCGTGGCGCTAGGGGCGCTCGGTCTGCGCGACTTCGGCGTTATGGCCTTTCTTGCGGCGACGTTGCTCGGATATTTCATCTGGACGCTGATCGAATATTTCGGGCACCGCTATCTGTTCCATTATGAATTTCCAGGAAAATTCGGCGCGCGAATCCATTTCCTGATTCACGGCGTCCATCATGTGCACCCAAATGATCCCCTGCGGCTCGTGATGCCGGCTTTGCTCAGCGCCCCCATCATGCTGATCGCCTATGGCGTCGCACGGGTGTTGTTCGGCTTCCCTCTCGGCTATCCGGTGCTGATGGGATTCATGATCGGCTATATCGTCTATGATATGGTCCATTATTACGTGCATCACGCCGAACCGAAAACACGCCTCGGAGCGACGTTGCGCCGTCTCCACCTGATGCATCATTTCCGCGATCCGACGCGGGGCTTCGGGGTCAGCGCGCCTTGGTGGGATTACGTGTTCAAGACCGAGCACCTCCGGCAACGCCGCGCCGGGACGACCCCATAATGGGGCGCGAGCGCGCGCGCCGGCCTTGAACGAAAGAGGCGCCGCTTTAAGCTTGCGTCCGGCTGGCGGCGCGCACGCCTTTGCGGGCGTCAAACCGGCCTTGCGCCCAAACGACATCGTAGGTCGTCCAGGCGCGAAGCCATGCGGCGAGGCTCAAGATTTCACGGGCGACAAACGCCAGCGGCGACAAAAGCGAAACGTCCCACCCTTTGCAATAAGCCAAAGTCGTCTCTGCGAAAAACCAGCCGGTAAACGTGAAAAGGAAGCCAGAAATTCCGGGCGCTCCCGCCAGGGGCGCCGCGAGCGCGCCAGCGAACGCCGCCGGGAGAGCGCTGCTCAAAGGCTCCAGAGGATAGGTGAAGCGCTCGTTCGCCCGCCTGATGACGCTCCAGCGCACCTGACGGTCATAAATCTCGCGCAACGTGCGCGCGCCGATTTCCTGCCCAACGGTACGATGAGCGAAGACTGTTTTCAGCCCCTGCGCCGCAAGGCTCTGAGACAGCGCGGTATCTTCCGCGAGCGAATGACTGATGGCTTCGACGCCTCCGGCGGCGGCGAGATCGCTTCGCCGGAACAGCATTGTTTTGCCAACCCCGAACCCAAGACCGAGTGCGGAAGCCGTGAGCAACAGCCGCGCGTGTCCATTGATGAGGCACGCTTCGATCCGGCCGGCGAACGTCTCCGGCCTGACCGCCACCGGGACAGCGACCACAAGTCCGACGTTCCCGGCGAAGTTCTGCATGAAGACCGCCATCGCGTCGGGAGCGAGCGTTATGTTTGAATCCTTGGTGAAAACGAAGTCATTCCTCGCCGCGGCCAGCGGAGCGGCGAGGGTATTCAGTTTCGGGCTGACCGCGCCGTTCCCCTCGGAGCAAAGAAACCGGCAGACCCGCGCCGGAAACGCCGCCGCAACCTCCCGCGCCACGTCTAGCGCCGGGGACTGCCGTTCCGCCGCGCTGACGAGGATCTCGTAGTCAGGGTAATCTTGAAGGAATATTGAAGTCTGCGTGGTCTTGAACCCTGGATCGAGGCACTTGACGGGAACGATCGCGGAAATCGCCGGGCGGTCAAGCCGCTTCGGGCGCCGCCTTTGCACGACCGGCTGCAGGAGTGCGCCGCCAAGGCTAAGCCCGAACAGCGCGATCGCGATGACCCACCACACCGCTCCGGCGACCGAAAAAATTTGCCCCCACATGAGCGCAGATACCTCTGACCCGGCCGCCGCTGACTTGGAATATTCTCGCGATAAAACGCTTGAACGCGGCGGGGAAATGACTTGACGCTGTCCTGCGCAACCAACCTTCGGCGACCTTTACAGGAACATCCTCGCCTTGGGAAATTTGGCCTGCAACGATTAAGGAATTGAAAAGTGCCGGAATTGCCGGAAGTCGAGACTGTCCGCCTGGGCCTGGAACCGGCGATGGCCGGGGCGCGCCTGATCGGCGTCGAGTTGCGTCGTGCGGACCTCCGGTTTCCTTTTCCCGATCAGTTCGCCACGCGTCTGGTCGGACGGAGCATCGAGGCGCTGCGGCGGAGGGCGAAATATCTTCTGGCCGATCTCGACGATCAGCAGACCCTTGTGATGCATCTTGGCATGTCGGGATCGTTTCGCATCGAGGACGAAACTCAGTCGCTCGGCGCCTATTATCGTGCAGCCGCTTCCAATCCGGCCCATGACCACGTCGTCTTCAAACTCTCCAACGGCGCGCGCGTCATCTATAATGATCCGCGCCGGTTCGGCTTCATGACCCTGATTCCAGCCGCCGGGCTGTCCTCGCATCCCTTGTTCAGTCATGTCGGGATCGAACCGCTCAGCGATCAATTGATTGGCGGCGCTCTCGCGGCCCTGCTGAAGGGCAGGACGACCTCGCTGAAGGCCGCGCTTCTGGATCAGAGGCTGATCGCCGGACTTGGCAACATTTACGTCAGTGAAGCCCTCCATCGCGCCGGCCTTTCACCCCGACGCGCCGCCGGCAGCCTTGCCCGAAAGGACGGATCTCCCACCGATCGCGCCGACCTCCTTGCGCAATCAATCCGCGAAGTTCTTGAAGAAGCCGTCGCGGCCGGCGGTTCGTCGCTGAAAGACCACCGCCGGACCGATGGGACGCTTGGCTATTTCCAGCACAGCTTTCGCGTCTACGACCGGGCCGGACAAGCTTGCCTGCGGCCTGGATGCGCTGGCGCCGTGCAGAGAATCGTGCAATCCGGCCGCGCCAGCTTTTTTTGCGGAGCTTGCCAGCGATGAGGCTGTGAAGGCTCCGCGTGTTTACGCTTCAGACCTGAACTGGCGAGAAGCCGGTCAGCTTCGCGCCAACTTGGCTTGCAGAACAGGAGCGGTTCCCTGCACGATAACCCGCGTTCCGGGAGGGGTTTTGCTGTAGAGATCAATCACATCCTGATTGATCATCCGGATACACCCCGAAGAAACGCTCTTGCCAATCGATGACGGCTCGTTGGTTCCGTGAATGCGGAAATAGGTGTCGACGTCGCCCTGCCAGAGATACATGCCGCGCGCGCCGATCGGATTGCCAAGACCGCCCGCCATCCCGGTGCCGCTCTGCAACTGGGCCATTTGCTTTCTGAGTTCAGGCCTGCGCTCGAGCATTTCCTTCGGCGGATACCAATCGGGCCATTCCTGCTTTTTCTTGATCGTGGCCTCGCCCGTCCAGATGAAGCCTTCCCGGCCGACGCCGACGCCATAGCGGGTCGCCTTGCCGCCGTCTTCGACGTGGTAGAGGTAGTGCTGGGCGGTGTCGATCACGATCGTGCCCGGCGGTTCTTTGGTCTGGTAGTCCACCTGCTTCCGCAGGAAGGCCGGGTCGATTTCCGACAGTTTCACCGCTGGAAGCGGAAATTTCTCGCCCGGCATCGGGCCGTAAGCCACGGAATAGTCCGGCTGGGAGCCGCCCGAGGCCGCCGCCGAAACGGGAGTGGAGGGCGAAGGCGGCGGAGGAGGAGCGACAGCGGCGGCTTGAATATCGGGAGTTTGCGACCCTACGCACCCAGCAAGCCCGAAAGCCGCTGTGGCGGAGGCGCCGCTAATGAGCATACGGCGATTGATCTGTGACATGGGTACATCATTCGTAAGAGGCGCGGAGAGCCGACCTTAGCGAAGGATCCTGACCGGCGATATTGCAGCAAAGTCACGGTCGAAAACTTTCTGACGCAATTGAGGCGGGTTCGCACAGAGGGCCGCCGTTTTTTCCAGGCTTTGAAAATTTCCCGAGAAAAGGGTTGCAAAGTCCGTATTTCGATATAGCTTAGTTTTAGTTATATCGAATTGCTTACGAAGGGTAAGCGAAAAACTGGAGAAAAAATTGAGACACCATCACCATTCGCATTTTTGCGCCCACAGCGATCGCTCGTCGGGATCCGGCCCGTTCATGCGCCGCCATCGAGGTTTTGGCGGGCGCATGTTCGCCCAGGGCGACCTTCGTTTTGTGGTTTTGAAGCTAATCAGCGATAAGCCATCGCACGGCTACGAAATCATCAAGGCGATCGAAGACCGGCTTGCGGGAGCCTATTCGCCCAGTCCGGGCGTCGTCTATCCGACCCTGACTTTGCTGGAGGAACTTGGCCAGATCCGTGTGCAGGAGGCCGACGGCCCCCGCAAACTGTTCGCGATTACGCCAGAAGGCGAAGCCGCGCTGGATCAAAATCGAGGCCTGGTCGATACCATTTTCGGCCGCATCGCCGAGATCAATGAGCGCCATGGCGGCGGCCCAGCGCCGCAAATCGTGCGCGCGATGGAGAACCTCAAGATGGCTCTCCGCATCCGGCTTTCCCGCGGTCCGCTGAACGCGGATCAGGTGGCCGCTATCGCATCGACGCTCGATGACGCCGCCAAGGCTGTGGAAGACAGTTGATCAGACGCCCAGACAAACAGCCGCAGCGCCGCACCCGGCGCCGCGTCAAACATTCGAATCGGAAAGACGCCGCTCAGGCGCTTTCCTTGGCCCGGAACACGCGTTTGCGTTCGTTCGGATCGAGATAGGTTTTCCGCAGGCGGATCGACTTCGGCGTGACCTCGACGAGTTCATCGTCCTCGATATAGGCGAGCGCCCTTTCGAGCGTCATCCGGATCGGCGGGGTCAGCCGCACCGCCTCGTCCTTGCCGGCGGCGCGGATATTGGTCAGTTGCTTGCCTTTCAGGACGTTGATCTCAAGATCGTTTTCGCGCGTGTGCTCGCCGACGATCATGCCACGGTACACTTTCCAGCCGGGCTCGATCATCATCGGGCCGCGATCTTCGAGCTTCCACATCGCGTAAGCGACGGATTCGCCATTGTCGTTCGAAATGAGGACTCCGTTGCGGCGTCCGGCGATCTCGCCCTTCCAGGGAGCGTATTCGTGGAAGAGGCGGTTCATGATCGCCGTGCCGCGCGTGTCGGTCAAAAGTTCACCCTGATAACCGATCAGCCCCCTCGTGGGGGCGTGGAAGACCAGCCGGAGCCGGTTCCCACCCGATGGACGCATCTCGATCATCTCGGCCTTCCGTTCGGCCATTTTCTGGACGACGACGCCCGAATGCTCCTCGTCGACGTCGATCACGACTTCCTCGATCGGCTCGAGCATCTGCTTGCCGTCTTCGCTTTTCTGGAAAACGACCTTCGGCCTCGAAACGCCAAGCTCGAATCCCTCGCGGCGCATGGTCTCGATCAGGATCGCCAGTTGCAGTTCGCCGCGGCCGGAGACGATGTAGGAGTCGGACCCGGCCGATTCCTCGATTTTGAGCGCGACGTTGCCTTGCGCCTCCTTGTACAGCCGGTCCCGGATCACCCGGCTGGTGACTTTGTCGCCTTCCGTTCCCGCAAGCGGCGAGTCATTCACGAGAAACGTCATCGACAATGTCGGGGGATCTATCGGTTGCGCTTGCAATGGCTCGACCACCTCCGGCGCGCATAGGGTGTCGGCCACGTTGAACTTTTCCAGGCCGGCGATGGCGACGATGTCGCCCGCTTCCGCCTCGTCGATCGGCGTGCGGTCAATGCCGCGGAACGCCAGAATTTTGGATACTCGGCCCTGTTCGACGACATTGCCCTTTCGGTCGAGAACCTTGACCGCCTGGTTCGGCTTGATGCTGCCCGCAAACACCCGGCCCGTGATCAGCCGGCCAAGATAAGGATTGGCCTCGAGCAACGTTCCGAGCATGCGGAAGCCGCCTTCCTCGACCTGGGGCGGCGGGACATGTTTCAGGACAAGATCGAAGAGCGGCCCCATCCCGTCCTTCGGCCCGTCCGGACTGTCGGCCATCCAGCCCTGCTTCGCCGAACCATAAAGAATTGGAAAATCGAGTTGTTCGTCGCTCGCGTCGAGGGCGGCGAAGAGGTCGAAAACCTCATTCACGACCTCTGTGATCCGCGCGTCCGGCTTGTCTACCTTGTTGACGGCGACGATCGGACGCAATCCGATTTTCAGCGCCTTCCCCACGACGAATTTCGTCTGCGGCATCGGGCCTTCCGAAGCGTCGACGAGGACGATCGCGCCATCGACCATCGACAGGATGCGCTCTACTTCGCCGCCGAAGTCGGCGTGGCCCGGAGTATCGACAATATTGATACGGGTTTCTTTCCAGGCGATCGACGTCGCCTTCGCCATAATCGTGATGCCGCGCTCTTTTTCGAGATCGTTCGAATCCATCACCCGCTCGGCGACGCGCTGGTTCTCCCGGAACGCGCCCGATTGCTGGAGCAAACGATCGACGAGCGTGGTCTTGCCGTGATCGACGTGAGCAATAATCGCTATATTACGCAGTTGCATGTGTTCGCCATATCCGATGTCATCTGCCCAAGCCCAAGCGAAAAAACCGGCGGCGTCCTGATCCGGGGACAACCCACCGCGCCAAGGCCGCTCAACATTTCATTGAACCGGGATCTCAGAACGTGGCGTCGCGGAACCAAATCAAGCGCTTGCGCGCAGGAAATTCTGAGTTCGCCAGCCGGGCCCAGTTAGCGCTTTGGGTATGCGTCGCGGACGCCCCGTGTTCGCATTTGCAGCACCCTATAGACCAGATAGGGCGATTTGGGAACCGATTTAATTCCCTTGATCCGCGCCTCTTGGAGGGCGGGAGCGGACTCGGGGCCGCATGGCGGCTAGTCGCGCACAACCCGCGGCGTGAAGGGAACGGCGACGCGCGTTCCGGCTGCGGAAAAACTCTGCCGCTTCTCGGCGATGGCGTGGCGCACCTGATTCAGAGCAAGGTTTGTCGCGGTGAGACGATAAACGCTCAGCTCTTTCTCGGCGTCGCCGGCGAGAGCCAGCGCCAGAAGCTCGTCCGCTTCCTTCTCGATCTCGTCCAGCGCGTCGACATGCTCGACGCATCGCGCCGCTTTGACGATTTCAAGCAAACGTTGAAGGATTTTCTCGACGTCGGCGCTTTGCCGGCGGCTGAACCTTGTCGCGATGGCGGCGAGCGCGGTGCCAAGCAGACTGAGCGCCATCGCGCCGATATAGAATACGTCGCCGTATTTCTCGAAAATCGTTTGCTCTTCGTCGTTCAGGTAGGCCAGCACGCCGGGGTGAACCGGCAACGCCGCGCCCTTGTCGCTCGCGGGCGCCTCGATACGGTTCGCCAGCGGAACACGGGACGCGAGGGTCGGCCGAGACGACAGGAGCAGCTCCGTCAGCGCGCCGACGGTCTCATTGTTGAGGCTGTGCTGAGCGATCAGCCGGGTCGACACGCCAAGCGTCTCATAGGTCGCCGCCGGCTTTGGTTGAGCCCCGCCAAAAACGCCGCGTACGATTTCGATTGATTCGAGATTTGACTTTCGCTGGGCGATCGCCCGGGCTTCCGTGATGGGAATGAACGCCGGCTGACCGCGTCCGGCTTGAGACAAGGCCGCGACCGCCTGCGTCAAAGTTTCCGATCCCAGCGGTTCGACCGCGAGGATCGCGTCGACTTCCTTGCGCCTGAGCGCTCCCGGCAGTTCTTCGAGAGCCAGATTTTGCCGTTTCACCGACGCCGAGGAGACGTCATATTGCGCAAGCGCGGCGTCAAGCAGGTTCTGATTTCCTGTGGAATCGCCCTGGCCGCGCTGCAGCACGCCTATCTTGCGGCCGCGCAAATCATCAATGGAGCGGATCCCCGTTTGCGCCGGGGCGAACAGGAAGACGGCGTTGCGATGCATGATCAGGACGGTCTGCCCGCTCGTCGGCATCGAGATGTCGCTGCGCGCCACCGCCAGGTCCGCGCGGTCTTCTTCAAATGCGCGGGCGCACTCCGCCAGCGTATCAAACACCAGCACCTTGAGACGCACGGATTCGCGATGCTGAGCGAATTCCTGCGCCGCCGCCGTCAGGATCGCCTGATCGTCGCTGTCCCGCATGACCGCGACGCGAAGCACGCTCGGCCGCTGATAGAGATAAACGCCTGCCGACACCGCCACGATCGCGGCGAGGCTCCCGATGATAGCCAGAAGTGTAAGACGGCGCATCCCGTTCACTCCTCAATCGCCGCGATGACGTTTAAGCGAAAATATTAAGTGAATAAATTGGACGGATATTCAAAACGCCAAGACTAAACAAAACACCAAGACCAAACTAAAGGGCCATTGTCACCTTCATATGAATTCGCAGAAGCGTCAAAAAGATGGCGGACGCAAAATTTATTCCGCCGGCGTCAGAGCGCCGCCTGCTTCACCCCATGGTCGATCGGCGCCGCTTCGCCGTCATAAGCGGCGAAGGCCGCCCCGATCAGGACGACGCAAGGACCTGCGGGATCGACCGCGGCCACTTTGGCGGCAAGAGTGGCGATGGTTCCAAAAATGCGCCGTTCTTCCGCCCAGGTCGCTCTTTCGACGAGCAGAGCCGGAGTCGCCGGGTCGATGCCGCGCTCCAGCAAGCGCTCGGAGAGAACGCCCAGCATCTTGACGCCCATATAGACCACGCTGGACGCATGGGGATCGCAGAGCGCGCCCCAGTCGAAATCATCCGGCAAGCGTCCATCGTGCGCATGAGCCGTGATGAATTGAACGCGCCGCGCCTTGTCCCGCTCCGTGAGCGAAACCTGAAGCGAAGCAGCGGCGCCAAGCGCGGCGGTCACGCCTGGGACGATTTCGACCGGAACGCCCGCGCTCCGCAAAGCTGAAATTTCTTCATTGGCTCGACCGAAAACCATCGGATCGCCGCCCTTGAGGCGAACCACGCGCTTGCCGTTTGACGCGAGTTCAATCAGCATCGCGACGATTTGATCCTGCCGGCATGAGGGCCGGTAGCCGCGCTTGCCGACGGAGATTTTTTCGGCTTCCCGCCGCGCCAGAGCCAGAACGCCCGGAGCCACGAGATCATCATAAAGGATCACATCCGCCGACTGCAGGAACCGCAGCGCCTTCAAGGTCAGCAGATCGGGATCGCCGGGTCCGGCGCCGACGAGCGCCACGGACCCGGTCTCGCGCGCTCCGCCGCGATTTGTGTCCAGGATCAACGCCTCGAAATCATCGTCCACAGGCTTGGTTTGCCGGGGCGCAAGCGCTCTGGCGCAAAATCCTTCCCAAAAAAGCCGGCGCGCGACAGCCGGCAGATTGCGTTCCTTAAGCTTCTCTCTCCACGCAACGGCGGCGCCCGCCCAAAGCTTGATGTCGTGCGGCAGCATCGCTTCAAGACGGCCACGGATTGTCTGAGCCAGGATGGGCGACGCTCCATCGGTGGAGACGCCGATCACCAGAGGCGAACGGTCGACAATCGCTCCGAACTGGAAGTCCGACAGACCAGGCTGATCGACAATATTGGCGGGAACTCCGGCGGCGCGGGCGCTTTTGATAAAATCCCTCGCATCGACGGGGTCGGGCAAAGCCGCGATCGCAAGCGCCATTCCGGCAAAATCGCCCGCCTCGAACCGGCGCCGATTGAGGCTGATCCGGGGCGATCCCAGCGCGAGCGCCGCGAGCGCCGGACAAGGATCCTCGGCGAAAACGGCGACCTCCGCGCCCGCTCCATGGCAAAGCTCGGCCTTCCACGCCGCGGCGTTCGAACCGCCTGCCACAAGCACGCGTTTGTCGCGAAGCGCATAAAAAACCGGCAGGCAGGCCAAGCCCTGAAGGACAGAGGCGCCTGCGCCGACGCGTCCCATGGCGTCTGAATAACTCCTGCTCATCGTCGAGTTACGGTCCCGCTTGATCGAGTTACAGTCCTGCTTGACGGCAATCTTCCCGCCGGACACTCTAAATTCAGCCAGGCGATGTTCGCCATATTCTCTTATGGACCGATCAAACGCAAAACGTCAGAGATCCTGAGTTTTCAGCCAAACACAACGCCCAACCTGGATTTGAGATGCGCCCCTGGACGAAAACCGCCGTTTTGCTTCTGTCGCTGACCTTATCAAATCTGCTCGGATCTAATCTGCCTGGATCCGCCTCGGAGGTCGCAGCTCCGAATTTCTGGGATCCGCATCATCTCGTCGCCAAGCCGGACATGGCCGAGATCCGCACGATACGTTTCCTGACGGAAGACGATTATCCACCCTTCCATTTCATGACGCAGGACGGCGCTCTGACCGGGTTCGACGTCGATCTGGCGCGCGCATTGTGCGAGGAATTGAGGGTCACGTGTACGATACAGGCCCGCCGCTGGGACACTTTGCTCGACGCTCTCGATCAGAAGCAGGGCGACGCCCTTATCGCTTCGATCCGCATCGACGAAGAAAACCGCGAAAAACTCGATTTCACGGCTCCTTACTATAAAAGTCCCGCGAGGTTTGTCACTCGAAACGTTCCTGATGCGCCCGAGGCGACGCCGGAGAGCCTTCGCGCCAGGACCGTCGGAGTCGAAGGCGGCTCCGCTCACGAGGCTTTCCTCAAAGCATATTTCCCGGATTCGACCCGCAAAACCTACGCATCCCAGAAAGAACTTCGCGACGCGTTGGAAAGCGGCGAAATCGATGCGCTGTTCGGCGACGGCGTTTCCCTTGGCGGCTGGATCCAGGGAATGGGACAAAACCCGTGTTGTGTTTTTCGCGGCGGTTCCTTTATGGACGACAGATTTTTTGGGGAAGGCGTCGGCATCGCTGTAGCGAAAGACGATCGGGACTTGCGGGATGCGCTTGACTATGGCCTGGCGACGCTCGCGGCGAAGGGCGTCTATACGGAGATCTACTTGAAATATTTTCCTTTGGGAATTTATTGACCCGCCGATCTAAAGATATTTTTCCAGCTCTTTCGCGGCTTGTTTCGGAGGGCGGGCGAGATTGAATGCGCTGACGAACCGTCCGCTCTTGTCCATCAGATACACAATGCCGGTGTGGTCCATTGTATAGTCGCCGTTTTCGCCGGGCACTTTTTTGAAATAAACCTTGAACGCTTTGGCTATCGCTTGCGTCTTCGCATCGTCTCCTGTCAGGCCGATGATGCGGGGATCGAAGTGTTCGAGATAGTCTTTGAGTATTTCCGGCGAATCGCGCGCAGGATCGACGGTCACGAAAAGAGCGGCGATCTGCTTGTCGAACCCCAGTTCCTTGAAGGCCGCGGAGATATCGAACAGCGCCGTCGGGCAGAAGTCGGGGCAATGCGTGTAGCCAAAAAACACCAGATAAGGCCGCCCCTCGAGCGAGGCGTTGGTGACGACGCGCCCATCCTGTCCGATCATGGAAAACGGGCCGCCGATTTCGGAGGAACCTGAGTCAATGTGGCGGGAAAGGCTGCTAAAGGTCAGTCCGGCCACCCCGACGAGTCCGACAGCGAAAGCGCAAATGATGATTGTAAGCTGACGCGACGCTTTCGCTGCCACCTTCGCCGGGGCTCTGGGAGATCGCTTTATCGATCCTCTATCTGTCGTCTTAGCCATGCGATTTTATAATCAATGCGCATCCGGGTTTCAAATGCCCATTTCCTGACCCGGTTTGGGAGGCGCACATGGCGTCATTGCCAACGCCCTTGTCCTGGCGCATAGGTAGCTGGCGCACGTTATGATATAACCTTAAAGGGGACGGCCTTTGGACGTCAGATCCGAGCATACGCCGCCAGTGCCGCTGCGTTTCGGCTTTTCATTGTTCCGGCTTTCGGCCGGCGTCCGGCTGCTTGGCGCAATGATTCTCATAGGCATTCTTTGGACGGCCGTATTTTGGGCGCTCCATTGATGACGCAGGAGATGAATTCCGGCCATGCCGTCGCCATCGCCTTCCACGACCTGACGCTCGGGTATGAAGGCCATCCTGCGGTGCATCACCTCGACGGCGAAATAGAAAAGGGCGCGCTGCTGGCCATCTGCGGTCCGAACGGCGCCGGAAAATCGACGCTTCTCAAATCGATCTCCGGCGCTCTCTCGCCTCTCAGCGGTTCGCTCTCGGCGCCCCGGCGCCGTGACATCGCCTATTTGCCGCAGGCCGCCGACATCGACACAAGTTTCCCGATCACCGTCCTCGACGTCGTCGCCATGGGACTTTGGACGCAATGCGGACCGTTTCGCGCGATTTCGGGGCGCCGCCTCGAAGAGGTGCGCGGCGCGGTGAGCGCGGTTGGACTGAACGGCTTCGAAGATCGCGTGATTTCAACGCTATCCGGCGGCCAACTTCAACGGATGCTGTTCGCCAGGCTTCTCATCCAGGACGCCAGCGTCGTCCTCCTCGATGAACCGTTCGCCGCCATCGACGCGAACACCTCCGCCGATCTGCTGGCCTTGATAGCCCGATGGCACGACGAGCAGCGGACCGTACTCGTCGTGTCGCACGACCTCGACCTCGTCCGGGATCACTTTCCGCAAACTTTGTTGCTGGCGCGGGAACAGGTCGCCCGGGGAAAAACTTCAGACGTTCTCACCACTCCCAATCTCGCGCGGGCGCGTTCGAGGGCCGAGGCGTTCGACCGGGGGGCCGCGGTCTGCGCCCGCGCGGCTTGAGGCCCAGCGGGAAGTAGAGAGCATCACGATGCGGGTTGAGCCATGCTATATGATATTCTGATCGCACCCTTCGCCGACTTCGCCTTCATGCGGCGGGCGCTGGTCGGTTCGATCGCGCTGGCGCTCGCCGGTTCGCCGCTCGGCGTTTTTCTGATCCTGAGGCGGATGTCGCTCACCGGCGACGCCATGTCCCATGCAATTCTTCCCGGCGCCGCGATCGGCTATCTTGTCGCGGGGCTGTCGCTTTGGCCGATGACCATCGCCGGCCTCGCCGCGGGGCTGATCGTCGCGGTCGGATCCGGCGTCGTCGCCCGCGCCACGATCCTGCGCGAGGACGCTTCGCTCGCGGCGTTCTATCTGATCTCGCTGGCGCTCGGCGTCACGCTCATCTCGCTGCGCGGCTCGAACATCGACCTGCTGCACGTCCTTTTTGGCAGCGTCCTTGCGCTTGACGATGCGACGCTCATTCTCCTGGCTGGCATCGCGAGTCTGACCCTCGCCGGCCTCGCGCTGCTCTATCGGGCGCTGGTCATAGAGACCGTCGATCCCGGATTTCTCGCCTCGACCGGCCGGGCCGGCGGACCGACGCAGATGGCGTTTCTGGGCCTGGTCGTCCTGAACCTCGTCGGCGGATTTCAGGCGCTCGGAACCCTGCTCGCCGTCGGCATGATGATGCTGCCCGCGGCCTCGGCGCGGCTTATCGCGCGGGATATCACGTCGATGCTCGCCATCGCGGCGGCCTTTGGAATCGCCTCGAGCTATATAGGCCTTGTCGTTTCGTTTTACGCCAGCCTGCCATCCGGGCCTTTCATCATCCTGGTCGCGGGGGGATTTTACGTAGGGGCGCTTGTTTTTGGACGGGCCGGCGGCCTTCTCCGCAACCTCAAGCCAAAGCGTCATCTCGAAGCCTGAACAGCGCAATCCTGGAGTGACGGCATGGCCAAAATATGTAACGTTATTACATTTATTTATTTTCTCTTTCTCATGTCGATCGCCTTCGCCGCGCCGCAGGAGCCAAGCCGCCTGCCCGTGGTCGCGACCTTCTCCATTCTCGCCGACTTCGCGCGAAACATCGGCGGCGAACGGGTCGAAGTGAGTTCGCTCGTCGGCCCCAACGGCGACGCCCATGTCTACCAGCCGACGCCCGCCGACGCCCGGGGGCTCAACGCGGCGCGGCTGATTGTGGCGAATGGGTTGGGCCTCGAAGGATGGATCGACCGGCTCATCGCGGCCTCCGGCGCGAAGGCTCCGGTCGTCTTCGCCACCAAGGGAATTGCGCCTCGAAAAATGGAGGAGGATGGCAAAATCGGCCAGGATCCCCACGCGTGGCAAACCATCGCCAACGCCAGAGTCTATGTCGCCAATATCAGGGACGGCCTGATCGCCGTCGATCCGGATGGGGAAGCGGCCTATCGCGCCAACGCCGAGGACTACCTCGCCAGACTCGACGCCCTCCAGACCGAAGTCATCGCCGAACTCGCCAAGATCCCGGCGGCGCGGCGGCAAATTATCACGACCCATGACGCGTTCGGCTATTTCGGCGAAGCCTATGGCTTTCAGTTCATCGCCCCGTCCGGCGTTTCGACGGAAGCCGAGCCGAGCGCCCGGGACGTCGCCAAAATCATCCGGCAGATCAAGACCCTGAAAATTCCGGCGGTCTTTTTGGAGAATGTGACCGATCCTCGCGCGATGCGCAGGATCGCCGCGGAGAGCGGCGCCAAAATCGGCGGCGCCTTGTTTTCGGACGCGCTTTCGCCGCCCGATGGACCGGCGCCGACCTATATCGATATGATGCGCAACAACATCAAACAATTGACCGCCGCGCTGATCAACTAGAGAGCAAGTCCCTTTCCATCCCATCGAGTCCCGCGCTTATGGCCCCCTGAACCAATTCCGCGACTGAAACGCTATCTTCCGGTTTCGACTCGAAGTCTATCGTCCAGACGACGACGCCCAATCCGTCATAGGACCTAAAGACTTCGACCGTTCCTTTATAATAAGTCACGGGAAAAGAAGATATTGGTCGAAGATATATAAGTTTCATGGTCTCATGATTTATTTCTTCAATGATGTCTTTTATTTCGCCGCCGCCACCTGCGACGGTCATATAACGCAAAGCGCCTTTTCCTTGACCTTCAACTTTGCATCTCTCAATAAAAGGAAACCATATATCAATCCGCCCTATTTTACTGACAGCATCCCAAACCTTCTCTGCAGGGACGTTAAGTTTTTTTGTTATAGGCTGCTTATTCAACATCGGCATTTCCTCAACGTCAAAATTGGCGATTAAGCCTAGGCGCGGACTCTACCGATTCATCGTCGGGCGTATTGGAAAAAACCGACACTCCAAATACATGAAATTATAGAAACGATGGCGACCACAAAAAACATACAGAACGACGAGTTGTTTTTTAATTTTAACAACAGAAGAAACTAAAAACAGCCATCGCTTTGTTATATATTTTAAATATCTTGATATAAATTCAGCAGACCTGAAAAACGAATCGTTTGAGAAGCCATAATCTGTGGGTGGAGAGTTTCAGGAGAGATTCCATAAAGATCCTGAAAGTCACGTATCATGTGGCTTTGGTCATAATAGCCTGCCGCATATGCGACGTCCGCCCACGATGGTAAGTGTTCGCGCTGAATAATAGCGTTTCGCAAACGCACGACTCGGGCGTATTTCTTAGGCTTCGCCCCAACACAGGAGAGGAAACGCCGTTCGAAGGTTCGCTCTGTTAAACCGAGGTTGCGAGCGAGCAGCGAGATAGAGCAATTGCCTTTTAAAGCGTTTAAAGCTGCGCACGCGCGCTGCATCAGCACGTCTTCATTATTGCGGTTCATGATAGACAGCAAATAGCTCTCAACACATTCGACACGTTCTTTGGCGGTGTTCATGATCGCCAATCTATCTTCAATCTTTTCAATCTCATGCCAGGGAAAAATATCCCTGCAATCAACCCGGCTTTCGGCGCAATCACTGGCGACGCCGCCACGAAAGACATTTAATCCCCACGGCGCAAGGCGTGCGGAAACTCCTGATATTTTTCCGGCTCCTCCCAAATCGCTCCGAAAGCTTTGGAAGCCGGCGAGGCCGCTGCGTGTGGTATAAACGCCGTTTTTATGAGTTGTTCGCAGCGGATCTTGGTACAAAAAACATAAATAAGTCGCCGTGTCCGGCAAAATCGAAAGCGCCGAATTATCGCTGCCCGTCAGGTCTTCATAATCCCAAATCGCCGTGACGTAACGGGCCAACGCCGCGTTTGGGGCGAAAACTCTCAAGCTCAAAGCGATATCCTCACCAAAGCCAGCCAGCGTTTCCAGTCAACCGCTCGTGGTTGGCCTGCAGCAACTTCCGGGTTTTTACGCGCGCCATCGCGAATGCGCTCGCGATCGTGACTCCAAAAGTCCTTTCGGCAAAGCCTCGGCGAACTGGATTTTTGAATTGGCCGCAAAAGCGCCCCAACGAGAACCGCGGCCAAAGACGCGCAGGCGACAAGCCCCCTTGCGTCATGCTACCGTTTTCTCGTGTAAGGGGACCGCGAGAAATGGCGCGTTTGGGCGTTGAACGGGATGCGCAGAGCCGGAATTCGCTTGAAGGGATCCAGGTGCTCCGCGCCGCGGCGGCGCTCCTCGTCGTGCTCCTGCACACTCTCGCGGCCGCGAGAACGGCGAACGCGCGGTTGACGATTCCGGACTGGTTGGCCCAATTTGGCGCGATCGGGGTCGATATATTCTTCGTGATCAGCGGTTTCATCATGTTCCGCGTCAGCTTCCCCGCCGGCCGGCCGGCGCTTGCTCCCGCATCTTTTCTGCGCAAGCGACTGACCCGGATTTACCCGGTCTACTGGTTCGTCATGGCGCTGATGCTCGAGCTTTGGAGTCTTGGCCTCCTTCCTTTGGCTCACCTGAACGCGGAAATGATCGACGCGGAAAATCAGCGGATGCTGATCAGGTCGATTTTCCTGCTTCCCACCAATTATTTCGTCATGGCGATCGCATGGACCCTCGTCTACGAGATGTATTTTTACTTCATTTTTGGCGCGACCCTTTATTTCTCAAATCCGCTCGTCTCATTGCTCGGCGCCAGCGCCACGATCATGATCCTTTACGCCGCTCACGGTTGGGTCCCCGACCCCGCCCTGAGCGACTTCCTCCGCAACCCGATCGCGATCGAATTCTGTTTCGGTCTTTTGATGGGCTATCTGGCGATGCGCTGGCCAAGACTCGCCTTTGCGGCAAAACCGCTCTGGATTCCGGCTGCGGCGCTGCTTGCGATCGCCGCATTTGCGCAGCCTTACGCGTCCGCCATCCACCCGCCGAGCCTCTCGCGGGTTCTTCAATGGGGCGTCCCCTCGTTTCTTCTCGTCGCGTCGTTTCTTTCGATGAAATCCGACAGCGGGCCGCTGCGACGGCAAATGATCTTGCTCGGCGACGCCTCCTATGCCATCTACCTGACCCACCCGATCGCCATGATTTATTACGCCAAACTCCTTCAGGGGAACGTTTCGTCCCTCCCGCAATGGCCGATCGTTCCTCTCATCATTGTCCTGAGCGCGGGGTTCGGCGTCGTGATTCATGTCGTCGTCGAGCGAAGGCTCATGAGCGGCGTCCGCGGCCTGTTCGGCGGCCGCATCGCTTCTTCCCTCGCCAGGCCGCCCTTGTCACCAGAGATCGCTCAAGAATTAGAGTCGACTGTTCCGGATCGTTGAAAATGGCAGAAAAAATCCCCGTCACCGTTCTCACCGGTTATCTCGGCGCCGGCAAGACGACGCTCTTGAACCGCATCCTGTCGGAGGACCACGGCCAAAAATTCGCCGTCATCGTCAATGAATTCGGCGAAATCGGCATCGACAACGAGCTCGTCATCGGCGCCGATGAGGAAGTGTTCGAGATGAACAACGGCTGCATCTGCTGCACGGTGCGCGGCGATCTCATCCGCATCATCGAAGGCCTGATGAAACGCAAGGGCAAATTCGACGCGATCATCGTCGAAACGACCGGCCTCGCCGATCCGGCTCCCGTGGCGCAGACGTTCTTCGTCGACGCCGACGTTCAGGACGCGGCGCGTCTCGACGCCGTTGTGACCGTCGCCGACGCCAAATGGCTGACCGAGAGGCTGAAAGATGCGCCGGAGGCGAAGAATCAGATCGCTTTCGCCGACGTCATTATCCTCAACAAGACCGATCTCGTCGCCCCCGGCGACCTCGACGAGGTCGAAGCCCGGATCCGCGCCATCAACCCCTATGCGAAGCTGCACAGAACGGTGAAATGCGCGCTTCCGCTTGACGCGGTGCTCGGCCGCAACGCCTTCGACCTCGACCGCATTCTCGACATCGAGCCGGACTTCCTCAACGTCGCAGAGGATCACGGCCATGCTCATGATCATGAGCATCACGGTCATGATCATCACGACCACCATCATCATGAGCACGAAACCCACGGCCTGAAGCATTATCATGACGAGGACATGCAGTCGGTCGCCCTGACCATCGACGGCGATCTCGATCCCAACAAGTTCATGCCCTGGCTCAATGACTACATTCAGACCGAGGGCGCCTCCATCCTGCGCTCCAAGGGAATCATAGCGCTCAAGAACGAGCCGAGGCGCTTTGTGTTTCAGGGCGTTCACATGATCCTCGACGGCGATCTCCAGAGCGAATGGAAGCCCGGCGAGAAACGGGTCAGCCGTCTCGTTTTCATTGGCCGCGACCTCAAGAAAGACGAGATCACGCAGGGCGTTTTGAGCTGCGCGGCCTAGAAATGGCCGCTTCGACGAATTCACTGACAGCGAACGTCACGCCGTTTGACGCCGGCGCCCCCGTCACGGCGGCGGCGTTTGTCGGCGACGCGCCCGCCCTGGCGCTGGGCGACGGCTGCGTCCTTTTAGGCGCCCCTGGCGAGGCGAAGCGCATCGCGGCGCATCCCGGCGCGGGCATTCTCATCGCCGCTCAAGCGGGTAAATCCAAACTCGTCACCGGCGGCGACGACGGACGAGTCGTCGTGACCGCCGGGGACGGCTCGGTCGAAGAGATCGCCCATGAAAAAGGCAGATGGATCGACGCGCTCGCCGCGCGGGACGACGGCGCGATGGCGTGGGCCGCGGGCAAGGATGTCCGGGCGCGCGACGCGAAGGGCGAAATCAAAACATTCGCGGCGCCGACCACGGTTCGCGGGCTCGTGTTTTTTCCAAAAGGCTACAGACTCGCCCTGGCGCATTACAACGGCGTGACGCTGTGGTTTCCGAACGCGCCGGCGTCGCTCGAACGGCTGGAATGGAAAGGATCTCATCTCGACGTCACGGTCTCTCCGGACGCCAGGTTTGTGGTGACGTCCATGCAGGAAAACGCTCTTCACGGCTGGCGAATGGCCGACAAAAAAGACATGCGCCTCAGCGGCTATCCGGCGAAGACGCGCTCCGTGTCATGGTCCTTCGACGGCGCCTGGCTCGCGACCTCGGGCGCCGAAGGCGGGGTCGTGTGGCCCTTCAAGGATAAAGAAGGCCCGATGAACAAGGCGCCCAAGGAATGCGGAGTCCGGCGCGCAAGGATCACCTGCGTTTCCTTTCATCCGAAGGCGCTGGTGCTGGCCCTTGGCTATGAAGACGGCTTCGTTCTGCTGTGCCGAATTACAGACGCGGCGGAGATTCTGGTGCGCGGACATCGCGAGGGCGCGCAGGCCGCGATCACCGCTCTTGCGTGGGACGGCGCCGGGCGGCGCCTTCTGTTCGGCGCCGTCGACGGAGCGGCCGGCCTGCTCGATATGCCGGCTCAATGAACGCCGCTGCTCACCGAGCGCGTTGAGCGACCAGCTATTACGATACGAGCGAATTGCAAATCGATCCGCCCGCGCCTTGGAAGCGGTCCCCGCCGCTCCTCCCCTTTACGGAAGCAAACCAAGCGGAGATAAGCAGGCGATGATTCCCAACCTGCTTTCGATCGCGGGGTCTGATCCAAGCGGCGGCGCCGGGATCCAGGCCGACCTCAAGACCTTCGCCGCGCTGCGCTGCCACGGCATGGCGGTCATCACCGCGTTGACGGCTCAGAACACGCTGGGCGTGAAGGCCATACATCTCCCGCCGCCCGAATTTGTCAGCGCTCAAATTGACGCGATTTTCGCGGACATTGAAGTGGCGGCCGTCAAGACCGGCATGCTCGCCTCCGCCGCGATTGTGGCGGCGGTCGCCGACCGTCTGGCGGTTCACCGGCCCCGATTTATTGTTGTGGATCCGGTGCTGGTCGCCTCAAGCGGCGATCTGCTCACGACGCCCGATGTCGGACAGGCGATCGTGCGTCATTTGTTTCCGCTCGCGACAATCATCACCCCGAACCAGTCGGAGGCCGCCTTGTTGACCGGCCTTCCCTTCGCCTGCGATCACGCGCAAAAGCGCGCGACGGCCGAGGCCTTGCTGGGGCTCGGTGCCAAGGCCGCGCTCGTGAAAGGCGGACATGACGACGGCGCCAGCGCGGACGATCTGCTGTTCGATGGCCTCGACGAGAACATCTATTCTGCGCCGCGCATCGCCACGCGGAACAACCATGGCACCGGCTGCACCCTGTCCTCGGCCATCGCCGCCTCCCTCGCGCAGGGGCTGGCGCTTCCGGAGGCTGTCGGCGCGGCCAAGGCGTTTCTCACCGCCGCTCTCGCCGCCGCGGATGAACTGAACGTTGGACATGGCCATGGTCCGGCGCATCATTTCTCCGCGCTCTGGCCACGGTCGAGCGGCGATCCGCGATAGGCTTTTTGCAATCAGCGTAGAACGATGCGTCCTTCCACGGAAGCGTCAACGACCTTCAACGTTGGCGCTGACCCGGTAGACACGTCGAGATCCGGTCTTTTATTCCTGGAGCGATCTTGGACCGCTGACGAACGGACTGCCTCGGAGATAAAATCGCAGGATGCGGTTCGCGTCCCGAGAAATGCCGGTCCGAATGCTCTGCCCGATTTCGCCTCGTTCGTCGTCACCGCGTCCAAGCCATAGAGGGCCTTCTTGGCAAAGATCGAGTCCATCGAGCGAACGATCAACCCGCAACGCCGCAGTGAGCCTTCCTGGTCCCCGCGCCAAGCCGCGCAACTGCTCGACGCCGCGATTTAGCCGCATGATAGGGATGCCCTCGAGCGGCTCGAGCGCCCTGATCAGGACTCCGGCTCCGATCCCAGGCATCTCGCTCGAGACGTTCAGCATATATGAGCTGCCGTAGGCGAGATAGATATAGGCGCGCCCGCGCTCAAGAAACAGAGAATGATTACGCCGAGTCATCCCCCGGTAGGCATGCCCGGCGGCGTCGCCGACGATATACGCCTCAGTCTCAACAATACGACCGCTGGCGACGCCTTCTGGCAACTCCCGCACCAATATCTTGCCAATGAGATAGCGGGCGAGAGAGACCGTATCAGTCGGCAGTTCCAAGCGGGCGAGCAAGCAGCAGACGGCCATCCTTACGGCGGCCAGGTTTCAGGGCGCCCGCTCGACCCATTGCGCGCGCGAAGGCCCCGGCTCGAACGGATCGCCGAAATACTGGGTCTCGCGGGCCACCTTCCCATCAAGGAACTCCATGATGCTAACGGCGTAAGACGGCCGTCCGTCATAGGTTAGAATATATTCGGTCACCCAGAGGTCGCCCGCGCCGATAATCCGCCGCACTGTGAAGCGTTTCCAGTTCGGCTGCGCGGCGCGAGACGACTGAATCTTCCGCCGCCCGAGGACGCGCTCGCCCGATTGCGGATACTCGAGCACCGCACCCTCTCCGTAAATCTGGTGCTCAGCCTCGAAGTCGCTGGCGTCGGAGGCGTCCCAGTGACGATCCAGAGCCGCTCTGATGTCGTGGTCTTCCATCTCGATCTTCCCTCGCTGATGCTGCGTCAACTTCAAAGACAACGCTCCAGATGCGATAGCGATCCCTGATGCACACCTCGCCATCGGGCGGCCCATTGATGGTGAAAGTCTCTCTGAACTACTCATGGCTGAAATTTCTTCAACCGAGCGGGGCCTGCCAATGCCGGGGTGAGTCGATCTGATATACAAAGCCTCCCGACGCCCGCCGCCATGCCTCACCAATCCCCTTGCCTGCCGCCACCAAATTTAATCCTTTTGTCGCCGCTTTGCTTGACGATTCAAGACCCTTGCCGAAACACTTGCGAGTTGCGCAGCTACAACTTCAGCCGCGCGGCCTTGATATCCGCTGGGAAGGGCCCTAGAATTGAAGCCTGAGAGAAGAGCCCTTCTCGTCGACCGGTTTCTCGGATCGGTTCGAGGGCTACGACGTTGTTGGCTGAGAAAACACGCAGCATTGTGACGACAACAACTCGGGCGAGGCCGGAAACAAGCGCCTCGCAATCACGTCGAGCGTTTGAGCCTTCCGACCGCGACCCTCCGGGCAGCTAGCACAGCCATTCGGGTCACTCTTCAACGACTACGGAAAGGAGCGGATCATGAAAGTTCTGATGGTTCTGACCTCCCACGACCAGCTCGGCGACACCGGGCGCAAGACCGGCTTCTGGCTGGAGGAACTGGCGGCGCCTTACTACGTCTTCAAGGATGCCGGCGCCCAGATCACGCTCGCATCGCCCAAGGGCGGACGCCCGCCGCTGGATCCCAAGAGCAACGAGCCAAACTTCCAAACAGACATCACCCGTCGGTTCGAGAAGGATGCCGACGCCGAAGCCCAGCTCGAAAGGACGGTGCGCCTCGATAGCGTCAAGCAGGAAGGCTACGATACAGTCTTCTACCCGGGTGGTCATGGGCCGATGTGGGATCTCGCCGAAGACGAGAACTCAATCAAGCTGGTGGAATCCTTCCTGGCCGCTGGCAAGACCTTCGCGTTGGTTTGCCACTCTTCCGGCGCGCTGCGTCATGTCAAGACGCCAGGCGGCAAGTTGCTCGTCGCGGGCAAGACGGTGACCGGCTTCACCAATGGCGAGGAAGAAGAGATGGGATTGACGAAGGTGGTGCCCTTCCTTGTCGAGGACGAACTGATGAGCCTTGGCGCCACTTTTTCCAAGGTCAAGAACTGGGGCGTTCACGTTGTCGCCGACGGCCAGCTGATCACCGGCCAAAATCCGGCCTCGTCGGGCCCGGCCGCCAAGCTTCTGATCGATACGCTGAAAAAGAACGGGAAATAGTCAGGCCTTTACTACCATCTGGCCAGCGCAATGTCTGTGGAGCGTCAGTCGCGGGAGCGGATCCAGATCATATGCAGTTCGGCCAACATTGTTTTGTAGAACGAAGAGGAAAGCCATCTCCCCATTCTCTTGTGGTTTCTTTCGCGCTGATAATTTGACAGCCCATCCCGGTATCGATTGACGCTGCCTGGAGTACAACTTTCTGGATGCTTCCGATCGATCGATTCATTATTGTAACAGCAGTCAATTTTAACAGCAGTCACCCTGCCATTGGCGGCATACGCGAACGCGGTCGCGATCGTCCAGCGGGGGCTGGTTTGTCGGGATCGATGAACGTTGCTGCCGCTTCGAATGAGGCGTTCGTGAGCGATTGAGCCAATTATCGAGCCAGAGACGAACGTCCGGTTCTTGGCCTCGCCGTCGAAGAGCGGACCGTCGCAAACCCATCCAAATAGCCGTCTATACCTTTGGGCCGGACGTCCGCTTCTGTGCCGTCGCGCATTCGGCCGAACGGCTGGGATCGGCCTCAATGGGCGCAAACCGTAAATTCGAACTGAGATCGGGTCTGGCGCGCCCGCCAAAGCATTTGACATAGCGCCCCGCCCTTGCGACGAGCAGCGCCATGACTTCTCAAGATCCGGTCTCAAGGCGGCGGACTTTCGCCATCATCTCCCACCCCGACGCGGGCAAGACGACGCTCACCGAAAAGCTCCTGCTCTTCGGCGGCGCGATCCAGCTCGCCGGCGAAGTCCGCGCCAAGGCGAACCGGCGTCAGACCCGCTCCGACTGGATGGGGATCGAGCGCGAGCGCGGCATTTCCGTCGTCACCTCGGTGATGACCTTCGAATATGGCGATTGCGTCTATAATCTGCTCGACACTCCGGGCCACGAGGACTTTTCCGAGGACACCTACCGGACCCTGACGGCGGTCGATTCGGCGATCATGGTGATCGACGCCGCCAAGGGCATCGAGGCGCGCACGCGCAAGCTGTTCGAGGTCTGCCGACTGCGCGACATTCCAATTTTAACCTTCATCAACAAGCTCGACCGCGAAACACGGGACCCGTTCGACCTCCTCGACGAAATCGAAAAGACCCTCGCGCTCGACGTCGCCCCGCTGACCTGGCCGCTCGGCAGCGGACGCAGCTTCGCCGGCACCTATGATCTCGAACATGATCTCGTGCGCCGGATCGACCGCGACAGCGAGCCGACCAAAGTCTCCGGGCCGGACGATCCTTTCATCAAGAGCCTCCTGAGCGAAGCCGATTTCAGGGACACGCGCGACCAGATCGAACTCGCCCGGGGCGGCCTCAAAACTTTCGACAAGCAATCCTTTCTCGAAGGCCATCTGACGCCGGTGTTTTTCGGCAGCGCCCTCCGCAATTTCGGCGTGCGCGACCTCATCGACGCGCTCGCGAGATTCGCGCCGCCGCCGCAGGGGCTCGAGGCCGCCTCGCGCAAGGTCGACGCCCGCGAAGACAAGATGAGCGGCTTCGTGTTCAAGATCCAGGCGAACATGGACCCCAATCATCGCGACCGGATCGCCTTCATGCGGGTCTGCTCGGGCAAGCTCCGGCGCGGCATGAAGGCGAAGCTGGTGCGCACAGGCAAGAACATTGCGATCAATTCGCCGCAATTCTTCTTCGCGCAGGACCGGCAACTGGCGGAGGAAGCCTATGCCGGCGATGTCGTCGGCATTCCCAACCACGGCACGCTGCGGATCGGCGACACCTTGACCGAAGGGGAAGACCTCGTTTTTCGGGGCGTGCCGAGTTTCGCGCCCGAACTTCTGCGCCGGGTCAAGATCGGCGACGCGATGAAGGCCAAGAAACTCCGCGAGGCTCTTGGCCAGATGGCGGAGGAAGGCGTCGTCCAGATCTTCCTGCCCAGCGACGGCTCGAACGCGATGGTCGGCGTCGTCGGCGCCCTTCAGCTCGACGTCCTCGCCGAGCGGCTCGCCGCCGAATATGGGCTTGAGGTTTCGTTCGAGACGAGCCGGTTCGAGACCTGCCGCTGGATCACGGCGAAGGACGCCGAACTTGACAGATTCATGCGCGCGCATCCCTCGTCGATGGCGGCCGACCTCGACGGCGCGCCGGTGTTTCTTGCCGCCTCGGCCTGGGATTTGAAGTACGAGCAGGACAAATGGCCGGAGGTGACGTTCTCCGACATCAAGGATTATCAAAAGGCGGCGTGAACCAGCGCTCCTCGCCATTGATTGATAGGTTGTTCAACTGAGGATATGCTTTTAACGACGTTGCAAACCCTGCGGGAAACGCTTTGTCTGTTCTCCCGGCGCCACGAGGCCCACAATGTCCAAAGCCTTTGAAATTTCCCTCGCGCCCCAGAAGCTCTGGCAGGCGATCAATCCCTTGACCTTTTACCAACAGGGCGTTCAGGTCGGACTGATCAACATCGGCCAGACGCCGCAGCCGAAAATGGAGCAGGCCATTCTCGACGAGGTCGGAAGCTACGGCCGCCAGCTTGGCCGCATCGGAGACGCGCTGGAAGTCCTGATGAAACATGTCGATCGCGAGACGCTGAGCGCGCCGGAGCGCGACGTTCTCGATATCCTTCAGGGTCAACTCGCCGAGATCCGGCGAACGAAACGGGCGCTTCAAGACAACGATCCAGGAGAAAGCGGCAAGAGCGGCGGCGCGTCGGCTGGAGATAGCTGAACCGGCGCGGGCCGCGGTTTCCCCCCGGCAAGGGCTCCAACGACTACAGGATCGGGCCGCGGGGCTGACAATGTAGGGAACCCTGGCTTTCGTCATCCGTCCCACAATGACGAGCAACCAAAGGTTAGTTGCAAATTCGAGCCTATATGCGATCGTCGCCCTTGACCGCTTCTGAGGAAGCGTGAGCGATACAGGGAGATTCGCATGCGATTGGCATTCTTGTTGACCGCTCTACTGTTCGCCATGCCCGCCGCCGCCGGTGGCCTTAGCCAGCCGGGACATTCCGGGCAACCCAAAACTCTCTACGACCGCCTCGCCGCTCTGCCTCAGCCCGGCAGGCCGGGTCTGCCCGACCCTGTCGCGAAGGCAGGCTCCTGCCGCAGCATAGGCTGCGAGAGCGAAGCGTCGAATGACTGCCCTGCGGCCGGCGGGACCTGCGAATGCTGGTGCGACGACTTCGGCAACGGCGTCTGCTCCGACTGCGATTGAGGCTCGAACCGCGCAATCGGAGTCGAGGCACGATAAATGCTCCGAGGGACGCGATCGCTGCGTCCTGCTCCGGCTAATTAAGCCATTGTCGGATTTGACCGCAGCCTGATCCGGGCCAGCGTCCTGTTTTCGCGGGGCCTTCCAAACACGTCTACATTTTCCGCATGCGCGGCTCTACCGACATTTTGTTTTGTCGGCATCTCTACAATCGCGCCAAAGCCCACTCGCGTGATCCGATCGGCCGTGACATTCATGAATGGTTCAGGAATGAGCGGAATTGAAAGACTTCAATATGACCGCCATCGAAACAACCGCCTTTCAGCGTCTCGAAGCCGAAGGCCGCCTGTTGAAGCCCACGCTCAAGGCACCGACACAACATGCGGGACGCTTCGGCTTTCGCGGAGAAATCGCCCTCGCGCTCGATCCGCCCGTCACGCTGGAGGCGACCTTCGCCACGTCCGAAGGGGATGATCCAGCGCTTTCGTTCCTGGCCGGTTCGCTCGCAAACTACACTCAGCTTCCCGCTCTCGTGGAAACGCTGGGCGCAAACGTGAAACCGGACGGAAAATATTTCATTTTCGTCGGCGATCTCGACAGGGCGTCACGCTATCAGGTCAGTTTCGCGGACGTCAGCTATTATGTTCTGCCGATCGACGGCACGAGCGTCTATAATGAACTGATCGACTCTCTCTACCTCGACAAGACAAGGATGAAAAAATTCAGCACGGCCGAAAAGCTCGACTCAATCGCCGACGGCGCAGCGAAATTCGATACGGCCTATGAAAAGATCACCTATGACGACGGCCTGAAGCGGATCTCGTAGTCGCGATATCGCGGCCGCCATCCGCGAGGCGGGCGCTCGCTGACCTGCATCAAACGCATCCCGTTCTTAGTCGTGAGCGAAATCTGTGGAATGGTTCTGGCGCAATAGCCTCAACCAGCCCATATCACCTTCGTCCGGAGACCAACCCGGACGCGATGGGGCGAGAGCGGCCCCAATGCGAAGAAGGCGATGCGTGAGAGTTCATGGCGAAGCGTGACCCCTTATCCCACACCCCAACGAAGCCTGGCGCCGTATGGGTGACCGGAGCCGGAAAAGGAATCGGGCGCGCGCTCGCGCTGCGCCTCGCGGCGAGAGGCCATACGGTGGCCGCGAGCGCACGCACCGGAACGGATCTGGAGTCGCTCGCGGCTGAAGCTGAGGGCCTGCCCGGCTCAATCTTCCCCGTGACGCTCGACGTCGCGGACGCCGCATCAGTGAAAGCCGCAATTGACCGGATCGAACAGGCCATCGGACCGCTGGATCTCGCGATTCTGAACGCGGGGACGCATCAGCCTTTATCGGCCAAAGACTTCGATGTCAGCGTCTTCAGGTCGCTGATCGATGTCAATCTGATGGGGACCGTCCATTGTCTCGCGGAAATTCTTCCGGGCTTTATCGGACGCCGCGCCGGCACGATCGCTGTCGTTTCGTCCGTCGCGGGATATCGCGGCCTGCCGACCGCGGCGGCGTACGGCGCCACCAAGGCGGCCCTCATCAACATGTGCGAAGCGCTGAAGCCCGAACTCGATCAGGCGGGCGTTCGTCTCGCGTTGATCAACCCCGGATTCGTCGATACGCCTCTGACGCGCCGCAACGATTTCCCGATGCCATTCCTCATTTCAAGCGAGGAAGCCGCCGATCATATCATGCGTGGTCTTGATCGCGGCGCATTCGAGATTGTTTTCCCCTGGCGCATGGCGCTAGCGATGAAGCTGCTGCGACTCATGCCATATTCTGCTTATTTCGCCCTGAGCCGGCGAATGCTGCCAGCGCAAGAAGGTTAGCGTAGCGGAAGGCCGTTAACCCCTGTATCAATCTCGCGCGATGACGAATTGCCCGACATCAACGAGGTTCATGCGAAATCCCGCCTCGCAATACGCGAGATAATAGGTCCACATCCGAAAAAAGCGCTCATCGAACCCCTCACGCGCAATTTCGGACCAGGCCTTGCGAAATGCGCCGTCCCACAACCGCAGCGTGGCGGCGTAACTTTCACCGAAGAAAAAGCCGTCTTCGAGACGAAGACCCGCGGTTGCGATGGCCGCGCTCAGGGCGTTCGGCGAAGGCAACACGCCGCCGGGAAAAATATATCGTTGTATGAAGTCGATTCGCCTCCGGTAGCGCTCGAACAGGCGCTCCGAGATCGTGATCACCTGCAGCGCCGCGCGCCCACCGGGAGAAAGACGATTACGGACGACGTCGAAAAACGTCGGCCAATATTCCTCACCGACGGCTTCGAACATCTCGATCGAAACGATCTTGTCATAGGTTCCCTCGACGTCGCGGTAATCCACGAGGCGGATTGCGGCGCGCTCCGACAACCCGGCTCTTTCGATGCGGGCCTGCGCGAACCGGGCCTGCTCCGCCGAAAGAGTTATCCCGGTCACCCTGCAGCCAATATCCCCGGCGGCGTATTCCAGGAAGCCGCCCCAACCGCATCCGATTTCCAGCACGCGATCATTCGGCTGAAGATCAATGCTGGCGGCGATGCGGCGATATTTTTCCCTTTGGGCTTCGGCGAGCGAAAGCTCCGGACGCGTAAACAGCGCCGAGGAATAGGTCATCGTCTCGTCAAGCCATTTTTCATAAAATGAATTGCCGAGATCATAATGATAGGAAATATTTTCAGGCGCTTGCGCCTTTGTATTTGGCCGGCGCGGCGAGCGCGCGCGATTCAAGAAATCGACGTGGGCATAAGCCCGGACGACGTGTTCGAGTTTTGCTTTGGCCTTGAGAGCCATTTGCATCAATGCGACGAGGTCGGAGGCGTCCCAGTCCGCCTCCATGTAAGATTCGGCGAGCCCGAGTTCACCCCCGAAAATCGAGCGCCACAAGGCCTTGGTTCGGCGTATCTCCAGCGTCACCGGCGGGCCGGGCCGCTCGGCCCTCAGAGTGAGGCGCCTCTCCCCCGGCAAAATAAGCGTGAGGTCTCCGGGCAGACGCCGTTCCATCGGGGAAAGCAACGCCTTCGCCCAGGCGGAACGCTTTTTAGGGAGACGAAACGCGTCGGGGCGATTGAGTTCGTTCATTATGAGTCTACGCCTTGTTGGAAGTTGAAGGCGAGCCGACGCTGACGGCGAACCGTTGCTTCGCGCGCGTATGAGAATACGCAGGGGTTTTCTTGAAGAGCAGACGCAACGCTTCGAAATGGATAGCGGCGACGACTTTGATCGTCATCAGAGGGTAGGTGAAAAACGCGCGGAGCAAGGCCGCGTCGGTAAGCGGGCGGCGAACGCCAGAGAATGCCGCGACGAGCAGAGGTCCTCCCTCATCCTGTTCCTCGATCAGAATCGAAGCGCGTTCGCAAGGCGGCAGAACCTTGAAATCGTAAACGCAGTTCATCGGGATGAATGGCGAGACAAAGAATTCCTTGCGGCAGGATTGGCGGACGATCGGCGCGTCTCCTGCTCCGACCGGCATCACGTAAGTATGTCGCTCGCCATGCGTATTGCTCACCTCATACAAGATCGCCTTGAGGGCGCTGTCCCGGGAGTGACAAAAAATGACCGTCAGCGGATTGAACGCATATCCGAGAATACGCGGATAACAGAGCACGCGGATGGCGCCGCCGTCGAGGTTTATATCGGCTTTTGCGAGGCAGCGCTCAACCCAATGCCGAAGAGATCCAATACCCTCGCCATGGTCCGAGTCGCGAAAGCTGAACAGTCCCCAGCCGTTGTAGGCGAAGAGTCGAAGCTTGCGATCGAGGTCGGGCAGCTCGTCGAGGTCGAGCAATAAAGAAAACACGCTATAGCGCAAGCCGTGACTCCGCGGTCGAAACCTTCGGTGGACAACATGCCCGGCGTAAAGTGCGGACTGCAGGCTCATGCGGCGGGCGCCAGAGCGCGCGACCGGATCGCGATCCGGCCGCTTTCATTCGGGACCGTCCAGGGGCGCCTCGCCTCCCCAATCTCTTCCGCCGCCGCAAGTCCTGCCTGGAGCGCGTCCTCGTGAAATCCATAACCGAAATAGCTGCCGCAAAACCAGGTGTTGCGTCGACCCTGCAACGTCCACAGATCCGATTGCGCTCGGAGTGCTGCCTGGTCGAATTGAGGGTGTTCGTAAGTGAGTTCTCTGACGATTTTCTTCGGATCCGGCTCGTGCGCAGGATTGAGAGTCACAAACAATGGAACAGATGGATCAAGACTTTGCAGCTTGTTCATCCAATAGGTGACGCAAGGCGCAGGCCTGTCGTCTGGGCCTTTCGGTTGCAGAAAATTCCAGCTTGACCAGACCCGCCGTCGGCGCGGCATCAAGGATGGATCCGAATGCAGGAGAGTTCTGTTTGTCGCATATTTGAATGCGCCGAGGAGGCGCCGCTCGTCGGGATCCGCGTCGCCAAGCAATCCAAGCGCCTGATCGGCATGCGTCGCGATCACAACATGCGAAAACCGCCGCTCGCCACCCGAGACGTCCTGGACGATGACGCAACCGTCTTTTCTGTATATTCGCTTCACAGCGAGTCCAAGACGCATCGATGCGCCCATCGCTCCCGTCATGCGGCGCACATAATCCCGGCTGCCTCCTTCGACTGTGAGCCATTGCAGGCGATCACGGATCGACATGAGCCTATGGCTGACAAAAAAGCGAAGGAACGTGTTGAGCGGATAATTCGCGATGTCCGTCGCTGAGGCCGACCAGATCGCCGCGCTCATGGGAAGGATATGGTCCTGGATGAGGGCCCGAGAATAGCCGGCCCGGTCGAGGTAATCGCCAAGACTCACGCCGTCGATTGCGGAACTATCCAGCAGCAGCGGCGCTTCGCGATAGAACCTCAATATTCCGCTTATCATCGACCAAAATCGAGGCCGGATCATATTGCCGGAGATTCGGGGCACGCCGTCGAAATCGAGCGACGAATATTCGAAGCTTCCGCCATCGAGAGAGGCCGCGAAAGACATGTCGGATGCTTTCGTCGTCACGCCCAGATGACGAAAAAGGGCCGTGAGGTTCGGGTAATTCACTTCGTTGAAAACCATAAATCCGGTGTCGACCGGAAGTAAACCGCCCCGCCCCACAATCTCGATTGTATTGGAGTGGCCGCCGGGCCGCTGCTCTTTTTCGAACAGCGCGACCCGGCGGCTGCGGCTCAAGAGCCAGGCCGCCGAAAGCCCCGCGATTCCACTTCCAATCACAGCGACTTCATCGTTCGGCGACGCGGAGGGAGACGCCATATTTCAATTCACCCGGTTCTGATCGCTCAAGCCATATCTACGGCGGCGATCAGCCATCGGATGACGGCGCGTCAAAAAAAATCGGCGCTCATGATCCAAACGGCGATGCGAAGCGTAGATTCCATGCTTAACGAAGTTCTTCCTAGCGTAGCAAGAGAGCGGCATGGCAAGAATTCTGATCGGCTACATCGCCACGGCCGCGGCGTTTTTCGTCCTCGATTTCATCTGGCTCTCGATCGCGGCTCCCCGCCTCTACCGTCCCATGCTCGGCGAACTTCTTGCCCCTGAACCGAAGCTCGCTGTGGCGGCCGTCTTTTATCTTGTCTATGTCGCCGGAGTGGTTGTGTTGGTCCTCATCCCCGCCCTTTCGAGCGGTTCATGGGCGACAGCGCTCGGACTTGGAGCATTGCTCGGGCTGGTCGCCTACGGCACGTATGATTTCACGAATCTCGCGACGCTGACCAATTGGCCGGCGCTGATCAGCGTCATAGACCTTGCCTGGGGAGTCTGCGCGACGGCTGTCGCCGCGACGGCGGGCTTCCTCGTCGCCAGCAGGTTTTAGGCGATCGCTGAGGCTTTTTCGACCGCTCTGGCGCGCCGGGAGGAAGCAGGGCATATTCGCTGGAGATCGCAACGTCGAATTACAGCGAACGCTTATGCCGCCAAAGGAAGATCTTTCGGGACATCGTGACATCGGGCCGAATTTTTCGTCGGCCGCACACGCAGGCGATACGCCGGGTCATCCTTCAGCGCGGGGCTTGGCCCATGCCCGTCTTCGGAGCGAGACGCGACTCCTGCACAAAGCTTTGGATTCGAACCTGAGCCCTTCTGCTCTTCTGGAGCGGGCATGCTACGTCCGGTATCTGCGGATGAACTGGCCTTGCGCCGCGATCGAATCGGCGCTGGAGACTGCGGGCGTGCAACGGCTTTTGCCGGATTGGGACCAGCGGCGGCGGCGTTTCGCCCTCGCCCGGGACATGGAGGATCTGGATGCGTTCGCGGGCTTGAGCGCGCCAGTTGCGCCCTATCTCGCGGCCGGCGGCCAGCGGATCGACGCCGGAGCGGGCGCGATTCTCGGCTGGGCCTATGTTCTTGAAGGCAGCCGCCTCGGAGCGGGGCTCATTCTCAAGACGATGGAATCGGCGAAAGATCCTGAGGTCCGCATCGCCACGCGCTTCCTGCGGCACGGCCGGGACGAAAATTTCTGGGGAAGCTTTAAAGCCGCGCTCTCCCAGATTGACAATGACGAGAGCGCGATAGCCGACGCCTGCGCCGCGGCTTGCGCCGCATTCAGATGTTTCGCGACGCCTTGAACCTCGTGGCGCGCAGCGCCCGCGAGGCGGCGTTCTGAGCGGCAAGACAGCATGTATTCTCAATGGTATGATGACCATCGGCGCGCCCCTTCGTCCGGGAGCCCAGCAGAGGAGCGGGAATGAGCGGCGAGGTTCCTGCGTTCGGCGCCGCAGATCTGACCAATTGCGACCGTGAGCCGATCCACATTCCTGGGTCAATCCAGCCGCATGGCGCCCTGCTGGCGCTCGATCCCGAAAAACTCGACGTGGTCCAGGCCGGCGGCGCAACGGATCAATTGCTCGGGCTGGCGCCGGGCGAGTTGATCGGCCGGGCGGCGGCGGATTGGTTGCCCCAGACTCATGCTGACCGCCTTCGCGAACTCGTCGCGACGGAAAGCTCCATGCTCCGTCCGCTTCACGCTTTCCATATGAAGGCGAAGGGCGGCAACGGCGACGTCGACGCGACCATACATCTCAGCGACGGGCTGCTGATTCTTGAACTGGAGCCGATCTGGGAAGATTGCCTCGATGATCCCCTCGCGCTTGTTCAAACGATGGTGCGCAACATTCAGCAGGCGGCGTCTGTAGAAAAATTCTGCAAGTTGGTGGCGGAGGAGGTTCGCGCCGCCTCAAAATTTGACCGGGTGATGGTCTATCGATTTTTGCCTGACGGCAGCGGCGCTGTCGACGCCGAAGCGAAAGATTCCGACCTCTCGCCTTTTCTTGGTCTGCATTATCCGGCGTCCGACATCCCGAAACAGGCGCGCGAACTCTACATGCGCAATTGGATTCGCCTGATCGCGGACACCACCTACCAGCCTGCTCCGCTGTCGCCGCCCATCGCGCGCCTTGAGCGCCCGCTCGATCTCAGCCAGAGCATGCTGCGGAGCGTGTCCCCGATCCACCTCGAATATCTGGCCAATATGAGCGTCGCCGCGACGATGTCGCTCTCGATCATTCTGGATGGCAAACTATGGGGCCTGATCGCCTGTCATTCAAGAAGGCCGCGCTATGTGCCCCATCGCCTGAGAGTCGCCCTCGAATTGTTCAGTCAGATGGCGTCCTTTCTGCTTGAAACCAAAATCACGGCGGACGAACTTCAGGATCGAACCCGTTCGAAAGCCATTCAGGACGATTTGTTGACCCAGCTTTCCGGCGAGGAGGAACTCGCCGACAGCCTGGCTCGGTTGCGGCCGAATCTCCTGGAGATCATCGACGCAGACGGTCTTGGGCTCTGGCTTGACGGCAATTTTACGAGCCTCGGCCGCACCCCCAATGCGACGCAAGCGGGAGGACTCGTCGATTGGCTGAATGAAACGGCCGCCGAAGGCGTTTTTCATACAGACGCGCTCCCTCTCATCTATCGGCCGGCCGTCGATTTCGCCGACGTCGCAAGCGGGATAATCGCTCTTTCGGTTTCAAAATCACCGCGAGATTATGTCATCTGGTTTCGCCGCGAGATTATAGACACCGTGACCTGGGCGGGAAATCCGGACAAGTCGGTGGAATGCGAACCGGACGGCGTACGCCTCTCACCACGAAAAAGCTTCGAGGCCTGGAGGCAGGAGGTGCGGCTGCGCTCCAAGCCATGGGAAAAAGTCGCGATCCAGATCGCCCAAACCTTGCGTGTCTCTCTGCTCGAAATCGTACTTCGCCGGGTCGATCAGCTCGCCCGTGAGCGGGAGGCGGCAAAATTGCGCCAGGAAGCGCTTCTCGCAGCCCTGGACGAGCGAATCCGGCAATGGGAGGTGACCGGGCGTCAGCTCGAGATTGAATCGGACCGCCGCGC
Organism: Methylocapsa palsarum; assembly: GCF_900114285.1. Taxonomy (GTDB): domain Bacteria; phylum Pseudomonadota; class Alphaproteobacteria; order Rhizobiales; family Beijerinckiaceae; genus Methylocapsa; species Methylocapsa palsarum. Next base: position 55,554 of record NZ_FOSN01000014.1, on the reverse strand, counting down.
GGTTCTGGAAGCGGAACTGTCTCAGGTTCTGCGCAGCACCGTCATCAACCAGGAAGCTGAACGTCAGAGAATCGCACGCGAATTACACGACAGCCTTGGGCAATATCTGACCATCATGCAGTGGAATCTCGACGGCCTGGGGCGCAACGACGCGCCTTCGGATCTGAAGCGCCGGGTCGACCAATTGAAAAGTTTGACCGCCGACGTGGGACAAGAAGTAAATCGTCTCGCTTGGGAAATTCGCCCGACCTCGCTCGACGACCTTGGCCTCCAAACGGCTGTCCAGCAATTTATCGACGAGTGCGCCCAGAGCTCAAATTTGCAATTCGATCTGCATTTGGCCTTGAGCGACCGGCGATTGCCTCCCATCATCGAAACGACATTGTACAGGATTCTTCAGGAAGCTATTACAAATGTCGCCAGACATGCCGGGGCGAAGAAGGTCGGCGTGATCCTGGAGGCGACTCTCGACGAGGTCATATTGATCGTAGAAGACGATGGAAAAGGATTCCGATCCGATGAGGTCGACGAAAAACTGGCTCCTTCGTCCCGCCTCGGACTGCTTGGGATGCGTGAGCGCCTTGCGCTTGTCGGCGGCAAGCTGGAAATTGAGGCCGCCCCGGGCTTCGGCACCACGCTCATCATCCACGTTCCGCTACGATGAGTGAGTCTTGCGCTCTTCCAAAGCCCCTTCGCGTATTCCTCGCGGACGATCATCCGATCGTTCTCGCCGGGGTCAAGGCGATCATCGGCGCGGCGGAGGGGATGACGATCGTCGGCGACGCCTGCGACGGGCGCAACGCCCTGAAACTGGCGACCGAACTGAAGCCGGACATTGTTATCTTGGACATTTCGATGCCGGGCCTGAATGGCACGAAAGTCGCCGAGCAACTTCGGGACAATAGCCCCGAGACCAAGATTCTCGCGCTGACTGTCCACGAAGACAAAGGATATCTGCGCCAGCTGCTGGTGTTGGGGATCGCGGGCTATGTCCTGAAACGTTCGGCGAGCGAAGAGCTGGTGCGGGCCATTCGAGCCGTCGCCGCCGGAGGCGTTTACCTAGACCCCGCGATCGCCGGGAAAGTTGTCGGCGGCGGTCCGCTGAAGGCGGACGGACCCTTCCTCGAAGCTGACCTCAGCGAACGCGAGGTTGAGGTGCTCAGATTGACCGCGGCGGGGCACAGTCAAAAGGCGGTCGCCGCGGAACTTCGTCTGGGCGTAAAGACAGTCGAAACCTATAAGGCGCGCGGCATGGATAAGCTTGGCTTCGAAAGCCGGGTGCAGCTCCTTCGCTACGCTCTGAACAAAGGATGGCTGGACGATTATTGATCTCATTTGCTCTGGTCCGAGCGCCGCGAAAACCGAACGATTTCAATTCATTTTATGTCAGGTATTTCCCTTATCGATCCGGATTCTTCCGGACATGAGAAGAGGCTCTTTTTCAAGGCAAACTTTAAGCTGTTTCAATACTATAGCTGACTCAGAAGACAATTGCCCTGGTATTCGGCGGCCTTCGCCGGCGCCTGGAGACCGCCATGTCGCAAAGCGTCGCTCAAAACGAACAGCCGTCGCAGGAGCAATTCAAGACCCGGGAGCCAATTCCCCAAAAAGCGGCCTTTGAACTTGCCTGGGGACTGTTGCAGCCTGAATTGGCGTCATTCAGCGAAGCTGAAGTCGCGTCTCTCAGAAGCTACGTGGCCGAGTCCATCTTCGAAGCCGCGCGCGCCGGAGAAACGGATTACCTGCTCCTTGGCATCGTCGCGCTTCAAAAGCTTGCGGCGTACCTGCACAGCGGCGAACTCGGACAATTCGACGTCGTCAATTGATTTAGCCAAAAATTGATCGCAGCGACTCATATCAGTCATGTCGAGTCAGGCATGTCGAGCCTTGGAGCGCTTTCCGATCGCATGACTTCATGCGATCGATCAGAAATCGCTCCAGAGTCAAAAGCTTGAGTATTGTCTTCTCGATTGGATGGATTCAATCCGATCGGAATATGCTCCAGACGGGGATGTGAACGCATGCTCCCGAATTCTTCCGTCGATCCCTTTAATTCCTGGTCAACCGGGGGTTGTGATCGATCGCCACACTCAGGGATTTTGCATTTCGCCGTTTGATCGAAGAAGAAAATTCGCTTGCGTCCGGCTCGATATGAGCCATCATCAGGCGAGGTATAATCTCGCATTCGATCATCACTCTCAGCCGGTCTGTTCGATCAATCGTCTGAACGGGCGGCTGCGTCTCGGCGGCGTCGCGACTTTTGGAATCGGAACGGATCCCGTGATGAGCCGGCGCCTTGTCTGGTGAAATGAAGCTGGACTTCAACCCCCTCATGCGCGCCGCCCCCTTGGCCGTGTCCGATCGCGTCTTCCTTATTCAACGGCTTATCCGACCTCAGGTTCTGGTCGGTAGAGATTGCATTATTTCAAAATGGCATGATTGTGCTGTCCTTGGCAAATTCGAATCGAAATCCTCACGGTTATAAATCCTTAAGGGATAACCAGAGATTGCCGCCGCCGGCCTCGCCGGCTTCCTTTCGGCGCAAGTAAGAGTCTCATGAGCAAGCAACAATCTTCCGATTTTTTCGACTCTTGGCGCACCTACCGTAAAGTGGTTGATGCAAATTACATGTATCATGCGCAATTCAGATCGCAGATCGAGGCCCTTCTGCTTTCTGAATTTAGCGACCATCCCTTTTCTTTGCTTGATCTTGGATGCGGTGACGCAGCAATACTTGCGCCTGTCCTGGCCGCGGCTGCGGTCAGCTATTACGAGGGCGTGGATTTGTCCGAAACCGCCCTCGAACTCGCCGCCCAAAATCTCAAAATCCTTTCCTGCCCGGTCCTCCTGAAGCATCGCGACCTGCTAGCGGCGTTGAATGATGGAGATCGCCAGTTCGACGTCATTCAGTCGAGCTTCGCCGTTCATCACTTGACGACAGATTTAAAGAGGGAGTTTTTTGCCGCCGCGGCAAACAGGCTATCGGACAGGGGAATTCTATTGCTGACCGACGTCGTCAGAGAGGAAGATGAAAGCCTGCCGGTCTACTATCAACGCTATTGCGATTGGCTTCGCCGCGATTGGTCGGAGCTAAGCACGCAGGAATGTGACGCTGTCTGCGATCACCTCACTCACTATGACCACCCGGAAACGCGGTCTAGACTGGAGGAGCAGGCTCGCTCGGCAGGGTTCACCGACGTCGCGGAACTCGCCCGATTCGGCTGGCACAGCATGTTCCGGTTCGGACGGAACCGCGCCAGTCTTTGAGGCCGGCTCCCGCCTCGCACTCCCTTCGAATGCTTTGTTGTGAATTCGCTGAATTCGGAAGCCCGGGATCGGCACTGCGCACGTATTGGATTGGCCAGGGTTTGCTGTAGATTTCGTTCCTCGACCCCGCGACTTGAAAAATCTGGGAGCAACCAGACGCATGTTGGAAGAAAAATCGGGTCCAAGCGCAATTGTGGTCGGAGCTGGTTTCGGCGGAATGGCGGCGGCGCTTCGCCTCAAAGCCAAGGGCTGGCGCGTAACGCTCATTGATCGCGCTCCCAGGCCAGGCGGCCGCGCTCAGGTCTTCGAGAAGGATGGATTTCGACATGACGCGGGTCCGACCGTCATTACAGCTCCATTCCTTTTCGACGAATTGTTCGCGCTGTTCGGCAAGGACCGACGCGATTTCGTCACGTTCGTCCCTCTCACGCCGTGGTACCGATTTCGTTTCCACGACGGAACGACGTTCGATTATGGCGGCGGCGTCGACGACACATTGGCGGAAATCAGGCGAATAGAACCGCAAGACGTCAATGGATATCTCGCGATGCTCAAACACTCGCGACTCATGTACGAAAAGGCGTTCACCGAATTGGCTGATCAGCCTTTTCACGAACCCAAGACCATGCTGCGCCAGACCCTCTCGCTGATGAGGCTCCGCGCCAACCGCACCGTCTGGCAGTTTGTATCCGCCTATTTGACCAATTCCAATCTGCGGCAGGCCTTTTCGATCCAGCCGCTTTTGCTTGGCGGAAATCCCTTTGACACGACCAGCATCTACACCTTGATCCACTACCTCGAACGCCAGTGGGGCGTGCATTTTGCTATGGGCGGAACCGGCGCGATCGTCGCAGCACTACAGAAGTTGATGCTTGACGAAGGCGTCAAGATCCGCCTCGGTGAAACCGTCAGCAAGATCCTGATCGAAAACCGATCCGCCAAGGGCGTTTCCCTCGAGAGCGGAGAGACCATCGCCGCCGATATCGTCGTCTCCGACGTGGACCCGATGTTTCTGTATCGTGAAATGATACCGACGCAAGTTCAGCCGATTATGACGAAGATCAAAAAGAGATCACGCCTTTCAATGGGTCTTTTTGTTCTTTATTTCGGAACGCGCAGAAAATATCCGGATGTTGCACATCACACCATCTGGATGGGCGCACGCTACAAGGAGCTGCTAAAGGACATTTTCACGCGGCGGAGCCTTCCCGAGGATTTTTCTCTTTATTTGCATCGGCCGACGGCTACGGACGCCAGTTTTGCGCCGGAAGGCTGCGATAGCTTTTATGTACTGTGCCCGACGCCCAACTTGCTTGCTCCGATCGACTGGACGGAGGAAGGCCCCCGTCTTCAGTCCCGCATTGTGGACGCGCTAGACCGGACCATCCTGCCCGGACTGAAAGGAAGCATAACCGCCGACTTTTTTATGACCCCCCGCGATTTCGAAAACCGATATCTGAGTTATGCCGGGGCGGGCTTTTCAATTGCGCCCTATTTCACGCAATCGGCGTGGTTCCGATTCCACAATCGCGCCGAAGGCCTCCGAAATCTTTACCTGACCGGCGCCGGTACCCATCCGGGCGCAGGAATTCCCGGCGTCCTCTGTTCGGCCAAAGTCGTCGATCGCCTCGTTCCCGACGCGTCCGCCTTCGTCCTCTAACCCTACAGACTGCCTATTCCGCCGCGATCCTGACGTAATGTCCGTTGGCGACAGGGCATTTCCGCCAAAGTCCGGAAAGGACGTCGACGAGACGATCCATCTGCGCATCGGTGTGAACGGGGGACGGCGTCAGCCGAAGACGCTCCGTCCCCTTCGGAACGGTCGGATAATTGATCGGTTGCACATAGATGTTGAATTGGTCGAGAAGCACGTCCGTCACCGCTTTGCAGTGAACCGGATTCCCGACCATCACCGGAACAATGTGACTCGGGCTCTTCATAACGGGAAGCCCCGCCTCCGCCAGACGCAGCTTGAGCGTCATCGCCCGTTCCTGATGGAGTTCACGTTCGACGTTGCTCGACTTCAAATGCCGAATGCTCGCGAGCGCGCCAGCGGCGATCGCGGGAGCGATCGAAGTCGTGAAAATGAACCCCGAGGCGTAGGAGCGTATGGCGTCGCAACAGGAAGCGCTCGCTGCAATGTAACCGCCCATAACGCCAAAGCCCTTGGCCAGGGTGCCATTGATGATGTGAATCCGATGCATGACATTGTCGCGCTCCGCGACGCCGCCGCCACGATGTCCATAGAGTCCGACTCCATGCACGCAGTCGAGATAGGTCAGCGCATTATATTTATCAGCGAGGTCGCATATTTTCGCGATCGGCGAAATATGGCCATCCATCGAATAGACGCTTTCAAACGCGATAATTTTTGGCGTCCCCCGTGGATATTTCCGCAGCGCGCGCTCGAGGTCGTTGACGTCATTGTGACGCCAGATTTCCTTGGCGCCGCCGCCTCGGCGGATCCCCTCCACCATTGACGCATGGTTGTCGGCGTCCGAAAATATCACACACCCTGGCATCAGTTTGACCAGCGTCGACAATGTGGCGTCGTTGGCGACGTAGGCCGACGTGAAAAGCAGCGCGGATTCCTTGCCATGGAGATCCGCGAGCTCCTCCTCCAGATCAACATGGTATTGTGTCGTACCGGCGATATTCCGCGTGCCGCCGGAACCGGCTCCAACGGCGTCGATCGCCTCGTGCATCGCCGCCAGCACATCCCGATGCTGGCCCATGCCCAAGTAATCGTTGGAACACCAGACCGTCACCTCACGGGACGACTCGCCGCGATGAATTCTCGCGTTAGGAAAATCGCCGCGCCGGCGCTTCAAATTGGCGAAAACGCGATAGCGTCCTTCTTGATGCAGGACATCAATCTGGCGCTGAAACAATGCTTCATAATACATTCCCGCCTCCCGCGAAAATTCATCGATTTCGGGTGTCTTTGCCTGGATGTCACGTACTCGCATTCGCATCCATGATGTCGGCGGGCAATCCGCCGGGGATTTTTTCATTTGCGGAGATCGCCTTCACGCGGCGGCCAGACCGATCAGTTCGAAGACTCCAGCTCCAGAGACGGATCGAAGAAAGCGGCAGAACCAGGAACCAGTGTTCAAGGATCGCCAGAAACATCAGCGTGGCGAGAAAGGCGTGCCCCGACGCCTGAAATAGAGACGCAGACGCCGCGGCGGACCGCACGATCCCGACGACAATGACCATCGACACACTGATCGAGACCGGAAAGAAGAGGTTCATCGGTCGTCTGCGGAAATAGCTCTCCAGATATTTCATGTGGTCGGGAAGGAGTTCTTCCGTCAAATTAGGCACGCCAAAAAACACGTTCAGTTTTGCGCTAAGACGCATAAACCAAAGAATGATGAAGGTCCAGGTTCCGAACTGGTTTGCGCCATTCGCTGTAATCGCGATAATCAGGGCCGCAATGCTTGCTATGACGAGCTCGTGATAAAGGAGGGTCTGCGCGGCGTAGCGGAACCGTCGCCACCCTGAGGCCCCGGCGGGACAAGGCGCGCGCCGAGGCCCGCTGATGAAGCCCATGAGAAAACTGATTTCATTCCAGCCCCAGACCAACAGGGCGCACGTGAAGGCGATGTAGGCCCCGGTTACGCTGGTGTCTGTGCTGCTCATAAAAAGACCATAGAGCGATCCCAACATGACCAACGTCGCGCCGCCCATAGTCCACGAATAGGTCCGCCTCGGCAAACCATCAAGGACTATAATAACCCCCGTGCTGAACCACCACAGGAACAGGGCGTAACCGATGGGCGGACCATAAAGCAACAACATCAACGCTTGCTCCAATCTACCAGGCCGGCGACAGACGAATCTGCTTTGGCGCTTCGTTCCGCTTCGCCGGGATCATATAAAGTCGGGCGAAAGCAAGCGCGGACGCAAAGACCCAGGCCGCTTTCTTCAAGCGGCCTGAAATTCCACCCTGACTCTCGGCCTCCGCAATCCGCCCGGCATTGATGCGCAACCGTTCAAGTCCCGCGACAAATCCCGGATGATCGATATCGAGCGTCAGGGGAAAGACCTGTCTGGAGATTTCCGACGTGATCCGGAACACGGTGAAATCATAATCCGTTGGGCTCACGCCGAGCGCCTTATGAAACTCGGGTCGCGCATGGTCACGCACAAACATTGTCGCGTAAACGGCGATCAGGAAGAATTTCACCCAATATCGATTGATGCCGCTGAGCAATCGAGGATTTGCCCGCATCAGCAGCGCGAAGGCTTCGCCGTGACGGAATTCATCGTTGCACCATTCGTGGAACCATTTGAAGATCGGATGGATGCGACGCTCCGGATGCCTTTCGAGTTCTCGATAGATCGTGATGTAGCGCGCATAGCCGATCTTCTCGGACAGATAAGTGGCGTAGAAAATGAATTTCGGCTTGAAAAAAGTGTATTTCTTGGTCTTGGTGAGAAATCCGAGGTCCACGCCGATTCCAAAATCCTTCAACGTATCGTTGATAAATCCGGCATGGCGCGCCTCATCACGACTCATGTAGCCGAACAGATCGCGCATGTCCTGAGTTTTCGCCCGCTTTTTGAGTTCTGAATAGAGAACGCAGCCCGAAAACTCAGCCGTCACCGAGCTTACGAGGAAATCGATGAACTCCTTGCGGAGCGCCTCCGGAAGATGTGAAAGATCCGATTTGAACTCGTCGGTCCGCACAAAATGCCCCTTGTTGGGATCGCGTCGCATTTCGGCCATCAACTCATCCCACTCGGCGCGCACGGGGCCGACGTCGATCCGATCGATCTCCGCGAAATTAGTAGTATAGAATCGGGGACTGAGGACAGTGTTGGCTTGCGCCATTTGGGTCGTCAGATTCGGTTCGGCGGCTCGCACGGCGCTCATAATTTCCTCCCCGAGGAAAAACTCACTTCATAGAGTTCGGTCAGTTCCAGCCTCGAACTCAATCGGATCCACACGCGCTTCAGCCAGCCGGCGCGCGTGATGATGGCCCGGCGGCTTAGCAGCGCCTTTTCGCCGAACGGGACGTCGATGGAATCGCCTTGGACGGTCACCTCGTCTCCCGGCCGTAGTTCAAGATCGAACGCCAGCTCTACATGGGCGTGAAGACTGTCGGAAGTGTGCTCCACGTCCACGGTGCAGGGTACTTCGATCTGGCCGGCGCTCAACAGACTGATGACGTTCATTTCGCAGACTCCTGCGCGGTCAAGAAGCGAGCGAACGCCTCGGCGTTGGTCGGTCCGAACGCATCAAGTTCAATAATCGTTCGGGTCATGATGTCCTGAATGGCCAGCCTGCCATTTGCGCTCAGACTCAACCGGAAGGGCGCCTGAACGCCCGCCGATTGCTGGATCGCGCGACGACCGCGGGCGAAGCTCCGCAGGATGCCCCGGACGAAACCGCCAGAACCGGGCTCGAGCCGGTCAATCTCAAGGCCTGTACTGGCGTCATACACGATCACGGCACCGTTCGGACTGTCCTCGAATCGAAGATCGCGCGCGGCCGCCGGACGCTCGAGGGCCGTATGCATGACGCCGATATCGGTCAGGCGCGCAAAGGCGACCAGACACAACGACGAGGCGACAAGAAGAGCGGCGCCGATAAGGGGCGTCCGTGGAAACGACCTCGCAACCAATTGATGGCTCATCCGCCTGCTCCCTACGACGCCGCGGCCATGCTGGGTCTGCGCTCCTTGCCGGCGGCGGCGCTATGTTGCGCAGCGGGCTGGGGCGCGACATCTGTGACTCTCCGTGCGTTCGCGGCGGACGCGGGGAACGCCAATGTCATCGCTTCCGCGAGAATTTGCGCGGCCTTGTCCGCGTCCGGAATGCACCGGAGCATCGGCTGGGGCCTCGAAAAGCGCCACGGCCTTGCATGTGGCCAGAGCACCAGGTAGGCGAGATGATCCTTTGACGCGAGGTCCAGCGGAATATCGCCGGAGCCGTCCCGATGAATCTTCAGCGCCGCCCCGCCAATTTGCGAAAACGGCAGATTAAGCGTGATGGGCAGGGCGAGCCCAAACCGCATGATGACGCGGCGGCTGGTGAGAGAGTAGATCGTGGTGCGTTCGGTGAGCCAGGCCATGAGCGTCAATATGCCGATGGACAGCATGCCGAGCGGCGCGAGCCACAGGGCCGGTTGGACCGCTGACCGGATGCTTTGTCCTTCCAGCAGCGCCGAGAGAGTTCCGAAAGCGATCAGAACTCCGAAATATCCCGCAACCATCGGGAGGCGGTAAACCGTGCGGGCGACGGCGCGCCAGGAGGGCGAACCCTGCCACAGCAGGGTTTCTCCGGGCGGCAGATGGCCGGGAAGGCCGCGAACTGGTTCGAAATCGAAATCTTCGGCAATCACAGCTGTAGCCTCCCTGATAGTCCAGTTAGTGCGCTGTTTCGAATTCCTGTTTCGTGATCGGTCCGGTCCAATCGGCGCTCAACTGGCGCACGAGAGGCCCCGCCACCGCGAGGGTGACGAACAGCAACGCAATTTCAAGCATGTAGACGATGACATAACCTGTGGCCGGACCATTCAGCCCGGGTCCGAGAAGGCCCTGTGTCGCAAGCGCGGACGCGCCGTCGCTGATGGCGCCTCCAAGAGCGATCGAGAGGCCTGCCGCCGACGCCTGCACAGCCCCCCAGGCGCCAATCGCGATCCCTGCGTCGCCTCTCCGGGTCTCGTTCATTGAGGCCGTGAGCGTGCCATGAGCGAAAAGCCCGGCGCCAAAACCGATCAGGCCGGTTCCGAGGCCAAAAAGCAAACCCGATTCCAGCGGCGCGGCGAATATGAGAGACGTAAAAGCGGCGATCCCCACCAAAGCCCCGAACGCCGATACGCGATAGGGGTCCGCGCCGCGATTGAGCCTGCGGGCCGCAAGGCTCAATCCGGCGATGCTGCCGAGCGCCAGCGTGGCCGTCAAAGCCGTGGTGGCGCCCACGGAAAGGTGCAGGATCTGGCCGCCATAGGGTTCGAGGAGAATATCCTCCATGCTGAACGCGGCGGTTCCAACGCCAATAAGGACAAGCCGGCGCCTGGAGCGTTCGCCCTGGTTCAGATAATCCCGCCACGCGCCCCTAAACGTCGGTTCGGACGCCTGAGCTAGGGTCCGCGATGGATTTCGAGGCTCCTGTTTCCAGAGCGCGACGACGTTCAGCGCCACGGTGATGACAGCCGAGCCCTGGATAACCTGGATCAATCGTAATTCGCTGAAATTAGCGAGCAGAAATCCAAACGCCAATGCGCTCGTCACCATACCGGCCAGCAGCATCATGCACAAAAGCGCGACAACGCGCGGGCGCGCATGTTCCGGAGCCAGATCCGTCGCGAGGGCAAGCCCCACCGTCTGCGTCGTATGAAGCCCCGCGCCTATCAGCAGAAAAGACAAGGCCGCGGCCGCATCACCGACCCAAAGCGGGCCGTTGGTGTCTCCCGACAGGATAATCAGGGCGAAGGGCATGATCGCCAGACCGCCGAACTGGATCAGCGTCCCGAACCAGATATAGGGCGCACGCCGCCAACCGAGCACAGAACGGTGGTTGTCCGAACGAAAACCGATCAACGCCCGGAAGGGCGCAAAGACGAGCGGCAGCGAAACCATGAGCGCGACCAGCCACGCGGAAACCCCGAGCTCTACGATCATGACCCGGTTGAGCGTTCCGATCAGCAGCACCAGAGACATGCCGACGGTGACCTGGAATAGCGAAAGTCGCAGCAGTCTTGTCAGAGGCAGTTCGATTGTCGCCGCGTCTGCAAAGGGGAGGAATCTCGGACCCAGACGGGTCCAGCCCTGCGCCAGTTTTTCGTTGATCCTGATCATGGACGGAGCTCTAACGCCTGAGACATGTAAAAGCCGCTGACGACCCGTCTTTCGCGCGCCGGCTTCCAGCTTTTGAGCCCGGGCGATGCATCAAGCGCTTTCGCCAAGGCGGCTTCGCCCACCGGCTCGATGGCCGGCGCGCGATCGGCGCGCGGGAAAAGACGACCGACGCCATGCATCAGAGACAACATCGGCGTCCTCGGAGCGAAAGTGAAAACGATAGATCGCCTTGCGCGGACCGCGAGCTTGGAAAGACTTTCCACCATATCGTCGACACGATAGTGGATGAGCGAATCCATACAGACGATGTGGTCGAAATGACCGAGCGAGGGATCCAGCATGTCGCCGGAACGAAATTCGATCCGGCCGCAGGAGAACTCGCGCGGCGCCCGCCCGCGCGCCAATGCAATGAGTTGAGGCGAAAGGTCCGCCGCAACAACATCGGCGCCGCGTTCGGCGGCCGCCACGGCGAGCGCTCCGGTCCCACATCCGGCGTCGAGCAGGCGGCAGCCGCGGAGGTCTGATGGAAGCCAGTTCAGGATCGTTTGGCGCATGTCTTCCCGCCCCGCCCGCACGGTTGCGCGGATCCGCCCGACGGGAACATCGGAGGTCAGGCGGGCCCATGCCTCAACCGCCGTGCGGTCGAAATAGGTCTCAATCTGGCTGCGCCGTTGCAGATAGGAAAGATTTGACACTAGTCGAACCCCAGAAGATCAAAAATATCGCGGTCTTTCATCGACGAAGGAGCAAGCGGATCGGTCCCCGCCCAAAGGGCCGCGGCCAGCCTCAGATATTCCGCCTGCACGGCCTCAATCTCCGGCGTCGCTTCCATTTCAAAGAGCGTCGCTTTTTTCAGGCGGCTGAGGCGGATCGCGTCGAGGTCCGGGAAACGCGCCATCGTCGTCAGGCCGACCTTGGCGTTGAACTTGTCGATCTGGTCGACGCCGGCGCTACGATTGGCGATGACTCCGCCAAGCCGCACATTGTAGTTTTTCGCCTTCGCCGCGATCGCGGCGACGATTCTGTTCATCGCGAAGATCGAGTCGAAATCGTTCGCCGTGACAATCAGCGCTCGATCGGCGTATTGTAAAGGCGCCGCGAACCCGCCGCACACAACATCGCCCAGCACGTCAAAGATCACAACATCGGTATCCTCAAGTAAGTGATGTTCTTTCAGAAGCTTTACGGTTTGGCCGACGACATATCCGCCGCAGCCCGTGCCTGCGGGAGGGCCGCCGGCCTCGACGCACATCACCCCGTTGAAACCTTCAAAAACGAAGTCCTCGATGCGAAGTTCTTCGGGGTGGAAATGAACCGATTCGAGAACGTCGATGACCGTCGGAATGAGGCGCTTCGTCAGGGTGAATGTTGAATCGTGCTTGGGATCGCAGCCGATCTGCAACACCCGCTTTCCAAGCTTCGAAAATGCAACGGACAGGTTGGACGAGGTCGTGCTTTTTCCGATGCCGCCCTTTCCGTAGACCGCGAAGACTTTAGCAATTCCAAGATCAGACAAGGCGTCGGTTTGAACCTGTACGCTCCCTTCGCCGTCGCCGCACGAACCATTGCTTCCGCATCCGCCTATCTGCTTCAGGGGGATATTCATGCTGCAACCTCCAGACCAACGCCCTCAAGTCGATCTTCAAGCTCCGCGCCGGCCTGACGCATCGCCTCCAACGTGTCTTCGTCGGGCGACCAGAAGCTCCGCTCGTGAGCTTCGATCAGTCGATTCGCAATCTTCGCCGAAGCTGTCGGATTGAGTTTCGAAAGGCGTTCGCGCATGTCCGGGTCGAGGACAAAAGTCTGCGAAAGCTTTTGGTAGACCCAGGGATCGACCTGGCCGGTCGTCGCAGACCAACCCATCGTATTCGTGACGCCGGCCTCAATCTGCCGAACGCCTTCGTAGCCGTGTTTCAGCATGCCTTCGTACCATTTCGGGTTCAGCATGCGGGTGCGCGCTTCCAGCGCAACCTGCTCGTCGAGCGTGCGCACGATTCCTTCCCCCCTGGTCTGATCGCCGATGTAGACTGGAGCGCTCGCGCCCTTCAGGCGCCGCACGGCGCTGGTGACGCCGCCGAGAGTATCGAAATACGTATCGATCGTGGTGACCCCGAGTTCGACGGAATCAAGATTCTGATAGGCGAGATCAACGCTTGCAAGCACGCTTTTGAGCAGCTGAGGCTCTTGCTTTGGCGCGCCCTTGCAGCCATACGCGAAGCCTTTTCGCCTCGTGTAGGCTTCAGCAAGTTCGTCCGCATCTTCCCAGCGGCCGTTCGCGACAAGATGGTTGACATTGGAGCCGTAGGCGCCGTCCGCATTGCCGAAGACGCGCAACGCCGCCGTTTCGAGATCGCACCCGTTCTCCGCCTGAAACGCCAGGGCGTGCTTGCGAACGAAATTGCGCTCGCTTGGTTCGTCGGAGGACGCCGCCAACAGGGCCGCTTCGGCGAGGAGGGCGATCTGCAGCGGCAGCAGATCCCGGAAAATTCCGGACAACGAGATCATGACGTCGATGCGGGGATGCGCCAGTTCATCAAGAGGAATGAGAGTCGCGCCCGCCAGTCGGCCGTAACTGTCGAAACGCGGTTTCGCGCCAAGCAGCGCGAGCGCCTGCGCGATAGGCGCCCCCTCGGTCTTGAGATTATCGGTGCCCCACAGAACCAGCGCCACGGTCTCCGGCACGGGATTGTTGTCGGCGATATGCCGTTCGATCAGCCGTTTCGCCTGACGAGCGCCGTCCTGAACAGCGTAGGCGCTCGGAATGCGAAAGGGATCAAAACCATGCAGATTGCGGCCAGTCGGCAGAACCGCCGGCGTTCTGAGAAGATCGCCGCCAGGCGCTGGACGGACGTACCGGCCGTCGAGCGCGTCAAGAACGCCTGGGATCTCCTGGTCCTGCGCCAGCAGCTTATCCATCGCGGCCAATTCGCGGAGCGTGTCGAGAGTCTTCGCCGGGACCGCCTCACTCTTTCCGGCGCTTTCGGCGGCGAGAGCCTTGTCCGCGCTCCCGGTCCTCACCAACACGTCGACGCTTGCGCGCTCCAGCCGGATCTCGTGGGCCGCTTCGGCGACGGCGATCAGCATATCAATGCGCTCTTCGATGGCAGGCGCCTCCCCAACGACATGAAGACCATGGGGGATCAGGGTATATTCAAGCTCGAGGACGACGGCCGCAAGCTTCGAGATCTTCTCGCCGGCCGGCGCCGCCCACGCCGGCTCGGCCGCAGTGAGATCGAGATCCGCGGCTTGCGCCTGGATGAGTATTTCGAGTTCGCCGCGCTCAGAGGCTTTCTCCGGCTCCAATTGCCGCCATCTGTCGAGGGAGGCCTTCAGGTCGATCAGGCCCCGGTAAAGGCCGGCGTTCGCGACGGGGGGCGTCAGATAGCTGATGAGAGTCGCGGCGGAGCGGCGCTTGGCGATTGCCCCTTCCGAGGGATTGTTCGAGGCGTAAAGATAGAAATTGGGAAGATCGCCGATAAGACGCTCGGGCCAGCAGGCGGCGGAAAGGCCGCATTGTTTCCCGGGCATGAACTCAAGCGCGCCATGCGTCCCGAAATGAAGCGCCGCATGCGCATTGAAGTCTTGCCTTAGCCAGCGGTAGAAAGCCGAAAACGCGTGCGTCGGCGCAAAGCCTTTCTCGAAAAGCAGCCGCATCGGATCGCCTTCATAGCCGAATGCAGGCTGCAGTCCGACGAAGACGTTGCCGAAGAGCTCGCCCAACACGAAAATCGAAGCTCCGTCACTTTGCTGTCGGCCCGGCGATGGACCCCATTGTGCCTCGATTTCGTTCAGCCAGCGCTCGCCGCGCACATGCGCGTCGGCGGGAATGCGCGAATGAACATTGGCGATGGCCCCGAACTGCGCCGAATTCCCCTCAATGAGTCTCGCGCGCAGATCGTCAACCGAAGTCGGCGCCTCGACGCTATATCCCGCCCGCTTCATCGCCAGAAGAATGTTGTAGAGAGATTCGAAAACCGAAAGGAAGGCGGCGGTCCCTGTATTGCCCGCATTCGGCGGAAAATTGAACAACACGATCGCGATCCTGCGCGCGGCGCGCTGCGAGCGGCGCAGCGTCGCGAGCTTTTCGACCCTCGCCGCAAGAGCCTCCGCGCGCTCGGCGCACACCCGCATGTCCTTGGCGCCTTCGGCTTTGGGAAAGCTGCATTTCCGGTCGCAGGCGACGCAGGTTCCCCCGCCCTCGCAACGTCCGCCGAAGACAATCGGACCCGTGGAGCCGTCGAGCTCAGGAATAGCGATCATGATCGTCGATTCGACCGGCAGCAAGCCCCGATCGGAACGGCGCCATTGCTCGATGGTCTGGAATTCAACCGGATGAGCCGCGATGTAGGGCGCGTCGAGGCGAGCCAGAATCTCCTCGGCCGCCCTGGCGTCGTTGTAGGCCGGGCCGCCAACCAGCGAGAAGCCCATGAGCGAAATCATAACGTCGACGGCTGGCTGGCCCTTGTCGAAAAAGAACCTCTCGATCGCAGGACGGGCGTCAAGGCCTGTGGCGAAGGCGGGGATGACGCGCAGGCCGCGCGCCTCCAGCGCAGCGATCACGCCGTCATAATGGCCCGTGTTCCCGGCAAGGACATAGGAACGCATCACGAGAAGCCCGATGGTCGCCTCGCCGCGTCCCACGGAACCCGGAAGCTTGGCGGCGTCCTCGGCGATGCGGCCTTGCATGCGCGGATGATAGACCCCGACGTCCGGGTACGCCGCCGGCTGCGGAATTTTGAGTTTCCCCCGCAATGCGCGGCGCGGACCATCGGCGTATCGGTCCACCAGAAAGCGAACCATGTTCGCCATGTTCTCCTCGGACCCGCTCAGAAAATATTGCAAGGTCAGGAAGTAGGCGCGCATGTCCTGCGCCGTGCCGGGAATGAATCGAAGCAGCTTCGGCAGCCGGCGTAGCATCTTCATCTGGTTGGCGCCGATGCTGGCGGACTTGCCCTTGTTGCCGCGCAGGCGCTTCAACAAAGCGAGCGGCCCGCTCGTTGGAGCGTCCAGGCTGAACCGGCCCATCCGCGTCAAGCGGGTTACTTCCCCCGCCGACATGGCGCAAACCATGGCGTCGCAGGACCCGCGCCGCGCGGTCAGGGCTGAAAGCACGGGCTTGAAATGCTCTTCCATGAACAGCATGGCGACGACGACGATGTCGCCCTGCGCGATGTCCGCGCAGCAGCGATCGAGCGCCGCAGCGTCGGCGGCCCATTCCGACGCCGCGTGTGTGGTGAGGCTCAAGCCGTGGATTTCACGCTGAAGCGTTGTCCGCGCCCGATCCGTGGCGCTGGCCAGATGCGTATCCATTGTCACGAAAACGACCCTGACGGGGGGCGTCTTAGCGGCTGTAATGGGATTTTGCATCGTACAAAGTCTCCATCGTGATCGTTGCGATCCCGCGATCGGCGGCGAAACGTTCGGCGTTGCGCCGCGCCCTGCCGCGCACAAAAAACGGGATCTTGCCGAGTTCCTTTTCGGCGTCGATCGCCCAGACTGCGGGAGCTGCGGCCGACGCTTGAGATGAATGTGTCTCTTCCGTTTTCGCCGCGTCGATTCCAGATGCGGCCGGCTCATTCCCAGAATGCGCTCCAAGATGCGAAGGCGCCGCCGCGGCGGAAAATTCGAAGTCCTCACGAAACATCGAGAGCAGATGTTCTTCGAGCCCCATCATCAGCGGGTGCACCCACGAATCGAAGATGACGTTAGCGCCTTCAAAACCCATCTGCGGCGAATAGCGGGCGGGAAAATCCTGCACATGGACCGGCGCCGAAATCACCGCGCAAGGCAACCGCAGGCGCTTGGCGATATGACGCTCCATCTGGGTGCCAAGCACGAGGTCGGGATTGAGTTTTGCAATCTCGGCCTCGACCTCGAGATAATCCTCGGTAATGAGCGCCTCGATGTTGTGCGTGGCCGCCGCGACGCGCACGTCCCGCGCGAATTCGCGCGAGTAGGTTCCCATTCCGGCGACAGTGAAGCCCAGTTCGTCGCGCGCCACTTGCGCGGCGGCGACGACATGCGTGGCGTCGCCGAAGATGAACACGCGTTTGCCGGTGAGGTATGTCGAATCGACCGAGCGCGAATACCACGGCGACCTTGCAGCCAACGCTTTCAGCGTCGGACCGGGATCGACGCCTGCTATGAGCGCGGCTTCCTCGATGAAAGCCCGCACGCCGATCACGCCGATCGGAGAGGTTTTCACCAGCGGCTGCCGGAATGTGCGCTTCAGCCATTCCGCCGCCTGCAAGCCGGTCTCAGGATAAAGCACGACATTGAAATCAGCTTCGCCCAGACGGGCCAGGTCTTTCGGCCTCGCGCCGAGTGGCGCGACGACCTTGACCTCGATCCCAAGGGCCGCCAGAAGCGCCGTCACTTCGCGCACGTCGTCGCGATGACGAAATCCAAGGGCGGTCGGCCCGAGCAGATTGCAACTCGGCTTGACCCCCTCGGCGCGTTCCGGCCGGGCGGTTCCGGGAGCCGGCGCCGAGGCGCCGGCAAGGGCGCGCGCCAATTGATAAAATGTCTCGGACGCGCCCCAGTTTTCCTTGCGCTGGTACGAGGGAAGATCCAGCGGAATGACCGGAATGGGCAAATGAAGAGCGCGCGCCAGACCGCCCGGGTCATCCTGAATGAGTTCGGCCGTGCAGGATGCGCCGACGATCATGGCTTCCGGCTTGAACCGACGATAGGCGTCCCGCGCCGCCGTCTTGAACAGCTCGGCGGTATCGCCGCCAAGGTCGCGCGCCTGAAACGTCGTGTAGGTGACCGGGGGCCGCCTATCGCGGCGCTCGATCATCGTGAACAACAGATCCGCGTAGGTATCGCCCTGAGGCGCATGGAGCACGTAATGCACGCCTTCCATGGCCGTGGCGACCCGCATTGCGCCAACGTGGGGAGGGCCTTCATATGTCCAGACCGTGAGCTGCATGGCGCTACGCCTTCAGCCGGTTCTGACGATCGAGCGGCCGGGCGAAAAGCTCGGCCAAGTCGCCCGCCTGTTCGTAGCCCTGGATCGGAGTGAACAGGAGTTCGATCGACCATTTCGTGCGCAATCCCTCGGCCTCGAGGGGATTGGCGAGCCCCAGTCCACAGACGGTCAGATCAGGTTTCGCCGCCCGACACCGATCGAGCTGGCGATCGACATCCTGTCCTTCGCTCAACATGGTCCCGGCGGGCAACAGCGACAGTTCCGCAGCAAGGTGCTGGCGGTGCAGATAAGGCGCGCCGACTTCCACAATCCGCATCGAGAGTTCACGCGAAAGGAAACGCGCGAGCGGCGCCTCGAGCTGTGAATCGGGGAAGAAAAAGATGCTTTTCCCGGCAAGACTCGGGCGATGCCTCTCGAGGACGCGGCCTGCCCGCTCGCGCCCCGCCGCGGTCGCTGCGTCGAACGTTTCTTCGTCGACGTCGAATTGGTCCGCGGCGGCCTGCAACCAGGCCGTCGTCCCTTCGGCGCCAAGAGGGAACGGCGCACTGATCCGCCTCGCACCACGATTTTCGAGCGCGCGCGCGGTTTCGGCGAGAAATGGCTGCGCCAGCAGGAGACGCGTATTCGGCCCGACCGGAGGCAAATCCTGACTGTTTCGGGCAGGCAGAAAACGAACCGGAGCTATGGACATAGCGGCGAAAAGGCGCGTGAATTGATCCTCGACCACATCGGCCAGGGCGCCCGCGATCAACAGTGACGGCGCGGCCCCAGGCGCCTCGGCGGGAAGCTCCGGGACGAGCGAGGCAAGGCATGCGTCCTCTCCTTGCGTGAAGGTCGTTTCGATGCCGCTGCCGGAATAATTCAGAACGCGCAATCCTGGCGAGAAGACTTTGGACAACCGGGCGGCGGCGCGCGAAAGATCGAGCTTGATGACTTCCGACGGACAGGATCCGACAAGAAAGAGAAGACGGATGTCCGGCCTCCGCTCGATCAGCTTGGCGACGACACGGTCGAGTTCATCGTTAGCGTCGGCGAGGCCGGCGAGATCGCGCTCATCAATAATCGCCGTCGCAAATCGCGGTTCGGCGAAGACCATCACGCCAGCCGCGGATTGGATCAGATGAGCGCAGGTTCGAGATCCCACAACGAGGAAAAAAGCGTCCTGAATCTTTCTGTGCAGCCAGACGATTCCGGTCAGCCCGCAAAAGACTTCCCGTTGTCCGCGCTCACGCAGAATGTTCTGCTCTGCGGCAGGCGCGGACGCGGTCGCGATGGGGGACGCCAGCGGCGTTTGCGCATTCATCGCGCGCCCTCGAAAGCGCCGCCCTCTCCGGCCTCCACTTCTTGTCCGGATCGCCAGGCCTGCTGGAGCCGCGCCGCGCGCAGCTTCAAGAGAAACTGGATCGCGTTGACGGCGTAGGATGCGTAGGCGGCGAGGGCGAGGAACATCAATTCTCGATCGGACATCCAGCCGAAAATGAGCGCGAAGAGGTAGAGCGTGTGCAGCGCCAGCACGAGCATGCTGAACACATCTTCCCAGAAAAAGGCGCGAGCGAAGAGATAGCGGCCGAAGACGGCCTTCTCCCAAATCGATCCTGTGACCATGATGGCGTAGAGCGCGAGGGTTTTGACGACGATGGATGCGATCGCGAGCGAAAGCCCTGCTCCCGTGGCGAGATAGCGCAGCACCAGCCCAAGGCTGACGAGAAAAATCGCAAATTGCACGGGCGCCAGAATTCCCTGGACCATCGTCCATGGCGAAGCGTCGCGCCGGCGGCGTTCTTCTGGCGAATAGAGCGGGGTTCGCCCTTCATTGCCTGCGCTCGATCGTTGCGACACCCGAACCCTCCGCTCATGCGTCTGAGTTGGTTGAGGCTAAATCGACATTCCCGCGACTGTCAATAATTTCTTACGTCTATTTTTATTTACACAGGGTCTTGACAAAAATCCTTTCCGGACGAAACTTTAATTTCGGTTCAGGCATTTCCACGCCTTGAGGGCTGCGAGCGTCTCTTACGTCCTGCCGCCAAATGCGCATAGATCACGGCATAAACTAAAGAAACTCATCAGAGTTCGCGCCTAAGGCGCCAAATCGTTGGGGGGCGGGGATGGCGTGTTACGATCCCAATTTGTTGACGACCCAATTTGACGCGCAAATCTGCGGCGGCCAATCTCAAAGCCGGAGAATCATCAACCGGCGCCAACATAAGGGGTCACGACAAGGCTCGAGGGCGGATCTCGAACATACCATAGAGACAGAGATACTCCCGCGTTTGATGTTGGCGCACAAGCTGCGCTCGATGCGTTCCTTAACCCTACCCGATGCGGCGGAACATTTCGGCGCCAGAATTGATATCGAAAAATTCGCCCGTCTCATCATCGCAAAAAATGCCGACGAGTCCGACGCCTTTGTTGACGCGCTTTGTGAGAACGGCGCCTGCCTGGACGCCATCTACCTCGATCTTCTGTCGCCCGCCGCCCGGCGCCTTGGTAAATTATGGGATGATGATCTTTGCGCCTGCGCCGATGTAGCCGTCGGCCTCAGCCGGTTGCATCATATCCTCAGCAGACTAAGTCCAAGCTTCGTCGGCGAAGGCGAGACCTTGGGGCAGAAGCACAGGGCGGTCATGTCGACGCTGCCGGGCGATCAGCACACGTTCGGAATCGTCATGGCGGCCGATTTCTTTCGGCGCGCCGGCTGGGACGTCATCGGTTGGCCGCTGGCCACGGGTGACAGGATCGAGGAAACCGTCCGTTGCGACGCGTTTGATTTGGTCGGGCTTTCGATCAGCGCGGAAAGGCAGCTTGACCTCGCCAAAACCGTCATCGAAGCGGTTCGCCGGGCCTCGCGCAATCGTATGATCGTGGTCATGGTGGGCGGCCGGGTTTTCAACGATCATCCTGAATTCGTCCGGCAAATCGGCGCGGACGGATCGGGGGAACACGGACTTCAGGCGGTCGAGAGAGCCGAAAATCTCGTGGCGCAGTTGGCCCATCAATGATAAGTGAGAGGCTTAAATCGCGCTTGATGAAGGGATTCCTGAACAGCGATGGAGATTATGGCCGCTACGCGGGAACCACTGAAGGACTCACTTGGAGCCCTCGATGCGGTGGATTCGTCCAAGCTGATCGCGGCGATAGCCGATGTGGCTCTTGTGATGGACAGCAAGGGGCTTATCCGCGACGTCGCATTCGGAAATGACGTTTCTTCTGAAGATGCGATAGAGGGATGGCGAGGCCGGTCCTGGATTGACACCGTTACCGTTGAGAGCCGCCCCAAGATCGCTGAGATGCTGCGCGACGCCGCCGCGAAAAACCCGCCAAGATGGCGTCATGTCAATCACTATTCTTCGACGAGCGGCGAAGATCTTCCGATTCGCTATTTCGCGATGCAGGTCGGCAAGAACGGCCGCGTCATCGCGGTCGGCCGCGATTTGCGCGCGCAGGTCAAACCGCAACAGAAATTGATGGACGCCCAGGTGGCGTTGGAGCGCGAAACCTGGCGCCTGCGAGCGGCCGAGACGCGGTATCGGCTGCTCTTCGAAATCTCCTCGGAAGCTGTTTTGATCGTGGATGCGGCGAGCCTTAAGGTCGTAGAGGCCAATCCCGCCGCTGTCCGGCTCGCCGGCAGGAGCGTTCGGCGGATCGTGGGTCGATTGTTTTCTGATCTGTTCGTCTCCGGCGACGCACCTGCGATTCATTCGCTCCTGACGGCGGTCAGCGTCGCGGGACAGGGCGAGAATGTTCAGGCGCGGCTGACGGACGGCTCCGCGGAATGCATGATTTCCGCCTCGCTTTTCCGCCAGGAAAATTCTTCGCATTTCTTGATTCGCCTCGCGCCTCTTCGCGCCGAGATCCGGGAGCCGGATCTGTCCTCGACGAAGTCCGCGCTGCTGCGTATGGTCGAGAAGCTTCCCGACGGTTTTGTTGTGACGGACGCGGACTGGCGGATCCTTTGTTCGAATCCCGCCTTCATCGATATGGCTGATCTCGCGACAGAAGAACACGCTCGCGCCCTCTCTCTCGATCAATTCGTCGAGCCTGACGGGGCCGCCTTCAGCGTATTGACATCGCACCTTCGTGAACATGGATCGGTGCGCAATTTCGCAACAACCCTGCGGAGCCTCCATGGGGCGGCGGAGTCTGTGGAAATAACGGCGGTTGCGGCCCCGGACGGCGATCAGCCGTGCTTCGGTTTCACGATCCGGCGCGGCGGACGTCCCCAGGCGATCAACCCGGCCGAGCGTCCGACGCCTCGATCCGTCGAACAATTGACCGAACTTGTCGGCCGGGTTCCGCTCAAGGATCTCGTTCGCGAATCGACCGATATCGTCGAACGGCTCGCGATCAAGGCCGCTCTTGAACTCACCAGGGACAACCGCGCCTCGGCGGCCGACATGCTCGGCGTCAGCCGTCAGAGTCTTTACGTGAAGATGCGCCGCCACGGGCTCGGCGAACTCGACGGATGACCCCTGCGCTTTACGCTCTTTTTGAGTTGGGTCTGAGTTTCGGGGTCGTCCTGGCGCTTGGACTCTGGCAGCTTCATTGCCTGGCGCGCGCTGAAAAACGCAAAGCGCCTCCAGGAATCGACGAAGCAGCGTGAGCCATCCTTGTGCGCCGGCGGCTTACAGCACAGCGCGCGGCATACGAAACGGCAGCAGCAGCTTGACCCAGCGCGTGCGAAAGCGATCCAACGAAAGGCTTTCGTGCATCGCGACGACTTTTTCGCCGAGCAGCTCGGTCGAAACAACGGAACGGGCGTAAAAAGGCGCGTTTTCGAGCGTTCGAAGCACCTCCGCGCGCCCGTCTTTGTGTTCCGAGCGCGTCGAACGGGCGACGCCCCAGCCGACCGGCGGCAGACTGGTTCGCGGCGGAGGAGCAAAAGGCCGCGCCACGCCAGACGGATCGAATTGCAAAGCCAGTCCACGCTCTTCGCCGTTGCGGCATGTGACGTCATAGAGAACCGCCGCGCCTTCGCGCAGATTGGCTCTCGACCAGTCCCATCGCGTGAAGGCGTCTTCGAGGGGTTCGACCCCATGGTTGCAATCTAGATAGGCTTCTCCACGCCAGCGGAGCCGTGGATATTCGATGTCAACTTCGATCCTCGCCCTCGGCGCGATTGGGCGCCACCAGTGCCGGGACGCGCTGTCGAGCGGAAACTCGGCTTCAGTGAGAGCGTCTGGCCGGACCCGCACAACGCCGCGGATTCGCGAAGGAAGCGGCGCCGTCCATTCGTCAATTCTGATTGTCAGGACGCCGCCGTCCCATTCGAGCGAGCTGGGGCCGATTTCGAGCCTTTTTTCGGAGCGCGCAATTGCGTTCCGGCCGCGCTCGGTCATCGCCCATCGGCTGCCGCGTTGGCCATAGAGCGCGACATTGAGCGCGCAATGATTGAGGGGGTCAAATCGTTTCGACCATGCGTAGTAGGGAGAAAAGACGCTGCCGATGAGGGCGATGATCGCGAGGCCCTGCTCGCCATTGTCGCTCAGCGCGTCGACATACCACCAGGCGTAGCCGCCGGGTGGAACCGGCGCGTCGAAGCAAGGTCCGCCAGCAGGCTCGCCGCCGCCGTCCGGCCGGACAAAGCCGCCATCGGCACGCCCGGCCCCGGGTGCGTGCTCCCCCCGGCGAGATACAGGCCTGGAATCCTCGTCCTTGCCCCCGGCCGCTGGAACGACGCCCGCCATCCATGCGACGCCCGGCCATAGAGCGCTCCTCCGGTCGCCGGAAACAGGCGTTCGAACTCGTTCGGGTCCGTGACGACGCTCATCTCCGGGCGCATCCGTACGACAAGGCCGCAGCGCTCCAGGCGGCCAAAGGCGCGCTTCTCGCATTGCTCGATCTCCGCTCTGGTGAACGTGTGGGAATCGCCGGTGGGGGGAGCGTTGACGAGGCACAACAGGCGCTCTTCCCGACGAGGCCCGGAAGGCCCGCCGTCCGCGCGATCCTGCGCGCAGACATAGACGGTGGGCTCGGACGGAAGGAGTTTACGCCGGAAGATATCGTCGAATTCAGCCTCGTAATCGGTCGAGAAAAAGACATTGTGCCGGACAAGGGGAAACCCTTCCGGCTTCGCGCAGATCGCCCAGGTCACCGCGGACAAGGAGCGCGCCGGACAAGGAGCGCCCGCCGCGGCCGTGCGGACGCCTTCGCCGAAATGCCCGCCCGCGAGCGCGTTGACGTCGGCGTTCACGACCACGGCGCCGGCCTCGATCAGATCCCCGTCGGCGAGACGCAGGCCGGCCACGCGGCCTCCCGATACAATGATTTCTTCGGCCCGTCGCCCATACTGAAATGAAACTCCCCGCCTCGACGCCATTTCCGCGAGCGCGGCCGCAATCTTGTGCATCCCCCCTTCAACGATCCAGACGCCCTCCCGCTCCACGTGAGCGACGAGCATCAGGGTCGCTGGAGCCAGGAATGGCGACGAACCGCAATAGGTCGCGTAGCGCCCGAACAATTGTCGAAGCCGCCGATCCTGGAAATGCTGGCTCAGCCGTCCCCACATGGTCGTGAAGGGATTGATGCGGGACAATCCGCCGATGCCGCTTAGTCCGCACCGCGCGACGAGCCCGATCGGATTTGTGCTCGAAGACCGGATGAAAGGCTGCTCCAGAGCCTCATAGATCCGCCGGGCCTCGGCGCAGAAAGCGCCATACCGACGGGCCTCCGCCGCTCCCGCAAACGCCCCAATGGCCTCCTGCGTGCGCGCAATGCTCGAGAATAGATCAAGCCTTTCCTGATCGCTCCATGCATGCCGCGCCAGAATGTCGAGCGGCCGCAAGGTCACGTGATCGTTGAGCGCTTGCCCCGCGGCGGCGAAAAGCTCCTCGAAAACCCAGCGCATCGTCAGAACGGTCGGGCCGGCGTCGATTTGCGCTCCTCCGGCGGAAACCTGTCTCATCTTGCCGCCAGGCGCCAGAGCCTTGTCGATGACGAGAACGTCGAGCCCCTGCGCTGCAAGGTCTGACGCCGCAGCAAGTCCGCCAACCCCCGCTCCGATCACCACGACACGGGTTCTGCTCAACATTGGGCCCGCTTTCCGAATAAAGCCGTTGATTTAGCCGTTCCCATCTGTCAGTATTTTATTACACTTAAAAATGTCAATGTAAATTGACCTCGGAGGATTACGCAGGAGTTGAAACATGGACGCAAAAACGCGGATCGAACTTTCGCTGGAACGGGCCATGGCGCAAATCGAAACGCCCAAGGCGCCTCCCAAACTCGCGGCGGCGATGCGGTATGCGGTCTTTCCCGGGGGCGCCCGCGTGAGGCCGAAGCTCTGTCTTGCTGTGGCCTCCGCCTGCGGCGCTGAGGATTCTACAGCCGCCGCCGCCGCGGCCTCAATCGAACTTCTGCATTGCGCCTCCCTGGTGCATGACGATCTGCC
Organism: Methylocapsa palsarum; assembly: GCF_900114285.1. Taxonomy (GTDB): domain Bacteria; phylum Pseudomonadota; class Alphaproteobacteria; order Rhizobiales; family Beijerinckiaceae; genus Methylocapsa; species Methylocapsa palsarum. The sequence goes on along the minus strand of NZ_FOSN01000014.1, from coordinate 30,155 downwards.
GTGTTTCGACGATGCGGCGACAAGGCGAGGAAAACCTTCGGTTCATTCGGCCTTCGGCGAACCTCTCGCCGTTCTGACGGGGGACGCGCTCATTGTCCTCGCCTTCGAGGCGCTGGCGATGAGTCTTGCGTCTATGCCGCAACGACTTCCAGCCTTGCTGACGACCCTCAGCCGCTCCGTTGGAATGCCCCTTGGCATCGTGGCCGGACAAGGCTGGGAGAGCGAACCCCATGCCGACCTCGTCGCCTACCAGCGCGCAAAAACCGGATCCCTTTTCGTTGCGGCGACGATGGCCGGCGCCGCGGCGGCCGGCGCAGATCCCGAATCGTGGCGCCTTCTCGGCGAGCGGATCGGGGAAGCCTATCAGATCGCGGATGATATTTGCGACGTCGCCTACAGCGAGGCCGAACTCGGCAAGCCGGTCGGCCAGGATGCGGCGCTCGGGCGCCCGAACGCGGCGGCGCAACTCGGGATCGGCGGAGCGGTCTCACTGCTCAAAAACCTCGTGGAGCAAGCCGGAGAATCGATCCCCGTCTGTCCAGGCGCCGACGCGCTGCGGAGCCTCGTCATGCTGGAGACCCTTATGGTTCTGCCAAAAGAACTTCTGCAAAGGGCCGCGTGAAAATTTTCGAGGGAAGCGCGCAGAGCGGAAGGGATCCCGCCGGATCGTCAGCCCGGAGCGCGCTATCGCCAAAACGCAGCGACGCGTGTGGAACGATCGCGGACCAGCTTTTCGCATGGCGCGACGGCCTGCTTGGAAGCCCACGGTTCCAGCGATGGGCGAGCGCTTTCCCGCTCACGCGTCCGATCGCCCGCACGCAGGCGCGAGCCTTGTTCGACGTCTGCGCCGGATTTGTCTATTCGCAAATCCTGTTCGCCTGCGTCCAGCTGCGGCTGTTCGAGATCTTGTCCGATGGCCCGAAGACCATCGAGGACTTGTCGATCCGCCTTGCGCTTTCGCCGGCGGCGACGGAGCGGCTTCTCGAAGCCGCCGTATCCCTTGGCCTCGCCGCGCGGCGAGGAAAAAGCCGCTATGGGCTAGGCGTGTCGGGCGCCGCCATTCTCGGCAATCCCGGCGTCGCCGAGATGGTCGAGCACCACGCGCTGCTCTATGCCGACCTCGCAGATCCGGCGGCGCTCTTGCGCGGGGAGCTGAACGAGACGAAGCTTTCCCGCTTCTGGGCTTATCCTCGCGCTGAATCCGCCGCCGCCCTGAAATCCGATGAAGTCGGTCCCTACAGCGCCCTCATGGCGGCGTCGCAGGCGTTCGTCGCCCATGACATTCTGGCCGCCTGGCGGTTTAAGCAGCATCGTCATCTCCTCGACGTCGGCGGCGGCGAAGGCGCCTTCCTCGCCACGGTCGCGGCCGCTGCGCCTCATCTGCGGCTGACGCTTTTCGATTTGCCGCCGATCGCCGTCAAGGCGCGAATAAAGTTCGACGCCGTAGGTCTTAGCGCGCGCGCCGACGCCGTGGGCGGCGATTTTTTCAAAGACCCCTTGCCGCAAGGCGCCGACGTGGTGTCCCTCAACAGAATTCTTCATGATCATGACGACGCTCGCGTTCTCGTTCTCCTGCGCGCCGTTCGAGACATCCTGCCGCCGGATGGCGCGCTCCTCGTCGCCGAGCCCATGGCCGATGCGCCGGGGGCGGAGCCGGTGGGCGCCGCTTATTTCGGCTTCTATCTGCTCGCAATGGGATCGGGGCGGCCTCGCACGGCCGAGCAATTGACGCATTTACTCAAGATGGCCGGCTTCGACGCCGTTCGCAAAGTCCCGACGCGGCGTCCTTTGATGACGGGACTTCTGGTCGCCCGGCCACGAAAAGGCGGGTCTCGATCGTAACTTTCTATTGACATTTATACTTGTCATTTTATTCTGACACTCAGGCGCTTTCGCACGGCGGCTTAACGGCAAAACGGATCTCTCATGGACGCCCTCGCTGTTGTTCTTGAAAAACCTGAACGCCTCGCCATCAACCGGCTCGACCTCGTTGCTCCCGGCGCCGACGATGTGGTTGTCGATGTTGAATGGAGCGGCGTCAGCGCCGGGACCGAGCGTCTGCTGTGGTCTGGCCGAATGCCTCACTTTCCCGGCATGGGATATCCGCTCGTTCCCGGCTATGAGGCGGTAGGCCGCGTCACGATGGCCGGGTCGCGCTCGGGCGCGGAAATCGGCGCATTCGTATTTGTTCCGGGTTCTCATTCCTTTGCGGATGTGCGCTGTCTTTTTGGCGGCGCGGCTTCGCGGGTGGTGGCGCCAGGCGCGCGTATTTTGCCGATCAGCGAAAGTCTCGGCGAGCGCGGCGTTCTTTTCGCCTTGGCGGCCACCGCCTATCATGCGCATTCGGGTTCCAACCGGCGCCAGCCGGATCTCGTCGTCGGCCACGGCGTCCTGGGACGCCTGATCGCCCGCATCGCATTAGCGGCAGGCGCCGAACCGCCCGTCGTCCATGAAATCGACCCCGTGCGTCGCCAAGGCGCAACCGGCTATAAAGTCATTGATCCCGCGGATGACGATCGCTCCGATTATCGCTGCATTTGCGATGTGAGCGGCGCGCCCTTTCTTCTTGACAATCTGGTCAGCCGCCTCTCGCCCGGCGGCGAGATCGTGCTGGCGGGATTCTATGACCAAAGGCTTTCGTTCGACTTTGCGCCCGCCTTCATGCGCGAGGCCTGCATCCGCGTCGCCGCGCAATGGCGACCCTTTGACCTTGTTGCTGTGAGGGATCTTGTCCAATCCGGACGTCTTTCCCTCGATGGATTGATCACTCATGGCGAGAAGGCTGACCAGGCGCAAAACGCCTACATGACCGCCTTCCAGGAGCCATCCTGCCTGAAAATGATTCTGGATTGGAGAGCCTGCCAATGAACGCTCCTGTCAATCACGCCATGCCCGCTCAGCCCGCCGATGCGATGAGGGATCAGCTCCGGGCGGAGGCGGCGATCGAACCCGCACCGGTCGCGACAGAGCCGCCCTCGAAGTCTACCCAGATCATAGCGATCTACGGCAAGGGCGGCATCGGAAAAAGCTTCACCCTGGCGAACCTTTCCTACATGATGGCGCAGCAAGGCAAAAAAGTCTTGCTGATCGGCTGCGATCCGAAGAGCGATACGACCTCGCTTTTGTTCGGCGGGCGCGCCTGCCCGACCATTCTTGAAACATCCTCGAAGAAGAAGCTCGCTGGCGAGGATGTGGAGATCGGCGACGTCTGCTTCAAGCGCGACGGTGTTTTCGCCATGGAGCTTGGCGGCCCGGAGGTCGGCCGCGGCTGTGGCGGACGCGGCATCATTCACGGTTTCGAACTCCTGGAGAAGCTCGGCTTCCACGAATGGGGCTTTGATTACGTCCTGCTCGACTTTCTGGGCGACGTCGTGTGCGGCGGCTTCGGCCTGCCCATCGCCCGAGACATGTGCCAAAAGGTCATAGTCGTAGGTTCGAACGATCTCCAATCCCTCTACGTCGCCAACAATGTTTGCTCCGCGGTGGAATATTTCCGCAAGCTTGGGGGCAATGTTGGCGTAGCGGGACTTGTTATCAACAAGGACGACCACACTGGCGAAGCCCAGGCCTTCGCGGCCAGTGTCGGCATCCCGATTCTGGCCGCGATTCCCGCCAACGACGATATCAGAAGGATGAGCGCGAATTACGAGATCGTCGGCCGGCCTGGCGGTCAATGGGCGTCTGTGTTCGAGGAACTCGCGACGAATGTCGCCACCTCGCCTCCCCTGCGTCCGACGCCGCTCACGCAAGATGGCCTGCTTGCGCTTTTCAAGGGAGAGGCCGTCGGCCGCGGAATCATCCTCGAACCCGCGACCGTCGCCGACATGACCGGAAAAACAGAGTTGGAAAAGAAGTCGCTTGAAGTCGTCTACGACAACGTCTGATTTGCTCCACGCATCCTTGTTTCCGGGCGAGATTCATGAACTTCACCCCTCCCCCCAACAAAGCGCACATCGTCCCCGCAAACGCCGGGACTGGAGTCGATTGTCACGCGGGAAAGGATGAACTCCGCCGGGCGGCGTCGGCGGCTGGAAAAAGCGAGACTCTGGAGCGCTACGCCGCGGATTATCCCGTTGGACCGCATGATCAGCCCCAAAGCATGTGTCCGGCTTTCGGATCGCTGAGGGTCGGCTTGCGAATGCGCCGCACGGCGACGATTCTTTCGGGCTCCGCCTGTTGTGTCTATGGCCTTACCTTCACCTCTCACTTTTACGGCGCCCGGCGCACCGTGGGCTATGTGCCGTTCAATTCTGAATCGCTCGTCAGCGGAAAGCTGTTCGAGGACATCCGCGACGCGGTCTTTGAGCTGGCGGATCCCGAAAAATACGACACGATCATTGTGACCAATCTCTGCGTTCCGACGGCCTCCGGCGTGCCGCTTCAGATTCTTCCTAAGGAAATCAACGGGGTCCGGATCATCGGAATTGACGTCCCTGGATTTGGCGTCCCGACCCATGCCGAAGCAAAGGACGTCCTCAGCGGCGCCATGCTGAAATATGCGCGCGCCGAAGTCGAGCGGGGCGCCGTTCAGGCGCCGCGCTCTGGCCGGAGCGACAAACCTACAGTGACACTCATCGGTGAAATGTTTCCGGCGGACCCCGTCGGGATCGGGATGATGCTCGAGCCTCTGGGACTTGCGGCGGGTCCAGTCGTGCCGACAAGGGAATGGCGTGAGCTTTACGCGGCTCTCGACTGCGCCGTCGTCGCGGCGATCCATCCCTTTTATTCGTCCGCCTTCCGCGAATTTGAAGCCGCGGGCCGCAACATTGTGGGGTCGGCGCCGGTCGGCCGCGATGGAACTGCGTCCTGGCTGGATCGCATCGGGGACGCTTGCGGAATCGCGCAAGCGAAGATCGCATCGGCCAAGAGCGCAGTGTTGCCAGGCATAACCGGCGCGCTCGCGGAGAAACCTGTGAAGGGCCGGATTACGCTCTCGGGCTATGAGGGGTCGGAACTGCTCGTGGCGAGGCTGCTCGTGGAAAGCGGCGCCGACGTTCGCTATGTCGGAAGCGCCTGCCCGAGGACGCAATGGTCGGATCATGATCGCGAATGGCTTGAAGCCAAAGGCGTCGATGTACGATTCCGCGCCTCTCTCGAACATGATCTTGCGGCGATGGAGGAATTTGAGCCCGATCTCGTCATCGGCACCACGCCGGTCGTGCAGAAGGCCAAATCGAAAGGCGTCCCCGCGCTCTATTTCACAAACCTCATCTCGGCGAGGCCTCTGATGGGGCCAGCCGGCGCCGGATCTCTTGCGGAAGTCGTCAACGCCTCTCTCGGAAACAAGGAAAGATTCCGCGAGATGAAATCCTTTTTTGGAGGCGTCGGCGAGGGCTACGCCGCTGGCATCTGGGACGATCTTCCGCAGGATCGCCCCGATTATCGCGAAGCCTACAAACGCCGCATCGGAGCCCAGATCAAGACCTCCGCGATCGAGGAGCCGATCTGATGCTCGTGCTGGATCATGACCGCGCTGGCGGCTATTGGGGCGCGGTCTATGCGTTCACCGCGATCAAGGGACTTCAGGTCATCATTGACGGTCCGGTCGGATGCGAAAACCTGCCGGTCACTTCGGTGTTGCATTACACCGACGCGCTGCCCCCACACGAACTGCCGATCGTGGTGACCGGCCTTGGAGAAGAAGAGCTCGGCCAAACCGGAACGGAACAAGCGATGAAGCGCGCTCATCGCACCCTCGACCCAGATCTTCCGAGCGTTGTCGTTACGGGTTCGATCGCCGAAATGATCGGCGGAGGCGTAACTCCAGAAGGCACGAACATTCAGCGCTTTTTGCCGCGGACGATCGACGAAGACCAATGGCAGTGCGCCGACCGCGCGCTCTATTGGCTTTGGACGCAGTATGGGCCGAAAAAGGCGCCGAAGCCTCGTGTGCGCAAGCCCGGCTCTAAGCCGCGAGTCAATATCATCGGTCCTATCTACGGAACCTTCAACGGTCCCAGCGATCTGGCTGAAATCCGGCGTCTGGTGGAAAGCCTCGGCGCTGAAATCAATATGACGTTCCCTCTCGGCGCCCATCTCGCCGACGTCGCCAGACTGAGCGACGCCGACGTCAATATCTGCATGTATCGAGAATTCGGTCGAATGCTTTGCGAAGCTCTCGATCGTCCCTATCTGCAGGCGCCAATTGGGCTGCATTCGACCACAAAATTTTTGCGGACACTCGCCGAACTTCTTGATCTCGATGCGGAAACCTTCATCGAACGGGAAAAGCACACCACCATAAAGCCAATGTGGGATCTTTGGAGGTCTGTGACGCAGGATTTCTTCTCGACGGCGAGCTTCGCCGTCGTCGCCAATGAAACCTACGCTCGCGGGATACGAAGCTTTCTTGAAGGCGAGATGGGACTCCCCTGCGCATTTTCGTTCTCGCGCCGCGCCGGGGTGAAGCCTGACAACGCCGCTGTACGCGAAGCGGTCCGTCAAAAAACCCCGCTCGTCATGTTTGGCAGCTACAACGAGCGGATGTATCTTTCTGAAAATTGCTCTCGGTGCATTTACATTCCCGCTTCGTTTCCAGGCGCCGTTATACGTCGCCACACCGGCACGCCGTTCATGGGATACGCCGGCGCGACCTATCTGATACAGGAGGTCTGCAACGCCCTGTTCGACGCGTTGTTCAACATCATCCCTCTCGCTAGCGATATCGACCGCGTCGAGGCCACTCCTTCGCGGTTGTCGACGGTGCCGGATTGGGATCTCGAAGCGCACCGTCTTCTTGAACAATTCATCGAAGCAGAACCCGTGCTGGTCAGGATTTCAGCGGCGAAAAAACTCCGAGACCGCGTCGAACGCGACGCTCGACGGGCCGGCGAGACCCGCGTCACGGCCGCGCGTGTCGCTCGCACGCGCGCGACGCTGTTTGAAGGCGAAGCAGCATGAGACGGTCACAATTGTCGCCGGCGGTCTGGATATTCGCCACGATGCAGGAACGCTATTTTCGGAGGATATTTCCATGAGCGCTGAACTTAATCTTGGGGCGAACGTCAGAGCCCTTCGCAACGACAGAAAGCAATTTAGTCTGATCTGCTTTGCGGCGTTCGCGATCTGCCTTTTCCCGGCGATCATGGACGCTTTCCTGCCGCGCAAATGGCGATTGCTACCGCAAGACCCTGACGTCAACAGGTCGATCTTCGGTCAAGCGAAGGCGGCGGCTCATTCGGCGGCGGCTTTCGGATTGATGGGCTACTGAGTCCGCTCGCGTTCAAAATAGGACCGATCAGACTGTAGTGTCCGTCGTGGACGGCTATCACGGCGGATAGTCCCGATCAGCAATCGCTGCGGGAGCAACGGGCGATAGCCCATTTCGATGGAGAAAAGGACATGGCTTTAGAAAGAGATCCCGGAAGCTCCCTCTCGGGGCTGACAGACGGGGAAGCTCGAGAGTTTCACAAAATATTCGTGACGAGCTTCCTAATTTTCACCGCGATCGCCGTTGTGGCGCACATTCTCGTTTGGATGTGGCGTCCGTGGATTCCAGGACCAAACGGCTATTCATCGCTCCTCGACAACGCTCACGACGTTGCGATGAACGTCTTAAACTTCGTGGTTTAGGAGGCCGCTATGGAATTTTACAAAATTTGGCTCATCTTCGATCCGCGCAGGGCGCTGGTCGCCCTGTTCACCTTCCTGTTTATCCTGGCGCTGGTGATTCACTTCATCCTGCTCAGCACCGACCGCTTTAACTGGCTGGAAGGCGGCAAACACTCACGCGTCAAGACCACGAGCCTGATTCTGCCTGTGCTCCCCGCTCCGGACTTCAGCCGACTGGGTTAATGACGCCCACATCCGGCGGCGGGAGACCGGAGGCGGACGCCCGATGGCCTTCCGCCGCCCCTGAGGCGCAGCGGAATTCCTTATTCCCGAAGGTCGGCGCTACGCATTCGTGCAGGAGAATTCGATATGGCGATGCTGGATTTCGAAAGAAAATATCGCGTTCGCGGCGGGACTTTGATCGGAGGCGACCTGTTCGACTTCTGGGTCGGGCCATTCTTCGTCGGCTTTTTCGGGGTCACAACGATCTTTTTCGCGGCTCTTGGCACGGCGCTGATCGTCTATGGAGCCGCAATCGGGCCGACATGGAACTTGTGGCAAATCAACATCGCGCCACCGGATCTTTCCTACGGCTTGGCCCTGGCGCCCCTCAAGGAAGGCGGTCTGTGGCAGATCATCACCGTATGCGCCATCGGATCTTTCATTTCGTGGGCGCTCCGCGAGGTCGAGATCTGCCGGAAGCTCGGCATAGGCTACCACGTTCCCTTCGCCTACGGATTCGCGATTCTCGCGTACATATCCCTGGTCGTGATCCGTCCGCTGTGGCTCGGAGCCTGGGGACATGGCTTTCCCTACGGAATCATAAGTCATCTCGATTGGGTGTCGAACGTCGGCTATCAATATCTACATTTCCACTACAATCCCGCGCACATGATCGCGGTGTCGTTCTTCTTCACCACGACTTTCGCCCTGGCGCTGCACGGAGGCCTTGTTCTCTCCGCGATCAATCCCCAGAGGGGCGAGTCCGCAAAGACCGCGGAGCACGAGAACACCTATTTTCGTGACATCATCGGCTATTCCATCGGGACGCTCGGCATTCATCGGCTGGGGCTTTTCCTTGCGCTCTCGGCCTCATTCTGGAGCGCCGTCTGCATCATCATCAGCGGCCCTCTCTGGACACGCGGCTGGCCGGAGTGGTGGGGCTGGTGGCTGAACCTCCCCATTTGGCGCTAGAAGCAGCAGGCGAACGAAATGTCAGATTACCAGAATATTTTCACCCAGATTCAGGTTCGCTCGGCGCCGGAACTCGGCGTCGCCACCGCCGAAAGCGCCAGAGAGCGCGAAGGCAAGCCGTTTTTCTCGTATTGGATCGGAAAGATCGGCGACGCGCAGATCGGACCGATCTATCTTGGCTGGAGCGGCATCGCCGCCTTGATGTGCGGGTTCATCGCAATCGAGATCATCGGGCTCAATATGTTTGCGTCGGTGAACTGGGATCCCGTCCAGTTCGTCCGGCAGTTCTTCTGGCTCGCGCTTGAGCCGCCGAATCCGAAATACGGCATCAGCATTTTTCCGCCGCTCAACGAAGGCGGATGGTGGCTAATGGCCGGCTTCTTCCTCACGACCTCGATCCTCATCTGGTGGGTCAGGGTCTACCGCCGGGCCATCGCGCTCGGCATGGGCACCCATGTGGCGTGGGCCTTCGCCGCCGCCATCTGGCTCTATCTCGTCCTTGGCTTCATCCGTCCGCTCCTGATGGGAAACTTCGGTGAAGGTGTGCCGTTTGGAATATTCCCCCATCTCGACTGGACCGCGGCGCTCTCGATCCGCTACGGCAACCTGTTTTACAATCCGTTCCACATGCTCTCGATCGTGTTTCTCTATGGATCGACATTGCTCTTCGCCATGCATGCGGCGACCATTTTGGCGGTCAGCCGATTCGGCGGAGAACGTGAAATCGAACAATCCGCTGATCGCGGCACGGCCGCCGAGCGCGCGGCGCTGTTCTGGCGCTGGACCATGGGCTTCAACGCGACGATGGAATCGATCCATCGCTGGGCGTGGTGGTTCGCCGTTCTGTGCCCCCTCGTCGGCGGCATCGGAATTCTGCTGACCGGAACTGTCGTCGATAATTGGTATCTCTGGGCGGTGAAGCACGGCGTCGCGCCATCCTACCCGTCAGTCTATCCTCCGATCCTGGATCCCGCCTTGTCGCAATAGGTGCTCTCGTGAAACGCATCATCCGACCTTCACTCTTGGCGTTGGCGCTTTGCCCCTCCCTGCTGCTCGCAGGTTGCTACGAATCGCAGACGCAGACCAAACAGATCGGCTATCGCGGCCTCGGCATGGAGCAGGTCGACAGTCCAAAGACCTTGGCTGCGCTGGCGGAGGCGAACAAGCCGCCGGACGAAGTCGACCCAGTCGCCCCCAGCGGGCAACCGGCGTCGCAAGTTTATCAAAACGTTCAGGTTCTGGGCAATCTCGACGAAAACGAGTTCATTCGCCTGATGACCGCAATCACGCAATGGGTGTCGCCGGAACAGGGCTGCGCCTATTGCCACAACCCCGAAAACCTCGCTTCCGACGCGCTCTACCCCAAAGTGATCGCCCGGACTATGATCCAGATGACCCAGCATATCAATGCCGACTGGAAGACCCATGTCACGACGACCGGCGTTACATGTTACACATGTCATCGTGGCCAGCCGGTCCCTGCGAACATCTGGTTCACAAGTCCCGAAACGGCGCAGGGAAGCCTCGGCAATCGCGCCGGACAAAACGCGCCAGCGGCGAACGTCGGCCTAACGTCGCTTCCCAACGATCCGTATACGCCGCTGTTGTCTTACGCAAACGAGATTCGCGTCGTTTCGAAGACCGCTCTCCCCGAGGAGGATAAACAGGGAGCGTCTGTGAAGCAGGCGGAATTGACCTATGGTCTCATGATGAGCATGTCCCAGGGGCTTGGGGTCAACTGCACTCATTGCCACAACAGCCGGTCGTTTACCGCCTGGGATCAAAGCACTCCCCAGCGCGCTACGGCCTGGTACGGCATCAGGATGGTGCGCGACCTCAACAATCACTATCTGGAAAAGCTCAAAGCGTCGTTTCCGGAAAACCGCCTCGGCCCTAACGGAGACGTCCCGAAGATCAATTGCGCGACCTGCCATCAGGGGGCGCCAAAGCCGCTCCTCGGGCTGAACATGATCAAGGATTATCCGGAACTGGCCCAAACCGCCAGGAAGTAACCGGCGCAGGAAGTAATCAGTGAAAGAACGGGCGGGGGCTCGCCGATCGCTCCCGCCACTTTTTCGTAAAGCAAGCAACCCGCCTGGCGTTCGGAGAGAGCGACAGGCTTCGTAACGGAGTTCCCGAGCTTGCCCCGCCTTATAGCCACCCTTGATGAACGGACGAGACTTCCGGCGCCCAGGGCGATTGTGGAATTGCTCAAGCCAATCACCTGGTTCCCGCCGATGTGGGCGTTCGGCTGCGGCGTCGCCGCGTCGCCCCAACCGACCGAGGGACGCTGGCCGACCATCATCGCCGGACTGATTCTGGCGGGTCCGCTTGTCTGCGCGACGAGCCAGGCGGTGAACGACTGGTTCGACAGGGGCGTTGACGCCATCAACGAGCCGGACCGTCCGATCCCCTCCGGGCGGATCCCTGGAGCCTGGGGGCTTTACATCGCCTCCGCCTGGACTGCCTTGTCGCTGCTTGTCGCCGCGATGCTCGGCGTGTGGGTCTTCGCGGCGGCCGCCATCGGGCTTGCGCTGGCCTGGGCCTACAGCGCGCCGCCGCTGCGGCTGAAACGCAATGGCTGGTGGGGCAACGCAGCCTGCGGCTTATGTTATGAAGGACTGGCGTGGATCACGGGCGGCGCTGTCATGGCCGGCGGGGTCCTTCCGGACTGGCGCTCGCTGACGCTCGCCGGCCTCTACAGCTTCGGCGCGCATGGCATCATGACGCTGAACGATTTCAAATCGATCGAGGGCGACCGGCAGATGGGATTAGGTTCGCTTCCCGTGCGGCTCGGCGTCAACAACGCGGCGCGTGTCGCCTGCATCGTGATGGCCCTCCCCCAGATCGCCGTCGCCGGATTGCTTCTGGTCTGGGGACGCCCCGTCCATGCCGGCCTCATCGTGCTCGCGCTGGCTGCGCAAGCGATGATGATGTCGCGATTTTTGAAGGCCCCCCGCGAGAAGGCGACCTGGTACAGCGGCGCTGGAATTCCGCTCTACGTCCTCGGGATGCTTGTCAGCGCGCTCGCAGTCCATTCGATTTTGCTGGAGACGTCATGACAACATCGCCGCTCGGCCTTTCTGGGATCATGCGGCTAGGTCTCGTCCAGGCGTCGCTGGGCTCCATGGTCGTTTTGACAACCTCGACCATGAACCGCGTCATGGTCGTCGAGCTTGCTCTTCCGGCGACGCTGCCCGGCGCGCTCGTCGCGCTACACTATGCATTGCAGGCTTTACGGCCGCGCTGGGGATACGGCTCCGATATAGGCGGCAGGAGGACGCCGTGGATCATTGGCGGCAATTTGATTCTCGCCCTTGGAACGATCGGGGCCGCGCTCTCCATCGCGCTCATGAAAGTCAGCGCGCTTGGCGGCCTCGCGCTCGCCGTGATTTCATTTTCATTGATTGGCGTCGGCGTTGGCGCGTGCGGCACGTCCCTACTGGTGCTTCTTGCGAAGCAAGTGGAGCCTCAGCGGCGTGCGGCGGCCGCGACGATTGTGTGGATCATGATGATCGCCGGGTTTGTCGCGACGACAATGCTCGCCGGCCATCTGCTCGACCCGTTTTCTCCCGCACGGCTCGTGGCTGTCACGTCGTCGGTCGCGCTGATCTCAGCGGCCATCACGATAGTCGCAATGTGGAAGATCGAAGACCCCGATGTAGAGATTATTCCCGCTATAGGCCCCTCGCGGCCTTCGTTTTGGACCGCGCTTGGTGAGGTTTGTGCGGAGCCGCAGGCCCGGCTTTTCACCGTATTCGTTTTTCTCTCAATGCTCGCCTACAGCGCGGAAGAGCTGATCCTCGATCCATTTTCAGGCGCCGTTTTCGGGTATACGCCGGGGGAATCGACGAGGCTCTCGGGCGTATTGCACGGCGGCGTTCTCGCCGGGATGATCCTTGTCGCGATCGCGGCGAGCGGCTTTGGCGGCCGGAGCATCGGGTCTTTGCGCGGATGGGCCGCTGGAGGCTGTCTCGCGTCAGCGTTGATGCTGGGCAGCCTGACGCTTGCCGGTTTCACGGGGCCGGGCTGGCCGTTGCGCCCCACCGTGTTCGCGCTTGGCCTCGCCAACGGCGCATTCTCCATTGCCGCGATCAGCCTGATGATGAGTTTCGCCGGAGCGGAGGCCAAACCGCGCGAAGGCGTGCGCATGGGACTTTGGGGGGCTGCGCAGGGGATCGCCTTTGGCGCCGGCGGGCCTCTTGGGCGCGCTGGCCAGCGACCTCGCCCGCCGTCTCCTGGCGTCGCAGGGCGAGGCCTATGCGGCGGTGTTCTCCGGCGAGGCGTTGCTCTTTATCGCGGCGGCGTTCGCCGCTCTGCGGCTGACCGAATCGGAGCGCCTGATGAAAAGGCTCGATGCAGGCGCTCCCGGTCAAATGTTCCGGCGCCTGCGAAAGGCGCGCTCTCAGCCGCTGACGGGGTGATGCGATGACTGAACCTGCAATCTATGACGCCGTGATCGTCGGCGGAGGCCCGGCCGGGGCGACCGCCGCCTGCGACCTCGCCAGGCGAGGACGCAAGGTTCTGCTGCTCGACCGGGCCGGCCGGATCAAGCCCTGCGGCGGCGCAATTCCGCCACGGCTCATCCGCGATTTTGCGATTCCGGACGAGTTGCTTGTCGCCCGCGTGACGTCGGCCCGCATGGTGTCGCCGAGCGACAAGCGCGTCGATATTCCGATTGAGGGCGGCTTCGTCGGAATGGTCGATCGCGAGGCGTTCGACGAATGGCTCCGGCAACGCGCGGCGCGTGAAGGCGCGGAGCGGCGCACGGGGACATTCGAGCGCATTTCGCGCAGCGGCGACGGCGCCGCCATTGTCGAATACGCATCTTGCGGTCCTGACGGGTCAAAGCCGACCAACCGCGTGCGCGCGAAGGTCGTGATCGGCGCCGACGGCGCGAATTCCGCCGTCGCGCGTCAGGCCCTCCCCAACGTCCGCGGCGCGAAGTTCGTCTTCGCCTACCACGAAATTATCCGCTCCCCGAACGACGCGCAGGCGGACTTCGATCCTAAGCGTTGCGACGTCATCTATCGAGGCGCGATCTCACCCGATTTTTATTCGTGGGTATTTCCTCACGGCGAGACGGCCAGCGTCGGCGCGGGGAGCGCGCATAAAGGGTTTTCGCTCAAGGGCGCTGTCAGCCGTCTCCGGGAAGAGAGCGGCCTCGCCGGCGCCGAGACGATCCGGCGAGAAGGCGCCCCAATTCCCCTGCGGCCCTTGCGGAAATGGGACAACGGCCGCGATGTCGTGCTGGCGGGAGACGCCGCCGGAGTTGTCGCTCCCGCCTCGGGCGAGGGAATCTATTACGCCATGATCGGCGGGCGGTTCGCCGCCGACGCCGTCGAGATGCTGCTTCAAACCGGCGACGCGCGCGCGCTGGCGAGCGCGCGCAAGAGATTCATGAAGGCGCACGGCCGCGTGTTCTGGATTCTCGGAATTCTGCAGCATTTCTGGTACCGGAACGACAAGAGACGCGAGAGCTTCGTCAAGATCTGCGCCGATCGGGATGTCCAGCGGTTGACGTTCGACGCCTACATGAACAAGGAGCTCGTCCGCGCCAGGCCGATGGCTCATGTGCGCATCTTCTTCAAGGATCTCGGGCATCTGTTCGGCTTCGTACGCGCCTGACGGAATGAAACAACCCCGCAGGCTCTGCGCTGTGAGGGCGCCATTGATGGCGACTTTTGTCGCCTTATCTCGGCGTCCTTTACGGCGTCGATAAATGGCGTCGTTCGATTCAATTGGGAAAGGATTCGCGATGACGAATTTCTTCGCGACCGGCCATATCGCCGATCTCATTCTTGTGATCATGGCGCTGGAATGCGTCGTCCTGATCGCTTACCGGAGATTAACGAAGAGGGGCATCCCCGCCTCTGGTTTCTTGCTGAACCTATTATCCGGCTTCTGCCTGGTCCTTGCCCTGCGCGGCGCCCTTGCCGGCGCGGGGTGGGCCTGGATCGGCGCCAGCCTCGCCATAGCGGGTCTCGCTCACGCGTTTGATCTCACAATGCGCTGGGATCGTCCAACAGTTTGATGATGAGATCTGCTACGTCGCGGGGCGCCTCTTCATGAGCAAGATGACCAAGATGGCGAAGACAAACGACCCTCGACCCGCGCGCCAGTTCGCGGATGCGAAAAGCTTCCTCGGCCGGAACCGTATGATCCTTTCCGCCCGTCACCATGACAAGCGGCGTTTTCAGCTGCGGGAGATCGCGCTGGAGCGCGCGAAGATCCCAGTTCGCCATCATCGCGAGGACTCCTTCGACATGGCCAGCGTTTCCGAACAACCGCGCATAGAGTTCGACGCCCTCGTCGTCCGCCGCCGATCCGGTGGAGCGCAGCATATTCACGATCGCCCTTCGATCCTCGCCCATTCGGGCGAACAATTTCGGGATGAACGGCGCGCCGAACAGCAGTTTGGCCAACGGCGAGAACATCTGTCCGACGCCTCCGAACGGAAGCAGCGCCCCGTTGAGGCTCACCAGGGTTTTCGGCGCGATCCGTTCATCAAGACACATGCGGACAAGAAGAGACGCCCCGGCTGAGTGCCCGACCGCATGGGCGGGATCAGCGTCAAGTTCGCGAAGCAGATCGCCAAGCGCCTCGGCCATGCCGGACATCGACATGCGCCTTGCGGCGGGCAAGTCGGTAAATCCATGTCCAGGCAAGTCCATGCCAATGACAGTAAATCTGCGGGCGAGCATCGGGGCGAGTCGCCGCCAGGAATGCGTCGAAGCGCCGAGCCCGTGAGCCAGCAGGACGACGGGACCAGCGCCCATGAGCTGCACATGCCATTGAAAACCCGCGGCGCTGACAAAACGGCTATGGTCCCTGTTTGGCCAGTCGCCTCCGTCCTCGTTCCATAAGAGCCGTTTGGTCATCTCGCAAATGGCTTTCCAAGCTCGCCGCAATATTGTCCTATCCGCCCGCGCAACACCTTACAACTGGAGTTCCCTTGGCGCTCGCCGATCGTCTCAGGCCGTTTGTTTCGCCGCTGGTCGCGATAATCGCAGTGTGTTGCGTTGTTGCGGGATTTTGGCATCTGTTCGCCGCCAGAAGCGAACTTTCGATCACGTCCGCCTCTGTCGGCGCGACCCCGATCACGATCTACAGGGAGCCTTCGGACAAGGCTGCGCCCGTCGTCGTCATCGCCCATGGCTTCGCGGGGTCGCAACAATTGATGCAGCCGTTTGCGCTGACGCTTGCAAGAAACGGCTATATCGTGGCGACATTCGATTTTCTCGGCCACGGTCAAAATCCCGCGCCGCTCCCCGGCGGCATCGCGGACCCCGAGGCGAGCGGCAAAGCCTTGATCGGCGAACTTGGCGACGTTGTCGCCTATGCGCGACATCTACAATTCGGCGACGGAAAGATCGCGCTGATCGGCCATTCGATGGCGTCCGACATCGTGGTTCGCTACGCCGAGGACCATCCAGATATCGAGACCACGATCGCCGTGTCCCTGTTTTCGCGGGGGATCACGGCGGACGCGCCGCGTAACCTCCTCGTGATCGACGGCGCGCTCGAACCCTCGATGCTGACGGACGAAGCGTTCAAGATCGCCGCCATGGCCAACAACGGGACGGCGCGGGAACGCGTCACCTATGGCGATTTCAAACTTGGAACTGCGCGCCGCGTCTCGCTGTCAGCCGGCGTCGAACATATCGGGGTGCTTTACGCGCGGGAGAGCCTGTCTGAGGCCTTGGCGTGGCTTAACGAAGCCTTTGGACGCAACCGATCCGGATTCATCGACGCGCGGGGGCCCTGGCTCGGGCTGCTTTTCGCTGGTCTGGTCGCCCTCGCCCGGCCGCTGAGCGGGCTTCTCCCACAAGCGTCAAGCGTTCCGCTCGGGCAAGCATTGCCTTGGCCGCGCCTCATTCCTGTCGCGCTCGCGCCCGCCGTCATCACGCCTTTGGTCCTGTGGAAATTGCCGACGGACTTCATGCCGATTCTGCTTGGAGATTATTTGACTCTCCACTTTGGCGTTTATGGATTTTTGAGCGCGGCGGGGCTTTATTATTTCGAGGACGGTTCTAAACGCGCGGCGTCGTTCAGCATTTCGCGCCGGGCGTTTGGAATTGGCGTGGCCGCCGTGGCGAGCTACGCGATTTTCGTGATCGGGTTGCCGATCGACCGTTTCGTGACGTCCTTCATGCCCATTGCCGAACGGCTTCCACTGATCCTCATCGTCCTTTGCGGCACCGCGCCTTACTTCATGGCCGACGAATGGCTGACACGGGGCGAAGCCGCGCCGCGAGGAAACTACGCCTTCACCAAAATCTGCTTTCTGGCCTCGCTCGCGATCGCGATCGCGCTAAACCTGCACAGGCTTTTCTTCCTGATCATTATCGTGCCCGTGATTTTGATTTTCTTCACTGTCTATGGATTGTTCAGCGGCTGGGTTTACCGCCGCACCAATCACCCGCTCGTTGCTGCGCTGGGGATCGCGATCGCGATGGCGTGGTCGATCGCGGTGACGTTTCCAACGGTTTCGCCGTGACGGCCTATCATCTCGCCGCCGCAGACCGCACCGCGCCTGAAAGCACGACCGGATCCGCAGAGGGAAGCGCCAGGTAGCGCGCTTTCATGTCCGCCGCGAGCCGCTGCGCGAATGGCTGCGGGCGCGGCGCGGTGTCGACGAGCAGCATCGTAAATCCCCGCGATCGAGCAAACCGAGCAGAGCCCAGCGCGTCGTCCTGCGCTTTGGCGCGCCCCGGCCTGCCATCCCGGGCGATATTCGCGGCGCCATCCGTCAACAGCACGATAATCGGAGTTTGACCCTTCCGTCGCGCGTCTTCGGCCAACTTCAGCGCCGCGTCGATTCCGCCGGCGAGCGGCGTGCCGCCTCCACCCGGAAGGCCGGCAAGGCTTCGCTTCGCACGCGCGAGGGAACGCGTGGGCGCGAGTAGCAAGGTCGGACCGGCGCCGCGAAACGCCAGAACAGCAACTTGATCGCGACGCACATAACAATCCGCCAACAACAGCTCCACAGCGCCTTTGGCCTCCGCGAGCCGGTTGAGCGCCGACGAACCGGACGCGTCGACCGCAAAGATCGTCAACGTCTCCGTCCGCTGCTTGTAACGGGTGACGCGGAAATCCTCGGGGCGGATTATGATGCGTCGGGCCGTCGTCGTCTCAATCTCCCGGCCGCCATCCATCCGCCGCATCTTCTGCCACGGCGCCGCGGCCCGCAATGTTTCGACGAGATTGAGCCGCACGGCGCCTCCAGGCTTTCCACAACGCGCTCCCGCCGGCCGTCCGCGCAGACCGGAGCCTTTGAGAGCGCCCGATTTGCCGGTCGCCTTGGTCCGGATCGCGGCTTCCCCGGCAAGCTGCAGTTGCGTCAGCAGGCCAGCGGGGATCGCGGCGGCGGCCGCCTCGAGAACAATTTCGTCGAGCGAGGCGTCTGCATGAATTTCGCGGTCGTCGTCCTGGAAGCTTTCCTGTTTGGCGCCCTCTGATTCCTCTGCCTGCGGCGCTTCAGGCGGGGAAGCGTCCGGCGCCTCCCGTTCAGAAGAAGGAAGCGCCATGGCCCTCGGGGCCAGAACGAGCCGAGCCGCAACGACGACGTCTTCTTCCACAACCTCGTTTCGTCCCCTGAGCGCCGCCGAGGCGCGCGCCGCACGGACGGCCAGGAGCGGAGCCCGGAGCGAAGCGACGCCGAGCGCCGATGCGCCGACGCAAAGCGCGTGGAGCGCCTCGTCGCCTAATGCGACCTTTGGCAAAAGACGCCGCGCCGCCGCCACTGCGCACGCGTCATAGGCCGGAGGGCCGGACGCAACGGTCAAATCTCCCGACAGATCGACGAGAAACGCCAGACGATCCGAAAGAGCGTCCGGACATCGTTCGTTTTCCTCGATCCCCTCGTCGAGCGCGACGATTCCTAGCCTGACATCGCTGCGGAGCGTCAGGCCGTCGCGCTCCATCGCCACGATTCCGGTATCGAGAACATTGGCGATCCGCCCGGCGACGGCGGCGCTCATGCGTTCCGTCATTGAGAGATAAACGACGCCGCCATTCGACTCCACGAGAACGCCGCGGTCCGCCACCGGTTTTCCGGCCCGCAGCGAGGCGGTGAGATCGAGCCCGCCCAGCAGCCGGCTGTCGGCGATGTTGATCGGGATGCGGCGCAAAGGCGTGGGGTCGGGAAGAAGTCCGCGTAACGCTTGCAGCCAAAGATCCCGCGCGGGACCGGCGCGGCAGCGCAGGACGATTCCTGCTGCGCCGGCCGGATCGACAGCGAAGAGCGCGGCGGCAAGAAGCGCGTCGTCCCAGCAGGCAGAGCACGCAATGCCGTCCTGCGGCTCGTTCATTCGCCGAAAACTTCCGCGACAGCGCGCTCGATTCGCACGGTTGAGCCGGACTCGTCCAAAGGATTGCGTCGCAATCGATGCCGCAAGGCGGGAGCGGCGATTTTACGCAGATGCTGGCCGGTCACGACCTCATCGCCTTCAAGGCTCGCAAGCGCCCGCGCCGCGCGCATCATCGTCAGTTCTCCGCGCAACCCGTCGACGCCAAGAATTGTGCAAAGCCGCGCCGCAGTTTCAAGGACGCCGTCGGGGATCTCGATCGACGCCAGGCGCTTTTGTCCCAACGCCACCTGCTTCGAAATCTTCCGGTCCTCGCCGCGCCATTTGGCCGCGAAGCCGGCAGGGTCACGATCGAAATGGTCGCGCCGCCGCACCACCTCGATCCGGGTCTTGATGTCTTGCGGGGTCTTGACCTCGACCGAAAGCCCAAACCGGTCGAGGAGCTGCGGCCGCAGTTCGCCCTCCTCCGGATTGCCGCTCCCGATCAGAACGAACCGCGCGGGATGGCGCACGCTGAGGCCCTCCCGCTCGACCACGTTTTCCCCGGACGCGGCCACATCGATCAGGAGATCGACGAGATGGTCCTCCAGCAGATTGACCTCATCGATATAGAGGAATCCGCGATTTGCCCGTGCGAGTAGGCCCGGTTCGAACGCCTTTACCCCGTTCGTCAGCGCCCGTTCGAGATCGAGAGCTCCAACAACACGATCCTCGGTCGCCCCCAGCGGCAGATCGACAACCGGAACCGGAATGCGACGCCACTTCAACGGTCCCTGACCACGGCGCTTCCGGCAGTCCTCGCAAGCGGCGGCGATCGCGGCGGGATCGCAGCCAAATCGGCAGCCTTCCACTGCCCGCATCGCAGGCAGGAGCGCCGCGAGAGCCCGTACGGCGGTGGATTTTCCCGTGCCTCTGTCGCCAAAGACAAGCACGCCGCCAAGGGCCGGATCGACGGCGGAGATCAAGATCGCGAGTTTCATCTCGCCCTGACCTGCAATCGCCGAGAATGGGAAGGAAACCGACATGAGCCGACCGCCTCGTCGAGATACAGCCAGTTCCAGCTCCGGCCGACCGCCAAGAACATCATCTTGGCGATTTGATACGCGCTCGTCAAATTAATAGTACACTATTGACCGTCTGATAAAATGTACACTAGAGTCGCCTCTCTCAAGAGGCGTTCGCGCCAGCTGGCGAAAGTAGGACAGTGATGGACGCCATCGTCGCCCTGTCGCGCGAACGCATCGAGAATGGCTCGATGAGTTTCTTCCGGGCGGCGCGCCTCTTCCCGACCGACCTCCGCGAAAGCGCCTATCTTCTCTATGCCTGGTGCCGTCATTGCGACGACGAAATCGATGGGCAGATTCTGGGTCACGCAAGTCCGCTTCCGGATGGCGCCGGCGCGCGCAATCCACGAGAGGAGGGACCGGCGCCTCAAGAAGAACGGCTCGCGGTCTTGCGCGAAAAAACAATGGCGGCGCTCGCCGGAGAGGCGCGAGATCCGGTCTTCATTGGACTTCAGCGCGTCGTGAAGGCGCATGGGATCTGCGAACGCTATCCGCTCGACCTCATCGAAGGAATGGCGATGGACGTGCGCGGCCGAACCTACGCGTGCCTCGACGATACGTTGAACTACGCCTACCATGTCGCCGGCGTCGTCGGATTGATGATGGCCGGAATCATGGGCGTGCGCGATCGCGCTACGCTGGAGCGGGCCTGCGATCTGGGGATCGCGTTTCAATTGACGAATATCGCCCGCGATGTGGTGCCTGACGCGGTCCGGGGCCGCGTCTATCTGCCGGCCGATTGGCTCGCGAACGAACGCGTGCCTGTTTCGGAAACGGCCCTGGCGCGCCATCGTCCGGCCGTCTTCAAGACAACCGAGCGTCTTCTCGCGGTGGCGGACGAATATTATGTGTCTGCGGCGGGCGGCGTCGGCCGCCTGCCCTACCGCGCCGCTTGGGCGGTCGCGGCGGCGCGGCGCGTCTATTGGGGCATCGGCTCAATTATCCGCGAACGAGGCGAAGCCGCCTGGGATTGCCGGGCCAGCGCCTCGCGAGCCAGCCATCTCGCCGCTCTCGCCATCGCCAGCGCCGAAGCGGCCGCCCTCATCGCGATGAACGGCCGGCGTCGGCCAAAGCCACGCATTGGACTCTGGACGCCGTCGCATCTTTGGCTGAACTGACGACACGCGAAAGGCGTCGCGCCGATGAGTCCGACCGACCTGCGTCAAATCCGCGCCGCGGCCGTGTTTGCTTCGCCATCGGCGGCGTCCGGCGGCGTCACCTTCGGCCTTTGAGTTATGCTATCCCAGAGTGTCGGTCCGCTAATCGCTCCAGAGTCAAAGGCTTGAGCATAGTCTTCTCGATTGGATGGATTCAATCCAATCGGAATATGCTCGAGCGCTTTCCGATCGCATGAAATCATGCGATCGATCAGAAATCGCTCCAGAGTCAAAAGCTTGAGCATATTCTTGTCGATTGGATTGATTCAATCCAATCGGAATATGCTCTGGCGGCGGGCTTTCGCGCTGGCGAGGGACAAGCAATGCAGGCGATGGTGCTCGAGAGGCCGCATACCCCCCTGACCTGGACGGAACTGCCCGACCGGCAGCCCGGAACGGGGGAGATCCGGGTCAAAGTTCTCGCCTGCGGCGTCTGCCGCACCGACCTGCACGTGCTCGACGGCGAACTGCCCGATCCGAAATCGCCGATCATCCCCGGCCACGAGATCGTCGGACGAATCGACGCCATCGGGCCGGGCGTCACCGGCCTCAGCATCGATCAGCGGGTCGGCGTCCCCTGGCTCGGGCATACCTGCGGAACCTGCCCCTATTGCGAGGAAAACCGCGAAAACCTGTGCGACTCGCCTTTGTTCACCGGCTACACCCGAGACGGAGGTTTCGCCAGCGCGACGATCGCGGATGCGCGCTTTGCTTTCCCCCTCGGAGAGGAGGGAAGCGACGTTTCGCTCGCGCCGCTCCTTTGCGCGGGCCTGATTGGCTGGCGCTCACTGAAGATCGCCGGCGCCGGCAAGAAGCTGGGCCTTTACGGCTTCGGCGCCGCCGGTCATATCGTGGCCCAGGTCGCCAAATGGCAAGGCAGAGATGTTTTTGCTTTTACCCGGCCGGGAGATCTCGCCACACAGGCGTTCGCCAGAAGCCTCGGCGCGGTGTGGGCCGGCCGATCCGACGAAACGCCTCCCGATCGTCTGGACGCGGCGATCATCTACGCAACCCCCGGCGATCTCGTCCCGCTCGCCCTTAAGGCGGTCCGCAAAGGCGGGCGTGTCGTCTGCGCGGGAATCCACATGAGCGACATCCCAAGTTTCCCCTACAGCATCCTCTGGGAAGAGCGCGAACTCGCGTCCGTCGCCAATCTCACACGGCAGGACGGAATTGATTTTCTCGGGCTTGCGCCTCAAATCGGCATCGTCACCCAAACCACGGCTTACCCTCTCGATCAGGCCAACAAGGCGCTCGCCGACCTTCGCGCCGGAGCCTTCGAGGGAGCTGCCGTGCTTGTGCCGTGATCGGCCAGCCGCTGGTCTCTTCATCGGCCGATCGTTTCCATGTTGCGGCGGAAGCTTTGATCGTTGTTGAGGTCGACATATTGCAACCGGAGAGATCCGCCTATGTTGTCGCTGTTCGCCTGCGGCGACGATGCGCCTGGCGTCGCAACGACGGCGTCAAGGCGGGCGTCCTCAACATCGCTTTCCGCATCTTGCGCGGCGACGACGCTGGGCGCGCATGAGCCTGCGATGACCGCAGCCGCCGCGAGAGCGGATCTGCTCCGGCTTTCGTCAAGCAAGCGCAATTCAAGAGGCGCATTTTTCGCTGACGATACAACGCGCTCCGGTCATTCAATTATGATAAAAAGGCCTCTGGCCGGAAGCAATTTGACCCTGCTGCGACGCAAGAAGCGCTTGAAGGAGGATAAATGGCCCGCATCACGATCACGCATTCGACCGAATATACCTACCGCAACCCCGTCGGGTTGACCCGTCACCGCATGATGATCAGGCCGGACGACAGCCACGATCTGCGTTTGCACGGCGCCGATCTCTCAATTGATCCTCCGGCGGCGAAGATTCGCTGGGCGCATGACGTCTTCGACAATTCCATTTGTTTCGTCGAATGGCCTCAGTCGTTACGGACGGATCGTCTGCGGATCGTCTCAACGCTTGATCTGACGCACCATCCCGCGGGCCCGACCCTGCCAGCCTGCAGCCTTGACCCGGCGGCCGAGGTGCTTCCATTTTCCTACGCGAGTCAGGAAATGCCCGACGTCGCCCGCCTCGCCGAACGTCAACTGCCTGATCCTGACGGCGCGGTTGACGTCTTCGCGCGCCGTTTCGTCTCGGGCCGGGGCGACACCCGCACGATGGACATGCTCGAGACGATGACCCATGCGATCAAGGCCGAGTTCCGCTACGGCGCGCGCCATGAGCAAGGCACCCAGACCCCGGCGCAGACGCTGGCGCTCGGATCAGGCACGTGCCGGGATTTCGCGGTTCTGATGATGGAGGCGCTGCGCAGCCTCGGCCTCGCCGCGCGGTTCGTGACGGGGTACCTCTACGACGACACCTCTGGAACGACGCGCGGGGGCGGCAGCACGCACGCCTGGTGCGGCGTGTATTTGCCGGGCGCGGGCTGGGTGGAATATGATCCGACGAACGGGCTGGTCGCGGGCGCGAACCTGGTGCGCGTCGGCATGACCCGCACGGCCGAACAGGCGGTCCCGATTTCTGGCGGGTTTATCGGCGGGTCTGACGATCCGCTCGGGCTCGACGTTTGCGTCGCGGTCAGCGCCGTGCCGATCACGCAAGACGCTTCAGCCGCCGCTGAATAACAGCGACGCCAGATCTCATCTGACGAGAAAAGCTATCGCGGCGGCGTTCGCGATGTCGATGAAAAAGGCGGAGACCAAAGGTAGAATGATGAAAGCCATGGGCGCCGCGCCATGAGCCTTCGCAATCGCCGTCATATTTGCGATGGCGGTCGGCGTCGCGCCAAGACTGATGCCGCCAAATCCCGCCGCTATGACCGCTGCTTCATAGGTTCGGCCCATCGCCGGAAATACGACCAGCAACATGTAGAGAACGGCGGCGATGGTCTGGATCGCCAACACCGCGACGAGCGCGGGCCCGAGCCCTCCCAGCGTCCAGAGCTGCATGCTCATCAGCGACATCGAGAGAAAAACATTCAGCGACAGATCGGAGATTAGCGCGAGCGAGCGCGTGCGCGACGGCCATGGCAATTTCGGAAAAAAACGCGGAAGCGTGTTGGTGAGCGCAATGGCCGACAGAAGACACGCGACGAACAGCGGCAGTTTAAGTCCGGCCTCGACCAGCGCTTCATGGAGTCCGGCGCCGATCAGGATCGCGACATTGAGCACCAGGATCGTCTGCAGCAGGCCGACGTGATTGATGTCGTCCTTGCGCCCCTCGTCCGCGAGGCCGATCATCGGCGGCGAATCGAGCGGGCCGGACAATTTATTGCGCGAGATCAGAAACCGGGCGACCGGGCCCCCGACGAGGCTGGCGATCACGAGTCCGAGCGTCGCGGCAGCCACTCCGATCTCCATGGCGTTCGGCAGACCGAAGCGCGCCGTGATTGCAGGCGCCCAGGCGATGGCGGTCCCGTGCCCGCCGATCAGGGACGCCGATCCAATCAGTGCAGTGATTCCCTTTGGCAAATGCAACGCCGCGGCGCTCGTCGCCGCGATCAGATTCTGGAGCACGAGATAAATGAGGGTGATCCCCAAAAGGACGAGCAACGGACGGCCCCCCGCGATCAGATCGGCGAGTTTGGCGTTGAGTCCGATCCCGGTGAAAAAATAGAGCAGCAGCATGTCCCGGGCGTTCAGGTCGAAAACAATCTCGAGCCCAAGCTTCTCGTGTATGGCGAGCGTCGCGAGCGCGGCGATCAAGCCGCCTGTGACGGCCTCGGGGATATTCCAGCGGCGCAGCGGAGCGATCAGATAATTGAGGCCCGCCCCGCCAAAATAGACCATGATCGAAATGGTGAAAGTCAGGAAGCCGGGAGTCGCGATCGTCGTCATGAGAAAGTCCGTAAAAGGGCCGGTCGCCGAGCATTGAGACTTCGCCACGCGGAGAGGCCTTCGCGACAGCCGCCGCCTCCTTATTGCAAGCAGTCGATGTGAAAGGAGTCTGATCGAAAGCCGTCCGGCCTGTCAAGGCGACGCTTACGCTGGTTGATCCCGATCAGCCGCTTCGGACGAGCTATATTCCCGCGTACCACTCGTAACCGCGATCCGGCCAAAACCCGCCCTTGCCGCGGCCGAAGCCCTCGAGGCTGGCGGCAAGTTCGACGCGCATGACATATTTTGCCTGCTTATAGCCAAGCTGCCGCTCCACTCGCAGCCGCAGCGGCGCGCCATGGCCAACCGACAGCGGCCCGTCGTTGAGCCGATGCGCCAGAATGGTCTGCGGATGAAAGGCGTCGATAAGGTCGATGCTCTCGTAATATTGCCCGGTCCCATCGAGGGCGTGTTCGTACATGTCGGCGCAGTGAAAGACCGCGAAGCGGGCTTCCGGAAGCGGCGAGGCGCGCTTCAGCACGATGGACAACGGAACGCCCTGCCATTTGCCGATGGCGCTCCATCCTTCGACGCAATCATGCCGCGTGATCTGGGTTCGTTGCGGCAGGTTCCGCAGGTCCTGCAGCGACAGGTCCAGCGGATTGGCGACCAGCCCATCGATTCGGAGCCGCCACCTGGCGAAATTGCTCTCGACCAATTCGGCATAGTCGTCGCCTTCGGGCATATGGGTGCCGTTCACCTTGAACACCGGAGACAGATCCGCCTCGGCATACTCGCGCGCCAGCGAATGGCTGCCGCCGAGCAGGCGCTGGGCGCGGTAGGTCAGCCCCTCCGCCGAGGACAAGAACTCGCCGACCTCGGGCGATTCGGAAAGCCGGTCGCAACCCGCAAGAAGACTTGCGCCGAAGCCCGCCGCTCCGAGGGCCAGAAACCGGCGCCGCGGAATCTGGATGCTACTCATGTTGATCCTCGACAGATATACGAAATCGTCCCGTTATCATGGAGCGCAGTTCATTGATCGGCCCCGCCAGGAAAACCATCGCGACGTGAACGACAACAAACAGAACGATAAGGAAAGCCGCGATGAAATGGATCGTTCGCGCCGATTGCCGCCCGCCAAAGAGATCGACCAGCCAGGGCAGGATCGCATCCATTCCGGGCGACATTGTAAGCCCGGTCAACACCATGACCGGCAACAACACGCCGATGACGGCGAGATAGGCGAGTTTTTGCAGCGGATTGTAGCGGCGCGCCTCTTCGCCGCGCGGAAACTTCAGCTTGATGTGGCCGGCGATGTCGCGCAGAAGCGAACGAGGCCGCAGCTCTTGACCACTGGGCAGGAGATCGCGCCGCAAATGCCCATTGCCGAGGCCGGCCGCGAAGTAGACGAGAAGATTGGCGACGAACAGCCAGGCGAAGAAGAAATGCCATCTGCGCCCCAACGACAACTCGCGCCAGCCGGGAAGGGTCAACCACCTTGGAAAGCCGCGTTCAACGGCTTCTCCGGCGGCGTTGTTCGAAACGCCCAGAACCCCTGTGGTCGCAAACGTTGTGGAGCCTATTCTGGCGAAGCCGACGGGCGGCCCATTCTCCGGCTCGTCGGCGCCGATCTCAAAGACGGGATGATCGGCGTCGGCGCCAAAATGGCCCCAGTAAAGCGCCGGATGCGCGTTGAAGATCTGAAGGCCGCTGAACAGCAGAACGGTGACGCAAAGCACGTTGATCCAATGCGTCAGCCGGGTCACAAGGGCGTGCCTGTAAATGGAGACCGCTACCGGGATTCCAACTGATCCATGGGCTTCAGCGCGTGTTTCCATCGTATCCCGGCCCTTATGGGGGAGCCCGCTCCTCTTCTATCAGAGCGGGCTGTAATCAGATCTATTTGTCGCCCTTCATGGCGTCGCCCTTCATATGATCGCCTTTCATGGCGTCCCCCTTCATGGCGTCGCCTTTCATATGATCGCCTTTCATGGCATCGCCTTTCATGGCGTCGCCTTTCATATGATCGCCCTTCATCGCATCGCCCTTCATGGCGTCGGGCGTCATCTTGTCCTGCGCCGACGCAGGCAAAACGAGCGTCGAGGCGGCGATCAAAGCCGCAAGAGCCGCCGCAGAGGTCTTGGCGCATTTGGAAAACATGGCATTTACTCCTGATGATGGACGCCGGAGGCGCACCTGGTTTCGCCGCCCGCCAGACTGCTCGGGCGCCGTCTTGGCTCCTGACATCCAGCTCTCACCGCCGGGCCAGGTTTCCAAAGCTTCAACAAAGGCCGAAGATCTAAGGCTCGGTTCCTTAAGGTTTGAGCGAATGCTACATCCAGTCACTCGGCGACTGACAGCGCTCGCGAAGCAATGCCAACGGTCAAGACTGGACCTGCGTCGCAACAAATTTTCGCATCGCACTGCGGAAGCGCGATCCTATCTGATTGCTTATACGGTGCCGACGTCGCTTTCGTTACCTCCGTAGAAAAACTTTTTTGCGCGGCGCCCCATATTGTCTGCCTCGCCTGCGATCCCTCATTCGCCGCCGCGGGCGAAGCCGTTACGAGCCCCTGTTCGGACGAATCGTCACGTCCGTGATCAAGCGCCATGCGCAATCGCGCCTAAAGCCCCAATTCGCTAAGACCTGGGTGATCGTCGGGACGACGCCCCTGCGGCCAGTGGTATTTGCGCTCGCCCTCCCTGATCGGCAGATCGTTGATGCTGGCGATCCGCACGCGCATGAGGCCATGCTCGTCAAATTCCCAGTTCTCGTTGCCGTAGGCGCGGAACCAGTTGCCGGACTCGTCGCGCCATTCATACGCAAAGCGCACGGCGATGCGAGCCTCGCGGAACGCCCACACCTCCTTGATCAGGCGGTAGTCCAGCTCCCGCTCCCATTTGGCGGTCAGGAACGCCTCGATTTCAGCACGGCCCTGCAGAAACTGGGCGCGGTTGCGCCAGCGGCTGTCTTCCGTATAAGCGAGAGCGACCCGCGCCGGATCGCGGCTGTTCCACGCATCCTCCGCCAGGCGGGCCTTTTGCGCTGCGGTCTCGGCGGTGAAGGGAGGAATCGGCGGACGAGACATTTTTGACTCCGTTCAGATTTCGGCGATTTGTCGACGGCGGATTCGTCGCGTCTCTTTAGCGGTTTTCCCGGCCGGGCGGAGCGGAAACTCGCCCGCCCGGCGGAGTCGGCAGGTCGATTCAGGCTGCGCTGCGGACGCTGACGACCGGAAAATCAATGTCGGTCTTGGCCACTTCGTTGATGTAGTTCGTCCAGGTGTTCAGCGCGACGTGCTGCACGATTTCGATCACTTCGGCGTCGTCATACCCGGCAAGCTTGACGGCGCGGACATCGTCTTCGCTGACATGGCCGCGCTCGCGCGCAACTTTAGCGGCGAAGCGCACCGCAGCATCCGCTTTCGGGTCGTTCGAGGCGCCGCTGCGGTTGGCGGCGATCTCGGCGTCGTCGAGTTTCGCCAGGCGCTTGCCAAGAAACGTGTGCGCCGAGAGACAATAGTCACAGCCGTTGATCTCGGCGACGGCCAGCGCGATCCGCTCGCGGGTCGGCGCGGGCAACGCGCCCTTGTCCAACGCGGATGAGAGTCCAAGATAGCCTTCCAGTGCGGCCGGGCTGTTGGAGACGAGACGGAACAGGTTGGGCACGACGCCGAATTGCTTCTTGACGGCCTCCAGAAACGGACGGGAGGCGGCCGGGGCGGCGTCGATCGTCGCGGGGGTCGGGAGACGTGACATGGCGGGTTTCCTTTCGCGTTGCGGTTGGGCTCAACCGATGGCCAATCAATAGAGGCTTCCGCAGATTCGTGGTATCCTTTATATTTTAAATGTATCCTTCCATAATATGAGAGGAATGATGGATCGTCTCGAATCCATGGCGACCCTTTTGACGGCCGTCGAAACCGGCAGCCTCTCGGCGGCTTCCCGCAAACTCGGCGTTCCACTGGCGACCGTCAGCCGCAAGGTGTCCGACCTTGAGGCGCATCTCTCCGCGCGGCTCGTCACCCGAACCAGCCGGCGCCTCGAATTGACCGAGGCCGGCCGCGCCTATGTCGTCGCTTGCAAACGAATTCTTGACGAGATCAGGGAAGCTGAACGCGCCGCGTCAGGCGAATACAGCACTCCCAAAGGCGATTTGACCATCGCCGCTCCAATTGTCATGGGACGGTTGCTTGTCCTTCCGGTGACGATGGAGTTCCTGAAAGCCTATCCGGACATCAACGTCCGGCTGGTGTTGGCGGATCGCGTCGTGAACCTGTTGGAGGAGCATGTCGATCTCGCGATCCGCGTCGGCGAACTTCCCGACAGCAGCGTAACGGCCAAGCGTATCGGAGCGATCAGGCGGGTCGTCTGCGGCGCTCCCGCCTATTTTGCAAAAAAGGGAACGCCGCAGACGCCGGGCGATCTTCGCTCGCACGCATGCATCACGTTCGAAGGCCTTTACGCGTCTGACGCCTGGCCGTTCCAGACCGGGAAAACAATCACCGGGTTTCCGGTTTGCTCGCGGCTGACCATCAACACGGCTGAGGCCGCCATTGACGCCGCGATCGCCGCCATGGGCGTCACGCGCGTTCTGTCGTACCAGGTCGCGGCCGCCATCAAGGCCGGGCGACTGACGACGATTTTGCGGGGCTTCGAGCCGGCGCCCGCGCCAGTGAGCCTGATCTATGCGGCGCCCTCGCCTCTGCCGCTCAAATCAAGGGCCTTCCTCGATTTCGCCGCGCCGAGATTAAAGGCCTGGCTTGGAGATCTGGCGGAACTCTAGGATTTACGTTTTTTGGCGGACACGGCGATCAGGATCGCGATCTTCGATCGGAGTTCGAGGAGTTAGTGAGGCCGCCGATATCCCTCTCGCGCCGGTGGTGTCGAAGCTGACGCTGGATCGAATGGAAAAGGCGCCGCTTCGATTGCGAAGCGGCGCCCCCTTTTGGTTCTGCGGGCGGTATGGCCCGGTCCTGTCCGGCGCGCTCAGAACTTGACGACGATGTCGCCGCCGAAGGTGAGCTGGGACGACCTCGTGCCGACGTCGAACGGCGTCGTG
>NZ_FOSN01000006.1:185000-223490 GCF_900114285.1 Methylocapsa palsarum | reverse complement strand
AAGCGCCTTGCGGCAAGGCTGTCGCCTGACTGGGCGCAGCAGCGAGCCCTCCTCGGCATTCGCTGACCAAACCCCGGCGGCGCCGAAACTCCTCAGACGATCACATCTCGTACGATCACAAGAGCATCGCCTGCTTTGAGCGCCGTTTCGCTGGCGAAAGAGTGAACCCCTGAAAGCCCGCGGAGAGAATTCCAGGACGCCGTTGGCAAAGATCAGGCGAAGCGCCGTCTCTGCGCATCGGACCGTCAACGCGCCGTCCGCAAACCCCCGGAATTCGTTAAGAAATTCCCGTGCGCCAGCAACATGACGGAATTGCATATCAAAAAGCTAACTACTGGCTGGTCAATCAGGATTCGAACCATCAGATGCAGAGACACTGACGCCCGTTTCGGCTGGTCGAACGCCAGGAAGCAGTGAACCTCGAAATGCCCAAGTAGAGAAACTAAGGCAAACACAGGCGATAAAGACGTCAGGAACCGTCTCTGTCGGCATTCGGCATTCCAGCCGAGCCGGCAACGCCGTGAAATCACGACAGAAAATGCCCTTGCGTAAAGACAAAATAACTAGTTAAATCAATATGTTAGACGTTGGCTGGTCAATCAGGATTCGAACCATCAGATGCAGAGACACTGACGCCCGTTTCGGCTGGTCGAACGCCAGGAAGCAGTGAACCTCGAAATGCCCAAGTAGAGAAACTAAGGCAAACACAGGCGATAAAGACGTCAGGAACCGTCTCTGTCGGCATTCGGCATTCCAGCCGAGCCGGCAACACCGTGAAATCACGACAAAAAATGCCCTTGCGTAAAGACAAAATAACTAGTTAAATCAATACGTTAGACGTTGGCTGGGGCGGGAGGATTCGAACCTCCGGGTGGCGGAATCAAAATCCGCTGCCTTACCACTTGGCTACGCCCCAATGCGCAGGGATGCGAATGACATCTCGCACGGCGGCTGGACCATAGTGCGGGCGTTCGCGCGCCGCAACCCGCTCCGATGGATGGATCCCCGTTCCGTCGCGATCAGCTTCGGTTTGCCGCCCTCGCGCCGAATGCGGGACTGGCCGCTCCGGCGATAAGCCAATAGACGCCGCCCGAAACGAGGCCGACGAAAAAGAAGAGGATCGCGAAACGCAATTCCTCCGGGCTGGCGCTCGACGCCTTGCTGAGACGAAACGCCGCCCGCGCGACCCACGGCGCGCATGCCGCAATGAGTCCGGTCGCGCCTGCGTACCAAAACAACGAGCGCACGCGGGCGATCTCACCCAAAAGGACCGCGAAGACGAGGGGCATGACGCAGACCAGGACGATCGCGACCCATCCCAGATGGACCACCCAGTCCCCTTCCCCTGGCGAGCCGTCCGCCCAGGCGCTAGTCAGCGCAAAAACGACGAACTCCGCAAGCGCGAACCCCGCATTGCGGGTCACGGGATCAACCAGGGCCGCAACGGGCAGGATCAGAAGTCCCGCTCCGATCGCAATCGCCAACCCGAACACAACAATCACCGCCCTGCGCAATGATTTCATGGAAAACCCTCGAAAAAAATTTAGCCCACACGGCTTAATGATCGAGACCGATAGCCGCCCTTGGCGGCGTTATTATGTTTGGCCTTGATCGGCGGGTTAAATGCGGCCCTTCCCCGACGATTGGCGCCGGCGGCCGAGTGTCGCGCGCGTTTCGACGGGATGAAACGGCTCGAAAAGCGCCTCGGCGCGAATTCTCGGATTTTGATTCGCGGCGCGGCAGCGTGCCGGGTCGTTCGCCCCCGAGCATGGGCGTCGACACGCGTTCGCCCGCCATCGCCTAATTCGGGATCGCGCCGCCGGCTCCAGACGCCGCCGGCTCCGAAGGCTGGATGACAGGCTGGACCGCAGCCGGGCCTGCACCGCCGAAGGTTGGCTGCGGCGGCGGGAGCTGAGGCGCGACTTGGCCCTTGTTGAGCACGCTTCCGCCGTCGTACATCTCGATGCAAGTCAGAATTTCGACGTAGCTGGGCATGGGGAAAGCGCCTTGCGCCACGCAATTGCGGCGGTCCGCGGTCTTGAACCGCGACCAGTTCTGTACGAGCTGCTTTCGCGCCTCGTTTTCGTCCTGCATGCACCCTTTGTAAGCGAGCCTCTCGGCGTCGCCGCCAATATCCTGAGCTTCCCGGCACGATTTCGCGACGTCGAAATTGGGCACCTGGTCCTGGTCAGCGTAAGCCGGTCCTGCGAAATGCAGCGCAAGAGCAGACAAGAGGATCGCCGCCAATCGGATGCGCATGCGAAATCAACTCAAAGCAGGTTGGCGCGAAGCCAGCAATCTCTCCTCTGCAGCTAACCCGAGTTGGAGACAATAGCAACGGCGGCCGGACCAATAAATCATTGGACCCCCCAGATTGGGCGGCGGCCGCGTCAGCGAATGGGCCTCCCCGAACAGCGCGAACAGAAAGCCGGATCGGCGCCGCCAGCCGGTTCAAACCGTCGTCCCTGCCCTGAAGAGCTGGGGGCTATCCTTCCGGCGAGCGCCAACGCGCGCTTCATTACCGGTCGCCAGGACACTCATGTTATTGACTTCACTCACTATTTTCTCCAGCCTGCTCGCTCACGGGAGCTGTTCCGGCTGGAGCGTCGGGACAAAATCGATTTACGCCTTCCTGACAGTTGCATTCGGGATTCGTTTGCGCAATAAAGCCGTTCGCTGTCGGTCTAAACGCCGAGGGCATGGATGCGGGTGTAGCTCAGGGGTAGAGCACAACCTTGCCAAGGTTGGGGTCGAGGGTTCGAATCCCTTCGCCCGCTCCAAATTTCCGCGAGGAAATCAGTGACGTACCTTAAATGGCGCGTCACGTTCGCTGGAGACAGCGATGAATTTGGGACCCACTGTCTCCATATAGTCTCCGAGAGAAATCGAAAAAAGGATCTTCGGCGGGATCGGCGACCTCGACAAAGACCTGCGCTCGCGCCTGGGTGGAAAGGCGTTCGACGATCCCGGCAATTGCCGGCAAAGCGGTGGCGTCGCCAATCAGAACATGCTCATGGTGGTCTGAAGCAATCCGGTATCCTGACCTCGGACCAGCAAGTTGAAGCGTGTCTCCTTTGCGGGCGCGGGCGATCTACCCTGCAGCTGGCCCCTGGTCGCCATGTAGCGCGAAGTCGAACGCCATCCAGCCTTGTTCGGCGTTATGGGCGCGGATGGTGTAGGCGCACTCCTGCAACCTGACGTTGAACGGAAGCGAGAAGAACAGCTTCATCCACATTGCTGGATGGTCGACAGGCAGTCCCTGGCGACGGTGACGCGCCGCATCCGGGGCATGATGTCCTCGACGCCGATGACGGTGGCGTCATGGAACTTGCGAGCTTGAAGCGAGAGCATGGGTTTAATCCTTCAGGCCCTATGCGGCGCGTGAGCGAACCAGAGGATCGCGAGCGCGGCGATAAAGGCGAAACTGGAGAAATACAAGAAGTCGTTGAGTGCGAGCATACGCGCCTGTAGATCCTGCGCGCGAGCGATCACGCTCCATGCCTGATCGTCCGAGAGATCGGCCGATCGCAGCAGGGCGATGACGCCAGCCGTGCGTTCATCGTAGGGGTTGAGTCTTTCGACCAGATGCGTGCTGTGGAAGCGCGAGCGATTATTCCAGAAGGTCTGCGCGAGGCTGGCGATCAAACTGCCAGACATCATCCGGATCGCCGTCTGGAGACCGGAAGCAGACGACGCCAGCGTGAATGACGCCACCGCGCCTATGAAAAGCCTTACCTGCCCAAAGCGTCGCCCCAGCCAACCCGTCAGCGGAATGCAAATGGCGTTGGCGATCGCAAACGATGTTATCGCCCATTCGCCTTCCTCGGAGCCGACGCCAAGATTTCCGGAGATGGTCGGCACCGACACATTGGCAATGGTGATGTCCATTACGGCCGTGAACGAAGCGAGGCCGATGGCGATGGCGGCCAACCCAAGATTTCCGCCACGCAATGTCGCAATGGGTCGTTTCCCATTCATGGCCGCCCGCCAACGTTTGCGGCAATGACGCGGATCACGGTTGCATCGGCTTCACGCTGCTCCGCCGCATAGAGGGCGACGTCCTCCGATTGCGGCGCGTCAGGTCGGGCCTGAGGATCACAATGGCCGGTATCGACTGTCACCTTGGCGGAGAGACCGATGCGCAAGGGGTTGCGTGCCAGTTCGGCTGGATCGAGCCGGATGCGCACGGGTACGCGCTGTACGACCTTGATCCAGTTGCCGGTGGCGTTCTGGGCCGGGAGCAAGGCGAAGGCCGCGCCGCTGCCTGTCTCGATATCCGCAACCCGGCCATGATAGGTGATGCGCCGCGCCGACCGTAGATGTCGGCGGTCATGGCCGCGGGCCGGCCGGCGCTGGCCAGTCTCGGCCTCAAGCGGCATGTTGTGCTGATCGTGCCATTTCCAAAGACCGCCCTGGCCGTGCTTCCAGAAAGCGACCTGATCGCACCCGTTGCAAACCATGTTCGTCGGTCCGCTGAGAAAATGGGCGCGCGACTGCGCGCGTTTGACTTGCCGTTCGCATTGGAACCCGTGGTGATCGGACAGGCCTGGCATCCCCGCTTCGACAAGGATGCCGGGCATCAGTTCCTGCGGCAAACAATTAGAGAAATTTGCGCTACGTGGTGAGCGTAGACTCTATCCCCGCGCCGCCGGCTTGGGCGGCCAGCCATTACCGCGGCGCAGTTTCTCGTAGCGCCTGATCAGACGATCCCGCTTCAGCCGCGAAAGCCTCAGGATCCAGAAGATCCCATCGAGCTGGTCGATCTCGTGCTGATGGCAGACGGCGAGGAGGCTCTCCGCCTCTTCGATGCGCTCGGCCCCGCTCAGGTCGCTATAGGCGACCTTGACGCGCGCGGGGCGCTCGATCTCCTCCAAGACGCCCGGCATTGAAACGCTGCCCTCCGGGCTCAAGATCGTTCCCTCGGAGGCCCAGATGATCCTGGGGTTGACGTAGATCCGCACGACATTCGAAGCCGGCAGTTCGATCGCGACCAGTCGCTTTCCGACGCCGATATGGGGAGCCGTGATCCCGATCCCCGGCGCGGCCCGCATGGTGTCGATGAGATCAGCGGCCAGCGCCTGAAGCTCCGCGTCGAAGCTGGTCACGGTTTGCGCAATCGTCCGCAGCCGCGGGTCAGGAAATCCGATGATGGGTCTGATCGCCAAAATGCTTCTCCCGACGGCCAGCTTCTTCTGTCCCGCTGGACGGGAAAGGTTCATTAGGGCGCCGATGGGCGAGAACTATGGCGGAACACGAAGAACGTGCTAGATTCGCCCAATCCGACCGAAGCTGATTGAGATCCGATGGCCCGCCGAACGGACATGCCGCCTCATGATTGCGCCCGCGCGCGCTCAGGCCGATCGACCCTTGATCGCGCGCCCGCGTCGCCGCAACCCGTTCGCGGCCCTGTGCTGTGACGCATCCCGGCGATGCGGCCCCGCCCCGCTTCAAAGGCGCCGCTGCGGTCCGGGCGGCGGTTTTCCTTTGCTTCTGGCTGATGACCTCTGGCCGCAATCTCAAGGATCTCCCGGTTGGCCTCGCCGCCGCCGCAGCCGCGACCTGGACCAGTTTGCAACTCCTGCCCGCGAGCGGCTTACGGCTGCGGCCGCTCGCCCTCGCCGCGCTGCTTTGGCATTTTTTCCGCCAGTCGGTGATTTCCGGCGCGGACGTCGCGCGGCGGGCGCTCGCTCCTCGCCTGGTCCTGCGTCCGGGATTCGTCATTTGCCCCTTGCGCGTGCCGCCCAGCGGACGAAGCGCGTTCTTCGCGTTTTCCAGCCTGCTCCCCGGAACGCTGCCCGCCGGATCCTGCGAGAACGGAGCAATGATCGTTCATTGCCTCGATACGGATCAGCCGGTCGCCGATAATCTCGCCGCGGAGGAATCCCTGTTCATCAAGGCTTCGGTCATCGAGGGCTCGGGGCCATGACCGGGTTTCTTCTTTCGGCCGCCGGCTTCATCCTTCTGACAGTGGCGACGGGGCTGGTCCGCATCCTGCGCGGGCCGGGCGATTGCGACCGGATGATGGCGGCCCAATTGCTTGGCACGGGCGCAACCGCAGCGCTGCTTCTGGTCGCGTCGGCGACTGGCGCGCCCGGGGCTGTGGACGTCGCTCTGGGTCTTGCCCTCCTCGCGGCGTTCGCTTCGGTCGCTTTCGTAAACAGCGCCGCCCCGCCGGAACAAAATCTCAATAACGAAGCTGGCGTCGAATGAGCGCCGCTCTGGACCTCCTGACGATTGTCGCGATCCTGGCCGGGCTTTTTTTCTTCCTCGCCGGAACCGTGGGATTGCTGCGATTCCCCGACCCGCTGTCCCGTCTGCACGCCCTCACAAAAGCTGATAACCTTGGCCTTGGTCTGATCGTTGTCGGCCTGCTGCCGCGCGCGGGTGGGCTACTCGGCGTTCTGAAGCTCGTCGCGGTCTGGTTTCTTGTCCTGCTGGCCAGCGCGACTGTGGCGCAGCTCATAGCGGGAGCCATCCGGCGCAAGGGCTCGTCGACATGACCGTCGTCAACGCCCTGGACATCGGTCTCGCCGCTCTTGTTCTGGCGCTCGCTGCCTGGACCGTCGCGGCGCGCGAGGCCTTCGCCGCCGCGGTCGGCTACGTCGCTTACGGCCTGCTGCTTTCGCTGGTCTGGGTCCGTTTGTTCGCAGTGGACGTGGCGCTCACCGAGGCCGCCATCGGCAGCGGCGTGACGGGCGTCCTTCTGATCCGCGCCGCCGCAAGGCTGAGGGGGGCGACGCCGGCTCTGGACGAACCGCTCGCCCCGCCGCTGCGCTTTCTGGCGGGCGTCCTGTGCGCCATGGTCGCGGGGGCCCTTGCGGCGACGGTACTGCTCATGCCTGACCCGGCGCCGACATTGGCTCCGCAAGCGGTCGGGAACCTCCCGTCGACAGGCCTTGGCAACGCAGTCACGGCGGTGCTGATTTCCTACCGGGCGTTCGACACGATGCTCGAGAAGGTCGTGCTCGTTCTCGCCGTGGTCGGAGTTTGGTCGCTCGCGCCTGACGCGTGCTGGGGCGGCTCCCCCGGCGCGCCGCGACCCGCGCGGCCGGAGGCCGCGCTCGCTTTCCTCGCCCAGGTGCTGCCGCCGCTCGGAATCGTGGTCGGCATTCATATTTTCTGGGTTGGCGCGGATGAACCGGGCGGCGCCTTCCAAGGCGGCGCCATTCTCGCCGCCATGTGGATGATCACGATGATGGCCGGGCTGACCGAAGCGCCCCCCGTCAGCTCGACCAGGCTGCGCCTCGTCCTCGTCTCCGGACCCGCCGTATTTCTGGCGATCGGTCTTGCCGGGGTCGTTATCGCCGGCGGGTTCCTCGCCTATCCCTCCGGTTCGGCCAAGCCTCTGATCCTGTTTATCGAGGCGTTCATGACGCTGACCATCGCGGCGACCCTCCCGATGCTCGTCGCCGGACCTCCGGAGCAACCGCCACAGCCATGAACACAGCATCGCTTGCCGGAATCACCGGAGCCCTTCTCGTCGGCCTTGGCCTTTTCGGGCTCGTCACCAATCCGCGGCCGTTGCGCAAGCTGCTCGCCTTCAATCTCCTCGGCAGCGGAGTTTTCCTTCTGTTCGGAGTCCTCGCCCGCAGGGGCGCGGCGGCCGGGATCGCCGCGGATCCCGTACCGCAGGCGATGGTCATTACGGGCATCGTCGTCGCGTTCTCGGCCACGGCGCTCGCCGTCGCCTTGCTTCTGCGGCTCTTCGAGGAGACCGGCCGCTCCACTTTGCGCGCCGATCCGCCGTCCAAAGCCGCCGGCGACGGGTCCGGCGCCTGATGCAAGCGATCACGACCGCCCTAACGGCGACGATGGGCGGGCTCCTGCTCGCGCTCGCAATCATTCTGCCGGTCGCCGGAGTCCTTTTGTCTTTCGTGCTGGGCGGGCGCGCGGCCGAACGGATAGCCCTTTACCTGATGCCCGCAGGTCTCGGCGTGGCGGCGATGATTGCGCTCGGCGTCTGGCGTTCGGGCGCGCCCCTCGTCTACCTCCTTGGCGGATGGCCGCCGCCGCTCGGAATCGCCTTGCGGGCCGATGGATTCTCCGCCGTCATGCTTTTGACGACCGCGCTTGTGATTCTTTGCGCCGGACTGTTCGCCCGCGCCAATTTCCCAACGCCTGCGGGCGTGAACGAAGCGCGGGCGCCATTTGCGTTCTGGATTTTGCTCCAGGGTCTATGGGCGGCGCTGAACATGGTGTTCCTCGGCGGGGACCTGTTCAATCTTTACGTCGCCCTGGAGCTTTTGACCTTCGCCGCCGTGCCGCTCGTCTGCCTCGACGGCCGCGCGGAAACGCTTCTGGCCGCGTTGCGCTATCTGGTCTTCGCGCTGTTCGGCTCCGTTCTCTATCTCCTCGGCGCCGCTTTGCTCTATGGAGCTTACGGCACGCTCGATATCGGTCTGTTGTCGTCGCGTATCAGCGCCTCGCCCGCGGTTTGGGCCGCGGCCGCCCTGATGACGACCGGGCTGCTGGCGAAGACTGCATTGTTCCCGCTTCATCTGTGGCTGCCGCCCGCCCACGCCAACGCCCCGGCGGCGGCGAGCGCCATATTGTCGGCGCTGGTGGTCAAGGCGTCTTTTTTCATCACCGTCCGGCTCTGGTTCGATGTGCTGCCATCCCTGCCGGTCGAGACGCCGGCCGCGATCCTCGCCACGCTTGGCTCCCTGGCGATCCTGTTCGGCAGCGTGCTGGCGTTGCGGCAGGAACGGCTGAAACTCCTGATCGCCTATTCGACCGTCGCCCAGATCGGCTATCTGTTCCTGATGTTTCCGCTCGCCGCCGGCCTGCACCCCTGGACCGCGGACGCCTGGAGCGGCGGCGTGCTCCAGACCCTCTCCCACGCCTTCGCGAAAGCCGCCATGTTTCTCGCGGCGGGTCTTGTCGCCGAAACGCTCGGGCATGACCGCATCTCCGGCCTTCGCGGCCTCGGCAAGGTGATGCCGATGAGCGTTTTCGTGCTGGGCCTTGGCGGGCTCTCGCTGATGGGCTTGCCGCCAAGCGGCGGATTTACGGCGAAATGGCTGTTGCTGATGGCCTCGGTCAGGAGCGGACAATGGCCATGGGCCATCGTCATGCTGGCGGGCGGTCTGCTGGCCGGCGGCTATGTCTACCGCGTGCTCGCCCCGGCTTTCGCCAGCGCAGATCTTTCGCTCAAGGCGCCCGCGCCGCGCAACCGCGAGCGCATCGCGCTGGCGCTTGCCCTTTGCGCGATCCTGCTGGGCTTTGCGCCCTCCGGATTTTTTGCGTTCCTGCAAATTGGCCGCCCTGCCCTGACGGCGATCCCATGATGAAAACGAGCCCGCCATGACCGGCGCCGCAGTGCTTGCCGCGCTCGCCCATGCGGCGGGCTCCTTCGGTCCCGGGCTGCTTGCGGCCGCCGTGGGAACGCCTGTCGCGATCCTCGCGGCCTGCGCCATAAGTCGAGGGAGAAGGCGCAGCCCGGCTCTAATGGTTTTGGCTCCCCTGCCGGCCTTGGCGGCGGCGCTCCTGGCGGGCTTCGGTGCGCCGTTCTCGTATAAGTCGAGAGCGTTCGATGTAACGCTCGCGCTCGACGCGCCGGGAGCGATGCTGCTTGGCGCCGCGGCGCTGCTCTGGATCGGCGCCGCCTTTTACGCCGGCGCCGACGGGCGGGGCGGCGACGGCGACGGGCGCTTTCGGGCAAGCTGGCTGTTGACCTTGATGGGGAGCCTTGGAGTATTCGTCGCCTCCGATCTGCTGACGTTTTTTCTCGCCTTCGCCCTTGTCAGCCTTCCCGCCTATGGCCTGATCATCGCCGACGACAACGCCTCCCGGCGCGCCGGCGCCGTCTATATGGCTTTCACGGTCGCCGGCGAAACTCTCCTGCTGATGGGCTTTGTGCTTCTCGCGGCTGGCGAGCCGAACGGCAGCCTGCAAATACGCGACGTCGTCGCGGCGCTGCCCGGCTCGCCCTGGGGCGGAGCCGCTCTCGCGCTTGTCGTCGCGGGTTTCGTCATGAAGATCGGGCTCGCGCCGCTTCACGGCTGGATGCCCCTCGCCTACACTGCGGCGCCTCTCCCCGCCGCGGCCGTCCTGAGCGGCGCGGCCGTCAAGGCGGGCGTTATCGGACTGATCCGGTTCCTGCCCTTCAGCCACGCGCTGCCGGCATGGGGCGAAGGACTGGCCATCCTTGGCCTGTTTTCCGCTTTCTATGGGGTTGCGCTCGGAATAACCCAGACAAATCCCAAGACGATCCTGGCCTATTCCAGCGTCAGCCAGATGGGCGTGATCGCCGCCGTGGCCGGGATGGGTCTCGCCAGCGGAGATCTGCGGGCTCCCCTCGACACGGCGTTTTACGCCGCGCACCATGTTCTTGTGAAAGGCGCCCTGTTCCTTGCGATCGGCGCCTGCGCCGCGGCTGGCGCGCGCCGCCATTGGCTGGCGTTTCTTCCGGCGGCGGCGCTGGCGCTCAGTCTCGCAGGATTGCCCTTCACCGGCGGCGCCTTGGCGAAGCTCGCCGTCAAGGGAACGTTGGGATCGGGAGCGATCGGCGCGCTGGCGTCGTTTTCGGCGGCCGGCACGACGCTTCTCATGCTGCACTTTCTGTTTCGTCTTGCACGAAATCCGTCGCCGGATCGAGGCGCGAGGACCTCCGGCCAGCTCCTCTCGGCTTGGTTCGCAATGGCGCTGGCGTCGATTCTCGCGCCCTGGCTGCTCTTTCCGCTCACTGGCGGGCATCTGTCGGATGCGCTCACGCCAGCCGCATTGCGCGAATCGCTCTGGCCGATGCTGCCCGGCGCGGCGCTCGCTCTTCCCCT
This sequence comes from Methylocapsa palsarum, assembly GCF_900114285.1. GTDB lineage: Bacteria > Pseudomonadota > Alphaproteobacteria > Rhizobiales > Beijerinckiaceae > Methylocapsa > Methylocapsa palsarum. The sequence continues at coordinate 212,715 of NZ_FOSN01000006.1, read as the reverse complement.
TTGGCGCTGGGGCGGACGCCTGCCGCATCCGCCGGCTGGAGATATCGTCGTCATCGGAGAGAAAATCATTCGCGCGAGCTACGGCGCCGGCGCCGCGCTGGAGCGGGTCGAGGCCGGGATCCGGCAATGGCCGGCCGCAGCTATGGCGCTTCTGGGGATCGCGATCATCCTCGGCGCGGCGATGGCGACAGGGTTCTGAAACTTGATCCACGTCTCCACGGTTTCGCCATCGCGGTCCTTAGAGCGCTTTCCGATCGCATGAAATCATGCGATCGATCAGAAATCGCTCCAGAGTCAAAAGCTTGAGCATATTCTTCTCGATGGGATTGATTCAGTCCGATCGGAATATGCTCGAGCGCAGGCCCGCGCCGAACATCTGTGGACGACAAGCGCTCGGGTGAACTTGCCAATGAAGCGCCATTTCGCCAGATTGGCGCCTCTTCTTCCGCGCGTGCATCGCGCATTCGGCTGGCCTGCGAACAAAGGTTAAAGAGTATGAACCGGGTCGAGCGCGCCATCGAGGCGGCCATTTTCGGAAGCCGCTGGCTTGCGGCTCCATTCCTGTTCGGACTCATCATTGGTTTGGCCGGACTGCTTTTCAAGTTTCTCGTCAAACTGGGCGAATTTCTCTGGTATTTGAGGGAGCTTCCAAATGCGGAGGCCCTCGTCGGCGTGCTCAGCCTGGTCGACCTTTCGCTTACCGCCAATCTGATCCTGATCGTGATCTTCTCAAGCTACGAGAACTTCGTCCGGCCGATCAGCCGCACCGCTCATCCTGACATGCCGAGCGGACTCGCCAAGATTGGATTTTCGCTCCTCAAGCAGAAGCTCCTCGGCTCGATCGTCGCGATTTCGGCGGTGCACGTTCTGGAGCGGTTCATGGACATCGAACATCAAGTCGATCTTGTCATGTTCGGCTGGCTCGTCGGAGCCATGATCGCTTTCGCCTTGGCGATGCTGATCGTCGCCGCCGCGGACCGAGTGAGCGACGCAGGCGCCCACGGGGACCATTGATCAGACGGTTCGACAGGCCGCTTTCCGCGCCGACGAGGCGTGGCCCGTTACATGCTTCCCGTTCCTCCGCGGAATGGATGTCGTCGCCGCGAAATCCTCGTCGGCGACGACATCAATATCCATAGAGGAACGAAAGTCATGGCTGTCAATCTCAAGGAAAACTGGACGGACGCCGATATCGCCGGGCTGATCGAATCAGTTTCGGACGACCGCGATTGGCGCCTGGAGGTCGGCGCCGACGGCGTCGCGAGGCTCTCTGACAAAACCGCGCATCCCACCGGGGCCGACTATGACGAGGCCCTGCACTGTTTTCTGGAGACATGGATGCAGGGAACCGACTTCGTGGGCCCATCGGCGGCGAGCGACAAGGCGCTCGTAGGAAAGATCGCCAAAGCGCTGCGCGAGAACTATCCCGCCGTCAAAGCGGGGAAGTTTGTCTACGTGGATTTGTAACGTGGGGCTCTGCGATCCTGAGACTTGTCAGCTTTTTGACAGGCTTGCGCCAAAACAATCCCGAAGTTTCGCCGATCGGCGACCAAGGCGATCAGCCGTCGCGGCGACGCGAGCCGGCTGTTAAACGCGCGGGAATGCGCATCGCCTTCTTTCACAAACGGTCGCTCTTCCCAACCAATCACGGAACCGCATCATGATAACGAGCCTCGTCGTCCTTACGATCATCAGCGGCTACGCCACAGGCGTCTTCGGCGTGCTCGGCATGCGGCGCATTGTGAAAAGGATAAAAGGATCATAGCGTCGGACAAGTAGGTTCGCGCGATAATCCTCGAGGCTCGCGCGCACTCAGGCGTTGCGCTCATCGCGGCTCACGGCGAGCGGTCCGAACGCCTGCGTCACCGGCATGAGTTCAATCGAATTGACGTTCATGCGCGCCGGCAAGGAAGCGATCCAGTGGACCGTTTCCGCGATGTCCTCCGGCGTCAGCGCGTCAGCGCCCTCATAGAGCTTCGCCGCTCTCGTCTCGTCGCCGCGAAACCGCACTTTCGAGAATTCCGTTCCTCCCACGAGTCCCGGCTCGATATCCGTGACCCGAACCTTGGTCCCAAGCAAATCGGCGCGCAGATTAAGCGAAAACTGCCGGACAAATGCTTTGCTCGCTCCATACACATTGCCGCCGGGATAGGGGTAGATCGCGGCCGTCGAGCCAAGATTGACGATGAGCCCGCGGTTGCGGGCGACCATTCCCGGCAATACCGCGCGCGTGACATACATCAGGCCCTTGATGTTGGTGTCGACCATCGCATCCCAGGCGTCGAGGTCGGCGTCCTGCGCGAGATCCAATCCCACAGCAAGCCCCGCATTGTTGACGAGCAGATCTATCTCGGCGAATTCCGCAGGAAGATCCGCGATCGACGATTCGACAGCCGTCCGGTCCCGGACATCGAGCGCAATCGTATGAATGCGCGCAAGACCCGGTTCGCTCGTCAGCGCGTCGAGCCGCTCCCGCCGGCGCCCGGTCGCGACAATGTGGTGACCGTCAGCCGCGAAACGCCGGACGATCGCGTCTCCGAAGCCCGCAGTCGCGCCGGTGACAAGGATCTTCATCTAAATTCTCCTAAGGCTAACGGGCTTCGGCGGCGTTCCGGGATCATAAGGTCAAAGCAGCTTTTCGATTTCCGGCTCGATGTCCCTGGGCGTTGCCGTCGGCGCAAACCGCGCGATCACGTCGCCCTTCCGGTCGACCAGAAACTTTGTGAAATTCCACTTGATCGCCTCGCTGCCGAGAAGTCCCTTCGCTTTGGTCTTGAGATATTCGTAAATCGGATGGGTCTGCGGGCCGTTGACGTCGATCTTGGCGAACATCGGAAAGGTCACATCATAGGTCCGCGAGCAGAATTGAGCGATCTCCGTGCTGTCTCCGGGCTCCTGCGCGCCAAACTGGTTGCAGGGGAAACCGATCACCACAAATCCCTGCGCCTTGTATTTCCGGAATAGCGCTTCGAGGCCTTCGTACTGAGGTGTAAAACCGCATTTGCTCGCGGTGTTGACGACAAGAAGCGCCTGCCCAGAAAAATCATTGAAAGACTTTTCCTGTCCATCCAGCGTCCTGGCGGAAAAATCATAGATTGAACTCATCGCGGACCCCGGCTGTCATCTGGAATTTGTTTTCGTCATTATTGGGAATATCATGCCGCCATCAAGCGCGACTTTTTTGCAGCGCGCGACAAGTCGCGGCATTGCCCGGCTCAAAATTGCGATAACGCCATAGCGAGCCGCGGCGGTTTGACAGCCGCGGCGGCCCGCGTCAATTTGCGGCTGTAAGCGAGAGCCGTGATCAAACCGCCGACTCTTGACCTCATCCTTCAGTCCGAGAAATTTCCGGGACCATCGGGACGATACGGGCTCGCGCCCAATTCCTGCCGGCCCCGCGCGCCCGAATGATCGAAATCCGCCCGATCTGCTTCCGAGGGCGCGGCGCCAAGGGGAGCTCCGCCGTGATCAAGACGGAAAATCCTTTCCCTGGCCGAGCCCTCGCCAGGATCGGAATATTCTCTCGCTGTGACGGCGCCGGACGCGAGAAGGCTGGCGGCCAGCAAAACGATGCTCGGGTTTTTCATCATCTTGTCTCCATTGAACGGGGCGCGGTAATTTCCGCTATAGTGGCGGCGTTGGACCGCTGATGAGGAGACCCGTCGGGATGTCGGATTATTCCGCGCCCCGAACGCGATTGATGGAGCGGGGTGCGCAAGAGCACACGGGTTGCGCCGATCCCGGGAATTTTGCGAAAAAGCAGGAATAAAGCGGCCTCTTCGCGAGTCTTTTCCTTGCGAGGTTTTTGCGAGGTTTTTGCGAAAGAGGACGCCGCCGCCGGTCGATGGCCGCCCGGCCAACGCCATCAAGGGTCAAACCAGCGCCATGGGGCGATTGTGAACGATGAACAGGCGCGCAGAGGTTTCGCCGAGGTGGTTCTCCCCCATCTCGACGACGCCTATGGGCTGGCTCGGTGGCTCACCGGCAATCAAACCGACGCCGAGGATGTCGTGCAGGAAGCCTGCATCAGGGCCCTCGCTGCGCTTGGCGCGGGCGTTGTGGAGCGGCCGCGCGCCTGGGTTCTAACCATCGTGCGCAATACGGCGTTTACCTGGCTCGCCAAAAACCGGCCAAAGACCGTGATGCTGACGGCCGACGAACAATTTCTGGAAGCGGCGGCGGCGAAGGAAACGCGCGCCCCGGCCAATCCGGAGGACGAACTGATCGCGAGCGCCGGGCAAGCTGAACTCGACGCAGCCATCGAGGCGTTGCCGCATCTTTTCAGGGAAGTTGTCGTGATGCGCGATATCAATGGGTTGAGCTATCGCGAGATCGCCGAGGCGGTCGGCGCGCCAGTTGGCACTGTGATGTCCCGGCTCGCGCGGGCGCGGGCGCAACTCATTGACAGGCTAGGGAGCCGCTAGTGACAACATCGCCGCCTCCTGATCCGACGCTTCTCCTTCAGGCCGCGCTCGACGGCGAGCTTGACGCCGCGGGAATGATCGAAATCGAGGCGAGGCTGGCCGCCGACCCGGCGCTGGCCGCGCAATACGCCCGGCTCGGCGCCTTGCGCGACTCGATCACAGCGCGCGCGTCCCGGCCGCGAGCGCCCGACTCGCTTCGCGCCCGCATCACCTCGATGACGCAAACAGGCGGCGAAGCGCAAGCTGGACAGAACGGCGGGCAGGTTCATACGGCGCAGGTTCTTTCCATGACGCGGCCGACGCGGAGCGAAGGGCGAACGGCTCCCCGGTCCAACCGGTCTCGATGGCTCGATGCGCCCTATCGTTCGCTTGCCGCGTCATTGATGCTCGGGATAGCGCTTGGCGCCGGAGCCTCCGGGCTATTCACTGAGTCTCGATCAGGAAGCGACGTCGAACGCGCGATCGTCGCCGGATTTATCCGGGGCCGGCTTTCCGGTCAGTCCGTCGACGTCGCGACATCGGACCGGCATACGGTCAAGCCGTGGCTGGCCGGGAAAATCCCCGGAGCGACGACGGTCGTCGATCTCGCCAAGGATGGGTTTCCGCTTGTGGGCGGCAGGATCGACGTCGCCGGCGCGACACCTTTGCCAACCCTCGTCTATCAGCGCCGCGAGCATCAGATCGCCTTGAGCGAAACCTCGGCCCCGGCCGGAGAGAACAATAGCCCGCCGAGGAGAGAGAGACGCGATGGCTATTCCATCCTGCGCTGGACCGACAACGGGCGGGCCTATCTGGCCGTCTCCGACCTGCCTGCGCCCGATCTCGACGCCTTTGGAGTCGCATTCCGCCGCGCCGCCGCCGCCGAACGCGAAGAAACGCCGAAGCGGTAATAACGCGCTTCGCTTTTTGGACGCATCGCTTCGAACGGGCAAACCAAATGACTTCGGTTCGCCGCCATGAAACTAGCGCTTACTGGAAGATCTTCACCGCGTTCTCGAGCGTCTTCCAGATTCCCCAAAGCAGCGGCAGTCCTACAGCAGCCCAGGCGATCGCCGCCTTTGCGTCCAAACCGCCGCGACCAATTCCGAAGGCGGCCCCGCCTGCCTTTGCCGCCGCGCCGGCGGGCGCGGCCAATCCCGGCGCCGCCGGCTCCTTGATCAGCCATTTCGGGTCAACCGGCCCCACCAGCGAATTGCAGATGAAGCCCACGACAAGAAGAGCGGCGAGAACATAGAAAATCAGATCATAGACATGATCCCGGGGAATCCCCGCGGCGACACGGGTGTCGTGAAGATAGTTCACGATCACGGGGCCGACGATGCCGGCGGTTGACCAGGCCGTCAGCAGACGGCCGTGGATAGCTCCGACATAACGCGTTCCAAAAATATCCGCGAGGTAAGCGGGCACCGTCGCGAACCCGCCGCCATACATCGAGGCGATGATGCAGAAAGACCCGGCGAAGATCGCCATCGCCTTCCAGTTCGCGAGCGTCGGAGCGGCGGCGTAGCAGATCGTCCCGAGGACGAAGAAGATGAAATAGGTCGTCTTCCGGCTGATCCTGTCCGACAGAGTCGCCCAGAAAAAACGGCCGCCGATGTTGAACAGCGAGAAAAGACCGACGAAGCCGCCGCCGATCGCGGCCGCAAGAACCTTCTGCGCGTCCGTAAAATGCGTGAACCCAACTAAGGGATCGCCGATCAAAACCCCGCCGAACGTCTCCTGAAGCATCGGCGACGCCGCGCCGATAATGCCGATGCCGGCCGAAACGTTGAGGCACAGAACACCCCAGATCAACCAGAATTGCGGGGTCTTGTGCGCATCGTCGAGATGCACATTGCCTGTGGTGATCATCGCTTTCTGGACATTGGATGGCGTCCAGCCCGGAGGACTCCAGCCATCCGGCGGCACGCGATACCCGAAAGCGCCAGCCATCATGTAGACGAAATAGACCAGCCCTAGCACAACGAATGTCTGCCAAACGCCGACCGATGTCGCGGTTTTGTAATGCGCCATCAAGAGATTGGCGAGCGGAGAGCCGATCAGCGCTCCGCCGCCAAAACCCATGATCGCCATACCCGTCGCCATGCCACGGCGGTCTGGGAACCATTTGATGAGGGTCGAAACCGGGGAAATATAGCCGAGCCCGAGACCGATGCCGCCGATCACGCCCGAGCCGAGCCAGAGCATCCAAAGCTGATGCGTGCGGACGCCGAGAGCCGAGATCATCAGGCCGCCACACCAGCATAACGCCGCATAGACGCCGGCCTTGCGCGGACCGGCGCGCTCCAGCCAGCCGCCCCAGATCGCGGCCGAAGAGCCGAGCAGCACGAAAAACAGGGTGAACATCCAACCAAGGTCAAACTGCGACCATTCGCAGCTGGTCGCGAACAGGGCTTTCAGCGTGCCGAGCGCCTTCTCCCCGAACGTGGTCGCGGCGCCGGCGCAAGACGGGACGACCTGCCCCGTCGCGGTTCCGATCGAGCGCGACAGCGGAAGCCAGAACACGCTAAAGCCATAGGCCATGCCGATACAAAGATGTATCGCGAGCGCCGCTGGCGGAACCAGCCAACGGTTGAAGCCCGCCTTCGCAATCGTGCGGCTGCGATCCAGCAAACCGCCCGCAGCGCCCGCATTCAGACTCCGATCGTCGCCTTTGGTCATGCAAATATTCCCCAGCTCAAGGCGGATTTTAGCGATCCACTCGCCGAAATCAACAGGCGGCGGAGAGCGGTTCCCTCCGGGTATCCACTCCTTGCCGCCCATCGAAGATTACGTCAACAGCGCATCCCTATCCGCCAACCTGAATGGGCGTGACGGGCGTCTTGGTCTGCGCCAGCCGCTGCAATGTCGAAATGTCGATATTGAGATGGGCCGCGACAAGTTCATGCGGCACATTGGCCATCCAGGACGCCAGCGAAATATCGGCGTATTCCGGAGTCGTGAACACCTCGAGGAAGCGCAGGTTGTCCTTGCCGATGTTTTCGATGTAGTGGCCGATCGACTGCGGCACATAGCCCACGTCGCTGGGATGAAACTCCACGGTGTTGTTGCGGCCCTCGCCGTGGAAGACGCCCATTCGCGCCGTGCCGCTGATATAATATTGCCATTCGTCGGAATTCGGGTGCCAATGCAGCTCCCGCATTCCTCCCGGCGCAACCTCCACCAGCGCCGCCGCCATGGTGGTCGCCTTGAAATTACTCGAGTCGGCGATACGGACCGCTCCGCTCGGCGAACTGAAGACCGGCTTTTGATCGAGGAGGGAGAATTTATACGGATTTGGAACCTCCGGCTGTTTGCTCTGGGCAAGATCGTCCGCGAGGTTGCCCGGAACTGGCGCGTTGAAAATCCAGAGATCCTTCCTGTCCGCCCTGTCGAACGCTGAGGCGTTGACGCTGAAGTTTTTCGCCAGAACCTCCTTGGGCGTATGATTGAACCAGTCCGTGATCAGGAACGTGCTGTCCTCGGAAAAATTGCCGTCGTTGAAAACAAGGATGAATTCGCAGCCGTCCGGGCCAAGCCCCTGAATCGAATGAGGCACGCCGCCGGGGAAGAACCAAAGGTCGCCTTCCTTGACGTCGGCGACAAATTTTCGCGCTCCCGAATCAACGGCCGTAATCCTTCCGGTTCCATAGGTCACGTAGGCCCATTCGGCCGGAACGTGCCAGTGAAGTTCCCTCACGGCTCCCAGCGGGAGGCGCATGTTGACGCCGGCCATGGCCTTCGAGATCGGAAAATTGCGGACCGTCACCTCGCGGGCCCAGCCGGCGTCGGTATGACGGTTGTGGACCTGCGAAAACGAATGACGCAAAGTTCCCAGATTGCCGTGATCGGTCGGCAACGATTGCCAGTCATAGGGATTGATCGCCGCCTGCGCGGGATCGCGCGGCCCCGGATCGCTCATCGCCGCCGCCGCGCCCGGGCCGTTTTCCGCCAGCGCGCGCGTCGCCGAGACAGCGGCGAGGCCGCCAACAGCGCTCGTCGCGAGAATATTGCGCCTCGAATAAAGAGTCATCGCTTCCTCCGTCGCCTTTTATTCCGCTGGAGCCGCCCCGCGGCCGCGGTCAACGGACTTTGCCATTTGCCTTTCACGCCTTGAACGCCCACATAGCCAATTAGTGCTATCGCGTTTTCCGATAGGGGTTTTCGTGCTGGATCCGATCCTCCTGCGGACCTTTCTGTTGATCGCCGAGGGAAACAGTTTTTCCGCCGCGAGCCGGAAACTCGGCCTAGGTCAGCCGACGGTCAGTGATCATATCCGCAAACTTGAGCAGGAGGTGGGGCACAGGCTGTTCGTGCGCGACACCCATTCCGTTTCCCTCACCTGCGAGGGGGAGGCGATGATCGAGTTCGCAAGACGCATCATCGAAACCAACGAACGCGCACGGCGCCATTTCGCCGGGACGAAGCTGCGCGGGCGCCTGCGCTTCGGCGCCTCCGAGGATCTCGTGTCGTCCTGGTTGCCTGAAGTCCTGCGCGGCTTCCTGCGCGAGCATCCCCTGGTGGACCTTGAATTCACGATCGCGCTCAGCAACAGCCTCATCGCAAAATTCGACTCGGGAGACCTCGACATCGCGCTTTGCAAGCGCTGGCCGGGCGAGGAGCGGGGCGAACTCGTCTGGCGCGACGCCCTCGTCTGGGCCGGATCAAAAGAGAGCCAGGCCTTAGCGAACGGGCCGGTTCAGCTCGTGCTTTATCCGCCGCCAAGCATTACGAGGTTCATGGCGCTGGCCGCGCTCGAGCAGGCCGGAACTCCTTGGCGAATCGCCTGCTCCAGCGGCAGCCTCAGCGGCCTCGTCGCCGCTGCGAAAGCGGGCCTCGGGATCATGGCCCATGCGCGCAAGCTCCTGCCGGAGGGCTTGATCGATTACTCCGCTCACGACGATTCGGCTCGGCAATTGCCCCTTCTGGGAGATCTCGAATTCGTCCTGTTGCGTCCGCGCCGCAGCCTGCGCGCGCCTGTCGCCGAGCTGGCGGCGGCCATTATCGCCAAGGCCGAGCATTTTTAGGCGAAGTTTCGGGTCACGATCCCGCTCTTGCGTTCAAAAGCGGCAGCCTGTAGCCCTCCCTTATATCTCCGTACGCGACAGGGTGTCGTGTCGATACCATTCAGGAGCGAATGCATGCGCCGCCTCAAGATCCAGCGGCTCGCCGCCGCCCTGTCCGCCGCATTCTTCATCGCCAGCGCGCCGGCGCAAGCGCTGCCGGGCGTCTCCTTGCCGGTCGTCGCCGGGCTGCAGCCGGAGCTGGCTCCGACGCCGGTGCGCGCGGGAGGGCACAGAGGCGGCGGCATGCACCGAGGCGGCGGCGTCCAAAGAGGCGGCGCCTATGCTGGAGGAGCGCGCGGCGGGGCCGTCGTGCGCGGCCCTCATGGCGGCGCGGCGGCGGTCGGAGGAAGCCGTCATTATGGCGGCGCGTATCACGGGGGCGCGTATCATGGCGGCGCCTATCGTCATGGCGGGGCTTATCACGGGGGCTATCGCGGCGGCGTCTATCACGGCGGCGGAGCATGGGTCAGACCCTACAGATGGCCGGTCGGCGGCGCGATCGCCGCGGGCGCCGCAATCGGATTCGTCACCGCCGCGACGGCGGCGGCCTGGGCGTCCGCGCCGCCCCAGCCCGGCCTTTGCTGGTATTACACCGACGCCAGCCAGCGAAACGGCTTCTGGGACAATTGCCCGCGATAGCGGACCCAAGGCTCAGTTCTGGACGTCTGCGCCTTTCGTTGCGTTTTCTGCGAATATTTAAGAATCTGCCCCTTCGGCCTCGCGCCAAGGTTGGCTTCGAGAGGGAGGAAACTGATGCGGTTGAAGGATTTGTCGATCCCATTGTTTACGCTTGCCGTGAGCGTGGGGGTTCTGCTGTCTCCCGCCTTCGCGCAGCAGCCCAAGAAAAAAATGACAGCGCCGCCCCCGGCAGCAAAGGCCGCGCCCGCTGCCGCCGCCCCGGCGGAGGCTCCCGCGCCAGCCAAGGCTTCCGAGAGCGGCAAGGCTTCCGAAAGCAGCAAGCCGAACATCGTCATTATCTGGGGCGACGATATCGGCCAGTCGAACCTCAGCGCCTACACCAACGGCCTGATGGGCTATCGGACCCCCAACATCGACTCCATCGCCACCGACGGCGTCATCTTCACCGATTATTACGGCGAGCAAAGCTGCACCGCCGGGCGTTCGGCCTTCATCACCGGGCAGAGCGTTTTTCGGACCGGCCTCAGCAAGGTCGGTCTTCCAGGCGCCGATCTCGGCCTGCGGAAAGAAGATCCGACCATCGCCGAACTGCTGAAAGCGCAGGGCTATGCGACCGGTCAGTTCGGAAAAAACCACCTCGGCGATAAGGATGAAATGCTGCCGACCGCGCATGGGTTCGACGAATTCTACGGCAACCTCTACCACCTCAATGCAGAAGAAGAGCCCGAGCTTCCCGATTACCCGAAGCCCGACGATCCGGAATTCCCCAACTTCCGCAAGAATTTCGGACCGCGGGGCGTCCTCCACAGCTTCGCGAACCCCGACGGGACGCAGAAGATCGAGGACACCGGACCGCTGACCAAGAAGCGGATGGAGACGATCGACGACGACATCGCCGAGCGCTCCGCCGATTTTCTTGAACGCCAGGTCAAGGCGGACAAACCGGTTTTCCTTTGGGTGAATTTCACGCATATGCATTTCCGCACTCACACCAAACCGGAGAGCCTCGGCCAGGCCGGACGCTGGCTTGGCCCGTATGCGGATACGATGATCGATCATGACAAGAACGTCGGGACCGTGCTCGCCAAGCTGAAGGCGCTCGGAATCGAGAACAACACGATCGTCATGTATTCGACCGACAATGGCCCGCACATGAATTCCTGGCCGGACGCGGCGATGACTCCGTTCCGGAACGAAAAGAACTCGAACTGGGAAGGCGCCTACCGCGTGCCCGCGATGGTTCGCTGGCCGGGCAAGATCAAACCCGGCTCAGTGTCGAACGACATCGTCTCCCACCTCGACTGGCTGCCGACCCTGCTCGCCGCGGCTGGGGTCCCTGATGTCAAGGAAAAGCTTCTCACCGGCTACAAGGCGGGCAAGTCGACTTTTAAGGTGCACCTCGACGGCTACAACCTCGTCCCCTACCTGACCGGCGAGGAGAAAAAGAGCCCCCGCAAGGAGTTTTTCTATTTTTCCGACGAGGGCGACCTGACGGGATTGCGTTACGACAACTGGAAATTCGTCTTCGCCGAGCAGCGCGCTCAGGGCACGCTTCAGGTCTGGGCCGAGCCCTTCACGAATCTGCGCGTGCCGCTGATCTACAATCTGAGGCTTGACCCTTACGAGCGGGCCAACATCACCTCGAACACCTATTACGACTGGCTGCTCGACCACGCGTTCATGCTGGTGCCTGCCCAGACCTATGTCGGGAATTTCCTCGCGACGTTCAAGGATTATCCGCCCCGCCAAAAAGCGGCGACGTTCTCGATTGATCAGGCGCTGGAAAAGATGCGGCAGCCCGGCGGCGACTGACCGCCTCGAGTCAACCGAAAACGCCAACATCGCCGGGATCCACGTCCCGGCGATTTTTTTACCCGCGCGTCCGGGGCTCGGTCGCCCGGCCAGCCGAATGATCAAAGGCGCGGGGCGATGCGGAGGGAGTGCGCATGAGATCGATGAAACCGATCACGAGCGGAAGCGTAAGAAGCCAGATCCAGAGCAGCATTCCATAGATTTGACCGTCCATCTGAGCATCCTTTCATCGAGGCGGCGTCAAAGCGCCGCTGCGCCATCCTAACGAATTCGAGTGAGTCCCGCTCCAGCGGCGGCGCCTTCCGTGAGCTGGGCGAACATTCGCGCCGCGACGCGTTCGACGGGATGATTGCTTACGACTTCGCCCAAGCTGAATTGACGCCGTCGCGCGATCGAATACACTCGCGCGACAGAGAGCGGCGGCGGCCCCTTTCGAACCGCAGGCGCGCCTGTTCATGAACGTCGATCCCCTGATCAGCTGTCTTCTCGTGACAACAGGCGGCCGGGAAAGATTCGACTACCTGCAACGAAGCGTGACGGATTTTTGCAGACAGACCTATCAGCGAAAAGAACTCGTCGTCGTTTTCGACGGCGCTCACCATCATGACCAGTCCATTTGCAAGGCCTATCTCGCGCAACTCGCCAGAGACGACATCACGACCATCGAGAACGAGCGCCCGTCGAGCCTTGGCCAGCTGCGCAACATCAGCCGGGGCGCGGCGCACGGCGAGATTTGCTGCCAATGGGACGACGACGATTTTCATCATCCGCAACGGCTCGAGCGTCAGCTGAAAGCGCTGATCGAGTCAGGCCGGCAGGCCGTCTACCTGCAGGAAGTGATGCACTATTTCATCAAGCGCCGGGATCTTTATTGCATGAACTGGCGCGCGACGCCGGCCATGGGCCACCCGGGGACTTTGATGCTGAAACGCTCCGCAAATGTGAGCTACCCTGAATCGGGAGAACAGTCCGCATGCGGCGAAGATCTCGCCGTCGCGATGCAGCTGCACGAGAAAAAAGAGGTCTGCCTTCTCGAAGGCGCTCCGCACCTTTATGTTTACATCAGCCATGGCGCCAACACCTGGCCGGATGATCATCACCAGATGCTCGCCAACTCGCTTTCGATCTCGCGCGGACAATTGACGCGCCGGGAGACTCAGATCCGCGACGGCCTCCGCGCGTTCGATTTTGGTCGAGATCCAGTGAGGGTTCAAGGCAACAACGGGCCCGCGTTCACGATCGGCGGCGCGTGAGCTTCATTCGCGCGTCTGGGTCACGCTGATCCGATCGGTGAAAACCGCCTCGCCCGAGGGAAGAGCGGCGAAGCCGATCTCCACCCCTTCCTTGAGCGGGCGCAACAGGATCCGCCAGGCCAGAGGCAGCTTGACGGGGCTAAGACCCGTAAACAGCCGGGGCAGGCGCTCCGTCTTGAACCGGTAATCGAGGCGCCCGAGGAAATGATCTTTCCACGCGCTATCGCGGCCGCGCGCCGAAAGATCCCAGGCGAGAAGATCAAACGGCAGCCACCCCGCATCCCCGCACCAGATTTCAACCCAATAATGGTTGGTCGGCGCGAGCGGATAAAGCAGATGCCCGCTGTTGATGCGCGCGGGAATTCCGCGCGACCGGCAGAGCCCCGCAAGAAGCGCGGATCCCAGCTGACAATCGAACCAGCCTTTCTCCAGTACGAAATCGAGCGGGCGTGTCGCGGGCAATTCCTCGTATCGGACGGCGCCGCAAAACAGGTTTTCGATCATATAGGACCAGAAGCGCTCCACAAGTCTCAGAGGCTCCCGCTCCGCGCCCGCCAGCCGTTCCGCGAGTGCGGCGATCCGAGGGGTGAGTTGTATCAACCCCTCGCTTGGACGGGTGTAGAGGTCACGCTCAGCCGAAGCGAGGGATCCCGGCGCGGCGGAGGCCGCGCAGGCGGTGAAGGTCGCTTCAAAGCCGAGGCTGACGGCCGGACCGATCGGCGCATGGATCAAAGCATCCAGCCGTCCTGGCGTGACGATTGTTCGGAATTCATCCATGAAGCCATGAGGCAAAATGGAAATTTGCAAATCCCCAAGGTTGTCATCCTCGATCGGGAGCGGAAGGCGCAGGCGAAGACGCCGGCTCGAGGGCGCGCCTTCGAGATTGAACTCCCTGCGCAAGACGACAGCGAAGGCTCTGGGAGGAAGATCGGAGAGCTGCGGCGGGTCGTTTGTCGCGGAATTCGGGGACAGAAAGCTGTGCGTCAGGCGGCGGCCGGTTGAAACGAACCTCGCCTCCCAGAACCGGTCGCCGTGGAACAGCCCGGCCCATTTCAGAAAATTGACGACCTCCGTGGGATCGAAAAGCCGCTCTCCGCGCGCGGATCGCTCGAAGGGCAGCCCGAGGTCCACCCAGCCGTCAAGGGCGCTTTGGGTTTCCCGCACGGCCGCGTCGCGCTCGCCTTCGCGGATTTCATAAGCCCAGCCGGAGAGGAGCAGGATCTCCAGAATGCGGCCTTCCGGGATAGCTCGATAGCGCCCATCCGGGGCAAAGGTAAACTGGGTCACGAAGGTCGTTTTCCCGCCGGCCGAGGCCGAACCGCAAGCATCCCGCCGGCAAAGAGCTTGACCTCGATGTGACGGCAGTAATAAACTCTTTATAGATCAAATACTTTGTCCGGATGTGCAAAAATCGGGGCCGCCTTTGCTTTTTGTACTGTCTTTGCCGAAAATCGTCCCTCTCATGAGTTCGGCCAAGATCGATAAAATCCATGCCGGCGAAGGAATTTTTTTAAAGGTCGGCTCCAAGTTTCTGGACCTGACAATAGACCTCAGCGACGTCAGTTTCGAGGACTGCCCTCCGATCTCCCATTATCGCCTCGCCGTGAGGGAAGGTCTATGGCTGCGCCGCCTTCTCGTGGCCGCGGGCGACGAGCCGGAGGTCGGGACCGCGCTGGCGCTCGCGACAAGTGAGCCCGACGAATCGCTGGAAGGCGCTCCGGCGCGGCCGGCGCGGATCACGACCATTGGCATCGTCTGGAATGCGCAGCCCGATTTTTCGGGCCAAGGGCCCTAGATCAAGGACAAAATGAGAAAGGTCCCCCTCCGCCTTGGACCTCTTGCGCCCGACGGTTTTATCGTGCGGCGCTCGGGGATCCGCTGGCTTTGCGACGACGGGCGCCTTTGCAAGGCGGGCGACATCGTCGCCTATTGCAATCTGGGCCTTGGCGGAGCCAGCGTCGCTCGCCTCGTCTCCCGGGCAGCGCCCTTTGCTGATGAAGCCAGAGATTTTCAGGTCGGATTCGCCACGCCTGTCGGCGGGCGCCTCCGACGCGTCGATGAATCATCGCAAGGCGGATTCCTCGACCGAATGGACGACTTTCAGGAATGGCGCCCCGACTTTGTCATCGGGCATATCGAATGCGAGGGCGAGGGCGCGTCCACGGAGCCCGCCGGCGACGTCCGGCTTTTTTTTGCCGCCGGGCGCAGAGCCACGGGACTGGCGGAAGACCGCTCCGGGTTCCTCACGGGCTGGAACGAGCGCAGCCGCGCCTGGTGGGGCGAGGGAAAGGGACGGTTCGGCACCCTGCTCAGCCTCGGGATTTGCGAACAGGTCGGCGTCATACTCGGGGACAGGCTTCCGTTTGCCGACCTGTTCGATGCGGTCTCTGGGCCAGCTCATGCCGTTTTCATTCCGGACGAAGCGCAATCGCCTTGCGCCGCAGTCGTGAAAGAACAAATTCTTCGCTCCAAGACGGAGGCCGGCGCGATCGCCGCCGATCTGGCGAAAGGGATGCTCGCCGGACCGGCGGTCCCGAACGCCAGCGACTGGATTTTCGCGGGTTGCCTGCTCGCCTCCCTCGGCAAATCACCGATGACCGATCATTATGACATGCTGACGCGTTCGGGGCTCAGCCGAACGGGCCCGCCCGATGCGGTCGTGTTGTCGCTGATGGCTGAGGGGCCGGTCGTTCTGCGGCACAAGGAACTTGGCTATACGGTCCACTGCGTTCGCAGCCGATTCGCCGGCCCCGCCTTTTTCGAATGGCTGCGCTCGTCTTTCGAGCAGGTGAAACGCGCGCCGGCCGACATCCTGAACGATTATCGGCAGTTGATCGACGCAGCCCGCGCTCATGGAGACGCCAAAATTCTGATCATGAACCGGATGTCCAGTTCCGGCCATGAGGATGTTTTCAATTACGCCGCCTTCGACCAGCCGCTCAGCGACACGCTGACCACCATTCATGCGAAAGAAATGAACCTTATGTTGCACGATCTGGCGCGCGAGAGCGCGATCGGGATCGTGGACGTCGACGCCATCGCGGCGGATATGGGAGGGGCGGCGCATCTTCCCGACGGGGTGCATTCGAGCGGCGCCTTGCAGGCGGAGATCCGCGCGGAGATCCTCCACATTCTGGACGGGCTCGGCGTCGCCGGGTTTTCGGCTGCGAAGCCTACATGACTTCAAACGCGGCCAGCAATGGCGCGACGCCGTCGAGCGATGCGGGAATCGCCTCGTCGGAGGCGTCGCTCAACAGGGCGAGCGGCTTGCCGATCTTTTCCCAGCTTCCGGCCTCTCCCAGCACCTGACGCAGGAATCCGCGCTGTCCGGCGCGCACTTCGACGATCGCCTTATGCGTCTCCAGTTCAACGATGAGTTCATCGACCAAGAACTCCTGGTTGACGTCGCCGTGCCATTCCAGCACGCGCAGTTCTTCAACATCCTCGATTGGACCTGGGACAACGAGTTGGTAAATCACTTGCTCTTTCTCCATTGAAACATGGCTCACGCGGCCAGCAATCCTCGGATTGCGCGGGCGACCCGCGCGGAATCGGGGACGCAAGCAGCCTCCAGCACCGGATTGGAGGAAACGGGCGCCGCCAGGGCGCCGACGCGATCGATCCTTACAGCGCCGCCGAGTTTCTCCCTCACCCGGAAGGCGATCTCCGCGCCCACCCCGCACACAATCTGACCCTCCTCCAAGGTGAGGAGCGCGCCGGTGCGGCCGGCCGAATCGCAGACGGTCGCAAGATCGAGCGGCGCCAGCGATCGCAGATCTATGATTTCGCAGGAGACGCCTTCCGCCGCCAGCGCTTCCGCCGCCGCGAGCGCCACCTGCGTCATGTGGGAATAGGTCGCGATCGTGACGTCTGCGCCTCTCCGCAGATATTTAGCGAGCCCGAACGGCGTGATTTGCTCGTCTTCCGGCATCTCGCCCGCCATGGGAAAAAGGCGCTTGTGATCGACGTAGACGACAGGGCCGCTCTCGCGAAGCGCGGATTTCATGAGCCCGTAGGCGTCGGCCGGCGTCGACGGCGCGACGACCTTCAGGCCAGGAACCGACATGAGCCAGGCTTCCAGACATTGCGAATGCGCGACTCCCTGACCTTTCGCCCCGGCGGTTGTCTTGACGATCAGCGGAACCCTCAGCTGACCACCCGTCTTGTACCTCGCCTTCGCCGCATAATTGACCAGCGGGTCCAGCCCGAGCATCAGGAAATCCATGTAGGTGATGCTCACGATCGGACGAAGGCCGGCCGCCGCCGCGCCGGCGCCGACGCCGACCATCGAGGCTTCCGCCACCGGCGTATCGCGCACGCGCGCCGCGCCGAATTGCTTGTAGAGTCCAAGAAATTCCTTGTAGGATCCGCCGAACGAACCCACATCCTGGCCAAGGATGACGATCCGCTCATCGCGAGCCATCTCTTCCCGAAGCGCGCGCGCAATCGCCTCCCGGAAGAACAGTTTGACGACGCGGGTCTGCGGCTCACGCGACATCGCTCAAGGCCTCCGACGGATCGGGAAAAGGCGACGCCTCGGCGAAACTTGCGGCTGCGGAGACCGCCTCGGCCACATCGTGTTCAAGTTCGGCCCGCACGTCTGGAGCAAGCAACCCCTCCGCCGCGAGGCGCCCCGCCATAAGTTCGATCGGGCAATGGCTTCGGGCGGCGTCCAGTTCGGCAGGCGTTCGCGTATCGCGAGTCGCCGTCGAATGACTGGAGAAGCGGAACGAGACGCATTCGAGAAACGACGGACCGCCCCCGGAGCGCGCAAGCTCCACGAATCCCCGCGCGGCCTCAAGCACCGCCATGACGTCCATGCCATCGACCGTTTGACCCGGCACGCCGAACGGCTTGGCGATGTCGCTCAGATATTCGGGCGCCAATGCCGCGGCGCGAGGAGTTGAAACAGAATATCGGTTGTTGTCGCAAACAAGGACAAGCGGGAGTTTCCACAGCGCCGCGATGTTCAGCGTCTCGTGCAGGGCGCCGCCGCCACAGGCGCCATCGCCGAAAAGACAAGCAACGATTGCCTTCGATCCAAGGCTTTGTAGAGCCAGCGCGACGCCAGCGGCGATCGTCAGATTGCCGCCGACGACAGCATGCGCGCCAAAAAAGCCCGCAGAGGGCTCGGCGATGTGGCCGCGGCCGCCCTTTCCCTGACAAGGACCGGCCGATTTTCCAAGAAGCTCGGCGAGGACGCGGCCCGGATCGAGCCCTCGAGCGAGGGCGGGGCCGATCGAACGGCCGCTCGTCAGCAACTGATCATCGGCGGTCAAGGCGGCGCATAAGCCTACGGCGACGGCTTCCTCGCCGCTCGACAGGAGTTGAAAGCCATGGCCTGGATTTCGGAGCAGCGCGGCCTCGAAGGCGCGAATCAGCATCATCGACCGCAGGAGCAAAACCCTGTCCAATCTCCCTCCGCGCTTATCTGTGGCCATTGAGATCGCACCGTTCTGGAGAAGATTGCGAAAGATCCGCTGGCGCCGCGAAATCTACAGCTTCATAGGGGGGGCGCCACGTGTTGGCGAAAGAGAAGTTTCGCCGCGCCAACGATGCGATGGCCTCCCTCATCCGCGTTCGAAGCGGCAACACAGGGATCGCTCCGTCGAGCGGCCGATAGCCTATCAGCGTTCGGGTTGCGTCGATGTCCCAACGCATGCCGGGATTGTCGCTCACCAGATTCAAAATGGCGAATCCAACATCGTCAACCAACACCGCGCGCTCCATGGCCTGACACAGATCGCGGTCGGACAGCCACATAAGCTGCCCCCAGAAGCCAAGGTCCATCCACTGTCCCGGGAGGTTCTCGCCGGGAAGGCAATATCCGATCCGGAAGCAGATCGTGGAAAGCCCCCAGCGCTCATGATAGAAACGGCCAAGGCTCTCCCCTATCAATTTTGAAACGCCATACGGATTGATCGGCGCCGGAGGCAAATCGGTCGTTAATTTGCCGTCGCGATAGCGATAGCCCGCCATCACCCAGTTCGAACTGGCGAACACAACCCTCCGGGGCCCCTGGCGCGCCGCTTCGTAAACATTTTGGGTCGCGGCGACATTGCTCCGGGCGACCGCGTCCCATGGCGCATCCGGACGGGTTTGCGCCGCAAGATGGATGATGGCGTCGACGCCGATGCAATGGCGCGTCCAGGCTTCGTCGCGGACGGAAAGATCCGCCTTGATCACAGCCGGGTCGCCGAAGTCGTCGATGTCGATCAACTTCAGCCTCCATCCAAGTGACGAGAAATGACGCCGAAGCTTCTGGCCGAGAATGCCGGACGCGCCGGTGATCAGAACTGTGGGCAAATGTTTTGTCACCATCGTCCCTCGCGTCTCATCCGGCGAGCATATCGCTGACGCGGCGCAATCATGCCCGGCGTCCACGGAGCCGACGCACTTTTCTGAGAATGATCTGCGAGGCGAGAGTCCAGGAAATGCGCCGACGCCTCAGATCGCTGAGCAGCTGACCGACGGTTGTCGGCGTGAGAGCGACCGGCACACGGGAAAACGTCTGCCGCCGCTTGTCCTTTTGAATCGCGTCATATCCCAGCAGATCGGCGGACATGGATATCTGGGACGCCGACGGCTGCGCCTTTCGCTCGCTGTGAGCGACAAGGGCTCGCTCCAGAATTTCGAACGGAACGATGTCATCGAGGCCAATCGTGAGAAGCGCGGAAGCGATCGCGTCGGCGAAGGCCGCCGAAGCGTGCGGACCTGCAAGCTGGAAATCTGTCGCAAGCGCTCGCGCGCCCAGATGGGAGAAGGACCGGTCCAGATCGATGACGTTGACGCCGGTTTCCTGCGACAGGTCCGCGGAAAAGAGGTTCAGCCGGCGAATTCGCTCGCGCGTCGCATAGACGGCGTTCGCATCGGCGCCGGCGACGTGACGAAAAATGGTGCAGACGAAGCAGATGTGGAAGCCGCGCCTTGCGATCGCGGAAAACGCCTCTGTCCAGCGCCGCCGTATAACGTCAAGGCTATCCCCGTTCTCGATTTCGCCGAGGAGCGAGGCGAGAATGACTGTTGGCCGTTCGGACAATCCACAAGCCGACAACGAGTCGGCGAATTTCAACTCCACCGTAAAGGGAGCGCCGGTCGTTTCTTGCAGACATTCCGAAAGCCGCGCAAAAGCAGCCGTCACTCCCGGACGCTCCGTATCTGAAACCACAGCCTCAACCAAAACCGGCGATGACGCAATCACGATCGACTCCAGGCCCGCAGGCATGTTCGAATAGTCATTAAGAAATTATGTCGGCGACGCGTTGCTTCCTGTAAAACCCGGAATGTGGCTCCGGGCGGCGTCGCAATCAAAACCTGAATCCCTACGCGCGGCTTTTTCCAATTCCGGAAGCGAGAATATCCGATATTTTGCGGGCAAGCCTGCCGCATCGGACAAACTCGCCCACAAAACCGCCAGCAGCTTGACGTCGGGGATCGGATGGGCCTGATAGAAAACATCTTCCCAACCTGTATCCTTCAACGGATCGCGCCAGCCGGCGCGGTGAGTGAGGTGATATGTACGGGCGCCGTCTACAGCCGTCATCCGCGCGCCCGCCTGCGTGAGTCTCAACGCCAACTCCCTATGCTCGTTGATATCGACGCCTGCGTTGAATCCGCCCTCACGCAGGAACGAGGCGCGGCGAACGGACATGTTGCTGCCGCTGGCGGCCGCCCACAGCACGGCGCAATTCGGATGATGGCGCAAGGCGTCCATTTCAAGCTCGTAGAGAGCGCGAGCGCCTGCGCCCGGATAAACTCCGGCCTGCGACCGCAGATCGATCGCCGCGAAATTTTCACGGATCTCCGCGCGAGTGACGCACATCCTGGTCATCTCCGCCGGCGACAACCGTGCGACGCGAGCTTCCTCGCCGGGCTTTGGCGTTCCCTTCTCAGGATCGAGGAAAAACCGGGTTCCCCTGAGATGATGCGTCTCGCCGCGTCCGACGATTTCCGCATCTTCGGCGTGGACACTGGCGTGGCGCGCCACAAGATCGGGCGCCGCGAGCGTATCGCCGTCCAGAAACAGGACAATGTCTCCACTGGCGATTTCGACGCCTGCATTCGCCGCGGCGGACCGCCCGCGCGGCGCCCGGTGATGCGCCACGGCGAGGGGCGCGCTTTTGGCCGCCTCCTCGATCACCTCGCGGGTGTGGTCGCTGGAGCCGTCGTTGACGACGACAATTTCTGCTGGCGTCGTTTGACAAGAAAGGGAATGCAACGTCAGGCGGAGGCGGTCGGCCTCATCCTTCGAGCGGATCACGACGCTGACCCGCATCACATCGCCCGCGCCGGCGGAAAACAGCCATGATCGTCGAGCACGCGAACAACTTCTTGCGCGATCAGTTCGTATCCCTCGGCCGTCAGGTGGAGCGCGTCGCTTTTGAGTTTGTCGGCGCCGGCGCGCGCGACAATCCGATCAACGTCAATAATATCTATTCCGGTGCGCTCCGACAGTTCCACCAATCCAAGATTGAAACGGCGGATTCTCGTGGCGAAGCTCTCCTCCATGCCTTCATAGCAGTGAACATCTTCCCCTGGGACAACGGCCGAAACATTATAGACGAGAATGGGGGCCTGCGTCCTCCGCCGGATCTTCTCGACGATCTGAAAATAATTTTGCAGGGATTCTTCAGGCGTCAGCGGACCAAGACGCTCGAAATTTTCGCGCATCCAATTCCTGTCGTCAGAAGACCACGTCTTTGATTGGTTGGGATAAAAAAAATAGCCGCAGCCCCGGCGACGCAACAGAGACGTCGTCAGGTCGGTCTGGATGGAAAGCACAATAGCAGCGCACTCCACCGCGAAAAGCTTCTGGCTAAACTGCGCCGCCGCCGTATAGGAGCCCAGGGAAAGGCTCCGCGATTCGATTTCGGCGGGCACAACGCCGTCCGACATCAAAAGCGCGTCCGATCGCGTCCACGTCTCGTGCTGAACATGGACTGCCGCGCCAGGATACAGGCGCCGGACGATTTCATTGATTCCGTTCCAGAGAACCTTATCGCCCTGGACATAGGAATGAAGCGAGTTCTTGACGTCGAGGTTGCCCTTGGCAAAAATCGCTAACCGCGCCACCAACGCCTCCAGATCGTACGACCGCCAAGCATATTCGAAGCCAATGCTGACGCCAAGGCCACTTGCTCTTTGCCAATGGCCGGGAATCCGTTAGCAACAAAGAACGCAGCGGACGAGGGCGCTATTGATGCGCGGCCGAGCCTCAATCCGCGGAGATCCAGCCTCGTGATCCGCTTGAAGATTTTCCAGGCCTTGTTCCAGGGCCTGCGGCCTTTCAGCCCGAAACAGGCGGCGCGCGACGCTCTTGCGGGCGTCACGCTGGCGTCGATGAACATTCCCCAGGTGCTCGGTTACACCCGCATCGCAGGAACTCCTGTCGTCACCGGCCTCTATACGGTGCTGCTGCCGCTCGTCGCCTTCGCATTGTTCGGTTCGTCGCGTCATCTCGTGGTGGCGGCGGATTCGGCGACAGCTGCTATTTTTTCGGGTTCACTGTCCCAGATGGCGCCCCCGCTCAGCGAAAAATACATGGCCCTCGTCGGGATGGTGGCGATGCTGACCGCGGGACTGCTGCTGCTCGCGAGGATCTTCAAATTGGGATTCCTCGCGGACTTTCTGTCCCGGACGGTGCTAACGGGGTTTCTGACCGGCGTCGGCGTTCAGGTCGGGGTCGCCATGTTCGGCGATATGCTCGGCATCGCCTCGACGTCCCGCCGGACGCTCGTTCAGGCGGAGGAGATTATCAAGGGCCTGCACGGGACCAATCTTCAGGCCCTTGGGCTCTCGGCGCTCGTCGTCGGCGCAATCATGCTGGGGCGCCGACGCGCCCCGCGCTTTCCCGTGGCGCTGGTCGCGGTCATCGCAACGATTGCGGCGAGCGCCAGGTTTCATTTCAGCGCGCATGGACTCGCGGTGATTGGTCCGGTTCCGGGCGGCCTTCCGTCGATCGGGTTTCCTCAGGTCAGTTGGGACGAGACCCTTGCGACCTTTCCTGTGGCCGCGTCCTGTTTTGTGATGATTATCGCGCAAAGCTCCGCCACCTCGCGCGTGTTCGCCGTGCAGAACCACGAACGCGCCGACGCCAACGCAGACATTCTGGGGCTGGCGGCCGCGAACGCCGCCGCCGCGCTCAGCGGAACCTTCGTCGTCAACGGCAGCCCGACCCAGACCGCCATGGCGGAAAGCGCGGGAGCGCGCAGTCAGGTTGCGCAGCTCGCCTTCGCGGGAATAGCGGCGCTGGTGTTGCTTTATCTTACTGGTCCGCTGCAATATCTGCCTCGCTGCGTGCTGGCCAGCATCGTGTTCACCATCGCGATCGGGATGATCGACGTTCGGAGCCTTCGCGCGATCCGCAGCGAAAGTCCGGGCGAGTTTCTGCTCGCGGTCTTCACGGCCGCCTCGGTCGTTGTGATCGGCGTTGAGCAGGGCATCCTGACGGCGATCGCCCTCTCCCTCCTCCGCCATGTGCGGAACAGTTACCATCCCCATTCAAACGTGCTGACGAGGCTGCCGGACGGGCAATGGTCGCCCGAGCCCGCGACGCCGGGGTCGGAGACCGAACCGGGGCTGATCGTCTATCGTTTCGCCTCGGATCTATTTTATGCAAACGACAACCGGTTCGGCGACGAGGTGCGCGCCCTTGTCGAACACGCGCCGGCGCCCGTCCGCTGGTTCGTGATTGACGCCACCGCCATCACGAATCTCGACTATTCCGCCGCCCGGTCGCTGCGCGATCTGATCACCGAACTCCGGAGCAAGGGAGTGCGGCCCATCTTCGCCCGGGTCAGCGAATATCTCCGCTCCGACCTGGATCGCCACGGCATCACCGCCGTGCTGGGCGAACAATATATTTTTTGGACCCTTCACAAGGCGATTGCCGCGGCGCATGAAGGGCCGCCGGACCCGAAAGCGGCTTCCTCGCCTTTAGAGCGCTTTCCGATCGCATGAAGTCATGCGATCGATGAGAAATCGCTTCAGAGTCAAAAGCCTGAGCATAGTGTTGTCGATTGGATTGATTCACTCCGATCGAAATATGCTCTTAGGAACTCACGATTCCGGAGCGGCGGACGCCTTTTTCGTAAAACCGCTCTTCAATTTTTCGCGCATGCCCTGGAAGGTCACATACAGGAGCGGAATCGCAAAAATTCCGATAAACGAGGCGGCGATCATGCCGCCGAACACGGGCGTCGAAACGTTGCGGCGCGCGAGCATCGCCGCGCCGGTTCCGAAGACGAGGGGGACAAGGCCAAGAATGAACGCGAACGAGGTCATCATGACCGGGCGGAACCTCAGCCGCGCGCCCTCGGTCGCGGCCTCGAGCAGGGGCACGCCGCGCTCGCGCCGTTCCTTGGCGAATTCGGTGATGAGGATGCCGTTCTTGGCGGCGAGGCCAATCAGCACGATCATGCCGATCTGCCCGTAGAGATCGAGCGTCAGCCGCGCCGCGACGATGGCGGCGAAGGCGCCCAGAATTCCCACCGTGACGGAGAGAAGCACCGGCACCGGAATGGTCCAGCTTTCATATAGGGCGACGAGGAAGAGGAAGGCGAACAGCAGAGCGAAGCCGAGGATGACCGGCATCTGCCCCTCGGAGCGTTTTTCCTGAAACGATATGTCCGTCCATTCTCCCCCATAGCCTGGAGGCAGCGCCTTGGCGGCGACGCTCTCCATCGCGTTCAACGCCTGACCCGACGAAACGCCTGGAGCGGGAGCGCCCTGCACGGTGACGGCGAGGCGGTTGTTGTAACGAATCAGCGCCTGCGGACCGATGACGATTTTTGGCTCCACGAGGCTGCGGAGCGCGATCATCTGACCGTCCTTGCTGCGAACGTTGATGCGGTCGATATCGTCGATCGAATTTCTGTCGGCCGCCTCGGCCTGCACCTGAACCTGCCAGGTCCGGCCGAACAGATTGATGTCATTGACGTACATGCCTCCGAGCGAAGTCTGCATCGCCTGGAAGATGTCGTTGATGTCGACGCCGAGGATCTGCGCCTTGTCGCGATCGATGTCGAGATAGATCGAGGGATTGCTGGCCGAGAAGGTGCTGAACACGCGTGACAGTCGCGGATCCTGATTGGCGGCGACAAGAAGGCCGCGAAGCGCCTGGGACAAGGACTTGGGATCGCTGCTGTTGAGCGCGCGCAGGACGTAGGCGAAACCGCCGCCACTGCCAAGCCCGATGATCGGCGGAAGACCAAGCGGTATCGCGCGCGCGCCTTTGACCCCGGCCAATTTCGGTCCAAGCCTCGCTATGATGGCGGAGGCGGAATCCGCCTTATCCTCGCGTTCGTCGAAAGGTTTCAGAGAGACGATCAGGAAAGCCGCGTTGGGCTGCGAATAATTGTCGATGAAATTGAGGCCGACGATCGATGAATAGTCGGAAATCGCCGTCTCCTGCTTCAGAAGATCCTCGACCTTGGCGACGGCTTCGCCGGTGCGCCCGACCGAGGCTCCGTCCGGAGTTTGCACGACGACGAAGAAGGCGCCCTGATCCTCTTCGGGCAGGAATCCGGTCGGCGTGATCTTGTTCAGGACCGCGACGCCGAAGATCGAAACGGCGACCATGCCGAGCCCAATGATGGAGATTCGCACCAGCCGGGCCACCGTCGCGCCATACGCGTCGCGGACAGCGTCGATCGCGCGCATGACCACACCGAGCAGGCCTCGGCGGGGGCCATGATGCGGCTTCAGCAACAAGGCGCAAAGCGCGGGCGAAAGCGTCAGGGCGTTGATCGCCGAGAGGAACATCGACACCGCGACGGTGACAGCGAACTGCCGGAACAATTCGCCGGTGATCCCCGACAGGAACGCCACCGGCACGAACACGGAAAGCAGCACCAGCGTGATGGCGATGATCGGCGCCGTGATCTCGCCCATCGCCGCCTTGGTCGCGTCCGCCGGCGTCAGCTCGGGGTTTTCTTCCATTTTGGCCTCGACCGCCTCGACGACGACGATGGCGTCGTCGACGACGATGCCGATCGCAAGCACCATTGCGAGCAGCGAAACCGTGTTGGCGGAATAGCCGATAGCGTTCAGAACGATGAAGGTTCCGATGAGGCTCACCGGCACGGCGATGGTCGGGATAAGCGTCGCGCGCAGATTGCCGAGAAACAGGAAGACGACAAGCACCACGAGGGCGAAGGCCTCGAGCAGCGTGTGCTTGACGACCTCGATGGTCGCCGAGACGAACGTCGTCGGATCGTAGGTGACTTTCCACTCGAGATCTTCGGGGAAAACCTTGGCGGCGTCGGCGAGGCGTTGCTTGACCGCAGCCAGCGTCCGCAGGGCGTTGGCGCCGGGCGCTTGATAAATGCCGATGAGGCTCGCCGGCGCGCCATTGAGGCGCGTGTCGCGATCAAGGTTCGCCGCCCCGAGTTCGATGCGGGCGATATCGGAGAGCCGGAGCACCGAGCCGTCCGCGTTGGTGCGGATGATGATCTTGTTGAAATCCTCGATCGACGACAATCGGCCCTTGGTCTGGATGTTGAGCTGTAATTGCGTATCGTCGGACACCGGCCGCGCGCCGATGCGCCCTACGGCGGCCTGCACATTCTGACTCTTGATCGCCTGGATCACATCGGCCGAGGTGAGGCCAAGTCCGGTCAGCCGGTCAGTCTGGACCCAGATCCTCATGGCGTAATCCTGAGGACCAAACAACATCGCGTCGCCGACGCCGGGGGTGCTTTTGATGTCGTCGACGAGGTTGATCGTCGCGTAATTGGAGATGAACAGCTGGTCGTGCGTGCGCTTTGGCGAATAAACCGCGATGACGCCGAGGAGAGCGGATGACTGCTTCTTGACTTTCACGCCCTGACGCTGGACATCCTCTGGAAGTTTCGACAGGGCGACTTGCACCCTGTTGTTGACATTGACCGCGTTGATGTCCGGATTGGTTCCGAGTTCGAACGACACGAGCAGCGAATAGCTGCCGTCGTTGCCGCTGACGCTCTTCATATAGATCGCCTTGTCGACGCCGACGATCTGACTTTCGAGCGGCTGCGCGATGGTCGATTCGACGACCGCGGCGGAACCGCCCGGATAGACGGTCGAAACCGAAACCTGAGGCGGGACGATGTCGGGATATTGCGCGACCGGAATCACGAGCAGCGACACAAGACCGGCGATGAGCGTCACCAGCGCAATGACTATGGCGAGTCTTGGCCGGTCGACGAAAACGGAGGAGATCACGAGTTCAGCTCCGTCCGGGCGTTTTCGCCGCCGGCGAGGCGGTCACCGGCGCTCCTGGACGCAGCGCCTCCATGCCTTCGACGACGATCTGCTCGCCGCCATCGAGCCCTGAGTCGACGATGACG
This sequence comes from Methylocapsa palsarum, assembly GCF_900114285.1. GTDB lineage: Bacteria > Pseudomonadota > Alphaproteobacteria > Rhizobiales > Beijerinckiaceae > Methylocapsa > Methylocapsa palsarum. The sequence goes on along the minus strand of NZ_FOSN01000006.1, from coordinate 185,215 downwards.
CTCGCCCCGCTCTCGCCGCCGATTTTGAGTCTCCGCACGGAAGCCTTGCCGTCCTCGACAATAAAAACGTAAACGCCCTGTTGATCGGCGATGAGCGAGGCTTGTGGAACAAGAATCTTTTCTGCCGGCGCGTTGCCCTCAATCGAGACTTTCACCAATTGACCGTCGATCAACCTTCCTCGCGGATTGGGAACAGTGGCGCGGACAAGCACGCT
>NZ_FOSN01000006.1:0-177500 GCF_900114285.1 Methylocapsa palsarum | reverse complement strand
TTTGAAACCCAGACATTCGCCGCGCCGAGATGGCGGCGCCGCTCGTTCGGATGGTTCGGCGGAACGATCTCAGGGCTGTACTCGCAGGCGGTGATGACCACGACCGATGTCGTATTGACCGGGATTTGAAAGTTGCGGGTCACCCGACCCTTCATCGGCTGCGAATAATAGACGCGGAAAGTCTGAGCCATATGTGTCCTCCGTTTCATACGGGACGATTGATCTTCGCCCTTCGTGACGCATAGGCCTCATCGCATCAGCCGTCCTTAAAACGCCCTTAAGTTTCAATTAATCATGCCTTTAGCCCGTTCGCCCGCGACGCTCCTCAAGCCGCGCGCCGGAGCCTTTGTCGCGGAGCCTCTGTTGTTCTTTGCCGGGAAGCCGCCTCGGTCGGCCCACCGTCCGGCTCCGCGCCACAGCGCCGGTTGAGTCGGGGTCGCGCCGGGCTTAAGACTGATACGCGGAGTCCGGCGCACAGGCTGGCCGGGCATTTTGCAGGAGACGAGCTTATGTCGGGAACGATCGTCAATCTCATCATTCAGCTGCTCAGCGGAGCCGCCGGCGGCAATATCGCCGGCGGAATTCTCAAAAACCTTCCCCTCGGACCAATCGCCAAGACCATCAGCGGCGCGCTCGGCGGAGGGCTCGGCGGCACGCTTCTCCAAAGTCTCATCCCGGCGCTCTCGGGAGCCGCCTCAACGGGCGGCTTCGATATAGCGACGGCGGCCGGTCAGGCGGTCGGCGGCGGCGTCACCGGCGCGATCGTCACCGTCATCGTCGGACTGATCAAGAACGCTGTGTTCAAGTCCAAATAATTCTCTCCTGCGATCACGCCGGGCCGGCGTCGTCCGGTCCGGCGAGGCGCGAAGCTGGCGGCGATTCGTTCGTTTTTTCTTTCGGACCGCCGGCTCTTTATCCCGCGTCCTCACAATTTCTCGCGCGTCCCCTTGGAAGCGCGATTCCTCGCGCCACTTAAGGTGAAGCAGAGCCAGCCGGATCCGGATGGGCCTGGCGAAATTACCGCGCTCGAGCGCGGCGCCCGACGTTGTCCAGCGACAGACTGGCCGCAAGAAACGCGGCGAAAAAATGCGTCGCGGCAGCGGAGGAAACGTTCATGTCAGCCATCATCGTCGCCCTACTCATTCAGATCGCCGTGGGGATCATCGTAGGCAACGGGATTCGCCTTGCGGTAAAGGGCGTGCCGCTCAGCATCCTTGCGGCCACGGTGCTGGGCGCCGCCGGCGCGGCCATCGGCGGTCAGCTGGTCAGCGCCTTCACCGGCATCACGACCCTCGACGCCGGCACACTCGCCGTACAGATTTTGATCAGCGCCGTCGTCAGCGCGATCTTCACCGTCATTATCGGCGGGATGCAAAGAGTGAAAGAATATTGATCTGGCCCAGGCCGCCGTCGCCCGCGCCTCATTTTCCGGATTTGATCTTCATCCACTCGCGGGCGGCGAATGCCCGCGCGGCGGCGTCGGACATTGGCGCGGCGAACAGCCTGGAGAAAGATTGGGGATCGGGATAGGTCGCCTTGAGATCCGATATTTCTCTTTTGATCAAAGATTTCGCCTCAAGAACGCCGCTCGCGAGCCGCGTCGCGTTGGTGTTGCGCGCGGCGTTTTCCGGCCGCAACAGAAAATCGATCAAGGCGTAGGCTTCGGACGGGTGCGGCGCGTCTTTCAGAATCGCGAGATTATCAAGCGCGATTAACGTTCCCTCCTTTGGAGCCACGAAATCGACGTCGATCTGATTGTCGGCCTCCTTCGCTCGGTTGCGGGCCTGGACGCTCTCTCCCGACCAGCCGACCGCGAGGCAAATATCGCCGTTTGCGAGCGCGTCGGCGTAATCGGCCGAAGTGTATTTCTTGACGTAGCGCCGCATCCCGCCGAGGAGATCGGCCGCCCGTTTCAGATCGGCCTGGCTCTTCCCCGCGGGATTGAGACGTAAATAATTCAGCGCGATCGGGAAAAGATCCTGCGGGCTGTCGAGGACGTAAATTCCGCAATCGGCGAATTTCTTTAAAATTTCGGGTTTGAAGACGACATCCCAGGAATTCAACGGCGCCTCGCCAAGCCTCGCCCTGGCTTCTTCCACGTTGTAGGCGACGCCGGCCGTGGACCAGAGATAGTTCGCCGCATATTGATTGCCGCGATCGTAGGCGGACAGCAGCGTCGCGATCTCGGGCCACAGACTGGCGGCGTGTGGAAGTTTCGCCTTGTCCAGCTTCAGCAAGCCGCCGGCGGCAATCTGCCGTTGCAGAACCGGACCCGGAAGAATCGCCACGTCGTAGCCGGAGTCGCCGGCGGCCAGGCGCGCCTCGAGCGCCTCCTCCGACGCATAGGCGTCGTAAAAGACCCTGACGCCGGTTTCTTTCGTGAAATCCCTCAGAACCGCCGGGTCGACGGCGTCGCTCCAGCCAAAAACACTGACGCTTTTCTCCAGGGCGAAGCCGGGGGCGGGCGGCCAGACCGCGCAGAGCGCAACCACCCAGAGCGCGGCCGCACGGCGCGCCGCGATGACGAAGCTCGATTGAAGCTGCTTGCTCGAAGCTTTACGGGACATCTATCGATTGATCCGGGTGATGACGGGTGGAGCGGCCGAAAATATACGCGCGCGTTTCGATCGAAGCGCCATTGACCTTCCTTCAAAACCGCTCGATCAGTGCACAGCGGAACCAAGACCGCAACCCGGCGGAGCCAGGACAACCGGCGGAGCCAAGACCCGCAACCACGGAGGATTGAAATGCACGTCACAATCGAACACGCGGAGAGCGCCATCGCCGCAGCGCGCAAGAAGGCCAAGGAGCTCGGCACGCAAATGTGCATCGCCGTCGTCGATTCGGGCGCGAACCTCAAGGCCTTCTACCGGATGGACGACGCCTGGGTCGGCAGCATCGACATCGCCATCAAGAAAGCCAAGACCGCCGTCTTCTTCGGCATGCCGACGGGCCTCATCGGCAAGCTGTCGCAGCCCGGCGGCTCGCTGTATGGAATCGAACATTCGAACGACGGCCTGATCACCTTCCCCGGAGGTCTTCCCATCGTCGATAATGAGGGCGTCCTTGTCGGCGCCGTCGGGGTCAGCGGCAGTTCCGTCGAGAACGATCACGCCGTGGCTCAGGCCGGCGTCGCCGTCATCGGCGTCAGCGATCTGCCGGCGCATCCCTGGCGGACCTGACCCTCCCTCGACCAGACCCCGTTCGTGAACTGGACCAGGTATGCCGGCGGGCGGTGATCCCATCAAAAGCCTGCTCGTTGTCGGCGGCGCCCGCTCCGGCAAGAGCCGCTTTGCGCAAAGAATGGCGGAAGCGTCCGGCCGGTCCCTTGTCCTGATCGCGACGGCGCAGCCGCTCGACGCCGAGATGGCGGACCGCATCTCCCGCCACGCCGCCGACCGCGACGCCCGCTGGACGCTCATTGAGGCGTTTTTCGACCTCGGCCAGACGTTGCGGCGGGAGGCGCAGCCGGAGCGGCTTCTGGTCGTCGATTGCGTCACATTATGGCTCAGCAACCTTCTTTTGCGCGGGGATGACCTTTCCCCGCCCATAAAGGATCTGGCGCGGACGGCCGCCCGTCTCGAGGGGCCGGTCATATTCGTCTCGAACGAGGTCGGCGCGGGAATTGTCCCCGACAACGCCCTCGCCCGGGCCTTCCGGGACGCGCAGGGAATGTGCAACCAACGGCTGGCCGAGGCCTGCGACGCCGTGACGCTCGTGACCGCCGGGATCGCGACACAGATCAAACCCGGTCCGGAGCCGGTGTTTCGGTTCTGACTGGCCTGGCTCTTGCGCCGTTGCAAATGAAGCCGCCAAAGAATAATAACATTCGCTCCGTAGAATTCTGCGTATTACAGGAATTATTTGTGAAAAGTCAGGCCTCCCCCCATCTGCGCCGGCTCGAGGCGGAGGCGATCTTTATCCTGCGCGAGGTCGTCGCCGAGTTCGAGCGGCCGGTCATGCTCTATTCGATCGGCAAGGATTCCAGCGTCATGCTGCATGTGGCGCAGAAGGCGTTCTATCCCGCCAAGCCGCCGTTTCCGCTTCTTCATGTCGACACCACCTGGAAGTTTCGCGAGATGATCACGTTTCGCGACGAGGCCGCGGCCCGCGTCGGGATGGAGCTTCTCGTCCATGTCAACGAGGATGGCGTCAGGCGCGGTATTTCGCCGTTCGCGTCCGGTTCCTCCCTCCATACCCAGGTCATGAAGACCGAAGGCCTGCGCCAGGCCCTCGACAAATGGAAATTCGATGCGGCGTTCGGGGGCGCCCGGCGCGACGAGGAGAAAAGCCGCGCGAAGGAGAGGATTTTTTCCCATCGCTCGGCGGCGCATGCCTGGGACCCGCGCAACCAGCGGCCCGAACTCTGGCGTCTTTTCAACACGCGCATCAAACAGGGCGAATCGATGCGGGTCTTTCCATTGTCGAACTGGACGGAACTCGATGTCTGGGACTACGTCACCGCCGAGGAGATCCCGGTCGTGCCGCTCTATTTCGCCAAGAAGCGTCCCGTGGTCGAGCGCGAAGGCGCCCTCATCATGGTGGACGACGACCGCATGCCTTTGCTGCCTGGCGAGACCCCGCGCATGGAGGAGGTCCGCTTCCGCACCCTTGGCTGCTATCCCCTGACCGGGGCGATCCCTTCCCAAGCGGCGACGCTGCCCGAAATCATCGCCGAAATGCGCGCCTCGACGACCTCCGAGCGGCAGGGCCGCCTGATCGATCACGACGAATCGGGCTCGATGGAAAAGAAAAAGCGCGAGGGCTATTTCTGATGGCGAACGTCGCGAACGCTGTTCCCGCGCCCTTGGCGCTCCACGAAAAATCCCCGCTTCCGACCCTGCGGCTGCTCACCTGCGGGTCAGTCGACGACGGCAAGTCGACGCTCATCGGCCGCCTGCTCTTTGAACAGAGCCTCATCCTCGACGATCAGCTGGCCGCGCTCGAACGCGATTCCCGGCGTCACGGGACCGATGGCGACAACATCGATTTCGCGCTTCTCGTCGATGGACTCGAGGCCGAACGCGAGCAAGGCATCACGATCGACGTCGCCTACCGCTATGTCTCGACGCCGCGGCGCGCGTTCATCATCGCCGACACGCCCGGCCACGAGCAATACACCCGCAACATGGCGACCGGCGCCTCCGGAGCCGATCTCGCGATCCTTCTCGTCGATGCGCGCAAGGGCTTGCTCACCCAGACCTGCCGGCACGCCGCGATTGTCTCGCTGACCGGAATCCGGCACGTCGTGCTCGCCGTCAACAAGATCGACCTGACCGGATTCGACAAGGCCGGATTCGACAAGATCGTCGCGGACTTCCAGACCTTCGCCGCCCCGCTCGGATTCGCGTCGATCCGGCCGATCCCGATTTCGGCCCGGCATGGCGACAATATTTCGGCGAAGAGCGCGAATACGCCCTGGTACGGCGGCCCGGCCCTGCTCGACTATCTCGAGACGATCGACGTCGACGAGGACAAAAGCGGCCAGCCGTTCCGCATGGCGGTGCAATGGGTCAACCGCCCCCATCTCGATTTCCGCGGTCTGGCGGGCACGATCTCCGGCGGCTCGATCAAACCCGGCGACGAGATCGTCGTCGCCGGAAGCGGGCGCGCGTCGAGGATCGCGCGCATCGTTACCGCCGACGGCGATCTGCCCGTCGCCTCTGCGGGCGAAGCCGTGACCCTCACCCTCGCCGACGAACTCGACGTCGCGCGCGGCGATCTGCTGTGCGATCCGAGGAACCGTCCGGAAGTCTCGGACCAGTTCGCCGCGCATCTCATCTGGATGAGCGACGAGACGCTCCTGCCCGGCCGCTCCTATCTGATGAAAAGCGGCGCCCGCACCGTCCCCGTCACCATCACCGAGCTCAAGCATCGGCTCGACGTCAATACGCTGGGCGAACTCGCCGCCCGTTCGCTGACCCTTAACGAGGTCGGCTTCTGCAACCTCGCGACGACGACGCCCATCGCCTTCGATCCCTACAAGAACAACCACGACACCGGCGCCTTCATCCTCATCGACCGGGCGAGCAACGCCACGGCGGCGGCTGGGCTGATCTCGTTCGGGTTGCGCCGGGCGCAGAACATCCACCGCCAGGGCCTCACCATCGCCAAGAGCGACAGGGCGCGGCTGAAGCACCAGAAACCCGCCGTCCTGTGGTTCACCGGCCTTTCCGGCTCAGGCAAATCGACCATCGCCAATCTGGTCGAGACCCGCCTCTACGCGCACGGCGTCCACACCGTCCTGCTCGACGGCGACAATGTCCGTCACGGCCTCAACAAGGACCTCGGCTTCACCGCGACCGACCGCGTCGAGAACATCCGCCGCGCCGGCGAGGCGGCGAAGCTGATGGTCGACGCCGGACTCATCGTCCTCTGCTCGTTCATCTCGCCATTCCTGGCCGAGCGCGCGCTCGTCCGCGGCCTTGTCGAACAGGGCGAATTCATCGAGATCTTCGTCGATACGCCGCTCGCCGAATGCATCGCCCGCGACCCCAAGGGCCTCTACAAGAAGGCGATCGCCGGAGAAATCAAGAATTTCACCGGCATCGACCAGGCTTACGAGGCCCCGGAAACGCCCGACATCATCGTCGGGCGCGAGGGGCAAAGCGCCGATCAGGCGGCCGCGAAAATCGTGACGGCCTTGATCGCACGCGGGTTCATCGACCGTATGGACATGTCCGACGACTGGTCGATCTGAGGAAGCTTTTTCTGACGGGCGTTGACCGCCGTTCGAGCCTTGGCGGACGGCGAAAAAGGCCTCAACCGTCCGCAAGCGTCCGGCGAAATGCGCAGACCGCGGCTGTTCGCGAGCATGGGCGATCCAGCGGCGGCGTCTTGACCTTCAGCCCCGCACAGGGTTTGTTCGTTATCCGTTCTTTATGAGATGGCGCGCCCGCCGCATGGATAGCCTCGAACTCGACCTTCTCGCGCCGCGTGACGGGCGCCAGTCCCCAGCCGCGCTCCTTGTCGCGCGCGGAACGCGGCGGCTGTTGCGGCGGCTGCGATTCGCCAGCGTCACCGAACTCCCTCTCCCCTCGGGGCGGCGGGCGGACATCGTGGCCCTCGCCAAGGATGGAACCATCCATATCGTCGAAATCAAATCCTCGCTCGCCGATTTTCGCGCCGACCAGAAATGGCCGGATTACCGCGCCCATTGCGATAAGCTCTATTTCGCCATCCACGAGGCGACGCCGACCGAGATCATGCCGCCGGACGCGGGGCTGATCCTCGCCGACGCCTATGGCGCCGAAATTTTCCGGGAGGCTCCCGTACACCGGCTTGCGCCCGCGACGCGGCGGACGATGCTGATGCGCTTCGCCTGCGCCGCCGCGCACCGGCTGCACGATCTCAGCGACCCCGAGGTTGTGAGCTTCGGACCGCTGGGCTGACCTTGAGCATATTTTCGTCGATGGGATTGATTCAATCCGATCGGAATATGCTCTATGCGGCGCCCATAAGCGGTTTCGGGTCAGGAACAAGATCGGATGCCGATTCGAGGGCAGGCTCCGCCGGCGGTTGCGCCTCCCCGAGGCAGATCGTCAGCGCGTCCCTGAAATTCGTCGCGCAGAAATCCGGCTTCATCTCCGCCCGCAACTCGCCCGCCCGCGCCGCGCCGATCCCCCAATAGCCCGCCAGAATTTTTACGCCGGGCAGCCTGCGACGCAGCCGCCGGATGGCGATGCGCGCGCTCGTCGAATTTTCATCGGCGTCGAAAAACGAAAGACACGCCATTTGCGCCCTTGCGTCCGACAGCCGCGCAATCCGTCCGGCGGTGAGCGCCCCGGCCGGTTCGACCCTCGCGCCGACGCCATTCTTTTCGAGCAGCTGAGCCAGCAGCGCCGCCGCCGCTTCGTCGAGAGCGCTGCGGCCCGCAATACAAAGGACCGGCGTCTCGAGATTCCAGCCCGGCGCGAGGACGCGCGGGGCCGGGCCAGACCCCAGACCTTCGCGACCATCCTCCGGCGCGGCGTCAGCGGCGCCGGCATGATCGGACAGGTCCTCGATCACTTCATCGACAGTGTCCTTGACCCGGCGCTGCCGCGTTTCGTCGAGCACGCCGCGCCGCAGATCCGCCTGCGCCAGCGCAAGGGCGGGCAGCGCCACCTCGTCGTAATAGGCGGCGAGAGGATGATCTTTCAAGAAAATTTCGGCCTGTTCGGCGACCTCCGACGAATCGCCGACGAGGGTCCGCTCGTAGAACGTTTCGACCGGCGTGAGCGGCGGCGCGTCGCCGAAGATGACGTCGAGAAAGGCGAGCCGGTCGACGTGACGGCCGAGCACGACGAGGCAAACGGTCAAGGGCGTCGAGAGGACAAGACCGATCGTTCCCCAGAGCCATGTCCAGAAGGTCGCAGAAACCACGACCGCGATCGGCGAAATTCCGGTGTGATGACCATAAAGCCATGGCTCCACCACATAGGCGACGATCGTTTCGACACTGAGAAAAAGCGCGAGGGTCTGCAGCGCCATGCTCCAGCCCGGGTCGACGGCCGAGGCGACGATGATCGGAAAGCCCGCCGAAATAAAGGAACCGATATAAGGCACGAACCGCATCAGGAACGCGACGATGCCCCACAAGATCGGGCTCGGCACGCCGATCAGGAAAAGACCCGTTCCGACGACGAGGCCAAACGAGCCGTTCACCAATGTCTGGACCAGAAAGAATTTGCTGAGGCGGCCGGCGGCGTCGTTCATTGCGAGGGTCGTGCGCTGCAGGTCGCCGGAGCCGACGAGCCGGATAAAGCGATTGCGCAGATCCTCCCGCTGCAACAGGATGAACACGACGAACACGACCACGAGAAACGTGGTCTCCAGCGGCGAAAGCGCGGTCCCCGCGATCGTCTGCAAAATATCGAATGGCCCTTTGTCCGGCTGGTGAACCTCAACCGGAATCGGGGCGGCGGCTTCGCCGTTCACGGCGGCGGCGGAACCGTTCAGGGACGTTCCGCGCCGGTCCCGCGGCGCGTCCGCCGCGCTAGGCTGCGTCGGCGCATGAGGGCTCGCCTGCCCCAGGCCTTTGATCGCGGAAGCCAGTTTCGTGAAGGCTGCATTATCGGCGACGGCGTCGCGCAGGTTCCGCACCTTGGCGCTGACGGTCGTCTGATATTTCGGCAAATCGGCGGCGAGATCGGCGGCCTGCCGCGTCAGGACGGCGCCGACGACGAAAGCCATGGTCAGCGTCGCGACGACGACGCCAGCGACCGAGAGCGTGCGCCCGAGCCCCAAACGCCTCAACAAGAGAATGGGCGGCGACAGCACGAAGCTCAAAAGAATCGCGATAGCGATGGGAATGAAAATTTCGCGCCCGACATAGAGCGCGGCGACGCCCAGCACGACCACGAAAAGCGTCGCCATGAAATCGAGCGTTCGGGCCAGATCCGGCTCGACCTGAGGCCGCGCGGCAGACCGTGCAAAAAAATCGCTCATCACCGCTCCCGCTTTCGAAAAAGCAGCAACGCGGCGTGGGAACGGAGGTTCCGGCGCCGCGCTTAAGGCGGCGCCGGAAACAGGATCAAGCCTCGGCGGCGGGCGCGGCCGCCTTGGCCGCCGTCGCGGCGGCGCGCTCCTGCGCCTTTTTCTTCGGAAGCCCCTGTTTGGGATTATTTTGCGGCTCGCGCTTCAACACGCCAAGCCCGTCGAGAAGGCGTGCGACACGGTCGGTCGGCTGCGCGCCTTTGGCGATCCAGGCCTGGGCCTTTTCCTGATCCAGCACGAGACGGTCGGCCGAATCCTTCGCCTTCAAGGGATCGAAGACGCCAAGGCGTTCGATGAAGCGGCCATCGCGCGGCATGCGCGAATCGGCGACGACGACGCGGTAGAAGGGGCGCTTCTTGGCGCCGCCGCGAGACAAGCGGATTTTCAGGGGCATTCGTTCAGGTTCCTTTCAATAAAACGATTTCGTCCAAAAACGATTTCGTCCGGTCCAATCCAATTTTTAGCTTCGCCTTATGGCGCGTTTCGCCAACGGTTTCAGTCTCGTGGCCGATCCGCTCACTTCTTCTTTCCGAACGGGTTCAGCCCGCTCAAAAATCCTCCGCCAGATCCTGTCCCTCCGCCAAGTCCCGGCAATTTGGGCGCGCCCGCGCCAAGACCAGGCGGCGGCGCAGCCCCCGAAGGCTTCGGACCGACGGGAGCAAGCGGAGCGCCGGGCTTCTGGCCCAGCTGCTTTTGAAGGGCGGCGAGCTGCTCCTGCGTCGGCTGCGGCATTTTCGCGAGCGGATTGCCTCCTGACCCCATGCCCATCCCTGCGCCTGGAACGCCGAGCATCGACGCCATCTTGCCGAGGGCGCCGCCGCCGCGCTTCATCCCGCCCATGGATTTCATCATGTCCGCCATCTGGCGATGCTGCTTCAAAAGCTTGTTGACGTCCTCGACCCGCATTCCGGAGCCGGCGGCGATGCGTTTTTTGCGCGACGCCTTGAGGACGTCCGGGTTGCGGCGCTCCTCACGGGTCATCGAGAAAATGATCGCGCGCTGGCGCTTGATGACGTTTTCGTCGAGCCGCGCCGAGGCCAGCTGGTCCTTCATCTTGGCGACGCCGGGCAGCATGCTCATGATGCCGCCCATGCCGCCGATCTTTTCGACCTGCGCCAGCTGGTCGGACAAATCCTCGAGATCGAATTTGCCCTTGCGCATACGCTCGGCGATCTTCTGCGCCTTTTCATGGTCGATCGTCTCGGCCGCCCTCTCGACGAGGGAGACGATGTCGCCCATGCCGAGAATCCGGTTCGCGATCCGCGAGGGGTGAAAATCCTCCAGCGCGTCCATCTTCTCGCCGGCGCCGAGCAGTTTGATCGGCTTGCCAGTGACCGCGCGCATGGAGAGCGCCGCGCCGCCGCGTCCGTCGCCTTCGACCCGCGTCAGCACGATGCCGGTGATGCCGACCCGTTCATCGAAGCTTTTGGCGAGATTGACCGCGTCCTGACCGGTCAATGCGTCGGCGACGAGAAGAATTTCGTGCGGCGAGCTGGCGGCCTTGATCTCGGCCATCTCCTGCATCAGCGCTTCGTCGATATGGGTGCGCCCCGCCGTGTCGAGCAGCACCACGTCATAACCCTGGAGGCGGGCCGCCTGTTCGGCGCGTTTGGCGATCTGCACCGGCGTCTGGCCGACGATAATAGGCAAAGTGTCAACGCCGACCTGGCGGCCGAGCACCGCGAGCTGCTCCTGCGCCGCCGGGCGCTTCACGTCGAGCGAGGCCATCAGGACCTTGCGTTTCATCTTTTCGTTCAGGCGCTTCGCGATCTTCGCCGTCGTCGTCGTCTTGCCCGCGCCCTGCAGGCCGATCATCATGATCGCGACCGGAGGCGCCGCGTCGAGATTGATCGGCTCGGCCTCGGCGCCGAGCGTCTCGATAAGGACGTCATTGACGATCTTGACCACCATCTGGCCCGGCGTCACCGACTTGATGACATTGGCCCCGACGGCGCGCGCGCGCACCTTGTCGACAAAGGAGCGCACCACGTCGAGCGCGACGTCGGCCTCGAGCAAGGCCTTGCGGACTTCGCGCAGCGCGACATTGACGTCCCCCTCCGAGAGGGCGCCTCGCCGGGTCAGCGTATCGAAAATGCCGGAGAGCTTTTCCGAAAGGCCTTCGAACATGCGTCTATCCTGTCGCTTTGCCCGTCCGCTGGGGCGGGGATGAAGAAGGCGGCCGCGGCGGCGGCGGTTCAAGGGTCCCGGGTCTTCGTCTTGACCCGAGGCCAAACTAAAATCGGCGTCGTCCCGTCGCTTCGCCAGAGAAGTCCGCGCGAAAGATCAGGCGCGAGGCGTCCAAGGCGAATCCCGCTCAGTTCAGGTTCGTTCGCGCCAACGCAAAGCACGCCCGGGGGCGCAACGCGCTGCCGGACGTTCACCGCTTGACTCGAGGGACAAGACGGCTCGCTGAAACAAAGCCCCTTTTTCTGAGGAGACGGAAAGGTTCTGGCGCGCCCACCGCGCGAAGTCAAGCTCGGCGCGTGTCCGCAATTTTCGCGTCCGCATGAATTGCGCGGGGGGATCGGGGCGGGGCGGCGAGGCGTCAAGCGGGCGAGGAGCGTGGACGAGGATCTCCTCCGACGGACCGAAACCCGCGCTATTTCCCCCCGGACGCGAACATGTTAAATCAGCGGGTGGTCAAATCAGCAGGCGATTCCGGAGGAATTTGCGCCGGAACGACGGCGCGACGCAGGCTAAACTTGCAGGTCCCGGTAGCTCAGCAGGATAGAGCAACGGTTTCCTAAACCGTAGGTCAGGGGTTCGAATCCCTTCCGGGACGCCATCAAAATCAATGGCTTGAGACATATGACGTAAAACCAGCGGCCGTTGGGGCAGCTGCGGGTCACATTTCTCGTTCATCCGATTTTTGATGTTATGCGGCTTGGCGAAAATGAAACAGGCGGCGGGAGGCTTGCAGCGGGAGACTTGGCCAACGCAAGCGAATTCAAGGCCCCAAAGACAGCCGGAATCGCCCCCCGAGATGAAACGCTAACGCCGCCCGCCTCCTCCGCCGAACCAGCCTCCTCCCGTTGGGGAGCCGCCGCCCCCAGGTCCTCCTGGTCCGTTCAATCCGCCAGGTCCAGTAAATCCGCCCGGACCGTTAAATCCGCCAGGCCCGTTAAACCCGCCTGGTCCGTTAAACCCGCCAGGTCCGTTAAACCCGCCAGGTCCGTTAAACCCACCTGGACCATTAAATCCGCCGGGACCTGCCGGCGCGGAGCCGCCGCCTGGCCCCCCGGAACCGTTGGGGACGGATCTTTGATCGCCCGGCGCGCCGCGGCCATCACCCTGCGGATTTAGCGAGCCATGCGGGCCCTGCGGCGCTCCGGGCGAGGGTCCGACATTGGGAGACTGCGGCCCGTCGAAACGCCCTGATCCGCCCTCGCCCCCCGGCGCGCCGGCGCGATCCGAGCCTCCGCCATGGTCGATGCGGATGGACGTGACCCGCAAATCGCCATGCCGATCAAAGTCCGTTTGGATCACCGCGAGGACGGCGCGTTTGAGCGGAAGCTGCGAGTCGGCGCTCGCCGTGACCGACAACCCCGACCCTAGGCGAAAGCCGCCCGGACTGCGTTCGACATAGGTTTCGATCGAGAGCTGCGAAGGCCCGCGAAGCAGCCCCAGCGCGCCGCGCCCCTCGGCGACCTCGAAGGCGGAGTTCATCAGGCGGCCCCGCAAGACGGCGCGCTGGCCGATCAGCAAAGGGTCAAGCTTCGCAAGCCGGAGGCGTCCGATCGCCGGCGCGCCATCCGGCGCGACGTCGACCGGTCCGGCGATCTGCTCGAAGCTCCCGTCCCGCCTTTCGATGAGGCTCGCGACGATCACCCCGTCGGGTCGGCGCAAACCGCCGACAGCGACGTGATCGCCAATCGCCCAGCGGCGCTGCGCTTTCGGCAACCGATTGAGCGCCACCGTCTGGCTCAGAACCGTGAGGCTTCCGGCGCCGGCTTTCTCGACGCGTCCGACCACTTCACTCGTGACGGCGATCCGACGTGTTGAAAAGCGGCCGGCGCTCTCGGTCGCCACAACATGGACCACTTGGCCGATTTTAAGCGCCCTCACGCTCGCGTCCTCACCGTCGATCCGGACTGCGGCATTCTCGGGATAGTCGATGTGCGCGCCATTCACGACGATACTGCCAAAGCGGCGGATAGTGCCGACAAAGCCGGTGCCGCCAATGCCCCGATCGCCTTCGCCCGATTCCGGAGTCAGCTGCGCGCCCGTGCCGCCGATGCCTTGATCGCGTGGACCGCCGAGAACCCTTGACGCTCGCCAGAGGAGTCCGTGCGTCGCCGCGAATAGGGCCAGAACGCGCCGACGAGAGAGGCGAGGAGGAGCGCTCAAGCCGGTTTGTCCCCACCGCCGGATCGCTCGGCCTCTTGCGCCGGCGAATCGTCAATCGCCGCGTTCTCCTCCTCGCCGTTCTCTTCCTGCGCCCGGTAAACGTAAATCCCCATGATCCACCGGTGACGGCCGCCTGAATCGGTCGCGCAGGCCGCATGAGCCTCACGATTGGCCTCTTGCAAAGCGGACATGGCGATCTCGCTTGAGCGCTTCTCCAACGAGGCGGCGAGATCCTCCGACAGGCCATCATAATGCACGGCGCGTTCAAGGAACCGCGGCCCCTCGCCAAGTATGTTGGCGACGGCGGCCTCGGCGTGGTCATGCAGATTGCGGCCGAAATAATAAAGCTGCTGATCGCTGCCGCTCTGCGGCAGGAACGCCGCCTCGGTCAGAACGACGCATCCGTCGGAATCGATCATGACGATGTGGCGATCCAGCCATTCGTCGAGCACGGCGCGCGGGCGCACGTCACGCGTCACGGATTCGACAAGGGTTTCGAAACTGGCCTCCCCGGCGCCTTGATCCATCCGGGCGAGCGGGCGCGGACGCCCTTGCGCATCGGTGAATTCGGGGGCCGCGATCCAGCGCGCGATGATGCGGCTCGCGCGCGAGATCGCCACCGGCGTGGCGCTGATCGGCGCCCCGGCTCCGCGCAGCCGCCGCACCTCCTTGCGATGAACTCCGGTCAACAGGCTGACGCGGCTGTCGGTCTGCTCCTTCCCGGGCAGGGAAAAGTCGTGTTCGGCGACGTTCACGTAAAGCTCACGGAGCAAGTCGACCAGCGCCGGAAACGTCATGCCGCAGCGGATGCACAAGCGCACGAGCGGTCGAAGCAGCTTCGCGATCGGCGGCTGCAATCGGTCCGCGACGGACGGCGCCTGACTCGACGTTTCATTCATGCATCAGCCTATGGAGGAATTCTGCGTGGGATTCAATCCCACGCTCTTGACGTGGGAAAATTTCCCGCATATACCTCATGTGTGATATTTTCCCACACCGTGAGAGCGATGATGTCCCTCAAGCTCAGTCCCTCCCCTGAACTCAAGAAGCGGCCGCTTTCGGCCACCGGCCAGTCGCCTCATATTTTGGCGGCGCGGCGCGGATTGCTGTTCACGGGAGCAGCGCTTTTGCTGACCGTCCCGTTAGCCGTCGCCACGCACCACGCCTCTCACGACCCGGCCCAGGCGCGGCTTCCGTCGTTCACGATGGCCATCGGCCCCGCCCGCTAATCTCTCCCTTTCCCGATCACCCGGCCGCCCAATCAGGCCCGCCACGCCATGAGGCGAGGCGAGGAACGGCGCGCCCATTTCTTGAGGACAGCCCAGATGGAAATGAAATTCATGCCGATCCTTGGCGCCCGCCTTCGGCTTCTGGCGCCAACGCCGCGGGCCGAGCGCCATGCCTGCGCAAAAGCGCATGGTTCGAAGCATCGTCTGACAGCGGCCGCTTTCAGGCTTGGCCCGACCATTCTGGCTGTGCTGCCGCACGCGATCGCCAAAGCGCTTCCTCGCGTCGTGGCGCGACTGGGCGCCGCCGCGCCCGATCGCTTGCAGGCTCAGGCCGGCAAAACCCTGGATGATCGCGGGCGGGACAAGGCTTCGAGCGACGTCTCGAGGCCCCTTCTTTATATCGATCTGACCGACGTGATCTGTCACGCGATCTGGCACAACTCGTGCGCCGGCATCCCGCGCGTCCAGCTGGAAATCGCGACGCGGCTTTACAGGTCGGACTCTGATGTTTGCGTCTTTGGCCGCCATCGATCCCAGTGGTGGGCGCTGGGATCGTTGATCAGAGAGGCCGATGGCGACATCGATCTGCTTTTCAAACTGCTCAAGGAAAGTTTCACAAAGGCCGAATTCAGCCTCGCTGGGATCAAGGCCATCTCCCGCCGCCGCAGGCGTCCGCCGATCCCGCATCAGCCGCAAGCGCCTGCGTTCGGCCCGCAAGATCGTCTGTTCATCGGCGGCGCCTTCTGGATCGAGCCTGAAATCATTCGCCTCGCCAGGGCGGCGGCGTCGGCCGGCGCTCATCTCACTGTGCTGTTTCACGATCTCATCCCGCTGACGATTCCCGCGTTCACAGGTCACGATTTCGCCGCCGAATATCGGGCGGCCCTGCGCCTGCCGGCGCATTTCGTCGTCACGAGCGAACTTAGCCGGAGTCAACTGAAACAGGTCCGCCTGCAGATTGCCGACGTCCCAGGCAGGACCTGCACGTCCGTCATATCCCTCGCCGACGAGTTTCCAGGCTCGGCGCGAAACCAGCGCGCCATTGCGTTGACGGAACGGCTCGAACCGCTGGCTGACCGGAGTTTTGCCCTCTGCGTGGGGACCATCGAAATTCGCAAGAATCACATACTTCTGATCGAAGCCTGGCGCGAACTCGAGACCGAGCTCGGCTGTACGCTGCCAAAGCTGGTCATCGCGGGGCGCCGCGGCTGGAAAGCTGACGCGGCTCAGGCAGAGCTGGACGCGCTGGTCGGCGACGATCCCCTGATGTTCATCGAAGCGCCGTCGGACGCCGAGCTTCGCTGGCTCTACGCGTCCTGCCAATTCACGGTGTTTCCGAGCTTCTTTGAGGGCTGGGGTCTTCCTGTCGGCGAAAGCTTCTGGTTTGGCAAACCCTGCGCCGTCTCCAGTTCGCAATCCATCGCTCCGGTCGCCCGTGATCTGTGCGTGCGCTTTTCGCCACATTCAAAAGAAGAGATGAAGGACGCCATCCGGAGCCTGCTCAAGCCGTCGACGCGCGAATATTACCGCGACAAGATCGAGGCGGCGCCTTTGCGGACCTGGTCGGAGGTTGCCGTCGATATCGAAAACCTGCTCGCGGAAGCCCGCCCCGTGAGCGCAGCGCTCTCCAGAGCATATTCCGATCGGATTGAATCGATCCAATCGACAAAAATATGCTCAAGCCTTTGACTCTGTAGCGATTTCTGATCGATCGCATGACTTCATGCGATCGGAAAGCGCTCGAGCGAAGGTCTGCAATCGTTTGGATCGAGGCGATAAATAAGGCGCGACGCCCTCCCCACGTCAGCCCGTGCGCCTCATCGGTTGAGTTCGTAAGGAAATTTTCTTCCCGCCGATTTGTATCCAAACAGCACGGCCTCGCGCAGCGCCGCCCTGGCGGCCGCTTTGGTTTGATCCAGCGCTCGACGCAGAGGATAAATCGTCTGGATCAGACGTTCGCGAGTCTCGTTTCTGGTCTCGAGCAAATGCCGGATCTGTTTTTCCAGCAAAGCTCCGAGTTTTGCAGCGGAAATGGTTTCATCGAACGTCCGTCGCGCGAGCGCGCCGCGCTCCCGCCATTCCCCCTCGTGCGCTCTTATGATGTCGTCGAGTCGGGTCACGTCGGATTCTTTGACGAATAAACAGAAGCTCCAATCCACGCCTTCGATAGGGATCCAGGAATCCGCCATAACGACTGGCGCGCATCCGAGCTCCATAGCCTCGAAGAGACGAATGCTAGAAGAGCTTGAGCCGCGCGGGCAAAGCGCGAATTTCGAGGACAGCAGGGTTTCCACATAGACGCGTTGCTGTTCACTGCGCGCTTCAGGATTTCCAGTCGAATTCCAGTGTTTGTAAAAATCCGTCCCTCTGACCAGGACATCTTCAGGGGAGCTGTTTTTATATTGTTTCAAAAGGCGCTTTCTCGTCCAGCATGTGCTTCCGCCCATGAAAGAGTAAAGCCAGCGCTTTTCAAAATCGGACCCTTTAAGCCTGTTGATCCATATATTTCGTTTCCCGGGTTCGTTTTCGATCGAATAGAGATAGTGGATCACCGTCTGCGCTCGGCCCTTCGACAACATGCATTTGAAATTGGAAGCGTAAAGCGCCGGGATATAATAACTCAGATGATCTCCGTCAGATATAGCGATGCATTTTGACCTGAATTGCCTGAACGCCGGATCTTTTCGAATATATCCCGGCTCATCATCCGGTAAAAGAATCGCCTCTGCGTCCTCAGGACCAGAAAGAATGCGAATCTCTTCGATATTTTTAAGAACGCTTAGAAGATCATGATAGGATGCCTTCTTCTGTACGCTCTGAACGCATATGTTTATCATATTTTATCACCCCGTATATATGATAAATATTCATATTCATCCGCCATACGACTGAAATATACTCTAACGACATAACGGTTATACTATGACGAGATTCGGAACGAATTACGCCTTTTAAGGGCAGCCTCGCTTCGCCGTTTCCGCCAGAATCGAAAGCGGCGGCTTCCTCGATCGCGCAGGGGGAGTTGCAAAAGCTCCGGCGCGCGGCCATAGCTGCGCGGCGGGCTTTATCCGTCCGTGACCATTCACCCGCCGAGCCGGATCGAGCGCCAAAACCCATGTCCGACGAAACCCATTTTGGCTTTTCCCGCGTGCCGCTTGGTGACAAGCAGGCGAAGGTCGACGAGGTGTTTCACAAGGTCGCCTCGCGCTATGACCTCATGAACGATCTCATGTCGGGCGGCCTGCACCGGGTCTGGAAGGATATTTTCGTCGCGAGGGTCAAACCGCCGCGGCACGTGAAGTTCCGCCATCTCGACGTCGCGGGCGGCACTGGCGACATTGCGTTCCGGGTGGCGAAGGCGGGGTCACGCAAGACCGAAATCACGGTGCTCGACATCAACGACGACATGCTGGAGGTCGGCCGCCAGCGCGCCGCCCGGCGCGGGTTCGAGGCGAAGCTGGATTTCGTCGAGGCGAACGCCGAGGATCTGCCGTTTGAGGACAATAGTTTCGACGCCTATACGATCGCCTTCGGCATCCGCAACGTGCCCCGCATCGACAAGGCGCTGGAGGAAGCGCAGCGTGTCTTGAAGCGCGGCGGGCATTTTCTTTGCCTCGAATTCTCCAACGTGAACATTCCGGGCCTCGACCGGCTTTATGAAGCCTATTCGTTCCACGCCATTCCCCTCCTCGGCCGGCTCGTGACGGGAGACGAAGAATCGTACCGTTATCTCGTTGAATCCATCGCGAAATTCCCAGACGCCGAAAGCTTCGCCGCAAGGATCACGGACGCCGGATTTGACCGGGCCTCGTTCACAAGGCTGTCCGGCGGCATCGTCGCCATTCATTCGGGCTGGAAGCTTTAGCCGGATGAAGCGCGCGTCCTTGAACGGGGTCGGGGCGCCGGCCCTCCCGACATCAGACATCCGCGGGCGGACCTCGTGCGTTTTTCGATAGGCTCCTTGCTGCGTCTTGGCCGCGCCGGATACGTGCTGGCGCGCGCCGGCGTCTTCAGCGACGTCGTCCCCGCCAATCTTCCGCCTCCCGCCCGCATTCCGCTCGCGCTGGCGAAGCTGATCGCCAAGGGCGGCGGCAAAAGCGGCAAGCGGGGCCTCGCCAATCTTCCCGGAGCGATCAACCGACTCGGCCCCTCGTATGTCAAACTCGGGCAGTTCCTGGCGACCCGCCCCGACGTGGTCGGCGCCCGCGTGGTCGAGCAGCTCGAAAGGCTGCAGGACCGGATGGCGCCCTTCCCGCACGATGTCGCCATTGCGACGGTCGAAGCGGCCTTTGGCCTGCCCATCGACAAGATCTTCATCGCCTTCGGCGAGCCGGTCGCCGCCGCCTCCATCGCCCAGGTCCACAAAGCGAGGGTGAAGGATCTGGAGGGCGAACGCGACGTCGCCGTCAAGGTGCTTCGCCCTGGCGTCGAGCGGCGATTCCGGCGCGACCTCAACGACATGTATTTCGCCGCCCGTCTCGCCGAACGCTGGAGCGACGAGGCGAGGCGACTGCGGCCCGTCGAGGTCGTCGACACGCTGGCGCGCTCCGTCAAGATGGAGATGGACTTCCGGCTTGAGGCGGCCGCGGCGTCGGAGTTTCGCGAGAACGCCGCCCGCGACAAGGATTTCCGGGTTCCGGCGATCGACTGGGAGCGGACCGAAAAAGAAGTTCTCACGCTCGAATGGATCGACGGCATTCCGCTGTCCGACATTCAGGCGCTGGCGCGCAAGGACTACGACCTGCCCCGCCTCGGCGCGACCGTCATCCAGTCTTTCCTACGCCACGCGATGCGCGACGGCTTCTTCCACGCCGACATGCATCAGGGCAATCTGTTCGTCGACGCGGACGGCAAATTGACCGCCGTTGATTTCGGCATCATGGGGCGACTTGGCTTCAACGAGCGGCGCTTCCTCGCCGAAATCCTCTACGGCTTCATCACCCGCGATTACCGCCGCGTGGCCGAGGTGCATTTCGAGGCGGGCTATGTGCCGCGCATCCACAAGGTCGAGGATTTCGCGCAGGCGATCCGGGCGATCGGCGAGCCGATTCATTCACGCACGGCGGACCAGATTTCGATGGCGA
Source organism: Methylocapsa palsarum (assembly GCF_900114285.1). Taxonomy (GTDB): domain Bacteria; phylum Pseudomonadota; class Alphaproteobacteria; order Rhizobiales; family Beijerinckiaceae; genus Methylocapsa; species Methylocapsa palsarum. Next base: position 157,363 of record NZ_FOSN01000006.1, on the reverse strand, counting down.
AGCTGCTGACGCTTCTCTTCGAAATCACCGGCCTTTTCGACATGAAGACCCGGATCGAACTCGTTCTCCTGCAAAAAACCATGGTCGTCGTCGAAGGAGTCGGACGCACGCTCGATCCGAAGCTTGACATGTGGTCGACCTCGGAGCCCGTGGTGCGCGCCTGGATCGAGGACAATCTCGGTCCCCTGGGCAAGCTGCAGGACGCCGGACGCGCAGCGGCGACGCTGTCGCGTTTCGCCGCCAATCTGCCCGTCGCCCTCGTGCGGGCCGAAAATCTGGTCGCCAAACTCGAACGGATGGCGGACGACGGCCTTGAAGTGTCCGAGGCCTCGATCAAAATGCTCGGCGAAGCGAACGCGCGTCAGTCGCGATTCGGGGATCTGGCGCTGTGGATCATCGCGCTGATCGGCCTGTTGCTCTTGTGGCGCGTGAAATGATGATCGCGTCGAAATTTCGCGGTCGCCGCGCCTTCGCTAAAAACGCCAATGGCGGGCCCCTTGACCCGCCATTGACTAAAGCTTCGGAAATCAACCGAGATTTCAGACGGTCAATGAAGATCCTGAACGCCGCTGTGAACGCCGGCGCGAACCTTGCCCTCGACCCAGGCGAAGCCGGATCCGGGAGACGCGCAAGCGATGTCATGCTCCCCGATCAGGCGGTCGCACAACATGACGCAAATGTCCTCCAGCGGCGCGCTGGTGTCGTTCTCCTCGGTCATGCGGTCGATCGAGGCTTCCTCGATTTCTTCGCCATCGACGAGATAAATGATAAAGACCTCTTCATGGCCTGGAACGCCGTGCGCGTTGACCCTGAACGTTTCCCCTTGATATTGAAATTCTCGTACCATTAGGTTCGCAGCCTCTTCTTGGTAGGTTTAGCGACAGGTTGGCGGGCGGCAGGACACCCGCCGCGATAGGGCGGGAATTCAGAAACGGCGCGACCATAAACCGACGCACGCATTGGTCAAGCCTTAGAGCGCTTTCCGATCGCATGAAGTCATGCGATCGATCAGAAATCGCTCCAGAGTCAAAAGCTTGAGCATATTCTTCTCGATTGGATTGATTCACTCCGATCGGAATATGCTCTAGCGCCGCCCCTTTGGCGGCGTCAAACACTCAAGCCCGCTTGTACTCCTTTTATCCGGGGGTTGCCGTCGACGTGCTGGCCAAGGCGGGAAAGGTCGCCGCGCATGAGCAGATCAGAGCAAAAACGCATCCTTCTCATTATCGGCGGCGGCATCGCGGCCTATAAGACCCTCGATCTCATCCGTCGTCTGCGCGAACGGAACATCCTGATCCGCGCGGTCATGACCGCTGCGGCGCAGCAGTTCGTCACTCCCCTGTCGGTCGCGAGCCTGACCGGCGAGGAGCCGTTCGACGATCTGTTTTCGCTGACCAGAGAAGCCAAAATGGGCCATATCGAACTGTCCCGCGCGGCGGACCTCGTGGTCGTCGCCCCCGCGACAGCTGACCTCATCGCCAAAATGGCGGCTGGCCTCGCCAATGATCTCGCCTCGACGCTGCTTCTCGCCACCGACAAGAAAATCCTCGTCGCGCCAGCGATGAACCTGCGCATGTGGCTGCACAACGCGACGGCGCGCAACATCGCGGCGCTGCGCGGAGACGGCGTCCTGTTCGTCGGCCCCGACGACGGCGAAATGGCCTGCGGCGAATACGGCCCCGGCCGGATGAGCGAACCTCTCGCCATCGTCACGGCGATCGAGGCGGCGCTTTCGCAGGACACGTCCCTTCCCTTGCCTGCCGACGTCTGGCGGACGCCTTCCGCCGGGCTTCTCGCCGGCCGCAGGGTCATTGTCACCTCCGGACCGACCCATGAGCCGATCGACCCGGTGCGCTATATCGCCAACCGTTCGTCGGGAAAGCAGGGCCACGCCATAGCCAAAGCCGCACTGGCCGCGGGCGCTTCGGTGACGCTGGTGACGGGACCGGTCAATCTCCCCGATCCTCCGGGAGCATCTTGCATCCATGTCGAAACGGCGAGGGAGATGTACCGGGCTGTCGAGGCGGCATTGCCCGCCGACATCTTTGTCGGCGCGGCGGCGGTCGCCGACTGGCGCGCTGAAGAAAGCGCGCCCGAGAAGATCAAAAAAGATCCAGACCAGCGCCCCGCCCTGACTCTGGTGGAAAACCCCGATATTCTGGCGGCGGTCGCGCGGCGCGGCGGCGGGCGTCCCGCGCTTGTCGTCGGATTCGCCGCCGAGACTGAAAACCTGATTGACAACGCCAAGGCCAAACTCGCCCGCAAAGGCTGCGACATGATCATCGCCAATTCGGTCCGCTCCGAAGCCGGAACTTTCGGGGGTGAGCGAAACAAGGTCGCCGTCGTCACCGCCGCGGGCGTCGACCCCTGGCCGGAATTGACAAAGGGCGAGATCGGCGAGCGGCTGATTGTTGCGCTCTCGAAGCTGCTTCCGGGCGCCGCCACATGAGCGTCGCGATCGCCATAGCAGTGAAGATCCTGCCGCATGGGGAAGGATTGCCCTTGCCCGCATATCAAAGCGAGGGCGCCGCCGCGCTTGATCTCCTCGCCGCGCTGCCTCAGGGAACCAGAATCACTCTCGGCCCCGGCCAAAGACGCCTTGTTCCGACCGGGCTGGCGATTGAACTTCCGCGCACGCACGAAGCCCAGATCCGGCCACGGTCGGGACTGGCGCTCAAGTCCGGCATCACGGTGCTGAACGCTCCGGGGACGATCGATTCCGACTACAGGGGCGAAATCGGGGTGCTTTTGATCAATTTCGGCGAGGCGCCATTCGACATTGTCCGCGGCGCGCGGATCGCGCAACTTGTCGTCGCGCCCGTGTCTCGGGCCGAGTTGGTCGCGACGCGCGATCTGACGGCGACCGCGCGGGGGGCGGCGGGGTTCGGATCGACCGGGCAGATGGCCGGCGAGGGAGGCGGAGGATGATGCTGCTCTCGCGCCGCGGCCATCTCGCGCTGGCGGCTGTGCTCGATATCGCCCTTTACGCGCGTCCGCTCCCGGTCGCCGCCAAGGCGCTCGCAGGCCGGCTCGAACTGCCACCCCGCCGGCTTGAAACGCTGCTGCAGGCGCTGGTCCGCGCCAATATTTTAAAGGGAGTGCGCGGCCCGCGAGGCGGCTACGAACTCGCGCGCGAACGGCGCAGGATCACGGCGGCGGCGGTGCTGCGGGCCGTCCTCGATGGCGGCGAAGACGAACCCGGCGAGGAAGCAGACTGCCGGATGGTCGCGCATGTCATCGCCCCGATGGTCGAAACGGCCGCCGCCGCATTTCTGAAGGAACTCGAACGCATCACGATCGACGATATCTGCCAGCGAGCGGAAGAACTTAAATTGCTGGACGAAACCGCGTTCGGTCCAGATTTCACGATATAGAGCGCTTTCCGATCGCGATCGATCAGAAATCGCTCCAGTTTGAAAACCTTGAGGATAGTCTCATCGATCAAACTGAGACGCTCCGCTCTAAATCAACCGCCTGAAGCAGACTGAAGACTTCTACTCCCGTCTGATCGCGATGACCTCCATGCAGAGCCGGTAGCGTTCGCTGACGCCATATTCCACCGGCTCAAACCCGTGCGCGTCCAGAAGCGCGTAGAGCCGCCTGCGGGTGAAATTGTGGTAATGCTCTATTTCTCCCCAATAGGGATTGACCTTGTTGGAGTGCAACAGGCGCCAAACCATATTCTCCATGTTTGGCATCGACAAAAACAGCGCTCCGCGCGGCCGCAACAGGCGATAGGCGGCGGCAAGCCCTCGTTTGGGAAAGGGCAGGTGTTCGAGCACATCAGCCATGCTGATGACGTCGTAACGTCCGGCGTGATCGAGATCCTCGATCGAAACGCAATGCGCCTCGAGACCGAGGCGGTTCAGGGTTTCGACATTCGCCGCGCGGAGATCAAGGCCAACCGGCTGATAACCCCATTCCTCGGCCGTGAACAGCAGCGAGCAGTTGCCGAAGCCGACATCGAGCCAACGGCCGCGGGGAACATGGCGGGCGATGCGCTCGACCATCCGGCCCGACACCGGGCGCTGGCGCTCCATGTCGTGTCCGACGGTCTGATTGGGGTGGATCTTTTCGAAAATCAACGCTGCGGCCTCGGGACCAAAATAGCCCTGCGTAAAGACATGGCCGCAAGCCCCGCATTCGCGCCAGTTCATGACCGGCGGCAGCGATGGCTGATAGAGCGCGTGGGCCGTGCAATCGGCGCCGAGCACAAGCGGAATATCGCGGCTTTCGCAGAGCGGACAGGCCGGATAATCGATGCGCTCGATCCGTCGCGGCTCCGTATGCCGCGCCGGCGCTCCAGGGGATGGCGCGACAGCGAAGGCGCGGGGCTCGCCGCCGTTCGCCCAGGTCTCCCACATCTGCGTCAACGCCGCCTCGAGATGACGCGTGTAGGCCTCAATATCGAAGAGCGGTGTTCGCCTCAAATTGCCAAGTAGCCGATGCCGGAATGTCTGTAAAAGCCCCGGCGCGCTGGCGAGACGCAGCGCCATGGCTTCATAGGCGGCGGGCGAATCCGTCACCAGTTCCGGCAATCCGACGGCGCGCAACAGACTTCCGGCGACGCGCCCGGCAAATGTCTCGCCCGCATAGGTCAGCAGCGGCAGGCCGGCCCATAAAGCGTCGCTCGCCGTCGTATGCGCATTGTAGGGCGATGTGTCGAGAAACAGGTCCGCCAGGCGGTGACGCGCAAGATGCTCGGGCGAGGCCTGCTTCGGCGCAAAAACGAGCCGGTCCGGATCGAGCCCGCGGCGGGCCGCTTCCTTGCGAAGGTTGTCTTTGACGAGCGCATTGGCGTCGAGCAGCCAGAGGACGCTCCCCGGAATGTTGGCCAGGAGCCTCATCCAGATGTCGAAGAAATCCGGCGTGATCTTGTAGGTGTTGTTGAACGAGCAGAACACGAAGCCATGTTCGGGCAGACCGCAGGCCGCGCGCGTCGGCGTCAATTCGGAGATCACCCGCTGCGTGTCGTTTGGCTGATAGCAATGCGGCAGATGCGCGATCTTTTCGCTGAAAAACTCCTGCTGGTCGAAGGGCAGGACAAAAGGATCGGCGATGATGTAGTCGATGAAAGTCGCGCCCATCGTCCCCGGAAAGCCGAGAAAGTTGACCTGTACCGGCGCTGGCCGCCTCGCCGAAATCCCGGTGCGCGCGCCCTTCGTGTAACCTTTCAATTCGATGAGGACGTCGATCCTGTCCGCATGGATGCGCGCAGCGGCCGCATCGTCCGAGAGCGCTCTCACATCGACAAACTCGTCGAAAGCCGCGCGCAGTCGCGCCCCCAGCGCGCTGAAATCGTCCGGCCCATGCGAATAGGCGATGATCTCGAAACGGGTCTTGTCGTGACGCTCGAAAAGTTCGGCCATGAGAAGCGCGGTCGCATGGCGGCAGAAGTCGGAGGAAAGATAACCGATCCGGAGCTTCCGGCCGCCCTCGTAAACCTCCCTCGCGGGCGTAAAATGTTCAAGCCTTGTCGAAACGGCCGCCGCGTGCGAGCGGCAGATCTGAAGCTGATCAGCGGCGGTCGTCGCCATGCTCAAGACGGCGAAAGGATGCACGCCCTCGCAATTTTGCGCGATGAGGGCGCTCAGTTCGGCTTCTTCGTTTTTGATCCCGTCCCAGTCGCAGACGAGGCGCCGTTTATGTTGCAGCCAGACTCTGATCGGAAGCATCTCCGGATCAAGCTTGACGGCGGCGGCGAAGCAATCGATCGCCTCGCCGAGACGACCAAGGTTCTCGAGCGCGGCGCCAAGGTTGGCGTGGGCTTCCGCCATTGCCGGACGCAGCGCGATCGCTTCCCGATACGCCGCGCTAGCCTCTTCGTACTCCTCGTCCTGCAACGCGTTTCCAAGGTTGACGTAGACCTCCGCGAAATCCGGCCGCAGCGCGATCGCGCGCCGATACGCCTCGATCGCCGGACCCGGCCGGCAAAGCTCCCGGAGCACATTGCCGAGATTGAAATAGGGCTCGGGCGCGTCCGGCCGTTGCGATATGATCGCCTCGCAGACGGCGACCGCTTCCTGCGGCCGATTCAGCTTGCGCAATACATTGGCGGCGTTGGCGTGCGCCTCGACGAACCGCGGATTGAGGGCGGCGGCCCGCCGGTAGGCGTCGAGCGCGTCGCCCAACAAACCCTGGTCCTCGAACGCATTGCCCAGATTTGAATAGGCCTGCGCGCAATTCGGGTCGAGGTCGATCGCCCGCCGTGTCGCGGCGATGGAATCATCCGGTCTGCGCAAAGCCCGGAAAATGGCGCCGAGATTGGAAAGCGCTTCGACATAATCGGGCTTGGCTGCGACCGCCCGCGCGACAAGCCGCGCCGCGGACTCATGGTCTCCGCGCTGGTGCGCAATCAGCCCCAGATGATGAAGACAAAGGAAATGATCCGGCTGCGCCGCGAGGACATCGGCATAAAGGCGATGGGCTTCGCCGTAGCGGCCGGCGCGATAATATTCGAGCGCGTTGGCGAGGTCCTGCTGGATCTCCGCCGCGCGACTCGGATCCTCGGGGCGCGCCGTGGTGTTGGTCTCACGTTGCGTCAAAGCCATGGTCGTCACTGCGCCGCTCCTGAATTGAGCGTGCAGAAATAACAGGCGGCCCTTGCCTCAAACGTGAGCCCCTCCAGCCGCCGCCCCTCCAAAAAGAGGCGAAGCCCTCGCCCGGAGCCAGCCGCTAAAAAGGCAGGTTGAAGACGCGGGCCGGCACCAGTTCACCGTTCTCGATGGCGCCGACGGCGATGACGACTCCGCCGCACGCGGCGTAGGCGGACCCGTCCGCGGGCGCATCCGCGCCTCGCAAAAGCACGGGCTGGCCGCGCCGGAGTCTCGCCGCCGCGTCCCTGTCCACGGCGATGCGCGCCATTTCGCCGAGGCCCGCCTCGACCCGGCGCATCGCCCGGCCATCGAACACGCCCTCCGTCAGCTCCGTTAGGGTCACCATATCCGCTTCGCGGAACGGGCCGACGCGGGTGCGCCGGAGGGCCGTGACGTGGCCATAACACCCTAGAGTCCGCCCAAGGTCCCGGGCGATCGCGCGCACATAGGTGCCCTTGCCGCAGGTGGCCTCGAAAACAGACTGATCCTCATCGCTGCGGATCAGGTCGAGCGTATGGATCGTGACAGGACGGAAGGCCAGATCCGGCGTTTCCCCATCCCGCGCAAGATCGTAGGCGCGCTCGCCATTGATCTTGATCGCCGAAAAAGCCGGCGGCTTTTGCTGAATCGTCCCGACAAACCCCGGCAGCAGCGCGAGGATCTCGGCTTCGGCGGGGCGACGATCGGATTGCGCCGTGATCGTTCCGTCGGCGTCGTCGGTATTGGTCTCGGCTCCCCAGCGGACCGTGAATCGGTAAGCTTTTTCTCCGTCCTGAACGAAGGGGACCGTCTTGGTGGCCTCTCCGAACGCCACCGGGAGAATGCCCGAGGCGAGAGGATCGAGCGTGCCCGCATGCCCCGCTTTCTTGGCGCTGAAGATGTGCTTCAGCCGGGACACGGCGCTCGTCGACGTCATCCCGATCGGCTTGTCAAGAACGACCCAGCCGTCGACGCATCTGCGGGTGGAGACCGGCGCGTTCATTCTGATTTTTCCGATTTGTCCGCTTGAGTTTCGCCCGCGTGAGATTCATCCGCACGAGATTCGTCCAAATGCGGCTCGAGGTCGCGTTTCACCTCGGGCAAACGGAGAAGAGCGTCGATCTTGGCGCTGGCCTCAAAGCCCGGATCGGATTTAAACCGGACGTCGGGGGCGAATTTGAGATTGATCCGGCGCGCGATTTCACCGCGCAGGTAATTCTTGTGCCGATCGAGGGCGGCCAGGACCTCGCAGACGTTCTTGCCGCCGAGCGGCATGACATAGACAGTCGCGAGCTTGAGGTCGGGGCTCATGCGAACGTCAGGCACGGTGACCACCTCGCCTTCAAGAACCGGATCGCTGATCGTCGATCGGATCAAAAGGTCGGACATGGCGTGGCGAATGAGTTCGCCGACGCGCAACATCCTCTGGGACGGCTCGCCGCCCCGTTGATGAACTCTGGACATGAGAAACTCCAGCACCCTTCCGGCGCTTATTTTCGGTGTTGCTTCAACGCGCCCCGGGATTCGCGCCATGCGCGGCCCCGGGTTCGATCGCTCTAACGCCCAAGGTCAGAGGGAGCGCTGAATCTCCTCGATTCGATAGCATTCGATGACATCGCCAGCGCGCATGTCCTGGTAATTTTCGAAAGCCATGCCGCATTCCTGACCGGCGACCACATCCTTGACCTCGTCCTTGAACCGCTTGAGGGTGGACAGCTTGCCTTCGTGAACAACGACGTTGTCCCGGATAAGCCGCACGTTCGCCCCTCGCTGAACAGTGCCGTCGGTAACCCTGCAGCCGGCGACCTTGCCGACCTTCGAGATCGTGAACACTTCGAGGATTTCGGCATTGCCGAGCATCTCCTCACGCAGCGTCGGCGACAGCATGCCGGACATCACCGCCTTCACGTCGTCGACGAGATTATAGATGATGTTGTAGTAGCGGATCTCAAGGCCTGACTGCTCGGCGAGCGCCCGCGCCTCCTTGTGCGCGCGGACGTTGAAACCGATCACCATCGCGCCGGAGGCTTCCGCCAGCGTGACGTCGGACTCCGTGATGCCGCCAACGCCGGCATGGATGACGCGCGCCGCGACCTCCTCCGTATTGAGCTTTTCCAGGGTGGCGAGGATCGCCTCGACCGAGCCCTGAACGTCGCCCTTGACGACGAGCGGGATTTCTTTTCGGCCTGCCGTTTTCAGCTGGCTCATCATGTCGGCAAGCGAGCCGCGCGCCAAGTTGCCTCGCGCGGCGGCCTTGTCGCGCTTCTGGCGCTCGCGATATTCCGTGATCTCGCGCGCCCTGGCTTCGCTTTCGACGACGGCGACACGATCTCCGGCCTCCGGCGAACCGGAAAAGCCAAGCACCTCGACCGGCGTCGAAGGACTGGCCTCGGGAGTCACCTCGCCCTGGTCATCGAGAAGCGCGCGGACGCGGCCCCATTGCGAGCCGCCGACGATGATGTCGCCGGGCCTCAGCGTGCCGCGCTGGACAAGCACCGTCGCGACGGGGCCGCGGCCCTTGTCAAGCCGCGCCTCGATCACGGTGCCTTCCGCCGGACGCGTCGGATCGGCCTTCAGGTCGAGTAGCTCCGCCTGCAAGGCGATGAGATCGAGCAGCTTGTCGAGATTGATGTTCTTTGTCGCCGAAACCTCGACTTCGAGCGTTTCGCCGCCGAGAGATTCGACCTGCACTTCATATTGCAGCAATTCGCTGCGGACGCGTTCGGGTTTGGCGTCCGGCTTGTCGATCTTGTTGATCGCCACGATGATGGGGACGTTGGCGGCGCGCGCATGAGCGATCGCCTCGGCGGTCTGCGGCATGACGCCATCGTCCGCGGCGACGACGAGAACGACGATATCGGTCACTTTCGCGCCGCGCGCGCGCATGGCGGTGAAGGCCGCGTGACCTGGCGTGTCGATGAACGTCACCTTGGCTCCGCCGGGGGCGACGATCTGGTAGGCGCCGATATGCTGCGTAATTCCGCCCGCCTCGCCCGAGACCACGTTGGCGTGACGGATCGCGTCGAGAAGAGACGTCTTGCCGTGGTCGACGTGTCCCATGATCGTCACGACAGAGGGACGCGGCGACAGATTTTCGTCGACGTCGGAGGTGTCGAAGAGGCCTTCCTCGACATCGGATTCGGAGACCCGTTTGACGGTATGGCCAAGCTCTTCAGCAATGAGCTGAGCGGTGTCGGCGTCAATCACATCGGTGATCTTCGCCATCTGCCCCTGCTTCATCATCAATTTGATGACGTCGACGCCGCGCTCCGACATCCGGTTCGCAAGTTCCTGGATTGTGATCGTCTCGGGCAAAATCACTTCGCGGGCGAGCTTTTCCTTGGTTTCGCTGACGTGCCCCTTCAGCCTCTGGGTGCGGCGGCGGAAGGCGGCGATGGAGCGGGTGCGCTCATCTTCCTCGCCGGTCGCGCTGGCGACCGTCAGGCGGCCGCGGCTCTTCTGCTCGGCGCCCTTGACCGGGCGCGGAACGATGACCTTGGTCGGCATTCCGGGCCGGCGAATGATCCGCTTGGCCTCTTCGTCCTCGACCGCGGCCGGACGGGCGGCGGCGGGCGTCGCCGGCGCCGCGGCTGGAGCGACTGATTGAGGGCTCTGGTCCTTGCGCAACGGCGAAGCGGCGCGCGCCGAAGGCGGCGGGGCCGGCGCAGGTTCGCCGCCGGCGAGGCGGCGCTTGGCTTCCTGCTCCGAACGCCGTTTGGTCTCCGCATCCTGGGCGCGGCGAACGTCCTCTTCGCGCTTGCGCTCTTCAGCCGCCGCTCGCTCGATGGCTTCGGCCGCTTCGCGCTCTTCGCGCGCTTTCGCCTCGATCTCGGCGCGCTTGCGCTCCTCGATCTCACGCTCGCGAGCGCCGGAAAGCGCGCGCGAACGGGCGTCGCGCTCTTCATCCGTCAGGGATCTCAGGATCACTCCCGAGGATGACCGTTGCGCGCCAGGGCTTGGCCGCGCCGGCGCGGCGGGCTGGGCGCGCGCCGTGGACGCCGGAACCGGAGCAGGTGTGGCGGCGGGAGGCGCGCTTTCGCGCTGAGGCGGATGCGCTTCGCCGGTCACCGTGCGGCGCTTGACCTTTTCAACGACGACAGCCTTCGTGCGGCCATGCGAGAAGCTCTGGCGCACGATGCCGGACTCCACCGGACGCTTCAGGGAAAGCGTCTTGGTGGGAGCGACAGTCAAAGTGTGGTCAACGGGGTTCTTCGTGTCACTCATAAGTCTTGCGTTCCCAGGGCTCTCACCCATTCAAATTCCCTATCGCCGGATTCGGAAGGCCGGCGCCTGACGTCAGATTCATTCGCTTTCGCGCCCTGCGCGGACAGCGGCGCCGGAAGCGTTCCGCAGCGGTACGCCGCCAACCGGCGGCATCGCGCAATGAAAGCCTCGCTCGCCGCGCCGTTCACAAGCGCTGCATGTATCACATTTGCCCGCCCCAATGCCAAATCCAATTGGCTCGACTGGAACAGATCGATCCGAGGCCTGGCGTCGGCGGAGCCGAAATGCTTCCGCAGACTCTGCCCCAATTTCCTGACTCCGTCCTCGCCGCAGCCCAGCGCATGGATCAAAGCCGCCAAGGTTCCGGCCCCTATCACGTCCTCAACCTTACCAAAACCGGCGACGACCTGACCCGCCTTGTTGGCGACCGACAGCGACTGCAGGCAATCCTTCAACAAAAGCGCCTCGATTTCCGCGGCGAGATCCTCGGACACGGCCACCTTCGTCTTGAACGCCCGGGCGAACGACTTCCGCGCAACAGCTTCAGCGACGCGTTCCGCCTTCGCCGTCACCCAAACGCCGCGGCCGGGCAATTTCCGCCTGATATCAGGAACGACCGCCGCTCCGGGCCCAACCACGAACCGGATCATGTCGTCGGGCGAGCCTTTCGCGCGCGTGAGGATGCACGTCCGCTCCGGTCCGGTTTCCGGATCGACTGTGTCGAGGCCGCCAATTTCAAAGCCCCCTGTTTCCAGCTTGGCTTCTGTTGCGGCGACGTCGGCCTGCGCCAAATCCGTCACTCCCGAATTGTCAGCCGCCAGATCCGGCTGAAACGGACTCTTCATCCCCAACCTCCAGCTCCGGCTCCGGCGCCGCCTCGATCCATCCCGCCTTGACGCGCGCGGTCATGATCAGGGCCTCCGCCTCCTCCCGGGAAATCTCGAACCCGTCGAGAATTCCCGCGTGCTTGACGCTCTCGCCGTCCTTGCGCTCGGTCCAGCCGACGAGATCGTCGGTCGCGCAACCCGCGAGATCCTCGACGGTCTTCACGTCATTCTCGCCGAATTTCACGAGCATGGCCGTCGTCACCCCGGCGACGTCCTTCAATTCATCAGAAACCCCAAGTTCCATTCGACGCGCGTCCTGTTCGGCCTCGATGCGGGCCAGATAATCATGAGCCCGGGTCTGGATCTCGACCGCGGTGTCCTCGTCAAACCCCTCGATCGAGGCGACCTCGGCCGGTTCGACAAAAGCCAGTTCCTCAACAGACCGGAAGCCTTCCGAGGCCAGCAATTGCCCAACGACCTCGTCGACGTCGAGCGCCTTCATGAAGATATTCGTGCGCTCGACAAATTCCTTTTGCCGGCGCTCGGATTCTTCGGCCTCGGTGAGGATGTCGATATCCCAGCCCGTTAGCTGGGAGGCGAGCCGGACGTTCTGGCCACGCCGGCCGATCGCCAACGACAATTGGTCATCGGGAACGACGACTTCAATACGGGCGGAATCCTCGTCGAGCACGACCTTGACGACTTCCGCCGGCTGAAGCGCGTTGACGATGAAGGTCGCCGCATCCGGCGACCACGGGATGATGTCGATCTTCTCGCCCTGCAATTCGTTCACGACGGCCTGCACGCGCGATCCCCGCATGCCGACGCAGGCCCCGACCGGATCGATCGAGGCGTCTCGCGAAATGACGGCGATTTTCGCGCGCGAACCAGGATCGCGGGCCACCGATTTGACCTCGATGACATTGTCGTAGATTTCCGGAACTTCCTGCTGGAACAGCTTCGCCATGAATTGCGGATGGGTCCGGGACAGGAAAATCTGCGGCCCGCGCTGTTCACGGCGCACGTCGTACACATAGGCGCGGGCGCGGTCGCCCGGACGGAAAACCTCGCGCGGAATCATTTCATCGCGCCGGATCGTCGCCTCGCCGCGGCCAAGATCGATGATCACGTTGCCGTATTCGACGCGCTTGACGACGCCGTTAACGATGTCCCCGATCCGGTCCTTATATTCCTGGTACTGGCGCTCGCGTTCGGCTTCCCGGACCTTCTGAACGATCACCTGCTTCGCAGATTGCGCGGCGATCCGGCCGAAATCGAATGGCGGCAGGGTTTCGGCGATCCAGTCGCCGATCTGCGCCGCGGGGTTTTTCTTGCGGGCGTCCTCGATGGTGATGTGGATCGCGTCATTGTCGATCTGGTCGACAACGAGAAGCAGCCGCGAGAACCGGATTTCGCCGGTTTTCGGATTGATTTCAGCGCGAACCTCCGTCTCCTGGCCGTAACGGGAGCGCGCCGCCTTCTGGATGGCGTCTTCCATCGAGGTAAGCACGATTTGCCGGTCGATCGACTTTTCGCGAGCGACGGCGTCGGCGATCTGCAGAAGTTCGAGCCGGTTGGCGCTGACGGCCATATTGTCTCTCCTATGTCCGATCCGGGCGGATGGGACCGCGCGGCGCGGCCCCCGGCGGGCCGGATCTGGTTTTCTTGAATTCGGTTCTTACCCCGGCCGGAAGCAAAGGCTTCGCCTTGCCGGCGTTCCGGCCCGCGAAACGGCCCGGACCGCGCTGCGGCCCGCCCCTCAGAGAACCAGCCCCCGCATCCGCCTCCGCCGCCTCGTCAGGCCCTGGCTCTCCCTCCGCCTCTTTCGCCGCCTTGAGCGAGCGGCGGATCAGATCCTCCGTCAAAACCAGCTTCGCCTCGGCAATGTCATTGAGCGGCAGCAGCGCGTCGAGACTCTCTCCCGGTTTCGCATCGAGGCGCTCGATCCTGACCGAGGCCGCCCTGCCCTCGCCCTCAACAGCGAGGATCGTGCCGCGGAAGCGCTTGCGCCCCTCGACGCCAACGCCCATCTCGATGCGCGCCTCCTGCGCCAGGGCGCGGCTGAAATCCGAGGCGCGCACCAGCGGCCGGTCAATGCCCGGCGAGGAAATCTCCAGACGGTAGGCCTGCTGCACGGGATCCTCGACATCGAGGACCGGAGACAGCGCGGCGCTCACGATCTCGCAATCGTTGACGTTCATCGAACCGTCGGGCCGCTCCGCCATGATCTGCAAGGTCGGCCCCATCTGCGCGGTCAGCTTGACCCGCACCAGCCTGAAGCCGAGATCGGCGAGAACAGGCTGGATAATGTTTGCAACACGGGCGGCGACGCCCGACTCCACGGCGAAACGGGGCTCCTCAAGCAAATCCACCGCCGGCAAAAGATCCGGCGAAGGCTGATCTGGGGATTTATCCACGTTTTTGTCCAAGGCTTTTTTGTCCGAGGCTTGTTGCGTCCGAGGCGTATCGTATTCGAGGCGTATTTTATTCGAAGCTATTGTTCTTCGCGGCTATTCTTCGATCGAGGCGCCGTCGGCGCCAATCCGTTTCAAGCGGCCAATCTTCACCGCGCGGTGTCAAACAGCAGGCGATCAGCAAACCGCAGGCGGACAACAAAAAAGAGCGGATCCGGCAGGACCCACTCCCAAAACATTTTACCAACTTTTTGGACAATAGAAGCTTCCGACGGATTTCGCAAGCCGGAAAACCGCAAATCCATTCTTCCGGACTAGGTTGCGCTCCTGGAACATACCTCCCCGGCTTGCGCCTGCGGCGCCCTTCGTCTATGCCGCTGCCTTCGCCGCAACCAGATTTCCAGGCTCGCCCTTTGTCCGATTCAGCAAAGCCCGTCGCGATTATCATGGGCAGCGACTCGGACTGGGGAACGATGCGGCACGCGGCGGCGATCCTCGTCGAACTCGGCGTCGGCTTCGAGACTTTGATCGTTTCGGCGCACCGGACGCCGGACCGGCTTTATCATTTCGCCAGGACCGCCAAGGGGGCTGGCTTCAAGGTGGTCATCGCGGGCGCGGGCGGTGCCGCCCATCTCCCTGGCATGACCGCCGCGCTGACCGACCTTCCGGTCCTTGGCGTGCCGATCGAATCAAAAACTCTGCACGGGCAGGATTCTCTTTATTCTATTGTTCAGATGCCGGCAGGCGTCCCCGTCGGAACCCTGGCGATCGGCAAGGCGGGCGCGATCAATGCGGCGCTGCTGGCCGCCGCGATCCTTGCGCTGGCGGACAAAGCGGTCGAAGCTCGGCTCCTGGCCTGGCGTTCCGCCCAGACCGGCGCCGTTGCGGAACGGCCTTCGGACGGAGAGATAACCGCTCCATGACGCTTTCAAACGACGCGGCTTCGCCCGAGCATGATCCGGTTTCCCCAGCGCCCGCGCCGGCTCCCCTCGCGCCGGGCGCCACGGTCGGGATTCTCGGCGGCGGCCAATTGGGCCGAATGCTCGCCATGGCCGCCGCGCGGCTCGGCCTCAAATCCCATATCTATACGGACGAGGCGGACAGTCCCGCCTTCGACGTCAGCGCAGACAGAACTCTCGCCTCGTTCGGCGACGAAAGGGCGCTCGCGGAATTCGCCGCGAAGGTTGACGTCGTCACCTACGAATTCGAGAACGTACCGGCGCGCGCTGTGGCGATCCTCGCCGAAACCGGCCTCGTGCGGCCAGGCGTTGAAGCGCTTGCCGCCTGTCAGGACCGGCTCCTCGAAAAACAATTTCTCGCCGGCCTCGGGATTGCGACGGCGCCCTATATGCGCGTCGACGACGCCGGCGCCCTCGCCCGCGCGGTCGCCCAGGTCGGGCGCCCGTCGATTCTCAAGACGCGCCGCTTCGGCTACGACGGCAAGGGCCAGGTGCTCGTCCGGGAAGGAGCCGATCTCGCCGTGACCTTCAGATCGCTTGGAGGCGCGCCGTCGATCCTCGAAGGAATCGTTCCGTTCCGCAAAGAGATTTCCGTCGTCGCCGCCCGCGGCGTCAACGGCGCCTTCGCCGCTTTCGACGTCTGCGAAAACACGCACGAGAATCATATTCTCAAGGTCACCCGCGCGCCCGCGCGCATTTTGCCGCAAACGGCGGCCGAGGCGGTCTCGCTCGCCAAGAAAATCGCGGACGCCCTCGATTATGTCGGCGTCCTCGCGGTCGAGATGTTCCTTCTGGTCGAAGGCGGCTCAGAAACTCTTCGCGTGAACGAGATCGCCCCTCGGGTTCACAACTCGGGTCACTGGACGCTCGACGCCGCCGCCACCTCGCAATTCGAACAGCACGTCAGAGCCATCGCAGGCTGGCCCCTTGGAGCCGCCGTGCGCCTCGGCGATCTTCAGGGCGGCGAACATGTCGAGATGCACAATCTGATCGGCCAGGAGGTCTTCGCCTACGGGAGTCTGCTGGCGGAGCCGGGAGCGCGGCTCCATCTCTACGGCAAGGCGGCGGCGCGTCCGGGCCGGAAAATGGGGCATGTGACCCGGATCATTCCGGGTGCCTGAGACGCGACGGACTTGTTTCAGGATCAGGTGCTCGCCGCTGGACAGGACTCGCCGCGTCTGCTATCGCAACTGTCTTGTCGTCAGGCGCTTGCGGGCGCCCGGCTTCATGTCCCATGAATTCAGTCCGGGTCCGTCGCCTCGAGCGATGACTTGGCGCTATAGCTTAAGGACTCCTGCGTGCAAGTTCTCGTTCGCGACAATAATGTCGATCAGGCTCTCAAGGCGCTGAAGAAAAAGATGCAGCGCGAAGGCATCTTCCGTGAGATGAAGCTCCGCGGACACTACGAAAAGCCTTCCGAAAAGAGAGCACGCGAGAAGGCGGAAGCCGTGCGCCGCGCCCGCAAACTGGCCCGCAAGAAATTGCAGCGGGAAGGTTTGCTTCCGATGAAGCCCAAGCCTGTGATCGGCGTTCGCTGAGTTACAGACGCTTCGCCGCGATCGAGCCTCGAGGGGCTGTGCGGGAATTGGGGCCGGGTCATTCAGGCTGGCCAAAAGTGACCGGACAAGGATGATCGGACGATGGCTTTCGTAAATCTCGGTCCGAACGCCACGCTCACGCCCCGGCTCGCCGTCCTCTTTACATTGCTGGCGCTGGGAGGGTGTGAATCTCCCGCGCTCATGGGCAAGGGAGGCCCCGGCGTCGCCGAAGTCGCCAATCAATCGCCGCAGGAGGCGTCCGCCAATCTTGCGTCCCTGAGCGACGTGGTTCAGCGCAATCCCAACAGCGCGGAAGCATTCAACACCCGCGGCGTCGCCTACGCCCGTATTGGCAAATATCCGGAAGCGATCGCCGACTTCAATCAATCGATCAAGATCAATCCCGAAAGCGCCGCCTCGCTGACCAATCGCGCGCTTGCCTACCGGCAGGTGAATCGCAACGACGCGGCCCTCGCCGACTTCAACCACGCCATCGCCGCCGATCCGAACCACGCGCCGGCCTACCTCGGCCGCGCCAATCTGCTGCGCGCGCAAGGCAATCTCGAGGAAGCCCACGGCGACCTCGACAAGGCGATCAAGCTCAATCCGGAGAACGCGCAGGCCTTTCACGCGCGGGGCCTGATCTACCAGCGCGAGGGCAACCATCCGCTGGCGATCACCGATTTCGACAACGCGATCGATCGCGACCCCTTTGCGGGGGCACCCTACCTGGCGCGCGGACAAAGCCTTCTCGCGATCGGCAAATACGACAAGGCGATCGAGGATTTCAACTCGGCGCTCAGCGTCGACAACAAGAACCCCGACGCCTGGGCGGGGCTCGGCCTCTCTTATGAAAAAGCCGGCAACCGCGGCAAAGCCGCCGAATCCTACCAGCGGGCGCTGTCGTTCGACCCCGGCAACCAGATCGCGAAGGACGGCTCGGCCAGGGTGGGCCGGGGTTAGGTCGGGGCTTCGTTCGCCGCGCGGTCAGGGAAACATAAAATCATCGCCGAACCAATAGTCGGCGAAGGTCCGCGCCGCGGCCGCGAGAAAGACGACGATGCTGACGGCGATCGGCGTGGACGGCGACATGCCAAAAAAACCAGCGACAGGGCCTGTGGGGTCGATGACGTAAGCGGCGCCCGCGCAAAATATACACAGTATCAAATTGATTGGAATCCATTTTTTATAAGAATTCGCAAGTTTTCGTCTTCGGTCAACATTCGATTTCGCGTAATCGACCCAGAGCACGCCTGCATCGAATAAGAACAGCATCGCCATAAAATCATAAAAATACGCTAATTCAGGAGGTTTCGGAGCAGGGGTAGGGGTTTTTGGGATAGCTTCCGCAAGTCCGACGAAGAAAATCGCCGTGATCAGAAGCATATAGACATCCCAAATGTAAGACGCCCTCTGCCATCCGCTTTCCGGTTTGTGATCTATGTATTTGCGGTCCAAAGATCGGTCGCCGCCATGGAAAATTGGCACGATGGTGATGAAAAATGCGGCGAACATCCAGAGCCGGTAATCGCCAATGCTCGCCGGGGAAAACGGCCATAGGTTCTTGCAAGCTTCCGTAATCGCCAGGCCCGCTATAATCGAATAAACTCGCTTGAAATGATCGACGAGGCGAGACCTTTCGGTTTTGGCCTGCTGCTCATCTACAATATCGTTTCCAATATCGTTCGCTGTCATCGTTCCGGCCTCCCGGCAAAAAATGACAATGAAATCTTAGCCCGGATAGCTGTGTTAGAGTAGCCTTTATCGGGAAGCGGAACTAGATCATATTCCGATTGGATTGAATCAATCCAATCGACAAGAATATGCTCAAGCCTTTGATTCTGGAGCTATTTTTGATCGATCGCATGACATCATGCGATCGGAAAGCGCTCTAGGCGCTGATTCGCGGAGCTGGCATGCTGAAGCGTCGCAAAATTTATCTTGCAGGCCCTGATGTCTTTTTGCCCAATGCTATTGAGATTGGAGAGCGGAAGAAGCGGCTTTGTGAACAATTCAGCTGCGATCGGCTGGAATTGATCGGGCTCTTTCCATTCGACAACGAAATTCGTCCAGGCGCAGATGGCGGGCCGGTCGATCGCGACATCTATCGCGCGAATCTCGCCATGATCAAAGCGGCCGATTGCGGGATTTTCAATCTGACGCCGTTTCGTGGACCGAGCGCCGACGTCGGAACGGTCTTTGAACTGGGTCTTCTCACGGGCCTCGGAAAACCTGCCTTCGCCTATAGCAATGAATGCAGATCGCTTCTGGACCGTCTGAAAAGCCAAAAGATGGCGTTTTTCGACACGAGCGTCGCCGAATGGCGAGACCGGAACAATATGTTCATCGAAGACTACGGCAACAGCGACAACTTGATGATTGACGCTTGTCTCGCCGAACAAGGCCATCCCCTGGTGAGGCGAAAAACATCCCTCGCCGAGCGATTCGCCGATCTGGGCGGATATCTCGAATGCCTGCAATTGGCCCGAAGCCATTTTCTCGCCTTGCATCCCGTCAAAATGGCCGCGAGTGCGAGTTAGGCAGGCGCCGCTAACCCGTCGTGATCCCTGTCGTCACGTCCGACGCGTCGACATTTCTCGCGAGCGCCTCGGACAGCTTGCCGCGATCGAGTTCGCCTTCCCACCACGAGACGACGATCGTCGCGACGCCATTGCCGATGATGTTCGTCAACGCGCGGCATTCGCTCATGAATTTATCGACTCCGAGCACGATCGCCATGCCCGGAACGAGCGCCGGACTGATCACGGCGAGCGTCGCGGCGAGCGTCACGAAACCCGCGCCGGTGATCCCGCTGGCGCCTTTCGAGGTCAGCATGGCGACCCCGAGAATCGTCATCTGCTGGCCGAAGGTGAGATCGACGCCCATCGCCTGAGCGATGAACAGCGTCGCCAGGGTCATGTAGATATTGGTGCCGTCGAGGTTGAACGAATAGCCCGTCGGCACGACCAATCCGACAACCGGCTTCGAGCAGCCGAGCCGCTCCAGCTTTTCCATCAGCGCCGGAAGCGCGCTTTCGGACGAACTGGTGCCAAGGACGATCAGCAACTCGGCTTTGATATAATTCAGGAATCTAAAAATACTGAAGCCGGCGATTCGGGCGACGGCTCCAAGCACGACGATCACGAACAGCGCCGAGGTCAGATAGAATGTCGCGACGAGACCGGCGAGATTGCCCAGCGATTGCGGACCATATTTGCCGACCGTATAGGCCATCGCGCCAAACGCGCCGATCGGGGCGGCCTTCATCACAATGGCGATCACCCCGAAAATCGCGTGGGCGAGATCGTCGATGAGCGCGAGCAGGACATGGCCGCGCTGGCCAAGCGCCATGAGGGCGAACCCGAACAGGATCGAAAACAGAAGAACCTGAAGAACGTCGCCCCTCGCGAAGGCTCCGACGGCGCTGTCGGGAATGATGTTCAAAAAGAAATCGACCGAATGCTGCGCCTCGGCCTGTTTCAGGTATCCCGCGACGGCCGCCGGATCGGCCGTTCCCGAAAATCCCGCGCCCGGACGGACGAGGTTGCCGACCGCGAGGCCGATCACAAGCGCAAACGAGGAAATGATCTCGAAATAAAGCAGCGCCTTGACGGCGATGCGCCCGACCTTGCGGGCTTCGGAAATGTGCGCGATGCCGGAAACGATGGTGCAGAAAATAATCGGCGCGATCACCATCTTGATCAGCTTGATGAAGCCCTCGCCGAGCGCTTTCACCCAGTCGTTCGTCGCCGCGTGGGGCGCGAGCCAGCCAAGGAGCGCCCCCAGCGCGACCGCGAGGAGAACCTGGACGTAGAGCGTCCGCAAGGACCAGTTCGATCTGTGCGCGCTCGAAGCTGGCGACTTCGCGGTCATGCTTCCCCCCATTTTGTCCGCCTTCGGGCGGATCGGCCTCGATTATCGTGGATTTCGCCCGCGCCCGCCATAGGAATGCCCCAACTCTCGACGGAAAAAGGAAACAAACACAGAAAATCAATGGCAAACCGCGGGCGGCCCATTAGATTGCGACGATGGCCGCCTCTGGCGCCGCACGTCCATCACAACAGACGGCATGCATGAAGACACCTGCTCCCTTGAAGCCGCGCGATTCCAAGGCGAAACGTCCCCAGCCTGCGATCAAATCGGCCCCTGCGAAGAAACTGTCGCCCTCGCCCAAGGCGCAGAAAACGACCCCGCCGCCCGAGCCCGTTGAAAAACTCTTCGGCGGCCGAACGATCGCGGTCCGGGGCGCGCGCGAACATAATCTGAAGAACGTCGACCTGACGATCCCGCGCGACAAGCTCGTCGTCTTCACCGGGCTTTCTGGCTCCGGCAAATCCTCGCTCGCCTTCGACACCATCTACGCCGAAGGCCAGCGCCGCTATGTCGAATCGCTCTCCGCCTACGCCCGGCAATTTCTCGAGATGATGCAGAAGCCGGATGTCGACCAGATCGACGGTCTCTCGCCGGCGATTTCGATCGAGCAGAAAACGACCTCGAAGAACCCGCGCTCGACGGTCGGCACGGTGACCGAGATCTACGATTACATGCGGCTGCTCTTTGCGCGCGTCGGGATTCCCTATTCGCCCGCGACCGGCCTGCCGATCGAAAGCCAGACCGTCAGCCAGATGGTCGACCGGGTGACCGCCCTGCCCGAACGCACCCGGCTTTATCTGATCGCCCCGGTCATTCGCGGCCGGAAGGGCGAGTACCGCAAGGAAATCGCCGAGTTTCAAAAACGCGGCTTCCAACGGCTGAAAATCGACGGGCAATTCTACGAGATCGGCGACGCGCCCGTGCTCGACAAGAAACTGAAGCACGACATCGACGTCGTCGTCGACCGCATCGCGGTGCGGCCCGACCTTGGCGCGAGGCTGGCGGAAAGTCTGGAGACCGCGCTCGAACTCGCCGACGGGATCGCCATCGCGGAATTCGCCGACGAGCGCGACGAAAAAGGCGCGACGAAGCGGATCGTCTTCTCGGCGAAATTCGCCTGCCCCGTCTCCGGCTTCACGATTCCGGAGATCGAACCGAGATTATTCTCCTTCAACAACCCGTTCGGCGCCTGTCCGAGTTGCGGCGGCCTCGGCGTCGAGCAGACCGTCGACGCGGGCCTCATCGTCCCCGATCCGAAACTCACCTTGCGCAAAGGCGCCGTCGCGCCCTGGGCGCGCTCATCGTCGCCCTATTACATCCAGACGCTCGAAGCTCTCGGACGGCATTTCAAGTTCCGCCTCGACACCCGTTTCGAGTCGCTTCCCCAGAAAATCCAGGATGTCATCCTCTACGGCTCGGGCGAGGAATCCGTGCGGTTCCTCTATGAGGACGGCGCCCGCGCCTATGAGGTGAACAAGCCTTTCGAGGGCGTCATCCGCAATCTCCAACGGCGATTCCGCGAGACCGAAAGCGAATGGTCGCGCGAAGAGATCGGCCGCTACATGACGGCGACGCCATGCGCCGTCTGCGGCGGCGACCGGCTGCGGCCCGAGGCCCTCGCGGTCAAGATCGACGGGCGCCACATCGGCGAGGTCACGTCGCTCTCGGTGCGCGCGGCGCATGCGTGGTTCGCGGCGCTTCCGCAAAAGCTCGACGCCAAACGCAACGAGATCGCCAGCCGGATCCTGAAGGAAATCCGGGAACGCCTGTCCTTCCTCGTCGATGTCGGCCTCGACTATCTGACCCTGTCGCGCGCGGCGGGCACCTTGTCCGGCGGCGAGAGCCAGCGCATCCGGCTCGCCTCGCAGATCGGCTCCGGCCTCACCGGCGTGCTGTATGTTCTGGACGAGCCGTCAATCGGCCTGCATCAGCGCGACAACGCGCGGCTTCTCGACACCTTGCGGCGGCTGCGCGACCTCGGCAACAGCGTGATTGTCGTCGAACATGACGAGGACGCGATCCTCGCCGCGGATTACGTCGTCGACATCGGGCCCGGCGCGGGCGTCCACGGCGGCGAGATCGTCTCGCAGGGCACGGCGCAGGAGATCATGGCCGATCCGAAGTCGCTGACCGGTCAATATCTCACCGGCGCGCGGCAGGTCTCCGCGCAGCGCCCGCGCCGCAAGCCAGAGCCCGGACGAAAACTCGACATCGTGAAGGCGCATGGCAACAACCTGAAGAACATCTCGGCGTCGATTCCGCTCGGCCTCTTCACCTCCATCACCGGGGTTTCGGGAGGCGGCAAATCAACGCTCATCGTCGATACGCTCTACAGGGCGGCGGCGCGGCGGCTGAACGGCGCGCTCGAACATCCGGCCCCTTTCGAGCGCATCGACGGCCTCGAACATCTCGACAAAGTGATCGACATCGACCAGTCGCCGATCGGCCGCACGCCGCGCTCCAACCCCGCGACCTACACCGGCGCCTTCACGCCGATCCGCGAATGGTTCGCCGGCTTGCCCGAGGCGAAGGCGCGCGGCTATTCGCCCGGCCGGTTCTCGTTCAACGTCAAGGGCGGCCGCTGCGAGGCCTGCCAGGGCGACGGCGTCATCAAGATCGAGATGCACTTTCTGCCGGATGTCTACGTCACCTGCGACGTCTGCAAGGGCAAACGTTATGACCGCGAGACGCTCGAGGTCAAATATCGCGACAAGTCGATCGCCGGCGTGCTCGACATGACCGTCGAGGAGGCGGCGCATCTGTTCAAGGCCGTGCCCTCGATCCGGGAAAAAATGGCGACGCTCACCCGCGTCGGCCTCGGCTACATCAAGGTTGGCCAGCAGGCCAACACGCTGTCGGGGGGCGAAGCTCAAAGGGTGAAGCTCGCCAAGGAATTGTCGAAACGCTCGACCGGACGCACGCTCTACATACTCGACGAGCCGACGACAGGGCTGCATTTCCACGATGTCGCCAAACTGCTCGAAGTGCTGCAGGAGCTTGTCGATCAGGGTAATTCCGTCGTCGTCATCGAACACAATCTCGAAGTGATCCAGACCGCCGACTGGGTCATCGACCTCGGACCGGAGGGCGGCGACGGCGGCGGCGAGATCGTCGCGGCCGGGCCGCCCGAGGACATCGTCAAGGTGAAAAAGAGCTACACCGGCCAATATCTACGCGAAGTGCTGGAGCGGCGCTCGCCCGTGCGCAAGGCGGCGGAATAAAACGGCTGGGCTGTTTCGTCGCGTTTCAAAAATCCGTCTTTTCCCTATGATCTAAAGCAAGGTTCAAGCAGGCGGCGGCGAAGTTCGCGCGCGGCGAAGAAAACCGGCCGTCAAAGGGAGGAAGCTGGCGGATGTGCTGGAGCGGAGAAGCATCGGCCGCTTTAGCGGCGGTCGGCGTAGCCGGAGCGGGCTACGCCGCATTGAAGAAAAATCCGGAGCCTGTCGCGCTGTGGAGCTGCCTGCTCTATTTTTCCAGCATGGAGGTTCTCCAGGCCGCGAGCTATTCCGTCATCAACCAGTGCGGCAACCCGCTCAACCAGGTGCTGACGCTTCTGGGTTATCTCCATATCTCCTTCCAGCCGTTTTTCATCAACGCGGTCGCGCTTTACTTCATGCCGAAGGATGTAGCGCGGCGGCTCGCGCCCTTCGTCTACGCGGCCTGTTTCATCGGCGCGCTCAGCATGATCGTGCAGCTTTATCCTTTCGCATGGGCCGGGCGTTGCGCGCCGGGACGCCCACTCTGCGGCGAGATCCTCTGCACGGTGCGGGGCGAATGGCATCTCGCCTGGAACCTTCCCGTCAACGGTCTCGGCAACAGTTTCATCGACAACCGCTGGCTCGGGTTCGGCCATCCCGGCTACGCCTTCACCGGCTTCCTCCTGCCGCTCCTTTACGGCAGCTGGCGGTTCATGCTGTTTTCCTATGTCGCCGGACCGCTCGCGGCAGGACTGACGACATCGAACATCAACGAATGGCCTGCCGTCTGGTGCCTGTTCAGCATCGTGCTGTGCCTGACGATCATCAAGACCCCGCTGCGGCGACGTCTCCATGTCGAAACGCCCTACTGGCGCCGGGCCACAGAATGGATCCGCGGCCCGGCGCCCGCCCCGATCAAGGAAAACGCCGAAACCGCGCCCAAATCCGACGCGACGCCTT
Organism: Methylocapsa palsarum; assembly: GCF_900114285.1. Classification (GTDB taxonomy): domain Bacteria; phylum Pseudomonadota; class Alphaproteobacteria; order Rhizobiales; family Beijerinckiaceae; genus Methylocapsa; species Methylocapsa palsarum. Next base: position 132,796 of record NZ_FOSN01000006.1, on the reverse strand, counting down.
CATTGACTTAATCCTTGCACCGGCTCGATCCTCGCACTCGCTTGAACCCTGCGATCACTTGAACAGCGCGAGCGACTCTGCGGCGAGAACGCCGCCAGTGATCGTGATATTTGCGAAGGGCGCCTTGTCCGCGATGTCCCGGCTGGTCAGCATGATCTGCCCGATCTTCGTCGCCAATTGTTCGATGGACGCTGCGAAAACCAATCGCCCGAACCCTGACCAGAGGATCGCTCCCATGCACATCTGGCACGGCTCGCCGGAGGCGTAGATGGTCGCGCCGGCGAGTTCGGCGGCGGGGCGCGTCGTGACGAAACTGCGGATCGCCATCATCTCGGCATGCGCCGTTGGATCGTTGTTGGTGCGCCCGAGATTGCGCGCGGCGACGGCGACCTTGCCATCACGCACGATCACCGCGCCGAAGGGAAAGTCTCCTTTCGCCGCCTCGTCGAGAGCCAGCCGCATGAACCCTTCATCCTCCGGACGCGGCGGTGCCTCCGTCGCTCCCGCCGAGGCCTCGCGCGGGGCGCCCAAGAAAACCCCTCCAAGCCCCACGCCCATCAGGGCCGACAGGCTTTGGCGTCGGTCGAGGCTCAATCCATGCCGCCCGCAGCGGCAAATGTCCGCGCTCATGTCATTTCCTCCATGGATCCGCCCTTCATTGATCCGCCAAGGATCCCCAAGGAACGTTTCAGGTCAGTTCCTCATCCTTCATCGAGACGAAAATCAGAACGGCAAGCATGGTCAGCGCGACCCGGAACGCGCTGTCGACGCCGTTGAAGGTCTGCGCCTCCCACATGCCGAACCATTCGCCTCCGACAGCGATGAAGCCGCCTTCGTAAAGCAAAAACCCCAAAGCGAGGCCGAGGATCGAAAAGGTCTTGGCGCGCTGGAAGGATGTGGCGTCGGCCCGAACTTTCCTTACCATCGCCCCGACGCCAAGGGCCCCGAGCGCCGCGACGGCATATTCGGTGGCGATGATGAGCGCATAGCTCGCATGGTGAATCGAGGGCGAAGTCAGCGCCCGCCAGCGCAGGGTATTGTCCGGAAAAACCTGGTCCATGTTGAGCACATGAGTGACGAAGACGAAATTCGTCCCGTAGTCGAGCACGTTGTCGAAGGCGACGAGCGCGACATAGAAGGTGACGGCGGCGACGCAGGCGATTTTGGCGATGCGAATGGCGAGCACGTTCGGCCCTCCTCTTGTTGACCTGGTTTCCGCTACCATGAATCAACGCTGAAATATCGCGAAGATGAAACTCATCAAAGCAGAGATCTCGCCGAATTTTCACTCGCGGAGCGATCTCACACCGTCGCGCGCCGTCAAACGGCGGCTTGACCGTGAAGTCTTTTTGATCCTATCCTGATTTTGATGGTTCCCTTCGGGGATCAAAAGGGAACACGGTGAGGCTTTACCGCCAATACCGAGGCTGTCCCCGCAACTGTAAGCGGCGAGCCGCGCGCCAATCAAGCCACTGGGTAACCGGGAAGGCGGCGCAAGGCAGCGACCCGCGAGCCAGGAGACCTGCCATCAGCCGTGGTCACGTGCGAACACATTGGGCGGGGTGTCTCGATGGGGAACAGGAGCCTCGCCTGAATTTCAGGAGGCGCCTCGACTTTGGTTCGCAGTGACGCACCACGTCGCTGCGAGATCGCCATGTCCTCCTGCCGCTCACTTCTGCCGGGCCGACGCGCCCTTACTCACTCTGTTTTTCTTGCCGCATTGTCCGCCAACGCGACACGGGCCCATGCCCAGGATGCGCCCGCCCCACCCGTCGAGCTTCCGCCCGTCGTCGCTGGCGCGACCCTCATTCCCACCCCTCAATCCGAGCTCGGCACAAGCGTCACCGTGATCACGGCGGAGGAGATCGCGGCCAAGCAGCAACGCCTGCTGCCGGATGCGCTGCTCGACGTCCCGGGACTGAATGTGGTGCAAACCGGCGGCCCCGGCGGCCTTACCTCGGTTTTCATCCGCGGCGCCAATGCGAACCAGACCAAGGTTCTTCTTGACGGGATCGACGTCAGCGACCCGAGTTCGCCGAACGGCGGCTTCGACTTCGCGCATATCCTGAATTTCGATCTCGGCGGCATTGAGGTGCTTCGCGGACCGCAAAGCGGGCTTTACGGCTCGGATGCGATCGGCGGCGTCATCAACATCACGACGGAAAAGGGCGCCGGCCCGATGCGCGCGACCGCGAATGTCGAAGGCGGCTCGTTTGGGACCTTCAACCAGACCGCCAAAGTCTCGGGTTCGGCCGATTGGCTAAGCTATTTTCTCGGGTTCGGTCATTATTCGACGACCGATACGCCGGTTACGCCGCCGTCCCTCGTTCCAATCGGCCGCGCCATCAACCCGAATTCCTATGACAACCGCACGTTCTCCTTTCGGATCAGCGCGCAACTCGCCGACGGGCTCGACGTGGGACTGACCAGCCGCTTCATCAACACCACATTGTTGTCGACGAGCGACGATTTCCTTGGGCCGGAAAACCTTCGAAGCGACAATGGCTCCGATCAATCGTTCAGCCGGGCTTTCGTCCATAACAGTCTCTTCGACGGACGTTTCGATCAGACGCTCGGTCTCGCCTATACGCATTACGACCGGAGCTACCTCGACCCCAACTTTTTCGCCTCAGTCCCGAGTTTTTACGAGGGATCGCGCATCAAGGTCGACTACCAGGGCAATCTCCGCCTCATCGAGGGCGAAACCCTCGTCCTTGGCGCCCAGCGCCAAGTAAACCGCCTCGTCAACAGCAATCCGACTTATGCGGTCGACGGCGATACGACGGGGTTCGTCGAACTGCAATCCAGCATTGGCGGGCGCCTCTTCAATGCGGCGAGCGTTCGCTACGACGTCGACGATCAGTTCGGAAGCGCGACGACCTTTCGCGTCGCTCCCGCTTTTCTCATTCCCGAAACGGGAACAAAACTCAAGGGCAGCGTCGGCACCGGCTTCAAGGCGCCATCCCTTGATCAGCTCTATAACAATTACCCCGCCTATGGATTCTTCGCCAATCCGAACCTACGGCCCGAAACCAGCATCGGCTTCGACGCCGGGTTCGAACAGACGCTGTTGCCGGATCGGATTTCGTTCGGAGCGACCTATTTCGCCAACAACATAAAAAATCTCATCAACATCAACAACACGTTCACATCCTACGCGAATATCGGGCAGGCGAGAACGTCCGGCCTTGAAAGTTTCCTCAGCCTGTCGCCATGGAACGGATTCACATTTCGCGCCGACTATACCTATACGGTGGCGAAGAACGAGATCACGCAGATCGACCTGTTGCGCCGGCCGCGCGACAAATTGAGCCTGAGCGCGACGCTTCAGGCGACGCCCGCGCTGCTTCTTTCCGCGACCTTTGTTTATACCGGACCGTGGGTCGACACCAATCGCGCGGGGACCGCCACGAACATTGTCGCGCCGGGCTACACGCTGCTTAATCTCGCCGCGACTTACGATTTTGGACACGGCATATCCGGCTTTGCCCGCGTACAAAATGCGCTTAATGTCCAATATCAAAACCCCCTGGGCTTTGATCAGCCGGGTCTCGGCGCTTTCGGCGGAGTCAAAGTCGCTTTTGGACCGGAGGGCTTTCTTTGACGCATGAGGAGCGCACGAAATCCGCCGATGAGGCGCAGCCGCGGCGAGAGGTCGATGTCGACGGCTCCCCCGTCGATATCTTCGCCTTGCCGGCGGACGAAGAGACGCTCGAAGAACTGCTTCGGGATCTGTTCGAGAACCATTGGCGCGAGATCACCTTCGGGCCGATCATCCAGGGCGCCGCCTATGAGTTCAAGGCGCCGTCGCCGCCGACTCATGTCGGCATGTTCGACGGCTATCTGACTGTCGCTTTCGGGGCGCCTCACTTTCACCTTTGCATTGGCGCTCACAAGGGCGCCCTGCGTCATCCGACGCCGCCCGCCCTGGCGCGTCATCGCCAGACCTCGCGCGCCGAGCTTTACCGCCGCCTCGACCGGTCAGGCGCGCCGGTGTCCTGGGGCCTCCGTCTGTTCAACGGAGAAGGCGAACAGCAGATCACCGTGCTTCTGCCCAATCCGTTTCTCGATCAGGACAGCGATAAGGTTCTGAAGACGCCGCAATGGGAGCGCCTCGCGCTTTGGGACCATCTCAGGGCGCGCTGGCTCGGGCAGGGCGAGGGCGACCCTCTCGATCGATCGGGCAGAGGTTTTAGCCATGACTAGACGCCGCCGACTGACGACGACTTTCGACCCAACCAAGGAGATATCGATGAGCCTTCAATCCGAATTGAGCGCGGCAAGCTGGCGCAAACCGGCCTGGATCGCCCTGCTGGTCGCCGCCAGCGTCGCCTTCACGCTCGGCTTCGCCTGCGCGACGCCGCTCGCCGCCTTTGCGGCGGTCGCCGCGATGACCCTGGCGCGCCGCGACGCCCTGTCGCTCATCGGCCTCGTCTGGCTCGCCAACCAGACCGTCGGATTCGGCGTATTGCACTATCCGTGGACGGCGGAATGTCTGGCCTGGGGCGCAGCTCTTGGCGTTATTGCGCTTTTGTCCGTCATGGGCGCTGAACTTGGAGCGAAACGCTTTATCGCCTCGAACAGGCTCTTCGCGTCAAGCGCGGCGTTCGTTTTCGCCTTTGGCGTTTATGAAGGTCTATTATTCATCGCCTCCGTGACCTTCCAGAGCGGCGTCGAAGACTATGCTCCCGCGATTGTCGGCCGCATCTTCGCCATCAACGCCGCCGCCTTCATCGGGCTGCTCGCGATGAATAAAATAGGCGCGTCGGTCGGCCTCGCCTTCGAGCCGGGGCGGCAGCCTGTCATGGCCGGCAGGCGCGGGTAAAGCCCGGCCTGCATATCTTCTGTTCCGCATGCGGATCGCATCGCGAACCTTGAGCGTCGCCCGGCGGAAGCCGGTCGGCTCAAAGGCTCCCTCGCCCCGCTTGCTCTCGTCTCCCGCCCGTCCTATGTTGAACGTTCGCCTTGGGGTGCTGCCGATTGCGGCGGCTGAGATCATACCCATCGAACCTGAACCTGGATAATGCCAGCGCAGGGACCGGCGGCCAGGGGCTAGTCCCCATACGCCTGCCCGCCTCTTGCGCCCCCGAAAAACCGGCAGGCGGAGGACCTCATGAACATTCAGGACAAGCCGAACTCGATTTCCCGGCAAACCTCCGCCCCGCAAAGCGTGACCACGGGACCGTTGCCGGGGTCGAAAAAGATCTATGTCCATCCCGAAGGCCGCCCCGGCATCGCCGTGCCCCTGCGCGAGATCGTGCTCGACCCGTCGGCCAACGAGCCGCCGGTGCGCGTCTATGATTCCTCCGGGCCCTATTCCGACGAGGCCGTCCGGATCGACCTCGCCGCCGGGCTCCCCAAACTCCGCGAGCCCTGGATCGTCGCGCGGGCGGGCCTCGACCTCTACCAGGGCCGCCCGGTGCGCCCCGAGGACAATGGCGCCGTCGCGCCCGACCAGCTGGTCCCGCCCTGCCCGGCCAATACGTCGCCGCGCAAGGCCCGTGAAGGCGCGCTCGTCACCCAGTACGAATTCGCCCGCGCCGGGATCATCACGGAGGAAATGATTTATGTCGCCGCTCGGGAAAATCTTGGCCGGGAAGCGATGGTCGAGGGCGCCGAGGCGCGCCTCGCCGACGGGCAGAGTTTCGGCGCGTCCATTCCGGCCTTCATCACGCCTGAGTTCGTGCGCGACGAGATCGCGCGCGGTCGGGCGATCATCCCCGCCAACATCAACCATCTTGAACTGGAGCCGATGATCATCGGCCGCAATTTCCTCATCAAGGTCAACGCCAACATCGGCAATTCGGCGGTGACCTCCTCGGTCGCCGAGGAAGTGGAAAAAATGGTGTGGGCGATCCGCTGGGGCGCCGACACGGTGATGGACCTCTCGACGGGGCGCAACATCCACAACATCCGCGACTGGATCATGCGCAATTCACCGGTCCCGATCGGCACAGTGCCGATCTACCAGGCTCTGGAGAAGGTCGACGGCGACCCGACGAAACTCACCTTCGAGATCTTCCGCGACACGCTGGTCGAACAGGCCGAGCAGGGCGTCGACTATTTCACCATTCACGCCGGGGTGCGGCTCGCTCATGTGCCGCTCACCGCGCGGCGCACCACCGGCATCGTCTCGCGCGGCGGCTCGATCATGGCGCGCTGGTGCCTCGCGCACCACAAGGAGAGCTTTCTCTACGAACGCTTCGACGAGATCTGCGACGTCATGCGCGCCTACGACGTTTCATTTTCGCTGGGCGATGGGTTGCGTCCGGGCTCGATCGCCGACGCCAACGATAGAGCGCAATTCGCCGAACTCGAAACGCTTGGCGAATTGACCAAGATCGCCTGGGCGAAGGGGTGTCAAGTCATGATCGAAGGCCCCGGCCATGTGCCGATGCACAAGATCAAGATCAACATGGAAAAGCAGCTGAAGGAATGCGACGAGGCGCCGTTCTATACGCTGGGACCACTGACGACGGACATCGCGCCCGGCTACGACCACATCACCTCGGGCATCGGCGCGGCGATGATCGGCTGGTTCGGCTGCGCCATGCTCTGCTACGTGACGCCGAAGGAGCATCTCGGCCTGCCAGACCGCGACGACGTCAAGGTCGGCGTCATCACCTACCGCATCGCCGCCCATGCCGGCGATCTCGCGAAGGGCCATCCGGCGGCGCAGCTGCGCGACGACGCCGTCTCGCGCGCGCGGTTCGATTTCCGCTGGCAGGATCAGTTCAACCTCGGCCTCGACCCCGAAACGGCGAAGTTGTTCCACGATGAAACGCTGCCGAAGGACGCGCACAAGACCGCGCATTTCTGCTCGATGTGCGGGCCGCAATTCTGCTCGATGAAAATCACGCAGGACATCCGCGAGGAAGTGCTGGAGATGGCCGGGCGCGACAAGGGAATGGCCGAGAAAAGCGCCGAGTTTCTGGAAAAGGGCGGCCGGCTTTACGTTTGAGAGGGGCGGGGCGGCGCGCGACTTTTTACAACGTCTTCATCTTGTCGCGCGGGCCGATCGCGCCAAGGTGAGTATCGCCAAAGGCCGTCGGATATTTGAGGCCATAACCCAAGGAGCGATCAAATCCGATATGAGCCGCCCAAATGAGGCTTAAGAGCCAGATCGTCGGCCACGCAAAAGCAAGAGCCGCGAGGCCAAGGCCGATAGGCGCGATATAGGTATGGACCGAATTATAGGTGGCGGCTCCGATTCGCGGATCGACGAGATAGCCAGCGAAAGAAAGGTCCGGGGCAAAAAACAACAGCGCGAAGAACGTCCAACTCGCGCCTGCGGCTTTATATGCGAGGGCGGCTGCGGCGAGAACGGCAAGCCCCTCAAGCCGCAGCAAAATGCGGGGCGAGCCTTGAACTTCTCCAGTTTGCCCCGCGCCAAGGGTGTGGGAAACGGGAACGTCCAACACTAACCCTTTCCTTTCTGAGTATTCCAAACGGACGCTCAGATCATATATTGTCCGCCGTTGATGCTCAGCGTCGAACCGGTGATGAAGCCCGATTCCTCGGCGACGAGAAACACCACTGTGCGCGCGACCTCTTCCGGTTCGCCAAGGCGGCGCAGCGGAATCAGCGGAAGCACGGACTTCTCAAGCACCTCTTTCGGCACCGCCTTGACCATATCGGTGGCGATATAGCCGGGGCAGACCGCGTTCACCGTGATGCCCTTGCCGGCGTTTTCTTGGGCAAGCGACTTCGTGAAGCCGATATCGCCGGCCTTCGACGACGTGTAATTGGTCTGGCCCATCTGGCCCTTTTGACCGTTGATCGAAGAAATGTTGACGATCCGGCCAAAGCCGCGCTCGCGCATTCCCTCGATCACCGGACGGGTCATGTTGAACAGCGAGTTCAGATTGGTGTTGATGACGTCGTACCATTGGTCCGGGGTCATCTTGTGGAACATCGTGTCGCGCGTGATGCCCGCGTTGTTGATCAGGATGTCGATGGGGCCACGATCCTCGGCGACCTTTTTCAGGCCTTCGGCGCATTCCTTGTAGTTCGAGACATCCCATTTGTAGACCGGGACGCCCGTTTCAGCCTTGAACTTGGCTGCAGCCTCGTCATTGCCCGCGTAAGTCGCGGCGACAACATACCCCGCCGCCTTCAAGGCCTTGCTGATGGCGGCGCCGATCCCGCGCGAACCACCGCTCACTACCGCTACCCGAGCCATTTTCCCCACCCTTCAATTATTTTCGGAGGCCCTTGAGGCGCCCCAAACGAATCTTCCCAGGCGCCGCCTCGAACGGCGACGCCTTGACCTGAGCGGCCGATGCTGCGCGTCAGCGTTCGACCGTCATGGCGATTCCCATTCCGCCACCAATACACAGCGTAGCCAAGCCTTTTTTCGCGCCCCGACGCTGCATTTCATACAAAAGGGTCGTGAAAACGCGGGCGCCGGACGCCCCGATCGGATGTCCGATGGCGATCGCGCCGCCGTTGACGTTCACGATCGCCGGATCCCAGCCCATGTCCTTGTTGACGGCGAGGGCCTGCGCGGCGAAGGCCTCATTGGCCTCGACGAGGTCGAGATCCTTTGGCTTCCATCCGGCCTTTTCCAGCGCTTTGCGCGCGGCCGGAATCGGACCCGTGCCCATGACGGCGGGATCGACGCCGGCCGTGGCCCAGGAAACGATGCGGGCGAGCGGGGTCAGGCCGCGCGCCTCGGCGTCCTTGGCGCTCATCAGCACGACGGCGGCGGCGCCGTCATTGATGCCGGAGGCGTTGCCGGCGGTGACCGTGCCCTCCTTCGAGAACGCAGGCCTCAGCTTGGCCAGCGCGTCGAGCGTGGCGCCAATCCGGATATATTCGTCCGCATCCACGACAACGTCGCCTTTCTTGCCGGCGATGACGAATGGGACGATTTCTTCCTTGAATTTGCCGCCCTTCTGCGCCGCCTCGGCTTTGTTTTGTGAAGCAAGGGCGAAATTGTCCTGCTCTTCGCGGCTGAGTTGCCATTTCGTTGCGACGTTTTCGGCGGTCTGGCCCATGTGATAATTATTGAAGACGTCGGTCAGACCGTCGCTCAGCATGGTGTCGATGAATTTGACGTCGCCCATCTTGACGCCGGCGCGCAGAAAGGCCGCGTGTTTCGACTGCGACATGCTTTCCTGGCCGCCCGCGACGACGACCGTGGCGTCGCCATTGGCGATCTGCTGGAGGCCGACGGCGACCGCGCGCAGGCCCGAACCACAAATCTGGTTCAGACCCCATGCCGTCTTGTCATGGGGAATTCCGGCCTTCATCGCCGCCTGGCGCGCCGGGTTTTGCCCCAGTCCCGCGGTGAGGACCTGGCCGAGAATGACTTCATCCACGTCCGACGGATCGACCTTGGCGCGCTCGAGGGCCGCCTTGATCGCGGCCGCGCCAAGCTCGACCGCGGGGATAGAAGCGAAGGCTCCGTTGAAAGAGCCGACCGCCGTACGCGCCGCGCTGACGACCACCACATCACTTGACATCGAAAACCTCCTTGGGTTCGGCCTTGGCACGGGCTTCCCCCGGCTCTAAGACGATAGTGTTTAGCATATGGCGAAGGCCGCCCGCGACCCCTCGCCGACCATTGAGACGACGCGACGGCCATAAACAGCGGCCGAAGAGAAATTGGCAACCGGTTTTCGCTTCGAGATAAATACGCTTATTGTGACGGATACGATTATTGTGAAGGGAGAGCCCTGCGATTGCGCGATCCGGCGGAAGGTTATGGACGATCTACAATTCGTCATGAATTTCAAAACGTCGGGTACCAGGAAGCGAGCGGCGTCAAATCCGCCTCGTCCCAACCTCGGCGCGCCTCGTACGCTTAAGCTTTCTGGTCTGCGGACCTCGAAAATCAGGCCCGGCGGCCAACAGGCTTCCGAAAGAATTTCACAAGACGGGTATCGACCATGGCAAAAGAAAACAATCCCATCACAATAAAAAAATACGCGAACCGTCGGCTCTACAATACGGGCACGAGCGCCTACGTCACGCTTGAGGATCTCGCCACCATGGTCAAGAAGGGCGAGGATTTCGTCGTCTTCGACGCCAAGAGCGGAGACGAAATCACGCATTCGGTCTTGACGCAGATCATCTTCGAGCAGGAGAGCAAGGTCGGGCAGAGTCTTTTGCCGATCACGTTCCTGCGGCAGATGATCCGCTTTTACGGCGACAGCATGCAGATGCTCGTGCCGAGCTACCTTGAATTCACCATCGAGAAGCTGACCAGCGACCAGGCGAAGTTCCGCGACAAGGTCGCCGGCGGCTTTGGAGCTCCTCTGGCCGGACCGGTTTTCGGCCCCATCGAGGAGCAGACCCGCAAAAACCTCGCCTTGTTCAATCAGGCGCTGGCGATGTTCACCCCGTTCACGCCTCCCGGCGCGACATCCGAAAAGTCGCCCGAGGAGTCGCACGAGGAGCCGTCCGCCGGGTCCGCCGCCAAGACCGATCTCGAAGGGATGAAGCAGCAGCTGCAGGAATTGCAGAAAAAGATCGAAGGGCTGGCCTCGAAGGACTGACGCCCGCTGCGGCGGGCCTAGCCGGGGCTCCAGCCCGGGGGAGCAAGTTCAAACCCGGCGAATTCGAATCCGGGAGCGACGCCGCATCCCGCCAGGGTCCACGCGCCGGCGCTGCGGGCGCTCTGCCACCATCCCGCCGGAACGACGGCCTGCGGGCGCTCGCCGTTGAAAAGATCCGCGCCCAAACGATGCTCGACGGTCTTCCCTCCATCGGCGGCGGCGCCAAGAATCAGAGGCGCGCCCGCGTAAAAATGCCAGACTTCCACCGCGTCAACCCGATGCCAATGGGAAGACTGGCGCGCTTCAAGCAAAAAGTAGATCAGGGTCGAGGCTGATCGCCCGGACGGCGCCAGCGCGCGATCGCGGAACGTCTCCCGATAGAATCCGCCTTCGGGATGCGGCAGCAAGCCGAGGCATTCGATAATTTCCGCGGCGCTCCGGCCGTTCACGCTGTCCATGCCCTGCGCCGCCTCACGCCCTGTTCTTGCGCTCGCGCAGTTCGGCGAACACTGCGGTTGGATCGCCCCCCCTCATCCCGACGGCGGCTTTGACGCTGGGATCATCCGCGCGCAGGAACGGATTGGTGGCGAGTTCGAGGGTGATCGTCGTCGGCAGGGTAAACTTTCCCGCCTTCCGGAGCGCCGCGACCTTTTCGGCCCTCTCCGTCAGGAGAGCATTGTTGGGATCGACGGTCAAAGCGAAGCGGGCGTTGGCGAGCGTGTATTCGTGTCCGCAATACACCTGGGTTTCCCCGGGAAGCCTCGCAAGCTTCATCAGCGAATGAAACAGCACCGCGGGCGGCTCCTCGAAGCCGCGCCCGCACCCCATGGCGAACAGGGTGTCGCCGGCGAAAAGGAGATCATCCTGAAGGAACCAATAGGCGACATGACCCGAAGTATGGCCGGGAACGTCGATGACCTTGCCGCCAAGGCTGCCGATATCGACCCTGTCCCCTTCGCCGACGCCGGCGTCGAGGCCGCCGGGGATCTTCGCCGCCTCTTTCGCCGGGCCCGTCACGCGCGCCTTGGGAAACGCGGCCTTCAGTCCGGCGACGCCCTGGACGTGATCCTGATGATGGTGGGTGATCAGGATGTCGGTCAGCTCCCAGCCGCGGCCGGCGAGAGCGGCGAGGATCGGGGCTGCGTCCGGCGCGTCGATCGCCGCGGTCGCCCGCGTGCGGGGATCATGCAGAAGCACGCCGAAATTGTCGCTGAGGCAAAGAAATTGATGGATCTGCGCCGACATGGCTTTGCGTTCCGTTGAAATGCTTCTGGCCCGGGCCGGACGAACCGCCCGATCGGACCGTCCGCAAAGGGCCGTTCAAAAGGGATGCGACTCATCCTTGGGGCGGGACCACTAGAGCGCTTTCCAATCGCATGCAATCATGCGATCGATCAGAAATCGCTCCAGAGTCAAAGATTTGAGCATATTCTTGTCGATTGGATTGATTCAATCCGATCGGAATATGCTCTAGCGCTTTCCGATCGCATGCAATCATGCGATCGATCAGAAATCGCTCCAGATTCAAGGGTTTGAGCATATTCTTGTCGATTGGATTGATTCAATCCGATCGGAATATGCTCTAGGGGGTCAGGCAAGGAAGGTCAATTGCGCAAGGCCCGTCGGCGCGCCCGCTTCGCTGAAACCCAGGGGATCGCGGTCGGCGAGAAGCCCGCCGCGCCGAAGTCGCGGCAGTTTCAAAAGATCCCCCGCCCGGTTGTCGAAAAAGAGACTTTATTTTCGGCTTCGGGGAGAGGATCATTATTCACTTCGACCCGGAGAGCGGGTCGCCGGCGATCGAACCACGAAGAGATCCATGCCCGTCGACATCGTCGATCTTCGATCCTTCTACCGTTCTCCCCTCGGAGACATCGCCCGGAGGTTCATCGTCCGGGTGGTGCGTTCGCGCTTTTCGAACTGCACCGGCTATTCGATTCTCGGCGTTGGCTACGCGACGCCCTACCTTGGCGTTTTCCGCGACGAGGCCGTCCGCGTTCTCGCCTTCATGCCGTCGGAACAAGGCGTCGTGAACTGGCCTTCGTCCGGACATTCCGCCTCGGCCCTTGTCGAAGTGACCAGAATGCCGTTGCCCGATTCCTCGATCGATCGCGTGATCGTCGTCCACGCGCTCGAGATTTCGGAACATCCCCATGACCTGCTTTCCGAAATCTGGCGCATTCTGACGCCGGGCGGCCGCGTGATCGTCGTGACGCCCAACCGTTCGGGATTGTGGGCCCGTCTCGACAGCACCCCGTTCGGACACGGCCAGCCCTATTCGCTCGGGCAATTGCGCGATCTCATGCGCGAGGCGCTGTTTTCGCCGACCCAATGGGCGGAAGCGCTTTATGTTCCGCCATTCCGCAGCCGCACCTTGCTGCACTCGGCCGCCGCCGTGGAGGCGATCGGCGCCTATTTTTCACTTCCAGGCGCCGGCGTTCTGATTGTCGAGGCGACGAAGCAGCTCTATCGTCCCGTCGGCGTCCGCAAGGCCGCGCGGCAGGTCGCGCCGCAATTCCAACCCGCGCTGGCGCCCGAAGCGATCGGAGCGTCGTGCAGCAGCGAGCGCGACCGCTTCGAACCCTAGAGGCGCACCTTGGCGTCGCCGCCGAGCCTGACGCCGAAACATTGCGCGAGAAACAGGCCGCCGTGCATCAGACCGGCCGGATCGATCCCATGGCCAAGGCCGGGGGAGAGGTGCCATTGACAGGGAATCCCGCCTTTCGCCAGATCCTCCGCCGACACGAACAAGGCTTCGGGTTCGATGATCTCGTCCTGATTTCCGTGGATCAGCAGCACTGGAGGAGCCTTGGCGCCCGCCTGCGCCGCCGTTGCTTCGTGGAGATGTTCGGGCCCGACGAGTTCGCCGGAATAACCGAGGATCCCGGCGACGCCTCGCGGGCGCCGCAACCCGGAATGGAGCGCCATCATCGCGCCCTGGCTGAAGCCGACCAGAACGAGATGCTGGTCGTCGAGTCCGAGCCGCCCCAGTTCCGCGTCGAGAAACGCGTTGAGACCCGGAGCCGCCTTGTTGACCCCGATCCAGCGTTCGTTGGGATCGCGCAGGGTCAGCGGGAACCATTGCCGCCCGCCCGGAGCCTGGCCGCATGGTTCAGGCGCATGCGGCGACGCGAACGCCGCGTCGGGCAGGAACGCCTGCCATTGTTTGCCGATGGCGATGAGATCGTTCCCGTCGGCGCCATAGCCATGAAGGAAGACCACGAGTTGCTTCGCCGCGCGCGATTTCGCCGCGATGCGCGGACCATCGATCATTGCCATGCGCCGTCCATGAATCGTCTGTGAATCGTCCGGGAGGATGCCCCCGCCGGAAACCGGCGGGTCTTGCCGTCGAGCCTCAATCAGTAGAGCATTTGCGACCGGAGCGGAACCGCTTCTCCGCCTGCAAATTAGGTTAAATTCCGCTATGCTGTGCTGCGCTCCGGGAGGAAGCTCATGGCGTTCAAATTCCCGTTTACCGGCCTCGTCAGCCGGGTTAATGCTCGTTTCCGGAGGGTGCGCGGGGAGGATCCCGGCGCCGCGGAAAGGCCGCCGGCTCAGGCGCCCCGCCCTTCCAGGCCGCGAACGGGCTCGAAAGGCTCAGGCATGTACATCATCGCCCGCAACATCAAGGGCCCCCGCCTGCAATGCGAGGCCCTGATGGTGGACAAGAAGACCTTCACGCCCTGGCCGCCAGTGACCGAGGACGGCTGGCGCCGGGCCTATAAATTCCGCGACCGGCTGATGGCCGAGGTCGTGCGGATGGAGGCCGATCCGATGGGCGAAGAGCTGAAGGTGATCGAGGCGGTGTATATCCGGTAAGCTTCAGTCCGGGAGGAAATTCATCGCGATTCCGTTGATGCAATAGCGCAGGCCGGTCGGCGGAGGGCCGTCCGGGAAGACGTGGCCGAGGTGGCTGCCGCAGCGGCTGCAATGGACCTCGGTGCGGCGCATGCCGTGGCTGGCATCCTCCGACGCCTCGACCGCACCCTCGATCGGATCGTTGAAGCTCGGCCAGCCGGTGCCGCTCTCGAATTTTTGTCGCGCGGCGAACAGGGGCTGGTCGCAGCCGGCGCAGACGAAGGTTCCGGCGCGCTTTTCATGATTGAGCGCGCAGCTGCCGGGCGCCTCGGTGCCATGCCCGCGCATGACGAAATATTGCTCCGGCGTCAGGCGCTCGCGCCATTCGGATTCGGTGCGGGTGACGGGGAAGGTTTTCGTTTGCATAATCTGCCCTAAAATCCCAATCCGCCATACATCCCATGGCGGCGAGTGTGACGAGCGGATCGTCCCTGTCAAGGACGCGAGCTACGCTCGCGCCGGCGAAGCCGGTGCTCCGCATCCTTGACAGGGACGACTCCGCCTCGCCGAGAATGCCGGCCGTGAGATGATTGGAGCAATCCGGCGTCGGTCGGGACTTTCGTAGCGCGATGCATCCTTCGAGACGCCATTTCTCATGAAATGGCTCTTCAGGATGAGGGTGCCAACGAAATTTTTTCACACATCCAGATTGGCGACGCTCAGCGCGTTTTCCTGAATGAACTCGCGGCGCGGCTCGACCACATCACCCATCAGCTTCACGAAAATATCGTCCGCCTCGTCGCCTTCCTTGATCTTGACCTGCAACAGCGAACGCGCGTCGCGGTCGAGCGTCGTCTCCCACAATTGGTCCGGGTTCATTTCGCCAAGGCCCTTGTAGCGCTGCATCTGGGAAATGCCCTTTTGCCCGGCCGCCATGACGACATCGAGCAATTCGCCCGGCCCGGAGGCCTGTTTCTCCTCGCCCCGCCGGGCGAGCATGGCGGGGGCCGCGAAAATATCGTGCAGCGGGCTCGCGTGTTCGTTGAGGCGGCGCGCCTCCGCCGAGGCGAGAAGCCCGGCGTCGAGGCTTGAGGCCTGCCGCACGCCGCGGATCTCGCGCGAAAACACATAGCCGCCGTTCTCGACGCGGCCCTGCCAGCCGCGCTCCATGTCCTCGGCGAGCGCGTCGAGCCGCTCCGCGATCGTCGCGGCGAAACCTTCGGCCTCGGCCTCGTTCTCGAGCGTAACCGGCTTCAAGGCTCCGGCGATGGCCGCCTGTTCGACCACGGCGCGATGGTAGCGCGAGTGCAGGTTGTTCAGCAGCTGCCGGACGGTCCGCGCCTCCTCGACGATGGCGCGCAGATCCGCTCCGGCCCGCTCGACTCCGCTGGCGAGGCGCAGCACCGCGCCGTCGAGGCCGTTGCCGATGAGGTAATCCTCCCGGGCGCGCTCGTCCTTGAGATATTGCTCCGAGCCGCCGCGCTTCACCTTGTAGAGCGGCGGCTGCGCGATATAGAGATGGCCGCGCTCGATCAATTCGCGCATCTGCCGGAAGAAGAATGTCAGCAACAGCGTGCGGATATGCGAGCCGTCGACGTCGGCGTCCGTCATGATGATGATCTTGTGGTAGCGCAGCTTGTCGGGATTGAAATCATCGCGCCCGATGCCGGTGCCGAGCGCGGTGATGAGCGTGCCGATCTCCTGACTCGACAGCATCTTGTCGAACCGCGCCCGCTCGACGTTGAGGATCTTGCCGCGCAGCGGCAACACCGCCTGATATTCGCGATTGCGGCCCTGTTTGGCGGAGCCGCCGGCCGAATCGCCCTCGACCAGAAAAAGCTCGGCCTTGGCCGGGTCGCGCTCTTGGCAATCGGCGAGCTTGCCCGGCAGGTTGGCGACGTCGAGCGCGCCCTTGCGCCGGGTCAGTTCACGCGCCTTGCGCGCCGCCTCGCGCGCCTGCGCCGCCTCGACAACCTTGCCGACGACGGTGCGCGCGTCCTGAGGATGCTCCTCGAACCAGGAGCCGAGCATTTCGTTGACGAGACCCTCGACCACCGGGCGCACCTCGGAGGAGACGAGCTTTTCCTTGGTCTGCGAGGAGAACTTCGGGTCCGGAACCTTGACCGAGAGGACGCAGGTCAGCCCCTCGCGGCAATCGTCGCCGGTGAGATCGACCTTCTCCCGTTTGGTGAGGCCGGAGCGCTCGGAATAGCCGGTCACCTGCCGCGTCAGCCCCGCGCGAAGGCCCGCGAGATGGGTGCCGCCGTCGCGCTGCGGGATGTTGTTGGTGAAGGCGAGGACATGCTCATGGTACGAATCGTTCCACCAGAGCGCGACCTCGACGGTGATGGCGTCGCGCTCGCCCCTGATCAGGATCGGCTTGGCGATCAGCGGCGACTTGGCCCTGTCGAGGAAGCGGACGAACGCCTCCAGCCCGCCCTCATAATAAAGCTCCTCGGTCTTTGTTTCCGCCCCCCGCGCGTCGGTCAATTCGATGCGCACGCCCGAATTCAGGAACGCGAGTTCGCGCAGGCGGTGTTCGATGGTGGAATAATCGTAATCGACCATCGTGAAGGTCTCGGGCGAGGCCATGAAGGTGACCTCAGTGCCCCGTTTGGGCTTGCCGTCGACGAGGGGCGCCGGCCCGGCGACCTCGAGCGGCGCGGCCGCGTCGCCATTCGTGAACGACAGCACATGTTCCTTGCCGTCGCGCCAGATGCGCAGGCGCAGCCAGGTCGAAAGGGCGTTGACGACGGAGACGCCGACGCCGTGCAGGCCGCCGGAAACCTTGTAGGAGTTCTGATCGAACTTTCCGCCGGCGTGGAGCTGGGTCATGATGACCTCGGCCGCCGACACCCCCTCCTCGGAATGGATGTCGGTCGGAATGCCGCGCCCGTCGTCGGTGACGGTGACGGAGCCGTCCGGGTTGAGGGTCACAGTGACCCGCGTCGCATGGCCCGCAAGCGCCTCGTCGATGGCGTTGTCGACGACCTCATAGACCATATGATGCAGGCCGGAACCGTCGTCGGTGTCGCCGATATACATGCCGGGCCGCTTGCGAACGGCGTCGAGGCCGCGCAGCACCTTGATGGAATCTGCGCCGTAATAGCCTTCGGTTCCGGCGTTTTGAGCGACCGGGGACGCGGCGGCGGGTTCGGCCATGGGATCAGCAAACTTTCAAGTTGAAGAAGAATATTTCAATCGTGTGGTTCTTATAGCGGAAGCCCGTCGCAGAATCATGTTTTTTAATAGATTCCCGCGCTTTGGACGGCGCGTTCTCAGGTCTTTCCACATCCCGTCGCCTTTCACGTCTGACGGCGGCGCGAATTTCTCCCGAAAACCCGGCTTTCCGGCTGATTCTAGGTGGTTTTCCGGCCGCGTGGGGGTCAGCGAGGTTCCTTGCGTTCGCGTCTATGCTATTCCCTGCGAGTTCAGCCGCAATCGCGCCTGCTTTACGTGGAGACGACCATTGAATTCGAATTCCTTGAAGGCCGCCGCAATCGCGGCTTGCGCCGCGGCGAGCTTCTGCGCCGCGATGCAAGCCATGGCCTGCACCAGGACGCTTTACACCGGCGACGGGCGTCTTGTGATTACAGGACGAAACATGGATTGGAAGGAGGATATGGGCTCCAATCTGTGGATATTCCCGGCCGGGATCGCGCGCGACGGCGCGGCGGGAGCGAAATCCATCAAATGGACCGCCCGGTATGGCAGCGTGATCGTGTCCGGCTATGAGGCCGGAACCACCGACGGCCTCAATGAAAAGGGGCTGGCCGCCAATCTGCTCTATCTGGCGGAAAGCGACTACGGCCAGCCGGACTGGAAACGCCCGCTGCTCTCGATCTCGCTTTGGGCGCAATATGCGCTCGATAATTACGCAAATGTCGCGGAAGCCGTGGCCGCCTTGAGCAAGGAGCCGTTCGATATTCTCGCGCCGACGCTGCCGAATGGCGCGCCTGCCGCGCTGCACCTTTCGATTTCCGACAGCTCGGGCGATTCCGCGATCTTCGAGTACGTCAAAGGCAAACTGACGATCCATCACGGCAAAAACTATACTGTCATGACGAATTCGCCGATCTATTCCGAGCAGCTCGCCCTCAACGCCTATTGGAAAGACATTGGCGGGTTGACCTTTCTGCCCGGCACGAATCGCGCCGCCGACCGCTTCGCCCGCGCCTCGTTCCTGATCGGCGCCATTCCGACGAAGATCGATCCAGCCTACATCAAAAGCGTCCCGCACCAATCGTTCGACTATCAGGCCGTGGCCTCCGTCCTTTCCGTTCAGCGCGCGGTGAGCGTTCCGCTCGGAATTACGACGCCCGATCAGCCCAACATCTCCTCGACGATCTGGCGCACGATCGCCGACCAGAAAAACCTGGTCTATTATTTCGACTCCGCCACACGGCCCAACACCTTTTGGGTGTCGCTCGCCAACGTCGATTTCAAGCCCGGCGCGCCGGTGAAGAAACTCACGATCGACAAGGGCCAAGTGTTTTCCGGCGAGACGGCCGATAAATTCGAGGCCGCCGCGCCGTTCAAGTTCCTGCCCGCCGCGCCAAAATAGCCGGCTCCGCGGTCACGGCGCCGCACGGCTTTAGAGCATATTCCGATCAGATTGAGCCGATCTGATCGATAGGAATATGCTCAAAGTTTTGAATCTGAAGCGATTTCTGATCGATCGAATGAGGTCATTCGATCGGAAAGCGCTTTAGAGCATATTCCGATCAGATCGAGCCGATCTGATCGACGGCCGTCTCGCCGATCACGAGGCCCTTGTCGTCCGCGCCGATGACGACGGTTTCGCCGTCGTGGACTTTGCCCGCGAGGATCAGTTCGGCCAGCTGGTCCTGGACGTTCTTCTGGATCACCCGTTTCAGCGGACGCGCGCCATAGGCCGGATCATAACCCTTGTCGGCGAGCCACGCCCGCGCCTTGGACTGAAGATCAAGAACGATCTTGCGGTCTTCGAGCAATCTGGCGAGGCGTTTGAACTGGATATCGACAATCGCGCCCATATCCTCGCGCCGAAGCCGGTGGAACAGGATGATTTCATCGACGCGGTTGAGGAATTCGGGCCGGAAATGCGCCCGCACCACCTGCATCACCTCGTTGTAGACCGCGCTCGACTCCTCGCCCTCCTTCTGCATGACGAGGAATTCCGAGCCAAGGTTCGAGGTCATCACGATCAGCACGTTGCGGAAATCGACGGTGCGGCCCTGCCCGTCGGTCAGGCGTCCGTCATCAAGGACCTGCAACAGGACGTTGAACACGTCCGGATGCGCCTTCTCGATCTCGTCGAAGAGCACCACCTGATAGGGCCGCCGCCGGACCGCCTCCGTCAGGGCGCCGCCTTCCTCGTAGCCGACATAGCCCGGAGGCGCCCCGATGAGGCGGGCCACCGAGTGTTTCTCCATGTATTCGGACATGTCGATCCGCAAAAGCGCGGTTTCGTCGTCGAACAGAAACCCCGCGAGCGCCTTGGTCAGTTCGGTCTTGCCGACGCCCGTCGGCCCGAGGAACATGAACGAGCCGATCGGGCGCTGTGCGTCCTGCAGGCCGGCTCTGGCGCGGCGCACCGCCGTCGAGACCGCCTTCACCGCCTCGACCTGACCAACCACGCGGCCGGCGAGGGCTTCCTCCATTTTCAGCAGCTTGTCGCGTTCGCCTTCCAGCATTTTCTCGACCGGCACTCCGGTCCAGCGGGACACGACCTGCGCGATATGGTCTGGCGTGACCGCTTCCTCCACCAGCACATCTCCGCGCTTAGACTCCGTCTCGGCGAGCTTGCGTTCGATCTCGGGAATGACCCCATAGGTGAGTTCGCCGGCGCGCTGATACTCTCCCCGCCGCTGCGCCTGGACGAGTTCGTTGCGCGCCGATTCGAGCTGCTCCTTGAGTTTCTGCTCGGAGCCGAGCTTGTCCTTCTCGGCGCGCCAGCGGGCCGTTAGAGCGGCGGACTTCTCCTCGAGTTCTGCGAGTTCGCCGTCGAGTTTCTTCAACCGGTCCTTCGAGGCCGAGTCGGTTTCTTTTTTCAAGGCCTCCTGCTCGATCTTGAGCTGGATGATCCGGCGGTCGAATTCATCGAGTTCCTCGGGCTTCGAATCGATCGCCATCCGCAGCCGGGCGCTCGCCTCGTCGATAAGGTCGATCGCCTTGTCGGGCAGGAACCTGTCCGCGATATAGCGGTGCGACAGGGTCGCGGCGGCGACGATCGCGGCGTCGGTGATGCGCACGCCGTGATGCAGTTCGTATTTTTCCTTGAGGCCGCGCAGGATCGAGATCGTGTCCGCGACGGTCGGCTCGGAAACGAATACCGGCTGAAAGCGGCGGGCGAGCGCGGCGTCCTTCTCGACATGCTTGCGGTATTCTTCGAGTGTCGTCGCGCCGATGCAATGAAGCTCGCCGCGCGCCAAAGCGGGTTTCAAAAGATTGGAGGCGTCCATGGCTCCGTCCGCCTTGCCGGCGCCGACTAGCGTGTGCATCTCGTCGATGAACAGGATGATCCCGCCGGCCGCGGCGGTCACTTCGTTCAGGATGGATTTCAGCCGCTCCTCGAATTCGCCGCGATATTTCGCCCCGGCGATGAGCGAGCCCATGTCGAGCGCGAGCAGTTTCTTGTCGCGCAGACTCTCGGGCACGTCGCCGTTGACGATACGCAGCGCCAAACCCTCGACGATCGCCGTCTTGCCGACGCCGGGCTCGCCGATCAGGACCGGGTTGTTCTTGGTGCGGCGGGACAGAACCTGGATCGCGCGGCGGATCTCCTCGTCGCGGCCGATCACCGGATCGAGCTTGCCCGAGCGGGCGGCCTCGGTCAGATCTCGGGTGTATTTCTTCAAGGCGTCATAGGCGTTTTCGGCGGTGGCGTTGTCGGCGGTGCGTCCCTTGCGCAAATCCTCGATGGCGGCGTTGAGCGTCTGCGGACTGACGCCCGCCTTTTCCAGGATCTTGCCGGCCTCGGAGCCCTTCTCCATGGCGAGCGCGAGCAGCAGCCGCTCGACCGTCACATAGGAATCGCCCGCCTTCTGGGCGATCTTTTCCGCGCCGTCGAACACCCGCATCAGGCCCGCCGTGGGGACCGGCTGGCCGGCTCCGGGGCCTCCGACCTTCGGCAGTTTGGCAAGACCCAGTTCCACCTGCGCGAGGGCGTCACGGGAACTCCCGCCCGCCTTGTCGATGAGACCGGCGGCGAGGCCTTCCTTGTCGTCCAGCAGGACCTTCAAGACATGTTCGGGCGTGAGTTGCGGATTGCCCTCGCGCTGCGCGAGGGACTGAGCGCTTTGAATGAAGCCTTGCGAACGTTCTGTGAATTTTTCAAAATTCATGGTCAATATCTCCGGTCCTGCAGATCCACGCCCCGAAGCGGCGCCGAATCGCGAAATTTTTGATCGGGCCCCACGCGGCCGCCCGGCTCTAAATGTAATAGCTTCGTCCGTGATCGAAAGAGACGCGCGTGAAACAGGCGCCGTCGCAGGAAAGATTTCTCGAAAGATTTCTTGAGGGCGGCCGCGCGCCGCCGCTGAGCGGCTCTCCCCCTGACGTCACCACCAGCGGCAGACGCGGCGATGACCATAGGGCGTCGATTCATACCAGCAGTTTCCGCTCGAAAACCCTGCGTCGGGATAAGGCCAGCATACGCCCCAGGCGTCGCGGCGCCAGCCGAAAAGACATCCTTCCGTCATCAACAGAATGGGCGGATTGCGGCCCATCGCCAAGGGATAGGATTGCGCGGGGGGATAAGGCGGAAAGGCTTGCGCCCGGACGGCTCCCACAGTCAACAGCGCGAACGCGAGAGCAAATTGCAAGGAACGAAATATCATGACGCGCGCCTCCATTGCCCGTCGGGCAGGCGCGCGCAAGTTCGCATCACCGGCTTGCAAAACCTTCAATAACGCCGGTCCGCCGCCGCCAAAAACGTCCCGTTGGTTAGGGAGGTCCTTCCTGAAACCGTCAATATCGAGCGGTTTGGGACTACGCCCGGCGGCCGGGCGCAAGCGGCGCGAGACGGCGTCTCGAGCGCTTTCCGATCGCATGAAGTCATGCGATCGATCAGAAATCGCTCCAGAGTCAAAAGCTTGAGCATAGTCTTCTCGATTGGATTGATTCAATCCGATCGGAATATGCTCTAATCGGCGACGGGATCGTTGGCGATCGCTTCTTCGCGCCCGGCGGCTTCGTCAATCGCCATTTCGCTTTTGCTGCGCCGCCGGCGCCGAGGCCTCAAATGAAAGCCGCCTCCATCGGCGCGCTCGACGTCGGGCTGGTCGTCACCCGCGACTCCCAGGCGTTCGGGAGCGACGGGGGCCGCGGCCGGTTCCGGTTCGATGCGGACCGGAGCTGTGATGAAAGCGGGAAGGCCATTGCGTTCGATTTCTTCTGCGGGAGCGCGCGATTCGGCGCGCTCGTTCCGACTCTGACCCTCGTTGCGGAAATCGCGCGGCCCGCGCGCGCGCTGACCGCGATTGTCCTGATCCCGGTTCTGCGGGGCGCGGTCAGGTCCGTTGCGGTCCTGATAAGGACGGTCCCGCTCCGGATAGTTCCTTTCTGGATAAGGCTTGTCTGGATAAGGCTTGTCGTGAAACGGCCGGTCCTGGCGCGGACCGCGGTCGGGACGCTCGAAACCCTGTCTGTCCGGATTGTTGCTGTAGAACGGGCGGTCCTGGACAGGCTGAGGAGCGGAGGGCGCGGACTGCGGAGCGAACGCCGCCTGAGGCTGCGGCGGCGCGAAACGCTCTGCGGGAGAAGCGAAACGATCAGGAATGCTCTCGAAATCGTCGCCGTCGACCTCTTCCGCGCTCACATCCCCGGGCTGGCGCTGATAACCGCTCGCGCTCTGCTGCTGAGCTTGCTGGGCGACGGCGATCAGGCGGAAATAATGTTCGGCGTGCTGGAGATAGCTTTCCGCCATGACCGGATCTCCGGACGATTGGGCGTCTCGGGCCAGCTGAAGATATTTTTCCCCGATATGATGCGCGGTTCCACGAATTTTCACATCCGGACCGCTGGATTCATACGAGCGGGTCAAAGGATTGGGGCCTTTGCGATTGTTGTTGGGACGGCCGCGCATGCGTTTGTTATTTTGTCCAGGTCTCATCGACGATCCTTGAGTCACATCGTAATCGCAATACGCGCGCAACGCCGGTTCAGCGCGCGGTCAACGGTTCTTAACCGAACCTGTTTTAGCCACGGATGCTCTAACGGATATCAGGCTCTCCGGCCGGAAACGGATGCGCACGGCTCAACCGTAGCGGTGAACAAAGACTCTCATGTCGGCAAAGTTCGAGAGTTCTCGCCAAAGTTCGAGAGTCAAAAAGCGTTTGTCCCGGCTGCACGGGAAACCGTAGAAAGCTGGAAGCGGACTGTGTTCCTACCGTGCCCAAGAATGAGGCGCGCAGCGAGGAAAAAACAATCTCACCAGCACAGCTTTACATCAGAAACGCCATCTTTGGAACGGCAAACTAGTCGGTTTTGTTGCAAACGCCAAGGCCTTTTGTGAAACTTTCTAACTGACGTCCCTCGCCCGTGGCTGATTTGCCACGGCGCGAGCAAGCACGACCCGATCTTCTCCCGAGAGATCCGGCCGGATCTCGAAAGGCCGGAGGCCGGAGGCGCGCAAGAGCGCCTCCACATCCAGACGCTGACCAGCCCCGAATTCCAGGGCGACGACGCCGTCCGCCGCAAGGAGACCTGGAAGGGACGGAATGAGAGACCGATAGGCCGACAGACCGTCCTCCCCGCCGTCGAGGGCGAGAAAAGGGTCATGCTCGCCGACTTCCGGAGCGAGGCGCGCGATTTCATTGCGGACGATGTAAGGCGGATTTGACACGATGAAATCATATCCGCCGCGAATCGGGCTCGCCCAGTTTCCGCACACGACAAGGGCGCGCGAGGCGACTCCCTGCGAAATCAGGTTGTCGCGCGCGACGGCGCAAGCCCGTGGCGAAAGATCGACGCCAACGCCGAACGCCTCTGCGAAATTCTGGAGCAGGGCGCAAAGAATCGCCCCGGAGCCAATCCCGAGGTCGAGAATCTTGCGTTCGAGGCGAGGCTCGCCGCTCGCGTGGCGCAACAGCGCTTCGACCAGGGTTTCGGTGTCCGGACGCGGATCGAGCACGGCGGGATCGAGCGCGAAACGGACGCCCCAGAACTCCTTGTAGCCAAGGATGCGCGACACGGGTTCGCGACGCAGTCGCCGGTCGGCGAACGACTGGACCTGAGAGGCGGCGGTTCCGAGCAAATGCTGCGGGTCGCGAACGAGACCTGCGTGATCGATGCCCAAAGCCGCGCAAAGCAGCACGCGGGCGTCGAGGGCGGCCGCGTCGAGGGCCGCCGCCTCGAAGGCGCGTTCGAGCGTTCGACGCGCGGTCTCGCGCGCCATGCCGGGTTCGAAAACAGGCGCCAAAGTTTTCTCCAGAACGGGCTCAGGCCTGCGCCTGGGTCGCGGCCTCCAGCAGAATTCGCGTCAGGCGAGCCGCGAAATGCGGCGCGTCGGCCGGCTTTTCGCCATCCATCAACCGCGCCTCGTCGAACAGAAGCCAGACGATGTCGTCGATTTTTTCCTTGCCGGGGGCGCCGACGAGCCCGGCGAGAGCCTTGACGAGTGGATGACCCGGATTGACTTCGAGAACCGGTTTCGCCGCGCCGCCGAGCTGGCCATGCTCGGCCAGCAATTGTTCCAGCCTTCGATCCGGGCCTCGATCCGGAGCGATCAGGCAGACCGGACTCTCCGACAGCCGGTCGGAGGCGCGCACATCCTGGACCGATTCCTCGAGGATCTGCTTCATCAGGGCGAACAGCGCCGCAAGCCCGGCGGCCGGCGGTTCGTCGGAGCTGTCCGGCGAGGCGGACGCATCGGCGAGCGGGATGGCCTTGATGTCGGCTGCGCCCTGCGTGACCGACTTGAACGGCTTGCCTTCGAAGCCCGCCGCCGTGGCGAGCCAGAAGGCGTCGATCTGATCCGGCAGGAGCAGAACCTCGACGCCGCGCGCCCGGAAACCTTCCAGCTGTGGACTGGCCTGAAGGCGCTTCAGGTCTTCGCCCAAAAGATAATAGATCGCGGTCTGGTTGGTCTTGAGGCCTGCGACGTAATCCTTGAGGCTGCGTCCGCCCCCCGGATGGGTCGAACTTGCGAACCGGGCGACCGCGAACAAGGCGTCCCGCTTCTCCGGCTCCTCGTAAAGCCCTTCCTTGATGATCGCGCCGAAATTCTCCCAGATCCTGGCGAACGTCTCCGGCTCGGAGTCGGCGAGCTTGGTCACATCCTGCAAGATACGGTTGCCGACGCCTTTCTTGATCGCGGCGAAGATCGGGCTCTCCTGAATCATCTCGCGAGACACATTGAGCGGCAGGTCGGCGGAATCGACGACGAGGCGGACGAAACGCAGCCAGCGCGGAAGAACGTCGGCGTCGTCGGTGATCAGGACATGGCGGACATAAAGCTTGGCGCGCCCGCGACGGGCGGGATCGAACAGATCGAACGGCCTCGACCCCGGAACAAAGGCGAGCACGGTATATTCATGGCGCCCTTCGGCGCGCCAATGCGCCGTCAGGGCGGGTTCGTCGAACTGCCCGGCGAGGCTGCGGTAGAACTCGGTATATTCCTCGTCGGCGATCGAGGATTTCGGCTTGGTCCAGAGCGCCGTTCCATCGGTCAGGCGGCGCGGTTCGGCTCCCGTCGATTCGACGAGGTCGATCGGCGCCGAGAGGGCGCTCGAATGTTCCCGGACGATGGTTTCGATACGGACCGGGTCGAGATAGTCCCGCGACGACTCGTTCAGATGCAGGACGACGCGGGCGCCATGAGCCGGAGCCTCGTCGAGCGCAAGCGGCGCGATCGAAAACGTTCCCTTGCCGTCCGACGCCCATGCAAACGCCTCATGGGCGCCGGCGCGCCGGGTCAAAACCTCGACATGATCCGCCACGATGAAAGCGGAATAGAAACCGATGCCGAATTGACCGATCAGGTCCAGAGTTTGACGAGGGGCCGGTTCTGAAGAATCCCCCGGCTCCCCTGCCGCGCCAGCCGCGCCAAGCCGTTCGAGAAAGGCCTTGGTGCCGGAGCGCGCGATGGTGCCAAGCTGATCGGCGAGTTCGTCGCGGGTCATTCCGATCCCGTTGTCCTCGATGATCAGGCGGCTCGCATCCTTGTCGATGGCGATGGTGATCGTGAAAGGCGCCGCGCCCAGCACCGGATCCCTCAGCGCCTCGTAGCGCAGCTTCTCGCAGGCGTCCGCCGCGTTGGAGAGAAGTTCGCGCAAGAAGACATCGCGGTCCGAATAGACCGAATGCACCATCAGGTGCAGGAGCTTGGCGACATCCGCCTGAAACGAATGCGAACGGGCTTCTTCAATCATCTGTCAACGCCTCTGCCTTCACCTTCAATCAAACCTGTTTTAACTCTAACCGGCGGCCAATCTTCTGCTGATATCGTCTTTAAGGTCGAGAACGCAACAGGTCTCCGACTGTCGCAAAACCGTCAAGTTATGGCTTGCGGCCGCGGCCATCATCCACGATGATGACTTCGGAGAAAAGAGCTGGAGCGGTGCGCATCCATGAGCGACCAAGCCATCAGCGATTCGGCAAAGAGCGATTCGAGGGAGAGCGATTCAGGGGAGAGCGACTCGGCGGTGATCGGCGCCGCCGTGGTTGAAATAACGCCAACCCGGACGAATCGCGCCCAAATCCCCGCGCCGATCTCAGGACCTACCCCGCTCGCGGCGCAACCCGCAGGGAGCAGCGCCAGCGGGACGGCGGACAATGTTGTTTTCGATCGCGGCGAACTTCGCGAAATCCTCAATCTCTATGGCCGCAAGGTGGCCGCCGGAGAATGGCGCGACTACGCGATAGATTTCGCTCCGCAGAAAGCTGTCTTCTCGATTTTCCGCCGGGCTTCGGAATATGCGCTGTATCGTATCGAGAAAAATCCCAAACTCGCGCGCAAACAAGGCGCCTACGCAGTCGTCGCCGCGAGCGGGCTGGTGCTCAAACGCGGGCACGATTTGCGCCGGGTGATGGACGTTCTCGACAAGAGACTGAAACTCATCTCGAGCTGAAGGCCGGCGGACAGGCAAAAAAAAGGCTCTCCAGGGGAGAGCCTTATTGCGGAAGCTTCCGCCGCGTCAGTCGTTCCGGCTGCCTGTCAGGAACAGGAGCGATTGGAAGATGTTGATGAAGTCGAGATAGAGCATCAACGCTCCGTTCACGGACTTCTTGGCCGCGACCTCATAGCCGTCGCCCGCGTAATACATTTCCTTGATCGCCTGCGTGTCCCACGCCGTCAGACCGGAGAAGATCAGGACGGAGAGGATCGACAATCCGAACTGGAACGCCGTGCTCAGCAGAAACATGTTAACGATGCTGGCGATCACCAGACCGATCACGCCCATGATCAGGAACGACCCCATCGGGGAAAGATCCCGCTTGGTCGTATAACCATAAAGGCTCAGCCCGCCGAAAGCCGCCGCGGTTACGAAGAAAGCCCGCGCGATCGAATTGCCGGTGTAGACCAGCAGGAGCGTCGACAAGGACAAGCCCATCGCCGCCGCGAAAGCGAAGAACACGCCACGAGCGGACGACGCCGACATC
Organism: Methylocapsa palsarum; assembly: GCF_900114285.1. Taxonomy (GTDB): domain Bacteria; phylum Pseudomonadota; class Alphaproteobacteria; order Rhizobiales; family Beijerinckiaceae; genus Methylocapsa; species Methylocapsa palsarum. The sequence goes on along the minus strand of NZ_FOSN01000006.1, from coordinate 104,915 downwards.
TGGTTGATGCGGAACGAGAAAAACATCACGAACGCCAGCGGGGCGAACATCATGAGGTATTTCAGAGGGCTGCCGTAAAGCGTCACGCCAAAGCTCGTCAGGGCGATCCGGCCCATGTGAGCGGCCGCCATCGACGGATCGGTCGTTACGGCGAGCATGTTGACGCCAAGCGCGACAAGACCGGTGATGGCGAGGCCGATCACCATGTTATTGTACACGCCCAGCATGTAAGTGCGAAGGCCCAGGTCGATTTCGGCGCGACCTGCCCGTGCGACGCCCTGTCCCCAGCGGGCGCTAGCGTTGCGGTCGAAGTCGGACATGATTTCCTCTAAACGTTAGGGAGGCTGAACCGCCTCCGGCCGCTGCCTTTGCGGGCCAGCGTCGCTGATAATATGGCGCAGACGCCCTCATGGCACAAGGCCAGCCCAAATGAACAATACTTAACGTTGTCTCTACAAATTTCGCAAATAGGGCGCTGGTTTGCGCCCTAAAATGCGCCAGCTGCCGGCCAGGCCAAGCAGGACGGTGAGCGCCAGCGCGGCGGCCGCGGCGGCGAGCGCTTGCGGCCAGACCCAGACGAAATCGAGGCCCATGATGCGGCTGACGATCGCGTAAGCGGCGCCGCCTCCCGCGGCGAGGCCGAACATCGCGGCGCCAAGTCCCAAAAGCCCATACTCAACCAAAAAAGCCGCGAACAGCCGCACCCTGGTCGCCCCCAGAGTCTTGAGGACGACGGCGTCATGAATGCGGGCTTCCTGACCAGCCCCGAGGGCGCCCCCCAGAACCAGGATCGAGGCCAGCAGGGCGACGCTCGATGCGGCCCGGACAGCGATGGCGAGCCGCCCGACGATCCCGCTGAGAGCGTCGAGCGCGTCTTTGACGCGGACGCTGGTCACGGCCGGAAACGCCCCGGCCGTCTCGCGCAGCAGCAAGGCCTCCCGCGCAGGATCGCCGGCTCCCGGAAAGGTCAGGGTCGCAATTTCGCTGTGTGGAGCGCCCTTGAAACTGTTCGATGAGAAGATCAGAACGAAATTGATCCCGAACGAGCGCCAGTTGACCTTCCGGGTGTTGGCGACGCGCCCGACGATCGTCCGGCCCTGGACATTGACCCCGATTTCGTCGCCGACCTCGAGGCCAAGGCCTGCGGCGACGTCGGTTTCCAGCGAAATCAGCGGCGGCCCGGCATAATCCGCCGGCCACCATTCGCCTTTGACGACGGACGAGCCTTCCGGCGCCGCGTCCGCGAAAGTGATCCCGCGGTCGCCCTGCAGCACCCAGGCGACGCTCTCCTTGGGCCTCGCCGAATCGACGGAGAGACCGTTCAGTTCGACGATCCGGCCGCGAAGCATCGGGGCGAGCCGGACCGAGCCGTCCGGTGCCTGCGCCTTCAGGAATTGGGTGAAGGCTTCAGCTTTCGAGGCCGGAAGGTCGAGGAAAAAGAAGCTTGGCGTTTGCCCCGGCGAAGCATGCCCCAGCTCGGCGCGAAGGTTGCCGTCGATCAGCGTCAGCGTGACGAGGAGCGCCAGACCTAGCCCCAGGGAGAGCACGACCGTCGGCGTCAGAGCGCCCGGCCGGTGGATATTGGCGATCGCGAGCCGTATCGCGACGCTGCGCGAGTGCGGCAGGCGCCGCGCGCCGTTCATCATCAGAAAAGCGATCAGGCGCAGCAGAACAAAAGCGGCGGACGTCGCGCACAAATAGATAAAGGCGAGCTTCTGATCGACGGAAAAGGCGAAGACAGCCGCGAGGAACCCCGCCGCCGCGGCGAGAGTGAGGCCGATATACCTCAGCCTCGGCCATCCCCGGCGCGGCTCGACTTCCTCCCGGAAGAGGGCCTGCGCCGGCACGTCATGGGCGTGACCCAGCGGGCCGACGGAAAACATGAGCGCCGTCAGGAGGCCGTAGGATACGCCCTGCCCGACGGCGGACAGGTGCAGGCCGGGCTCGAAGGGAAACGGAATCAGGGAGCCGAAACCATAAGCGGCCAAAAAAGGCAGAGCCGCGCCCGCGCCGGCCCCGATCGCGACCCCGAGGAGTGCGACCAGCATCACTTGCGTCAGCATCAGCGCGAACACCACGGATCCGGTCCCGCCGAGCGATTTCAAAATCGCGATGACCGGGCGCTTGCGCTCAACATAGGCGCGGATGGCGTTCGCGACCCCGACGCCGCCGACGATCAGAGAGGTCAGGCCGACAAGCGTCAGGAACTGGGTGAATCGGGTCAGGTTTTTGGCGAATTGCGGGGAGACGTTCATGCGCGAATGAATGTCCCAACCCGCCTCGGGAAAGCTTTTCCGCGCGTCGGCGACGAATGCGTCGACCGCGTCGTCGCTTGCCGGAGCGGCTCCGGCTCCCCCGCTCAGCGCGACCCGGTAATGGTAACGGATGAGCGATCCCGGCTCGACGAGTCGCGTCGCCTGCAGGGCGGCCGCCGTCATCAGCACTCGGGGACCAAATTGCAGCCCCGCGGCGAGCTGGTCGGGTTCGGAGGTCAGCGCGGCCCGAAGCTCGAACCGCGCTTCGCCGATCGTCACGACGCCGCCGGGCGCGACGCCTAATCGCTGAAGCAGGCCAGGATCCGCCGCGATTCCGAAAAGGCCGGCGCGCTCCGAAAGCGCGGCGGCGAGGCCGAGGGGCGGGTCCAGGACCGCTTCGCCCGCCAGGGGATAGGCGCCGTCGATGGCCTTGATTTCGACGAGAACGGCGTCGCCGCCCTCGCCCCTCGCCATCGCCCGCAAGGTGGCGGCCCTGGACAAACGCCCGTGCGAGGCGAGGAAATGAAGCTCGGCATCGCTCAACTCGCGCTGCGGAACGTCGAAGGAGACGTCGCCCCCCAGGATCTCCCGGCCTTGCCGCGCAAGACCGTCGCTCAATGAGAGCGAAGCCGAGCCGACGCCCGCGATGGCGGCGACGCCAAGGGCGATGCAGCCCAGAAAGATCCCGAAGCCACGCAGGCCGCCGCGAAAATCGCGCAGGGCGAGACGAAAGACAAGGGACCAGTTGAGGCCGGTTCTGGAGGGAAAATCGGGCGCCCGGGGCCGCGAAAAAAACCTCGAAAAAAGCCTCATGGGGCGCCGGTCTCTTTCGCGTCGGGAAAATGGACCGCGAGCCAGATCGTCGGGCCACTCTCGCTGGTCCATTCGACCCGGTGCTTCTGGCGCGCGGGAATAAAAACATGATCGCCAGGAGACAAAACCCTGACGTTGTCTTCGTTTTCGAAGGACAAGCCAGCGGATCCGGTCAAAAGGACCACCCATTCGGCAGAGTCCTGATCATACCAGAAACCGGGCGGGCTCGCCTGGCCCCTGGAGACGATCCGCTCGATCCTGACGTCCCTCGCCCCGGCGAGGACGGACACAATCTCCTGCGTCAGATCAAGCGAGGCGACCTCGAAGAGATTTCCTAACGGCATCTGCGATCGCCCCGATGAGTCATCGGCTTTCGTCCCCCGCAAGGATTGCATTGCCAACACGCCGGCGACTTCGCCATCGAGGCGCGCCTCAGGCCCGAAGTTTCGGCCATGCCTGCGCCTGCGGCTGGCCTCCGTCGATGCGGCCCGACCTCAGTTTTATGGTGCGGTCGCATTTTGCGGCGAGGCCGGGATCATGGGTGACGAGGATGAGGGTGGCCCCGCGTTCGCGCTTCAGGTCGAACATGAGTTCGACGATGGCCGCGCCGTTCGCCTCGTCGAGATTGCCGGTCGGCTCGTCGGCGACGAGGATGGCTGGACGCGGCGCGAGGGCGCGGGCGAGCGCCACCCGTTGCTGCTCGCCGCCCGACAATTGCGCCGGATAATGGCTGAGCCTTTCGCCGAGGCCGACAGCCTGAAGTTCGGCGCGGGCGCGGCCGAAGGCGTCTCCGACGCCTGCGAGTTCGAGCGGGATAGCGACGTTTTCAAGCGCCGTCATGGTTGGAATCAGATGGAACGACTGGAACACGATGCCGATTCTTGCGCCGCGAAAACGCGCCAGCGCGTCTTCCCCGAGATCGCTCAAGGTCACTCCGTCGACCTTGACCCGCCCGGCGTCGGGCCGCTCCAGCCCCGCCATGATCATCAGAAGCGTCGATTTGCCCGACCCGGAAGGCCCGACCATGCCAATTGTTTCGCCGCGCCCTATATGAAGCGAGATGTCTTTCAGGATATGAACCCGCGCCGCGCCGCGCCCGAGGCTGAGGTCTACATTGTCGAGTTCAACCGCAGGTTCGATCATATACGCCATCCAAAATGCGCGCCGGCGCGTCTCGCGGCGCCCCAAGGAGGTCATTTGCGCCAACAATCCGCAAGCGAAGCCGATGCGCCCTGCATATAGCGATCGTCGCGAGATCCGCCAAATGACCGGCCTTCGCCGCCGGCTTCCCGGCGCGGCGCGCCTGAGGGCTTTGATGTCCGTCGCAATCCTCTCCGCCGCCACACTTGCCGCCGCCAGCGCCGGGGAAACCCCGCCGCTCAAACTCGTCGCGTTCGGCGACAGTCTTTCCGCCGGATACCTGCTCCCGGCCAGCGAGGCTTTTCCAGCGGTCCTCGAAAAAGCGCTCCGGGCGGACGGTTATAACGTCGCCGTCGTGAACGCGGGCGTCTCCGGCGACACCTCCTCCGGCGGTCTCGCCCGTCTCGACTGGACGCTCGGGGACGGAGCCGACGCCATGATCCTGGAGCTCGGCGCGAACGACATGCTGCGCGGGATCGATCCCGACCTCACCAGGGCGGCGCTCGACGCCATTCTGGCCGAATTGAAGGCGCGCGGGATCCGCGTCGTGATCGCGGGAATGAAAGCCAACCCGACCCTCGGCAAGGATTATGGCTCGCGATTCGACGCCATCTATCCAGACCTCGCCGCAAAATATGACGCGCCGCTCTATCCGTTTTTCCTTGCGGGGGTCGCCGGCGAGCCGGGCCTGAGGCTTGCCGACGGCATCCATCCCAACGGCGCGGGAGTGGAGCGGATCGTCAAGGGCATCCTGCCGACGGTCGAGACGTTCGTGAAGGCGCTCCGCGAAAAAACTGTGGCCGGCCCATGAACCGGGGCGTTTCTTCCGTCCCGCGATTTCTCGGACGGCGAATTTCGGCTATAGTTCGTTCAGCTCTAACCGACTGCGCGGCAGCCGTGTGATTCGCGGCTCTCCGCCCTCTGCTGGGAGGAATTCATGCCCCGCCTCTTCACGGGTCTCGAAATTCCCTCCGATCTCGCAATGGACCTCGCGCTGTGCCGGGGGGGCCTCTCCGGCGCGCGCTGGATCGACGTCGAGAACTACCACATGACCCTGCGCTTCATCGGCGACATCGACGATTCCACGGCGCATGAGGTTCATTCCACCCTGGAGCAGATCCGACGCCGGCCGTTTACGGTGACCATCGAGGAACTGGCTTCATTCGGCGGCGGGAAGCCGCGGGCCCTCGTCGCCAAGGCGAAAGCGGCGTCTCCCCTCGTCGAGCTTCAGGCCCAGCAGGAACGGTTGATGCGGCGCATCGGCATCCCCGCCGAACCGCGCAAATTCACGCCGCATGTCACGCTGGCCCGGCTGCGCTCGGCCTCGCCCATCGCGGTCGCCGATTACCTCTCGACACGAGGCTTTCTTTTCTCGCGCCGGTTCGAGGCCAAGCGTTTCGTCCTGTTTTCGGCGCGGGCCTCGACAGGCGGCGGGCCCTACGTCGTCGAAGCCGCCTACCCGCTCAATTAGAGCGCTTTCCGATCGCATGCAGTCATGCGATCGATCAGAAATCACTCCAGAATCAAGGGTTTGAGCATATTCTTGTCGATTGGATTGATTCAATCCGATCGGACTATGCTCTAGCCAAGGTCCCGGCGCCGCCGGCGCAAGATCATAGGAAGGCCGCCGTCCGGCCGCAGCGTGATGCGCTGCACTGGCTTCACCTCGTAGCCCGGCTTCAACGTGAGGGTGAAGGCGCGCATGAGATGAGCGAGGATGATCACGCCCTCCTGCAAGGAAAAGGACGCGCCGATGCACACCCGCGGCCCGGCTCCGAACGGCAGATAGGCGAACCGGTCGATCTTTTCACGGGCGCCTGGCAGAAACCGGCGCGGATCGAAGGCGCCGGGATCGTCCCAGAGCAGATGATGCCGGTGCAGAACCCATTGCGAGACGATCACCAGCGTGTCCTGGCGGATGCGCTTGCCGGCGAGGTCATCGGGACCAACCGCCTGCCGGCTCATGCTGGCGACCGGCGGGTAGAGACGCATCGCCTCTTCAAGGACGGCTTTCGTCTCGACAAGGCGGTCGGCGTAATCCTCGACCGCGCCGTCGAGAACCGCGTCGGCCTCGGCCGCGAGACGGTTCCGCCATTCCTCCGACATCGACAGCAGGAAAATCGCCCAGGTGAGAGCGTTGGCGGTCGTTTCGTGGCCGGCCCCGATGAAAGTCAGGATATTGGCCCGCACCTCGCCTTCGCTCAGACCGACCCCGGTTTCGGGATCCTGCGCCTCCAGAAGAAGGGTCAGGAGATCGCGCGGCGCCGCCGCCTTGTCTTGCGCGATCAGGCGCTTGCGCCGCTCGATGATCTCCTGAACCGCCTTTTCGAAGAAGTTCAGCGCCGATCTGGTCCCGACTCGGTTCAGGCGCGGCACCCATTCCGGAAAGTCGAGAATGTCGAAGGGATCAAGCCGGCCGAGAGTCATGAAATAGCGCGACGTCGCCGTTGTGAATTCCTCGGGATTGCGGCCAAGACCGTCCGAGAAGATGGTCCGTCCCAGAACGTCCAGCGTCACCCGGGCCATTTCGGGCTGGAGATCGATGAGACGGCCCTCGCGCCAGCGCAGCCAGCGGGTCGTGAGGTCGCGCGCCGCATCGTCCGTGCCGCGAGCGAAGGAGGCCACCGTCCGCGGCGTGAACATTGGCGCCAGCGTGCGCCGTTGCGAACGCCAATCGGCGCCCTGGACGACGAGAAGGCCCTCTTTCAAGCCTTCGCCGAGAACCCGCCGCTGCAGGGAATCTTTCAGGTAATTGGTGGAATTGTCGATGAACACGCGGCGAATGGCGGCAGGATCGCTCACCACCGCGACCCGGCCAAGCACGCTTTGCCCCATCAGGATCGGATTCTGAAAATGCGCCTTGGTCCAGGTCTCGATTGGATTTTGCCGCAGAACACGCATCGTCCCGAACGGGCCAAGAGGCGTGTCGAGCGGGACCGGCGCCGGCGGCCGGTAGAGGAGCGGACGCGGGGCCGGGGTCGGGGATTGTTCGAGCGCGAAATCATTCATGACGAGTCCGCTAACGCCGCCACGAGGCGATCCATGAGGTTGCAAAAGCAATATAGGCAAGGACTCGCCGCATCGCTGGAGCGATTTGATGCCGCAGGACGCCCGAGCGCTTGCGGCGCTGGCTTTCCCGTTATAGAACGCGGCTCGGCTGCGGCATGCTCCCTTCGTCTAGCGGCCCAGGACGTCGCCCTCTCACGGCGAAAACAGGGGTTCGATTCCCCTAGGGAGCGCCAGCGAAATCAAGCGCTTAGCGGCTTATTCAGTCTAAAGCTCCTCCACATACGGAAAACATGCCTGCGAACGTGTGCGGATTGTTGCGGCCCGACAGCGCCACATATCAGCGAAAGATTGCGCCCTCGTCGATCAGCGTCCGCGTCAAGTGTCTGCGCCTTTCCGGCCTTGGGCAGCGCCCTTAAAAAGGCTTCCCCTTCTTCCACCAAATCAGCGTTCGCTTGCCAGGTGGAAGAAAAATGAAGACCTTTTTATTCGTCCTCGCCATCGTAGCCGCGACCAGGGGCATGGCGCTCAAAGGCTAGAACCGAAAACGCCAACCGTCCGTAAAATGACAAGGTTGCGTCATGCGGTTGTTTGCTTTAGCTGTTCTTGGAATTGCACTTTCTAGTTGTGTCTCGGATCAGCAACCAAGGCCATCCGACACGCAAATATGACGCAAGCGCAGCGAGTTGCCGCCATCATGGCGAGCCCCGACACGTCTCCGGAGACGTTCTCGCGTTTTTATGCCATCGCAGATCAGCAAGGCTGGCTCGTCGGCGAAACGATCGAACAGGCTCTTGCTAGCGCTAACGCGAGAACTTTGCCAGGAGTCGGAAGCGAGATGACCGGGAAGACAAACAAAAACGAGATCCTGGCCGAGGACCAAAGGGACCCATCCGCCGGGCCAGATCCAATTGAAAGCTTGTGCGTGGTTGGGGCGTTGTTCGTGACTGCCGTTCTTGGCGGCGCACTGGGTTTCATCATAATGTGGACCGTCATCTTCTTTGGCCCGCGGATAGTTCGCGGCATTCTTACGACTTGGCCAAATTCGCCAAAAGCGGATTGGCGCGCCGGGAATGGCAACGCTCGGCCGCCGGCGCGACGCCCACCTGAACAGCAAAGAGAGGCCGGGCCTCCTCCCCGGCCCCGACGCTCCCGATGACCCAGCAAACCAAAGGACCCCGCGGCCCGAGCAGACGCAATTCGCGGCCAGCTCGATGAGCTTGTTGCGATCCTCGAATCTGCGGCGCCGCAGGCCGATGAGGAGGCTGGATTGCGGCCTCTCAATTTCAGGGTGCCCGCAGAGTTCCGGCGCGCTTTCAGAACTTATGCGGTCTCGCACGATATAAGCCTCAACGAACTGCTCCAGCGCGCCTTCGACGCATATCGGACCGGACGGGGGGGGGGTGATGCCCCCGCCGAACGCCGCGAGCGCGAGCGGCTTCGATCCGAGCGCCGTCGCCGTGCGGCCGGGATCATGCCCCGCAAGCCCGCCGCGCGGCCGTGGCTCGCGGCCGGGATCTCGCGCTCGACCTAGTATCGGCGGCGAAAGGCGAATCAGCCCAAAACAGCCGGAATCGCTATGGCATTGGCCTCAAATCGCCCTGAAACACCGTTTTTCGTGTCGCAGGCTATCGCTCGCGCCGTGGCTTTCTATGTCCAGCCGCCGAGGCCGGACCGCTGCGACGCGCTGGTCGCCGAGCTGAGCGCAATCCTTGCGCGCGGGCAGGCGGCTCTCGACGCGCGGGCGATTAACCTCGCGGAAAGGTGATGGCGCCAAAGCTTGACCTTATAGGGTCTCAAGCCCATCATATTGCAATGCAGCAAACACATTGCCCCAAAGTCATTGGGGACGAGGACCGAGGAAACGCGGAGGCAGGACTTTAATTTGACCTGGAGCGCAACAATGACTGAATCCACCCGGCTAATTTTATGGGATGCTCAAAGCCTCTTCTGGACGGCTGCACTGATTGTCGCAGCGCTGTCGATTCCCCTGATTAGTATTAAGATGGCGGTTCGAGAAGCAAGGCATCTTCTGGGCGGCCGCACTGATTATCGCGGCGCTGTTTCGAGCGGCTTCGTTCGGGTTTTGAAAGACAGCATCGCGACGCGACCTAAAGCGCGCAGGTCTGTTTTGTCCAGCGCTCGGGCTTTCGAAATCGGATGCTGCCACTAGCGCTTCCGATCTCTTCGCCGGCCAGGGGACAGGCGGATTAAACGCGCAGGCGGGGTCTTGACCTATAAAAGCCTCAAGCCCACATATTGCGGCGCAGCAATACGCTTTGCTGCATGCCCACATTGGGCGTTTCCTCCCTGACTGGGCCGCTTGGCAGCAATGCCGACGGCCTCTTTATCTGACGCCTGCATATTTTTAGTTGATGGCAAATTTTAGCCGCCTCGTCGCAGCCGTCTTAGGCCATGACGCCAGATCGAAGCCAGCTCCCAGCGCTCGCCGACATTCGCGCGCTGGGGCATGGCCGGCTTCGTCTCTGACTACGAGCGTCCAATCCATCCCCGCAGCGGGCGGATCGAATTCGACGCGCTGCAGCTTCTATTCCGCGTCGAGATCGTCGGGGTTTGGCCCACGATACGGACGTGGCGGTTGGAGCTCTCGCTATGCCGGTAGTTCAACATGCCGTCGCGCAAGCTGAGATCGATCAGCTTTTCGCGGGCCCTGGCAATGCCTTCGCGCACCATCTCGGCAACCGACGCGCGTTCATCGGTCATTTATTGCGGTTCTTCACTTCGATCTTTCCTTGGCCGTTTAGCCAATCTTGCAATGCATATCGAATCGCTTCGGGGCGCGTTGGCTTGGGGTCAGGTTGAGCGGCGATCCACCCGTCGAGCGCGGACATTAATGGAGGCAATAACCGCACAGCGCCAGTTAAATTAGGTACTTAGAGGCTAACCTCGAGCTCACCGTCGCGTCGTGGCATTATAGCCTGAGCCTCTTCTCAACTATCGCGTGTTATTCGATCCGCTCGCCGTTCGCCCCGTAGGTTCGGCCGTAAAACAAATGACAGCGCGCATCGCTAATACGGCTTCTCGCGGATATTCAGCGCGTAGAGGACGCGCGATAGCGCCAGTTCGCCGATGCAGAACAGAGCCGCGCCCACGGCAATGTCGAGAGAGTCAAGACCAAGCGTCTGCTTCCAAACGAGCAGAGGCAGGAGCGCCTCGGGAACCTGATCGAGCCCGACCGCCATGCTCTGAGAAGGCAGGTTCAATCGCCGCTTTATGAAGCTCGAGGCGAGATCGCCGGCCATGGCCGCCGCGCCGCCCAACGCGCCGACCCTCCAGGGCAAGCCAAGAAGCGCAGCCGCGGCCGAACTCGCCGCAATGCTGAGAACAAGGCCGCGAATCGTCTTCGACGGTCCGAAGACAGGGCGCCCGTCGAGAAACAGCAGCCCGAAGTCCGCCGGCCAGGACGCATGCGCTCCGAAAGCCTTCTTGCCCAGCACCGGAGCCCCGTTCGCAACCATGAGAAGAACGAGACCGCCGACGATGGGCCAGAGGCGCATTCAACGCTCCGCTTGTGCACTATGCCCGGAAACGGCTTCCGCGATATAGTGCGCGATGGCAAGGCAGGACGTCAGGCCGGGACTTTCAATTCCGTAGAGCAGGATCAGACCCGGCGCTCCATGAAGGGTCTCGTCCTGGATCAGGAAATCCGCCGGCGGCTGCCCCGGTCCGGACAGTTTGGGCCGCACGCCCGCGTAATCCGGGGCCAGCGCGCCGTCGTTGAGGCCGGGCCAGTAGGCCCGGATGGACGCGTAGAATTTCGCCGCGCGGCTGGGATCAACCGAATAATCGGGAGACGCGCCGCTTTTGAGGTCGAGCCATTCGACGTCGGGTCCAAAGCGGGCGCGGCCATCGAGGTCCAATGTCAAATGCGTGCCGAGTCCGCCCGGTTCCGGCATCGGATAGATCAGCCGGGAAAACGGCGCGCGGCCCTGCAAGGCGAAATAATTGCCCTTCGCCGCATGTTGTTTCGGTATGGACAAGGGAGCAATCCCGTTGAAAGCGGCCGCCACCGCCGGCGTCGAAAGACCCGCCGCCACAATCACATGGCGAGCTGAGAGCGCCGTCGGCTCCGCTCCCCCCGTAAAAACAATGATTCTTCCCGGCGCCGCCGCGCCGCCCACGACGGGAGATCCAAACGCGATCGCCCCGCCTGAAGCTTCAAAATCCCCCTGCAGGCTGAGCATCAAGGCATGGGCGTCGATGAGTCCCGTCGACGGAGAAAGAAGGCCGATTTCGCCTTTGAGTTCGGGCTCCAGATCGCGAAGGGCGTCGCCTTCCAACACAATCAGGTCGTCAACGCCGTTGATGCGCGCCTGCGCCTCGATCGCCATCAATTGCGCGCGCTGCGACTGCAATGGCGCGACGACGATTTTGCCGCAGCGGCGATGCGGAATCTGACGAGTCTCGCAATAATCGTAAAGCTTCTTGCGGCCTTCGACGCAGAACCGCGCCTTCAGCGAGTTCCGCGGGTAGTAAATCCCGGCATGAATGACACCGCTGTTTCGCGACGAGATTCCGGTTCCGATGGCCCGTCCCGCCTCCAGCAGCACGGTTTCACGGCCCGATTGCGCCAACGAGCGGGCGGCGGCGAGGCCAATGACGCCCGCCCCGATCACAATACATTCGACATCCGGCACTTCGTTCATCGGATCCATCGTTCGCTGAAAAGTTCAGGCGCGAAATGAGCTTCGCTTCATCCAGGCGGCGCGCCCATTGATCAAACGCCGGGCCTCGCCCTGGCCTCCCTGTCGAGAAGCGCGCGTTTGCGCTCGACGCCCCAGCGATAGCCGGAGAGAGCCCCGCCCGTTCTGACGACGCGATGGCAAGGGATCGCCACGGCGATGTGATTGGCGGCGCACGCTCCCGCGACCGCGCGCGCGGCCTTTGCGTTTCCGATCCGGGTCGCGATTTCGGCGTAGCTCGCCGTCGTTCCCGGGGGAATGTCCCGCAACGCCGCCCATACCAGTTGCTGGAAGGCGGTGCCCCGGATGTCGAGCGGAAGCGCAAAGTCCGCCGAAGGCTCTTCGATGCAGCCGATCACGCCGGCGACTGTTCCTTGAAGCTCCGCGTTGTCGCGAGTGAACTCCGCTTGCGAAAATCGCCTGAGCAGCTCACGCGCCAGTTCGTCGGACTCCTCGCCGAACATGATTGCGCAGACGCCTTTGCGGCTGGCCGCGACGAGAAGGGGGCCAAGAGAGCATCGCGCGAGGGTGAACCGCATGTCCGGGCCTGCGCCTACGGCGCGGCGGTGAGCCGGAGCGGCGCCAGGAGGTTCGGCTTCCGGGTGGAATAGGCCGGAGGCAGAATTCGCGGCGAAGCGCGCCGCGCCGCCGGATGGCCTCTCGTTGAGGCTCGTGTCCCGTGAATGGGTCATGTCTGTCCCGTCCCTTGCGAGCCTATTTACGCGGATGACTCCAGACGCGCCGTCCATGCTCCGTTGTTTGCTTTTAAACGCCGGTCGGGAAGCAAGGAAATCATTTTTGCGCCGGCCTCGCCAGGGATTTGCCGCGCTGACGCTTTGAGCCGTGACGGCTCCCGCAGGATCGTGTTAAAGCTTTGGGTTTTCAGCGCATGCCCTCGCAACGCGGCGGCGTTCTCGGGGATAATTCGGGAGAGCAGATATGGCGAAGCCGACCCAGGCCGAGGCTGAAGCGGCCGTCAAGGTGCTTATCGAATGGGCCGGCGATGATCCGGGCCGGGAGGGGCTGCTCGATACGCCCGCGCGGGTCGCCCGGTCCTATCGCGAGTTGTTTGCGGGCTATTCCGCCGAGCCGCGCGATTATCTGACGCGCACGTTCGAGGAGGTCGCGGGCTACGACGAACTGGTGGTCCTGCGCGACATCCGCGTCGTCAGTTTTTGCGAACACCACATGCTTCCGGTCATTGGCCGCGCCCATGTCGGCTATCTTCCAAGGAAACGGGTTGTCGGCATCTCCAAGCTGGCCCGCGTCGTTCACGGTTTCGCGCGGCGGCTGCAGATTCAGGAAAAATTGACGGCCGAGATCGCCGAATCCATTCAGGATATCCTCGAGCCGCAAGGCGTCGGCGTCGTAATCGAGGCCGAGCACAGCTGCATGACGCTTCGCGGCGTAAATACGCCGGGGTCGACCCTGACCACGAGCCGTCTTCTTGGCGTCATCCGCGACGATCCGCGCACCCGGGAGGAGTTCTTGCGGCTGACCCGGGGAGCCTGACGGCCTGTCGCGTCCGGCTAGATTCCGCCGCCGCCGTCGAAGGTTTCGGTGCGGATTTTCGCCTGGGTGATATTGCTGCCCGGCGGGACGCTCTGCGTCAGCCAGACATTGCCTCCGATGGAAGAGCCGCGGCCGATAGTGATCCGCCCGAGGATCGTCGCGCCGGCATAGATCACGACGCCGTCCTCGACGATGGGATGGCGGGCGCCTCCTTTCAAGAGGGCGCCGTCCTCATCCACTGCGAAGCGCTTCGCCCCCAGCGTCACCGCCTGATAGAGCCGAACCCCCTTGCCGATGATCGCCGTCTCCCCGATGACGACGCCGGTTCCGTGGTCGATGAAAAAGCTTTCGCCGATCCGCGCTCCGGGATGAATGTCGATTCCCGTCGAGGAATGCGCGATTTCGGCGATGAGCCGCGCGACCAGCGGCGCGCCGAGGCGATAAAGCGCGTGCGCCAGGCGATGATGGATCATCGCGGTGACGCCGGGATAGCAGGCAAGGACCATATCGAGGCTTGTCGCCGCCGGGTCGCCGTCGTAGGCGGCGCGAATATCGGTGTCGAGGAGCGCCCGTATTTTTGGCAATTTGTGCAGCAGCGCATGGGCCACATCGTCCGCCCGGCCTCGATCGGCGGCGCTGATCGCGTCGGCGCCTGAGGCGAACTCGAACTCGATGCTGACCTGGCTGACGAGTTCTCTGAGGGCCTTATCGAGCGTATGGCCGACGAAAAAATCGGTGCCCTCGCCGCCGAGATCCGCAGGCCCGAGACGATTGGGAAACAACGCGGCGCTGAATCCCTCTACAATCCCCGCCAGCGCTTTCCGGGACGGAACCTTCGGGGGCTTGTGTCCCTTTTTGAGGCGCTCCAGCGAGGCGACGCGCAGGGCCCGGAGTTCGGCGACGATGGCGTCGATGTCCCATTTCGCGTCGCCGTAGCTTGGAATCGCCTCGGGTTTCTTCGTCGCCGCGATCATAAGTCGCCCCTTTAATATTAAGTCTATAAAATTTATATCAATAAATCATCGAGGAAGTCATCCCTTGTTATGCGCCGCTGCGCTTTTCCCGCGCGCGGGTCGCGATTTCTGCTAAAACACCAGCAATGTCAGATGTCGGGCGCCTTCGAAGTTCAACAATTCGCGACGCCGCCTGGCGCTCGGCGTTCCGAATTGGATTTCCGCTCGCCCGGCTTTGGTGGGGAGCCCGACGTCCACGGCATGAGGGCGCGCTTGTGGCGATCCTCGTCGGCGAATCGCTGCTCGTGGTCCGCTCATCCTATCGGAACGAGTGGAATTTTCCCGGCGGAGGCGTGCGCCCCGGCGAATCGCCCGAAGCTGCGGCGCGGCGCGAGCTGACCGAGGAGATCGGTCTCGAGGCCTCCGAAGCATTCTCGCTGTCGGCGGCGGGCGAGGCCTTTGGCGTTTGGGACGGACGAAGCGATCACGTGCATTTTTTTGAATTGCGGCTCGATCGTCTGCCCGAACTGCTGCTCGACAATCGGGAAATCGTGGCCGCGCGTCTGGCGCCGCCCGGCGAGTTGCGCGGCGAGGCGCTGACCGGGCCTGTCGCCGCCTATCTCGCCAGGATTTCCGGGCCATCCGGTTCTCATGGCCTTGCTTCTCCCACTCCGATATTATAATCGCCAATCGTCCTGCTCGCCGAGCGAAGCCTTCGTTCTTTTTCGGAGCTTTTGCTATAACGCGTCATGCCCGCTTATCTGCCCGACGCCGTCAGCACGTTCGCCGCCATACTCACGACCGTGTGCTGGCTGCCGCAGGTCATTCATCTCTTCCGCACCCGCGACACCCGCGCGATCTCGCTCGCCATGCAGATCGCATTCGCGTGCGGCGTCGCCCTTTGGCTCGTCTTCGGGTTCATGATCGGCAATTGGCCGCTGATCGTCGCCAACGCCGTGACGCTTGTCCTCGCCGGCGCGATCATCGCCCTGAAGATCGTTCACGGATGAGGCCGCAACGCAAAATGCGCGATCATCAATAGACGCTGGCGAGGTAGTCGGCGATCGTCTTTGCGTCCTGCTCGTCAATGGGCGCGTGATAGGCCTTGATCATTTTTTGGACCTCGGCGTCCCAGAACGCCCGCCCCTTTTGAGGGGGTTGATAAAGGATGTAGTCGGCCGAGTGGCACGCCGCGCAATTGCTCTTCGCCACATCGACGCCGGGCCCGGGCTTCAGGGCGGCGGTCTCGTCGGGCAGCTGATAGGACAGCGGCTTGGCGGATGTCGCGCCTGTGAACGCGAGGCCTGCGCACGCCGCTAACGCAAAAACGATGCGCCCGGTCATCACGAACTCCTCGAGGTGGAAATGACGCGGGTCTTTTCCACGACATTGCGCATGTAGCCGGCCGGATTCCACAAAGGCTCCATCGGCTGGGACTGGCCGATCCGGTTGGTCGCCCGCACCATCAGGACATGATCGCCTTTGGGCAATCTCCAGATGGTCCGCCATTCGCGAAAGGAGTATTTTCCGAGATCTTCGCCGAGCGTCGCGGCAACCCAGGAATGTCCGCCGTCGGATGAGATGTCCACGCTCGTCACGCCGTATCCGCCGTCGAAGGCGACGCCGCGCAACGGAAAATCCGTGTCGGCCTTCACGTGTCGTCCGTCGGCGATGTTGGTGATGAAGGAGCGGACATTCAGCCTGTTGATCGGAACCGTGGCCGCCGCGGTCTTCCCCGGTTCAGTGCAGGCGCATGCGTTCGCGGGAATGCGGTAAGCCGTCTTCATCCAGAAATTGTCGAGGGGCTTGTCCAGAACCGCGATTTCATTGAGATGCTTGACCCAGTAGGTGCCATAAAAACCCGGCACGACAAGTCTGACAGGAAAGCCATTGAGCCAGGGCAGATCCTTCCCGTTCATCGAATAGGCGATCATCACCTCTCCATCGCGGGCGTGATCGATATCGAGGGCCTTGCTGAAGTCAGGGGTGTCGGGAATGACGGGACCGTCGAGCCCGTTGAACGACACTTGCACAGCGCCGGCCCGCACGCCCGCCTTGTCGAGGACGGCCTTGAGCGGAACGCCTCTCCAGCGCGCGTTGCCCATGGCTCCGTTGCCGAGTTGTCCTCCGGCGACGCGTGGTTCGAAGAAGCCGCGGCTGTTGCCGGAACATTGATTGACCGCGACGATCTCAACAGGGTCGTAATTATTTCTGAGATCATCGACGGAGAGCGAAAACGGCCTCTCAACATTACCCTTGACTTCGATCCGGAACGCCTCGGGGTCGATTTGCAAGGGAATGTCAGCCAGATGGTAGCGGACAAAAAAGGCGTCGTTCGGGGTCAGTACGCCTTCATCGAAGACGCTGAACGGCGTTTCGAGCTGAGGCGGACGCGACGTGAGCACAATCATCGGCCTTTTGCCGGGATAGGTCTCGATCTGGCGCTCGCCGTTGGCGAACGGCAGATGCGCCGTTCCGGCGGCCGCGGCCGGCGAGCCGCCACGATCCTCCAAGAGGTCGCCACCCAAGACGTCTCCGCCCAAGAGATCGCCGCCGAAAGCCAGCAGAATACCGCCCGATGACTTCATCATCCGCCGTCTGGTCCACATCGGCGCGTCCTCCTGGAGCATCCAAACCTGTTTAACGCGCTCGGGTCGATGCCGGTTGCGCGGAGACCGCGGCGGGCCGTAAATGGGCGAGGGCGGATCTGGCGCGCAAGGCGCTTCGAATGTCCGCCCATCGTCCGACGAATTCGGCCCGTGCTGCGGCTTGGCGTGAGAACGCGCGCCTACACTTTCACCATAGGGAGGGTTCCATGCGCAGGTCAACGAAAGACGCCGCTCCTTTTTCGTCGGGCCGGCGGAGCCTTTTGGGCGGGGCCGCGTGCGCCGCCGTGCTTTCGTCAGCGTCTCGCGCCGCAAACGCGGCCGGTTCGGTGGAAAGCTGCCTTGGACTTGCGGACGCGGAAGCGCACGGCGCGACGCGCGTTCTTGGCAGTGGAGCCGAGGTCTTCGTCGGCGACCTCATCAGCACCCATGAGGCCGCGCGTCTCGTCATGCTGCTTGGCGTCGCCACACGGATTCATATGGGCGGGAGCGTCCGCATGCGCATCGACAAGTATCTGGCGGAAACGCGCGGCGAACTGCATTTCGAGTCCGGGCCGGTGCTGCTTGACCGGAACGAAGGGGCGCCTGCGATGGATCTGCGCCTGCGCTCGCCTTTCGGCGCCATCGCCCTGCGCGGCACCCGGTTCTTCGCGGGGCCGAGCAAAGGCGTCTTTGGAGTGTTCGTCGAACGCGGAATCGTGGACTTTACCGCTGGCGGCCGAACGGTGCGTTTGACGGCCGGCGAGGGTTCGGACGTCCGCCGTCCCGGCGGAACGCCGACCGCGCCGAGCCGCTGGAGTTCCGAGCGCGCCCTCGACGCGCTGTCCAGCGTTTACTGACGAGCGATCAGAGACGCAGCGGTTCGAACACTTCGAGTTCGTCGCTGCGTCCGCGCACCATCAGCTTGCCGACCGATCGCACGAGACCCGGCGGGAGCCGCGACGCCGCGACGGGACCTATGCAGATCGAGGTTCCGAGCTCCTTGTTGGCCGCTTCGAGGCGGGCGGCGGTGTTGATCGCCATTCCATGAGCGGTGTAGTCGAGCTTACGCCTGCCGCCGACATCGCCAATGATCACGAATCCGGTTTCGAGGCCGATCCGCGTACGGCCAAGGCCGAGCGCTTGCGCTTGGGGCCGCTCGCGGAACGCTTCGGTGGCGTCGCGGAGCGCGACGGCGCATTCGACGGCGCGTTGGGGATGGCACGGCAGATCAAGGGGCGCGTTGAACAATGCAAGAATGGCGTCGCCGACGATCTTGTCGACCATCCCGCCATGCGCGACGACGATGTCGGCGAGCAGCTGGTAATAGGCGTCAAGCAAAGCGATCAGCTCGCGCGGCTGCGAACGCTCGGTCATGGCCGTGAAGCCCTCGATATCGGTGAACAGCGCGGTGACCTCGCGCGACTCGCCCTCAAGACGAAGGTCGTTCGGGCGCGCCAGAATGCGGGCCACGATCGCCGGCGCAAGATGTTGTTCGAAGCGCTGGCGCAGACGGCGCTCGCGTCGTTCGGTCTGAATCGCCGCGCTCAATCCGCAGAGAGCGAAGAGACTCAGCGCCACGACGGGAGGCCCGGCTGGATCCAATAAAAGTTCGCGCCAGCGCAGGAGCAGGACGGCCGCAGCCGCCCATCCGGACGCAAGGGCGCAAACGACCAGCAGGCCTCGGGCCGGCCGCAACCGAAGCGACGCGCCGAACGAGAGAAGGCCGAGCGCCGTGGCTCCGGCCGTCTCGACAAAAGAAAGATACGAAGGGCGCATCGGAACCTTTCCCGACAGCAGGGTCGCGATCGCATCCGCTTCGATTTGCACGGTCGGCGCCGCTTCAGCCTTGGCGGTCCGGCGGAGAATTCCGACTTCGGGCGCGCTGCTGCCGATCAGGACGGTGCTATCCCTGATCGCCGCCGCGTCAAAACGTCCCTCGAGAATGCGGGTCGCCGAAAGCGTTCGCTCCGGCCATACGCCGGGCGAGGAAGCGCGGAAACGCAACATCGCGTCGACGCCGAGCGGTGCGACGAGGCCGCCGATCCGCAGGCGCGGCGGCGCCCCGTCGATGACCAGCGTCGAGGCCTCCTCCGCGACGCGCACGATCTCCACGGCGAAACCAGGCGCCGTTTCGCCGCCGGCGAGCGCGAGCAGCGGGACGCGCCGGGCGACGCCGTCGGGGTCGTTTTCGAAGACGATCAGGCCAACGCCCGCCGCTGACCGCGCGAGCTGGGGCAACGGCCCTATCGCGGCTTTAGCGGACCACATCCGAAGCAGGCGAGGGGCGCCGCGCACAAGGATCGGCGCGGAGGCGCGGAATTTTGGCTCCGGCTCGTCGGTCAGGACCGCGCCGAGGACAGTCTGGCTCCGCTCGAATGCATGCCCAAGCTCCAGATCGCCGTCGGCGAGCTCGCCGGCGATCGCCGCGAGATCCGAGCGCGCGGTTTGCGTCGCCAGCCGGCGCGCGATGGCCGACGGAGAAAGCCTGTCCTCGCCAGCCAGCAGCATGTCGAGGCCGACGACAAGGGGTTTCGCCTCGATGACCGCATCAACGAGACGCGCCAGCATCAGGCGGCCCCAGGGCCATGGTCCGTATTGCCTCAGGGCCGGGCTGTCGATATCCACCACCACGATCCGGGGCGAACTGCTCGCGTGCGAGGAGGCCGACACAAGGTCGAGCGCGTTTTCGCGAAGAGCGTCTCTCATGCCGCCGGCGTTGGCGCTCCAGGCGAGGCCTGTCGCCAGCGCCAAAGCGATGGTGATCCACGTTCCGGGCGCGATCGCCTGCGCTTTCATGCCGGGCCTATCCCTCTTTCATGCAGGGCATAACCCTGCCCGCGCCGACCTGACCGAAGCTTCCTCTATCGGGACGGAAATGTCCCGTCTCCAGCGAGGCGACGCTTGGCGACGTCGGAGCGGCGCACGCTCGGCGGAGCGGTCGCCTCATGCCGCAATGCGGCATCGCCGTGCACAAATCCTCCTTTGAAAGGAACTAATGCTATCTCCTGACGTTAAAGGCTGACGGCTGTTCTCGCCATACTATTATTTTTCGCTTTTTACGGGGGGTTTGCAGCTAATGGCCAACGTGGGGCTAAAGAATTCGGATACTTTCTCCGACATCCTTGATGTCGCCGAGCATCTGTTTAGGCAAATCGGCCATCAGAAGACCACGGTCGCCGATATTGCTCGCGAGTTGCACATGTCTCCGGCGAACATCTATCGTTTTTTCACCACCAAGGGCGAAATCAATGAGGCCGTCGCGGGCCGGCTGCTCGCCGAGGTGGAAACCGGAATTCGGAAAATCGCCAACTCTCCGCGGTCCGCAGGCGTGAGGTTGCGAGAGGTTATCCTCAAGGTCGAAAAGCTGAATTCTGACCGCTTCAGGTCCGACCGCAAGCTTCATGACCTCCTTGAAAGAACCTATAATGAGCGGTGGCCGATCATGGACACGCACCTCGAGGCGGTGGACCGGGAACTGGTTCACATCGTTTCCGGCGGAATGACGGCTGGCGAATTTAGGCAAGGCGTTCCGCAAACAGCGGCGATCCTTGTCCGCAACGCCTGTCTGCGTTTCCTTCACCCCCGGTTCGTGGTGGAATGCGCCGAAGATCCTGAGCCGACCGCCGATCAAATGGTCGATTTTTGCCTGTCTGCGCTTGCGTGATGGTTCGGATATCGAGAGGCGAAGAAGAGCGGCCGCCGCGCGGCGAATCTCCCGCTCTGTTTCGCCATGAGGTTTTCGGAGAGGCCTGATTTCGACCGCAGGCTCAGAAACGCTGAAGCAGCGCGTCGCGCGCCTTTGAGATGCGGCGATAATCTTCGTTGCTTCCGCCGGCGTCAGGATGCGCGGTCTTCGCCAGCCGGCGGAAGGCCCCCTTGATTTCCGTTGGCTTGAGCGCGCCCGCCATGGGCAGATCCAGCGCCTTGCGGTGTTCCTGATCGTCTTCGCCGAATTCCGCCAGAACCTGGAAGGTCCGGCGCTTTTCCTGCGCTTCCCGGCGCAGATTGACCTGATCGTCCTTCCATCTCTGACGCGACATCACGAGACATTCGCCAAAGGCGATCCTGCCCTGCGTTTCAAGTTCATCGAGACTGAATGGCCCCACGATTGCGTAGGGCGGCGCGAGGAAGGCGCTCCTGCCGCTCTTGCCGCTCCCGTCCTCCTCGACGCGTCCGATTGTCGCCATGTCGAGGATTCCCATGGAGCCGTTCCAGACAACCCATTCCTCTTTTTTCGTCATGCCGTGAACGCTTTCATGCACGAGCCGGCGCCGCGCGCGCCTCATGCGGAAGCGTTCACGGCAGATCCAGCGCGTTCATGCATGTTCAAAGCCAATGGCGCGGGCAAAGCGTAGCTTAGAGCCTAGAGCATATTCCGATTGGATTGAATCAATCCAATCGACAAGACTATGCTCAAGCCTTTGACGCTGGAGCGATTTCTGATCGATCGCATGATTTCATGCGATCGGAAAGCGCTCTAGCCCGCGGCGGACGCAAGGTCCGACGAGTCTTCGATTCGCTCCAGGCGATGCAGCGTGATCTCGGGAGGACAATTGAGCCGGACCGGCGCGACGCTCGACCCTGCTCCGACCGAGGTATAGCCGGCCATCTGCCTGTAGGCCCACGCCCCGGATCCGTACGCCCGCGGCAGAGCGGAATCGAGCGTCAGCGGAATGGATCCTGGAAGGCAGATCTGGCCGCCATGAGTATGGCCGGCGAGAAGGACATCGAAACCGGCGTGCGCCGCCTGCCGATAGACTTCCGGCGTATGCGACAGAAGAATTGAAAAATCGCCGGGAGGAATCGAGGTCGCCGCCTTTTCGATATTATCGACGCGAAAAAAGTGGGCGTCGTCGATTCCGGCGAGGTGGAGAATCGCGCCCTGACTCTCGATTGCCTCGCACTCGTTCAACAGCATCCGGATGCCCATGTCCTCCAGCTCCGGCGTCATCAGGATCGTGTCGTGATTGCCGAGCACGCCATAAACCGGAGCGTCAAGATACGATCGGACAGCGGCTATTCCCTCGATCGCGGCGCGAAACGGTCCGTAGGTCTTGCCGCGGTAATCGCCGGTCAGCACGCAGATGTCGTACTGCAGCCCGGCTATGAGCTCGGCCAGCCGCTTCATCGCGGGCTGGCTCATGTCGACGTGCAGATCGCTGAGATGCAGGATCGTGAAGCCGTCAAAGGCGGCCGGAAGACGTTTCGAGCGGATGGTGTTGAAACGCAACTCGACGCGAGCCGCGTTGTCGCAGGCCCGCCGATAAAGGCCGACGAGACGAAGGGCGCTCTGGATCGTCCAGGTCGCATAGACCCAGTTTTCGATATGGAAGAAGTTTAATCCGTGTCCGAACGCCTGCGCTTCATGGTCGTGTTCGATGCCAATTCTCTGGCGGGCGTGAACCCTTCCAAAACGGCGTTCCAGCCGCGCGATAATGGCGCTTTCCTCCACAATCAATTCCTTACGCCATCAAGAAGACCATCAAGGCGAAATCAGTTTCAGCGAGTGTGATGGGATGATGAAAAACAAATACAGACAAATGATAAAAACATCTATTCCAGTCCCGGTCTTTTCTGTTCGGGCCCCGACGAGGCTTGCGGTTTTGGCGGCGGCGACGCATTTTGGGTCCGCGAAACCATTGCGCGACCGGATTGCGCCCAGGAGGCCGTGACATGACAGGACTTTTCGGCCAAAAGGCGGAGCTGAAGAGCCAGCCCCAGGCGGGCGAGCAGCCGGGCCCCCTCATCAAGGAGGGGTCGACAGAAAGCTTCGGCGCTGACGTGATCGCGGAATCGGCGCGGCAGCCGGTCCTGGTCGATTTCTGGGCGCCCTGGTGCGAACCCTGCAAGCAACTCGCGCCCATTCTGGAAAAGGTCGTCAAAGCGGCCGGAGGGAAGGTCAAGCTCGTCAAGCTCAACATCGACGAATATCCGCAAATCCCCGCCCGGCTCGGCGTCAGGTCCATTCCTGCGGTGATCGCCTTCCAGCGCGCCCAGCCGGTCGACGGTTTCATGGGCGCCTTGCCGGACTCCGAGGTCCGTGGCTTCATCGAACGGCTCGCCGGTCCGATCGGCAAGGACGAGGATCTCCATGCCGAGGCCGAGGCTCTGCTCGCCGCGGGGGATTCGGAGGGGGCCGTGGACGTCTATATGGGGATTATCGCCGAGGACCCCGGTGATTTCGCCGCGGCCGCGGCCCTGGCGAAAATCTTCGCGGCCTCCGGCGACATCGAAGGCGCCAAAGCTGTCCTCGCCTCGGTTCCGCCCGATGGGGAGCGCGACGCCGCGATCATCGCGGCGAGGGCTGCGGTCGATCTTGCGGAACAGGCGGCCTCCCTCGGCGACGCCGTCGAACTCGCGCGCGCCATCGAGGCCGATCCGGCCGATTATCAGGCGCGTTTCGATCTCGCGATCGCGCTCAACGGCCGCAACAGGCGCGACGAGGCGGCTTCGGCCCTATTTGAAATCATCAAGCGCGACCGCGCCTGGAACGATGACGGCGCGCGCAAGCAATTGCTGCAATTCTTCGAAGCATGGGGTCCGACCGATCCCGCCACCATCGGGGCCCGGAAAAAGCTCTCGTCGCTGCTGTTTTCATGATTCCTGATAAGCCGCTGCGTCGAGGCGTGCCGAAGCTGGCGACGCCAATGGATCGCCGCGTCCTGCTGCAGATGTCGGGATCAGCCATTGTTGCGGCCGCGCTTCCGGTTCGCGGCTGGGCGCAAGCGGATCCGCTGCCGTCGTGGAACGATGGCGAGGCGAAGCGGAAAATCATCGAATTCGTGGAGCGCGTGACGACGCCGGGAGAGGCCGGCTTTGCGCCGCCGGCCGAACGGATCGCGACATTCGATAATGATGGGACGCTCTGGTCCGAGCAGCCGGCCTATTTCCAGTTGCTTTTCGTCCTCGACCAGATCAGGGACCTGGCGCCGCAGCATCCGGAATGGAAAACGAAACAGCCTTTCGCTTCGGCGCTCAAAGGCGACATGAAGACCGTCATGGCCGGCGGCGCGAGATCGATCGCCCCGTTGCTTGCGGCGACCCATACGGGCATGACGACCGAGGAATTCTCCAGGAGAGTGGGCGCCTGGATCGAGACGGCGCGACATCCGGCGACAGGCAAGCTCTATACCGAAATGGCCTATCAGCCCATGCTTGAGCTGCTTGCCTATTTTCGCGCCAATGGATTCAAGACTTTCATCGTGTCCGGCGGCGGCGTGGAGTTCATGCGCGTGTTCGCCGAGCGGGTGTATGGAATTGCGCCCGAGCAGATCATCGGCACCAGCGGCAAGCTCAAGTTTGAGATTCGAGAGGGGAAGCCCGTCATGGTGAAGCTTCCGGAACTCTTCTTTTTCGACGACAAGGAAGCGAAGCCCGTCGCGATTCAACAGCAGATCGGTCGCCGCCCGCTTGCCGCCTTCGGCAACTCGGACGGCGATCTTGCGATGTTGCAATGGACCGCCGCCGGCGGCGGCGAACGCCTGCCGGTCTTTATCCGGCATACCGATTCCGTGCGGGAATGGGCCTACGACCGTCAGTCAAAAATCGGAAAGCTGGACAAGGGCCTTGACGAGGCGGCCGCCAGCGGCTGGCTTGTCGTCAGTATGAAGGATGACTGGAAAAGAATATTCGCGTTCGAGAAATGAAAGGCGATCGGCCCGACTCCGCCGATCTCGCCGCGTCAGGCTTGGGCCGGCGCGGCCTGTGATGGCCTGAAACATGAACTAATTGTGTTCCCGGCGCGCTATTTGTCGCCCTCCCCGCCTCTTCCCATATGCGCGCCACGGTCTAAACTGTTTCTGGCCGATGACGGCAGGATCGGCCCGAGGCCGGACGCCATCAGCGGTCAGGAGTTTCGAGATGACGATCAACATCCCCTATCGCGCGCCCGACGAACTCCCCGCCGTGCTCCCGGTGTTTCCGCTCCCAAAAGCGCTTCTGCTGCCGCGCGGCCAGCTCCCGCTGAATATTTTCGAGCCGCGCTACCTCGCCATGGTGGACGACGCCATGAAAGGTTCGCGCCTCATCGGGATGATCCAGCCGGATCCGGAAGCTCCCGCCCGCGACGCGACGCCGCTCTGCGCAGTCGGCTGCGCCGGGCGCATCACCCAGCTGGCGGAAACCGGAGACGGCCGATACATGGTCACGCTGACGGGCGTCGCCCGCTTCAAGGTGGTCGAGGAAATCACGGCGACGACCTCCTACCGTCAATGCCAGGTCGACTTCACTCCCTATCTTGTCGATTTCAGCCCGCGCGCGGGCGAGGAGGAAGTTGACCGCGACGGGGTCCTTCGCACGCTGCGCGAATTTGCCGAAACCAACAACCTCCAGATCGACTGGTCGAGCGTTCACGAGGCTCCGAACGAAGCCCTGGTCAACGCCCTGTCCATGATGAGCCCGTTCGGAGTGAAGGAGAAGCAGGCCCTGCTCGAAGCCACGGACCTGAAGGTGAGAGCCGACGTCCTTGTCGCCATCACCGAATTCGAACTCGCCCGCGGCCGAAGCGCGACGACGGCGCTTCAATAGACGCCGCTTCGACAACGGCGTGGCGATAAGGGCTTGACTATAACGGTTCCCCTTTCCGTAAAATCAATCTATACGGGGCTCCTCCATCCACGGCACGGATAAAGAGGTGCTCAATGCCAAGCAAGGATCAAAAGTCCGCCATCAAGCCGGCGCCGGAGCCGTCGCGGATCGACCCGCGGCTCCTGGAAATCCTGGTGTGCCCGCAGACGAAAACAACCCTGGAATATGATGCGCAAAGCCAGGAATTGATTTCCCGCGCGGCCAAGCTCGCCTACCCTATCCGTGACGGCATCCCGATCATGCTGATCGAAGAAGCCCGCCATCTCGATTCGTAAGCGCAAGTCTCTCTGAAGTAAGTCTTTCAGAAACAGACCTTTCTGAAACAGGCCTTTCTGAAACAGGCCTTGCAGAAACAACCGCAAGTCTTTCCGAAAAAGGCGCGTGTGCGGCTTTTCGCGAGCCGCCTCTCGCCATTCTTGATCGCCCTGCTCTGTTCCGGGAGACACACATGATCCGCAGATTGGCGGCGGCGGCTCTGGCGGCGGTGTTAGGGGCCGCGCCCCTGGCGCAGGCCTGCACCGGCATAAGGCTCATCGCCAAGGATGGCGGCGTCGTTCCGGGACGGACCCTCGAGTTCGGCTTCGATCTGAAGTCCGACGTGCTCGTCATTCCCAAGGGCGCGAAGCTCACCGGATCGACCCCCGATGGCGGCAAGGGCCTGTCCTACACGACCAAATACGGCATGGTCGGAGCCAACGCCGTCGGGCTCCCTGTCATCATCGATGGCGTGAACGATCAGGGCCTGTACGTCGGCGTCTTCTATTTTCCGGGCTACGCTTCCTATCCCGAACTGAGCCCGGAAAACGCGGCGGAGGCGATGGCGCCACACGAATACGCCAATTGGCTTCTCGGCAATTTCGCCAATCTCGACGAAGTCAGGGCCAATTTCGACAAGGTTTCGCTGGTGCCGGTCGTCATCGAGGCCATCAAACAGGCTCCGCCGGTTCATTTCGTGGTTCACGATCGCAGCGGCAAATCCATCGTCATCGAGCCGGTTGATCAAAGGCTCAAGCTCCACGAGAATCCGCTTGGCGTGATGTCGAATTCGCCAACCTTCGACTGGCATATGACGAATTTGCGAAATTACGTGAATCTGACGGTGACCAACGTTCCCCCGGTGGAGCTTTCAGACCTCAAGCTGGCCCAGTTCGGCCAGGGCAGCGGCATGCATGGCCTGCCTGGCGATTACACGCCGCCGTCGCGGCTGGTCCGCGCGGTCGCCTTCACCCAGGCCGCGCTCCCTTCACAGACGGCGCCCGAGGCGGTTCTCGCGGCTTTCCATATTCTTAACGCCTTCGATATTCCCGACGGCGCGGTGCGTGACGAGGTCGACGGCGTCGTTCACGCCGATTACACGTTGTGGACCAGCGTCGCCGATCTCAAAAACCTGAAATGGTATTTCCGGACCCATAACGATCAATCGATCCGCAGCGTCGATCTCGCCGCCGCGATCGCCGCCGCCAATGGCAAGATGAAAACGATCAAAATGGACTCGAAACAGCCGATCGAGGACGTCTCCAAAAGCGTGAAGTGACCAGCCGCGGCCAAGCCATGTCACATGCGATCGGCGATCTCCTGACCATTCTCGATCTCGAAAAGATCGAGGAGAATATTTTCCGCGGCCGCAGCCCGCAGGTCGGCTGGCAACGCGTTTTCGGCGGCCTCGTCATCGCCCAGGCTCTCGTCGCCGCCGCGCGGACCGTCGAGGGACGCTCGCCGCATTCGCTGCATGGCTATTTCCTTCTGCCGGGCGATCCTTCCGCTCCCGTGATCTACGAAGTCGACCGCCTTCGCGACGGGAAAAGCTTCGCGACGCGGCGATGCGACGCGATCCAGCACGGGCGGGCGATCTTTTCACTGTCGGCGTCGTTTCAGATCGAAGAGCCCGGCTTCGAACACGCCGACGCGATGCCCGACGTTCCGTTGCCCGAGACTTTGCCGAGCGAAGCGGAAATGCTGGAGCGGTTCGGCGATCTCATTCCGGAGCAGATTCGGCGCTGGTTCGCCCAGGCCCGGCCGATCGAAGCGCGTCCGGTCGATCTGTCGCGCTATGTCAAGAAGGCGCCGGGCGACGCGCAGCAATCCGTCTGGCTGCGGGCGAGCGGTCCGTTGCCCGACGATCCCTCCATCCACCGGGCGGTCCTCGCCTATCTGTCCGACATGACGCTTCTGGATACGGCGCTGATCGCGCATGGCCATTTCATTTTTGACAAGGACATCCAGGTCGCCAGCCTCGATCACGCCCTGTGGTTCCACCGGCCCTTTCGCGCCGACGAATGGCTGCTCTATGCGCAGGACAGTCCGAATTCGTGCGGCGCTCGCGCCTTGACGCGCGGCCTGCTCTTTTCCCGGGACGGGCGCCTCGTCGCCTCCGTCATGCAGGAAGGCCTCATCCGGCCCAGGACCGGATTGATCTGAAGCTTGCCGCCTAATTTTAAGCCGTTTCGATGATACGGAGTGCGTCGGCGAATTCTCCGTGTGCGCGGCAAAGTTAAAAACTCCTAGTTGCGCCGCGGCGGTCAAGGTTGAGCGGCCCACGCTTTGCTACACGATCGAAGACGACCGAGGACAACGGATCTGATCGGTGACCCCACCGTGAACGATCCGACAAAAGCATAAAAATCGATCACTTTTCGGTAAAAACTGGCTGCTCGATTGCTAGAAGGCCCGTCGCTTGCTAGCAGTGACCTCAAGCACGGCCGCTTACGAAAGTGAGCGCCCGGCCTACGTCGGCGGGCCGGTTCACGGACGGTTTCGACGGCTCTCTGATAGGCGCAAGCAGGAAAATCCACATGAAAATCGTTATGGCGATCATAAAACCGTTCAAACTTGACGAGGTCCGTGACGGGCTGACAAGCCTTGGCGTGCACGGGATGACGGTGACCGAAGTCAAAGGCTACGGCCGACAGAAAGGTCACACGGAGATCTACAGAGGGGCCGAGTATGCGGTCAGCTTTCTGCCCAAGCTGAAGATCGAGGTCGCGGTTTCGAGCGAACTCGTCGGTCAGGTGGTCGAGGCGATCACCGCCGCGGCGCGGACAGGCCAGATCGGCGACGGCAAGATTTTTGTCATCAGTGTGGATCAGGCGGTGCGGATTCGTACCGGCGAACGCGATCTCGACGCCCTTTGAGGCCTTCTTTTTACGATCGACCCGCAGGAGTTGAATAATGAAACTGAATTTACCTTCCCCGGCAGCATGGAAGGCGGTCGGCCTTGGGCTGCTGCTGGCGTGCGGCGCGGCCGGCCTCGCGTGGGCCGATCCCGCCGCGGCGCCCGCGCCAGTCCCCAACAAGGGCGACACGGCCTGGATGCTCGTGTCCACCGCGCTCGTTCTGATGATGTCGGTTCCCGGACTCGCCCTTTTTTACGGCGGTCTGGTCCGGACCAAGAACATGGCGTCGGTGCTGTCGCAGGTGTTCGCGATCGTCGCGCTCGTTTCAATCCTGTGGGTGGTTTTCGGCTATTCACTCGCCTTCACGGAAGGTGATCACACCCCGTTCCCGTTGACTGACGGAGAAGACGGGCTGCTGTCGTTCCTCGGCCCGCTCGAATGGAACAATTTCATCGGCGGCTTCGACCGGCTGTTCCTCAAAGGCATCGACGCCAACTCGAATGTCGCGACGTTTTCGAACGGGGTCGTTATTCCTGAATACGTCTATATGGCGTTCCAGATGACGTTCGCCTGCATCACGCCGGCCCTGATCATCGGCGCGATCGCCGAACGCATGAAATTTTCCGCCTTGCTGGTTTTCATCACGCTCTGGGTGACTTTCATTTATTTCCCCATCGCGCATCTTGTCTGGTACTGGGCTGGACCGGACGCCATCGGAGACGCCGCCAAGGCCGTCGCCGCCGCCAAGGACGACGCCTCGAAGGCGACGGCGCAGGCCGCGCTTGACGCCGTCCTCGCCAACGCTGGTTATTTCCAGAAGATCGGCGCGCTCGACTTCGCCGGCGGCACCGTCGTGCATATCAATGCCGGCATCGCGGGCTTCGTCGGCGCCTTGATCATGGGCAAAAGAATTGGCTATCCCCGCGATATCGAACCGCCGCATTCAGTGACGATGTCGATGATCGGCGCCTCGCTGCTGTGGGTCGGCTGGTTCGGCTTCAACGCCGGATCGAACCTTGAATCGAACGGAACGACGGCGCTCGCTTTCGTCAACACCTTTATCGCGACCTCGGCGGCGACGCTCAGCTGGATGTTCGTCGAATGGGCGGCGAAGGGCAAGCCGTCGCTTCTGGGCATGATCTCGGGCGCGGTCGCGGGCCTTGTCGCGATCACTCCGGCCTCGGGCTTCGCCGGGCCGATGGGGTCGATCGTTCTCGGCCTCGTCGCCGGCGCAGTTTGTTTCTTCTTCGTCAGCTACGTCAAAAACTGGTTTGGTTACGACGATTCTCTCGATGTTTTCGGCGTGCATTGCGTCGGCGGCATCATCGGAGCCATCGGCACCGGCATCGTCGTCGCGCCCTGGCTCGGCGGCGTCGGCCTCACCGATTATACATTGAAGCCGGGCGAGGCCTCTGCTGGCGAGTACGACATGGCGGCGCAAGTGCTGATTCAGTTGAAGGTCGTGGTCTTCACCCTTCTCTATTCGGGCATCGGCTCCGCTATCTTGTACAAACTCGTTGATCTGCTGATCGGTCTCAGAGTGCCGAAAGCGGCCGAGCAGGAAGGCCTCGACATCACCGAACACGGCGAGCGGGCCTACAATCCCTGATCTTCGGGATCTGATCCGCTTTAAAAGTTCCGACCTAACGAGCGTCCCGGCTTCAAGACTGAAGCCGGGACGTCATCGTTTTGCGCACCTGCCTTCAACGCAGAGAGCGCTGGCGCGACCGGCGATGCCGCAGGGGAGCGCGGCGGGATGCTGAAACTGCCGAGCGATCGCGGCGAGGACGGGCTTGCCGGGGAGAGGATTCCCGCGCAATGGTGCGGCGAATTCGCGATGGACTGTCCCGCAGCGCCAAAGCAGTGTCGCCGCGCTTGAGCTTTATCCTGGGGTAACGCATGGCTCGTGATGAGGTCGCCGAGGCTCTGTCAGCGCTGGAAGCGCACAAACGCGAGATCGGCGCCGTCAAGATCTCGAAGTTTTTTCAGGACGATCCTGAACGTTTCGCGCGCTTTCACATTGCGCTGGACGATTTGATTTTCGATTTTTCCAAACATCGCCTGACTGAAAAGACCTTCGCGCTGCTTCTCGATCTCGCCCGTTCCGCCAGGGTCGAGGCGCGCCGCGCCGCCCTGTTCGCCGGCGAAGCCGTGAACGCCACCGAACGGCGCCCGGCGCTTCACATGGCGCTGCGGAATTTGTCCGGCAAGCCCATGTTCGCCGAGGGCGTCGACGTCATGCCGGACGTTGTCGCCGAGCGCGGCAAAATGGAAGCCTTCGCCGAGGCCATTCGCAGTGGATCCATCAAAGCGGCCAATGGAGAGCGGTTCACCGATATCGTCAATTTCGGGATTGGCGGCTCGGACCTCGGCCCGAAAATGGCCGCGCAAGCGCTTGCTCCCTTTGTCGCCGATCATCTGACCTTGCATTTCGTCGCCAACGTCGATGGCGCGGATATAGGCGATACTCTCAAACGCCTGCCGCTTTCGACGACCCTTTTCGTCATTTGCTCGAAAACCTTCACGACGCTCGAGACGATGACCAACGCCAGGACCGCGCGCGATCGCGTCGCGAGGACGCTGGGCGAGAAAGCGGTGGCGGATCATTTCTGCGCCGTCTCCACGCATCTCGACAAGATCGCGGAATTCGGAGTGCGAAGCGACCGGGTCTTCGGCTTCTGGGACTGGGTCGGCGGACGCTATTCGATCTGGTCGTCGATTGGACTTTCGCTCGCCATCGGGATCGGCGCGCGGCAATTCCAGGAATTCCTGCGCGGCGGCGAGGACATCGACACGCATTTCCTTGAAGCGCCGCTCGAACGCAACATCCCCGTGATCATGGCGCTGCTGGGCGTCTGGTATCGCGATTTCTGGGGATTTTCGACGCTCGCCATCATCCCCTACGACGAGCGGCTCGGGCGCTTTCCAGCCTATATTCAACAGCTCGACATGGAGTCCAATGGAAAATCCGTTGATCTGTCAGGCGCTCCGGTCACGATGGCGACCGCGCCGATCATCTTCGGCGAGCCCGGGACCAATTGCCAGCACGCCTTTTTTCAACTCTTCCACCAGG
Source organism: Methylocapsa palsarum (assembly GCF_900114285.1). Lineage (GTDB taxonomy): Bacteria > Pseudomonadota > Alphaproteobacteria > Rhizobiales > Beijerinckiaceae > Methylocapsa > Methylocapsa palsarum. Next base: position 73,173 of record NZ_FOSN01000006.1, on the reverse strand, counting down.
GCCAGACGATCGTTCCCGTCGATTTTCTGATCGCGGCCGAGCCCACCTGCGCCGACCCAGCGCACCACCAGCTGCTCCTCGCGAACTGCCTAGCGCAAAGTCAGGCGCTGATGCAGGGACGCGCCCTCGACGAGGTCGTTCTACGGTTGCAGGCTGAGGGACTGAGCTCCGAAGCGGCCGTCGCGCTGGCGCCGCACAAGGCGTTCGCTGGCGACCGGCCGTCCAGCACGTTGCTTTACAAGCAATTGACGCCGCGCGCGCTTGGCCGGCTGATCGCTCTCTATGAGCATAAAGTCTTCGTACAGGGCGTCATCTGGAACATCAACTCCTTCGATCAATGGGGAGTCGAACTCGGCAAGGAACTCGCGATCGAACTCGCGCCCATCATCGCCGACGGCGCCCGTTCGACGCGAGGCCTCGACCCTTCCACCGCGGGATTGATCGAAGCGGCGCGTCTATTGGCGAAAACTGAAGTCTAGCGGCTATTTGCCGTCGAGTTCGCCGATGTGTTTCTGACTGTAGAGCTGCACCCCGACCTGTCGGATGAGTTCCTGTTGCGTCTCGAGAAAGTCGATATGCTTTTCCTCGTCGATCAACAGGTCGTCATAGAGCTCCTTCGACACGCGGTCATGGACCGAAATGCAATATTCGGAGGCTTCGGTATAGAGCGCGCGCGCCGACAGTTCCGCGGCGAGGTCGCAAGAGAGAATCTCCTCCACCGTTTGGCCGATCCGCAACGGATCGAGAACCTGCATGTTCGGAAACCCTTCGAGAAAAAGGATGCGGCTCGTGAAACGGTCGGCGTGCTCCATCTCTTCAATGGATTCTGCGCGCCACTTCTTGGCGAGATCCTTGAAGCCCCAATTGTCGAGAATGCGGTAGTGTAGCCAGTACTGATTGATTGAAGTCAGTTCGCTACGTAGACTGCGGTTCAGATAGTCTAGAACTCTTTCGTCGCCTCTCATGAGAGGGGGCTCCCTGGTTTATGGGGTCTGTTCCGAAGAAGTCGACCGAATTTTCCGATCGGTAAACCCATCGGATCACGACGTCGCGCCAAGCAAGGCGCCGCCAAATCGCCAAGGCGGCGCTCTCGACTCGCGTCGAGGCATCTTAGTGCAGGCAAGAAAAAGATGACAAACTATTTCGGCGGCGGAGCGCCTCAGCCGATCGATTTTTCCAGCTGCAACGCAAGCGGCAAAGCAGCGGGCCGCATGCGCTGCGCGGCTTGCGCGAGACAGGACGCCTCCTTCGGCGTCCGGCGCGACTCCCGCTCCGCCAAAGATTCGGCAATGATGATTTTGACGGTTTCCAGACAACGGCCGCACGACGACTTGCAGCCGAGGCACTTGTAGACGGCGCCTGGCGTTCGGGGGCAGATCGGGTGACCAAGCGCATCCTTGATCTTGACGTCGGACAGTACATTACAGGAGCATACGATCATCGAGGAGCCGCACCTTGAGACCTGTCGCCATCGAAACCAGCGAGGGTTAAGTAATGCATCTTGGGGAGACCGGCAAGCTTAACGCACCAAACTAGAACTATTCTAATATCACATCGTTACTGACTATCGCTTTCATGCAATGACTTTGCCAAACGAGACGAGGTAAACGCCATGTCCCGTGACGGAGCGGTTGGACAGCCGCTATTTTTCGACCTTGAAGGAGCGCACGGCGGCGGCGAGCGTCAGATTTGACTTCTCGGCCTCCGCGATGATCTGGGAAAAAATCTTGACGGCGGCGGCCTGCTGATTGGCGCGCAGCGCCGATATCGGCTTCGATCCTGCGATTGCGACGACAAGCTGGAGCCTGCCGTCGGCGAGGTCGCTGCCGGTTTTGAAGCTGAAGGACATCGCGTCGTCGCGTCCTTCGATCGGCGCCAGAGGCAAGGAACGGGTGGACCCGTCGCTCGACACCACAAGCACGTCGGCCTGCCGACCGTTCAAACCCGATATCGTCCCGGCGAGCGGCTGACCGAGCGTGAGGGTCGACGCCGCGATCTCGAGATTTGGCGCGGAATCGGTCGCCCCGCGGAGGCGGCCGAGGAATGTGATCGCCGGACACTGGCCCGCCGAGACCTGCCGGGCGCCGATATCCACGTCAAGGCCTTTTTCCCGAAACGCCTGGTCGAGGCTTTGCACCGCAAGCGTCGACGATCCAAATCCTTCCACAGCGGCCGCGCCGTCACTGAGCAACAATGGCCTGGCGAAAAAACAATCGCCGCCGTCGTATTGGCTCAAAAACTGAGCGTAGCTTTGAAGTCTGGCGCGCTGAACGGAGTCAGCGGCGTCGCCCGGGTCTCGCATCGGCCAGAGTTCCAGCTTGGCGAGGTTCATCGGCGCAAGACCTGGCTTCACCGCTCCGCCGCTTGAGGCGGAGGCCTCTGCCGGCTTTGCGATTTTGCCCGCCGTCACGCTGGCGGCCGGGCGCGCGTCCGTCTGCGCTGGCGAGGATCCTGGGGGCGAACGTGTTGACGGGGAAGTCTCCGCCGAAGACTCTGGAGCAGGAGAATAAGAACCCGACTCTTCTGTAAGCACAGGCGGGGGAGGAACGTTGCGCGGAGGCGTCCGCGCCATCATGAACAGACCGGCGCCGACCGCGAGAAGCGCCAGGGCGCCGCCGCCCGCAAGGAGCGCCGGGACACGTCCGGCCGTGGCGAGTTTCGTCGCGGCCCCCGAGATTCCATGCCCCAAGGCTCCCTGCCCCGAGCTTGCATGCCCCGAGGCTCCCTGTCCGAAGGCGCCCGTTGCCGTGGTAAATCCGGTCGCCCCCCGCGCCGAAACCGCGTTGACCGGCCAGGCCGCCACGTCGGCCATCGACGCCGGCCGGTCCTCTGGATTTGGCTGCAGCATTGTCTCGATCAGCGGCCGCAGGCGCGGATCGATGGGGCCGACATCGGGAACGACGCGCCGCTTGTCGATGACGTCGACATGGTTTCCTCCCATGTCGATCGGGCCGTTCCGAAGCGCTTCGGCGAGGACGAGGCCCAGACTGTAGATGTCCGATTTTGGCGTGACCTCGCCGCCAAAAAGGCCGAGTTGCTCCGGGGAGACATAATTATACTTTCCCGCGAAGCCGCTGCCGATAATGGTTCCCTCGTCATCGAGCCGCGTCGAGCGCGCGATGCCAAAATCGATGATCTTGGCTTTCGCCATGTCCCCGGCCGGAATGATGATGTTGTCCGGCGAAACGTCCCGGTGGATGATTCCGCGTTCATGCGCGGCGTGCAATCCGGCGGCGATGCGCTGCATCAGACGGTGCACCGCCTCGAATGCGAGAGGGCCGCCGCGCAGCATGGCGGAGAGCGATTGTCCGTCGACGAACTCCATCGCCAGGTAGGGCCGCTCAAGCACCGGATCGATGGTGAAGACATAATAGCGGACGATCGCCTCGTGGTAGAGGTTATGCAGCGCGGAAGCTTCCTTCCGGAACAGCGCGAACGCGGCCTCGGCCTCGGCGAGGTCGGTGCGGATGAGCTTGATCGCGACAGGGTCGCCGGTCTGGATCGCATGGCCCTTGTAGATCTCGCCCATGCCGCCGGCCGCGATCGGCTCGTCGATCTCGTAAATGCCGTTCAGCTGGGTGCCGGCCGGAATGATCGGCCGCGTCGATCCGAAGGTGGCGGCCTGGTTCATCCATGCTCCGATTGCGCAAAGGCATGCGCCGGTTGAGCGAAGACGATGGTCGAGCCGTGCGGCGCGTAACGGGCGATGACGACCGTCACATTGTCGAACGCGCCCCGTTCGTTGGTGAGAGCGACGAGGGCGTCGCAGGCGCCCTGAGGCGTCTCGCCGCGCGTGGCGTCGAGGATCTCGTCATCGCTGACATGGGTGGTGAGCCCATCGCTGCAAATAACGAAGAGATCGTCTTTCTGGAGGAGGCCCTGGGAGACTTCGAGATCAAGGTCATGATGCACGCCGACCGCACGGGTGATGACGTTGCGGCGAGGCCATGTCTGCGCCTCTTCGCTGGTGAGGACGCCCTCCGCGAGAAGTTCGGCGACTTCGGTATGGTCGCGGGACAGCTGCCGGATCCTGCCATGGCGGACCAGATAGATGCGGCTGTCTCCGGACCAGACACAGGCGTAGTAGCCCTCGAAGGCGAGCAAAGCCGCGACTGTCGCGCCGATGATGATGCCGCCTCTTTCCTCAGCGATCTCGAGGAGGCGCCGGTTGGCGGCGGCGAGCCTTTCGCGGCACCGGGTCAAAAGATCGGTCACCGAAACCGGCTCGGCGATCTTGCGCAAGGCGTCAACGACGACATTGCTCGCCAGCGATCCGGCCTCATGGCCGCCCATTCCATCGGCGACGGCCCAGACGCCCGTTTCCGGCTGGACGAGGTAGGAATCCTCGTTTTCCAGCCGGACCTTTCCGGTGTCCGTCGCGGCCCCGCACTCGAATTTTCGCGGCTTGTTTTTCATAATCTGGTCCCGGATTAATTCAGGCGCGCTTCCGCTCGTGGCGGATGCGCGAGTCCCGTCGTCAGCATATCGGCGAAAGCCCTCGGCGGCGGCATCGAGCGCTGCAACGTGGCGAGCGGCGCGCAATTGGATCCGCCCATCGTCCACCAGAACGTCGCCGCGGAAACCGGAAGGTCGCGATGTTCTCGCCGCAGGGCGGCAAAGATCGCCGAAGCGTGATTTTCTGCGCTCGTTTCCGGGTCGCCCGGCGCCGACGGAAGGTCCGCGAGCCGGGATAAGGTCGTCTCGAAGGGCGTGCGCGGATCCAGCGTCGCCAGCAGGAATTCCTCGACCCGCTCAAACCAATCGTCCCGCGAATCGACGTCGGGAGACTCGAATCTTTCGCCGTCTCCTTGTTTCAGCGTAAGGGTCAAGGGAAACAATCGGCCTAGAGCGTCGACGGACGGCATCAAGGCTCCCGTGAAAGCGTCGCCGCACAGACTGGAGCCAAGCCAGAAACGCCAGATCGGCGCCGAGAGAAACGCCTGTTCCCATTCCCCTGGCTGAAATCGCTTGCGGCCGGTCGCCATACCTTCGTCAATCCACGGCTCCCAGACCCGCAAGAACTCGCGCGGGACCGACAGCGCGACAAAATCGCGTTTGGCCGCAAGTTTCCCAAACAGCCCGCATACCATCAAAGTCAGGCTCCGTTCGGACAGCGGAACCGGCGAAGCTGCGTCAGATCGAGCGGCTTCATGGTCGCGTTTGGCGAAGCGGGCGTTGAATTCAGCCGGTAAGTCAGATCGCGCCCTCCAATTGAAAATCGCACCGACGACGCATCGCGGTTGATGCGGCCTGCGTCGAGCATCCGGTAGATCGCCCAGATCCCGCTGCGCTCAAGGCTTGAGCCGGCGCGGGCCTTCGACCCGACGCTGATCGAGATATGGGCCGATCCTGGCCAGGACACATCGACGGCGGCGTCCGCCCCGTCGGGGTCGATAAGTGTTCCATCAATGTCGAGTTTAGCCGTGCTGGACGGCGGCGGGGTGATATTGAACACAAAGCCAGGCGCTGACGCTCCGGCCCCGAAAAACGCGTCCCGGATGTCCGCCGCGCGCTGGAAATCGGTCAATCCAGACACGCCCAATTGTTTTGAAAGAGCGCTGTCGCCGCGCCATTTCCATTCTGGTCCGGAGGTGTCCGCCGCAGTCAGGATATGTTCATTGATGAATTGATCGATGAGGCCTTTGGGGCCGAACATGCGGGTGAAATCCTCCAGCGTGACTTCCTGTTCGGCGTTGCGCTTGAAAGGATAGCGGCTTGCGATTCGCTCCTCGCAGATCAGCGAAATCGCCGAACGGACATCGCCGCTCCGCCCGGCGGAGGAATCGCCGAGTTCGAGGGCTATGTCGTCGGCCGTCGTCTCGAACATCCGCGCGAAAGGCCGGGGCAGCGAAGACGCCTCGCTTTTGAGCTTGACGGTTTCGCCGGCGATTTTCGCGCGAAGCTGATCGTCCCGCGCGCCATTGGCGGCGAACCGGCTCAAATTGTCACGGATCTGGCTCAACCTTGACGTCAAAATATCGATCGGCCGCTCGCCCGGCTGACCCTCGACCGCCCGATGATAGGCTGACAGCGCGTCGTCGATCATCCTCGCCGGCGATTCGCCCGCCGAGCCGACGACGTCCGCGGCCGATGACGAAAGCGGGTCGGCGTCGGGGCTCTGTTGATCCTGCACGCGGTAGGTCTGGTCGCGCGCCGATTCCAGAATGCGGGCGAAGGGCGACGTGACAGACGCCGCAGCCGCCATCAACGGATAGGCGGGACGTTCCGCGGTCAGACGGCGGATCTTCAGCTTTCCGAGACCGTCTCGCCAGGCCTCCGTAAACATCTTGACGTAGTGATCGACGAGCCTTTCCTGCAATTTGTCGTATTGCGCGGAAATCGCGGGCTGTTCGCCCGCCGATCCCAACACCCACCGGTCACGCGTCATTTCTTCGGAAACGCCGGGGAGCTTTTCCAGAAAGAATCGCTGGAATCCGGGCTTGGTCAGAAAATAGGGAATCCGGATCGTCTCCACCGCTTCGGTGAAAATGAGCTCCGCTCCGGCGCCGCCGGCCCTGGCCGCCGTCCAATCGTCCATCAGGGCGGCCTTGGCCCTTGCCGCGAGAAGCTGATACGCGCGCTCGGCGACATCGAGCCGGGCCAGAGCCGCCTGCGTCTTGTCAACAAGAGGGCCGTTCAGGGACACGAACGATCCGCGTCCATTTTCGAGGTCGAGCATGGCGACAAGATGCTGTTCGAGCTCCTTGCGCCCCTCGCTCGCCTTTGGTCCGGGATAGAGCTTCTCGGACCAGTCGCGCTCCATCCAGTTGATCAGCAATTGGCGGTCGACGGTCTCGAGCCCGCCAAGCATCAAATAGACTTTCAGCGCTTCGAAGAGCTGGGCCGGATCGCCGGCTTTATCCTCCAGCTGTTCCTCCAACTGTTCCTCGAGGCGGTACACAAGGCGAGGCCGCAAGAGCCGCTCAAGTCCGATCCCATAGGCCGTCTCGGCCGCCGACCTTAGCCGCCCGGCCTGGTTCAAACCAAGGCCGCCCCCCGAACTCGACGCCGCGCTCTGATCCGCATAGCCGGACGGCAGGTACCTCAGCTCATGAAGCTCCTTCAGCACTTTACTGAGATCGTGGTCGCTGACCGCGTTCGCGCCGGCGAGACCGGCCTGCGCCTTGTAGGCCGCCGCAGCCGCCTCGGTCTGCGCGATCTCCTGGCTGTTTCGGGCATAGCTCGCCCACAGGGCGGCGACGGCGAGAGCGGACAGCCCGACGACTCCGGCGAGCGCCGCCATTCTGAGGAGACGGCGCGTCCGGCCGGTCGACACCCAACCGGCTTCGCCGATCACCACCGTCTTGATGAGATCGGTCAGGAAAAAACTTTTACCCTGGCCTGAATAAGCGGGCGTTCCGACCGCCTCGGCGCCAAACCCCTTGGCGAGGGCGCCGATCAACTGGTCGATCGGCGTGCCCTGCTGGGTTCCGGAGGTGAAATAGAACCCCCGCAAAGCGGCGTTGATCTTATATTGGGCAGGGTCGAAGATTTTGTTCAGAAAACCGATGACCTGCGGCCGCAGGGCGGCCATCTGCGCCGGAAACCCGAACGAGAGCACGCGATTCGCGGGATCCTTCTCTTCGTCGAGCCGGGCGGGCGCCTGCTGATTGAGCCGTTCTAGAAGCGCCTCGAATTCTGCGGGAACATCGGCGAGTATCGATTTCGTCTTGTCCATGGTCTGGAACGTCGCGCCCCAGACCTGGGACCGGCCGGTTTCGTCGAGGCCGTTGAAAAACTCCATAAAGCCGATCACGAGATCGGCCTTGGTGAACAGCGCATAGACCGGGAAATCGACCTCAAGCCGCTGGTGCAATTCGATCAGGCGCGCCCGGATCGCCGCCGCATGCGCCGCCGCTTCCGCCGGTGAAAGCGTGAGCAGATCCTCCAGACTGATCGCGACGAGGACGCCATTGATCGGCTGGCGCGGCCGGTTGCGCTTGAGAAGGTCGAGAAACGCGAGCCAGCTTTTCTGATCCGCCTTGGCGTCCGAATCCTGCGTCGTGTAGCGTCCCGCGGTGTCGATCAGAACCGCATCCCTGGTGAACCACCAGTCGCAATATCGTGTGCCGCCGGTGCCCGCGACCGCCCCGGGCGCGCCGCCGCCAGGCGAAAGGGGAAATTCAAGCCCCGAATTGACAAGGGCGGTCGTCTTGCCCGACCCAGGCGGCCCGATCAGAACATACCACGGCAGGTCATAAAGATAATTCGCCCTGCCGCCGCGAACGCCGCGCAGAACCCCGAGCGCCTCCTTCATCCGCTCGGCGAGCACAGGCGCGTCGCTGTCGCTGGCGCTCATGCCGGTGGCGATCCGCTTTGCGCCCGCGTTACGCCGGTACAAACGATAAGCGCCGGCGCCGGCGATGAGACTCAAGACGATCAGGATCGCCGCGACGCGCGGAAACGAATCCTCAAGCGGGTGACTGTCCGCGATCCGCGCGAGCGGTCCGCCGAACCAGATCAGCGCCGCGATCGCCGCCGCGCCGACGATGCTCATGAGGATGCGAGCCCAAGTCTTACCAGTCATTCATCCGCCCGTTCTCGCTCCGACCCGCCTAAAAGACATTCCCGCCGGGTCCGTCAGTCCAGAATCGTTTCTTCAAATCGTCCTATTCCTGAAACGCAGGGCGCCAGGACGTCCGCGTCAGGGACACAAAGGCCATGGACACAAGCGTTCAGTCGCTGCGCGGAACGACAATCTCGACCCTCCGGTTCTTGTTGCGTCCCTCGGGAGTATCGTTCGAAGCGATCGGGAGATCCGCGCCCTTGCCTTCGATCTCGACCCGTTCCGGCCGCGAAAGCGATTGTTTGAGAAGCGCGCCCACGGCCTTCGCCCGCTCCAGCGACAGCTCGAAATTCGAGGCGAACCGCGCATTCGAGATCGGCGTGTTGTCGGAATGGCCGACCACCTTGACGGCGCCCTTTTCGTCGTCGAGCGCAAGAGCAATGAACATCATGAGCGGACGCACGTCTTCGAGGATCGTCGCCTTCCCGGGCTGAAACAGCGCCCGATCGGTGATGTGGATGACGATCTGGTTCGCGCTGGATTCGACGCTCAACGATCCCGCGTCGATGTTCGGCTCGAGAACCTTTCGAATATGATCGATCTGTGAGACTTGCGCCTGGGTCGGCGGCGGCGCCGGCGGGGGATCGACCGCCACCTTGCGGGCGATGGAGACCGGCGTCTGCGGGTTCAGCGCAATCAGGGTTTCGGCCGCCGCCTCCGCCTGGTGGCTGAGAGAAAGACGAAGGCCGACAAAATTCGCAAAGACAATCAGCCCCGCCACGCCGGCGGCGGTCCAGAGCGGAACCCGCAGGCTGACAGCGTGGCTGGCGAGCGGCTGGCCTTCCCATCGCGGCGACAGCTGACGTACAGGCGCTGGAGCCGATCTTTGCAGAACCTCGGAGAGATCATGCCTGAGATCCTGCAGCGTCGCTGCGCCTCCGGGCAGGGTCTGCCGCCCGCCGTGGAAGCCAAGCGCCAGGCAGGCCTGAAACAGTTCAAGCAGCTGGTGGCGCGCGGACGTGTCCTGCTTGATGCGGTCGAGTTCGTCGAAGAAACGCGATCCTTGATTGGTCTCCCCGAAGAAGCGGGTCATGAGGCCGGATTGGAGCGCCGGATTCCGGTCCTCGTCAGGCAGATTGGAGAGGACTTCGTCAGCGGTCGCGCACAGAACGTATTTGGCGGTGTCGACGTCATCCGGCGCGACCCCGACGGCGCGCATGTCGCGTTCGCTCTTCTCGATCGCCGCGGCGATCTGCGCGGTGAGGCCGGGCCCCGGCGCACGCAAAAGCGCGGTGCGCAATCTTCCAAGCAGAAGCAGGAGCGGTCCGGCCGCCTGCATGATCGGATTGGCGTTCGGAGCGGTGAGGTCGAGGCCCTGCACGGCGGATTGCCGCGGGACCGGCGGCGGCGGCTTCCGGGCCGGATCGGCAAGGACGCCGGCCGGACGGCGCCCGCCTGGATTGGGCCGGAAAATCGTGCCTTCTTCGGCGAGGTTCGGCGCCGGTTGGCGCGAGGCTTCGCCGGAATCGGGATTGGGCGCGATTCCCGACGGAGCGATCCCCGACGAAGGACGAGCCGCCGGCATCGGCCGGAACACGGTGCGGTCGTCATTCTCCTCCAGTCCCCGGCCCGGATCTTTTTCACTCATGGGTTTTCCTGAAATCTTGCCTGAAATTTTCCCTGGAAATCTTGTCGACGCGGCTGTCCGGTCGCGACGCGGACCGCGGCGGCCTCAGGATCTCGCCTCGGGATTCTTCGCCTCGTCATAACATTCGGCGAAATAGAGCATGAAAGCGTCGACCAGCCCATCCTGGTGGCGGAGCGTCTTTGCGTTCCAGCGGGCGAGATAAAGATCCCAAAGCCTGCGCTTGCGCGACCCGAGCAGTCCGGAAAAGCCCCCCTCCGGTCCAACGGCTTCCTCGAGAGTTTCGGGATCGAGATCCTCGACCAGCATGCGGACCGCCTGCTGCATGGCCGCGAACGTATTCACCTGATGCGTCTTCAGATCCTTGAATGCGCCTTCGAAGGCTCGTCTGGCCTCGAGGTATCCGCTGGTGCGCGGCCCGAACATGATCTTCAGGGCGTCGTCGGGGGTCGGCGCGAATTTCAACGGATTGTTGTCGAGGGCTTGAATCATGGTCTGGCTCGAGGTGCGGGCGAACCGTTTGGCCTTGAAGCGCGCGCTGAGAAGCTGAGTCAGATTTTCAACGCTAAGGCGCATCAGCGCGCCAAGGTCTTCGGCGACCCGCAACGGATCCTGGCGGGCGAAGATCTGCTCCGAAATTCCCGCGCCCTTGGCGAAGCTGCGCAAGAACGCTTCAGCCGATGGAGCTTCGGCGCCGCCGTCCGCACGGCCGCCGTCCCCTTTGACGGCCTCCCGTTCACGCCCCTGGCTTCGATCCGTTGCGCCCCAGGCTTCGATCTCCAGCGCTTGAGCGCTGAACGGAAGGGTCGAAAGTTCGCCGCCCGCCTGCGCCTCGTTCCGGCCTTCGCCAGCGCTTTCCCCTCGCGGGGCCGCATCGTTCAAGGCCAGCTCGCCGGCTTCGAAGCCCAACGCAGGCTCCTGGCTCGCGATCGCGGCAAGTCTACTTTCCGAGGCAAGTCTACTTTCCGGGGTAAGCGCGCTTTCCGAGTCAAGTCCGGTTGACGCGCTTTGAGAAGCGTCGCCGGCCTCCTCCTCGATCGAAACGGCGATCACAAACGGGCCGACAGACAGCCGGTCGCCGTCGCGAAGCCGATGCGGCGCCTGCATCCGCCGGGTTCCGCCGTTCAGAAACGTGCCGTTGGTCGACAGGTCGTTCAGCCAGTAAGCGCCATCCCGATACTTCAATTCGCAATGGCGGCCCGAAATGAATCGCGTCGGATCGGGCAGCGTCCAGCCAAGATGAGCGGCGCGGCCGATGTCGAAGCTGCGCTTGTCGTCGAGCCTGACGCTGACAGGAGCGCCATTTGGCAAGCTCTGTTCGTTTTCGATCGTCAGGATCAGCGTCATGGCAACACTCCAAACTCGCAAGAAGACGCCGGAAAATACTGCAAACATCAACATGAATAATTTAATATCGCTGAAACAACAGCCGCGCCTTTTTCTTTACTGTCCGCACGAAGTCATGCGATCAATCAGAAATCGTCCCAGAGTCAAAGGCTTGAGTGTATTCTTGTCGATTGGATTGATTCAATCCGATCGGAATGTGCTCTAGCATGATCTTGGCGCGAGATTTCTCGGTGCGGGCGCGCACGCTGCGGACGCAAGCGATAGCGTTATTGTTTAACTCCTGAACAAAACCTATGTTAGCGCCGAGACGCGTCGCTTGGTACAGATTATCATGTCTCGCCCCGAAGCGGTCAAATGACTCGTCGATTGTTGAGCCTCGCAGCCGTTCTCCTCTGGAGCCTAGTCGCGCTGGCGATGACGGTCGGCCCGGCGAGCGCGGAACGGCGCGTCGCCCTCGTCCTTGGAAATTCCTCCTACAAAAATGCGGCGCTGGCGCTCGTCAACGCAAGATTTGACGCCGAGGACGTCGCCGCGGCGCTCACCTCGCTCGGATTCGAGGTTTTGACCCAGACCGACGCGGACATCGCCGGGACCAACAAGGCGATCCAGCAATTCGCCCGGATGGCGGTCGGCGCGGACGCCGCGCTGTTCTTTTACGCTGGCCATGCGCTTCAGTACCAGGGTCAGAATTTTCTCCTGCCCGTCGACGCGGACGTCAAGGATGAGATCAGTCTGCCCTTCGAGACGGTCTCCATTGAAAATGTGCGAGCCATCCTTGACCGCTCGAGCGGGATCAAGATCATGGTTCTCGACGCCTGCCGCAACAATCCGGTGGCGGAGCGGCTCGGCAAGATCGCCGCCCTGCGTCCGGCGGGTCCGGCCGGCGAGCGGACTCGCGGACTGGAGCGAACCGATTCCGCAGCCGGCAGGCCCGGAGGGCTCATTGTCGCCTACGCCACCGCGCCGGACGAGGTCGCGCTTGACGGTCAAGGCCGCAACAGTCCCTTCACGAAAGCGTTCTTGCGCCGTTTGAGCGAGCCGGGGCTCGAAATCGAGGCGATGTTTCGCCGGGTTGCGAGCGACGTGAGCGCGCAGACTGGCGGGCGCCAAAGACCCGAGACCTATGTTTCGCTTCTTGGCGAATATTATCTGAACCGGGCCGATGTCGCCGCCTGGGAGAAGGTGAAGGCCGCAGAAGATCCCGCCGTCTTGCGCGAATTTATCGAAAGGTACCCCTCTTCCTTCTACGCGATCGAAGCCCGTTACCGCCTGCAGGCGTTGGAACGCGCTCTCGCCGACGCCAAGGAGCGCGCTCTCCGCGAAGCCGAAACCGCCCGGCGCGAAAAGGAGGCCCTCGCACGCGAGGCCGCCGCGCGGCGGCAGGCCGACGAAGCCTGCCAGAAAGACCGCGCCGCCTTGGCCGCCGCCGGCCCTCGCGATGAAACCGGATTGCGCTCGCTCGCGGGCTCAGCCTCCTGCGATGAGGTCAAGTCGGGCGCGCAAAAGCGCCTCGCCGACCTCGAATCCGCGAGGGCCGCGGAAGTCGACGTCTGCCGTCGCGACGGCGCGGCTCTCGCCGCGGCGGATCAGGGCGATCCGGTCCGACTTGGAGAGCTTTTGAAGACCACGCGATGCGGCGACATCAAAACGGCGATTTTGGAAAAAACCGCCGCCCTGGAGGCCGCGCAGGCCAAGCAGGCCGAACTTTGCCGCCGCGAGAACGGCGAACTGAAGGCTCTCGCCGGGCGCGGACGCAGTCCCGAATTCGAAACCTTGCGCGCGCGAGCCACCTGCCCGGCCACGATCGCCGCGATCGATCGCGCCTTGAGCGAATTCGCCGCCGCCACTGACGCGGCCTGCGCGCGCGACGGCGCGGCGCTCGACGCCATCGGCCCTAGAGACGGCGCGGCGTTACGCGCGCTGATCGGGAAGGCCCCTTGCGACAGGGTTAAATCGGCGGCGGCGGCGCGGCTCGCCGAACTCGACGCCGCGCTCGCTCGCGAGGCCGAGGCCTGCCGCCGGGAGGACGCCGCCGTCAAGACCCTGACGGAACGGGGATCGCCGAAAGATATCGGGGCGATGCGCCAGACGGCGCAGTGTCCCGCCGCCATCGCAGCGATCGATCGCAGCCTTCGCGAACTTGCCGCCGCGGCCGACGCCGCCTGCGCCAAGGATAACGCCGCGCTCGCGGCGATCGGCCCTCGCGACCTCGACGGGTTGCGCAGCCTCGCCAGCCGCGCGACCTGCCTGGCAATCAAGACCAGCGCGGAGCGGCGCGGCACCGAACTCGAAGCGTTGCTGGCCCGCGAGGCGGAACAATGCGCCAGCGATCAATCGCAATGGAAAGCCCTCGCCAATTCGGGCGACCGCGCCGGCGTCGAAAGCTTCCGACAGCGCGCTGGTTGCCCCGGCGTCGTCGCCGAAATCGATAGCCGGCTCGCCGCGCTCAAGACGATCTGCCGGCGCGACGAGGCGAGCCTTGCGGCGCTTGGGCCCCGCGACGCCGCCGGCCTGCGCACGTTCGTCGACACCGCTGTTTGCGATGACGTGAAGACCCCCGCCCGGCAACGTCTGGCCAAACTGGAGGCGATTCTCGCTCAGGAGGAGGCGACCTGCCAGCGCGACGAAACGGCCTGGCGGCCCCTCGCCGAATCCGGCGATCGCGCCGGGATCGCCGCATTCCGCAAGAACGCCGAATGCGCGAGCGTCACGGCGGCGGCCGACCGCAGGCTCGGCGAACTCGCCGTTCTCTGCCGCCGTGAGGATTCGGCTCTGGCTCAAATCGGGGATCGCGACGCCGACGCATTGCGAGGCTTTGCCGAAAAGACTGTTTGCGAGGACGTCAAGACGAACGCGCGTCAACGTCTGGCGAAACTCGAATCCTCGATCGCGCGCGAGGCCGAAATCTGCCAGCGCGACGAAGCGGATTTCAAGACGGCTTCCGCCCAGAAAGATCGCGCCGGCCTCGCCGCGCTGCGCCAGCGGGCCGGATGCCCCAGGGTCGTCGCCGAAATCGACGCCGCGCTGGGCGATCTCAAGGCCGCATGCGGACGCGACCAGACGGCGCTCGCGGCCATGGGACAAAACGACGTCGACGCCGCCCGATCGCTCCTCGCCAGGACGTCATGCGACGACATCAAAGCCGCCGCCCGCGCGAAAATCGCAAGCCTCGAAGCCGATCTCGCCCGCCAGGAAGAAACCTGCCGCCGCGAAGATCTGGAATTGACCTCGCTCCAGACCCAAGGGGCCGACGCCCGCGACCGGCTCGTCGATCTGCGGCGCGGGCTCGGCTGCGCCAAGCTGCGGCCGGCGCTCGAGGCGGCTCTGGAGCAGCTGCCGCCCCCGCCTGCGCAGCCTGAAGTCAACACCAACGCCCAGATTCTGTCGGCGCAAATCGAATTGCGCCGGCTCGGCTGCGCCAGCGGACGCAACAACGGCATCCTCGACGCGAAGATGGAAAAAGCGCTGGACCGGTATTTTCAGGCTCTCGGCCGTTCCCCGACGAAGGCCTCGGAGATCAGGATCGACGACGATTTTCTCCTCGAGCTGAGGGGCTATAAATCCGAGATCTGCGCGCCTCCGGTGACCGCCAAGCCCGAGCCCTCCGTCGAACCCGCGAAGCCGGAGGAGAAGCCGCCTCATCGGCGCAAGAACGAAATCGCAAATTATCCCCCGAAAAATGAGCCGGCGCCGCGCGCGTCCGAGCCGAAACCGGCGAGAGAGCCGCGCGAGCCGGCAAGGGAAAAGGCCGCGCGCCCGGCTCCGATCGAGAAACGGCAGCCCCAACGCGAGGCGCGCCAGCCGGCGCCCCGTGAACGGCGCCCTGCGCCAGCGGCCACATCGTCGGCGCGTTCGGGCGGCGGCGCCGCGGGGGGAGGCGGCGGAGCCGGAGCGCTGGGCGTCGGTTTTTGACCCTCCGCACGAGCCTTGCGCGCGCCCCGACCGGTTCGCGCAAGATCATCGCTTTGCGGCTTGCGCCCTGGCGAACGAGCCGATATACCCTGTCGCCATCGCTGATCCCTTCCTCGAAGGGTCAGGGCGCGTAGCTCAGCGGGAGAGCACTACGTTGACATCGTAGGGGTCACAGGTTCGATCCCTGTCGCGCCCACCATCTCCAGAAAGGCGCGCTCCAAAGAGGCGCGCCGGCGCAAGTCTGCAAAGACCGCGGCGCTTGACCTGCGCAACCTCGTCAAGGAGGTCGCTCCCGCAAGGCGGAAAGACTAGCAGCGGACGCGGCGATTGACGCTCCGCCCATGGCTGTTTCTTTCCGAAGCGGAAAATGCTTAGACTAAAAAACGCTCGATTGAGTGACGATGCTCGTACTTCGTTCGTTTGTTCTGGTTCAAGGCGGTTCGGCGGATTTTATCCCGCCGTGTCGAGCCGGCCTTTGAAGACACGCCCCGAAGCTGCGCGCCACGGATGAGAAGCATGTTTGTTGAGGACCTTAAGTCTCAGTTAATCGACGACCCGCGCTTTGACATTCTGACCCTTCTCGAAAAGCGCGAGCAGGAACGTTACGGCCTGCATTCGAAGCACATGAACGAAATGATGGTCCGCGTGCTCCAGACCATCGGCTATGACGTCGGGTTTCGCGCCGGGCGCGGGCAATATCTTTGGGACCATTCCGGCTCCCGCTACCTTGACCTTCTCAGCGGCTGGGGCGTTTTCGCGCTCGGCCGCAATCATCCGACGGTCCGCGAGGCGCTAAGCTCCGTGCTCGGCGCCGACCTGCCCAATCTCGTGCAGATGGACGTGTCCGTGCTCTCCAGTCTGCTCGCCGAGCGCCTGCTTGAGTTCGTTCCCTTTCTCGACAAGGTCTTCTTCACCAATTCCGGCGCGGAAACTGTTGAGGCGGCGATCAAATTCGCCCGCCGGACGACAGGGCGCCCCAATATCATCTATTGCGATCACGCCTTCCATGGCCTGACCTACGGCGCGCTGGCGTTGAACGGAGATCCGGTATTCCGGGAGGGATTCGAGCCGCTCCTGCCGGGCTGCGTCAGAATTCCCTTCAACGACCTCGCGGCGCTCGAACAGGCCTTGTCAGGGCGGGACGCGGCCGCCTTCATCGTCGAACCGATTCAGGGCAAGGGCGTCAATATTCCAGATGACCTCTACCTTCGCGGGGCGCAGGCCTTGTGCCGAAAATATGGCGCCCTGTTCGTCGCCGACGAGATCCAGACCGGGCTTGGCCGGACCGGACGTTTCCTTGCGATCGAACATTGGGGCGTCGAGCCCGACATGGTGCTCATCGCCAAGGCCTTGTCCGGCGGACATGTGCCGGTCGGCGCGGTGCTGACCCGGAAGCATATTTTCGAAAAAGTGTTCAACCGGATGGACCGCGCGGTGGTGCACGGATCGACCTTCGCGAAGAACGACCTCGCGATGGCGGCCGGCCTCGCGACGCTGGAGGTCATCCAGTCCGAGGATCTCGTCCGCAAGTCAGCGCAGAACGGCGCGCGGCTGCTCCGCGCGTTCGAAGCCATGGCGGACCGTTACGAACTGGTGCATGCGGTGCGCGGCAAGGGGCTGATGATCGGCATCGAGTTCGGCGCCCCCCGTTCGCTGAAACTGAAAGCGGCCTGGAGCCTTTTGGAGACGTTCAACGCCGGGCTTTTCTGCCAGCTCATTACGATTCCGCTATTCAAGGATCACAAGATTCTGGCGCAGGTGGCGGGGCACGGCAGTCATACGGTGAAGCTGCTCCCCGCGCTCATCCTCAACGACGCGGATTGCGACTGGATCGAACGCTCCTTCGATGCGGTGATCGCCGACAGCCATCGCGTTCCAGGGGCCGTCTGGTCGCTCGGCACGACCCTAGCCGATCACGCCATGAAAGCGCGCGTCTCCCGTTAAGGCGGGCTTGGATAAGAACCGGGCTTGGATTAAGGCAGGTTTGGAAAGGACTAGCCGTTGCTCAACGACCGCGTCCTTGTCGGCAAGTTTGGCGCAGCGCATGGCGTCAGAGGCGAAGTGCGCCTCAAATCCTACACCGGCGATCCGAAGGCGATCGGCTCCTACAAGCCGCTCCACGACGCCGCCGGAACACGCCAGTTCACCATCGAGAGCCTGCGCCATCTGAAGGACGACCTGTTCGTCGCCCGCATTCAGGGCGTCCGCGACCGCTCCATCGCGGAAAGCCTGACCAATCTCGACCTCTACGTCGACCGGAAGGCCCTTCCCGCCGCCGGCGAGGACGAGTTCTATCTCGCCGATCTCGTCGGGCTCGCCGCGGTCAGCGAGACGGGCAAAACCGCCGGCGCCATCGTCGCGGTGCATAATTTCGGCGGCGGCGATATTCTGGAAATCGCGCCCGCGGCGGGAGGCGCGACCCTGCTCGTCGCCTTCACCAAAGAGAATGTCCCGCGTGTCGACGTGGCGGGCGGACGCCTGACCTTGCGGCCTCCGGCGGAGGTTGAGGCGGAGGCTCCTGCCGATGACGATTTTGATCGTTCGGCCTCCGATGAGCATGCCGCGCGAGCCTCGGAAACTTAGAGCGCTTTCCGATCGCATGAAGTCATGCGATCGATCAGAAATCGCTCCAGAGTCAAAAGCTTGAGCATAGTCTGATTTGCTCCCGCCGAAATCCGCCCGGGATTTTCGTCCAAGCCCGCCGCCAGCCAGCAAGGAGATCGATCCGGCGAACGCGCGCAATAAAGACATCCGCGGGAAAGTCCAGTTTGGAGCACAACCACGAGACGTTGAGCAACCTGAGAGTGAAACACCGGCGCGTTACGCCGCGATGCAATATTTATTATTTAACCTTATTTACGCTGAAACGTTTACCTTTCGGGCGTCGTTGATTATTTATGTAATTCAACAGCGAGACGAAGCCATGCGATTCATGTCCGCCCTTTGTTTCCTCGGCTTTACCGCTTGTCCCGTCGTCAACGCCGAGGCGCGGGTCAATATCGCCATCGATCTCGGATCGCAGACCATGCATGTCAGTTCCGCGAGCGGCGACTACGTCTGGCCGGTGTCGACGGCGCGGTCCGGCTACGTGACGCCGCGAGGCCATTATCACGCCACCGGGCTGCAGCGCATGCACTATTCGCGCAAGTACGACATGTCGCCAATGCCGAATTCCATTTTCTTCAAAGGCGGCTATGCGATCCACGGCACGCATGCGACGGGGCATCTTGGCCACCCGGCCTCCCACGGCTGCGTCAGGCTTTCGCCCGGCAACGCGGCCCGGCTTTATGAGATGGTCAAAGCCGAGGGCGCCGATATCGAAATCTCCGGCTCGCCGCCGCGGACGACGATGTATGCGCGCCATCGGAACCGGGATGGCGCCGCCGCCTTTGCGGCCCGCCGCCACCGCGATTATGGCAATGAAGATTGGCGGGCGGAGCGTGCGCTCGCCTATGCGCCGGGGTCTCGCGGCCATATCGCCGCGCGGGCCGGAAGGATTATCCAGCCGGTCTACCGCGGACCGTTTTCATGGGAAGCCTGGCCGTGATGCTGACGCCGAGGCCGCTTCCTGCGGTCCCGGAAACAGCGCCAAAGTTTTGTTCTAGACGCCCGCTCGAGATCAGGCTGTTCTTTTAAAAAAGGCTTCTTTACTTGAATTTACTTCGAAAGCGCCTCGTCAGATATCCCGACCTTCGACTGTAAGTTTCAGTTTTTCAACGGTTTTTTGCAACTCGGGTTGCATCGGATAAAGGCTTAGCGACTTGCCGTAGATCTGCAACGCCTGCTTGTCGAGACCAGCGCGCTGCAAGATCGCTCCCATCCCGGCGAGCGCGCCAAAATGCCTCGGCTCCAGTTTTATCACCTGGTCGATATCGGCCATGGCCCCTTCAGAATCGTCAGCGAGAAAGCGGACGGTGGCGCGCTGGTTCCAGGCTTCCGCCCATTGGGGTTCGAGAGCGACGATCTTGTCCAGGAGCGAAAGCGCGAGCGGATAATGAGAGTCCTGGATGGATTGCGCGGCGCGCTGCATCAGCAGGCTGGCCGTGTCCGAACGGGTCTGAAACCAGATATGCTGAATGGAAAGCGCGAGAGTCTGGGCTTCGTTTTGATCCCGCGCCCGCTGGAGACGCGCAAAAAGATCGTCAAGCATCTGTCCGCGAATGGCGGCAGACGCAAGAGGCGAGGCGGCAGGTTTTTTGTGGCCGCCCTCTCCCGGCCCGGAAGCGGGGCCAGGACGGTCGCTCTGCGGCAGTTGCGAACCCGCGTCCGCCGCCGCGGCGGCGTTGGCGCAGAGCAATCCCGCGAGGCAAACAAGAAACCAGGCGAAAAACCGGGAAAGAGATCGCATACCTGAGCGTACCGAACCGGCGCTCCGGCGTCAAAGCCGATCTGCGTTCAAAACACGGGGGCCATTCAGCCCTGACGCGCCTTGTAGCGCTTCTGCGTCTTGTTGATGATGTAGACGCGGCCCTTGCGGCGCACGAGCTGGTTGTCGCGATGGCGGCCGCGCAGCGATTTCAAGGAATTACGGACTTTCATCAGAGCGGGTCCCAGAAAAATAAATAACCGGCCGCGCGGCCGGTCAAAACGAACTGCGCTCCTATGCCCTATCCTGGCGCGACAATCAACCCCTTGCCGACCCGGCCCCTGAGCCCCGCCCCTTGGAGACCCTTGTCATCCCAAAAATCGGCGGTCCTCCATAAGAGAATAAATAATCATTTGAACCCAAGGTGAAATGTTTCCGCCGTCCAACAACGTTTCACGCCAATCTCCGGCCATTCCATGACCTTGACTGATCCCGCTTCCGCTCCGCGCCCGCTGCCGAATGGTTATCGGCAAAGCATCGGCAATGCGATCACGATCTTCCTCGGCTTCTCGTTGACGTTTCTGAGAGGCTGGGTGTTCGAGGCGCCCGGCGACTGGACGCCCCGCTCGGTCGCCGCCGCGCTCGTCCTGACCATTCCGATCTTTATGGAAATCCACGCCTTGTTCCGGTCGCTGCGGCTGGCGGACGATGACGCCGCAGAATATGTCAAGACCGTGCGCTGGTTCATCGCGTCGGTCATCGCGATGGTCTTCGCCATACTCCTGTCGGCGGTTATCCTGTCCGGCGCGATCGAACCAGGGGTTGCGCCCTCCCCGCATTCGCCCCGCATCGAACGGTAGGCGCCAGCCCGGATCGATCATCCGGCGCCCGCATTGATTATAGGAAAGGCGAGATTTCAGGGGAAAGGCGAAAAGACCGGAGCTTCGCCGGAGCGGCGCGGATTTTGCTGGACTGAGGGGAGTTGACCCTCCTCAAATCCAGAAGAAAAGTTCGCGGTGCCTGATGAGCGTTGATTTTACATCGGAACAGAAGCGTTATCTCGAAGGCTTTGCGTCAGGACTTCACATCGCCAGAGCGGGAAAAGCGATGGCTCCGGCGCCTAATTCTAAGGCGCCCACCACCGCGCCCGTTTCCGGGCCGGACGCGCCGCATCTCGCCGCCATGGCGAGGTTTGAGGCGCAGGGCAAAAAGCTCGCCGATCAGGAAAAATGGAAGCGCGAGGAGCACCCTTTCGACGCCTACCCGCGCCTGAAGGATCAGACGGCGCGCGACGAATTTCCCAAGGCTCCGGATAATTTCCGCTGGCGATACTACGGGCTGTTTTATGTCGCGCCCGCGCAGGACGCCTATATGTGCCGCCTGCGTATTCCCAACGGAATTCTCAATCATTGGCAATTCGCCGGCGTCGCCGACATAGCGGACAGGTTCGCGGCCCCCTACGCGCATGTGACGACGCGCGCCAACTTGCAGATCCGCGAAATCCCCGCCCGGCGCGGGATCGACGTGATCGAGGCCATTCAGGAGCTGGGCCTGTCGTCCCGCCATTCCGGAGCGGACAATATCCGCAATGTCACCGGGGATGCGACGGCGGGAATCGGCCGGTTCGAGCTTCTGGACACCCGCCCTTACGCGCGCGCATGGAATTTTCACGTCCAGAACGAGCGCGCCCTCTCGGGACTGCCGCGCAAGTTCAACGTGGCGTTTGACGGCGGCGGGGCGATCGCCACCCTCGAGGACACCAACGACATCGGCTTCCAGGCCGTCGAGGTCACGGCCGGGGCGAGCCTTCCGCCGGGCGTCTATTTCCGTCTGGTCCTTGGCGGCATCTCCGGCCACCGGGATCTTGCCCGCGACACAGGCGTCGTTCTTCCTCCCGCCGATGCGGTGATGGTGGCGGACGCGATCGTCCGCGCGTTCATCGACCTCGGCGACCGCACCAACCGGGCGAAGGCCCGGCTCAAATACGTACTCGACGGGATGGGCTTCGACGCCTTCCTCAAGGCGGTCGAGGCGAAGCTCGGACGCCCCCTCGCGCGGGTGGAGGCGGCCCATGTCGCGCCGCGCCCGGCGCAGGACCGGCACGCCCATATCGGGGTTCACCCGCAGCGTCAGCCCGGCCTCTCCTATATCGGAATCGCCCTCCCGGTCGGCAAAATGACGACGGCGCAGATGCGCGAACTCGCAGCCATCGCCAGGGATTGCGGCGACGGCGACATCCGGCTGACCGTGTGGCAGAATTTGCTGCTTTCAGGCCTCGCCGCGGACAGGATCGCCGAGGCGCAGGAGCGGATCGAGGCCGCGGGCCTCGACTGGAGGGCCTCCAGCATCCGAGCCGGGCTCATCGCCTGCACGGGTTCGCGCGGCTGCAAGTTTTCCGCCGCCGACACCAAGGGCCACGCGGACGCCATCGCCGCCTGGTGCGAGACGCGGGTGGCGCTCGACCAGCCCGTCAACATCCACCTCACCGGCTGTCACCATTCCTGCGCCCAGCATTACATTGGCGACATCGGCCTCATCGGCGCGCGGGTGACGGTCAACGACGACGGAGATACGGTGGACGGCTACCATCTGCATGTCGGCGGCGGCTTCGGCGAAGGCGCCGCGATCGGCCGCGAGCTGCGCCGCGACGTCAAGGCGGAGGACGCGCCCCGGCTCATCGAGAATTTGCTTTCCGCCTATCTTTCGAACCGCGCCGGGCCGGAGCAGAGTTTCCAGAGCTTCACCGCCAGCCGCGATCTCAAAACGCTGCAAACATTCGCGCTCGGAGGCGACGCATGAGCGTGCTGGTCACCCCTCCCGGGATAACGCCGATGCTGCCCGAAAGCGCGCCCTTCTCCGACGAGCAGCGCGCATGGCTGAACGGATTTTTCGCTGGCCTCTATGCGCCGGATCCAGCGCGGGACCCGACGGCGCTTGCTCCTCTCGCCGAGGCTCCGCAAGAGGAGGAGGCGCCCTGGCACGATCCGGCGATGGCGCTCGACGAGCGCATGAAGCTGGCCGAGGGCCTGCCCTTGCGGCGGCGGATGATGGCGGCCATGGCGCAGCAGGATTGCGGCCAGTGCGGCTATCTTTGCGAAACCTATGCGGAGGCGATCGCGGCAGGCGCCGAATCGCGGCTGAACCTCTGCGCGCCCGGAGAAAAACAGACCGCCCGCGCGTTGAAGGCCCTGGCGGAAGAACTCGCGGGCGCTCCGGGGGCCGCGGCGGCGGCGCCTCAAACTGAGGCTCCGTCTGAGGCCGCCTCCCCGCACGCCGCCACGGCGAAGCCGGGCTATGCGCGCGAGGCTCCGGTCGAAATCAGCTTTCTCTCGCGCGGGCGCCTCAACAAGGAGAGTTCTGAAAAATCGACCTACCATATCGAATTCGACCTCTCCGGGAGCGGCCTTGAATATTGCGTCGGCGACAGTCTGGGGGTGTTTCCGCGCAACGATCCGGCGCTCGTCGACGCCGTCATCGCGGCGCTCCACGCGCCGCAGGATTTCCCCATCGCCGGCCACACGCTGCGTGAGGTCCTCCTCTCCGAGGTTTCACTCGGGAGCGCTCCCGACTCGCTGTTCGAACTGATCTCCTATGTGACCGGTGGCGAGCGCCGGAAAAAGGCGAAAAGCCTCGCCAGGGGCGAAGATCCCGACGGCGACGCCGAGACCCTCGACGTTCTCGCCGCCATCGAGAAATTTCCCGGCATCCGCCCCGATCCCGAGGCTTTCGTCGAAAGCCTCGATTCCCTGCAGCCTCGGCTCTATTCGATCTCGTCCTCTCCCAAGGCCGATCCCGCCCGCGTTTCGCTGACGGTCGATCACGTGCGTTACGCCGTCGGCGCGAGGGTCCGCCGCGGCGTCGCATCCTCCTGGCTCGCCGAGGACCTTCATCCGGGCGCGAGATTCCGGGCCTACATCCAGCGCGCGCATAATTTCGCGTTGCCGCAGAGCCCTGATACGCCGATCATCATGGTCGGCCCCGGCACCGGAATCGCCCCGTTCCGCGCCTTTCTGCATGAACGGCGCGCGACCAGGGCGAGCGGCGGCGCCTGGCTGTTCTTCGGCCACCAGCGCCGGGACGCCGATTTCTTCTACGAGGACGAACTCGGCGCCCTGAGCGCGGAAGGCGCGCTGTCGAAGCTGTCGCTCGCCTGGTCGCGCGACGCAGGGCCGAAAACATACGTCCAGGACAAAATGCGCGAAGAAGGTCTGGAACTGTGGACATGGCTCGATCGCGGCGGCCATTTTTATATCTGCGGCGACGCCAAACGCATGGCGGCGGACGTTGAAAAAGCGCTGATCGAGATCGTCGGAGAGCATGGCCGAAAGGATCCGGACGCCGCGCGGGCTTTCGTCCAGCAGCTCAAAAAGACCGGCCGCTACCAGGCGGACGTCTACTGAACCCCTCGTCTTCGCAAGGCCCGCCACTGTTTGGCCAGACTTGCGAAGTCAATAAGGGTTGGGCACGTTTCAAGCCTCGTTGACAAAACTTGACGATTGTCCTGTGAGACAGGCGGGTCGCCGGCCGGCGCGATACGCGCGGCGGTTCTCTGCGGCCGATGATGAGGACGCTTTTGCGCCTGAGGCTTTCCCTGATCGCGGCCCTGTCCCTCCTGGCGAACGCCGCGCTTGCGCATCCGCACGTCTGGGTGTCGGCGCAAGAACAGGTCGTGTTCGGCCCCAAGGGAGAGATCGAGGCGATCCGCCACGCCTGGGTGTTCGATGAAATGTATTCGGCCTTCGTGACGGAAGGCCAGAAAAAGGGCGGCCAGCTCCTGAGCAAGGACGATCTCGCGCCGCTGGCGAAAACCAATGTCGAGGATCTCGCCGAGTTCGATTATTTCACCCATGCGAAGGCGTCGAACAAAAAGATCGAGTTTGGGGCGCCGATCGACTATTCGCTGGAGGAACGCGACGACAAGCTGGTCGTCCTGCGCTTCACGCTTCCCTTGAAGACGCCCGCGAGCGCGGGAAAGGCGTTCTCGCTTCAGGTCTATGATCCGACGTATTTCGTCGCTTTCGAACTTGCAAAGCAGGATCCCGTCGCGCTCGTCGGCGCGCCCAAGGGTTGTTCCGCGAATGTGCTCGGAACAAAACCCCTCGCCGCCGACGAAACCAAGAAACTTTCGGAGGCTTTTTTCAGCGGCCTTTCGCCCGGCTCCGACTTCGGCGTCAAGCTGGCGAGTCCGATCATCATCGCCTGTCCGTGAACGGGATTTGATCGGCCTCATGTTCGGCGCGCTGTCGTTTCGGAAATTCCTGAAAAGGCCTTTGTCGAGCCCCCTTGGGCTGCTTGCGCTTTGCGGCGGTGCGCTCGCGTGCGCCGCGTCCGGATTGGATTCCGCCGCGCTTGCGCAAGGGGTCCATCATCCGTTCGCGGTGGGGGCCAATGAAGGCGCCGTGGGCGCGACCAATGGACTCGGCGGCTGGATTCTCACCCAGGAAAGCGGTTTCTACCGCTTGCTGACCGGCGCGATCCGCGCGGCGAAGGACAGCGGCCTCGTCGCCTCGGGGCTGATCGGCCTCAGTTTCGCCTATGGGGTTTTTCACGCCGCGGGTCCCGGCCACGGCAAGACGGTTCTAACCTCCTATATGCTCGCCAACGAGAACATGCTTCGCCGGGGTCTCGCGATTTCGCTCGCGGCCGCCCTGCTGCAGGGGCTCGTCGCCGTGACGATCGTCGGCGTCGCCGCCTTCATCTTCGGGGCCACGTCAAAACGGATGACGGCGGCCTCAAACGCCGTGGAAATCGCCAGCTACGCCGCGATCGCGCTTCTCGGCGCGGCGCTGCTCGCCAGGAAAGGATCGGCGCTGATTGCGGCCTGGAAATCCGGTCCTGTGCAAGACTTGCCATGGCAAGCTCCTCCACCCGGCGCGCCGAGCCGCTTCGCCGCCGACGATTGCAGTCTCGATCATACGCATGGTCCGGGCTGCGGGCATTTTCACGCGCCCGATCCGCGTTCCCTCGGTGAAGGATTTTCGTGGAGAAACGCGGCGTTGTCTGTCGTCGCGGCGGGGTCGCGTCCGTGTTCGGGCGCCATTCTTGTGCTTGTGTTCGCTCTGGCTCAGGGAGTTTTTCTGACGGGCGTCGGGGCGGTTCTGGCGATGTCGCTTGGAACCGCGATCACCACGGGAGCGCTCGCCTCCCTGGCGGTGTTCGCCAAAAAATCAGCGGTGAAATTCGCTCGGCCCGGCTCGCGGCGGGCCCTTGTCGCCGGAGCCCTGTTCGAAGCCGGCGCGGCGCTGGCCGTCCTGCTGCTTGGTTTGACCTTGCTGGCGGCGGCGCTGGCGGGAGTGGGACGGGGCGGCGGCTGAGCGCGAAATCTTATTTAAAAGGCGACTTCAAATTAAGACGACTTCATTTCGCGGAAGACGCAGCCACTGACTGCGTTTTAAAGTGGCTGCAGTCGAGGTCGCTCGCCGAGGCTCCGAAAGCCGTGACATAACCGGAGGTCGGTTTGTTCGAGAGCGCATCCGGAATGATCTTCGCCGCCTGGCGCAGACCCGTGACAGGTTGGCCCGGGACCGGATTTGAAGGCGACGACGCCGTTTGGCTTGCGCGTCCGTGGAAATTGGCCTTGTCGAGGCGGACCGAGACAATGGCTGGCTGAGTCGCGCTCACGGCTTTTTGGGCCGGATCGGGTTTTTGAAGCGGCTGCGCGCCTCCCGCATAAGCGAGGACCGCCGTCGACGCGCCCGTCTTCTCCTTCTGCCCATCGGTGATGATCACCGGCAGGCTCGCCGCGCGCTCGAGCGAAGCGTTCGGAGCCGGCGCGATCAGGCCGCCAATCGGATCGCCCTTCGCGGGCGTCGGCTTCAGCTGGGCTTCATGCGCCGGAGCGTCATGCGGCTGAGAATCATGCGGCTTAAGATCATGGCCTGACGCGGCGGCGTCACGAACCGACACCGAGGCGACTTTGGTCAGTCCATCGGCGCGCGGCGGCGGCAACGGCGCTTCCGCGAGCAGGGATGAAGCGGCGATGAGGTCGGCAGGACGGCGCGGCGGCGGCGGCGCGGCGAACGCGCGCGTCTCCTGTGCAGGCGAATCTTGCTCGCGAGACTCTTGAGGACGAGACTCTTGGCTGTCTCTGGGCGCGCTGGCCGCGCGGTCCTCGGCGATTCCGGCGCGACTGTCGCGAATTGGAGCGGGCGGCGTGAGGCTTGCGACCACGGTTTGGCTTTGAGCCGCAACCAGAGCAGGCGGTGGCGCGGGGGCCGCCGCGACCGCTGACGGCGCCGGAGCGGCGCTGAGGGCGGCAGGCGGAATGTCGCGCGCCTTGCGGCGATCGGCGGCCGACAGCTTCGCGGCCGCCGGAGCGGGCGCATCGGCGCGATCTAGGCTCGCGACCTGGGCGCGGGCCGGAGGGGCGGCGCGCTCTGCGGCGATGTCGTCCTGCGCCTCGCGTCCGCCGCCAAACAGCCAGGAAAAGAAATTTCCGCCTGAACTTGCGACCTGGACATCCGAGACGATTCCGCCGCGCGCGGCGATCTCGGCGCGCGCTTCTTCATAGCGGGGAAGCGTCCGGCCGTTCGAGGCGAGATGAACCGTCTTGCCGTCCGGGAACAGCCGCGCGAGCTGATCGTAGCTCATGCGCGGCCAGCTGCGCACGTTGCCGACGTCGAGATGGACGAAGGCCGCGCTGCCATAATAGCCGACGCCGCCTCTTTGGAGCCGCATCCCGATTTCGCGGATTTTCTCCATCGACAGGCTGCTGATGGTCGTGTCCATCGCCTTGCCGAGAATGTGCTGGGAATGTTCGGCGACCGCGCTGGAGCGGCTGCGCAGCATGGCGTTGGTTTCGGGGGAGCGATAAGCGGATACGATGCGGACCGGTTCGGTGACGCCCGCCGTGCGGTAGACCTCCCAGACGACGTCGAACAGACGCGGGTCCATTTTCGTGACGTCGTTGTTGCGCCAGTCGCGCAGAAAATAATTGAGCTTGGCGAGGACAGCCGGGTCATAGGCTCCGTTGACGCGGAACGTCGCCTGGATCGATTCGCCCGTATGCGAATGATAGAGATTCAATGTGCGGGTGTCACCGTTGGCGATCGCCGTCTCTGTCGAGGAGGGAGCGAACATACTGAATACGGCGGCCCCGACATAGACCGCGGCCAAGACGCCCGTATGCTTCAAGAAACCTGTGCGGAGCCGTGCTTGACGCAATTCAAAACTCCAATTTTCGTCCCGCGACGAGCGCCGCAGCAATGAAGCGAAATGATTAAAATTGTATCCGTTAACGCCGAATCCGGGACCAACCAGAACGAACCGACGCGAGGGGAACTAGCGCGCCTCTCATTTGCGAAACTGACCTTCAGCAACCTCCGCGATTCCGGATCAACCGCGACCGTAGCTTACGGTTGCGAATGCGGCGAGCGTGTGGCGTGACGCGATAGCGCAATCGCCAGCTTCAAAGCGGCGGACATAGTTCCGGCGCAATGGAGGAGTCGAGCAATCAGGCGGCGAGATCGGCGACGACGGCGTCGAGCACGGGAAAGCCTTCAGCGCTGACCCGCAGCCGCCCGTGCGGCGTATATTCGACCATGCCGTCGGCGATGAGAGAATCGACGCGGCGAGGATCGAGCCGGCGGCCCGCCATCGTGTGGAACGACGACGGCTCGATGCCTTCGGCAAGCCGAAGGCCCATCAGGAGAAATTCATCGGCCTGTTCGTCGTTGGTCAGGAACGCGTCTTCGACAAGACCATGACCTTCGGTCTCGACTGCGGTCAGCCAGGTCTCTGGATGGCGTTCCGTCGCCTGGGCGCGCCGCCCGTTCGGCGTCAAGATCCGGCCATGCGCGCCAGGCCCGACCCCCGCATATTCGCCGTAGCGCCAGTAGATGAGATTGTGCCGGCTTTCAGCGCCGGGCCGGGCGTGATTGGAAACCTCATAGGCCGGAAGCCCCGCCTTCGAGGTGACCTCCTGCGTCACATCCCAAAGGTCGCGAGCGAGATCGTCCCCCGGCAGAACCAGTTTGCCGCGATCGCGCAAGCGCTCGAACATCGTCTCGGGTTCGACGGTGAGCTGATAGAGCGAAAGATGATCGCGCGCGCGCAAGATCGCGGCGCCCAATTCCGTGCGCCAGTCCTTCGCGGTCTGGCCCGGGCGCGCGTAGATGAGATCGAACGAGTAACGCTCGAAAACGGACGCGGCGAGATCCACCGCCGCCATCGCCTCCGTCGCGCTGTGGGTTCTGCCGAGCGCCTTCAGATCGGCATCGTTCATCGCCTGCACGCCAAGCGAAACGCGGTTAATTCCAGCGGCGCGGAAGCCGCGAAAACGGGTCGCCTCGACGCTCGTCGGATTGGCCTCGAGAGTGATCTCGGCGTTCGCCGCGATCGGCCACAGAGCGGCGGCGGCGTCGAGAATCGCCGCCGCCGTCGAGGGTTTCATGAGCGAGGGCGTCCCGCCTCCGAAAAAGATCGAGGACACGGTGCGGCCCCGGGTAAGACCCGCGCGATGCGCAAGCTCGGCGCGATAGGCCTCGACAAAACGGTCTTCGTCGACAGGGTGCGCGCGGACATGGCTGTTGAAGTCGCAATAGGGGCATTTGGACAGGCAGAACGGCCAATGCACATAAAGCGCAAAGCCGGGGTCCTCGACGATTCTGTTTCGGTCACTCATCGGCTGGTTATGTCACGCTCTTGTGGCCAGGTCATCCAGGCGCCCTGACGCCCCTTCAAGTCTCTACGGACTTCGCCGTCAAAGTCACGCCACAATTAAACGCAGAGTCTTACTTTCTCAAACGCCCGCTCGTGAACATAAATCCGCCTTTCGACGAAGCGAGACTTGTCGAGATTGATCAAGACTTACCCAGATTGATTAAGAATACGTTTACTACGATTCAATACCGTCATCGCGCCCGGTTGCGCGCGACGACTGGCGTTCCAGACCACAGGTGAACTTTGGGCTATCTTCAGCCGCCGCCCATGCCGGCTCCGGTCATTGTGATGAAGGACGTCGGCGGCTTCGTCACCGATTATCAGACCCAAACCGCGCTTTATCGGGCGTCCGACCGCGAGGTGAGGCTCCACGAATGCCGTTCGGCCTGCACCCTCGCGCTCAGCCTGCCGAATGTCTGCGTCTATCCCGACAGCATCCTGAAATTTCATCAGGCCTACGATCCCCGCAATCATCAAACCGATTTCAACGTCTCGCAACAGCTGTTCGATTCCTATCCCGCGGCCGTGCGGGCGAGGCTCGGCGCCCTGACACGCGAATACAAGGTTCTGCGCGGCTCCGAATTGATCGGTCTTGGAATTCGCGCCTGCAACGAGCCGCGCGTGATGGTCGCGTCGGCCGCGCCTCGCAAACCCCCTGCTCTCTCGGCCTCGCCTCAACCGCCGACGCAGCCGCAGTCGCAGCCGATCGTACAGGCCTCGGTCCTGGGCGGATTCATGCGCAACGTCATGTCGGCGTTCGGCGGCGGATTTGCCGGCAAGCCCGGCGAGGCGCGCGAGCAGGCGGCGCTTGTCCGGCAGGGTTCCGCGGCAAGGCCGGCGCCGGAGGAAACGGCCGCCGACATTCCGCTGCCCCCGGCGCGCCCGACCGATCTCGGGCCCCCCGCCGAGGCGGCGCTTCAGCCTCAGCCGGAGGCGGCCGAAGCGTTTGAGGCGGCCGAGACGTTTGAGGCGACCAAGACGTTTGAGACAACCAGGGCGTCGGGAAAATTGGTCCCCTTGGATCCCGCCGCGACCGGGACGCTGGGGGCGCTTGCGCCGGGTCGGGAAGCGCCTGCGCCGAGTCAAGAAGCGTCAAGCGACGGCGTGCGGATTTCGGAAGCGCAGCCTCTCAAGTCGCGGCCCGCGGCCTTGAGCTATTCTTACGGGCGCCAACAGCCGCCCTACCGCCTGCCAGCGATCATCACCGGGTCGCAACCCATTCTGCCGCCGGGATTTCAGGCCTATGCGGAGCTGCGGCGGTAGAAGCGCGGCCGACGGTCGGGCCTCCCCGATCAGGTGCGGGCGGCCCTCGACGGGGCGGTCATTCGCCGGCTCGGCTTGCGTTCGACGACGACGGTGCGCGCCAGCCGTTCGCGTCCACCCGAGGTCACGATATGCTCGCTCTTGCGCGACGGCGCGGCCTTGAGCAATTCGGCCCGCACGACGTCCACCGGCAATTCCATCAGCGCGGCCGCGATTTCGACCTGCTGGAGGAGTTGGTCGGTCAAACCCTGCGCGGCGACGATGGCTTCCTTCAGAGTGGGCGGGTCGTGACGCACGCGCCTCGGGCCAAATTTCGTATTCCAGACAGCAGACATGATCCGCCTTCGTTCTCCGCGCCAGGGACTATGCGCCACGGGGCTTTACGCCAGGGGGCTTTTTTGCGCTGCAATATAATAGGGCGCGGCGCCGCGAAAATCAATGCTTAATCGTCGCCTTGAGCCGAAAGACAGGCGCCGGCAAAGGCCTGGAAGGCGCGGGCGCGATGCGACAGACCGGGCGAGCCGTCGGCGGGAATCCCGTGTTTTTCCTGCGCGCTCATTTCCGCGAAGGTCCGGGTGAAGGTTTCGGGCGTAAAAATCGGATCATAGCCGAAATTATGTTCGCCGCGCGGAGGGAACGCGAGAGCGCCGAAAACCTTGCCTTCGAAACTGTGTATCTCGCCGTCCGGGAAGGCGAGCGTCAGGACGCAGACGAAATGGGCCTTGAACGGCGCCTGCGCGCCCGCCTCCTTGAGCGCCGTTTCTATCCGCTTGATCGCGACGCCGAAATCACGGCCGGCGCCCGCCCACCGCGCCGAATAGATGCCGGGATCGCCGTTCAAGGCCGCGACGCAAAGTCCGGAATCGTCCGCAAGCGCCGGAAGACCAGCCGCTTTTGCGGCGGCGCGAGCCTTGATTTCGGAATTTTCGGCGAAGGTCGATCCGGTTTCCTCCGGATCAGGCAGGCCGAGTTCGGCGGCGGAGACCGCATCGACCCCGTAATGTTCGAGGAGGCCACGCATCTCCGCGAGCTTGCCGGAATTATGCGTTGCGATGACCAGCCGGCCGGTAAGCGGGCGGCCCAATCAGGCGACCGCCGTTTTCTGCAAGTCCACCAGCCGGGCGATGCCGGCCCGCGCCAGAGTCAGCATGGCGTGCAATTGCCCGTCGCTGAAGACGGCCGCTTCCGCGGTCGCCTGCACCTCGACGAGGGAACCCCCTCCCGTCATGACGAAATTGGCGTCGGTCTCCGCCGCTGAATCCTCGGCGTAGTCGAGATCGAGCACGGGCTCGCCATTGGAGATGCCGCAGGAAATGGCCGCGACGTGATCGCGCAACGGATGATCCTTGATGATCGAGCGCCCGCGCATCCATTTGACGCAATCGTGGAGCGCGACCCAGGCTCCCGTGATCGCCGCCGTCCGTGTGCCGCCGTCGGCCTGCAAGACGTCGCAGTCGAGGGTGATCTGACGCTCGCCAAGGCCCTGAAGATTGGTGACGGCGCGCAGGCTGCGGCCGATCAGGCGCTGGATTTCCTGGCTGCGGCCGGTTTGCTTGCCGGAAGTCGATTCCCGCCGGGTGCGCGTATGAGTGGCGCGCGGCAGCATGGAATATTCCGCGGTGACCCAGCCGCGCCCCTGCCCGCGCAGCCAGGCCGGCGGTTTGTCCTCCAGCGACGCGGTGCACAGCACATGCGTCCCGCCGAATTTGATCAGGCAGGAGCCTTCGGCGTAACGCGCGACATTGCGTTCGATCGTGACGGCGCGCAGTTCATCCGCAGCGCGATTGGAAGGACGCATGAAACCCCCGTTCGGTTGCTGCTGCTTCT
Organism: Methylocapsa palsarum; assembly: GCF_900114285.1. Classification (GTDB taxonomy): domain Bacteria; phylum Pseudomonadota; class Alphaproteobacteria; order Rhizobiales; family Beijerinckiaceae; genus Methylocapsa; species Methylocapsa palsarum. The sequence goes on along the minus strand of NZ_FOSN01000006.1, from coordinate 40,707 downwards.
AGAGAATTGCCTCTTGTCGCGCAACGGCGCCTCGGGAAATTCCTTAAACCGGGACGTTCCTGACCCGATCGTCTCAATGCCCGTCAAACGACATCAGCGTGCGGACAGGCACGCCGAGGTCCTCGATTTTTTTCGCGCCGCCAAGCGCGGGCAGATCGATCACGAAACAGGCGGCGACGACATCGGCGCCGATCTGCTTCAAAAGCTGGATGGCGCCGGTCGCCGTGCCGCCCGTGGCGATGAGATCGTCGACAAGGATCACGCGCTCGCCCGCCACGACCGCATCGTCATGGATCTCCATCTCGTCGAGGCCATATTCCAGCGAATAGGCGATCTTGACCGTCGTGTGCGGCAGCTTCCCCTTTTTGCGGATCGGCACGAAGCCGGCGGAGAGCTGATGCGCCACCGCGCCCCCGAGGATAAAGCCGCGCGCCTCCATGCCCGCGACCTTGTCGATCTTGGCGCCGGACCAGGGCTGCACCAGTTCGTCGATGGCGCAGCGGAACGCGCGCGCGTCGCCCAGCATGGTCGTGATGTCGCGGAACATGATTCCCGGCTTCGGATAATCCGGGATGGTGCGGATGCTGTTCTTCAGGTCGAACGGTATCGTCATGGCTGGTCGAACCGAAACATGATCGCCTCGAGTTTTTTCAAAAGAGCCGGGTCTCGGGCGGGGGCAGCGGTGATGATGGCGTTGTCGAGCGCGCGGTCGGATCCGATCGGACAGGGCTCGTGCTCGGCCGGAAAATCGCGCAGGAGCCGCCCGAGCAGGCGCGACGCCGCCCCGGAATTGGCCTGAACGATCTTGACCACAGAGGCGACATCGACGTCATCGTGATGAGGATGCCAGCAATCGTAGTCGGTGACCATGGCGATCGTCGCATAGGATATTTCCGCCTCACGCGCGAGCTTGGCTTCGGGCATGGCGGTCATGCCGATCACATCGAAACCAGCGGATCGGTACATTTGCGATTCGGCGAGCGACGAGAATTGCGGACCTTCCATGCAGACGTAGGTCCCCCCGGTCACGCAGGGGATGTCCTCAGCCGCCGCGGCGGCCGCGATCCGGCCTCGCAGCAAAGGCGCGACCGGATGCGCCATAGAGACATGCGCGACGCAGCCGTCGCCGAAGAAGGAGCTCCGCCGCGCGAATGTGCGGTCGACGAACTGATCCACCAGCAAGAACAATCCGGGATAGAGATCCTCCTTGAAGGAGCCGCAGGCGGAGACTGAGACGATATCGGTCACGCCCGCCCGCTTCAGGGCGTCGATATTGGCGCGATAATTGATGCTGGAGGGGGACAATCGATGGCCGCGGCCATGGCGGGCCAGAAACACCACCTTCGTCTCGCCGATCCGGCCGAGGCGCAGCGGATCGGACGGTTCTCCCCAAGGCGTCTCGAAGGTCAATTCGCGCACGTCTTCGAGGCCCGGCAAGTCATAGACGCCAGATCCCCCGATAATTCCGACCACAGCTGCGCTCATCCCGACTCCCGCTTTCCAGCTTTGCTGTTACAACCTGGGCAAGCCGGAGCGCAAGCGGAGCATAGTATAATCGCCGGTCAGGTGCCGTAGAATTCGTAGGTCGCCGAATAAGGAACCCGCGCGACTTCCCCGGCGCGGGCGCTAGTGCAGCTCTCGCCCGGCTCCGCGCCGCCGCTGGTGTTCAGCCGCCGTATCTCGCTGACCCCGTCGAGACGCCCTGACCCTTCGTGCGAATCGACGCGCAGCAGGAGCCAGGGGATTGCGCCCTCCTGCGGCGAAGCCCCTTTGGCGACGATCGCGCCGGTCACCTTCGAGCCGTCGGCCAAAATCCAGGACGGCCCTTTGGAATGCACGCCGATCTGGCGCCCGTCGGCGCCGGTCAAGACCGCCTGGGGCCCGGTCAGAACCCAGCCATAAGCCGGGTCTTTTCCGGACGGGTCTTTGGCCTGACACGAATAGATCTGCACGCCCTGCGCCTGCGCCGCGAACAGGAGCTTCGCGCCGGGAGACGCCGCCAGCGGCTCTTCGGCGGCGGCCGGAAGGGCAGAACCGCACAATGCAATGGTCCAGACGAGACGCCTCATGGGTATTTCCCCTTAAGAATTCTTCTTGCGATTATTCTTGATTGCATTCGACTTTTACGCGACGCGCGGCGAGCGCGCCAGAGCATGACGCCGAAAAGCGACGCCGGTCGCCGTCGCCTTCGTTTGTCCGCCCCCCGTTCCAGCTCGAGATCCTGCGCCGACGCAAAGACGAACCCCTTGCCGGTTCTGGTCTTTTCAGGTGGTATGCGGCTTTCAACCAATCTCATCCCTCCCCGCACCAAAAGGCTCCAAGATGACCTGGTCGCCGCAACAGGACGGCGCTCTCAAGGCCGTTTCGGAATGGTTGAAACGCGGCGAGCCGCAGGTCTTCCGTCTGTTTGGCTACGCCGGCGCGGGAAAGACGACGCTCGCGAGGCAACTGGCCGAGGACGCCGACGGCGACGTCGCCTTCGCCGCCTTCACCGGGAAGGCCGCGCTGGTCCTGCGCTCCAAGGGCTGCAAGGACGCGCGCACGATCCATAGCCTGATCTACAAGCCGCGCGAGACCGATACCGAAGAACCGACCTTCGTGCTGAACGATGAAAGCGCCGTCGCGAAATCGAGCCTCGTCATCATCGACGAATGCTCCATGGTCGATGAGGAGCTTGGCCGTGACCTTCTGTCTTTCGGCAAACCCGTGCTCGTTCTCGGCGACCCCGCGCAATTGCCGCCGGTCAAGGGCGGCGGCTTCTTCACCGACGGCGAGGCGGACGTGATGCTCACCGAGGTCCACCGTCAGGCGGCCGACAACCCGATCATCAAGATGTCGATGCTGGTGCGCGACGGCGGCAGACTTGCGCCCGGACCATACGGCGAAAGCCGGGTGATCTTGCGGCGCGACATCGATTCCGGCGCGGTGACGGCCGCCGATCAGGTGCTCGTCGGACTGAACCGGACCCGCCGCGCCTACAACAAGAGAATGCGCGAACTTTTCGGGCATGATTCCGAATTTCCCGAGGCGGGCGACAAGCTGGTCTGCCTCAGAAACAACAAGACCAAGGGGCTGCTCAACGGCGGCGTCTGGATCGTGAAGAGCGCCTCGGCGACGCGCAAGAAAAAGATCTCGATGCAGGTCGTCCCCGAGGACGATCCTGCGAGCAAGGCCTTGCGGATTGGCGTGCCGCCCGAATTCTTCCAGGGCGCCGAAGACACGCTCTCCCCGAAATTCCGCCGCGACTCGGATGAGTTCGACTATGGCTACGCGCTCACCGTCCACAAGGCGCAAGGGTCGCAATGGAAATCGGTGGTGCTGTTCGATGAAAGCGGCGCTTTCCGCGAACACCGCTACCGCTGGCTCTACACCGGCATCACCCGCGCCGCCGAGCGCCTGACCGTGGTGCTGTCGTGAGGCCGTCGGCTTTGACCCGGCGCGAACTCCTGATCTGCGCGTTTGCAGCCGCGGCGCCGCGAACAACCCGTGCGGCGGCGCCTGTCGTGGTCGGCTCGAAGCTCGATCTTGAAGGCGGCCTGCTTGGGCAGATGATCTTGCTGTCCCTCGAAAGGGCGGGCGTTCCAACCGAAAACAGGCTGCAGATCGGGCCGACCGCCATCGCGCGCGCGGCTCTGCTGTCGGGCGCGATCGACCTCAGCGTCGAATATACCGGCAACGCCGCGTTCTTTTTTCATCAGGAGGACGATGAAATCTGGAAGGACGCGAAGGGCGGCTACATCCGCGCGGCGGAGCTCGACGCAACGCGCAACGGCCTTGTCTGGCTGACCCCCGCCCCCGCCGACAACACCTGGGTGATCGCGGTTCCCGCGAAACTGGCGAAGGCCGCTTCGCTGGCGACGCTCGAAGACTTCGCGCGTTTCGTCAACGCCGGAAACAGGGTGCGTCTGGCGGCTTCGGCCGAGTTCGTCGAAAGCGCCGCCGGCCTGCCCGCCTTCGAGACGATTTACGGCTTCAAGTTGCGCGCCGCGCAGCTTCTGATTCTGTCCGGCGGCGAAACCTCGGCGACGATCAAGGCCGCCGCCGATGGGATATCCGGCGTGAACGCCGCGATGGCCTATGGCACCGATGGCGCGCTCGAATCCCTCGGCCTCGTTGCGCTCGGCGATCCGCGCCATGCCGAGCCCGTCTATGCGCCAACGCCCGTCGTTCGGGCGGCCGCGCTCGAAGATTATCCGCAAATCCGCGCCGCGCTTGATCCTGTTTTCGCGGGGCTCGATCTTGCCACCCTGCGCGACCTGAACAAAAAAGTCGCGATCGAGGGACTGCCCGCCCGCGAGGTCGCGCAAACCTACCTCGCCGCGCGCGGACTTGATCATTGCGGACATGATCATTGCGGACGTGATCATTGATGGCGGCGGGCGTCCTCTTTCCGAAGCCGCATGATCAGGTTCTGCTGGCGCTCGCCGGCTTTGGCGCGGCGGGAATTCTCGCCGGATCGTTTCTCAATCGCGCGCCAAACCGCCTCGCCAATGGCGTCGCGACCGCCTTGTGGCACGCCCCTCCGCTCGAGGCGGGAGCGGCGATGGCGGGCCTCGCCGCGCTGGCGGCGCTCGCGTTTCATCCAAAGGACAAGCCGCGCTCGGCGATGACCTTCGGGGCCGCGATGTTGATTCTCTGGGGATGCCTTTCCGGCGCCGGCCGGCTGGCCAGCCTTTTCGCCCTCTCCGACCCGTCCGCCGCGCGCTATTCCCTCGGCGCCGCGTTCTGGATCCTGATGGCGACGGCCTTGCTCGCCTTGCTCGATGCGGCGCAAAGAGCAAATCTTGGTCTCCTCGCGCGCGCGGGCCTCATTGCGGCTCTTGGCGCGGGCTTCGCCCTGACGGCGAACTCGGGCGCCTTCGCGGACCTTTCTCTCGCGAAGGAATTCGCCAGCCATCGCGATATTTTCTTCATCGAACTTCGTCGCCATATCGTGCTTGTCGCGTCGGCGGTTTTTTTCGCTTTGGCGATCAGCGCGCCGCTCACCGCGCTCGTCCTGCGCAGGCCGTCCGCTCGGGGCCTCGTCTTTTCAGGCCTTGGAATCCTCCAGACGATCCCCTCGATCGCGCTGTTTGGACTGTTGATGGCGCCGCTCACGGCCCTTAGCCAGCAATTTCCCTTGTTGCGCGCATGGGGGATCAACGGCGCCGGAGCGGCGCCCGCCATCATCGCCCTGACGCTTTATTCGCTGCTGCCTTTGACGCGCGGTTTCTTCACCGGCGTCAGCGAGGTCGCGGCGGACGTGAAGGACGCCGCCGCCGGAATGGGATTCAGCGCGCGCCAAACCTTCCTCCTGGTCGAATTGCCGCTCGCCTGGCCGGCGCTCGTCTCGGGCCTGCGGGTCGTGACCATTCAGGCGATCGGCCTTGCCGCCGTCGCCGCCCTCATCGGCGCCGGAGGGCTCGGCGCATTTGTTTTTCAGGGCATCGGGCAATACGCTCTCGACCTCGTTCTTGTGGGAGCGATCCCGATCATCCTTCAGGCGCTCGCCGCCAGTTTTGGATTTCAGATGCTGCTCGCGGCGCGGAGGGGATCGTGATCGAACTGCGCGGCGTCAGCAAAGCGTTCGGCGCCGCCCCTGCGGTCGTTGATCTTTCCCTGAGCATCGGGCGCGGAGCCTTTTTCGTCCTGATTGGGCCGTCCGGGTGCGGAAAATCGACCGTGCTGCGCATGATCAATGCGATGATCGCCTGCGACCGGGGCGCGATCGAATTGCGCGGCGAGGACATCCGCGCCATGGACCCGGTGCGGCTGCGGCGCGGAATCGGCTACGTGATCCAGTCCGTCGGCCTTTTTCCTCACTGGACGATCGAAAAGAACATCGGCGCCGTTCCGCGTCTCCTCGGCTGGAGCCGCGAAACGCTCGCGGCCCGGGTCGAGGAGATCGCCGCGCTGTTGCAGATCGACCGGGAGCTGCTGCGCCGTTATCCGCATCAATTGTCGGGCGGCCAGCAGCAGCGCGCGGGCGTTGCGCGCGCCCTCGCCGCCGACCCCGACATCGTCCTGATGGACGAGCCTTTCGCCGCGCTCGACCCTGTCAGCCGGGCGAGTCTGCAGGACGAGATGCGACGGCTGCACGCGGAAACCGGCAAGACCTTCGTCTTTGTCACGCATGACATGGACGAGGCCTTGCGGCTGGCGACGCATATCGCGGTGATGAAGGACGGCCGGCTGGTTCAGACGGCTGCGCCGCGCGACCTTCTCAACCGTCCGGAGGATGAGTTCGTCCGGGAGTTTTTCGGCCGCGAGGCGATGGGGCTCCGGCTTCTCGATTTCGTCGCCGTCCGGGATCGAATGCGGGGGAGGCCGCGGGCGCCCGAAACCATCGGCGCCGACGCGAGCCTCAGGGACGCTCTCGCTCTTATGATCGAGCGCCGTTGCTCGCGCCTGTCGGTGACGGACGGGGGCGGCGGCAAAATCAGCGAAATCGACATCGCCGACATCATCAAAGGTCAAGATGCGACCTGACGCGGCCGCCGCATTGTCCGCCGCCGGCCGGTTCGCCCGCCGCCCAGGCCTGTGGCTCTTCCTCCTTCTCGTCGCCGCCATTTTCCTCATGCCGTCGGCCGGAATCCTGTTTCACGCGCTGTTTCCGGACGACCGCCATCTCATTTATTCGCGCGCGACGTTTCTCGAACTCACCCTCGCGCATTGCCAGCTGGTCGCATTATCGAGCCTTGCCGCGGCGGCGGCGGGGATCGGCCTCGGCGTCTTCGCGACACGCGAGTCCGGGCGTGAATTCGCGCCCGTCGTCAGGGCCATGGCCGCGATCGGCCAGACCTTTCCCCCGGTCGCCGTTCTCGCGCTGGCGATTCCTGCCCTTGGCTACGGCGCGCCGCCGGCGCTCGCCGCGCTCGCCCTCTACGCGGCGCTTCCCGTTCTGGAGGGCTCGATCACGGGCCTCGACGGCGTGCCCGCCAGCGCCCGCGACGCCGCGCGGGGGATTGGATTTTCTCCCTTTGAACTGTTGTGGCGGATCGAACTGCCGCTGGCGGCGCCCTTCATCCTGGCCGGCCTGCGCACCGCCGTGATCATCAACATCGGAACCGCGACGATTGCGTCGAGCGCCGGCGCTTTGTCGCTTGGCTCGCCGATCCTTGAAGGGCTCTCGGCGGCCAATCCCGCCTATGTCGTCGAGGGCGGGATCATCGCCGCGCTGCTTGCCATCTGCGTCGATCGCGGCTTCGACTGGCTCTCGGAACTGTTGAAGCAAAAATGATCACACGCGCTTTTCCGCCGACTCGCAAAGGTCTGCGATGATGCACCGTTCGCATTCGGGTCGCCGCGCCTTGCAGACATAACGCCCATGAAGAATGAGCCAATGATGGGCGTGCAGCCGGTAGGCTTCCGGCACAATGCTTTCGAGGCCGCGCTCGACTTCGATCGGCGTTTTGCCGCGCGCCAGCGGAATGCGGTTCGAAACCCGGAATATATGGGTGTCGACGGCGATCGTCGGCGCGCCGAACGCGATGTTCATGACCACATTCGCGGTCTTGCGGCCAACCCCCGGAAGCGTCTCGAGGGCCTCGCGCGAGGACGGCACGTCGCCGCCGAATTTTTCGATAAGCTCCCGCGACAAGGCGATCACATGCTTCGCCTTGGTGCGAAACAGACCAATGGTTTTCACGAACTCGCGCACCTTGTCCTCGCCGAGCGCCATCATTTTCGGCGCTGAATCCGCCGCGGCGAACAAAGCCCGCGTCGCCTTGTTGACGCCTTTGTCGGTGGCTTGAGCGGACAGAACCACGGCGACGAGCAGCGTGAACGCGTTGGAATAATCCAGTTCGCCCTTCGGATGCGGATCGGCGGCCTCGAAACGGCGGAAGATTTCCTTGATCCGCGCGGGGCTGGGCGCCTTGAGGCTCCCTGCCCCCGGTTTCGACGCCGACCTGGTTTGAGGGCGGCCGGACGGCTTCAGGACAGCTTCAGGCGGCGTGAGCGCGCGCCCGGAAACTTTCCTGGAGCGCGCCTTGTTGGATGGATTTTTTTGAACCATTTGTCGTTTATAAATTCAGTGGAACGTTTATCAATTCAATGCAGGCGCGAAAGAGGATCCGGAGTCTTGGCTTGCGAAGCGCCATCGTCGGTCGGGATTGAAGACCGCAAATTATTCGCGGCGCGCCTGACGCCGCACCGGTCGCTGACGCAGAGCAATTTCCGGCTGCTTTTCATGGTCTTTTCCGGCGCCAGCCTGATTTCGTGCCTCCCCTTCGTCATCATGGGCGCCTGGCCGGTCGCGGGGTTCATGGGGCTCGACGTGGCGATTTTTTATTTCGCGTTCCGCGCGAATTTCAAAGCCGCCCGCGCCTATGAAGACGTTCACGTGACCCCTTTCGAACTGCTGTTCGCCAAGGTCAGCGCCAGCGGCAGGCGGGCGGAATGGCGGTTCAACCCCGCCTGGGTGCGCCTCGAACGCGAGGACGACGAGGAATTCGGCACGCTGCGGCTGGCGCTTGTCACCCGTGGAAAGAGCGTCGAAATTGGCTCGTTTCTCGGACCTGGAGAAAAGGCCGATTTCGCGTCGGCCCTGACCCGGGCGCTCGCCGAAGCGCGGCGCGGGCCGCGCTTTTCCTGAGCTGGCGCTTAGGGCCGGGATTTGCTGGATTTGGCGGTTTTGCGCCAACGGGCGCGATGAGGCGTTTCTACGCGCCGCGGGCGCGAGGACATGGACCGCGCTTAAGGAGCGATCCGAAACCCTCCCCAACGCAGGCGCGAAGAAGCCGCGAAGACGCCGCCCGGAAGAAAGGTCCGGCCGTCCCATACGGGGGGCGGGACGGCCGGTTCGGTAACAGCTCTTGTTCCACCTGATGGGCGATAACAGATGCGGAACTGTCCGAAAGTCGCGAAGGCATCAAGCATCCGCGACATGGTTTGTATCCGAACCCTCGCTCCGGCGCGTGACCCAAACGTACTAGACAGCGGCTTTTTGACGCCGACGCCCGCGTTTATCGCAGCGGCCCGTAGAGAACCGGGGCCTGAGGAAAGCCCAGCGAATCCGCGTAAAGCCCGCGCGAGAGGCAGACCGCCGTCGGGCGGAACCGCGCGGTGTCGCCGACAAGATCCAGCTGCGGATTGGGAACGATCCGGCATCTCGCGTCGACCGCGTCATAAACCCGCGGCGGCGCATAGGCATAACCTCGATCGCCTCCAGGAGAGCCTCCGCCGCCCGGGCCTGGATATGGACCCGGATATGGACCTGGACCGAGATCGGCCGCCAGGGCGGCCGGAAGGGGCGCGGCCGCAAGCAACCAGAAGAAAAAGGCGCCGCTCGCGCCAAGTCCTCGTATCGTCATGATGTTCTCCAGCGCGTTGGTTCGGCGCAGACGCGGAACGGCGCCTCGCCGATTCGCGCCAATCTAACGCCAGATCATGGGGCGAAGCTTGAGGAGCGCTCTTTTCATCGAAACATCACAACCGGACTCTCAATTTTATTCCTTGTTTTGCAGATCTTTGTTTTATTCCTTGATTTGTAAGTCTTTCAATTTGGAGAAAACCGAATCGAGATCGATGTCGGACTCGTGATCCTCGGCGGGCGCCGAAGCGCTGCCAAAGACTTCGGCCTCGGTTCTCGGTTCATCGGCCCGCGCGCGCGTCGTCACTTCGGCCGAGACCAGCGTCTGGCCCTGATTTTCCTCGACCGGAGGACGATCCTTGGCGGCGCGATTGACCTCGAAATCAAGGTCCATCTGCGAACAAAGCCCAAGCGTGACGGGATCCGCCGGCGTCAGGGCGGCCGAATTCCAGTGCGTCCGGTTCCTGATGGCCTGAAGCGTCGTCTTGGTGGTCCCGGCGAGACGCATGATCTGCGCGTCCTTCAGTTCGGGATGATTGCGCACCAGCCAGAGAATGGCGTTGGGGCGGTCCTGCCGGCGCGACAGCGGCGTATATCGCGCGCCGCGCTTGCGGCTCGGCTCGGGAAGATGAACCTTGGACACCGCCAGCTGAAGCTGACGGCTCGGGGTCTTTTCAGCCGCGGCGATTTCTTCGCGCGTCAATTGCCCGGACGTGATCGGATCATGACCTTTGATGCCCGCCGCGACTTCGCCGTCCGCGATTCCCTTGACTTCGAGAGGGTGAAGTTTGCAGAAATTGGCGATCTGCTCAAACGTGAGCGAGGTGTTCTCCACCAGCCAAACGGCGGTGGCTTTTGGCATCAGCGGCGCATTGCTCATCTTCTATTTCTCCTGTGCGCTCGGATTTAAAAAGAGCGCGCCCTGGGCGGGTGCGCCGTCACGTACCGGCATGGCGCGGCCACTCGCGAGCGAGGCTAAAATCGTCATTCATGAAGGGAACTGCCTATTGTATAAGTGCGGGCCCTCCCAAACGCAATGCCAAGATGGCCGGGGCTATGAGGCAAAAAGGCTTTCGCCAGAGATAATAACCCTCGGGATGAATCACAGGATCGCAGGTTGCGCCCCGGGGAATCGTCCCTATACCTCGATCTTCGTCCTTCATCCGCGATAATCGGCGCAGCCAAGGCGCCTGCCAAATTGACCCAAGAGCGAAAATGTTCAGATTATTAGCGCGTTTTGCCGCTCTCGTTCTTTCAGCGATCGCTTTCGCCGCGCTGATCGTCGACGGCGCGACATCATTTTCGGCTGGAAGGCTGATCGTGACGCCGCTCGACCAGGCGGCGACGGCCCTTGCGCCGATCAAGACCGCCGCGCTTTACAGCGCCGTCGAAAAGCATCTTCCGGCGTTCGTGTTCGACCCCGTTCTGGCGACGCTGCCCCATATCCCGGTTTGGCTCGCGATCGGCCTCATCGCTCTCGTCCTGTTCCGGCTCGGCCGCGAGGCGCCGCCGGAATTCGGCTATTCAAGCCGGTGAAGCCCGCGGCGATTTCGCCGAAGTTTTGAGAGCCGGCGCCATTGCGATGCGACAAGGCGAAGCTTACATTTCACTAAGATCAACATGTTATCCACGGGAACGGCGTCATGTTCACATTTCGCAAGCCGTTGACCCTGCCCTCGGCGCAGGAAGCCTTGCCCGGACGAACGATTCCCATGCCGGTTCAGGACAGTCATTTTGTGACGCGCCACCCGATCGCGCTGCCTTTTCCCAAAGGGATTGAGACAGCTTTGTTCGGTCTCGGCTGCTTTTGGGGGGCGGAGCGGAAATTCTGGGAACTCGGCGACGGAATCTACGCGACGGCCGTCGGATATGCGGGAGGCCATACGCCAAATCCGACTTACGAAGAAGTGTGCTCCGGACGCACCGGCCATAACGAGGTTGTGCTCGTGGCCTTCGACCCGAAAAAAATCTCCTATGAAACGCTGCTCAAGACATTCTGGGAGAGTCACGATCCGACCCAGGGCATGCGTCAAGGAAACGACATCGGCACGCAATATCGCTCCGGCATTTATGTCGAAAGCGACAAACAGCGGCGCGCCGCCGAAGCGAGCAAGGCGGCTTTCGGGCAGGCGCTCGCGGCCCGCGGCTTTGATCCGGTCACCACGGAAATCCTTGACCGGCCGGAATTTTACTATGCCGAGGGTTATCATCAACAATATCTCGCAAAAAATCCGAGCGGCTATTGCGGTTTGGGCGGGACGGGAGTTTCATGCCCAATCGGAATTTCAACGAATTAAGGAGGAAGGATATTTCCCGCGCCCGCCGGACGGATTGCGCCGGCCCAAACTGGGCGAAGTGTGATTTTTTAGCTGTGACTGTTAAGCTGTGACTGGGCGCACAGCGCGCCTCTCAAAATTTTTAATATTCTCGTTTTTAACAAAACTCGAACGTCTCATTCATTCCTATCATTACTTTGATCGGCGAAAGGATCATTAAACCTTGTTGTTTAGGGGTTAAGTTCTTCCGCTAGAGCGCTTTCCGATCGCATGAAGTCATGCGATCGATCAGAAATCGCTCCAGAGTCAAAAGCACCCTCCGCGCTGATCGAAAATCAATCTACCGCCTGAGTCGCGAAGCCCGCCATCAGGCAGTTCAACCGAAAATTTAAGTGCCGCCAATTATTCTCATGCCGGCGTCGGCCGGCGCGTGGCGGTTCATTCTGGAGTTTCGCGTCGATGAAAAAAAGAACCGCCCCCTTTTCAGCAGGCCTGTTGGTTTTAGCGTCGGCCCTGGCTCTCGCCGGCGCCTCGCCCGCGGCCGCTGAAGGCGCAGTGAATCCCGTTCAGAACGCTTCCGCCGCAAGCCCCGTTGTTCAGGGCCCGATCGTGATGGGACGAAGCGTGGCGCTCCGCCACAAGACCAGACTTCATCACGTCAGGGTTAAGTCAGCCGCCGTGACGGCGTCCAATATCGAGCAAAACTCCGACGTCAAATAACTGATCCTCAGCGCGCCGTTAGGATATTTTTACACTCCGTCGGCATTTGCGCCATGGTGATGGGCGGCTTTGGAATCACCGGGGTTTTCGGCGGTTTGGGATGCAGGACCGCATCCGAAAACCAATGGGCGAGGGAGGCGTCGCAGCCTTCGCCGGGCGGCGCGGGGTCCTGGTCGCGGCACGCTTCCTCCCCCGCGGGACACGCCATGCGAATGTGAAAATGATAGTCGTGCCCATAATAGGGCCGCACCTTGGTCAGCCATGAGCGATCGCCGGCCGCGTCCCGACAAATGGCTTTCTTGATGGCCGCGTTGACGAAAATCCGCTGCACCCCTGGATCCTGCGCGGCGGCTTTGATGACCGCGAGATGGTCCGGGGTCCAGCGCGCCGGGTCGACGTCGAGCCGATCGGCGCGGACGACGTTCACGGCGGACATGTCCTCGCGTTCCGCCAGGGTCAGTTCCCTGGCGGGCATGGGCGTCAGCCAGATGTCTGCGTCGAGGCCGATCTGATGGGAGGCGTGCCCGGTGAGCATCGGGCCGCCTCGCGGCTGGGACAGGTCGCCAACGAGGATGCCCGGCCAATGGCTGACGGCCGGAACCTTACGGGCGAAGCGCTCCAGAAAGGCGATCAGCGCGGGGTGACCCCAGTTGCGGTTGCGCGAGAGGCGCATGACTTCCCAGGCGGGGCCATTGACCGGAAGCGCCCGCCCTCCGGCGAGGCAGCCTCGCGAATAGAAGCCGATCGTGCGCGCCGCTAACGGCGCCGGCCCGGACTGGCGGCCGAACAATTCCTTCGCGGGTGTCGAAGGATCGTCCGGATGCGCCAGCGGCGGGAGGGGCGCCGGAGCGAGCGTGCCTTTGTCCTGCCCGATCGCGCCAGAGGCGAACGCAAGTAGGCCAACGGCGGCGGCGATCGGAACTGCGGCCCGTGAACGCATCGCTTCCCTCCGGATCTGGCCAGCCGAATCGGTTTGGCCCGGCTTCGAAAATCCTGCTCTAGAGCGTATTCCGATCGGATTGAAACAATCCGATCGAAAAGAATATGCTCAAGCTTTTGTAAACATCGACGTTTCTTCCAAGCTTAGCCGAGTCTTCCAGACCCAGCGCGGCCTGCGCCATAAATGCACCACCATCCGTGGCGATGGTAATGTTTGGCGATGGTAATATATTGTAAAGATCAAAAGGTTCAGCTTGCGAGAACCTTGAAGGGGATGCGATGCGCAAATGGGCCTACGGGACGACGTTTTTCGCCGGGCTCGCCGGTGGCGGCGGGGTCATCCTCGCCGCGATGGCGGCGCATGGCGTCGCCGACCCCAAGCTTCAGACCGCCGCTGAGTTCCTGATGATCCACGCGGCGGCCGCGATCGCCGTCACCGCCGTTTCCGTGGCGGCGCCGCAAACAGGCGTCTGGTTTCTCGGCGCCGCCAGCTTCTTCCTGATCGGGAGCCTGCTATTTTGTGGCGATCTGAGCGTGCGCGCGCTTAACGGATCGAAACTCTTCGCTTTCGCCGCGCCGGCTGGCGGCGTGCTCCTGATTCTCGGCTGGGCCTGGACCGCAACGGCAGCGGCCGTCGGTTTCATTTTCAAGCCGAGAAAATAGCGCGCTTCCCTCGGAACGAACCGCCCAAGGCTGGAAAACGATCCACCCAGGACTGGAAAAATCAAGCCGCAACTGACAGGAGCGGCGCTGATATGAGACTAACATGACACTCGTCGATGCGACCGTGAACTCGAAGCGGCGGATACTCGTCGTCGAGGACGATCCTTTTGTCGCGCTCAGCATCATGAACACGTTGCAGGACCTCGGGTTCGCCATCGCCGGCTGCGCCTCGAACGTCGCCGCGGCTTTGGAACTGGCCGCCCGCGAAACCATCGACGGGGCGCTGCTCGACGTGAGCTTGGGATTGCAGCAGGTCGACCCGGTCGCGGACCTCCTCGCTGAACGGAACTGCCCCTTTATTTTCACCACAGGCTACGGCCGATCCGGACTCCCGGCGGCCTATGCCGACCGCCCCGTTCTGGAAAAGCCGTTCCGCGCCGACGAACTCGCTTTTTTGATGCGGACGGAATTTGGCCTCGCCAACCGAGGATCGGAACGCTGAACCAAGGCCCAGCCGATTGTCGCGCGGACCCGGCGGCTCGCTTTCGAGAAGATACGGATCAGCAGCGTTTGCCAGCACTGGTCTTTCATGGGATTGATAAGGGACGACTTGTCGCGCCAGCGAGTTGAAGCAAGTTGTCCATTCAGATCGCCTTGATCGTGACAAATTCCGAGACGACACCAGTTTACGGCGGCGACGCGCCCGCGCGTTGGAGGTCAGCTGACGGCAATGGCTGAAATGGCGCCGCTCGCCTCCCCTTCATCCCCCCGATCGAGACGCCTCGGGCGGGCGGCTCAGGCGGCCATACTTGTCGTCGGCCTCGGGGCGTTAGGGTCCATCGCCGTCCAATGGTTGTTCTCGACGGCGGCCCTCAGCGCCGCGATCGTTTCCGAGATCCGTCAGATGACCGGGCTCGCCGTCGTCTCGAAGGGGGCCACGGTTTTGGTGGTGCTTCCGCAGCCCCATATCAACATCAGCGATATCGAACTCAGCGACGCGTCCGGGGTCATCCAGATCAACGCTCGCGTTCTCAAAAGCTATTTGCGGATTTCCGCCCTGCTGCGCGGACGGCTCGAAATCGGCTCGGTGATTTTGAACCAGCCGGAGATGGTCGTCGACCTCGACCGCGGCCCGGCGACAGCTCCAGAGAGCGCGATCGGCCTCGCGGCGAACGCCGCGCCGGCCAGTCCGCAAGCAAAGAGGGCCGATGAAGGGGGACTTGGCGCCGTTTCCTTTATCGACGGCGCCGCGCATCTCTCGAGCAGGTCCAAACGAACCGATTTCCTGATCGACCAGATCAACGTCAAACTGGATTGGCGTAAACTCGGCGCGGCCGCGACCGCCAACGGCGAGGCGCGATTGAACGGCGAAACCTTCAGTTTCGCGGCGCGTATCGCCCGCCCCAGCGAAGTCTTGCGCGGGCAGCAGTCCGACATGAGCCTCAGCGTCGGGTCTCCTTCCGTCACCCTGACGACGGAGGGCGTTCTCAAAGGCTCGGCCAACCCTGGATACGCCGGCCGAATCATCGCCACGGCGCCGTCCTTACGAAAACTCGCAGAGGCAGGCGGCTATATGGCGCCGCTTCCAGGTCCGTTCGAGGCCATGACGTTGCATTGCGCCGCCGACATCGGTCTC
Source organism: Methylocapsa palsarum (assembly GCF_900114285.1). Taxonomy (GTDB): domain Bacteria; phylum Pseudomonadota; class Alphaproteobacteria; order Rhizobiales; family Beijerinckiaceae; genus Methylocapsa; species Methylocapsa palsarum. The sequence goes on along the minus strand of NZ_FOSN01000006.1, from coordinate 25,181 downwards.
TCGAACGCAACATTCTCGGATCTTCGTTTGAGGCTCGACGGCAATGATTTCGAGGGCGTGCTCGCCGTGGACGCCGCCGCCCATCCGCCGATGGTTTCGGGCACTCTGGCCGCGAATGTGCTGTCGCTGCGGCCGTTTCTGTCCGGTCTTCCAAGGCCACTCGGGCGGGACGGACAATGGAACCACGATTCCTTTGACCTCAAACCGTCAAAATTGACCGACATCGACCTGCGGATTTCGGCGGCCAGGACCGTCCTCCCGGCGCTGGAGATCGAGGACGCGGCGGTTTCATTGATGAGTAGAAACAACCGGTTGCAAATCACTCTCGCGGACGCCAAAGCCTATGGCGGCTCGATCAACGGCCGCGCCATCCTGACTCTCAACGACGAAGCCCTCGAAGTTCACGCCAGCGGCGCCCTGAACGGCGTAGAATCCGGCGAGGTTGCCGCAAGCCTCCTCCACCCGTGGCGGTTCGCCGGTCCAGCGACCGCTTCGGTCGACATACAAGGCAAGGGCGCAAGCGTGAGCGACGTCATGCGCAACCTCGAAGGGGACGCCAACGTCGCTTTTGGTCGGGGCGAACTGGACGGGGTCGACCTCGGCGAGGCGCTGCGCAGGATCGAGATCAAGCCGCTCGCGCTGGCCTCCGACATTCAGCACGGGGAGACGCCGTTCGACGCCGCCCATTTCAAGATAAAGATCGCTCATGGCGTCGCCGCCATCGAGGATGGCGTCTTGACCAACTCCCGTCTGATCCTCAACTTTAAAGGCGAGGCCGATATCGGCGAGCAGGCGCTGAACCTGCATGGCGCAGCGTCTCCGTTCGACAAGACCTCTGACCCTGCGCCCGAGGCCCGGCAATTTCAGTTCGATGTCGCCGGCCCCTGGGACGGCCTTGAATTCGTTCCCGACGCGCGCAGCCTGATCCGCCATTCCGGCGCCGCGGCCCCGCTGTTCTCGCCAAGGCCGCATAACCTCAAGCCGGCGGATGGCGCTCGCTAGAGCCTATTCCGATCGGATTGAATCAATCCAATCGACAAGACTATGCTCAAATTTTTAATCTGGAGCGATTTCTGATCGATCGCATGATTTCATGCGATCGGAAAGCGCTCTAAACGAAGCCGACGCCGGTCATCCGCCCTCGCGCATCGCCTCGTCGAGCCGCGCCGCCAGCACATCCGGTTTGACGAGGATCAGCGCTCCGCGGGTTTTCTCGATCAGGCCATCATGCGTCATGGCGGAGAGTTCCCGCGTCACCTGTTCGCGCCGGCAGCCGATCCGCGCCGCGAGGACATGATGGAAGGGAGGCGGCGTCACGGCGCGCTCTCCCGGCTTCCCGGCGCGGGGATGAGCCATCCGGAGCAACTCCGCATAAAGCCGGTGCTTCAGATCGAAAATCGAATGTTCGGTGAGCCGCGCGTTGAGCTCACGGATCCGGCCGGTCAACAGGCGCAGAATGCGCCCGCAAATCATCTGCGACGAGAAAAGCGCGTCGCGAAACACGCCGGCCGGCATGATGCAGAGTTCGGAATTGGTCAGAGCCGTGACGTTCGCCGAACGTTTGGCCCCGTCGATCGCCGTCATTTCGCCGAAGAATTGTCCGGCCCTGCTCTCGCCAAGGATAATCTCCTTGCCCGAGACCGTGCGAATCAGAATCCGCACCTCCCCCGCGATAATGAAATAGACATCGGAGGATTCGTCCTCGAAATCGACGACGAGTTCTCCCTCGTCAAAACGCCGCCACCTGCAAAGCCTGTCGAACTTCTCGAAATCGAGGTCTTCGACGCCCTTAAAAAATGGAACGCGCGCTAGGGTTTGCATCGCCAACCGACTCATTCATGAGATCCGGCTGAAAGTTTAGCACAATCCACAGCGATTTCTGCAGTCCTGCGAGTCCTGCGTTTTACAGGCTCTGCATTTTACAGGCGACGGCGCTTTCGCTTGCGCTAATTCAGGCGCGCTACTCGGAGCTTCGCGGTCCCCTGACCGATCATGCCGATTGCGGCGGCCGCGCCCTTCGCGAGATCGAGCCCCCGACCCCGGACATAGGGCCCGCGGTCGTTGATCCGCACGATCACCGAACGTCCGGTCGCCGGATTGGTCACGTGCAGCCGGGTTCCGAAAGGTAGAGTTCTGCTTGCGGCAGTGAATCCTTGAGGATCGAAGGCCTCTCCGCATGCCGTCCGGCTACCGGACGAGTAATATGAGGCCAGGATCAAATAATCTTCGCTGGCAAACGCGCTTGATACACACAACATAACAATCGATATTTGTACGATAAGCATCTTTACGCTGATGAATTTCAACATTTACACCCTTCTTCTATTGCGGAGGGCGTCGTCTATTTACCAAATGTGGCCATAAAAAGTGCGCAGCTTCAGGCTCGCGGAAGCCGCGGCCCAATCCCTCCGGGGTTCGATGGGGTTTTGTCCGAACTTCAGGACCGGCGCGGCGGCTGCTACGCCGCCCGGGCGAACACCAGGACATCGACGCGCGCCGCCCGGGCGCGCAAAAGCGCCCGCGCCGCCGCATTGAGGGTCGCGCCCGAGGTCATGACGTCGTCGACAAGGACGATCTTGCGTCCTTCGACCTTCGCGGCGACCTGCTTGCGCACGCGGAACGCCCCCTGCACATTGAGCTCGCGTTGCGAACGGGACAGTCGGACTTGCGGCGCCGTCGGCTTGACGCGCTCGAGCAGGAACGGATCGACCGGAACGCCGCTCGCCGCCGAAACCACCTGCGCCAGGGCGTTGGCCTGATTGAACCGGCGCGACATCAGCCGGCGGCGGTGAAGGGGAACCGGGACGAGCAGGTCGGCGTCGAGCAGAAGGTCGCCGCCGGCGCGGGCCATCCAGGCGCCGATTGGCCCGCGAGCTCCAGCCTGTCGTTGTATTTCAGCCGATGGGTCAGTTCGCGCACCGGGCCTTCGTCAAACTGCGCCACCGCGCGGGCGCGCCCGAAGACCGGAGGGTCGGCGACGGCTTCCGGCGAGAGCAAGCCCTCCGCGCCAAGGTCCATCGCGAAAGGCGTTCCAAGACGCTCGCAGAACGGGCGCTCGATGAACCGAACCTGACTCCAACAGGTCGGACACAGCGAACCGGCCGTCTCCGTCGCCCCCCGGCAATGCAGACACGCGGGCGGGAAGACGAGGTCCGCCGCGGCGAGCGCCAGTCGGCGCCAGATGGGCGAGGCGGCGAGGGCGGCCAGCCTGTCACGGAACGCGGCTTTATCCTGTAAAAGATTTTCAAAAAGCCGCATGCGAGAGGTCCGCCCCGAACCGCGCCCGGCCAAGCGGATCGACGCCTACAGGCCGCCGGCCAGTTTTTTCAATTCCGCCCTGAAAGGCCCGGCGAGGTCCGGGTCCGCCAGCGCAAAAGCAGCGTTCGCCGTGAGAAACCCGAGTTTGGAGCCGCAATCATACGTCTTGCCGTCGAAACGCACGCCATGGAAAGCCTCAGTCCGGGCGAGCGCGATCATGCCGTCGGTCAGCTGGATTTCCCCACCGGCGCCCTTTTCGCCCTTTTCTAGGATCGCGAAGATTTCCGGACCGAGCACATAACGCCCCGAAATGATGAGGTTGGACGGAGCCGTCCCCTTCGGCGGCTTTTCGACCATGCCGGTGATTTCGAACGAGCGGCCAAAATCCTTGCCGACCGAAACGACGCCATATTGATGCGCCTCTTCTGGCGCCACTTCTTCGGTCGCGATGATGTTGCCGCCGAATTTTTCATAGGCTTCGATGCATTGGGCGAGGCACCGCCCGCTTTTGGAGTCGGCGGCCATCGTCACCATGTCGGGAAGCAGCACCGCGAACGGTTCGTCGCCGACGATCTCACGGGCGCACCAGACGGCGTGGCCAAGGCCGAGCGGGGATTGCTGGCGCGTGAACGTCGCGGTCCCGCCGGCCGGGAGCAGATCCGTCAGAATCTTGTATTCCTTCAGCTTGCCTCGTTTTTGCAGCGTGTCCTCAAGTTCGTAGGCGATATCGAAATGATCTTCGATGACGGCCTTGTTGCGGCCCGTCACGAAAATGAATTGTTCGATTCCCGCCTCGCGCGCCTCATCGACGACATGCTGGAGGACCGGGCGGTCAACGACGGTCAGCATTTCCTTGGGAATCGATTTGGTCGCGGGAAGAAATCGTGTCCCCAGCCCGGCGACCGGAAAAACAGCCTTGCGGATTCGCTTGGTCATGCGTCGTCCATTGAAACGAGAGCGTCAGCGGTATGCAATACCGCTATGGATAAGTTATCATAAGGATCGGAACCGCGGACACCTATCGATGATCTTTATGAACTTATCTTGAACAGGCGCCGGCGAGACCAGCAGCGCCGGCTGGGTTCGCGGCTAGAGCATATCCCGATGGGATTGAATCAATCCGATCGACAAGAATATGCTCAAGCTTTTGAATCTGGGCCGATTTCTGATCGATCGAATGACTTCATGCGATTGGAAAACGCTCTAGAGCCAGCCCTTCATGCCCCGCGCCACAAGATCCCGGATCAGCATCATCCCCATGTGGCTGTCGTTCAGACACGGGATCACCGCGAAATTCTCTCCGCCATTTTCCTTGAAGAGATCGCGGTTCTCCACGCCCAGTTCGTAAATTGTTTCGAGGCAGTCGGCGGAAAAGCCAGGAGCTGCGATCGCGAGATTCTTCACGCCCTGCCGCGCCAGGCTCCGTACCGTTTCGTCGGTGTACGGCTGCAGCCATTCGGCGCGCCCGAACCGCGACTGAAAGCTGACCGGACATTGTTTTTCACTAAGGCCGAGGTGTTCCCGCAAGAGCCGCCAGGTCTCAAGACATTGCGCCGAGTAGGGATCGCCTTTGGCGATGGTAGATTTCGGCACGCCATGAAACGAGATCAGGATGCGTTCGGGGGTGAAGCCGAGGCGCGAAATGCCGCTCCGCAGCGACAGTGACAAAGCTTCGATATAGGTTGGATCGTCGAAATAGGGCTGCGTGATCCGCAGGTCCGGGCGCCATCCCATCGCCGTCAGGCATTCTTCAACCTTCTCGGCCGCGCTCTCCCATGTGGCGGCGGCGTATTGCGGGTAGAGCGGCGCGACGAGAATCCGTTCGCAGCCGAACGCCCGCAGGCTTTCGAGCGCCCCCGCGATCGAGGGATTGCCGTAGCGCATCGCCCAGCTGACCGCGATCCGGCCGGCGCCGGCGCCGGGCCTGTCTTTCGGATCGAGTCCGCCCGCCCTGATCCAGTCGGCGAGTTTTTCGGCCTGCGCCCGCGTGGTGGTCTTGAGAGGGCTTTCGTTAAGTTCCCGATTCCAGATCTCGGCGTAGTTTTTTGAGCTTCGCTGCGGCCGCAGGTTCAAAATGATCAGGTTCAGGATCGGCCACCAGACAATCCTGGGAATATCGACCACGCGTGGATCCGACAGAAATTCCTTCAAATAACGCCGCACAGGCCAATAGCCCACCGCGTCCGGAGTGCCAAGATTGACCAGAAGCACGCCAATCTTGCCGGAGCGCGGCGTATTTGAGGACGAAAGAGCGTCGGAGGAAAGCATCTGAAAGCCTGACTGCCAAGAGTTCCGTTCTCCGGCACCCTTAAGGCGCTTTCGCGGCGAACGGAATCGTTAAAGCGAGCCTCCCCCTTACAATTTTTTGCCTCGCAATAAAATCAAAGGGCCAGAAAATGGCTGCAGGCGGAGGTTCTGGAGGCGCCTTTTCGCGCCGTTTGCTGGAGGGGTCTTTAAGAGGATCCGGGGAAGTCTGAAGGAAAATCGCGCCAGGGAACCGCCCAAAGGAAGATCGCGCAAGGGCAATGCGCGGAGGAAGGTTTCCGGGGCGCAGCCCGCCAGTCGTCAGTCCTCCGTCGGCTCCGGGGCGATGTCCCGCACCCGGACGACGACGTCGACCTGGGTGATGCGCTTGCCCGCCGGAGCCGGCGGCAGCCGGAGTAGATCGACCGCGACTTGCGGAATATCGATGAGTTCATTCTCGCCTTCGACGAGGAAATGGTGGTGTTCGGTGACATTGGTGTCGAAATAGGTCCGCGACCCGTCGATCGCGATTTCGCGCAGCAAGCCGGATTCCGTGAATTGATGCAGGCTGTTATACACCGTCGCCAGGGAAATCGAGACCTGCGAGGCGCGCATCTCCTCGTAAAGCCTTTCGGCCGTCAGGTGGCGGTCGCCGCCGGCGAACAAATGCCATCCGAGCGACATTCTCTGCCGCGTCGGACGCAGTCCGGCCGCGCTCAACTTTCCGCGCAGATCATGAAACGGGCATCCGGCCAGCGAACCGAGCAAAGGCCGGACGCGTCCATTCGCCGCGCGGCGCGCCTTGGACGAGCGTTTCGACGGAACCGGAGTTGAAGTCATGACGAGGCCCAGGAATCCGCGCCGGCCAGTTGGCTGACGACTCGGAAAAAACATATAAGATCCGGCGCTCCGGGACAACCTTCGACGGTTTCTTGCAGGCGCCGGCGACGAATGCCGCCGCAGATCCCCGGTTTCGCGGCTTTCCCTCTCCCCGTTCCGAGCGTCGCCCCGCGACACAAAACATGGATCGACGCCAATGCCCTGCGAAAAGATCATGCTGATCCGGCACGCCGAGCGGCCAAGTCCGGACAAGACGATAAGGGGGGTCGGCCTCAGCGGCGAAAAGGACAAGGAGAGCCTGACCGTCCGCGGCTGGCAGCGCGCGGGCGCGCTCGTGCGCTATTTCGCTCCGCTGGGCGACCATTTCGCGCATCCCGCGCTTGCGACGCCGCACGTTCTTTACGCCTGCAAGGCCGGGCCCCAGGCGCCAAGCCTGCGGCCTCAGCATACGCTGCTTCCGCTCGCCGATTTTCTCCGTGGCCGGAACAACGCCGCTTTCAACCGCGATTTTTACGAAGGCGAGGAAAAAGCCCTGGTCGAGGCCGTCCTCGGCGCCCCCGGGCCAGCCGTGATCGCCTGGAAGCACAACACCCTGCCGCTGATCGCCAATCTCATTCTTGGCGATACGAGCGCGCCCCAATCATGGCCGTTCAGCCGCGTCGACATGGTCTGGGTTTTCGACCGCCTCTCCGGCGGCTGGACGATGATTCAGGTTCCGCAGCTTCTCCTCGCCGGGGACAGCGACGAGCTCTTCGCCTGATAGCGGACGCGAGCCGCTTTACGGCGGCCCCGGCTTGCGGCTATGTCAAAGCTGCCGCTGAAATGTCCGTCCGCCCCCGGATCATATGAGGCGAATACAGACCGGTCGAAGCCATGTCCGCTGGCCCCCGCGCTCGCCATCGCTACGAGCGCATCGCTTTTCTCTCCTCCGACGCTCCGGAGGCCGGCGCCGCCCGGCAGGAGCTTGTCGCGCGTTATGGCAATGTCGACCCCGAGTCCGCCGACGTCGTCGTGGCGCTTGGAGGCGACGGTCTGATGCTGCAGACGCTGCACAGGTTCATGGGTCAAAACAAACCGATCTACGGCATGAACCGCGGCACCGTCGGCTTTCTGATGAACGAATTTCATGGTCCCGATCTCGAACAGCGCCTCGACGAGGCGGAAGCCTCCGTCGTCCATCCTTTGCTGATGGACGCGACAGACGAAAACGGCGACACCACCAGGGCGCGCGCGATCAACGAGGTCTCGATCCTGCGCCAATCCTACCAGGTGGCGAAAATGCGCATCACCATCGACGGCAAGGAGCGGCTCGGCGAACTCGCCGCCGACGGCGTGCTCATCTCGACGCCCGTCGGCTCGACCGCCTATAATCTCTCCGCGCACGGCCCGATTCTGCCGCTCGACGCCACGCTCATCCTGTTGACGCCGATCTCCGCCTTCCGCCCCCGCCTCTGGCGCGGCGCCCTGCTGCCCGACACCGCCCGGGTCACGATCGACATTCTGGAAGCGCAGAAACGTCCGGTCGCGGCTGTCGCGGATCATTTCGAATTGAAGAACATCGTCCAGGTCCAGGTCGAGATGGATCACGCGACCGACCTCGTACTGCTTCATGATCCCGGCCATTCGCTGAACGAGCGGATCCTGCGCGAACAATTCGGTTATTGAGCCGATGGTCGAGGCGATTCTTATCCTCAGCCGCCAGATCCTCTCGCGCGGGCATGGAATTCTGCAGCGAATCCGTCTGGACCGCAGGCGATTCGACGGCGGCCGGCAAACCCTCGACCACGAAGTCTACGATTCCGGCGACGGGGCCGCGCTCCTGCTCTACGATCCAGGCCGCTCGCGGATCGTGCTCATCTCGCAATTTCGGGTTCCGGCCTACCTCAACGGGGGCCATGAAAAACTGATCGAAGTCTGCGCCGGACGGCTCGAGGGCGCGGACCCGCAGACGCGAATCGTGCGCGAGGCCGAAGAAGAGACCGGGTTTCAGGTCCGCGCGCCGCGCCGATTGTTCGAGGCCTATATGAGCCCCGGCTGCTTTTGCGAAAGGCTGACCTTCTTTGTCGCGCAATATTCGCCGGGGGACCGGATCGGCGCCGGCGGCGGGCTTGCGGACGAAGGCGAGGATATCGAAATCCTGGAGCCGACCCTCGACGAAGCGCTGGCGATGGTCGAACGCGGCGAAATCATCGACGCGAAAACGATTATCCTGCTTCAATACGCCAAACTCGCGGGCCTCATGCACGCCGCCGCCGCGCCCGCGAACCAGCATGGCGCCTGACGCGCGCGAAGGCTGGGCCCGCCAAGCACTGGAGCACGAAGCATGAGCGACGACCCCAAACCGGAACCTCGCCGACGCCAGCGCGGCGGTCTCTATTTCGAGGATTTCACAATCGGCGTGACGATCGAGCACCGGCTGACCAAAACCGTCACGCAGATGGACAATATGCTGTTCTCGAACATGACGCTCAATCCGCAGCCGCTGCACATCGACGCGCATTTCTGCGCGACCGAAACCGAATGGGGGCGGCCGTTGATGAATTCGCTGTTCACCCTCGGACTGATGATCGGCGTCTCGGTCAATGATTTGACGCTCGGCACCACGATCGCCAACCTTGGAATGACCGACGTGATCTTTCCCGCGCCTCTTTTCGAAGGCGACACGCTGAGCGCGTCGAGCGAAGTCGTCTCGAAGCGGCTGTCGAGATCCCGGCCCGGCGCGGGCATCGTCGAATTCGTCCATCGCGCGTTTCAGCAGGATGGCGGCCTCGTCGCGCAATGCCGGCGGCAGGCCTTGATGAAAACGCGAGCGTGAGGGCGCCGCCGCGCCGGAAACGAGAGGGAATGAAGACCAGCGCTGAACAAATCTCCGACGGTTATGATCCCGATGACATGAGCCGGCGGACAAAGGCGATCCTCATCGGCTCGGCCGGCAATCTGATCGAGTGGTACGACATCTACGCCTATTCGGCGTTCTCGCTTTATTTTGCCGGAGCCTTTTTTCCCTCGGGCGACGCCGTCGCGCAGCAATTGGCGGCGGCGTCGCTTTTTGCGGCCGCCTTTCTGGTGCGCCCGCTTGGCGGCGTCCTGTTCGGTTATTTCGCCGACCGTCGCGGACGCCGCAATGCGCTGACCGCCTCCGTGCTGCTGATGAGCTTCGGTTCTCTGCTCATCGCCGTGACCCCGGCCTACGCCAGTATCGGCGTCGCGGCGCCTGTCATTCTGGCCATCGCCCGGCTGTTGCAGAGTCTCAGCCAGGGCGGCGAATACGGCTCGGGCGCGACCTATCTGAGCGAGGTCGCGCATCCGGACCGGCGGGGATTTTATTCGGGCGTCTGGTACACGACGCTGATCGGCGGCCAGCTCTGCGCCGTCCTCGTCCTGCTGATCCTGCAAAAACTGTTGCTGACGCCCGAACAGCTGAAGGCCTGGGGCTGGAGGATTCCGTTCCTCATCGGCGCGCTGCTTTCAATCGCGGCCTATTATCTGCGCCGCGACATGCCCGAATCGCAGCTTTTTCTGGAGGCGCAAAAACGCGCCCGGAGCGAAAGCGTGTGGCGAATTCTGGGGCGCAACTGGCGTTCGGCGCTTCTTGTCGTCGGCCTCACCATTGGAGGCACTTCCGCATTCTACACCTACACAACCTATATGCAGAAATTCTTGCGCCTGTCGGTCGGATTGAGCGACGACGAAACGACGCTGATCACGAGCGGCTCGCTCCTCTTCGCCGTGATTCTCCAGCCGCTCTATGGCGCGCTCTCCGACAGGATCGGCCGCAAACCGCTGCTCATCGGATTCGGGATTTTCGGCGTGCTTGGCACCTATCCCCTGCTCACGGCGCTGCAGGCGACGAAAAGTCCGCTCACCGCTTTCCTGCTGATCTGCGCGGCATGGGCGATCGTCAGCGGATACACCTCGATCGCGGCCATCATCAAGGCCGAGCTTTTCCCGACCGCCATCCGCGCCATTGGCGTCGGCGCGCCCTACGCGCTGACCGTCGCCCTGTTTGGCGGGTCCGTCGATTATGTAGCGCTTGCCTTCAAGAACAGCGGAGTCGAATCGGGCTTCTACTGGTATGCGACCGCGTGCATTTTCGTGTCGCTGATCTGTTATGTTTTCATGCGCGACACCAAGGCGCATTCCAGAATGGAGCAGGCGTTATGAATGCTGTTTCAGCCGCGCGGCCCTGATCTATGCGCTCGCTCCTCTTCGTCCCCGCCGACAGCGAGAAAAAGCTGGCGAAAAGCCTGGAGCTCGGAGCCGATTGCGTCATCGTCGATCTTGAGGATTCGGTTGCGCCCGCGGCCAAGGCAAAAGCGCGCGCGGTCGCGCTGGCGTTCCTCGTTGAAGCCGGGCGCGTTCCCTCTCGCCCGCTCCTTTATGTGCGCGTCAACGGCCTCGATTCCGGACTGATCGAGGCGGATCTCGACGCCATCATGAGCGCGGCGCCAGACGGTCTGATGCTGCCCAAATGCGGGGGCGGCGCCGATGTTCAGCATCTCGGCGCCATGCTCGCGGTCAAGGAGGCCGAACACGATCTCGCCGACGGTTCGACGAAGATCATCCCGATCGTCACCGAGACGGCGGCGTCGATGTTTGCGCTCGCGACCTACGCGGGGGCGAGCCCAAGACTATCTGGCCTCGCCTGGGGCGCGGAGGATTTGTCGGCCTGTCTTGGCGCGCAAACCTACTGCCAATCAGATGGAGCCTACGCCGCGCCCTATGCGCTCGCCCGCACCCTGACCTTGCTGGCGGCGAGCGCCGCGGGCGTCGCGGCGATCGACGCCATCTCCCCTGACTTTCGCGACAGCGACGGGCTTCGCGCGGAAACCGAAACCGCGCGTCGCGACGGATTTTCCGCCAAGATGGCGATCCATCCGGTTCAAGTCGCCATCATCAATGCGGCGTTCACGCCATCCCCCGAGGAGATCGCCAAAGCTCGCTCGATCGTCGAGGCCTTCGCCGCCGATCCCGGCGTCGGGGTCGTCGCTTTGGACGGACGAATGCTCGACCGGCCGCATCTCGTCAAGGCGCAGCGGCTGCTCGCGCGCGCCGAACTCATCGCGGCGAGGACACGTAGCTAACCTACCAACTCATCAGCCGCCGGAGCTGCGGCGTTTTCTTGTGTTGATGCTCGCCCATGCGCATCAGCAGAGAATCCAGCGTGTCGATGGCCTCCAGCAGGTAGGGGCCCTTGTTCAGCATCACACATTCGGCGCGCGCGGCCATCGCCGCGTCGGTCATCTCGCCCCGCACCGGCGCGCCTTCCCGCACCAGATGCTCCAGCACCTGCGTCGCCCAGATCACCGGCAGATGCGCCGCCTCGCCGATCCACAGGATCTCCTCCTGCATCTCGGCCGTGCGCGCGAAGCCGATTTCGAGCGCGAGATCGCCGCGCGCGATCATGATCGCCGCCGGCTGACGCCCCGCCGCGCGCACGACGATCTCGGGCAGATTATCGACCGCCTGCCGCGTCTCGATCTTGAGGATCAGCGAGAGCGTTCGCCAATCCTTCGGCCGCCTTTGCGCCAGCGCGTCCTGGAGCATCGCGACGTCTTCGGCGCAATGAACGAAAGAAAACGAAATTCCGTCGGCGTTCTGGGCGACGAAATCGAGGTCCGCATGATCCTTTTCCGTCATCGCCGCGACGCCGAGATCGACGCCGGGGAAGTTCAGGCCCTTCTCCGGCTTGAGCTTCATGCCTTTTTCCGGAGCCATCGTGACGCGGGCGAGCAGGCCCCAATCCTCGACGCGGAGCGCCACAGCGGACAATTTGCCGTCGTCGATGAAGATCTGGCGTCCCGCCTCGGCATGCCGGATTGCTTCGGGAAGCGTGCATTCAACGCCAAAACGCGCTTCCGAATGTTTCAGCTTGCCGAGCTTGCCGGGCGCCGTGATCGCCAGAATATCGCCCGTAAAAATGCGCTGCTCGCCTTTCCTGGCGCTCACCGCGCCCGTGCGGATTTTCGGCCCGGCGAGATCCATCAGGACTTTCATGCGCCGTCCCGTCGTGGATTCGGCCGCGCGCACATGCCCGATCATCCGCCCCCAGGCGTCGGCGTCGTCATGCGCGCAATTGATGCGCACGGCCTCGACGCCGCGCTCCGCAAGCTGGAGCATGAATTTGGGCTCGTCTGCCGCCTCCGACGGACAGGTGACGAGCAGCGCGGCGGCGCGCCCGCGCGAGCGGTTTCCGAAGATGGCTTCCGAGCGCGCGGCCAGCGCTTTCTCCCCAGCGAAGAATTCTTCGAACCCAGGCCGCGGGCGGCCATGGTCGCCATCCAAGGCTGCGAGAGCCGCGCCGACCGCACGCAACGCCGGCAGAACATGGGCTTCACATCGGCCAAGCGACGAAAGTCCGAGCGCCGTCAGGCGAGGTTGAAGGGGGCGAAGATCGCGGCGGCGCAACGCGAGGTAATGCGCGAGATTGGCGGCGCTCTCCGCGAAGTCCGCGCGAAGGGGCCAGTCGCTCCAGGACGCCGTCTGCGCATCGCCCTCGGAGGCCACCATGGCGACAAGGCTGTCGATCTTGCTCAGCAGCTCCGGGCTCTCGCTCAGGTTTTATCCTCCGGAAGCCGGGCGAGTCGCATCAGGGGCAGGCGCCCCAACCTGCGCGGGAGCTAAACCCGTTCGGTCGCCGGGGTGATCGCGACCGACTCGCCGCAGCCGCATGCCGAGATCTGGTTCGGATTGCTGAACGAGAATGTCGAGGCGAACTTGGTCGTCTCGAAGTCCAGTTTGGTCCCGAGCAGGAACATCAGATCCTTCGGCGCGATGAGGATTTTCACGCCCTGATCCTCGACGATTTCATCGCCGGCCGCGACCTCATCGGCAAGATCCAGCGTATAGGTCATCCCGGCGCAGCCGCCGTTCTTGATCCCGACCTTGATCCCGGCGATCGGCCGGCCGGCGTCCGCGATCAGCTGGCGGGCGCGCTCGGCGGCGGCTTCGGTCAGGGACAAAACCGCAAATTTGGTGTTCGACATCGACGTCTCCGGGGCGTGTTTCCTCCTATATAGCGCAGATCGGCTCCAATGTTTAGGGGCCTGTCGGCAGCTTCGCCAAGGCGCTTTGGCCAGACGCTTTGGCCAGGAACTTTGGCAATGAGCGGAACTTTAGCGTCACCGGCCGGCTAAGTTTAAGGAGATTCGCTTTTCGCCAGCGGTCATCCGCGAAACGACGGCATCTTGGATCGCGCCGACGAAAGATCCCGCTCACTTTCCGGCATGGGGTGCGGACGATCTCGCGAAAGAACTCGAGCTGAGCATTTACGGCAGAAGTTGAATATAACTCCAAATAGATGATTCGCGGCTATTGCTCACTTCCATGCGGGCGTCGTCCCGGACTCGTTCTCTCCCTTCTCGATCCTGAAGACGGCGCTACCACCAGCCCGTTTTCGTGTAGGAATAGGTGATGCGAATGGAGCCGACTTTCTCTACCTTATGGGAGACCCATGCGACATTGCCGAGAGCGATATTGAGCTCATCGTCATTGATCCAGGTAAACTGTGGGTAGTCGTAGCGGAGCCATTCGTGTGTAGCCAGCGTCATCATTTTCTCGTCGCCCTTAAGCTGCAGCACGATCGAGTAATCGATAATTGTCCCAAAACCCGTGCAGGCTTTCATATATTCTTCAACGACATCGCCCCGCCCATTGGTGGAGCTCTGCTCCGTCCCGGGTCCCTCGTCGCACCCGGTCGGCTCCGAAGCGCCCCACATGAAGCCTAAGAGGAAAGCCGGCAAAAGCCACAGGAATGTCACAAAACGCAAGGAATAGGACGGCCAGGAGGACAATCCAGATACGTTTCATTTCGTTTTCCAATCACCGGCGCGGGCGTCGTCCCAGCCAGTCTTGATCCAGTGTCTCCCCCTTGACGACGGCGAGTGGAAACGCCCGCGTGGCGTCACTGGCCTTGCACCGTGGGAAACAATGTGTAGCGATAGACGATGTCGATGTCCTTGACCTTGTCGATCCGTGAAGAGGAGACCCAAAAGACATTGCCGAGATCGACGCTCAGCGTCTTGTCGTCGATCCAGCGCAAGACCAGCTTTCCATCATAACGAGGTTCGTAGCCGATCAGGGTTTTCTCGGGAAAGAAGGACCACTGATTCTTCATTCGCATAACGACGAAAGAATCATCCGTCTCTATCAGGACTTTGCAGGCTCTGAGATGTCCCCATACCACATCGCCGCGGGAGTTGGCGACATGTGGCGTCTCGTCGAATTCGTCGCACTCGTGGTACAGAAAGAGCGCGACCGCGCCGACGTAAATGCTAGCGGCGAGCGCCGCGCCGCCGATAAAGACGCCGAGCCCTTTTAGCACGCTTCGCAATCGCGGTCCCAGACCATTAATCATTTCCAAGCTCCGGTGTGAGCATCATCCCAGCCCCGGCCCGTCCAATAGGGGCGTTCGTGCAGATCCTGCACATAATTCGAGGAATAATGCCCCGCAAACGCGTTCGAAATGAAAATCGTGGTTGCTCGGGAATAACCCGCTCCCGCCATGAACACGCCGACGCTATAATTGGCGGCGTGTTTGTAGGGGTGTAAAAAGGTTTGTGTTGCGAGGTCCCGTTGGTAGTCGAAAGTTCCGAATTAACCGACTGCCATGTCGATCCCCTAAGAGGTAAATTTGATTACCTTTGTCCGCAGCGCCCCTTCCGGTCGCCGCAGGAGTGGAGCGACGTCAATCGTTATTGGACCTTATCCGCCATCGTGTAAGTATAGCTTATACGAATGTTGCCTGCCTTACCGCGCAGAGAGGAAAGACCACGGACGCTCCCAAGCTCAACATTAAGGTTGTTGTCGTTAATCCAATGAAACTTCGGATAGGCGTAGTGTAGGTTTTGGAATTTCGCCAATGTCGTCAGCTTTTCAGCACCCGCAAGCTGTAAAACGATGGATTGGTCAAATACACCGAAGCCGCAAGATCTGTCATATTCTGCGACTGTGTCGCCGCGCGAATTGGCGGCGCGTCGATCCTGCGCCATTGCTTCGTCGTACTCGTCTGGAAATAGGTGACGAATAGCAAGCGGTAGGGCCGCCAGCGTCGCGCCAAAGACGATCATTGCTATGATGCAGGGGACGACGCGCATCGCGGAGATTGGCTGTAAAATATGAAAAAGACGCATGCTAAATGGATGGTCTACCACCAGCCCGTTTTCGTGTAGGAATAGGTGATGCGAATGGAGCCGACTTTCTCTACCTTATGGGAGACCCATGCGACATTGCCGAGAGCGATATTGAGCTCATCGTCATTGATCCAGGTAAACTGTGGGTAGTCGTAGAGGAGCCATTCATGTGTAGCCAGCGTCGTCATTTTCTCGTCGCCCTTAAGCTGCAGCACGATCGAGTAATCGATAATTGACCCAATACTCCCACAGATATTCGTATATTCTTCAACAACATCGCCCCGCCCATTGGTGGAGCTCCGGTCCGTCACGGGTCCCTCGTCGCATCCCGGCTCCGAAGCGCCCCACATGAATCCTAAGAGGAAAGCCGGCAAGAGCCACAGGAATGCACAAAACGCAAGGAACAGGAGTGCAAGGAGGACAATCCAGATACGTTTCATTTCGTTTTCCAACACCGGCGCGGGCGTCGTCCCAGCCTAGTCCGCGCAATCCTAATGCGGCCTAATCGGCCATGACGTTGCGGTAGAGGATGCGGATGTTTCCCACCCTGTCGGGGCGCGACGAGATCCACGAAACCTTGCCGAGATCCACGCTAAGTGTGTTGTCATCGATCCAGCGCAGGATGGGATCGTGGTCGCCGACCGGGGAATAGCCGACCAGTATTTTTTTAGGATAGAGACGCGGATAAATATGGATCTGTAGAGTTACATAATAGTTTTCCACTGTGCCAATCAAAGTGCACGCCTGAACTCGAGCCTCCGCTATATCGCCTCGTTGATTGACGGCGCCAGGAGAGCTTTTCATATCGTCACATGGATTTCCGACAACATAAAGAAACTGTCCGGCAAATATCGCCAAGTTCAGAAATACCGCTAACATAACAGTGATCGCAACCCATTTCATACTCCGCAGCGTCGCAGGGACCCAGCGCAACCCATCTCTCCATATGCTATAGGTCAGGTAAACGAGCAGTGGCGAACTTACAGCAAAGCCGATTGGCGAACATAAGATAGTAATCACTTCCAGACTCCGAAATGGGCATCATCCCAGCCGTGCGACGTCCAGTATTTTCTTTCAAATTTATCGGTCGCATAGTTGCTCGAAAACGCCCACGCAAAATTTTAAGAAATGTCAATGGCGTCTTGGCGCGAATAACCCGCACCCGCCATGAATACACCGACGGCGTAGTTGCTTGCGTGTTTATAGACCGGATAGTAAGTTCCGCTTGCGCCGTCCCGTTGGAAATCGAACTCTCCCCAATGGCCAACCGCGGCATTGATCTGAAAAGGGTTGGTTGCTCGCATTCCTGCCGCATACACCTCTCGAAAATTCGCTCGCGGCGGAGCCATCAGATTTCCAGTTGGCGAGTCATAATCGACTACTTGTGAGCCGTCGGGCTTGGCGACCACTACGGCATCCTCCGGCAGGTCATACACAATACTTTCAACACCTCCCGCCGATCTCCCCTCAACCAGCGGCGCTTCATTGCTCCTCCCGCCGCATCCCCCGACGTCCATCGCCCGCTTTCCCGCCCGCTTCCGGCCGGAACGCGCGGCTGATTGTCGCTCCATTTCCTTACCCGGAGCTGGATTTTCAGCCGAAGCTCGTGCGCCAAATCCTTCGCGCTCATGCCTGCATCGAGCAGCGCCGCCGCCAGCGCGAGCCGCTCGCCGTCCTCCTCATCGATCTTGCGCAGGCCGATCTGCGCGAGATGGATAGCGGCGAGAGCCTTGTCGCCGGAGCGCCAATGTTGTGACGCGCGGCCCATGGCTTTAATCGCGGATTGCGGAACTTCGGCCCTGGGCGATTGCGAGCAGCCTCAGAATGCGGTCGTCCTCGATGCACAGGCCGTCTTCATCCATTTTCGCCAGCAGAACGCCGTGGCCGAACAGCAGCCCATCCTTTATCAGACACATGAGCGGGACATGCGGCCCCTCGCCCGGGCCGGCCGGACCATCGCCGAGTTTCATGGGTTCGCCTCCATCAACAAGAAGGCGCATTCTAAGGCCGGTTCAATCATAGTTACAGGGAGGCGAGGCCACAGCAGGCGGTCATGCGCCAGACGATGGCAAGTAAGAGCCGCCGCCAAGAGACGCCGCCGGGCTTTCTCAGGCCGCCTTTTTCAGCGCGATGGCGGCGAGCGCGCGCATGATCGCGCGCGTGCCTTCCAAGCGTTCCTCCGTCGCCTCGAAGTCCCGCATGAACACGATCTTCATGTCCTGCCGCACCTTGGCGTCAGAGCCCTGCTGGGCGACGAAACGCACCAGTCCCGGCGGATTGGCGAAGGAATTGTCGCGGAACGAGATGATGACGCCCTTGGGGCCCGCGTCGACCTTTTCGACGTTCGCCTGCCGGCAGAGCGCCTTGATCGACACGAGCTTCATCAATTGCTCGACCTCGTCGGGCAGCGGACCGAAACGGTCGATCATCTCGGCGGCGAAACTCTCGATCTCCTCGTCCGATTCAAGAGTTGAGAGGCGGCGGTAGAGGCCGAGCCGCAACGAAAGGTCCGCGACATAGGCCTCGGGAATCGTGACCGGAGCGCCGAGCGTGATCTGGGGCGACCACACATCCTCGACGGGTTCGTCTGCGCCCGACTTCAGAGCCTCGATCGCTTCCTGCAGCATCTGCTGGTAGAGTTCGTATCCGACCTCCTTGATGTGGCCTGATTGTTCATCGCCAAGGAGGTTGCCCGCGCCGCGGATGTCGAGATCATGGCTCGCGAGCTGAAATCCCGCGCCGAGCGTGTCGAGCGAATTCAGCACCTTGAGGCGGCGCTCCGCCTGCGGCGTCATCGCGCGGTTGGCGGGCACCGTGAACAGGGCGTAGGCGCGCGTTTTCGAGCGCCCGACGCGGCCGCGCAACTGGTAAAGCTGAGCGAGGCCGAACATGTCGGCGCGATGGACGATCAAGGTGTTGGCGGTTGGAATGTCGAGGCCCGACTCGACAATCGCCGTCGAGACCAGGACGTCATATTGGCCATCGTAGAAGGCCGACATCTTGTCCTCGAGTTCGGTCGCCGCCATCTGGCCGTGCGCCACGATGAATTTCACTTCCGGCGCGTGCTGGCGCAGGAAAGCCGTCGCGTCGTCGATATCCTCGATGCGGGGGCAGACATAGAAGCTCTGTCCGCCGCGGTAGCGCTCCCGCAACAGGGCTTCGCGGACCAGCACCTCGTCGAACGGCGAGATGAACGTACGGACGGCGAGCCGGTCGACCGGCGGCGTCGCGATGATCGAGAGTTCGCGCACGCCGGTCAGGGCGAGCTGTAACGTGCGGGGAATGGGCGTCGCCGACAATGTGAGGATATGGACCTCGGCGCGCAATTCCTTGAGGCGCTCCTTGTGTTTGACGCCGAAATGCTGCTCCTCGTCGATGATGACGAGCGCGAGATCCTTGAAATCGACGCCCTTGCCGAGCACCGCGTGGGTGCCGACGATGATGTCCACGTCCCCCGACGCCGCGCCTGCCTTCGCCGCCTTGAGTTCGGCCGCGCTCACCATCCGCGACATTTGCGCGACCTTGACCGGCAGATGGGCGAAGCGGCTGGCGAAGTTCTTGTAGTGCTGCCGGGCGAGAAGCGTGGTCGGGACGATCACCGCGACCTGCCGGCCCTCGATCGCCGCCGCGAACGCCGCTCGCAACGCGACCTCCGTCTTGCCGAAACCGACGTCGCCGCAAACGAGGCGGTCCATCGGGCGCCCCGACGCCATGTCGTCGAGAACGGCGTCGATCGTCGCCTGCTGGTCCTCGGTCTCGTCGTAGGGAAAACCGGCGCAGAATTCGGCGTAAATGCCCTCGGGCGGAAGGAGCTTCGGCGCGGCCCTCGTCTGGCGCGCGGCGGCGATCTTGATAAGGCCGGCCGCCATTTCGAGAATGCGCTTGCGCATCCGCGCCTTGCGCTTCTGCCAGCCACCGCCGCCAAGCTTGTCGAGCTGGACCTCGGTGTCCTCCGAGCCGTAGCGCGAGAGAAGCTCCAGATTTTCCACCGGCAGAAACAATTTGTCGCCGTCGGCGTAATGAAGTTCGAGGCAATCATGCGGCGCGCCCGCCGCCTCGATCGCCTGCAGGCCGATGAACCGGCCGATCCCGTGATCGACATGGACGACGATGTCGCCCGCGTTGAGAGAGCCGACTTCGCGCAGAAAATCGTCGGCGCGGCGGGCTTTCTTGCGCCCGCGCAGCAGCCGGTCGCCCAGAATGTCCTGCTCGCAGATGAGCGCAAGACTGTCCGTCTCGAACCCCTGTTCGAGGCCGATGACGGCGACGCCGACGCTCGATTGCGGCAGCGCCAGCGCCTGCTCAAGAGACGACACCGGCGCCGTGTTGGCGAGCCCGTGCTCGGCGAGAACATGGGCCAGCCGCTCGCGCGAGCCGTCCGACCAGCCGGCGAGGATGACGCGGCGCTGGCTCGCCTGAAGCGTCTGCGCGTGATCCACGGCGGCGTTGAACACATTGGCGCCGGGGTCGGCGCGCTCGGCGGCGAAAGATCGGCCCGGCTTCGAGCCGCAATCGACGATGAGGCCGCGACCACCCGGCGCGGGGGAAAAAGGCGTCATCCGCACGACGCTCGATCCGCCGACGCGCTGACTCCATTCAGCGGCCGAAAGATACAGCCGGTCAGGCGGAAGCGGCTTGTAGGTCGAGGAATTAGGATCGGAATCATGCGCGGTTTTGCGCGCGTCGTAGTAATCCGCGATCTGCGCGATCCGCTCGCCCGCGGCGTCCTCGGCGAGCGGATCGAAAATCAGCGGCGCCCGGCCGGCGTAGTCGAACAAGGTGTCGAGCCTGTCGTAGAACAGCGGCAGCCAATGTTCGACGCCCGCATGGCGGCGTCCTTCGCTCACGGCCTCGTAGAGGCTATCTCCTCGCGTCTGCGCCCCGAACAAGGTCACGTAGGCTTGCCGGAACCGGCGCATCGAGTCGCTGGTCAGCTGGGCTTCGCTCATCGGCACCAGGTCGAGGCCGCGCAACTGGCCGGTGGTGCGCTGGGTTTCGGGATCGAAGGCGCGGATCGATTCGAGCGCGTCGCCAAAGAAATCAAGCCGGACCGGCTGGGCCATGCCGGGCGCGAAGAGATCGAGGATGCCGCCGCGGACCGCATATTCGCCGGCGTCGCGGACCGTCGAGGCGCGGGCGAATCCATTGGTCTCGAGCCATTGAACCAGCCCGTCCATGTCGACGACATTGCCGGGCGCGGCGGAAAAGCTGTCGCCCGCGATCTTCTGCAAGGGCGCGACCCGCTGCACCAGCGCGTTGACCGTCGTCGAGAGAATCCGCGGCCGCTCGGAGGCCGAGCGCGAGCGGGCAAGGCGCGAGAGGACGGTCATCCGCCGCGCCGAAACGGCGGCGTTCGGGGAGACCCGGTCGTAGGGCTGGCAGTCCCAGGACGGAAATTCCAGGATCTCGATGTCCCGGTCCGCAAAGGCGAGAGCTTCGCCAAAGGCGCGGGCGCGCTGACTGTCGCGGGCGACGTGAACGAGCACCACGGCCCGGTCCTCGGCCGCGCGGGCGAGCGCGCGCGAGATCTCCGCGACGAGGAACGCGTCGAAGCCGTCGGTCACGGAGGAGAGCGTCAGCGAGCCGCCCTTGTTGAGTTCGGCGATCGCGCGTTTGAGATCAGTCAAGTTGAGGGCGTCAATTCAGGCGTTGGGCCTCTTGCGAGGCATAGGAACGGCAAAGCCGCATCGGAAATGTCACAGCCTTGACGGATCCGCTTTGGCGTGGAAGGCGACGATCTTGCGAAACAGCAGCGTATCATAAACCTGAGGAATTGGCGTCTCCCCTGTCATCCAGGCGAAGACATCCCTGTCCAGGGCTTCGAGAAGCGCTTCGAAATCGTCAAGCTCGCTTTCGCTCAGCTTTTCGATCTCGGCGTCGGCGAAACGGCCGAGGAGGAGATCGGTTTCCAGCATGCCGCGATGCCATGAGCGGAATTTGACGCGCCGGCGCCGTGCGTCGAGGTCAGTGAGCACCTGCGAGGGGGCCGACATGGAGTTCTCCGGCTTCTGGCCTATCGGCCCCAGGACAGGGACCTCACGTTGACGCCGTATAGACTTTGAACGCGCGCCTGTCAGCCTTTTCCGGCGAGGCGGGATGAGCGGAAAAATCGGCCAGGGCGGTCCTCGCCAGCTAATCGCCATCGCAAAATTCGAGCAGCGCGGCCTTTTGGTCGTCGCTGACGATGATGCGGCCTTTCGCATTCGGCTGCAGCGTGACCATGGCCGGATCGAACCCCGCCAAGACGAGCGCCGCCGCGACCGGCGCGAAGGTGCGCTTCTTCGCCGTCCGGGCGACGAGATCGAACACCGCGAGTTCGAACGGTGGCAAGTCAGGATGACCTTGAACATGCGGCCGATTGTCGAAGTTCGCATAGGTCTTTTTGTCGTCGCCGCTCATAACATGGATCGACGCGAGGCTGAACGGCGCCGCAATGCTTCGGTAAGTCCTGGTCTTGGTATCCAGCAACCACAGTCTATCACTCGAATAAATGATGAAGGCGAAGCAATCGCCAAAGCTGTAGGCAGCTTGCGGCTCGTCGAACTCGGCGTCGCGGTCTTCCAGAAAAATTTCTTCAAAGCCGAATTCGAAACCGCCGTCGCGAGTTCGGATTGACACAAGATGCCGCTCAGGATCGTTAATCAAAGCTCTCTGAATGGCCTCCTCGTCATAACCGATGAACATGTAGCTGTCGGACAGGGTAAACACGTAAGGCCAAGTCTGCTCCAGTTCCCGCCAACTATCCGCCGAGATGATAGACAGGTCTGGATAGATCACGACCTCCGCGCGACCGAACCATTTGATTTTCGCGGGTTTCCAGTGGCCCTCTTTACGCCAGGACCGAGTGAGGCGCCCGTTGAGGTAAACAGCGAAGGCGTCGCCGTCGGCTGTGAGGCAGGCGAGGCCGAGCTCGGGATCGAGATCGAGATCGAAGGCCTTAAGATGCGGAAGCGTCAGTTCAGTGAGATGGCTGATCTCGACTCGCAACGCTTCATCAAGCAGCGGCGCGCCGCCGCGCCACGCGCCGAAGTCTTGAGTCGCCGAAGTCTTGAATGTGGCCTGGTCATCAGCCTGCATCTGTCCGTCCCCGCCCAAAAAGTTCGGCGATCGCGGTCCGGCCATTTGCAGGCGCTGTCCAGACCGGCCGCGTAGGGGCCGGCGCGCATACTACAGACTGGACGGGGAGCATTGTCCGATGCGCGGCGACCATTGCCTCCCTGGCGGCAGGCGGCGATAAGACATCATGCGGCCCTCTCTCCTCAATCCTCTTTTCGCGCCGGCGGCCAGCCTGCCCGGCGTCGGACCCAAGACGGGGAAGCTGCTCGACCGGCTGTTCGGCGCGCCGGACGGCGCCCGAATCCTCGATGTCCTGTTCCACCTTCCTACCGCGACCATCGACCGGCGCAACCGCCCGAAAATCGCCGACGCCCCGATCGGGAGTGTCGTGACGCTGGAGGTCACGGTCGTGGATCATCGCGCGCCGGGGCCGCGCTCCAAGGGGCCGTACCGGGTGCTCGTCGAGGACGACACCGGCGACGTCCAGCTGGTCTTTTTCCTCGCCAATCATCAATGGATCGAAAAAAGCCTGCCCATTGGCGCGAAGCGATGGATTTCCGGAAAGCTCGAACTCTGGGACGGCCACCGGCAGATGGTTCACCCCGACCGCGTGCTCGACGCGGAAGGGTTCGCCCGGATGGATCCCGTCGAGCCGGTCTACGCCCTCACGGAGGGGCTGTTTCCGAAGGTTCTCGTCAAGGCGGCCGGCGGCGCCCTCGCCCGGCTTCCAGACTTGCCGGAATGGCATGACCAGGGCGTCCTCGGCTTCAAAAGTCTTCCCTCGTTCGCGCAGGCGCTAAACGCGGCGCATCGGCCCGAAACCCCTGAAGCGACCTCGCCCGACGACCCGGCGCGTCAGCGGCTGGCGCTCGACGAACTCTTCGCCAACCAGCTCGCCCTGGCGCTGACGCGGGCGCAGATGACGCGCTCGAAGGGCAGCCCGTCGCGGGGGGACGGACGCATTTCGGAGAGGATCGCCGCCGCCCTCCCCTTCTCGCTGACCGCCTCGCAGCAACAGGCGCTTGTGGAGATCCGCGCGGATCTCGCCAGCCCCAACCGGATGCTGCGGCTGTTGCAGGGCGATGTCGGCTCGGGCAAGACGCTGGTCGCGCTTCTCGCCATGGCGAGCGTTGTCGAGGCCGGACGCCAGGCCGCGCTGATGGCGCCGACCGAAATTCTGGCGCGTCAGCATTTTTCCGCGCTCAACGCCTTTGCGCGGGGATCGGGCCTGACCCTCGCGCTGCTGACCGGACGCGAGAAAGGCGCCGCCCGCGCCAAGGTTGTGGATGGGCTTAAGGACGGCTCCCTCAACATCGCCGTCGGGACTCACGCCCTGTTTCAGGAGAGCGTCGCCTTTGCGGATCTCGGCCTCGCCATCGTCGACGAGCAGCACCGGTTCGGCGTCCACCAGCGCCTCGCCCTCGGCGACAAGGGCCAGACCTCGGGCGGACAACCCGCAGATATTCTCGTCATGACCGCGACGCCGATCCCGCGCACGCTGGTGCTGACCTATTTCGGCGACATGGACGTCTCCACCTTGCGGGAAAAACCGGCCGGGCGGCGCCCGATCGAGACGCGGGCGCTACCGGTCGAGCGGATCGGCGAACTCGTCGAACGGCTGCGCCCGGCGATCGCCGCCGGCGCGCGCGCCTTCTGGGTCTGCCCCCTCGTCGAGGAAAGCGAGACGCTCGACGTCGCGGCGGCGCAGGAGCGTTACATCCATCTGCGGGACATCTTCGGCGACAAGGTCGGCCTCGTCCACGGCAAGATGAAAGGCGCTGAAAAGGATTCCGCCATGGCCGCCTTCGCCGCGGGGACGACGCAGATTCTGGTGGCGACCACTGTGATCGAGGTCGGCGTCGATGTTCCGCAAGCCTCGATCATGGTGATCGAACATTCCGAGCGGTTCGGCCTCGCGCAATTGCATCAATTGCGCGGACGCGTCGGCCGCGGCGAGGCGAAATCGTCGTGCGTGCTTTTGTACAAGGGGCCGCTCGGCGAAACCGCAAAAGCGCGCATCGCCATCATGCGCGAAACCGAGGACGGGTTCCGCATCGCCGAAGAGGATCTGCGCCTTCGCGGCGAAGGCGAGGTGCTGGGCGCCCGGCAATCGGGCCTGCCCGGCTTCAAGCTGGCCGAGTTGCCCGCGCATGCGGCTCTGCTCGCCCTCGCGCGGCGCGAGGCCCTGAAGGTGGTGGAGGACAATTCGAAGCTTTCTGGTCCACGCGGAGAAGCGCTGCGCCTATTGCTCAACATTTTCGAGCGCGCCGAGGCGATCCGGTTGCTGGGGGCCGGGTGAGGGATGGGTCGCCTCTGGGCCGGAAACGGAACGACTGGTTCGGAGAGCCCGAAGCAGCTTAGCTGTCGTTCCCAGATCACTTGGCGATGGCAGCTAACGACCCGACATGTCGTTCAAACGCCAATCAACTCGTCCTGAAACCCGTCATAGCGGGGGCCGAACCGGCCGGCGGCAGAGCACCCTAAGAGGCCATCAGGGCTCGGCGTTGAAAGGCCAAAGCATTACCGCTTGGGCAGCTGCGCCTTTTCGTGCGGGACGCCGCCGTCGTCGATGTCGAAGTCGGGGTCCAACACCGTCTTGCCCTGTTCGCCGACGAAGGCCGGCTGCGCCTTGATCCATTCGCTGGGCTTCTG
>NZ_FOSN01000069.1 GCF_900114285.1 Methylocapsa palsarum | reverse complement strand
TGACCTTGCCCCTTGAATGCCCTCGTTCATAACCAGACTCTGTTCTCTGTCTGATCCTTTTGAACCCTGTCGGCGAACTCGGCGGGCGTGAGCCCGCCGAGACTGGTATGTGGGCGGTTGGCATTGTAGTCGACGCGCCAGACTTCGATGACAAGCCTGGCGGCTGGCAGGCTCCGGAACAGGCATTCGTTGAGGCATTCGTCCCGAAAACGCCCGTTCAGGCTCTCGACGAAGGCGTTCTGCATTGGCTTGCCCGGCGCAATGTAATGCCACTCGACGCCATTGTCCTCCTGCCAGCGCAAGATTGCGTGCGAAGTCAGTTCCGTTCCGTTGTCGCTGACAATCATGAGCGGCTTGCCGCGCCAGGAGATGAGGGCGTCGAGTTCCCGTGCGACACGATGGCCGCCGATCGACGTGTCCACGACAAGCGCCAAACATTCCCGAGTAAAATCGTCCACAACGACCAGCACGCGGAAGCGGCGCCCATCGCTGAGCGTATCCGACACGAAGTCGAGGCTCCATCGCTGATTGCGCCCCTGCGGCAGCATCATCGGCGCTCGCGTGCCGAGCGCCCGCTTACGGCCGCCACGTCGCCTCACCGTCAGCCGCTCCTCCCGGTAGAGCCGGAACAGCTTCTTGTGATTGACGGCGACCCCGGCGCGCTTGAGAAGAATATGCAGCCGCCGATAGCCGAACCGCCGGCGCTCATTGGCAAGCGTCTTCAGCCGTTCCCGCAGAGCCGCATCGTCAGGCCGCGACGACGCATAGCGATACGTCTTCGGCGCAATGCCGACGAGGTCGCAAGCATGCCGCTGTGAATAGCCCTTTTCCTCAATCGCCCAGCTCACGACTTTCCTCCGTGCGCCAGGCGTCAGAAGTTTTTTCCGAGCGCTTCGCGAAGCGTTGCGACATCGAGCATCGACTCGGCGAGCAGCTTCTTGAGCTTGCGGTTTTCCTCTTCAAGAGATTTCAACCGTTTGGCCTCGGAGACTTCCAGGCCGCCGTATTTCGAACGCCACGTATAAAATGTCGCGTCGCTGATCCCGTGCTTGCGACAAATCTCCGCCACGGCGATCCCGGCCTGATGCTCCTTCAAAACCCCAATAATCTGCTCTTCCGAAAAGCGGCTCTTCTTCATCTCAATCTCCCCGTCTTGAACTCCAGTTCAAAACTAGGGCGTTCGAGGGGGCAAGGTCA
>NZ_FOSN01000028.1 GCF_900114285.1 Methylocapsa palsarum | reverse complement strand
CGAATATCTTTCACAAGCTGTTCTGCCGGGGCTTTCGCCGGCACGGATTTCTGTCTCATCTGCGCTCCTGAATGGGCTAAGATGAACCAGAAATCTCCCTTCAGAAAATACCCCGATTTGTCTCATGGGCGCTGACGCCGGACAGCCAGCGTGTCGGGTGAAACGGGGAGCACTCCACGCCGATACTTCCGCTTCTTCATAATCGAGATCGAGGAACATTTGCGAAGGTCGTAAGGCTCTGGTCTTTCGTTTTGCTCGCCAATATCTTGGCGACCGGGGCTATTGCCTGGGTCCTGGCGACGGCCTCGCCTTTCGAACCCAATCAACAGCACGCTCTTGCTGAAATAAGCGTTCGCATCTTTCATGGCGGCTTTGGACCGACCTTTGTCAGAGCAATTTTCGCCGGCTGGCTTATCGGATTAATGGTCTGGATTCTCCCCGCTGTCGGATCGGCGCGGCCCTTGATCATCATCGCCATCACCTATGTTGTGGCGATCGGGAGATTTTCTCATCTCATCGCAGGATCTGTCGACGCCTTTTACGCCGTCGCTATTGGGGAAGCATCTTGGTTTGATTACGCATATCGCTTTTTTCTGCCCACTTTGCTCGGCAATGTCGTGGGTGGCGTCGCTCTCGTGGCTGGACTCAATTATGGGCAAGTGGCGCCGCAACTCAATCCGAATGGCTCAAAATCTAGTCAATCCAGGCCTAGCCCGAATTAAAGGCGTCCTGAGGTGTCAAAGCGCTCCAGCCCCTTCAATGCGGGTGGATCACCGCAGGCCCTTGTATCGTCTACCCCGAACGCGGGGACTGCCAAAAGGCGTGGCGCGCCCGGCCTCCCGCATTGCCTCAATGACGTTTCGCGTTCCGCATCGGTTCTGGCTTGCTGCATGGGCCGCGATCTGTTTGGGCTTTGGCCCGCCCGAGTCACCTTCGAGCGAAATCGGCCGATCCGCCCGCAACTTGCGTTAAGATTTTCTCTCACGGGAAGAGGCGGAGGCCTTTGTCGAGGCGGGTCTCAGGCGCCGGTGCGGCGCGCCAAAGCGATGCGGCGCCGCTCTACAGCCTGATCGAGGCGTCAGGCGAACCCCGTCGGCCCGGCCAACGAATACATTCGCGCACTGACCGCAAAAGGGACGCGGTGTCATGGCGCTTGACGGCGCAACAGAAATGTAGGGATTGGTGATGAAACCAAAGTGTTTAATGCAGCGCAAAATTTTCTTTCAATGCGGTTTTAAGAGTTATACGTGTTTTGTACTCGATCATTATGATTCGAGCGATCCCCAGCTCTCCTTGTCCAGTATGCCCGTCACGCGTCTACGAAACCCTCTTGTGCCGGCGCCCCTCGTCGGTTGGATCCCGCACCGTCTCGGCTTGTGGCCGGCGACGCTCTACTGGCATATTCCGGCAGCATGGGGGAGCGATATTCCGATACTGCGCTAACCGAGACATAATGGATATTATCCTCTCCCACACCGTCGGTTTGCGCGTCATAGCGATCTCGACCGCGATCATCGCCAGGCGAATTCACCTTCCTTACACGGTCGGTCTCGTCGGAGCAGGTATAGGAATAGCCGTTGCCCGCATAGACACAGGATTCGTGCTTACGCACGACATTATTTTTGACGCAATCCTTCCGTCTTTGCTGTTTGAGGCGTCCTTCAATATTACTGGACAGAACTGCGGCGCGATGCTTTGCCAGTGCTGACGCTCGCAATACTTGGAGTGGTCATTTCGGCCCGGTCGTGGCGGCGGGAATTGCAAACGTTTTAGCGTGGCCTTTTTCTTCTGCTCTCGTCTTTGGCGTCCTGATCGCGGCCACCGATCCGATTGCCGTTATTGCCATGTTCAAGGATACCGGCATCAAGGGTCGTTTGCGCCTTCTGGTCGAGAGCGAAACCCTCCTTAACGACGGCGTCGCAGCAGTGCTGTTCACGCTCGTTCTCGACTGGGCGCAGGCGACCGGCGAAGGGGCAACGCCGTTGCAGGTTGGGAAGTCGCTTATCTTTAACACAGGCGGCGGCATTTTGATGGGTCTCGCCTGCGGCGGCGCGGCCATTGGCGTGGCTGGCCGAACATTGGACCATCTGGTTGAAACCCCCTTGACCGTGGTAGCTGCATACGGCTCGTTTTTGCTGGCGGACCATTTTGGTCTGTCCGGGGTGCTGGCGACTGTTTCAGCCGGATTCCTGATGGGAAACCTTGGAGTTCTTCGTGAGAGGGAACACGGTCTGCTGTCCTCGCACGGGCGTGATTTTGTCATGGCCTTTTGGGAGTTCGCGACCTTTATCGCCAATTCGCTAATATTCCTCCTGATCGGCCTGACCGTGGCCGGTATCCGTCTTGATGGACTTGGCCTGCCATCAATCCTCATCATCGTCATGCTGGTACTTGTTAGGCGAGCGTTCACAGTTTATCCGCTTTGCCTCATGTTCAGACGAACGCGATGGGCAATTCCTTATCGAGATCAACACATTCTTTGGTGGGGAGGATTGCGCGGCGCACTTTCCCTTGGATTGGCGCTCGCACGTCCCCTATCACTGCCTTGGCGCAATGACATTGTCATCGCTGCCTTTGGCGTCGTTTCGTTCTCAGTATTGGTAGAGGGGCTGACAATGCCGCTTCTGCTGCGAATATTAGGCTTCTTTCCGAAGAGTGCCTGAATGGCAGGTCACTATGGCGCCAGGCCTTGGACCAGTTCGGCGTGGCGACTGACTGCTTGTTGCTTTCTATCCCCTCTCACCGCAGACTTTATCGTTGCTCCCGATTTCTTCAAGACGATCAGCAGGAAGCCCGAAATGCAGTAAAACGGCTCCTCTAATCACAGCTTCAATAACGCGATTATGGGCTGAAAGGCGACCACGAGGCGTTTTCATGTGTTTTAGGATCGTCAAGCCTCCCAATGCCGGCGGTATTGAATTACGGACTCATCATTGGGGTTTAGATGCTTCGTCGGGCGACGATACACAGCGTTGGAAAAGGAAGAAGAACCTTGCCGTTAGTCTGGGGTAGATAAGCCGTTTTGATTCGAGCTTCGTATTCTTCGAGAAATTTGTGACGTTCCCCTTGATCAAGCGGAGCGAGAAATGGTCTGAGGCCAGAGCCCTTCATCCATTCCACTATTTTGGAAGCATTATCGAGCGGATGAAAGTAAGTCGTGTGCCACATATCTATAGAATTGCACGAGGTTGCAAGCACGCCATAATAATCTTTGATCGAGCCTATTCTTGGTCGGGACGTGGCCACCGGCATTAGCTTTGTCTTCCATGGTCCCTCAACGGCGACCATGCGCATGAGCGCTCGTATAGGCTCCTGAAGAGTGTCCGGCATCTGGACGCAAAGGCAGCCGCCAACGTTGAGAAGCGCCACCAGCCTCGGGAAAAGCGATCCGTGATCAGGCAACCATTGCAGACTTGCGCTGGAAAGAATGAGATCGTAAGATGTTCTAGGCTGCCAATGGTTTAGATCGATTCGTTCGAAGGTAACTTGCGGCAGTCGGATCTTGGCTGCGGCCAGCATGTTTGGCGATCGATCGACCCCTGTAATATTTGTCTTTGGAAAGCGCTTGAAGAGTAGTTCAGTGCTGTTGCCCGGTCCACACCCGAGGTCGACAGAAGTCCGGGGGATCTCGTAAGGTAAACGAGTGAGGAGATCGATTGTCGGCCGCGTGCGCTCTAGTTCGAACTTCAAGTATTGATCGGCATCCCAATCTGTCATTTGAGCCTCTTGCAAAATTCGTTGAAGGCGTGATTTTCGTCCGGTCGAGCGGATAGCCGTCGGTGCAGATCAAGCTGGGGCGGGCCTCGAATCGTACTCCGAATATTCAGTCATTGCCGCGGAAGTTTGGGGGTGTCGAAATCTTCTCCAAAGATCAAACGCGCCCGCGCCTCCTCGGAACATCGCAAGCCCAGCCGGCATCGACGTCCAGGATTTCGCCGGGTCTCGGAAAACGGTGAAACCGCCGGCCGCGGATTTTGATCGATTCCCAAAAAATTGCGACGCGATCGGCCCCTGCCCGCTCACATCGACCGCGCTGCAGGGTTTGATGGCCCAACAGATCCCGCACCGACTTTGGGTTTTTGCGGCCCAGTCTAGCTAGACCTTACTTGCAACGGTTGTCGCTTTCTCATGCCCGTAATGCAATTGCAAAAGGAGGCATCGAGGTCGGGTGCAAAAAGAGGGATCATCGATTAACATCTGCGCACGTTCCACCGTTGTATTCATTTCTCCATAAACCAATCGGACCAGAAGGCTCAAGCTTGGCGTTGCGAAAGACCTCTTTAAACCTCGGTATCGTTGTCTCAGTTCGCGGCAGCGTTGTCGATATCGAGTTCAAAGACCGTTTGCCCCCTATTTATTCGCTTTTGCGCACAGGAAATGAACACCAAATTTCCATTGAGGTACTTGCCCAGCTTACTTCGAACCGCGTTCGCGGCATTGCGCTCACGCCGACGCAAGGATTGGCGCGCGGGATGGTGGTGGAGGACACTGGCGGACCGCTGAAGGCGCCGGTCGGCAAGCAGATTCTCTCGCGTATGTTCGACGTTTTCGGGAACGCGATTGACCGTCAGGGGGCTCCAAACGATATTCAATGGCGCTCGGTTCATGGCGCGCCGCCGCCTCTGGCCAGACGTTCTACCAAGTCTGAGATGTTCGAAACGGGCATCAAGATCATCGATGTGCTGGCGCCGCTTGAACGCGGCGCAAGCGCCGGTCTTTTCGGCGGCGCCGGCGTCGGCAAAACAGTCCTGTTGACCGAGATGATCCACAACATGATCAAGCAGCAGGCCGGTGTAAGTATTTTTTGCGGCATTGGCGAACGTTGTCGTGAGGGTGAAGAGTTATACCGCGACATGAAGGCGGCGGGCGTGCTGCCCAACATGGTGATGATTTTTGGTCAGATGAATGAGCCGCCAGGGAGCCGCTTCCGCGTCGGCCACGCTGCGCTCACTATGGCTGAATATTTTCGGGACGATGAACATCGAGACGTGCTGCTGCTCATCGATAATATCTTCCGATTCATCCAAGCCGGGATGGAAGTCTCAGGCCTCATGGGGCAGATGCCATCGCGCCTTGGCTATCAGCCGACCCTGTCCACCGAATTGGCGGGTCTTGAAGAGCGTATCGCTAATACCGACACCGGCGCGATCACCTCAATTCAAGCGATCTATGTGCCGGCGGACGATCTGACCGATCCGGCGGCGGTGCATATCTTCTCTCACCTCTCCGCCTCCATTGTGCTTTCTCGGAAACGGGCCAGCGAGGGATTATTCCCGGCCGTCGATGTATTGCAATCCAGTTCGAAAACGGCGACCGCGGGCATCGTTGGCGAACGGCATTACCTCCTTGCGCAAAATATCAGGCGGACGCTCGCGAAATATGAGGAACTAAAGGATATTATCGCCATGCTCGGATTGGAGCAATTGTCTTACGAAGATCGCACCTTGGTGGGGCGCGCCCGGCGGCTGGAGCGTTTTCTTACACAGCCGTTCTTTACGACCGAGCAGTTTAGCGGGTTGACTGGGAAGTTCGTGAGCCTTGAGGACGCGCTTGACGGCTGTGAGCGTATTTTGCGTGACGAGTTCAAAGATACGCCGGAAAGCGCATTTTATATGATCGGGCCAGTCGGTGAGGCGCAAGCAAAGGCGAAGGCCGGCGCGATTGCTCCAGCGGATCTGAAAGGTCCCGTTGACGCAGGCGAAGCCAGGATCAAACAGGAGGTCCGCCATGGAGACCGCGCTCATCCGCCTTAAGGTTCTGCTGCCGTTCCAAGTTTTTGCCGAAGTGACCGGTGTGACCCGCATGGTCGCCGAGACGCGCGAAGGCTCCTTCGGCCTGCTACCCCACCGACTCGACTGTGTCGCGGCCTTGGCTCCGGGGATTCTGACCTACGCGACCGTGGTCGATGGAGATGTCTATCTGGCGGTTGATCAAGGCATTCTGATCAAGACGGGAACGCAGGTCCTCGTTTCAGTCCGCAATGCGATCAGCGGAAAGGATCTCAGCCAGTTGCGCGCGGCGGTGGAGCGCGAGTTCTTGAACATCAGTGAACGGGAGCAAAACATTCGCTCGGTGCTGGCGAAGCTTGAGAGCGGGTTCGTTCGCCGCTTTAGCAGTTTTCAACATGAATGAACGGAACGAGCATTTCAGCCGGCAGATCGGCGCCAAAGCGGACCGCAAGCTCGAGGCGAAACGTGAAATCTCAAGAAGCATCTGGTTCGGCTTTGGAATGTCGGGACTCATAGGCTGGGCCGTAGCCGTCCCGACGCTGCTTGGCGCCGGGATCGGCCTCTGGCTCGACCGGCATTATCCGGGAAGCCGCTCCTGGACATTGGCGCTACTCATGGCTGGGCTGGTTGTGGGTTGTTGGACGGCGTGGCGCTGGGTGGCCCGGCAAGACCGGGAAATCCACGCGAAGCCCCGTGAAGATGTGGAGCCCTGCGAAAGCGATAAGGAGGGAAAAATGGGCGAGAACAATGAGTGAGATTCTGCCTTTGAGCATAGCGGCTGGCGCCGGCGTGGCGCTCGGCGCCGGCTATTTCGGCGGCCTGTGGTGGACCGTCCTGAAGGGGGTTTCATCGCCAACCCCTGCCCTATGGTTTCTCGGCAGCCTTCTGTTGCGGACGAGCCTCGCCATGACTGGATTTTATTTCGCCTCCGGCGGGCAATGGAAGAGGTTGCTGGCCGCCCTTGCCGGATTCTTCGCCGCGCGCATCATCGTCATGCGCGTCATTCGAACGCCCCAGGACAAGGCCCACGGATTAGAAAGCAAGGTCCGCCATGCGCCTTAGTCCCGATCAGTTGGTGTTCTGGCGGCACGGTTTCGTTACTCTCAACGAGACCATCGTCACGACTTGGGCGCTAATGTTAGCGCTAACCATAGGTTCAATGCTCGTAACTCGAAAGCTCCGTAGCGATATCGCGATTTCGCGCTGGCAGTCCGCGCTTGAGATTCTTGTGACAGGCATCCAGCAGCAGATCACGGAAGTTGGCCTCCGTCAGCCGGAGAAATATCTCGGCTTTCTCGGCACGCTCTTCCTGTTCATTGCCGCAGCCAATCTCTGCGCCATCATTCCCGGCTATGAACCCCCGACAGCTTCTCTTTCCACCACAGCTGCGCTCGCACTCTCGGTGTTCGTCGCCGTGCCAATCTATGGGATCGCGGCGCAAGGTCTTGGGAACTATCTCACTTCTTACCTCAAGCCAAGCGCCATCATGCTGCCCTTCAACATTATCAGCGAACTCTCGCGCACACTGGCGCTGGCGGTCCGCCTCTTCGGCAACATGATGAGCGGGGCGATGATCATCGGTATTCTGCTCACCATCACGCCGCTCTTGTTCCCGATTGTCATGAGCGCTCTGGGTTTGCTGACCGGCATGGTTCAAGCTTATATCTTCAGCATTCTTGCCACGGTCTATATCGCCGCCGCCACGCAAGCCAGCAAAGAGTGAAGGATAAATAATGGACAGCATGACCCTCATCGCGGTCGCCTCCATCGTCACCGCCGGCTTCACGATCGCCTTCGGGGTTATCGGGCCGGCGCTGGGCGAGGGACGCTCGGTCGCGGCGGCGTTGAGTTCGCTGGCGCAACAGCCCGACGCCGCCGTCACGATCACCCGAACCTTATTCGTTGGACTAGCGATGATTGAATCCACCGCTATCTATTGTTTCGTCGTCTCGATGATCCTTATCTTCGCCAATCCTTTCTGGAATCATGTCATCGAAGCCGCGGGGAAGTGAACCGTGCTGATCGACTGGTTCACCGTCGGCGCGCAGGCGCTCAATTTCCTTATCCTGGTGTGGTTGCTGAAGCGCTTCCTCTATAAGCCGATCCTCCGCGCGATCGACGAGCGAGAGAAACGCATTGCAGGTGAACTTGCCGACGCCGCCACGCAAAAGGCCGAAGCTCAACAAGAGCGCGAAGAGTTCCGTCGCAAGAACGACGCTTTGGACAAAGACCACGCCCGCCTTATGGATAAAGCTGCGGCGGAAGCCGAGAGCGAAGGCAAGCGCCTCCTCAACCAGGCGCGAACCGAGTCCGACGAAATGCGGGCCAAACTTCTCGACTCCCTGCAAAATGAACATCTGACCCTCACTCAGGCCCTCGTCGCAAAAACGCAGCAGGAAGTTTTCGCGATTGCGCGCAAGACGCTGGAGGATCTCGCCGCGACCAGCCTTGAGGAACGGATGGCCGACGTCTTTGTCAGCCGGCTCCATGCCCTAAGCGAAGCCGAAAAGGCTGCGCTGAGTCCGGCGGGAGACTCGCGCGATGCCCTCATTCGCAGCGTCTATGTTCTGCCGCCAACACAGCGGGCTTTAATCGAGGCTGCTGTCAAGGAGACGATCGGCGCCGCGACACAATGCCGTTTCGTAGTCGCGCCGGACCTTATTAGCGGCATCGAACTCACTTTCAACGGATTCAAACTAGCATGGAGCATCGCTGATTATCTCGCGTCCTTTGAAAAAAGCGTCGGCTCTATCCTGCAGCAGCCTAAACCCGATGGCAGGGCCAGCCGACATGCCGGATAGCAGCTTGGGGAGCGTCTTCGACGGCGCTTTTGAAAAAATCAGCCGGGGGCGGAAAGCTTTCACGCCGCATCTGACGCCGCACGAGATCGGCGTAATCAGCTCCGTCGCCACGGGCGTCGCCAAAGTAACTGGATTGCCTAACATCGGCTTCGAGGAATTGGTAATCTTTCCGGGGAATGTCTTTGGCATCGCGTTCAATGTTGATGACAATGAAATTGGCGTCGTGATCCTCGGAGAATGCTCCCATCTCCATGCAGGAGATGAGGTCGAGCGGACCAGCCGCGTCATGGACGTCCCTGTTGGCGAGGGACTTATCGGGCGCGTCATCGACCCCTTGGGCGCGCCGCTTGATGGCAAAGGACCAGTCGCCTCTCACCAACGCCTGCCTATTGAACGCCGGGCGGCGGCGATCATGGATCGCAGTCCCGTTACCGTGCCGTTGCAGACTGGCGTCAAAGTGATCGACGCGCTTATTCCTATCGGTCGCGGGCAGCGGGAGCTGATCCTCGGCGATCGGCAGACCGGCAAAACCGCAGTCGCAATCGACGCAATTCTAAACCAGCGTGGCAAGAACGTGCTGTGTATCTATTGCGCCATTGGCCAGCGCGCCTCAGCCGTGGCCAAAACAGTCTCCAATCTCCGCGAAAATGGCGCGCTAGAATATACCATAGTCGTCGTGACGGAAGGCGACGACGCGCCAGGCCTCACCTACATCGCCCCTTATGCCGCAACCAGCATCGCCGAGCATTTCATGGAGGCGGGACGAGACGTCCTCATCGTGTACGACGACCTCACGCATCACGCACGGGCCTATCGCGAACTGTCGCTCTTGCTGCGCCGGCCGCCTGGACGCGAGGCTTTTCCAGGCGATATTTTTTACATCCATTCACGGCTTCTAGAACGTGCGACGCACCTGCGAAAAGAACTTGGCGGGGGCTCCCTAACCGCGCTGCCTATTATAGAGACAGAGGCGCAGAACATTGCGGCCTATATTCCAACCAATTTGATTTCGATCACGGACGGACAGATCTACCTTTCGCCAACGTTGTTCGAATTAGGCGTTCTCCCGGCGGTCGACGTCGGCAAATCCGTTTCGCGAGTCGGCGGCAAGGCTCAGCTTGTGGCGTACCGCGCGGTTACCGGAGATCTCAAGCTCGCCTTTGCCCAATTCGAGGAATTGGAAAGTTTTGCCCGTTTCGGCACCCGCCTCGACGAGGAGACCCGCAAGATCTTTAATCACGGGCAGCGCATCCGGGCGTGCCTCATGCAGGCAGCAGGTGCGCCCGTCTCCGCTCCTGACCAGATTGCGGTGCTGCTCGCTTTGACCGCTGGCCTCTTCGACGGCGTGCCGCTCGATAAAATGCGAGACGCAGAAGAGAGGCTCCGCGCCGCGGGGATGCCTGCCGAGCTTCAGAAGCGTCTGGTTTCGAAGGAGGATATGAGCGAGCCGGATCGCGCGACGATTTTGCGCATCGCGCGTAAAACACTCACACCGTTTGAGATCAAGCCAGTCCAGGGTAAGTCATGAGCGAAACTCTAGAAGGATTGCGTCGAAAGATTGACGGCGCCGCAGAGCTGGAAGCCGTGGTTCGCACGATGAAGGCCCTCGCCGCCTCCAGCATAGGACAGTACGAAAGAGCGACGCATGCTTTGGACGATTATTTCCGGACGGTGCAGTTAGGCTTCGTCGCGTATTTCCGTCAAACCCGGTCCGAAACACTCGTCGAGGAACGGGCGTCGACGGGACCGATCAGCGCCTACGTCTTCGGTTCAGACCAAGGACTTGTTGGCCGGTTCAACGACGTGTTGGCGGACAGCGCCGCAACCACTTTGGCGGCTCTGCCAGGCAAGAAACGCGTCTGGGCGGTCGGCGAGCGCATCGAAACGCTCCTGGCAGATTCCGGCCTGCCATCGTCAGGACTGCTCCCCGCACCGAATTCTGTAGTCGCCGTAACGGGCCTGGTTGGGCGCATCCTCCTCGAGATTGATGCGCATCGCGAACACGGCAAGACTGGCCAAGTCTACCTCTTCTACAATCGCCGTAAGTCCAGCGCTGCTTATGAGCCAGTCAGCCGGCGCCTTCTTCCCCTCGACGATCGCTGGCGCCGCGCCCTAATTGAAATGCCTTGGCCAACTGGCAATCTGCCGCAAGTCATCGAGGGCGGCGAAGCGACGCTCCGGGCGCTCCTGAGCGAATATCTTTTCGTATCGCTCTTTAGAGCCTGCATGGAATCCCTGGCCAGTGAAAACGCCAGCCGCCTGGCGGCTATGCAACGCGCGGAGAAGAACATCGACAAAGTGCTGGAGGAGCTTAGCGCGACCTTCCATCGCCTGCGCCAGAACGCCATCGACGATGAATTGTTCGACGTAATCTCCGGATACGAAGCTTTGCGCGGAGGAAACCGCGAATTTTCCCGCTGGTGATGGCGCATACTGCAAATTGGGAACCGACGGAACAAAACCTGCCAAGTAGTAGGACCTCTTTCTGGCCACAAGAGCCCCTAGTCACGCTTGTGGCCCCTTGTCGGAGGCGACTTGTTTCGCTGAGTCTCGTTAGCGCCATTGAAAGAGGGCGCTTCCCCTCGCCCATTAATTGCTCGCGCATCGAGCCGCGCGCCTTCCACAGAGATTGAAGTGTTATCCGGCTTCATTAGCGTTTCATAGACCAAGGTAATCGCGTCTGGGCCGACGCTGACTTCACCGCGAAATGGATTATCGAGTTCCGCAGTCAGAAAAATCACGGACCCCAGAATTGACGCGAGCACTGCGCCGAGAATCAGATGCACGTGGATTTCCATGTCCTGCATCCAGATCAAAACGATGTTCATCAGAGCTCCAAAGGCGACGACCCACCACAAAACGGAGGGTAGGCCGGTGGTGACATTAGCTAGTCGCGCCCGACGAATCTCAACGAGCTGGTTGAATTTCCCAAGGGCTTCCGCGTGTACTATTGATTCGCTTGCCTTGCACTTTCTCATCCCCGGTGCTCGCGCGGGACGTCACGGTCTACGCGATCGCAGGAGATCGCGGAACGATTTTGTCCGTCGCCAAAGCGCATAAGATTCCCATTCCATTCGACTGCCAGGACGGCGAATGCGGCTCCTGTCTGGTGGAGGTGAAGCACGTCAGCCCCCGCGTAAAATA
The DNA here is from genome assembly GCF_900114285.1 of Methylocapsa palsarum. Classification (GTDB taxonomy): domain Bacteria; phylum Pseudomonadota; class Alphaproteobacteria; order Rhizobiales; family Beijerinckiaceae; genus Methylocapsa; species Methylocapsa palsarum. The sequence goes on along the minus strand of NZ_FOSN01000028.1, from coordinate 10,869 downwards.
CGGGATCGCGTTAACGGACCGGGAAAAAGAACTGCTTCGGCAACTTGGCACGATCACAAAGGCCGAAATCGAAAATGCCGAAGTGAACGACATGCCGCCGCGTTACCGGCTCGCCTGTCAATGTTTTGTCCGCAACGAAGACATCATCGTAAGTTTTGAAGGCGACCAAACGCTGCCGCCGCAGGGGCCGCACATCACCCACGCCGCGAAACGCTTCACCGGCGGTCTGGAGATCACGTCCCTCGACGAATTCCTCGGCTACGCCGTGAAGGTGGAGGAGGACGCCGCGATTCATTTCGATGAGCTTGGGGCCGCGATGGAGGCCTGCGGCAATCAGGAAGTCGCGCGCTTGTTCCGTCAGCTCGCCAGCTTCTCACGGCTGCATTTGAAGGAAGCAAAGGCCCGCGCCGGCGACATTGACCTCTCGAAGGTTATTCCCCCGGATTACGTATGGCCCAATCACGCGACGCCGGAACGCACGGAAATCTGGGCCGCCGATCCGACGCTCTCTCGACTCGATGGGCTGAAGGCGGCGCTTCAGGGCGAGACGCGCGGCTATGAGTTTTATCGCGCGGTGGTCGCCACGACGAAATCGCCCGAGATCGCCGAGATGGCCAAGGAATTCGTCAAGGAAGAGGCCGACCACGTCAAAATTCTTGAAGCCTGGATCACGCGCGAGGAATGGGCCGCCAAGAACGCGGCTTCGGAAAACGCCTGAGCCCATCGGTTCTGTTGTAAACGGCTGAAACCTGGCATTTTCGCCGCCAGGTCTCATTGAGATCGCGGCGGATACTGAGAATGAATGACTGTTTAAGGGCGGCCATTCCCGGTCGCGAGATCATTAACTCTCTGCGGCCGCTGGTATTTGAGGATCAGGGGGCGTCGTCAAGTTAACCAGGTCGTCCTCACTTTGCATGCTGCGTCGCATGATCTTGTGTGTGACCTCAATTTCCACGTGCATCCAAATTTAAATCAGATTGGGATTTAGAGCAGGGCCGGGCTAATCGGGCGGAGATAAGCTCGTGCCCAAGATGCAGCGATAAGTCGAGACGGCGACACAGTCAGTACTCCCCCTTCAAGATCTGCCTGCAAGGCGGCGTGGTAACTGTGAAACTTCCGGGGAGCCGTTGTCGATGTCCGAACGGAAATTGTGTCCTCTGACGTTTGCTGATCAACCCCATGGAGTCGTTACTCCTCACGCGCGACTTTTGACGGGCCGTCGGCGATTCGTCATGAGCGAAAACCATATAACCTATTGTTTTCATTTCTTTTTATCAATTTCGCATAATCAAGATTATGGAACAGGTCAGTGCGCGATTAGGGAGACTGACATAGCTGATGATTGCGTTGCAGAGGATGAACGAAACAGATCATTTGGAAGGCCTCGGACAGTGTTCCAACCCATGCTGCGAATCAAGTTTTCCCCAGCGAGAGCCGATATTGCTTTTCGGAACCGTGCTGATTTTGTCGCCCATCAGGAAGCAAGGCGCTCGAAGGCCGTTATCTTCTGACGGCGCGACGTCCACGAAGAAGCGGAGCGTCGACGATGACCGTCGATAGCGGGCAAGTAGGCTACGAACTTGTCTCGCTGAATTGGTCGTTTTGAATAATAGCGACGGGGCGCGGTTTCCCGGCGAAGTCGCGTCCAGATCTCGCCGCGCTTCAAAACTCCGGCCATTCATAGGTCGCGTCGATAAAGTCCTGGCCCTCCTTGTCGCCGGGGCTTTCCGCAACGAGGCGCGACTGCCGGCGGCACTCTTCGGGGAACCCGGGCGCGCGAACGTCAGGCACCCATAATAGAATAGGACGCAGGCCTTGCACGCGCACCCTTTTGATATGGGCGCGGACCCCGTTCTAAGAATACCATGCGTTACTGTAACACGTTAGTGGCCCGGCAAAAAGCGGATATGGCCGACACCAGAACCGCTCGCCGGCGTCTCATCATGATGACGGGATTTCGTGCCAACAAAGTCGCTTGTCGCCAGATTGAGCCCGCAGCGGCCGTTTGCAGATTCCGCATTCATCTTGCCCACCGCTACGGCGAGGGTTGTGTCGTCAGGCTACTTTCGCGCGGCGTTCTCCATCGATGAACTCTTTCGAAGCCGCCACTTTTTGACAATCAATTACTATCGATTTATAAAATACGTTTTTAATTATAGTTAGCCTATGAATATGTGGGATCATCGCTTTATTCTGCCCAAAGGATCAGCATTCCTAGAGTTGGCTCGACGCCTTTTGTCCCTGGCGCACGGGACCGCTCAACGGATTATGACCCATTATGGCCGGGAGGCCGGACTCGTACTCATAGGGCGGGTGCTTCAGAACCTAAACGGCTTTGTGCTCTCGGTGCTGATCGTACGTCAATTTGGGATCGCCGCAGCCGGCACTCTCGCTGTCGCCACGATCGCCACGGTCGTGATCACTGTCCTCGGCACATTTGGTTTGATCTATGTTTTTCCGCGGATTGACGTCCCTGAGCCGGTGAGGAATGCTCTCGGTTTCACTGCCGCCTTGGTGGTGATCCCTCTCGGTCTTCCTGTCGCAATTCTGCTCGGTGTCGTGGCCGGCCGCACCTTCGAGGAAGCGGCCGTTATCGCATCTTTATCGCTCGGAGGATGCTTTTTCGCCCAGACCAACATCGTCAACGCTCTACAGGTCCTTCACGGCCGAGCTTGGCGATCTATTATCCCTCCACTTGGCAATTTCATAGGCCTGATTGCAGCCGCGATATTTGGATCGTCTTACCTTGCGTTCGCACTGATCCTTGCGGGCTTTCGCTTCGCCGGGACATTGACCGCTTTTCTCTGCCTCCAGCGCTCACGGATCACCCTGAGCTTCTTTTGGGGTCACGTCCGGACCGGCGCACATTTCCTGACCGCGGATATTTTGAACCTCGGTTCCGACCAGCTGACGATCCTGATCGTCTCCTTTCTCATGAGCCGCGCCGATCTCGGCGTTTTTGGACTTTGTCGGCAAATGCTGACCGTTAGCGATACGCCCGGATGGTCGAAAGTACAGTCGAAGTATCCGGTCATCGTTTCCGACAGGCAGAAGACCGTGGCGGAGCTGCTTCGGATTATGCCGCGCCTTGGCGCCTATTTCGGCGCAGCCGCAGCGGCGCTAACCGTTCCGCTCGGCCTGTTCGTTTACCACTCGTGGAAATTTATGGTCTTAGCGCCATTGCTGCTGTTGAGCGTACCGCTGCGCTACCTCCTCACTGTTTATGACGTCGCCCTGCGCGCAGCCGGCGCGATAGCGATAACCAATAGAATTTCGCTGCTGCGGGGCGTTCTTGCGCTCATGATCATTCCGGCGGGGGCATGGTTCGGCGGCGCTCCAGGCGCGGTGATCGCAACGATGCTCAACACCGCAATTTGTGTTTGGCTGACCCGTCGCGTCAGCGTGACATTCGACCAGACCACCGCCAATCCCTTGACCCAAGGAGGCTCGTAGGACTCATGACATCCGCCCCTCCAAATGCCTCAACTCAAGCCGCTTCCATTGCGGCTGCTCCGAAGCCGGTGTCCGAAGGTTCTGAAACCAAAACGCCGGCGCAACTCTTTTTCCCGAGGCCAAGCCGCCAACCCAATCCCCCGCCTTTCTTACCCAGCGCAAGCCAGACCGCACTGCGACAAGAGTTAAGTCCGCCTTCGCCGAGGAGTCCGGAATCAAGTCCGGAATCAACGGCGAATGCCGAAAAGGGTGACCCGTCGTCCCAATCGAGCGTTGAAATGAGGATAATCTCTGATCCCGCACGCTTCGAAGCCTTACGGAGCGATTGGGACACTCTGGCGGCAGCCGCCCCTCAGTGCTACCTGTCGCAGACCTTCGACTGGTGCTCATGCGGCTGGGAGACGGTGGCGCGCTCGCGGCAGCGCAAATTGGCATGTCTTGTCGGATATTCAGGCGGCAAGCTGGTGCTGGTCTGGCCGTTCGTGATCGGGCGTTTTGGTCCGTGGCGGATTGCTCAACCGCTTGGCTCGGAAACCACTGAATACACAGCGCCCCTGGCTGACCCTGGCGGCGATCGCGAAGACCAATTGGTCGCGGCTGGCTGGGACTATTTAAAAGCGCGCATACAGGCTGACGTTGTCTTGTTGCCGCAACTCCGAACCGACTCGACTTTGGCGCATGTTCTGGAGCGCGACAGTCATCAGGCGGCCTCCGCGCGTTCCGCCGCTTATCCCGCGCCATTCGTCGCGTGGGACAAGCCTGGCGACTGGAAGGCCTATTATCAAACGCTAAGCCGGAAATTGCGCTCAGACAGCGGACGCCAGCGCCGTCGTCTTGCCGAGCAGGGAAAGTTCGCCATCGAGACCATATCTGACCAAGACGAAGCTGCCGTCATTCTGGCTTGGATGATCCAGCAGAAGCTGGATTGGGTTAGGCGTATGTCGGAGAACAACGACTGGCTGGACAAACCTGAATACAAGGCTTTCCTCACCGGCATGCTCTGCCGACCGACCGGAGCGGGCCATGTGGAGATCCATACCCTTAAAGTGGAGGGAAAACTCATAGCAGCGCAACTCAGCACCATCGATCGCAGCCGGGTCGAAGCGTTCATCGCCGCCTACGATCCTGCTTGGTCTCAGTATTCGCCTAGTCGGCTACTGCTCGAGGATCGCCTCGAAAAGGCGTGCGAAGCTGGTCTGCAATATGATTTTCGCGTCGGCGACGAAGCGTATAAGGATCAGTGGTCCAATCGCTTCGCCGAGTTGGTCAACGCATATCGCGCATTGACCCTTTGGGGAAGGATTTATGTAATGGGCGTCCGGGCGGAAATATTGGTTAGGCGGATGCGGACGAAGATGAATCTCCAAAGCCGTCTAGCCCGGCATATCCCCCGGGAAAAGTTGCGCCGATTGAAGCGCGCCCTGGGGCTTCGATCCGGTTGAGGCATACACGTGGGGTACGGCAACATCGCTTCACGTCCGTCCGATAAGGCCGTTTTTCAGAGAGGCGGCTTCAGAGAAGTTTTGGCTTACAACCGAGCCCTATTCCAAAGGCCGTGTGACCGAGACCATATTGTCCGCCCTCGACCGATCCTTTGTGGGATCGTCGCGGTGATCGACGATGAAGTCACGGCGTTGAAATGGAAGCTCTGGCATGGGCAGGGGGCGCGCGATTTGCGCGCTTGAAAAGATTGTGGCTGATATGAACGAGCTGGGACGGCGGACGATTTTTCCGCCGCCCGGCTCAACAGCCTTGGTCAGCAACTTCTGACCTACATTCGCTCCAATCGGACCGCGCTTGTCGATTATGGCGCCAGATCTCGAGTGGGGCGCCGCGTTTCGACTAGCCTGGCAGAATCCCCAGTCAATTCCTTGGTTGCGAAAAGGATAGTCCAAAACCAGCAAATGCGCTGGTCTCCATCGGGCGCCCATCTCATGCTGCAGGTCAGATCGGCGATGGCGAACGTCAATCTACGACACCGCTTACGGGAGAAGTCCGATCTCCCTGTACCCCCCGTCCATCCGATCTTTCAGCCAACCCCGCCTTTGCTCAGAGCCGCATAAAACCCCTGAGTTTTTACCGCTCTCGCATATGATGCCCGATCTGATTTTCGGATAAGGTGTTTGAAAATCATTGCGTCCGACTATCTCAGGACAAGAATACAACCGATCTTGGTCGTTTGAGGAGCCGTATTTTTTTCGATGGAGCCGAAATGGGCAGGACAATGAAGTTTCTCTCGGGCGGCGTCTTTGTTCTGGGAGCCCTTGCCGCGGGAATAATCTTCTCGAACTGGGACGATTCCGTTAAGATTGTCTCGCTCGGCATCAATTATTTTCGTTACATGGGCGCGCCGGCGGGCACGATCATCACAGAGGTCGCGGCGGCATCCAAGCAGCCAATGCCTGCTCGACAAAACTCATCAGCGCGGGTCAGCGCTCCCGATTCGGAACAGGGCGATTGGCCGAGCTACAACAAAACGCTGACATCAAATCGCTTTTCCTCTTTGGTGCAGATTACGGCAGCCAACGTCGGAGATCTGAAGGTTCTGTGCACCTATGACACCGGACAGTACACCGGTTTTAACAGCGGCTTGCTGAAGGTCGGCGCCGCTCTGATTTTTACGACCGAATACGATATCTTTTCTATTAATCCGAATGATTGCAGCCAGAATTGGCGAACGCACGAAGACTATCAGCCTGCGACGCCGCAAGGCGTTAGCCGCGGCGCCGCATATCTAGACGGCAGGCTCTTCCGCGGCACGCAGGACGGACGCGTTCTCGCCTATGATTTCAATACCGGCAAACGGCTCTGGGAAACGGTCATAGCCGATTCCAAGAAGGGCGAAAGCGCTCCCGCCGCGCCGATCGCCTGGAACGATCTCGTCTTTATCGGCAATGCAGGCGGCGACATCAAGGGCGTCAAGGGTCGCATGTACGCGCTTGACGCGCAGACCGGAAGAATTGTCTGGGAGTTTTATCTCGTCCCGCGGAGCCCTGACGATATCAAACGGGCGCCAGAGGGCAAGTCGCCGCTCGACGATGCCTCCTGGGACACGCCGGCCGGCTCGCCCATAACAGGCGGCGCGACGTGGACGTCCTATACGCTCGATCCCGTCAGTGGCCTGCTCTACGTTCCGGGCGGTAATCCCGCCCCTGACTTTGCGCCTGGAATGCGCAAAGGCGGCAATCTCTATACTGGATCGGTCATCGTTTTGGACGCCAGGACCGGAAATTACAAGACCCATTACAAGCTCGTTCCCAAAGACTGGCATGACTGGGACGTTTCAAGCGCGCCGGTGCTGGCTGAAACGGCTGCTGGCAAAAATGTCATGCTCGTCGCCCCGAAAGACGGCCACCTCTACGCCTATGACTTATCAAATAACGAATTGCTTTTTAGAGAGCCCATGACGAAGGTCGAGAATGCCGATGCGGAATTTGCCGCTGGCCAGTCGGTCCATTTTTGCCCCGGATCGATCGGCGGAGCGGAGTGGAATGGGCCAGGTTTTGATCCCCAAAACAACCTCGTGATGATCGGCGAGGTGCAATGGTGCACCACGGTGACCTTGCAAAAACAGGAACAGATTGCGGCATCTGAACCAGGAAAACCGTGGTCCGGTGATGCGACGCTTAATCCTTTCCACATGTGGGGCAAACAGGATCCGTTCGTTTCAATTGGCAGGCATGATGCTCCCAACGATCGGCACACGTCCGAATTCTCAGCCGCCGGGATAAAGCGCGGAGAATGTTTTCGCCCGATAGGCGAATATCTTGTCGACGTCAGAGAGCACGAAGCCTAAACCCGCAGCCCGGCCCGCGAATCCAAACGGCAAGGCGAATTCCACGGTGTCACGCGCCAATCTTCCCCCCGCGAGCGGCTCGAAAGCGTGGCGATGGCGCCAGCGCGCGTAGGGACCGCGGACCTGCTCGTCAACGAATTCGCGATCGGGACACCACTCGGCGATACGGCTGCGCCATCGGATCGGCAACCCATGCAGCTTAAGCCTGTAGTCGATGGTGGTTCCGCGCTCGATCTGCGGTGTGCTTTTTCCGACGACGTGAAAGTTCAGGAATGGCGGCGTGATTTTCTCAAGGTTTTGCTCCGACGTGAAAAACGCCCAGAGAGCATCCGGCGCATGCGGCAGCCACTGTTCGCGATAGACCTGCATCTCCCCGGGGCCCAGACCAAGATAAACGGCGCGCGCCGCCGCCGCGAACTCCGGGTGGGCGAAAGTGAAGCCTTCCGCAAGCAGCCGCGCCGGAAGTCCTCGCTGAGAGCCAAGCAAGAGATCGGCGAGTTCGCCGTAAAGCGCTCTGAGCGCTAGCGCTGGCGCGGCAGGCATGTGTCGCCCGCCAAAGATGTCAGAAAGCGCCGCCGTCATCGCCGCATTGGTTACAGGCTGAGGCGCCGTGACGTTATAGGCGCCGCGCGCCTCCGGCCGCTCAAGAGCGTAAAGGATCGCGTTGGCTGCGTCGTCGACGTGGATCCAGCTCAGATATTGCCCGCCTCCGCCGAGCTGACTCGCGCCAAAACGCAGCATCATCGGGGCAATCCGACGCAAAAACCCACCGGTCGGACTCAGCACAACCCCAAACCTCAGGCGTGCGATGCGATGGGCCGGAAAGGCCTCGGCGGCGCGCTCCCAGTCGCCGCATAATCGTGCGAGAAAGTCGCCGCCCGGCGCCGAGGCTTCGGTTAACTCCTCGGTTCCGCGGTCGCCATAGTATCCAATGCCGGAGGCAGAGACGAAAACACTCACGCGACGCCCCGCGGCCGCGCGAGCCAGGCTCCGTGCGGTGGCGGCGCGGGAGGCGACGAGCTCTTGTTTGCGCGATTCGGTCCAGCGTCCGTCCGCGATAGACGCGCCAGCGAGATGCGCCACGGCGTCGATGTCTTCGAAAATGGCGGCTGGCGGGTCGGTGGTTTCTCCCCAGACGGCGAGTTCGCAAGGAAAGGAGAGGCGCGCGCGCGCGTCGGAAGGGCTGCGCGTCAGCACGCGCACCTGGTGCCCTTCGCTCACAAGCCGCTGGCCAAGAGCGTTGCCGATCAGTCCGGCGCCGCCAGTGAGTAGGACGCGCATGAAGGTGTACTCTGGGACGGAAAAACTCGTTTTACGCGCCTGCTAAGCGCGTGGATCAGGAATTTGCGCGGGCAGCTCGCCAGGGCTGATAATGCGAACCCGGTTGTCAGGATGGGGTCTTGGAAAATAAGCAACGAGAGTCGCAATATTCGAGATCTCTTTTTCACCTCGTCGGCAGAACGAGCTTAACCGTACGCCATATCAGCCCCGTACCGCCTCAGCCTCCTCTTCCAACTGAAAAATATGCCTGCGCACGGTTTTGAAACCATCTTCGACGGCCGCGCTCAAGAGCGGATTTTTCCCATCATTCATATCGCGGGCGATCTGTTCCCAATCCTCTCGCTTCAACGCCTTGACCGCGGCAGGAAAGAAAATGTCGTCTTCCATGGCGATATGGCGTCTTTCATTCTCAACGAAGTCGAGGAGGGCGGCGTCGAAACCACTCCCCACATGTCCCCGCAAGATTGAACGCTCTCAACCGCATGCGCGACGCGGCGGAGGCGATCGGCGCAGCGTTGGTGCATGAATAGACCTTGCCCGATCGAGGCAACAGGGGAAGCACATGCTTCATGATCAGTGCCGGTCCAATGGCGTTCAGCGCGAACGAACGCGCCAGTTTGGCCGCATCGAGTTGCCGCCAGCCCTTCTCCGGCTCTTGGCGTTCATCGTGAAGAAATCCCGTCGCATCGATCACGAGACGGAGCTCACCCTTTGCGGCAGCGAACGTCGCGGCGCGCTCCAGACTGGATTCGTCCAGAAGGTCGATTGACGGCGAAGTGTTGCGACTGAACGAGACCGCATGCTCGAACCTGTTGGCGGCGCCTATGGCTTCGACCAAAGCGCCTCCGATGCCGCCGCTGGAGCCGAAAACGAGCGCCACGCTGGCCTTCGGAAATGATTCCAAGTCAACGATTGAAGTCGGATCACTCGACGATTTTAACTGTCCGGTCACCCGCGCTTTGTCCGGTCAGCACGGGCGCGGAGTCGCTCAATTTTACCAAAGAGCCGGGAAATAAACGGCCGGACGGGAAGAAACAACCGGTATCCGAACTCCAGCGTCGTCATTGCTCCGGGCAGCGCCGCGGCGCGCTCCGCCCAGCGCCATCCTGGCAATCTAGCCCACACCTCCACGAAGGCGGCCGCTCCGGATAAAATCTGCCCATTTCTCGCACGGACATGGAATCGTTCCATCGCGCACCGTTGAGTGACGCCATCGGGCAAGACAGCGCCCATTTGCGAGACGTCTATGAAACAGAGCGCGCTCGCATGATCTTTGCCGCGATAATATTCGATCTCCGCCCGACACAGCGGACATGATCCATCAAAATATACAGCCGATCTCGAAAGCTCTGACTCCACGCCGATCTCCTGGATATCGGTCCGTCAATTCACCAGCACAAGAGCTTCATGAACGTAAGTACGATCCTCGATTTGTCGAACAAGGAATTCGGCCACGTCTGAGCGCGAGATAATCCCATTCCGCCACTGCGAGGCCTCGGCAAGAATCTTGTAGCCTCCCGTCCGCGGTCCGCCCGTCAGAACCCCGGGCCGCGCGATCGTCCAATCGAGCCCGCTTTCCTTGATCAAGCGCTCCTGGAGACTCTTATCAGCATAAGCGCGGCCGAAGACAACTTGGAACGGCAGGAGCTGCAGTAAGCTGATACTCGCGCGGCTATCGCCAGCTCCAAAACCAGTCACACAAATCAGACGTTTGACGCCTTGAGCCCCCATTGCAGCGATCATCACCCGGGTTGCGTCTGAGAACAGGTGTACGGGCCGGAACAAGTCCCCTACCTCGACGCCAAGGGTCTGTATCACGACGTCCACGCCGATCATGGCGGCGTCCACATCTTGGGTTTTCAACGCGTCGCCACAAACCTTCTCCAGCTTCGGATTTGTAAGGCTGATCTCGGCGGCAGATCGCGCAAAGGCGCGCACAAAGTGGCCCGCCTCAAGCGCCTGGCGGGTCGTCTCCAGCCCGATGCCCTTGCTGGCGCCGATAATCAGTACGCGCACTATCCTGATCCTGACTTTGGTAGGGCGAGCGTTGCCTAGGGCATTCACGCCATTAATCGGTGATCATTATACGCTCAAACAAGCCGACTGGACTTGCGGCGGACCTATGCAGCAGCTAAGGGTTCGACAGGCGTAATTGGGCAGCCCAGTCGAGGCGAGGACGCACTGTAGCGAGAGCTAAGCAGCTCTTCTGCTTCCGTTCTTGGAATAGTCCTGCCCACTGGCGTCGGTGCGTGGATACACTCTAGATTGTATTTGTCTGCGTACTCGCTCTTTAGGAGCGGCGGTGACGGCCTCGGGCGCGGGTTGTAAGATACCCAGCT
>NZ_FOSN01000003.1 GCF_900114285.1 Methylocapsa palsarum | reverse complement strand
CACGACGCCGTTCGACGTCGGCACGAGGTCGTCCCAGCTCACCTTCGGCGGCGACATCGTCGTCAAGTTCTGAGCGCGCCGGACAGGACCGGGCCTACCGCCCGCAGAACCAAAAGGGGGCGCCGCTTCGTAATCGAGGCGGCGCCTTTTCCATTCGATCCAGCGCCAGCTACGACACCACCGGCGCGAGCGGAGGCGCTTCATGCCTGACTTAAGCCGGCTGGCGGCGCCGATTCTGGGCCTTGCGGCTTTTCTCGTTGCGGAATGTTCAGCAGACGCGGCCGACGCTCCGGCCGGAACGTCCGCGCCAGATAAAAGCGGCTATACCCTGTTCAACCCCACGCCGGATGCGCTCATGCGCGCGTTCGAGCCGGAGCGGCCTGCGAAGGCCTCAAATCCGTTCACGGTGGACGCGGGTCATTTCCAAATCGAAACGGATCTCTTCAACTATACGCACACCAACTCTCTCGACGCCGGCAATCAGTTCTACGAGACCGCGGATCCGACGTTGAAACTGGGCGTCACCAACTGGATGGACGTCGAGGTCAATTTCAACGCCTACCAGAATTCTCTCACGCATAGCAACCTGACCGGAGCGCTGCTCGCCAACGGCCATGGATTTGGCGACACGATCTTCAAGGTCAAGGTCAACGCTTTCGGCAACGACGGCGGCGCCGTCGCCCTTGGTTTCATTCCCTACATCAAAGTTCCCTCGGCGGCGCCGGGCCTTGGCAACGGAGTGGTCGAGGGGGGGCTGATCGCGCCGCTGCAGATCAATCTGCCTCAGGATTTCAGCCTCGTCCTTCAGACCGAATTCGACGCGTTGAAGGACGCCAACGACAGCCGACGTCACGCCAATTTCGTCAATCTCGCGAGCCTCACCCATCCGCTTTCCTTCATAAGCAAGGATCTGTCTGTGACCGTCGAATTTTACTCGGCGGTCGGGACGGATTCGGCGACACCGGCGGTCTATACTTTTGACGCCGGCTTGGCCTATCTGATCACGCCCAATCTCCAACTTGACGTCGGCGCCAATTTCGGCCTGACCAAAGCCTCGCCAGACGTCAACGTCTACACGGGCGTCTCGGCGCGTTTCTAGAGCGATTTCTGATTCGCATGAAGTCATGCGATCGATCAGAAATCGCTCCAGAGTCAAAAGCTTGAGCATATTCTTCTCGATGGGATGGATTCAATCCAATCGGAATATGCTCAAGCGGAAGCCGCGGCTTTGAAAGCATGAGCGCGACGACGGCGCCGATCAACGCCGCGACAGGCGAAGCGCTCAACAAGACATGAAATACTGAATTAACTTCAACAAAGCTATGAGTTACAAACATGTTCCGGCGGCCGAAGCCGCCGCATTTAAGTCGCCTGCAGTTCTGAACAGCTGACGCATTTCGTCAGACGCAATTTGCGCCCGGGTGAATGGCTTTTACGCGCTCCGCGCATCGGAAAACGCACTCATGGATCTTGTCGGCCACCTCGAACCATCCCAGATCATCGCCGCCTCGCAGGCGACCAACAAAGACCAATTGCTTCGCGATCTTGCCGCGCGCGCCGCGGCGACGCTGAAACTCGACGCCCGCGACATCTACCTGGCGATAAAGGCTCGTGAAGCGCTTGGCTCCACAGGTCTTGGAGGCGGCTTCGCCCTTCCTCACGCGCGAATCGAGGGGCTCCAACACATGTTCGGCCTTTTCGCACGGATCGCCCGGCCCGTACCCTATGACGCAATTGACGACGTTCCGGTGGATCTCGTTTTTCTGTTGCTCATTCCAGCCGAGGCCGGCGGAGAACATCTCGCGGCGTTGGCCGCGATTTCACGGCAGTTACGCGAGCGCGGCTGCGCCGGACGGCTTCGCGAAGCGGCGAACGCCGACGAACTCTGCGGAATTCTTCGCGGCCTCCAGCATTCCTGACGGCTCGCGCGTTTCCCTCATCCCGCCATCGCGTCGGCGGCGCCGGGCTGCGCTTCGATAATCTCGCGATCGACATAAGGCTCGAACTTGACGAAGTTTTCGCGGAACATCCCGACAAGCTTCGATGCGGTCGCGGCGAATTCGTCCCGCGCGGCCCAAGTCTCGACCGGGTCGAGCAGGCCGGGATCGACGCCTTCGACGAAGCAGGGCGTCGACAGACCAAACCATGGATCCCGGCGAAAGCTCCCCTTCGCGAGCGATCCGCTCAAGGCGGCGGCGAGCAGGCTCCGCGTCACATGGATCGGCATCCGTGAGCCGGTTCCATATTTGCCGCCGGTCCATCCGGTATTCACGAGCCAGCAATTGACGTCATGGGTCGCGATGAGGTCGCGCAGCAGACGGCCGTATTCCGAAGGATGGCGAGGCATGAAGGGCGCGCCGAAACAGGTCGAGAATGTCGCTTGCGGCTCGCTCACGCCCTTTTCCGTTCCCGCGACCTTCGCCGTGTAGCCGGAAAGAAAGTGATACATGGCCTGCGCCGCGTTGAGCCTCGAGATCGGCGGCAGAACTCCAAACGCGTCGCAGGTGAGCATGACGATGTTGACCGGATGCCCTGCCCTGCCTGTCGCGGACGCGTTGGCGATGAAGTCGAGCGGATAAGCGATCCGCGTGTTCTCGGTCTTCGATCGGTCGCAATAGTCTGGCTCGCGCGTGAGCGGATCGAGCACGACATTTTCCATGATCGCGCCGAACCGCTGCGCGGCCGCAAAAATTTCGGGTTCCGCCTCGCGCGACAGATTGATCGCCTTGGCGTAGCAGCCGCCCTCGAAATTGAAGATTCCGCCCGGACTCCAGCCGTGTTCGTCGTCGCCGATCAGCGTGCGCGACGCATCCGCCGACAAAGTCGTCTTGCCGGTGCCGGAAAGACCAAAGAACAGCGCCGAATTTCCGTCAGGTCCCACATTGGCCGAACAATGCATCGGCATGACGCCTTTGCCCGGCAGGACAAAATTCAGGTAGCTGAAGACGGCTTTCTTGATTTCCCCGGCGTAACTCGTGCCGCCGATCAGAACGATCTTGCGGCTGAAATCGATCGCGATCACGGTTTCCGACCGGCATCCGTGACGCGCGGGATCCGCCTTGAACGACGGCAGATCGAGAATTGTGATGTCGGAGGAGAAACCGGCGAGATCCGCCTGGGGCGGCCGGATCAGCAGGTGGCGAATGAACAGCGAGTGCCACGCATATTCGGTATAGACGCGCACCTTCAGCCGATGGTCCGGCTCGGCGCCGGCGTAAAGATCCTGGGAAAACAAGTTCACGCCATGAGCGTGGGCGAGCATGTCCTGATGCAGGAGGTCAAAATGCCCGGGAGTCATGGCGTTGCTGTTCTCCCACCAGATCGAATTTTCGGTGAGGCCGTCGCGAACGATGTATTTATCCTTGGGCGAGCGTCCGGTGTGGACGCCTGTCTCGGCCGCGATCGCGCCTCCCCTGGCGATCTTCACTTCGCCGCGTTGAATGGCTTCCTCATAGAGCCGCGGCGCCTCGCGGTTGCAGGCGACGCCGCGCGCGTTCTCGAGGCCGAAACTTGCGCCTTTCGACGCCGGATCTGAAGCAGCGGATTTAAACATCATAGTCTCCAAATGCCGCAAACGCGCCTGAACCTTGAGAGTTCAGTTTCGGATTGCATAAATTGATTGCATAAAAGACGGGAATGTTTCCCTTTCGCGTCGCCCAGCGTCGTCGAATGGGGCCGCTTTACTGAAATCGTGAAATATTTACTGAAATCGTGAAGTCTTTACTGAAATCGCGAAGTCTTCCTTGAACGAATTTTCTCAGACGAATTTTTCAAAAATGATTGAAGTCGCGAATCACAGATTTTTCGCGCGCGCGTTCTCTCCAAGCTTGATCAAGGCCGAACGGAGAGTCTTCAGAGTGTCCACCGACTCGGGAAACCGGATTCGCGCCGTCTGATCGCCCAGCGCGAGATCAAGCCCTTCCGGATCGAGGCCGGTCGCCGTCCAGGGGCCGTCCGCCTTCCCTGCATAGACTCTGGCGTAAAGCGCCAGTGCATCCCGGTGATCGGCGTTCATATGGGCAAGGGCCTGTTCCTCGCCCGCGACGACCTCGCCCGCTTCATCGAGCGGGGTCAGCAGCGCCGCGCCCTTGTAATTTCCGGCGCGGCCAAATCCCCCGTTCAGATGCGCGGTCTCGAAACTAACAAGCCAAAAGGAAAAATCGGTGAAATCGGCGTAAAGCGCGGATTTCGGATGCTTCGCGAGGAACCGCGACCTCAGCGCCGACCACATGGCCGAGTCATTGGCGCGCTCGGCCGTTCCAACGAGCGTCAAACGGGGGTGAGACAGCGGATCGCCTTCGCCGCTGGAGGCCAAAAGGAGCGAAAGCCGCGGATCGGCCTCAAGATGCCGCGTGTGCGCCGACAGCCTCGACATGAGCAGAACCGGGCGCCCGTCGGGCATCGTCGCGACATTGACCAGACTGACGAACGGCTTGCCGTCAGGCGCAGAAAGGGTCGCGAGCGCGCCGCTGCGGATTGTCCGGAGAAGCTGTTTGGCTTCGGCCAGACCGTCATAGGGCGAGTCGTGAGCGGGCGGGAATTGGGGAGACGTATCGGTCATCGGAAAGACTTCGCTCTTGGAACGAGAAAATCATTGCTCTTGAAACGAGAAATCCATTCGTCAAGATAGAAACTTCGCGCTCAAAAACTTGCTCGAAACCAGCCTGACCTTAACGCGTCGGAAAGGCGGTCGAGCCGTCACACCGACTGCAACAGACCCCATGACCGGGCGATATGGAAGGTTGAGGATATGCCCGCGTCCTGAGCAAAGGGATTCCTTTTTTGATGACCCCCGTTCAACTTTGCGTTGACGGGAACTCCATGCGCCATGCCGTCGATCTCATAATGCTCGACGACCGCGAGGCCCGACGCATTCAGCCAGGAGAGCCGGATCTGACCGTCCACCTCCTCCTGCGTCACATCCGCCTCATCGACCTGATGGAGGTCGATCCATTGGCGGACCATGGCCGAACTGTTGGCTGGAGCGACGACGTCGTCGCGGCTGCCATGCCAGATTGAAATCCTGGGCCAGGTTTTCTGGTCTGGAGAAACCCGCCGGATTAAATTGCCCCATTCCTTCCCCGAACGCACCGGCGCAAAAGCCATCGCCAAAAAGGCGTCGAACGTCCCAAGCGCCGCGCGATAAGGCAGGCCCGCGATGATCGCGCCGCCTGAAAACAAGCCCGGACAAGCTGCCAGCAGCGCACACGCCATGGCGCCGCCCGCCGACAGGCCCGTCACGAAGATCCGGCTCTGATCTATCCCGTAGCGGGAGACCATGTTCGCGATCATCGCGCAGATCGAGGCGACTTCTCCGCCGTCCGGGCCGATGTCCTGCTCTACGAACCAGTTGAAACAATTGTGCGAATTGTTTTCGCCCTTCTGCTCGGGAAACAGCACCGCGAACCCGTTTTGATCGGCGAACTCGGACCAGCCGGTGGTCTTGTCAAAGTCTTGCGCCGTCTGCTGTCCGCCGTGCAGCGCGACAACCAGCGCCGGAGAGGCGGCAAGCCGAGCGGGAACGAACTCTAGCATCCCCAAATTTCCGGGGTTGGGGCTGAATTCCGAGATTTTAAGCATGTCTTCGACCGGTCCGGATCCGTTCTGACTGGTCTGGCGACCATCGGACTCTCACCGCCCGGAACGGGGATGACCCGGGCGTCCTCCGCGGTTGTATTCTGATTTTTCGAATTTCGATATGCTCTTAAGCGCTTTCCCACCGGAGGACACATTCGGTCGATGAGAAATCGGTCCAGTTTCAAAAGCTTGAGCATTTTCTGTTTCACAACTCTCTAAAACGCGAGAAATTGTTTCAGAAAGACAAGCGCAACCATCGCCAATGTTACGCCGACAAATATGCCGCCGATGTTTTTTGCGTGATTCGTGATCGGCAATAGATTTACAAGATAGACTATGGGAATAATGGCAACGAGAATAACGAGCACTTCGAACATCTTGAACATCCACTATTCCTTTTCGCAAATTGGACGATAGCTACGCCTACCCGATGTTGCGGATGACACGTCTCACCTGCCTTCGCGTCGACGAAGGCAGGCTCCAAATCGGCGCCGGCTCTTTGGCAGTCTTTGCATTGGCTCTCAGAAGCCTTTGGCTTTGGCTTGCCCTTCGGATCAGCCCCAAAAATAATAGCGGATCGCCAAGTAGAGCATTCCTCCTGGAAGAACGAAGCGCGTTGCAAGCAAAATTTGCCAACACGCCCGGGCGACGGGGTCGTTGAATCTGTCCTCGGACGAAGAAGGTTTGATCTGTTTGGAAACTGGCTCTGTAGGTTGCATCGATTCACCTTTGTTGATTGAGTTTACTTGACTCGAAAAATACCAACGCCTCGAATAACGAAGTATTCGAAGATTAGAGCGGCAATGGCGCTGGGGATTTCTCTACGCTTTTGCACGGCCTGATTGACCGATAGCCCCGCGCGGACGGCGCGTGACTCATCAAGCAGACTCTAAAGAGCTCAAGCGCCAACGGCGTATGGCCGAAGCCGAGAACCCCTATTGCGCGAAAAGTATTCCGATATTTTGAGGCATGTAACGGACTCCCTGCTCACTTTTACGTCGTCGCAGGAGTCATCAGCCGAGTCGGCGGTTATAGGGGGCACCCCATCCCCTAGACGCCAGGCGAACCGCCTCGCATCTTTATCCATCAAGAGTTTAGATGAGGCGGCGCGGCCGAGTCAAGCCCCGTCCAGGCAGTTGAAACGCTGACGTTTCGAATTCTTGAACAGAGCGCTGGAGCCGGCAAGAGAGATCTCGCCAACGAATGGGCCGTTGCGACCTTCCTTAGTCGCTACGGGGGGCGAAGTTGATGATATTCGCAAAACTTTGGAGGAAAAGGGCCCGGCGGCGTCATTCCGACGCGCCGGAACCCCAAGGTTCAACTCCCGGTCGATTTTCCCATCCATGCCCTGCGCAACCGCATCAGTGCGCTCGAGGGCTAAGGACGCTAAAAGGCCTCACGCCCTACGGGTTCACCTGCAAACGATGGACTTTGGAGCCGGATCGATTCACCATCGACCCAATCCAATCCAAATCCATCAAATGCCGGGACTGAACATCTAGACCGCGGCGACTTTCAGCGCGGTCGCGATTTCCGCAAGCGTCGCTTTTTCAGCATCGCTGACCTTGACGCCGCCAAAGCCGAGAAACCCGCCTTCGGCGCCTGCCTCGGCGACCTTCTGGGCGATGTGATAAAGCCAGGATTTGAAGGAACCCGCCTCCTGCGGCGCTTTCGCCTCGAGGATCGCGGCGACGTCGGCAAGGGTGGCGATGGCCTTCTGCTTGATCTCGACCGGGCTTTTTCCGCTCAATTCCGCCTTCAGCGCATCCTTGGCCGCTGTCCGTCCTTCCGAGGTCTCGATATCTGCGACGAGAGCCTTGACCAGAGCGCCGGCGGCCGGATCGTCCTTGGCGTCGAGAAGCGCGCGGCCGCTCGCCATGGCTTCCTGCATCATTCCCCAAAGCCCGCTCGGGTCGGCGAGACTCACCGCCATCCCGGCAAGCATGGGGCTGCTCAAAATCAAATGCCACTCACCCGCCGAGAAATCCGATTTGGCAGCCATGTTCATCTCCCTTGTAAAATCAGTGTTATCGCGGCTTTATCGAGCGCCGCGTGACAATTTCCTTAACCGACTCGCCTTCCTTGACGGACTCGCCGCGCCTTACAAACCCGCGTGGAAGTCCGAGCGCGTCCGCCCGGCCTGCAAAGCGTAATTCTCGAATTGCAAAGGAACGATCATCCGCAACCGAAAGCCTTCCGGATCATAGGCGGCGTTCACGTCCGCCTTGATCTGCTGGGCCAGAACGCGTTCGAGCAGCATCGTCCCGAATCCTTCCCGGGCCGGCGGGGTCACGGTCGGCCCGTCGAACTCCCTCCACTCGCACAGCAATCCAGGCCCGGACTCGAGCTCGATCATGCTCCACTCGATCTCGATCCGGCCTTCCTCGACCGCAAGCGCGCCATATTTCGCAGCGTTCGTGGTCAGTTCGTGGATCGCCATGCTGATCGGAACCGCAATTTGCGACGGAAGATCCACCGCCGGGCCAGACAGGCGGATACGGCGTCCTTCGCCATCACAGTGCGAACAAAGCTCCTGGTTCAGCAATTGAAGAAACGAGACGGATTGTTTCATTTCCTCGGTCATGACCGAATGAGTCTTGGCGAGAGACGCGATCCGACCTGTGAAAGCCTCCTGGAACTCCTCGATCGTCGCTGAGCTTTTCGCGGTCGTGTTCATGACCCCTTGAACCGTCGCGAGCGTATTGCGGACGCGATGGTGAAGCTCGCGAATGAGAAGCGACTGCCGCTGTTCGGAGCGCGCCTGGCCGGTCACGTCGCAGCCTTCGATGAAAACGCTGGCGACCGCGCCCTTCTCGTCAAGAACGGGCTGATAGACGAGATCAAGAAAAAACTCCTCGATTTCACCGTCCTTCCCGTTTTTTAAGAACACCCGCATCTTGGGGGCGCTGAAAGCTTCGCCGGTCCGGAACACCTGATCGAGAATGGCGAAGCATTCCTGCCCGACGATTTCCGGCATCGCCTCGCGGATCGGCTTGCTCCTGAGGTCACGGTCGCCCGCAAGAGTGCAGAAATGCAAATTCGCCAGTTCGAAAACATGATCTGGCCCCTGCAGCACGCACATGAAATTAGGCGCCTCCATGAAGAGGCGGTGCAGGTATCTCGAGGTCATCAGAAGCGTCTGATTGAGAACCTGAACCATCTCAAACCGCTCGAACAGGTTGCCTGGCTGGGGATCGAGCGACGCTTCCATCAGATTCGGCGCAACCTCCGGTTTCCTCAGCTGCGAAATATCCTGCGTTTGCTTCAGAACGAATGCGACGCGTCCTTCCCGATCGCGGATCGGAACATTCGTGCAGCTCCAGGATCGTTCCTCGGCGCCGTCTATTCCAGCGACCCCGTAATGGACGACCGGAAGCACATCGACGAGGCCGTATTCCCTGACCCGCTGAAATGATTCCATCAGGATACGCCGACTTTCGTCCGACGCCGGGAAGGCGCTGAAAACATTCTGACCCAGCAGGCTTTCGCGCGACCGCCTGGTCATGTCGAGATAAGCTTGGTTGATGGCGACAATGTCCAGATTCGTGTCCAGCACCATGTAGGGTGACGGAAGACTTTCAAAGAGCGCTTCGAAGTCGAAGTCGGTTGCGACAATATCTAAGCTCACCCGGAAACTCCCGGCAGCCAGGATATTGGCCGCGACAAAAAACACATACTATCAAACGTCCTCTCAGCGGCAGCCCATAGGCGTCTGCTCCGATCCCGCCGGGCCACAGGCATAGCTCAAACGGACATGGGTTCCCTCGTCCGCATCAGGAAACGTCAACCTTGCGTTATTGGTTGCATCCATCTGGCTAAAATGCTCAATTCCCGTTCCAAGAGGTCTAAAGTCTGCCGGAGGGCCGCCCCTGTTTGAGGGAGGAGCGTCATGCTTGTCCGGGCGAAAGCCCAATTTACGCGAACCCCGGCCAAGATACTCGAAGCCCGGACAGACCTGCCAAATTATTCTAGATCATCCAAATGACCTTAGACCAGCCAGGACGGCTGGCCAGATCAGCTCCCCAGATCAGCTCCAAAGCCAAACTCGCCAAACCCATGAGCCTGCTTCACCGTCCTGTTCAAGCAGGAGACCATATTTTCCTGGTCGACGGGTCGTCGTTCGTGTTTCGCGCCTATTTTCAATCCATCCGCCAGGACGCGAAATATAATTACCGCTCCGACCGCCTGCCCACCGGCGCCGTCAGGCTGTTCTGCACGAAATTGTTTCAATTCGTGCGCGACGGCGCGGCCGGGATCAAGCCGACCCATCTCGCCATCATTTTCGACAAATCCGAACATTCGTTCCGCAAGGAACTCTACCCTCCCTACAAAGCCAATCGCTCGGAGCCGCCCGAGGATCTCATCCCGCAATTCCCGCTCATGCGGGCGGCCGTCCGCGCCTTCGGGCTCCTCCCCGTCGAGCAGGACCGCTTCGAGGCGGACGATCTGATCGCGACCTACGCCCGGCAGGCCCGCGAACGGGGCGCGGACGTCCTCATCATTTCCGCCGACAAGGATCTGATGCAGCTGATCAGCCCGGGCGTCGCCATGTACGATCCCGCGTCGGGCGAGGCCGGCGCCAAGGGCGCGCGCGAGGAGCGGCGCATCGGCCCCGAGGAGGTCTTCGCCTATTTCGGCGTCGCGCCCGAGAAAGTCGTCGATGTTCAGGCGCTGGCCGGGGATTCCACCGACAATGTGCCCGGCGCCCGCGGAATAGGCGTCAAGACGGCGGCCCAGTTGATCTCCGAATACGGCGACCTCGACACGTTGCTGGCCCGCGCCGGCGAGATCAAACAGCCCAAACGCCGCGAGACGCTGACCGACCCGGACAATGTTGCACTCATCAAGGTCTCGAAGCAGCTTGTCTCGCTCGTCCGCGACGTCCCGCTCGCGACGCCGATCGACGATCTCGGACTGCATCAGCCGGATGGCAAGACGCTGGTGTCGTTCTTCAAGGCGCTGGAGTTCACGACCATCACCAAACGCGCGGCGGAGGCCTATGGGATCGACGCCGCCCTGATCGACCCCGACCCCGCCTTCGCCGGACCTGCGGGCTGGCGCGGCCGCAATGGCGAGGAGATCGACCCGCAGCCCTCCGCCGCCGCGAACGCTTCTCCCGAAGCGAGTCCCGCAGGTCCGCGAAAAAACGCCCGCTACGGCGAGGCGGCCGCGCCAGGCGTCATCGCGACGGGCTCGGGGGAACTCGCCGCCGCCCGCGCTCGGCAAGCGCGCGAACTCCCTTTCGACGTCAAATCCTATGAGACAATCGCCAGTCCCGAGCGGCTGCAAGTCTGGATCGACGCCGCCGTTGAGGCCGGCGCCGTCGCGATCGATACGGAAACCTCGTCGCTCGACCCGATGACCGCGGAACTCATCGGCGTTTCGCTTTGCGCCGCGTCTGGCAGCGCCGGCTACATCCCTCTGCGCCATCGCGCCGAAGGCGGAGCGGATCTTTTTGGCGGCGGCGATCTCCTGCCCGGCCAATTGTCGGAGGATGAGGTCCTCGCGCGGCTGAAACCCCTTCTCGAAGACGCAAGCGTCCTCAAGATCGCGCAGAACATGAAGTTCGACTGGCTGATGTTCCGCCAGCGCGGGATCGAGGTGCGGCCGGTCGAGGACACAATGCTGCTCTCCTATGTTCTCGACGCGGGCCGCACCGACCACGGCATGAACGTGCTCAGCGAAAAGCATCTTGGCCACAAGCCCATCCAGTTCGGCGAAGTCGCCGGGTCTGGGCGCACCTTCATCGGCTTCGCCCGCGTCGCCATGGACCGCGCCACCGAATATTCGGCCGAGGATTCCGACGTGACGCTGCGGCTCTGGCGGGTGCTGAAGCCCCGCCTGCCGGCCGAGCGCATGACGCATGTTTATGAGACTCTCGAACGCCCGATGATCGAGGTCCTCGCCCGCATGGAGCGGCGCGGAATAACAATCGACCGCACGATTCTCTCCCGCCTGTCGGGCGAATTCGCGCAGGACATGGCGCGGCTCGAGACGGAAATTTTCGGGCTGGCGGGCGAGAGCTTCAACCTCGGCTCGCCCAAACAGCTTGGCGACATTCTCTTCGGCAAGATGGGCCTCCCGGGCGCCAGGAAGACCGCGACCGGCGCCTGGTCCACGGCGGCGGGCGTGCTCGACGAACTCGCCGAACAGGGCAACACATTCGCCGCGCGCATTCTCGACTGGCGGCAATTGTCGAAGCTGAAATCCACCTACACCGACGCCCTGCCCGGTTTCGTCAATCCCTCCACAGGGCGCGTGCACACCTCCTACGCGTTGGCCGCAACGACAACCGGTCGGCTGTCGTCGTCCGAGCCCAATTTGCAGAATATTCCGGTACGCAACGAGGCGGGCCGCAAGATCCGCAAGGCGTTTATCGCGAGCCCGGGGCGCAAGCTCATCTCGGCGGATTATTCGCAGATCGAGCTGCGATTGCTGGCGCATATCGCCGACATCCCGCAGCTCAAGGACGCCTTCGCCAAGGGCCACGACATTCACGCCATGACCGCCTCGGAAATGTTCGGCGTTCCGGTCGAGGGCATGCCCGCCGAGGTGCGGCGTAGAGCCAAGGCGATCAATTTCGGCATCGTCTACGGCATTTCGGCGTTTGGTCTGGCGAACCAGCTCGGCATTCCGCGCGAGGAGGCGGGCGCCTACATCAAGCGCTATTTCGAGCGCTTCCCCGGCATTCGCGCCTACATCGACGCCACCAAGATCTTTGCGCGCGAGAACGGCTATGTGACCACGATCTTCGGGCGCAAATGCCACTATCCGCGCATCACCGCCTCAAACCCATCCGAGCGCGCCTTCAATGAACGCGCGGCGGTCAACGCGCCGATTCAAGGGTCGGCCGCCGACATCATAAGACGGGCGATGGTCCGCATGGACGCCGCGCTGGAGCGCGAAAAACTCTCCGCGCAAATGCTGTTGCAGGTCCACGACGAACTGGTGTTCGAGGCGCCCGATTCAGAAGTCGAGGCGACGATCGAAGTGGTGCGAAGGGTGATGGTGGATGCGCCGCATCCGGCGGCGCAACTGTCGGTCCCGTTGCAGGTGGATGCGAAGGCCGCGCAGAACTGGGACGAGGCGCATTGAGCACGCAGAATATTGACGTGCTGGGTTGGGCATTCGATAGCCAGGATATGTAATTATATAGACAGTTTTACCTCGCGGACAAAAGCCGCGCCTCGCCATCGGCGGCCTGTATCAATTGAACGGCAGCGCGGTCGAAACTCGTAAACACCGTTCCGCCGAGGCGCCTTCCTTCGAAGGCGATGATTCCATCGGCGAAATCGCCTCCGGCGTCCAATAATGCGAGGCCAGCTTCGACGGCCGGTCTGTCGGTCTTGACGGTCGCGCTGTCGATCAACTTCCGGATCGCGTCGGCGATCGAGGCGGATGGCAATTTGTATCCTCGCGCCAGAACCCAGACAAACTCGCAGAGTACAGGCAGGGTCACTGCAACTACCTCCGCGCTGCGCAAGGCGGCCGCGGCCACTTTCGCCTGGCTCCTGTCGTCAGCGACGGCCGCGCGCACAAGGACGTTGGTGTCCGCTGTAATTCTCAACGGCGGCCGGCCCAACCATCCGCCACGATCTGTTTCATTTCTTCGATCGAAAGGGAAGGTTTTCGAGGCCGTTCAAGGCAGCCGATGAACGTCTCGATCGAGGACGAAGAATTCGCGGCCCGCACCTCCACTCGGCCCGAAGGCAACAAATCGACGGCGATCTTTTGCCCGGGACCAATTCCGAGATGATCGAGAAGATCCTTGCGGAGGGTGACCTGTCCCTTGGCGGTGACCTTGAGCGTGCGCGTCATACGGACCTCACGATTGAAACGGCAAGTTCAGACGTAAGGCAAAAACGCCTTACGTTCAAGCGGCGGCGCCTCGGACGCCGTTGAGCAAACCGATCGCTCAGCCTCGTCCGATTATTGATGCTCCCGAGGGACGGGTCGGAACAAAGACGAGCCGGGAACAAAACCGTCGGCTTGGCGTTCGGGCGTATCATTTGCTCTTGGACGCCGCCGCCATGCCCGATAAATCCTCCCCCGTTTCCCGCACCTTCAGCGCCGCCGCCAATCTCGTCTCGAAAGCCATGGGGAAACCGGCCGCCTTTGTCGCCGCCGCGCTTGTCGTCGTCGTCTGGGCGGCGTTCGGCCCCGTCTTCCATTATTCGGACACGTGGCAGCTCGTCATCAACACCGGCACCACCATTGTCACGTTTCTGATGGTGTTCCTCATCCAGAACTCGCAGAATCGGGACAACGCCGCGATCCAGGTCAAGCTCGACGAACTCATCCGCGCCAGCGCCGCCAAGAATGTGTTCATGGGCATCGAACAGTTGACCGATGACCAGATCGCCCGCATGCGCGACATCTGCGAGATGAAAGCGCACGCTCAGCAAGCAGTCAATAAAGCCGGCGAGAAGGCGAAAGAAGCCGCGGATCAGGTCGGGTAGAGTCGCCTCAAGCCTTCATCTCACATTGTGGTCCCCGCGCCGCAGACAAACCGTCGAGGACGAGTCGATCGTTTTCAGAGCGGATAAAAAGCCTCGCCCTTCGCCGCCATCGCCGCGAATTTTTCGCTCGGCGCGTAGATCGCGCCAAGATCCGCCCATTTCGCGGCGCGCGCGACGCAATGGGCCGGCCCGAGGTGATCAGCGTATTTCAGCGCGCCGCCGAGGTAGCGCGGCATGCCGAGACCGAGGATGAGGCACATGTCCGCCTCGCCCGGCGAGTTGACGACGCCCTCCTCGACGCAGCGCGCGACCTCGAAGATCAGCGGCAGCATCATCCGTTCGACGATCTCGGCTTCGCTCGCTTCCCTGGCGCCCCCTGTCGCCGCCGCCGCGAGGAGTCGATCCGTCTCGGGATCGACGGCTTTGCGCGGCCGGCCCTTGGCGTCGGGCGCGTAGGCGTAAAACCCGTGGCCGTTCTTCTGGCCAAGCCGCTTCTCGCGCAGCAGGATGTCGATCGCATCCGGCGAGGGCGCCTGCATCCGGTCCGGAAATCCCGCGCAGATGATCTCGATCAGATGGTGCGAGATGTCCATGCCGATGACGTCGATGAGATAGGCCGGTCCCATCGGCCAGCCGAAGCGCTCCATCGCCCTGTCGATCGCGGTGTAATGAACGCCGTCCTGCACGAGCCGAAGGAATGCGAGGAAATAGGGCGCGAGGGTGCGGTTGACGACGAAGCCGGGGCAATCGCCCATCACGACCGGAATCTTGCCCATGGCGAGGGCGTAGCCGACGGTCGCGGCGATTGCCGCGTCGGAGGTTTTCGGGCCGCGGATGACCTCGACCAGCGGCATTCGGGGAACCGGATTGAAAAAATGCATGCCGAGGAAATTTTCCGGACGAGCGAGGCCTTCGGTCAGATCGGCGATCCGGATCGAGGACGTATTCGACGTCAGGATGGCATGATCGCCGATCGCCCGTTCGAGTTCGCCAAGGACGGCATGCTTGACCTTGATGTTTTCGACCACAGCCTCGATGACGATATCCACTCCTTCAAAGCCCGCGTAGGTCAGGCCCGGAGAGATCGCGGCGGCGATGGCGTCGGCTTTGTCCTGTTTCAGCTTTCCGGTCTCGACCTGACGCGCGAGGAGCTTTTGCGCCTCGCCCATGCCGAGATCGAGCGCCGCCTGGGCGATATCCTTCATGATGATGGGCGTTCCGCGCGCGGCGCTCTGATAGGCGATGCCGCCGCCCATGACGCCGGCTCCGACGACCGCCGCCTTGCGGATCGGCGCCGCCGTCTTGGCGTAGGTTCTGGCGATCTTCCTCAGCGCCTGTTCGTTGATGAAGATCGCGACGAGGGAGTCCGCCGCCTGGGTCTTCGCGGCCCTGGCGAAGGCCTTGGCCTCGAGCGCGAGGGCCTCGTCGCGGGGCAGACTGGCGGAGGCCTCAAGCTGCCCGACCGCGATCTGCGCCGCAGGGAGGTGTGGTAGCGCTTTCGCCGCGGCGGCTTTGGCCGGGGCGAGCAACGTCTCGATTTCGCCCGCCGTCGCCTCGATCCCCTTATTGAGATCGGCGCGGCGGCGGCGCCAGTCCGCGCGGCCGTCGATCGCCTCCTGCAGCTCCGCGAGGGCGCTGGCCCGCAGCGCGTCGGGCGGCGCGACCTTGTCGATCGCTCCAGCCGCCAGCGCCGCGCCGGGAGTCTGCGGAGCGCCGGAGACAATCCAGTCGGCGCTCGCCGCAAGGCCGATGAGGCGAGGCAGGCGCACGGTGCCGCCATAGCCCGGGAACAGCCCAAGATTGACCTCGGGAAAGCCGATCGACGCGGTGGCGGACATCACCCGGTAATCAGCAGCGAGAGCAAGTTCGAGGCCGCCGCCGAGGGCGTGTCCGTTGATGGCGGCGACGGTCGGCACCGGCAGATCGTTGAGGGCGGTGATGATCCGGCTGTTCTGCGCGACGAAATCCTCGACCTCCTGTTCCGATTTGGCGAAGACGCGCCTGAACTCGAAAATATCCGCGCCCACGACGAACGCTTCCTTGCCGCTGGTGACAAGAACCCCGGTGATCGCGGGGGTTTCCGCGATCGCCTGAAGCGCGCGGCGGAGTTCGCCGAAGGTCAGATTGTCGAGCTTGTTGACCGTCTCGTTGGACCGCTCGAGGCGCAGTTCAACGACCCCGTCGTGCAGCGCTTCGACTTTTATCGTCTGACCATCAAAAAGCATGTTGCGTCCTGCGATGTGAGAATGAAGCTTGCGCCCTTGCGGCCCTCAGAGCGGCTTTGGAGTCCTGCGTCCCATTTCAGGCGCCGGCAGGGATTTCAGAACAACCCGCGCCAAAGTCAGGATGCAACGGGCGCGCCGCCGCCGAGCGCTGGCGGCTCATCTCCCGCAAGACCGCCAGTCCGTATCGCCCTTATATGTCGCTGGCGTGAAAAGACGCAGCAAGGAGAGTCCGCGTATAGGCCTCGCGCGGGTTCTCAAAGATCTGGAGCGCATTCCCGATCTCAATGATTCGCCCTTCTTTCATGACCCCGATATCGTCGGCGACGGCGCGGACGACGGCGAGGTCATGGCTAATAAAAACATATGCCAGCCGGTGTCTCTCCTGCAAGCGTTCCAGCAAAGCTAGAATATCTATTTGCACAGTCCGGTCCAGAGCGGAGGTCGGCTCGTCGAGGACGACAAGGCGCGGCTTGAGGATCATCGCCCGGGCGATCGCGATCCTTTGCCGCTGGCCGCCGGAGAATTCATGCGGAAAACGACGCCGGAGCGCCGGGTCGATCAATACCTCCTCCAGGGCGCGGGCGGCGCGGACGTCGCGTTCGGCCCGGCTCATCGACGGCTCATGAACGCGCAGCCCTTCCGTGACGATGTCTCCGGCTGTCATCCGCGGCGACAAAGACCCGTAGGGATCCTGAAACACCAGCTGCATGGACCGACGAAGCCCGCGCAGGGCTTCGCGGCCGAGCCGCGAGATGTCCTCGCCCTCAAAAATCACCGCGCCGCTCAATGGAGCCAGCCGCAGGAGCGCGCGGGCGAGCGTCGACTTGCCGGACCCCGATTCGCCGACGAGGCCAAGCGTGCGGCCTTCGCGCACGACAAGACTGGCGCCGTCGACCGCCTTGATCTCGCGCGCGCGGGCGAACCAGCCGCCGCGCAGACGAAACCGGACCGTGACCCCCTCGGCCCTCAGCACTTCCGGCCCGCCGGGCGCGGGGCGCGGCTCGCGCGGCTTCGGCAGAGCGGTCAGGAGGAGCCGGGTATAATCGCACCGCGGATTTTGGAACACCTGCGCCGCGGATCCGCTTTCGACCAACTCGCCATGGCGCAGCACATGCACGGCGTCGGCGACGCCGCGAACAAGACCCAAATCGTGGCTGATGAAGATCAGAGCCATGCCCAGGCTTTTTCTCAGAGCCGCCAGAAGATCGAAAATCCGCGCCGCCACGGTGACGTCCAGCGCCGTTGTCGGTTCATCGGCGATCAGCACGTCCGGGTCGCAGGAGATCGCCATCGCGATTGCGACGCGCTGACGCTGGCCGCCGGACAATTCATGCGGATAGGAATGACATCTGCGCCCCGGTTCGGGAATCTCGACAAGGTCAAGAAGTTCGAGCGTCCGCCGGGCGGCGGCGCGGCGGCTGAGCCCCGCGTGCAGGCGCAAGACCGCGCCGATCTGGTCGCCGACCGTGAACAAAGGGTCGAGCGCGGACATCGGCTCCTGAAAGATCATCGCAATGCGCCGGCCGCGAATTGAATTAAGCCGCTTTTGCGAAAGCGAAAGTAAATCAACGCCGTCGAATTCGATCGAGCCGCTCGCCGCCGCCTGCGGCGGCAGGAGTTTCAGCGCGGCGAGAACGGTCTGGGTTTTTCCCGAGCCGGATTCGCCGACGAGGGCGGCGACTTCGCCGCGCGCGACCGAAAAGCTCACGCCCTTCACGACATTCGCGTTTCCATAGGCGACCGTAAGGTTGCGAAAACAAAGGATCCGCCCGCCGGCCCCGTCTTGCCCGCGGGCCGGCCCTGAAGGCGGATTCGCGTCCGCGGCCGCTTCGCCTTGTTTCACAGCTTGTACAAGGCTCCGTCGGCGCGCGCTCCATCTGAGTCGAAAGAATGACGCCAGCTGTCGCCAAGCGTCTGCAACGCCGCGAGCGTTGTTCCAAGAAAAAGCGCCGGCAGTATGAGAAGGTGAACGGCTCCCTGAATGTTGCGGGCGCCATCGGCGATCAGCACGCCCCAACTGGTAAGCGGCTCCTGAACCCCGAAGCCGAGGAACGAGACAAAGCTTTCGAGCAGGATCACACGCGGCGCTAGCAACGCAAGATAGGCGATCACCGGACCCGCGACATTGGGAAGGACGTGGCGCCAGATGATCGCGGGGGCGTTCGCCCCCAGGGCCTCGGCGGCGCCGACATAGTCACGGCGCTTGATCGACAAAGTCTGGCCCCGGACGATCCGCGCCATGTCCAGCCATTCGACGGCTCCGATCGCGACGAAGATCAAGGCGAAATGTCGGCCGAACAACATGACGAGGACAATCACGAAAAAGATGAACGGAAGCGCATAGACGATCTCGATCGCGCGCATCATGAGGTCGTCGACCCAGCCCCCGGCGTATCCGGCGATTGCTCCGTAGGCGACCCCGACGAACAGCGCGACAAAGGAAGCCAGCAGGCCGACCGACAGGGATACGCGGCCCGCGATCAAAACCCTCGTCAGGAGGTCGCGTCCGTTGACGTCGGTCCCGAACAAGAACACCTCACGCTTGAGGTTCAGGTCGAGCAGTAAAAGGCGGCCTTCGTCGGAGGCGTCGACGAGGCGCGAAACGGAAAAGACGTCCGAGCGCTCAAACGCCCGCAACGCCCTTGGATCGATCGGTTGCGCGCTCGAAAAAGCGGCCCGTATGTTTCCGTCCCGTGAGTCGATGGTTTCGACATGGAGGCGCATCCGCTGCGCGATGTCCTCAAGCGCGCGATTTGCTTCGGCCGCGGTCGGATGCGGCTTCATGGAAGGAGGAGAGAGCACGTAATCGCGGTACACCCGATCGTAGGGATGCACAGACGCCATTGGGCCGCAAATCGACAGGATCGCGATCAGGGAAAGGATCGTAAGACTCACGCGGACGGAGAGAGGCGCGCGCCTCGCGGATCGGAAAAGCGCGAGGACTTTATCCATCGCGCACCCTCGGATCCAGCCAGGCATAGGTCAGATCTACAAGCAAATTGAAGAGAAGGACGAGCGCCGCGACGATGATGACGGTCGCCATCACGAGGGTGTAGTCGCGCCCGAGCGCGCCGTCGATGAAATACCGGCCCATGCCTGGAATTCCGAAGATCGTTTCGATGATGATCGAGCCCGTTAAAATATTGGCGGCGGCGAGACCGAGATAGGAAAGCACGGGCAATAGCGCGGACCGAAGCGCGTGGGCGTAGATGCGCCATGATGGGAAACCAAACCCGCGCAAGGTTCTGATATGCGGCATGGAGAGGACGTCGCTCAACGCGGCCTGCGTCAGCCTCGCGACGGCCGCGGTCAAAGGCAGGGCGAGCGTCATCGCCGGCAAAACCTGGTTGCGCCAGGCCCCGCCGTTCCAGCCGCCGACCGGCAGCGCGTGAAGCCCAAGGCCAAAACCAAGCTGCAGCAGCGGCGCGACAACGAGAGGCGGGATGGCTAATCCAAACAGCGCGACGCCATCGACGAGCCTTGCGCCAATGCCGCGCGGAGAGGACGCGCCGGCGATCCCCAACGCGGAGCCGACCGTGAGCGCGATGATCATCGCTTCGGCGCCAAGCCGCATCGAGATGGGCAAAGCCTTCGCGAGGAGTTCGTTCACCGAAAAATCGCGCCAGTGAAAACTGGGGCCGAAATCGCCCTGAACAAGATGAACGAGATAGAGCCAGAATTGTTGGGTCAGGGGCAGATCGAGCCTGTAGATGCGGCGAAGGTTCGCCTCGATCTGCGGATCGAGCGTGCGTTCGGCGTCGAACGGCCCTCCCGGCGCGAGGCGCATGAGAAGGAAAGTCAGGAGGACGATGATGAACAACACCGGCGCGGCGGCCGCGGCGCGCGAAAGTGCAAGCCGCAGCATCGCTCAAATCCTTCCCTGGGGGACAACTCCCGCCCGCCGTAAGCCGCTCGCGGCGGCGATCCCAAATGTTCCGGAAAGGGATTTCAGGACACGTTTAGGGGGCGCCATACTGAAGATGCTACGCGATCGCCCTGGAAAAATACACCTGCTCTTGCTGAAGTCATCTATGCGCACGGGCGCCTGGTCGGCGGCTGACGCATCTCGGACAACGCCCAAGCATCCGAGAAGAGGAACGCCGGTTCCCGATGAGGCTCAGCGGAGCGTTCGTCAAATTTAGGATTTGACGAACCCATCGCCCGCCTCCGAACCTTTGCGTTCGCGCGAACAGGAACGATGATCATTGCATCGGGCGGAATCACCGCAATGACGGCATTGAGGAATTGTGTGACCTCCTCCAGCGATCCGGCGACTTCGTCGTTCCAGCGCGTGACGGGGAACGAATAGCCGAATTTCAGCTGCAATACGTCGAGGAACTTCCTCTCGAAAAAGGGGAAATAAAATTTTTCGTTTTCAGGATCGACCGTTCGCCAGCCCTTAACCACGGAGGCCCAGAGGCAATAACTGACCGCATGCTCGCTGTTCAGACAGCACGTATCGCCGTTGGCGTCACGCGCCATCGCAAACCGCGTCCAGCCCTTTTCCTTGAGGGTGCGACCGGATTCTTGCAGAATTTTAATCACAGTTTCGCCGTAGGCCATCAGCGACCCTCACCAAACATCATCGCGTCAGAAGCGGCGGCCGCGCCAAACGTTTTCTTTGGCAGCGCAGCAAAGTATTATCAGAAAATACGCAGAAAGTAAAGCGTATAGATCTGAAATCACCCGTCTCATTACTGTTAAATAACTATAACATTTCAAGTATTCCTATTGCGATCATATAAATATCAATAGGCCTTATTTCACACTCCACAGAGATTTGTTGCTGCCGCTCCCGCTCATAAGCGCACCCCCGCGGATGACCTATCGGGATCATTTCGCTTCCTCCGAGTCCGCGTCGACAAGCCCGCGCTTCAAGAGCAACGCCTTCGGCTCCGGCGCGCGGCCGCGAAACCCGATATAGGCCGCCTCCGGATCGCGGGTGTTGCCGGCGGAATAGACATGGTCATGCAGCTTTTCCGCTAGCTGAGGCTGAAAGATGTCGCCGCTCTCCGCAAAGGCTTCGAACCCATCGGCGTCAAGTACTTCGGACCAGAGGTAGCTGTAGTAACCGGCCGCGTAGCCTCCGCCCGAGAAGATGTGTTGGAAGTGGGGCGTGCGGTGGCGCATGATGATCGCCTCCGGCATTCCGAGCTGTTCCAGCCGCTTCTTTTCGAACGCGACGACGTCGACCTCATCCTCCGGGACCGTGAGGTGCAGGTCGAGGTCGACCAACGCCGAAGCCGTGTATTCGATTGTGGCGAAGCCCTGATTGAACCGGCGCGCCAGAAGCAGTTTTTCCAAAAGCGGCTCTGGCATCGGCTCATCCGTCACATAGTGACGAGCGAAGCGCCGGAGCATTTCTGGTTGCTCCAGCCAATTCTCGTAGACCTGGGAGGGAAATTCGACGAAATCGGTCGAAACGTTCGTGCCAGAAAGCAGCGGATAGGTGACGTTCGAGAGCATCCCGTGCAGCGCGTGGCCGAATTCATGGAACAGGGTCCGCGCATCGTCGAAGCTCAAAAGACTGGGTGAACCCTCTCCGGCCCTGGCGAAATTGAGGACGTTGACCACAATCGGCAGAACTTCGCCGTCGAGCTTCTCCTGCACCCGGAACGCGTTCATCCAGGCCCCGCTGTGTTTCGAGGGCCGGGCGAAATAATCCCCGATGAACAAGGCGACAGGCGCGCCGTTGCGCTCAAAGACGGTAAAGGAGCGCGCATCGGGATGATGCAGGGGAATGTCGCGGCGCTCGGCGAAAGTCAGGCCGAACAGACGGTTGGCGGCGTAGAACGCGGCCTCGATCATTTTGTCGAGCTGGAGATAGGGCTTGGTCGCGTTCTCGTCGAGATCGAA
Source organism: Methylocapsa palsarum (assembly GCF_900114285.1). Taxonomy (GTDB): domain Bacteria; phylum Pseudomonadota; class Alphaproteobacteria; order Rhizobiales; family Beijerinckiaceae; genus Methylocapsa; species Methylocapsa palsarum. Next base: position 229,018 of record NZ_FOSN01000003.1, on the reverse strand, counting down.
CTCGGCCTTGCGGCGCTTCTCCGCATAATAGCGCCAATCCCAGGGAGCGACTTTGAAATTGCCGCCCTCCTCCGCGATCATCGCCTGCAACGCCGCCTCTTCACGGGCGGCCTGCGCGAGAGCCGGAGTCCAGACCGAGTCCAGTAGATCGCGCGCGGCCTGCGGAGTTTTCGCCATCGTGTCGGCGAGCCGGTAATGCGCGAAGCTCTCGAATCCGAGCAGCCTCGCGCGCTCGCCGCGAAGCCGCACGATTTCGCTCGCGACGGCGCGGTTGTCGGTCGGCCCCTCCTGCTCGCCGCGCGCGGCCCAGGCGCGGAAGGCTTTCTCGCGGAGGTCGCGGCGCGCGGAATATTGCAGGAACGGCTCGATGCTCGATCGCCCCAGCGTGATGACGTGTTTGCCCGCAAGGCCGCGATCCTCGGCGGCGCGGGCGGCGGCGGCGACGAGCCAGTCCGGCAGGCCGGCGAGATCGTCCGCAGCCTCCAGAACCAGTGTGTAGGCCTTTTCGTCGGCAAGGACGTTCTGGCCGAACTGCGCGCCGAGGACCGCGAGCCGCTCGCCGATCTCGGCCAGACGCGTTCTCGCCGCGTCGGGCAGTCCCGCTCCGGCGCGGGAGAAGGCGACATGATAGCGTTCGAGCACGCGGGCCTGCTCGGGATCGAGGCCGAGGGTCTCGCGCGCTTCGTAGAGGCCCGCGATTCGCTGATAGAGCGCCGCGTTGAGGTAAATCTCGTTGCGGTGACGGGCGAGCACGGGCGCGATCTCGCGCTCGATCGCCTCGATCTCGGGGCTGCTGTCCGCCCCCGCCAGATTGAAGAACACGTTCGCGACCTTATCGAGCGTCCGCCCGCCGCGCTCCAGCGCCTCGATGGTGTTCGTGAAGGTCGGCGCCCCGGAATTCGCCGCGATCGCCGCAATCTCCGCGCGCGCCTCTCCGAGCGCCGCCTCGAACGCCGGGCGGAAATGCGTCACGCTCAGGCGCTCGAACGGCGGCGCCTCGAACGGCCCGCCCCAAGGCTCGAGCAGGGGATTGGCGCCCTCGGCCTCGTGGGTCATGTCTTGTTCCTCCCAGGAGCGCAGGCTAGTGCGAGCTGGCTTTGCTTGAACCCCTTTCAGAGAATGTTGAAATCACTTCTTGGCGAGCGCGTCCCGGATTTCTTCCAGAAGCAGTTCGGCGCGCGCCGGCGAGGACGAAGGCGAGGACGCCGCCGCGCCGCTTTTCGCCGCAAGCGCGTCGCGGATTTCCGCCAGCAGAACTTCGGACTTTGTCGGCTCGGCCGCGGGCGTCGCCGCCTCGGACCGTTTCTTCAGACTGTTGATCCCGCGCACGGCGAGAAACAGGACGAAGGCGATGATGAGGAAGTTCAACGCCACGGTGACGAAATTGCCCCAGCCGATGACGGCGCCCTGTTTCTTCGCCTCGACCAGGACCGGCGAGGTCACGGATTTGGACAGGGGAATGAAGTGATTGGAGAAATCGAGGCCCCCGGTCGCGGCGCCGATGAGGGGCATGATGATGTCGCCGACGAGCGAGGTGACGATGGCGCCGAAGGCGGCGCCGATGATGACGCCGATAGCGAGATCGACGACGTTGCCCTTCATGGCGAATTCTTTGAATTCCTGAAGTATCTTTTCCATGTTCTGCCTCCGTCGCGCGACAAAAAGGCGCGGCCTGCGGTTACATAATGGATTTCTCCGCCCGCCGACAGCCGTCGACGCTGCCTGCGTCACTTTCCTGCGGTCACTTTCCGGCGCTCACTCCCGCCCCTCCCCGGCCTCCCAGAGCGCCTGCAAGCCGACCCTGTAGGTCGGATAGGTCAGCTCACCGCCAAGCGCCTGTTTGAGCTTGGCGTTCGAGACCCGCTTGTTCTCGGAATAGAAGCTGCGCGCCATCGGACTCATGTCCGCCGACGCGATATCGACCTCCGGCGGCGGCTCGATCCCCATCACCATCGCCGCGAAGGAGACGACATCCTGCGGCGGGGCGGGCGCGTCGTCGCTGACGTTCCAGACGCCGCCGCTTCCCTCATGCGCCAGCACGGCGCCGATGGCGCGGGCGATATCCTCGACATGGATGCGGTTGAAGACCTGATCCTCCTTGACGATCCGCCGCGCCGTTCCCGCCCGCAGATTCAAAAGCGCGTTGCGGCCGGGGCCGTAGATCCCGGCGAGGCGCAGAATATGGACCTTCTTGTCCTTCTCCTTGCTCATCGCGGCCCACGACCGCTCGGCCTGCAGCCGCGCCCGCGAGCGCGGGGACGAGGGCGCCGGAATGATCGTTTCGTCCACCCATCCTCCGCCACGGTCGCCGTAGACGCCGATGGTGGAGAGATAGACGATCGTCTGCTGGCGGCGCAGGCTGGCGATCTTGTGGCCGAACCGGGCGAGCACGGGATCGACCGAGACGCCGGGCGGGATCGAGACGAGAATGACGTCGGCGGACGCCAGCCTTTGCGCGACGGCCGGATCTTCCTTCTCCGGCCCGAAGACGAAGCTCTCGACGCCCCCGGCGGCGAACTCGTCGAACTTCTCCGCCGTGCGCGCGGTCCCGGCGATGGAATCGAACGCCGCGCCGTGGCGGGAGATGAAAAACAGGGCGCTATACCCAAGTCCAAACGCGAAGAGCTTCATGACGGCCTTTTGTCTTCCGGTTCAGTCGCGTCGAAAGTCAGGCAGGCGCCCACCCCGGGACCGAGCGCCAGGCTCCATTCGGCCGCGACAGCACCATCCTGCTCCCGCGCCCGCTGCGCCCGCTGCGCCCGCGCCCATTCGCGCAGGCGCTCAGGCGAAACCAGCCGCCCCAGCGCCCAGACGGCCATGGCGCGCACCAGCGGCGAGGCGGCCGCAAGCTTGTCCGCGACCGGCTCGATCAGCGAAGATTCGCCCGAGTTCCCGGCCGCGATCAGAACATTGCGCAGGAATCGCGCGGAGCCGATTCGTTTGATCGGGCTCCCCGCAAAGAACGTGCGAAAAGCGGCGTCGTCAAGGCGGAGCAGATCGGCCAGCGGCGGCGCGCAAAGCTCTGGCCGCGCCTGCAGCTTCGCCTCCCGCGCGGCCTCGGCGAATTTGTTCCACGGGCAGACCGCGAGGCAATCGTCGCAGCCGTAGATCCGGTTGCCGATCAGCGGGCGCAACTCCGCGCCGATATGGCCCTTGTGCTCGATCGTCAGATAGGAGATGCAGCGCCGCGCGTCGAGAACGTACGGACGCGGGAAAGCCCCGGTCGGGCAGCTGTCGAGACAGGCGCGGCAATGGCCGCAATGGTCCGCCTCCGGCGGATCGGGGGCGAGCGCCAGATTGGTGAACATCGAGCCGAGAAAGAGCCACGACCCAAGCTCGCGCGAGACGAGATTGGTGTGCTTGCCCTGCCAGCCAAGGCCCGCCGCCTGCGCCAGCGGCTTCTCCATCACCGGCGCGGTGTCGACGAAGACTTTCACCTCCGCCCCGTTCATCCCGTCGCGTTGCGCGGCCGAGGCGAACCAGGAGGCGAGCAGCTTGAGTTTTCCCTTGAGGACGTCGTGGTAATCGCGATGGCGCGCATAGACCGAAATTCCGCCGGCGGATTTGTGCTCCAGCGCCGCCAGCGGATTGTCGGGCGGGCCGTAGTTCATGCCGACGACGATAATGCTTTCGACCTCCGGCCAGAGGACGCGCGGATCGGCGCGTCGCGCCTGTTCGGCCGCCATCCAGTCCATGTCGCCCGCAGCGCCCGAAAGCAGCCAGGCGTCGAGCCGGGCGGGAGCGCCCTCAGGCGCCTGCGGCGGCGCGATCTTGCACACGTCAAAGCCGAGAGAAAGAGCCTTGTCCTGCAGCCGCGCCTTGAAGGCGGGGGTCAGAAATCGAGGTCCGCGTAGATCGGCGAGGGGGCGAGGCCCGGCAGACGGTCCGCCAGCAGCGGACGGAACGAGGGGCGCGACTTCACCCTGGCGTACCAGAGCTTTGCCGTTTCGTTCTCGTCCCATGGCACGTCGCCCAGAAAGTCGATGCACGAAAGCTGCGCCGCGGCCGCCAGATCGGCATGCGACAGGAGATCGCCCGCGAGCCATTTGCGGCTGCCCGCGAGATAGCCGATGTAGCGCAGATGGGTGCGGATGTTCGCCCGCGCCGCCCGCACCAGCTCCATGTCCGGCGCGCCGCCGCCGCCCCGCTCGCGCGGGATGTAACGTTTATAGATCTTTTCGGTGACCAGCCAGTCGGTGACCTCGCTGAAGAATTTTTGCCCGAACCAGTCGGCGAGGCGGCGCACCTCGATCCGCGCGATCGGATCCTGCGGCAGCAACCGGTGCCGGCCGAGAGACTGGCCGCGCGTCTCGTCGAGATATTCGGCGATCACATTGGCGCCCGGCGCGACGATGGTCTGATGTTCGACGAGGACCGGCGTCTGGCCCGAGGGATCGAGCATCAGGAACTCGCGCCGCCGCTCGAAGACGTTTTCCTCGATCAGCGTCGGCTCGATCGTGTATTCCCCAAGCAGCAGCCTGACGAAGCGCGAATGCGGGCAGAGCGGATGATGATAGAGCGTGATCATTCAGCTTCGGGTTCGGGAGGAAGGATCAGGCGGACGCGGAGACATGACGCGAAGGCTTCCCAGTTTAAGGGGAAGACTTCCCAGTTTAAGGTAAAGACTTCGTTAAGAGGACCGAGCGTTGCGCGGCTGTTCGGACGGCGCCGCACGAGACGAAAACATTGCTTAAGTCAGAGCAATGTTTATCCTCAGTGAGATGATCTCCCACGTTCATATCGGCGTAAGCGATTTCGATCGTTCATTTGTTTTTTATTCGGCCATTTTCAAAGAGCTTGGTCTGACGCTCAAGTTCATCGAGGCCGAAAAGCCGTGGGCCGGCTGGCGTCCATGCGACGCCGAGAGGCCGCTGTTCCTTATCGGCCCTCCTTACGACGGCGGTGCCGCTTCGGCTGGAAATGGACAGATGATCGCATTGCTGGCGCCAAGCAGAGCCTCCGTCGACGCATGCCATAAAGCGGCGATCGCGAACGGTGGGACATGCGAGGGCGCGCCTGGACCAAGGCCGTGGTATCACTTGCATTATTATGGGGCTTATTTCAGAGACCCTGACGGCAACAAGCTTGCCGTTTGTCGCCATGAGCCGCCGTCAACCGATTGATCCCTCAAACCTCCGCCGGCTCGCGCGGCACCACATCGACCTGCACATCCACATCCTGTTCGCTGGTGCCCAGAATGATCCCCGCCACGGGAGAAATGTCGGCGTAGTCGCGCCCTTTCGCGAGCACGATGTGGTCGTTGCCAATCATCATCGAATTGGTCGGATCGAGGTCGATCCAGCCGGCGTCCCCGCCGCACCACACCGACACCCAGGCGTGCATGGCGTCGGCGCCTTCGAGCCGCTTCTTGCCCGGCGGCGGGATGGTGCGGATGTAGCCGCTGACATAGGCGGCGGGCAGGCCGAGCCCGCGCAGGCCCGCGATCATGATGTGGGCGAAATCCTGACACACGCCCCGGCGCTTCTCGAACGCCTCCCAGATCGGCGTCGAGACCACCGTGGCCTTGGTGTCGTATTTGAAATCCGCGCGGATGCGCCGCATCAGTTCGACCGCGCCGGCGAGAACCGGCCGGCCGTCGAGAAAGCAGGTCTTGGCGTAGTCCGCCGCCGGCTGGAACCTCGGCACGAAACGGCTCGGATGCAGAAAATGCGCGGGCGAGTCCTTGTCGAGCGACTCGGTGTCGAAGGCCTGCTCACGGACCGCCTCGAAGGATAGCGTCGAGTCCGGCGCGGGCGCCGGCGCGCGGTCGATCTCGAGACTGGTCCTCGCCGTGACGATCAGCTCCTGATGCTCGGCGCTGATCGTCAGCGAGGTCACGCGATTGCCGAAAAAACAGATCCGCTCCTCGATCTGCGAGGGCTCGGGATCGACGCTGAGCTCGCTCGAGAGCACCGTCTGTCCCGGCGCGTCGTTGGGCAGCAGCCGCAGCGCGCAATGCGAGAAGGTTACGGTCGAGCCGTATTCATAGGTCGTGACATGGCGGACATCGTAGATCATGCGAGCCCCGTCGATTTGTCGGCGTGCGCCACATGCGGCCCTTGCAGGAAATAGCGCGCGGCGATCGCGTCGGCGAGACGCAAAAGGCTTTTCTCGAACCCTAAAATTCTGTCGTTGTCGAGAGTCGATGCGACGGCGGTCGCGATTTCCGCCGCGAGCTTCATCAGCTGGCGCCGCGGCGCCTCCAGCATGCCGTCGTCGCTGAGCACCGGCAAATTCTCGAGATGCTCCTGCAGCCGCTCGGTCTGGAACGCGACCGAACGCGGATTGAACGGATCCAGCACCACCATGTCGCGGACCGGCGCCAGCGCGACGCCCATCAGATAGCGCGAGCGGTAGGTGATCTGCGAATCGATGAGGTCGAGCAGGACGTCGAGATCGTCGGCGGGCGCGACGCGGCTGGCGAAATGGCGGGCGAAGCGGCAGACGTTGATGGCGCGCTCGACCCGCCGCCCGGTGTCGAACAGACGCCAGCCGGCGCCTCGGTTCATGTTTTCCTGCGCAAGGCCCGAAATCGCGGCGATCGTCCGCATCGCGGCGTCCGCGTGATCGAACACCTCGGCCTCGGTCAGCGTCGCGCCGTTCGTCTCCAGCGCCTGGTTGAGATCGCCAATGAGGCGCCAGGCGTCGGGCGAGAGGCGCTCGCGGATGACCGAGGCGGCGCGCCGGGCGTCACGGACGAGCGAAAGGGCGGAGCCGTATTCCTTCTCGCTGTGAAGCGCGAGCGCCGCGACGCTCAGCGGGTCGATGGAGTCGCCATCGTCGTCGTCCTCCTCCGGCGCCGCATGCCAGGAAACCAGCAGGCCGGCGAGCTTCGAACGGGTCAATCCCTTGTTGGCGGTCTGGGCGTCGGTCTCGATGGCGCGGCCGGCCAGGCAGCGAATAACCCTCAAGGTCGCTTCCGCGCGCTCGAGGTAACGGCCGAGCCAGAACAGATTGTCGGCGGCGCGGCTCGGCAAAGTGCCCATGATACGGCGGATGCGGACCGTTTCATCGGTCGGCAGGAGGGTGACCATTTCGACCGGCTTGTCGGCGCCGACCCAGACATCGGCCGATTGGACCCCCTCGCCCATCGAGACGGCGCGCGCGTCGGCGCGATCGGAAATCCGGCAAAAGCCGCCGGGCATGATCGTCCATCCATCCTGCGTCCGGGCGGCGTAGACGCGCAGGACGAACGGCCGCGGCGTGAGCTTGCCGTTGCTCCAGATCGGCGTCGTCGACAGATTGACCACTTCCTGACCGACGAAATCGATTCCGCGACGCGAAATGGCGGTGGACAGCCGGGCCTTCTCGTTGGGCGTAAGGGCGGCCCCGATCACCGGCTGATTGCTCGAAAATTCGAGAACGGGATTGCCAAAGGCTCCGGCGATGGCGAGCCTGTCGATGCCGGCGAGGACGTCCTTGCGTTCGCTTTCCTGGCCGCACCACCAAGTCGCGATATTGGGCAGCCGGAGATCCTCGCCAAGCAGCTTCCTGCAGAGTTTCGGCATGAAACTCATCATCACCGGGGCCTCGAGCACGCCCGATCCCAGCGCGTTGGCGAGCACGACGCCATCCTGCCGCAAGGCCTCGACAAGCCCCGGCACGCCGAGACGCGAACGGGCGTTGAGTTCGAGAGGGTCGGCGAAATCGCTGTCGATGCGCCGCCAGATCACGTCGGCGCGCTTTAGTCCCGCGATCGTTCGCACATGGATCTTGCCGTCGCGCATCGTGAGGTCGCCGCCCTCGACGAGAAGAAAACCGAGGTAGCGCGCGAGATAGGCCTGTTCGAAATAGGTTTCGCTGAGAGGCCCCGGCGTCAAAAGACAAATGCGCGGGTTGGACCGCTGCGCCGCCGAGGTCAGGCCGGACCGGAACGCCTGAAAGAACGGCGCCAGCCGCTCGATGTTCATGTCGCGGTAGAGCGCCGGGAATGCGCGCGACAGGACGAGCCGATTGGCGAGAGCGTAGCCGGCGCCCGAGGGGGCCTGCGTGCGGTCGCCGATCACCCACCAGCGTCCGTCCGGACCTCGTCCGAGGTCGGCGGCGTAGACGTGCAGAAATTTGCCGCCGACGGGCTTGATTCCATAAAGAGGATGCAGAAAGTCCGGGCAGCCGGTCACCGCCGCCGCCGGCAGATCCCCGGCCGCGATCAGCCGGCCGTCGCCGTAAACGTCCTCCAGAACCATTTCCAGCAGCCGCGCGCGCTGTTCGACCCCCTGTGCGATGTCGCGCCATTCGTCGGCTTCGATCAGGAGCGGCACATGGCTCAGCGGCCAGGTCCGCTCGCTGGCGTCGCCGTAGACGCGGTAGGAGACGCCCGAGTCCTTGATATGCTTGTCCGCCGCCGCGAACCGGCGGCCGATGTCCTCCTCGCCGATATCGGTCAGCAGGTCGAGGTATCGCAGCCAATGCGGCCTCGGGCGCCCGTCGGCGCCGATGAACTCATCGGGGATGCCCTCGAGCGGTTTGTAGCCTGCGGCGAACGCAGCGAGGCGCTGCGCCGCGGTCAGCTCCTTATCCGGGGGGGTCGCGGTGAGGGGCATGCGGAATCTTCGATTCTATTGCTTCGGCCGGAACGATTTCAGGATCAACGGGTCGGTTTCGAGCCGGGCGGCGCCGATGAGATCGAGACAATAAGGCGTCGCTGGAAAGACGGCGTTAAGGCATGTCTCGATGGACGCCGGCTTGCCCGGCAAGTTGATGATCAGGCAGGCTCCGCGATGAGCCGCGATCTGACGCGACAGGATCGCGGTCGGAACCTGTTTCAGGCTCTCCTGGCGCATGAGTTCGCCAAATCCGGGCAGGACGCGTGGGGCCGCCGCCAGCGTCGCTTCCGGCGTGAGGTCGCGCGGAGCAGGTCCCGTGCCGCCCGTCGTCAAGATCAGATCGCAATGTTCGTCGTCGGCCAATCCGATCAAGGCGTCGCGGACGGAGTCAAACCCGTCCGGGATGATCCGCCGGACAATATGGAAAGGGCTGGTCAGCACGCGGCTGAGATAGGCGATGATCGCCGGGCCGCTCTGATCTTCGTAAAGGCCAATGCTGGCGCGATCGGAAATCGTCACCACTCCGATAGTGGCCGCGCGCTTCGCCTCCTCCGTCATTGTCCGCCTTTGACCGCCTACGCCACTGAGGGGAAGCTTAACGAATTGAAAAGGCTTTGTGAACCTTCAGCGCCGCTTTTCGCCCCAGCCAGCCTGATATTTGAGCCGATCAACTCTGTCCGGCTGAAAAACGGGCATGAAAGTCCGCTTTTCTAGGCACGGTTTTCCCTCAATCGTCCGGATGCAAGCGCCACGAGCACATTTGACGCCTCTCACGACACCCAATCGCTACGCCTGTCTTGCCTCGCGCCGCGCGAGGCGTTAGCCCTTTGCGATCACCCGACAGGATCAAGATGACCAAAAAGGACGGCCTCACCTACGCCGGCGCAGGCGTCGATATCGACGCGGGCAACGCCATGGTCGAGTCGATCAGGCCGCTTGTGCGCGCGACAAGGCGCCCCGGAGCCGACGCTGAAATCGGCGGCTTCGGCGGCCTATTCGATTTGAAGGCCGCGGGCTTCCGCGATCCGATTCTCGTCGCCGCGAACGACGGCGTCGGGACCAAGGTCCGGATCGCGATCGAGACCGGCGTTCACGACACCATCGGCGTCGATCTTGTCGCGATGTGCGTCAACGACCTCGTCGTGCAAGGCGCGGAGCCGCTGTTTTTTCTGGATTACTACGCCGCGGGCAAGCTCGATCCGAAGGCCGCGGCGGAGGTCGTGCGCGGCATTGCGAAAGGCTGCGTCGAGGCCGGGGCCGCGCTGATCGGCGGCGAGACCGCCGAAATGCCGGGGCATTACCAGGGCGCAGATTACGATCTCGCCGGATTTGCGGTGGGAGCGGTCGAGCGCGACCGCCTGCTCCCGCGCCGCGACCTCGAAGCGGGAGATCGGATCCTTGGCCTGCCCTCCTCGGGCGTGCATTCCAACGGATTCTCGCTGGTCCGCAAGATTGTCGCCAACGCGGCTCTCGACTGGCGCGCGCCCGCTCCGTTCGATCCGTCGATGACGCTTGGCGAGGCGCTGCTTACGCCGACCCGCATCTATGTCAAACAGATCCTCTTCGCGTTGCGTCAGAATGATGGGATCAAGGCTCTCGCCCATATCACCGGGGGCGGATTTCCGGACAATCTCCCGCGCGTTTTGCCCACGGACCTCGCCTGCGTCATCGATTTGCCCGCGATCCCCGTCCCGCCGGTCTTTCGCTGGCTCGCCGCAAGCGGCGGCGCGAGCGAGGCCGAGATGCTCCGCACGTTCAACTGCGGCGTCGGCATGGTTGTGATCGCCGCGAGAAGCAAGGCCGCCGACGTCGTGCGGGCGCTGACCGAAGCCGGCGAAGCGCCGATCGAACTTGGCGAGATCGCCGCCCGCGCCGGCGACTCGCAGGTCGTCTACAGGGGAGCGCTCGGGCTTTGACGGCGAGGCGCGCGCGGACGGCTATTTTGATTTCCGGGCGCGGATCAAACATGAGAGCCTTGATCGAGGCCGCGCGGGCGCCCTCGTTTCCGGCCGAAATCGTTTTGGTGCTGTCGAACCGGCCGGACGCGGAAGGCCTCGCGTTCGCTCGGGACAATGGCGTCTCGAGCGCGGCCGTCGATCACAAGATTTTCGCCGGACGCGAGGAATTCGAACGCTCGATGCAGGTTCTTCTCGACCTGCACAGAATTGAATTCATCTGCCTTGCGGGCTTCCTGCGGATGTTGACGCCGTGGTTTGTCTCGCAATGGCGCGGGCGGATGCTGAACATTCACCCGGCTCTGCTGCCCGCCTATCGCGGCCTCGACACTCATGAACGCGCCTTGGCCGACGGCGTGAAGATCCACGGCTGCACGGTGCATTTCGTGGTCCCCGCATTGGATGAAGGTCCGATTGTCGCTCAGGCGGCGGTTCCTGTGTTTGAGTCCGACACGCCCGAGCGCCTCGCCCGCCGCGTCCTGGAGCAGGAACACATCATTTATCCGGCCGCGCTGGCGCGCGCTGCGGGAGGCCGATTGACGATCAAGGGCAACCGCGTGTTCGCCGGCGAAGCCGAGGTCGATTGCCCGCCTTTGCGGGTGCCCCCCGAGATTTAAGCGCCAATCTCAGCCGACGAAAATATCCGACGGCGCTTCCACGAAAATCAGCGCGCCGATCGCGATGAGGACGAACGGCAAAATCCATTTTGCGAAGGCTTCGAGATAAACCCGCGCCAAAGGATGCCGGCCAAGCGCGCCCGCCAGCGAACCCATGAGGATGGCGGCCACCACCGCCGTCGCGAAACACTCGAGGACGAACGCTGATTTCAGATCGGCGAAAAGCGGAGTCATGACGCTGACGCTGTCGCTGCTGTTCGCGAGCAAAACAAGCGCGAAACCAAAATAAGCGGAGAAACCGATCGCGGCCTTGGCCTCGGCTTCGGTCGTCTCGTCATCATCGGCGCCCCGGCGCATGACCAGCCCCACGATCTGATAAGCGCCAAGCGCCATCGGGATAAGGCCAAGGTAGCGGAGGTCATAGGCTGGAAGCGCGTCCGCCGCCTTGGCGAGGGCGTAACTCACGCTCAGAACCATCAAGCAAACGGCGACGAAGGTCAGCTTGACAAAAAACGGCCTGTAGCCCGGACGCGCGCCATAGGCTGAAATGACCACGAGATTGTCGAGATTGGTCGAAACATAGGACGTCGCGGACATGCTTGCGACGCAGAACGCCTCGATCCAGTACTGCCAGGAAAAAGACGCGCTCATGTTTTCGTCCGTTCCTGTCTGCGAGACCACCCGTCCCGCCGTCAACGACCTTGCCAAGGTTAAGGCTCGTATTTTGGATTGCTCCAGCGGTCAATGGCGCCCGCTTCGAGGGTCGTCGATGAAGCTCAAGAGCGGCGGAACTTCGAAATGCCGCTCGCGTTTGCCCGGTACGAGCGGCCTTTTTACGAGTGGCCTTTTTTAAAGGAAACGCCAGATGGGTAACCTTATTCACTATGCAATCGTCTTTCTTGTTGTTGCTTTGATCGCGGCCTTTCTGGGTTTTGGCGGCGTCGCGGGAACCGCGATGGAAGGAGCGAAGATTCTGTTCTGGGTTGCGATCGTGCTCTTCGTCGTGTCGCTCATCGCCGGAATGATGCGACGAGTATGAAGCGCGCAAAACGCTAGTTTTACGGCTGGCCCCCTCTTCGGGGAGTCAGCCGTAATTTTGTCTACATGCCGCCGCCCAGATTTTGTTGGTCGGCGCTTCTGAACTTCTTCTGTGAACGTCCCAAGCAAAAAACGTCCAAAGCAAAGTATTTTTCAGACGCGCTAAAGCGTGGCGCGAACCGGAGCCCTGTCTCGCTGTTTAGGAACTATGTTTCGCACTTACGGAGTTTCGTCATGGGACAATACGCTGGAACGACGTCGACAGACATGGCTCAGTCTGAACATGGAAATCTTATCGCCGCGAGCAAAGTCAACGGAACGAATATATACAATCCGGACGGCGAATCGCTGGGCTCAATCTACGATGTCATGATTGACAAGATGACCGGAAGAGTCGCCTACGCAGTCATGGCCTTCGGCGGCTTCCTCGGCATCGGCGAAGATTACCACCCACTACCCTGGAATGTTCTGAAATACAATGAACAGTTCGGCGGTTATGTGGTCGATATTTCTCCCGATCGACTGAAGCAAGGACCGGCGTTCCATCAGAACGAAACGCCTGAATGGTCCGCCGGATATGGCGGGGAAATCGACGATTATTACGGCAAGACGATACTCTGAAATTTCGTCCCCGCCATGCAGGCGGCAAGCGGCCCCTTGGCCGCTTGCCGTGTTTTGCGCAGATTGCCGCTCGCTAAAACTGAAGTGGAAAGCCGCCACTGTTGGAAGTCGTCGCTTGCACATCCGGCAGGTTGGCGCTTACTCCTATGATTTGACGTCGCCCCTACGATTTGACTACGCGATACTCGATGCGCCTGTTGTGAAAACGGCCCTCTTCGGTATCGTTAGGCTCGACAGGTTTCGAGCTTCCGTATCCCTTCGCCACCAGCGCCGACGGACGCACGCCCGCGGCGATCAACGCCTTGCGCACCGCCTCGGCTCGCTTCTGGGATAAAGCCAGATTCGCTGATTCATCACCTGTATTGTCGGTATGCCCGGCGACTTCCAGCACGGTTTTCGGGTTGAGTTGTTTGATCCTGGCGGCGGCGCTCAGCAACAATCCTTTTTCGGTCGGAGGAACCTCGAAGCCGGCGGTTGGAAAGTTGATGATCGAAAGGTTGAGAACGCCAACGAGATCTTTTGCGCCGAAGCCTTTTTTCAGTGAGGTCAGGGCCTCCGAGGCCTTTGCGTTCGCTGCGGCCGCCATCTCGGCGGCGCTCGCGGCCGCTGCGGCCGCGACGTTTTCCGGGGCGGGGCTCACCACGGCTGGAGTCTCGGCGGCTTGGGTCTCTGCGGGAGTCTCGGAGGCTTGGGTCTCTGCGGGAGTCTCGGAGGCCGGAGTTTCAGCGGCGGGTGTTTCAACGGTTTTCGTTTCAGAGGCCTCGGGCGCAACAGCCGGTGGTTCTGCGTTCGCCAAGGCGTTTGGCGCTGGCGTCACCGGCGCTGGTTGCGAGTCAGTCGCTTCGGAGACCGCCGGCGTTTCGGGCGCCGGCGCTTCCTGTTGTGAATAGATCATGCCTCCAAGCGCCACAACGCCTGCGGCGGCGATCGCCGGCCATAGCCAGGGGGCAGGTTTCCTCGGCTCCTCGCGAATGATTTCGACGGGTCTCGGCGGAACCTCAGACAATCGCCGCTGGCGCTCCGGCGCAACAGTTTCACGTCTCGCGGCGGGCTCGACGATAAGCGACTCGCTCCGTGGAGCCGGCGCCGTGGCGCTTGGCGCAGAGAGGAATTTCGTCACTTCCTCGGGCAGGCTCGAGGGAATAGCGCCGCCGGGCGTGAGCGCGCCGATCAACTTTGGCAAAACATATCCGACCGCAGCCGAGACCACGGATGGGACAAGGCCCAGCCTGTTCGCAATTCCGCTAAAGACGGACTGGCCCAGAACACGCTCAAGCTGACCGTCCGCCAGAGGAGCCGGATTTGTGCTGCCGAGCCAGGACGCGACCTCAGCGCCAAGCCCGGAGGCTTGCAACTTGTCTAGAAATCCGATCAAGCCGCCAGGCGTTCCGACCACCAGTTTGAGAACCTCCCGCACCAGGGGAGCGGCGTTTGCGCCGAGCCCAAATCGACCGGCGATATCACTGACGAGCGTATCGAAAAGCGCCATATTGTTTTCCTCCTGAGCTTTATATTCATTTTTGCTTCAGCGATGTCGGAAAGCTCTTCTTCGAAACGCGTCGCGCAAACCCGACGCGCGCCGCGGCTGAATCATCGATAAATCGCTTTGGCGGCTGCGGCAACTGCGGCGCGGCGGTTCATTGGCCACGCTCAACGTGATTCAGATCGCCGATGAAGGCAGCGTTCGAGCCAGACCCTCAAGCCGCCCTTCGACAACCGCGCATCCTCAACGCCGCCGGCGGCAACAACGATTGTTCGCTACGGCGCGGCTCGCGAGCGCCCATGGGCTTGCGAGCACAAGCACAACATGAAGCGCATGCGCGCGCCTTAAGGGTTCTGTGATTGTTTACATCGCGACGCCGGGTCAATGCGGGACCGGCGCACCATTGTCGACAGTCGATTGCGCGGCGAACGCGACTTAGCAGATCTTATCGAGCAGGTCTTATCGAACAGGCGTCAAGGACCCTTGGATCATTTCGAGCGCTTGGGGCGCACGCACGCGCGTCAAGACGCGCGGTAAAGGCCTCACCTGAAACAGCGCAGTGTGCCATCGGGCATGCGAGTGGCGGTATGGCCCGTTGTTCTCAGGCACCAGTTTTGATTTTGGCCGCCGTAGACGCAATAGCCCCACGCATTGCGATGACGGTTCGGACCGCAGCCGCCCAGCGCGGATGCAGGGGCGACCACCGACAAGAGGGTGGCGGAAAAAATCAGAGCTCCGAGCAGCGCGGCGGAAAGCTTTTTCATGACTGCCTCCCCATGGGCAAATGCGATTTTTGATTCTGGGCAGCGATCGTATTTGATAAATGATAGCTTATGAATAAAAGTAATCTTCATGACGCCCGCCGTCAATCCTGACGGATGGTTTGCCTTTCGTTGGCGGCCGAAAGCAGATTCTTTTCATGTTAGGTTTTAACGTCGCGGCAACGAAGCGCGAAAGCCGCCAGCGGGGGAGGACTGCGCACCGGCGACAAGCCTTTGTTTTCGCTGAATTATGATCCGCTAGCGGATCTTGTCGAACAAGGTTTGGCTCCCTGAGCAGGACTCGAACCTGCGACAAATCGATTAACAGTCGATTGCTCTACCAACTGAGCTATCAGGGATCGCGCGCGACTTGGTGCGGACGAGGGGCGCATATAGCAAGCTTGTGCCGCCTTTGCAAAGCGTGAATTGCGGGAGGGCTTTGCTTTTCCCCGCTTGCCCCCCGGCTCGCGCCTCAAATGAGCCCGCAGGCGCCGGTCTATGAACATTTCTTGCGCGGACGCGGCTTCCTTTGCTATAGGCTAATTCGCGCTGGCAGACGGCTCGTCGCGACGGAGGCCTCGTGGCGGAGTGGTTACGCAGAGGACTGCAAATCCTTGTATCCCGGTTCGATTCCGGGCGAGGCCTCCATCTCTTTAGCACTCTCCTCTTTCTCTTGAGCACTCTCCTCTTTAGCGCTCTGCGCGATCGTCAAAACGCGAAACTCGAGAAGGGCCTGGACGCCGGCGTGCTGTCCGGTGACGTCACCATGAGCAGATTTTTTCCGGCCGCGCGAAATGGGACGCGATCCGCACGATTCGCGGCGCTGGTCCTCCTTGCGGCTCTGCCCGCCGCCAGCGCGGCCGCCGCGGCGAACCCCGCGCCTGATTCGAAGCTCGCGCCGCAAGCCCCCCCCGCTTCCGAAAGCATGGCGGTGAGCGTCATCAAGGCGAAAAACGCCTGCTTCCTCGACGCCTTGCAATTGAGCGGCTTGATCGTCCCGCGCGAGGAGGTTCTGGTCCGGCCCGAATGGGAGGGTCTCCTCGTCACGGCTCTTCTCGCCGAGGACGGCGCTTCAGTGAACGCCGGTCAGCCGCTCGCCCAGTTGGCCCGGCCCGACTGGCTGCCGGGGACGCCGGCCAAGGCCACGCTGACCTCTCCCGCCAAGGGGACGTTGCTTTATCGCCAGCTCGCAGTCGGCATGCCGGCGTCCGCACGCGGAGAGCCTCTGTTCCGCATTGTGCGCGACGGCGAACTCGAACTTCTGGTCGGCCTGCCGCGGGACGCCCTGCCAAAGATCAAACCCGAGCAAACGGTGCGGATCGAAATGCTCGATTCGTCGCAAACCGCCGGGACCGTGCGGATCATTCTTCCCGAAATCGATCCGATGACCCAGATCGGCCACGCCCGGATCCAGATCCGCGGGGCGACGTCCGCTCGCCCGGGCGCATTCGCGACCGCCTCGATCGACCTGGGACAAAGCTGCGGCGCGTCGGTGCCTCTGTCGGCGGTTCTTTACGGACCGCAAGGGGCGATTGTTCAGGTGGTGCGCGACAACAAAATCGAGACGAGGCGCGTCAATGTCGGACTGTTCCAGGGCCTCGACGCGCAAATCACCGACGGGCTCGCGGCGGGCGACGTCGTCGTCGTGCGGGCGGGCTCCTTTCTGCGTGAAGGCGACCTTGTCCGGCCGATGCCCTGACATTGGCGCTCTCAAGCGTTAATCCGATAAGACGTTGCTTCGGACACGCGCCACGGCGTTTCAAACGGCGATTGATCTTCTATGCCCAAACAAAACAGCAGCCTCCTCAGGCCAAGACGCGCGGGCGAGACGACGCCCGTAACGACCATCGAGCTTTTTTTCGACCTCGTTTTCGTGTTCGCCGTCACCCAGCTCTCCCATTCGCTGCTTCAAAATCTGACGCTCGCGGGCGCGCTTCAGACCCTGATCCTCTTCCTCGCCGTATGGTGGGTCTGGATCTACACCTCCTGGGTGACAAACTGGCTCGACCCTAACAGGGCGCCTGTCCGGTTTCTCCTGTTCGCCTTGATGTTCGCGGGCTTGATCCTCTCGATTTCGATCCCGGACGCCTTCGCAGGACGCGGCTTCACGTTCGCCTCCGCTTACGTCTTCATGCAGCTCGGACGGCCTTTGTTCATGCTCTGGGCCCTCGGCGACGCCGACCCGGGCAACACGCTCAATTTCCAGCGCATCGCTTCTTGGGCCGCCCTGTCCGGGCTGTTCTGGCTCGCCGGCGGCCTCGCCCGCCACGATCTCAGGCCCGTCTTCTTCGCGGCGGCGCTGGCGGTGGAATACGCCGGCCCCTCGCTTGGCTTCTGGACGCCGCTGCTCGGCCGCTCCTCGACCCGCGACTGGAATGTCGAAGGCGCGCATCTCGCCGAACGATGTTCGCTGTTCATCATCATCGCGCTCGGCGAATCATTGCTCGTGACCGGCGCAGCGTTCGGCGAAGCCGCCTGGACGCCCGCCACGACCGCGGCCTTCGCCGCCGCCTTCGCGGGGGCCGCCGCCAGCTGGTGGATCTATTTCGACCTCGGCGCCGAGGAGGGCAGCGCAAGGATCGCGTCGTCTTTTGATCCAGGCCGGCTGGCGCGGTTGGCCTACACCTATATCCATCTGCTCATTGTCGCAGGAATCATCGTATCGGCGGTCGCGGACGAGATCGTCCTCAGTCATCCCGAGGCGCATCCGCAAACCCGCGACGTCGCCGTGATCGTCGGCGGCCCGCTGATTTATCTCTTCGGCGTTCTCCTGTTCAAGCGGACGGTCCGCAACCGCGCGCCGCTGTCCCATATCGGCGGTCTGGTCATGCTGGCGCTGCTCGCGCTGGCGGCGAAAACCCAGACTATTCTCGCTCTTGGCGCCGAGACGAGCTTGATCCTTATCGTCGTTTCAGCCTGGGAATGGATTTCGCTGCGGCGAAAGCCGCAAACAGCGCCGCTGCTTGATTCTCGAGGCGGCGGCGATTGACCGCCTGTGTTAAATGTTGACGCAACCCTTTCTCAGGCCGAGGCCATTCCGTGAGCGTGCAGACATTCGAAGTGAACGAGGACGAAGAAGGCATGCGGCTTGACCGCTGGTTCAAGCGGCGCATGCCCCAGCTCTCCCTCTCGCATCTCAACAAGATCGTGCGCACCGGCGAAGTCCGTGTCGACGGCGCCCGGGTGAAAACCGCGACCCGTCTGGCGAAAGGCCAGAGCGTGCGCGTTCCGCCCCTGAAGCTGGACGCGCCCGCCGCAGCGCCGAAGTCCGAGATTTCCCAATCCGACCTGCGCGCCCTGCGCGACATGATCCTGTATGAGGACGCGGACATTCTGGTGCTGAACAAGCCGTTCGGCCTCGCCGTTCAGGGCGGCTCCGGCATGACCCGCCACATCGACGGCATGCTGGCCTCCATGCCCAACGAGAGGGGAGACCGGCCCATGCTGGCGCATCGCCTCGACCGCGACACCTCCGGTGTGCTTCTGGTCGCCAAGACGCGCAAGATCGCGGCTGATCTTGGCGCGGTTTTCCGCTCGCGTCAGGCCCGCAAGATCTACTGGGCGCTGGTCGAAGGGGTGCCCAAGCCGCCGCAGGGGCGCATCTCGCTGTATCTCGCCAAGGGCGAAGGCATGGACAGCGCGCGCCCCGGCCAGCCGTCCGCACGCAGCCCAGACGCGCGCGCGACGATGGAAAAAATGCGCATCGCGAGCCATGGCGACGAGGACGCCCGCCACTCGGTCACCTATTACACGATCGTCGACAAGGCGGCGCCGCGGCTGGCCTGGCTTTCGCTGAAGCCGATCACCGGCCGAACGCATCAGCTGCGCGCCCATTGCGAGGCGATCGGCCATCCGATCATCGGCGATCCGAAATATGGCTCCAAGCCAAGGAACGATCCCGGCCGCAACGACCCTTTGCGGACGATCCCCGACGCCGTCGAACGTAAGCTGCATCTCCTGGCGCGCCGGCTGGTCCTGCCGCATCCGCGCGGCGGAACCCTGGACGTCACCGCTCCCCTGCCCGCGCATATGCAGGCGGCGTTCGACCTTTTCGGATTCGACGCGAAACAATACGATCCTATTGAAGACGCGCCGGAATGATTGGGATCAGACCTGCGCCGCAAGGTCCGGCTCAACAAGACTCAACCGGCTGAGATCGGCGATGGTGCGGCCTTTTTCGTCGACAGAAACCGCGTCGGCGTATCGCATCCCGAACAGAAGATCGGCGTGTCCGTAGGTGCGCACATCATGAACCGAGGCCCCGAGCGCCGCATCGCGCGCCTCGAGGGTCAAAAACAGCTGGGCGTCGTTCTTGGCGAGATCTTGCGCATCTCGACCATGGAGAGGGCTCGACGAATCGATGACGTGCATCAGGGTCCAGGTCAAAGGAAACAGAGCGATGCTCGGCGTCAAAAGCGTCAGATAATTGAGCCGCCGGAAGCTTTGTCCCTCGGCGCTGGTTTCGTGCAATAACACGCCGAGCTGAGCCGACGCGCCGGTGAGTAACGTGAACCGGCCATTGGCGATGCGCAACATCAGGGTCGGCGCGCCGTTGTGAGTGGCGATGACGGCCCGATCGGCGAATATGATTTTGGCGCGTGGCCTCGAAAAGCGAACGAACAACAGGCCGGTCATGATCGCGGTGAAGGCCATGCCCGTTACGATCTCGATCGCCGAAACGGCGTGCCCATAAAAGGTCGCCGGCGCCATGAAACCGTATCCGACGGTCGCAAGAGTCTCGATGCTGAAGAAGAAGGCGTCCGAGAATGCGCCGGGCCGCGCGTTGGCGATGCAGCCCGGATTGATCATGTAGAGAAAAGCAAAGACAAGATTGATCGCGATTTCGGCGCCTATAAAGAGCAGGCCGAATTCCTTCCAGCTCAGGTCGATGGCGACATGATACGGATCGCGAAGATCGTATTTCGACACGCCGCGCTTGATGACGACGCTTTCGCCGAAAGAACCGATCCGCATCGCGCCGCGTTCGCCGCGCCGATCCTGTCCCGATCGCATCGGCGCGCTCGGCCTGAGGCCGCGCAGACGCTCGCTAATCCGGTGGAGCATGGCGGCGCGGCGCGAAAGACGAACGATTTCGCCGCTCACTTCTCATGCGGTACGGCGTAGCAGGTGTTGGGTAGACCCGGCGTATTGAACTTTACCGGCTCGCCGCACTTGTCGCATCCGGCGAGCGCGACCGACACGAGCAAAAGACCGGCTATGATGAAAATACCAGATCGGCGCATCCCATTTTTCCTTCCGACGAAATATTCAGACGACGCCCTTGATATCGACGTAGAGATGCTGCGGACCGCGCAGGGCGGCGCCGGCTCGATAGGGAGGCGGATCGGCGGCGAGCGTTGGCGCAATGAGACGCTTTGCGAGCGCGGTCAGAGCCGCCTCGGCTTCGCTCTTCGCCAGCGCGGCGCCGATGCAAAAATGCAGGCCCGCGCCGAAGCTGAAATGCTGATTGTTCTTGCGGTCGGGATCGAAGCGTTCGGGATTTTCGAATCGCTTCGGGTCGCGATTGCCCGCCGCCAGCAACAGAACGACGGGCGCGTCCCTGGGGATGCGCTCGCCCGCGATCTCGATGTCCTCGAGGGCCTTGCGCTTGACAAACTGCGCCGGAGGCTCGAACCGCAAGATCTCGTCGACAAGCCTTGGCGCGAGGGCCGGATCGGCGCGCAGCTTCGCCAGAACATCAGGATTGCGCAACAGCGTCAGCATACCGTTGGCGATGAGATTGACCGTCGTCTCGTGCCCCGCGACAAGCAACGTCACCGCGGTCGAGATGATGTCGAACCGGTGCAATTTTCCGGCCTTCTCGTCCTTATGCGTAGCAAGGCCGCTAAGGATATCGTTCGCCGGATTTCTGCGCTTGGCGCGGATCAGCGCGGCGAGATAGGAGCTGATCGCATCATTGTCGACCGCGATCCTTTGCTTGGCTTCCTGGCTGAGATGCAGGTCCGGGTCGAGGCCGGCGACAAGGCTGGTGGACCAGCCGTGAAACTTTTTCTCGTCCTCATGAGGAACGCCCAGGAGTTCGCATATGACCGTGACCGGCAGCGGATAGGCGAAATCGGCGACAAGGTCGATTCGCGTGCGCCCCTGCATCTTTGTGATGAGCTCATCGACGATCTCGTGAATGCGGATTTTGATTTTTTGCATCCGCGCCGGGGTGAATTGAACCAGAATATGCCGACGCATGGCGTCATGCTCCGGCGGATCGCGGAAGACCAGCGAACGATGATTGTGGACGATATGCGCCCGGAGCGGATTGAGGATCCAATCCTTGAACAGGTTCCCGGTCTTTGCATGCTGCGGCTTCGGCACAACTTTTGAGCTCAGGCGGGAGTCGAGCAACAGGGCGCGGATTTCATCATATGTGCTGACCACATAGATGCCGTTGTCCTGGCGCGCGACGGGCGTCTCCCGCAAGCGCGCATAGATCGGATAGGGATCGGGGCGAGCGGCGGGGTCGATCACGTCCGCGAAGAGGTTGCCGCTGGTCATCGCCACATCCTGTTGCGCAAACGCATGACTGCGCGCCGCGTTAAAACCTGATTTCAAAACGCTTGGGAGAGTGGGACACGTCGCCCATGTCCGTTTCCTTGCCCATGTCCGTTTCCTCGATATCAACCCGGTCGACCCGCGCCTGCGAGGGTCCTCGCCGGCAGGCTGAGCAGAAATCGTCAACAGCTTCGATTGGACCGTGAAACAGCGCCTCGACATCGCCGCTGGAGCAATTCCTGACCCATCCTGCAATCCCGCGCGCCTCGGCCTCCGCCCGGACCCAGGCCCGGTAGCCGACGCCCTGGACCCGGCCTCCAATAAGGACACGGACGGTCTTCTTCGCATCGCTCTCGTCGTTTACAATATTCAACGTCCCCGCGCCCGATTTTGATTCCCGCCAGTGAATCATACCGCGATATTGTCGATCAGCCGCGTTTTGCCAAGCCTTGCGGCCGCCAGGAGCCGGACAGGACCGTCGGCGAGCGCGCCGACGCGGGCGAGGGATTCGGCGTGGCGCGCCTCGATATAATCAATCACAAAGCCGGCGGCGGCGACGCGGGCGCTGGCGCGATCAAGCGCGACGTCCAGCTTCTCGCCCGCCCTCAGATCCGCGGCGCATTGATCGAGGGCCCCATGCAGGGCCGGCGCCTGCCGACGCTCCTGAGGGGACAGATACACGTTGCGGGACGAAAGAGCCAGACCGTCGGGGTCGCGGATTGTCGGCGCGCCGATGATCGCCGTCTCGACGTCGAGGTCGCGCGCCATCCGCGTGACGACCTTCAGCTGCTGGTAGTCCTTTTCGCCGAAGATCGCGACATCGGGGCGGCACTGATTGAGAAGCTTGGCGACAACCGTGGCGACGCCGGAAAAATGCGTCGGCCTGAACCGGTCTTCAAGCCCGGCGGCGGCCGGACCGCCGACCTCGATCCTCGTCGCGAACCCCTCGCCGTACATGACCGCCGGCTGCGGAGCGAACAAAAGATCGCCGCCGGCCTCGCGGAACAGCGCGGCGTCGGCTTCGAAGGTTCGCGGATAGGCGCTGAGATCCTCGGACGGCGCGAATTGCGTCGGATTGACGAAAATCGACATGACGGTCCGGCCCGCGTGTTTCCTCGCCTCGCGGACGAGCGAAACATGCCCGGCGTGAAGCGCGCCCATCGTCGGGACGAGAGCGATCCTTTCGCCCTGCCCGCGCCAGGATGCGATCCGCGCTCGCAGGGTCGCGACGTCTCGCGCCAGGGCGGGGCTTGCGGCGGAAAATTCGTTCATTTTGACAGGCCTTCCCTGCAGTCCCTCTAATGACTAGTCCTGGCCTTCGCAAGCTGCCGCCGCGACCAGCCGCCGGCGCTGGCGATCTCCCGCGTTCGCCCCGCGCTCGGTGGACTTCGGGTTGAGGTCCGCGTAATCATGCGAGGCGTTCGAATGAAAGGTTGATCATGGCCGAATCCATCAAGTCGGACTTGGCGTCGGACGCGCTCGCCTATCATCGCTGGCCGCGCCCGGGCAAACTCGAAATCCGCTCGACCAAGCCGCTCGGCACGCAGCACGACCTCTCGCTCGCCTATACGCCCGGCGTCGCCGCCGCCTGCCTCGCGATCGCCGCCGATCCGGCCGCCGCCCGCGATCTGACCGCGCGGCAAAACCTCGTCGCCGTCGTGACCAACGGCACCGCCGTGCTCGGCCTTGGCGACATCGGCCCGCTCGCGGCCAAGCCGGTGATGGAGGGTAAGGCGGTCCTTTTCAAGAAATTCGCCGGGATCGACGTGTTCGATATCGAGATCGCGGAAAAGGACATCGACCGCCTCGTCGACATGGTGGCCGCGCTGGAGCCAAGTTTCGGCGGGATCAACCTTGAGGACATCAAGGCGCCGGAATGTTTCGAGGTCGAGCGCAAATTGCGCGAGCGCATGTCGATTCCCGTGTTTCACGACGACCAGCACGGGACGGCGATCATCGTCGGCGCGGCGCTCCTCAACGCGATGGAGTTCGCCGGCAAATCAATCGAGAACGCGAAGATCGTCACCTCGGGCGCGGGCGCGGCGGCGCTCGCCTGCCTCGATTTCCTGGTGGACCTCGGCGCGAGGCGCGAAAACATTTTCGTCACCGACATCGACGGCGTCGTCTACAAGGGGCGCCCGTCGATGAACAGCCGGATGGAGACTTTCGCGCGCGACACCAACGCCCGAAAGCTCGCCGACGTCATAGGCGGGGCCGACGTTTTTCTCGGCCTGTCGGCGGGCGGAATCCTGAAGCCCGAGATGGTGAAGGAGATGGCCGAGCGGCCTCTCGTGATGGCGCTCGCCAATCCGACGCCCGAAATCGAGCCGGGCGAAGCGCGCGCCGCGCGTCCCGACGCGATGATCTGCACCGGGCGCTCCGATCATCCAAATCAGGTGAACAACGTCCTTTGCTTTCCGTATATTTTCCGCGGCGCCCTCGACGTCGCCGCCTCGACCATCAACGAGGCGATGAAAATCGCCGCCGTGCGGGCGATCGCGCTGCTTGCGCACGAGCCGCCTTCGGACGTTGTCGCCAAGGCCTATGGCGGAGAAAGCCGAAGCTATGGCAAGGACAGCCTGATTCCCTCGCCCTTCGATCCCCGCCTCATCCTGCGGATCGCGCCCGCCGTCGCGAGAGCCGCGATGGAGACCGGCGTCGCGAAAAAGCCGATCCAGGACTTCGCGGCCTATGAAGAAAGCCTGACGCGGTTTGTGTTCCGCTCCGGGTTCATCATGAAGCCGCTGATGCAGGCGGCCAAGATCGAACCGAAACGCGTCATCTACGCGGACGGCGAGGACGAGCGGGTGCTTCGCGCCGTCCAGACGATCGTCGAGGAAGGGCTCGCTCAGCCGATCCTGATCGGGCGTCCCGGCATCATCGACAAGCGCCTCGAAAGGTTCGGCCTGTCGGTGCGCGCGGGCAAGGATTTCGAACTCGTCGATCCCGAAGACGATCCGCGCTACCGCGACTATGTTGCGACCTATCTCGATTGCGCCGGGCGACTTGGCGTCACGCCCGACGCCGCCCGGACGCTGGTGCGCACCAATTCGACCGTGATCGCGGCGATTGCGGTGAAGCGCGGCGACGCCGATGCGATGTTGTGCGGCCTCGACGGGAGGTTCAAATCGCGGCTCAACCACATCCGCGACGTGATCGGTCTGCTGCCCGGCGCGACGGACTTCGCCGCGATGAGCCTGATCATCACCTCGAAGGGCGCGCTTTTCCTGACCGACACGCATGTGCGCGACGATCCGACCGCCGCCGAAATCGCGGAAACGACCTTGATGTGCGCCCACCACGTCCGCCGGTTCGGGCTGGAGCCGAAGATCGCGCTCGTCTCGCATTCTGACTTCGGATCCGACGACACGCCCTCCGCCGTCAAAATGCGCGCCGCGCTGCTCATCTTGCGCAAGACCGCGCCCGATCTCGAGGTCGACGGCGAGATGCAGGCCGGGACCGCCCTGTCGCAACCCATTCGCGAGCAGGTTCTGCCGTCTTCGCGGCTGAAGGGCGAGGCCAACGTCCTCGTCATGCCCAATCTCGATGCGGCGAATATCGCTTATACGATGACCATGGTCATGGCCGACGCGCTTCCGGTCGGCCCGATCCTGATCGGCGCCGCCCAGCCGGCGCATATTCTGACGCCCTCGACGACGACTCGCGGAATTGTCAATATGACCGCGTTCTCGGTCGCGGAGGCCCAAGGCGCTCCGGGTCCCTATTGAGGCCTGGGCGGGGGAATAGCCGCGGGCGGCGAACCCCTCGCGCCATCAAACGGGCCCAGAAGAAAACGCGCGCGCGTCTGGCCATCAGAATCCTTTTCTGTTAAGCTTGTCGCAGCGCACAAATCGCGGCCATATCCGCGTCGGTTCAAGCGAGAAAAGGCTTTTGTCGCGAATGACATCAAAAAAAACAGCATTGATTACCGGGGTTACAGGCCAGGACGGCGCATTGCTCGCCGAACTTCTGCTTTCCAAGAATTACGTGGTGCATGGCGTGAAGCGGCGATCGTCGCTCATCAACACCGACCGTGTTGATCACCTCTATCACGACCCGCACGAGGCGGACGTCGATTTTTTCCTGCACTATGGCGATCTGACCGACTCGACCAATCTGATTCGAATCGTCCAGGAGGTTCAGCCGGACGAGATTTACAACCTGGCCGCGCAAAGTCACGTCCAGGTGAGTTTCGAGACGCCTGAATACACCGCCAATTCCGACGCGATCGGCACCCTCCGCATTCTGGAGGCGATCCGGATTCTCAATCTCGGCGCAAAGACCCGCTTTTACCAGGCGTCGACGTCGGAACTATACGGCAAGGTGCAGGCGGTTCCGCAAAGCGAGACGACGCCATTCTACCCGCGCTCTCCCTATGCGGCGGCCAAGCTCTACGCCTATTGGATCACCGTGAACTACCGCGAAGCCTACGGCATGCACGCCTCGAACGGCATCCTCTTCAATCATGAGGGGCCGACGCGGGCCGAAACCTTCGTCACCCGCAAGATCACCCGCGCGGTCGCCGCCATCCACCTTGGCTTTCAGGACAAGCTTTTCCTCGGCAATCTCGACGCCCAACGCGACTGGGGCAACGCCCGCGATTATGTCGACGGCATGTGGCGCATTCTGCAGCAGGACGAGGCCGACGATTATGTCCTCGCCACGGGCGAAACCCACACGGTCCGCGAATTCGTGGAGCGCGCTTTCGCCGAGATCGGGATTATCATCGGATGGAAAGGCGAAGGCGTCGCCGAACGCGGGTTCGACGCCAAGACCGGACGGTGCCTTGTCGAAATCGACGCCCGCTATTTCCGGCCGACGGAAGTCGATCTGCTTCTTGGCGATCCGACAAAAGCGTTCCACAAGCTCGGCTGGAAACATACGACGACATTTCCCCAGCTCGTCTCGGATATGGTCGCGAGCGACCTCATCGTGATGAAGCAGCGCGGCCGGGTTTAGGGGAGCGACATGCCCAGTTCCACAGGGAAGCGGCGGATATGGATCGCGGGGCATCAAGGCATGGTCGGCTCCGCGATCGTGCGCCGCCTTGCCGGAGAAGACGTCGAGATCTTGACCGTCGGGCGCGCCGATCTTGATCTGCGCGATCAGCGGGCGGTCCAGGTCTGGGTCGCGAAGGAGAAGCCCGACGTTATCATCCTCGCGGCCGCCAAGGTTGGCGGCATCTACGCCAATGACGCCTATCCGGCGGACTTCCTTTATGAGAATCTGGCGATTGAAACCAACATCATCCACGCGGCGCATCTCGCCGGCGTCGAACGACTGGTCTTCCTGGGTTCGTCTTGCATTTACCCGAAGTTCGCGCCGCAGCCAATCAAGGAAGACGCGCTTCTGACCGGCCCGCTCGAGCCGACAAACGAATGGTACGCGATCGCGAAAATCGCCGGCCTCAAAATGTGCGAAGCCTACCGGCGGCAATATGGCCGACGCTACATCTCCGTCATGCCCTGCAACCTTTACGGCCGGAATGACAATTTTGATCTCTCGACGAGTCACGTTCTGCCGGCGCTCATTCGCAAATTCCACGAAGCCAGGGAAGCGGGTCGCAAGGAGGTGGTCGTCTGGGGCACAGGAACGCCGCTCCGCGAATTCCTCTATGTCGACGATCTGGCCGATGGCGTCGTCTTCGCGATGAATCATTACGACGGCGCGGAACCGATCAATTGCGGCGCGGGCTCCGACGTGACCATCCGGGAACTTGCTGAAACCGTCGGTCGCGTCACGAAATTTTCGGGCGAACTTGTCTTCGACACGACCAAGCCCGACGGGACCCCGCGCAAGCTCATGGATTCGAGCCGGATGGCCGCGCTGGGCTGGAAACCGAAAACCTCGCTCGAAGAGGGGATCGCCGACGTCTACGGCTGGTTTCTTCGGGAGTTGGGAAAAACGAAAACAGAAGCGGCCGTAATCTGAAGGGCGGCGGCCGGGTTCAATCCCGTTGGCTCGCGTCGCGCCATGGCGAGATCTCGCTGGCGGGGCGCCAAGGGGTTAAAGGGGCCCGTGACCAAAAGCCATCTGGTCTTCCGCGCAATGTCATTGCAGTGACTTTTGACCGGCCTTAGGCTATGGAACAGGTGATCGATTCTGGTTCAGCCTCCGGTTGAGACAGATTGCGTATTTGTCGATGTGCTTTCGCTCGTTTTTCTTAAACTGTCGTTCGATTTCTCCGCACTCCCCGAATTTTCCATCCCTCGGCCAGCCAGCAAGTCATTTCGATGTTCATCGCGCTCGGCGTTCTTCTCGGCGTCATAAGCCTCAGTCCCGCGATTCTCACCGTGGACGGGCCCTTTCTGCCTTGCCTCGTTCCCTTGCTCGTCTCGATCGGGCTGATCCTAGTGGCGATGGATTTACCGCTTAGCGACGCGCAGCGTTTCGCCAGACTGGTCAAGCCGTTCGTCATCGTCGCATCCATCCCGGCGGTCTGGCTTTTAATCCAGATCATCCCGTTGCCGTCGTGGCAGCCCCTGCCCTCGACGAAAATTTCGCTTCTCGCCAATCCCATCTGGACAAGCCTTGCGCCTGGGTTTCGAAATGGCGCGCATGGCGCCATCAGCGTCGATATCGGCGCGACCGCGATGGCTCTGGTGCGCTATTTGTCGATCGTCGGCGTCGTCCTTCTGACGGCGGCCCTGACCATCAATCGCGACCGGGCGGAATCTGTCCTTGTGAGCCTGACCGCCGCGAGCGTGCTGATCTCGTTCGCGGTTGCGTGCAGCGACCTTTTCGGCGTCAATTTCGTCACTGACCGCGAAGAGGCGCGGGACTGCGCCTGCCTTGGAATTGTCCTGTCGGCCGCTTGCTGCTCCCTCGTGTTCGAACGCAACGAAACACGGCGAAGCAAGTCGGGCCGGCGCGAACCGGAGTTTATTCTGGCTGTAGGGGCCTCGCTCGCCGCATTCCTCATCTGCGCCATAGCGATCGCCCTGGCGCATTCGGGATCGTTGATTTTCGCCGCGAGTTGCGGGTTCGGCGCGTTCGCCGCGGTGATTTTGGTCCGGCGGCTCGATTTAGGCCGGTGGGGCGCGGCCGCCATTGGCGTGACGGCGAGCGTCATAGCCTTGGCCCTGGTGAGCGGAGCGGCCGGTTCCAGCCAGGATCCGAGGCTCGCCTTCGTGAAAAGAGACGCCGCCTCCATCGAATTGACCCAGCGGATCCTTCTCGATGCGCCTTTCCTGGGGAACGGAGGCGGGACGTTCTCGGCCCTGGCTCCCATCTATCAGTCAAGCGACGCGCATTCGCGCGCCATCCCCGCAGCCACATCTGCGGCGGAGATCTCCATCGAGATGGGGCGGCCGATCCTCTGGGGAGCCGCGCTGGCCGCCGCTTTCGCCTCCATCAGCCTGATGCGCGCTTCGGCGCAGCGGGGCCGCGACTCGTTTTATCCCGCGGCGGGAGCCGCCAGCCTGATTGTTCTGCTCGTTCTGGCCTTCATAAATCCTGGCCTTTTAGGGTCGGCTATTCCGTTGGTCGGGGCGGGCATTCTGGGATTGGCGATCGCCCAATCACAGGGCCGGACATCGTCGTAGATCATCATCGAATTTTCGTTGAAAACGAACCAATTTGTTCGCCTCGGAATTCTATATTTAAAAATGGATATTCTTGAGAGCTGCCGGGTTCAGCTTATGTTTTAAGGCAAAACGAGGTTACGCTGATGCCGTTCCTTAATATTGATCACGATCTGAAGAAGCTTGCGCTCGCGATCGGATTGATGCTGGTTACGTCCCAGGGACTCGCGCAACGGGCCGAGGGGCCGTTCGGCGAATTGTCCGGCCATTGGTCGGGAGCCGGAGAGATCACAATGGCGAACGGCGCATCCGAGCGCATCCGCTGCCGCGCGACCTATGCCGTCAACGGCGGCGGAACGACCTTGCGGCAGAATCTGCGCTGCGCCAGCGACAGCTACAAACTGGACATCAACGCGAGCGTCGCCTCGGAAGGAGGCGCGCTTTCGGGCAACTGGACGGAGACGACGCGGAACGTCAGCGGCAGCGTGTCCGGCCGGGCCACAGGCTCGGACATACAGGCGCATGTTGGCGGGCAGGGTTTTTCCGCTTCGCTCGCCGTCAAAACGAAGGGCGGGCATCAGACCGTGTTGATCCGGCCCGGAAGCGGCACGGACGTCGCGAGCGTGTCCATCACTCTGCGTAAAGTGTAAGCCGCGCGGCTGGGCTTTACCCGGAAACGACCTTCGCCTCAGCTGGATCATCCGCGACGGGCCGTCCTGCGCAAGAACATGGCTGTTGGTCGAAGGATCAGCAGATCGGCGACAAGCGCCGCGACCATGGCGAATGCGCTCAACCAGCCGAACAGGCGGAGCGAAGGCAGATCCGACAGAACCGTCACGGCGAGGCCGCACGCCAGCACCAGCGTGGTCAGGATCAGGGCCGGACCCACAAGGACAGTCGCCCGCTCGACCGCGACCGCTGGATCCGCGCGGGGATTATCCTCGAGTCTCAGCCGGTTGAGAAAATGGATCGTCGCGCTGAGCCCGAGCCCGAACGACACCGTCAAAGCGACGACGCTCGCGAACTGCAGGCCAAGCCCTGTCGCCTCCAGAAGCGCGCCCGAAGCGAGGACCGGGAATATTCCGGGCAGGATGCTCACGAGCATCACGATGAAGGAGCGAAAGGCGAGGCCGATAAAGGCGGCGACGAAGACAAACTCCACAGTCAGGCCCAGACTGAGTTTTTGAATCATCTTGGCGCTGTTGCGCGCTGCGATCGCAGATAGGCCGGTGACGGAAATCTTGTAGCCGGGGCGACTTGCACGGACGGCGTCGAGGGATTTGTCCAGCGCGTCGATCACCGGCAAGAGCCGGCTCGCGTCGACGTCGGGAATGCGGCCCGAGACCACCACCGCGTCCTGCGTCGCGTCAATGAAGCGCCTCGTCAGATGCTCCGGGAGAAGATCGACATATTGCCGCAATGTCGCGGCGTCGGCATGGCCCGCGGCGGCGAGCCATCGTCTCAGGGTTTCCAGCGACCAGACATTGCCGACTCCCGCCTGCTTCTCGACGATGGAATGAACCGCCCCAATGACGCCGAGCGCCTCATCCGAATAGAGCCGCGCTCCGTGCGGCAGTTCGATCAGCACGTCGATCGGATTGGCGCCCGCCAGTTTGGCGTCGAGCCGTCCGCCGGCTTCGACGGCCTGGCGCTTATCCGGCACCTGATCCGCGAGACGGTACCTTGGCTGCAATTGCGCGTAGACGACGCCGAGGCCAGCCACGGTCAACAACGCCAGGAGACTGTAGAGTCCGGGTCGTCTCACCATGCGCGCCGCAATCCAGGCGCAGAACCGTCGCAGCGTTTCGACGCCCATGTCCGCCCTTCGCGCGCTTTCCGCGAAGGCGGCCTCGCCGCGCAGCAGCAGCATCCCAAGCATGGGCGCAAGGACAAGCACCGTGACGAGCGCGATGATGGTGGCGATGAGCCCCGCCCGGCCGAACGCGCGGATCAGATCTGAATTCGAAAATTGCAAGGCAAGGAACGAAAGCGCGGCGGTCGCATGAGTCAGAACGCAGGCCGGGCCGACGGTCAGCAAGGCGTTGCGCAGCGCATCGCGTTTGGTCTCGCCTGCGATCAGCCGATCCCGCGCCGCGAAGGTCAACTGCATGCTGTCGGAGAAGCTGATGACCATGATGAGGGGGGTCATCACATTCAAGAACATGTTGAGCCGAAACCCGAGCCAGCCGAGCGCGCCAAGCGCCAGCAAGATCGCAATCAGCGGCGGCGCGGCGGCGATGATCATGAACGACACGCGGCGGAAGAAGAGAATGGCGATCAGGCACCCTCCGGCAAAGCCGATCGAATTGTAGACAAGCCTGTCGCGCTCGACCGCTTCGCGTATCTCGAGTTGCATCACCGGAACGCCGGACAGCGCGGCCGTAACGCCCGGCGCGCCAAGAGCGTCCGCGACGGTCCTGCGGATCTCGCCGATGACGTCGCGCAAGCCGCGGCCCTCGGTTACGGTCTGATCGAGTGCGAGAACGATGAGGGTGAGCTGACCGTCCTCGGACAAGAGCTTGCCGCGAATGATCTTGTTTTCCATGACCTGTTTGATGAGGTCGGAATAAGCGGCGCCTTCGGGAAGTTCGCCGGGGAACAACGGCGCGGGAGTCCCGCCGTTCTCCGGCGGTCGCCTCGCGGAGAAAATCGAGATGATTCCGCGCGTCCCATCGATTAGCTGAAGGTCGGTGACGAGATCGCGCAGGCGTTCCAGCGACTCGCGGGCCAGAAGCTGCTTGCCTTCGACAACGATCAGGACGTCAAATTCGCTGGAGGGGAACCGCCGCGTGACGTCTTCGTATTGCTTGAACTCCCGGCTGTTCGAACGGAACAATTGACTGAGCGAATCGTCGACTTTGAGCCTTGCGAAGCCAAAGCCGGCGACGATCACAAGGGCGAGCGTGAGGAGGGCCACGATCCTCGGCCATAACACTCCGATCAGGCCGATACGCTCGGCCCCGAATGCGAGCGCGTGGAGAGGCCTTCCGGCAGTTTCTTGCGTCGGCTTGAGCGGAGCGCGCCGATTGCCAAAAGTCTCGATGCGCAGGGGAATATCTCCTGATCTCAGGCGAAACCAATATCTGAGCCAATAACTTGAGCTAAACTTTTCAAGTTGCCGGCGATGATGGTTATGATATGCGTTGACAATTATATAACAAATACTTTCCCAACAGAATCAACAGGCAGGTAAAGTTGGAGAACGGCGTATGCGCCATTTTGGTGCCGAAGAGACCGCAAAAAAATTCGAATGGGACGATCCTTTCGATCTCGACGGCCAGCTCGACGGCGAAGAGAAGGCGGCGCAGGCGTCGGCCCGTTCCTTCGCGCGGGACATCTTGCTGCCGCGCGTCATGGTGGATTATCGCGACGAGCGGTTCGATCGCGGGCTGATAGCCGAAATGGGCGCCGTGGGACTGCTCGGTTTGTGCCTGCCGCGGGAATACGGCGGCGCGGGCCTAAGCCATGTCAGCTACGGACTCGTCACGCGCGAGATCGAACGCGTCGACAGCGGCTACCGAACGGCCCTAAGCGTGCAATCGTCCCTCGTCATGCATCCGATCTACGCGTATGGCGACGAGGATCAGCGACGAAAATTCCTGCCCAGACTCGCCAGCGGAGAGTGGATCGGCAGTTTCGGCCTCACCGAACCTGACTCCGGTTCCGATCCGCAATCGATGCTGACCACCGCCGAACCGATTCAGGGCGGCTATCGTCTTCACGGGGTGAAGACATGGATCACAAACAGTCCGGTGGCCGATATTTTCATCGTCTGGGCGAAATCGCAGGCGCATGACGGCGCGATCCGTGGGTTTATCCTTGAGCGCGGCATGCGCGGCCTTGAAACCCCGGCGATCAGGAACAAACTCTCCCTTCGCGCCTCGATCACTGGCGAAATCGTCATGAACGGGGTCGAGGCGCCAGAGGCCAATCTCTTGCCGCGCGCGTCAGGCCTCAAGGGACCATTCGGCTGTCTCAATCTCGCCCGTTTTGGCATCGCCTGGGGCGCGATGGGGGCCGCGGAATTCTGCTTTCAGGCGGCGCGGCGCTATACGCTTGAGCGCAAGCAATTCGGCAGGCCCCTCGCCGCCAATCAGCTGATCCAGAAGAAACTCGCCGACATGGAGACCGAGATCGCGCTCGGCCTTCAGGGGGCGTTGAGGGTCGGTCGGCTCGTCGATCAGGGCCGGGCCCCGCACGAGGCCGTGTCTCTCATCAAGCGCAACAACAGCGGCAAGGCTCTCGACATCGCTCGCGCCGCCCGCGACATGCATGGCGCCAACGGGATTTCCGCCGAATTCCACGTCATGCGCCATCTCGCCAATCTCGAAACGGTGAACACCTACGAGGGGACGCATGACGTTCACGCGCTCATCCTCGGCCGGGCCATCACAGGACTCCTGGCCTTCTGCTGATCCAGCGCGGCCGCGGGGGGCGCGGCGCCTCTCGAATGCGCCCGCGGATGCGGGAAGCTTCGGTCCGGCGACCCTCAAGTTCTGATCTAATACGCGACGAGGCCCTTGGCGTAGCGGCGCCAGTTGGCGACATAATGCGCGGCGCTTTCGCGTAGACCCGCGACAGCCGTTTCATCGAGCGTACGGATCAGACGCGCGGGGCTGCCGACGATCAGGGAATTGTCCGGAAACGCCTTGCCTTCAGTGACGAGGGCGTTGGCGCCGACGAGGCAATTGCGGCCGATCGAGGCGCCGTTCAAGAGCGTCGCGCCCATTCCGATCAGGCTGTTGTCGCCGATCGTGCAGCCGTGAAGTATGGCGTGGTGGCCAATGGTGCAATCCGCTCCGATCGTCAGAGGATAGCCCGGATCGGTGTGCAGCACCGACCCGTCCTGAACGTTGGAGCGCTCGCCAATGAAAATCTCTTCATTGTCGCCGCGAAGCGTCACGCCGAACCAGATCGAAACGTCCGCCTCCAGGCGGATTTTACCGATGACCTGCGCATCCGGCGCGATCCAGTACCTGTCCCGGGGCGGAAGGATCGGCCCGACGCCATTGAGCGAATAAAGAGGCATGCAGCCGGCTCCCTTTGCAAGGACTAAAGTTACTTTCCAGTCGGCGCGCCTCCGGCCCGCCCCCGTCCCGCTTCAGTACGCCTCAAGATCGAAATCGAGAATCGCCATTTGCAACGTGTAGCTCGACTGCTTGGCGTCATCCGCGGAAATGACGCCAAGAAATTCCTCGCCGTTGTTGAGTTCGACCGAGTCGTTTTTCTTACCGCGGGGAACGATCTTCAAGCTTTCGGCTTCGAAAAGCCGCCGCAGATATTCCTGGAGGACCGGCCGCCCGACCGGGATTTTCATCTCGAAGGCGAACGAGCGGTCGCCGTCCTCGTCATCGACGACAATGGCCCCGATTTTCCGCTCGCCGAGATGCACGTCGGCGTCGTCGGCGTTCTTCTTGCCGGGCGTCACCTTGATGCCTTGATTACCCAGGGAATGCTGCAGGAAAGCCTGCAATTTCTTCAATTCCGCTTTGTCCAAAGGGTGTTTTCTCCACGGCCGACCTTACGATTGCGTTTGCCAGAAAAGGCTTGCCGCCGCAACCTTGACCCGCAGACGTTCACAGGTCCAACGCACGCTCAAGGCCGCTGGTCGAGAAATTCAAGGACGCCGGCCTTGAACACCTTGTCTCCCACCGCGGAATTATGGTCCCTGCCCGGGATATCGAGGGCGCGTCCGGCGGGAAACAATGCGGCGAGCCGGGAGGCGTCGCCAGCGATAGAGTCTTCAGTCCCCGCGGCGACGAGGATCGGAATGCGGATCGCGCCCGCCTCCGCCTCGCTCATCGGTTGGCGCGCGCCGCGCATGCACGCCGCAAGGGCGGCAAGATCGCTTTTTGTGGCTTCGGCGAAGCTGCGGAACGCTCGCTGCGCTGGATCGGACAGGTCCTCAATCGAAGCGGCCTCCATGGCGTCCGCGACGCCAAGGGGCAAACCGGACCCGTCGATCAAATGATATCCGAGGCCGCCAAGAATCGCGGAGCGAAGACGTTCAGGATGGCCCTTGGCTAAAAAGGCGGCGATGCGCGCGCCCATCGAATAACCCATGACGTCGGCGGTTTCGATGTCGAGATGATCGAGCAGCGCGCGCGCGTCCGCCGCCATTTTCGAGACGGCGTAGTCCGACGGCTTGTAAAACTTTTCGCTGCGGCCATGGCCGCGATTGTCGAGCGCGATCACGCGCCGCCCCGCATCCGTCAGCGTCTTGATCCATTGGGGAAAGAACCAGTTCACGGCATGGTTCGAGGCGAAACCGTGGATCAGCAGAATTGGCTCGCCGCGGTCGAACCGCTCGGGCCATTCGTCTACGAAGGCGATGCGCGCGCCTTGGCCCGAAAATTCGAACAATGACGTCTCTCCCATTAATGACGTCTCCTTGAAAATGACGTCTCCTTGAAGCGTCGCCCGCCCTGCGGCTGTTCAGACCGGAGACGTAGCAGTTCATACCGGAGGCGTAGCAGTTGCGCCGCGCCTGCGTCACGAACCAGACAACGCCCGTCGTATGAAAGCGCGCGAAGTTCGCCGGCAATGGTGGCGAAACTGCTGCAACTGCGTTAATCTATCCAGACAAATCCGCGCATGGGCCAAATCGACATGAATCGTTATGAACGCCGACCAATCACGGCGGGAGAAGCCGAACTCGAATATCTGGATGGAGAATTTCGAGTTCTGCGTCCGGGAAATTTCGTTCGCTGCGCCGTCACGGGGGTAGCGATTCGTCTTGAAGATTTACGGTACTGGAACGTTGATCAGCAGGAGCCTTACGCCGGCCCCGAGGCGAAGCTGCGCAAACTCGGGGTCAAGGGCGTCAAGACTCAAGACTAGAGCGTTTTCCGATCGCATGAAGTCATGCGATCGATCAGAAATCGCTCCAGAGTCAAAAGCTTGAGCGTAGTCTTGTCGATTGGATGGCTTCAATCCAATCGGAATATGCTCTAACACCCGGCGACTGGCGCGGCGCACGCGGAAAGCTCCCCGTCAAACCGCGCCGGAAAAGTCGGCAATCAGGCCCGCGGCTCAGGGCAAGGTTTCGAAACCCTCCTTGAATCCCGCGAGGGCTAGCGGAATGCCGATGCCTTCCTCAGGCGTCTGAAAGATGATGAAGGTCGCGTTCTGGCCTTTCTTCATCTGGTCGATCAGTTTTTCCTCCATCACGACCTCGGCGACGCAGCCGGTTGGCAAACAGCGCACGAACCCGGCGCGGCCGACATCGACGTCATCGATCTTCAGCCCGAGCCCGGACGGCAGCAGGACCCCGAGCGGCGCGATGACGCGCAACAAGCGGCTTTTGCCGTCGGCGGTTTTAAGAACGATCACCACGAGATTGATGTTCGGCTTGTCCTCCGCCGCGACGCTCTGGAGCAATGCGCATTGCTCGCGCGCAGCTCCCGGCGGAGTTTCGCACCTTAACTCCCAATCGCCGTGCTTGGCTTTCACCATGCCCTGGCCAAACGCCGCAAAATTCCCGCAGGCGAGCAAAACGCCCGCAAAAATCACCGAAGCGAGGGACTTGACGAGTTTGCCGTGCGACCGATCAAGCGCCTGCGCCATGATTTCTCCAGGATTAGAACTTTGCGAGCGGCGCCAATTCCAGAACGAGCCCAAGGAAAGCCCATCCAGGCCTGTCCAGTGACGCCAACCCAAACGCGACCAGGGCCGAAAGTCAGGATTTCGGTCCCATCGAACGCGCTGGCGCTATGGACCACTAACAAAACCCTTGAGCGTGTCAAGCAAACCTCCGGTTCGCCGCATTTAGGGAACACTTCTTGCTGAACTGACGAATTGATACGCTTCAAGCGATCATATGACGCAACATTGACCGGCGCTCGCCGCGTTGCAATATGCGCGTCTTTGTGATTTGGAACGTCTCGCTAGACGAGTCCTAGGGAAAGTGGTAGGCGCGGCATATTCAGCCGTGCAAAATCGGAGCG
Organism: Methylocapsa palsarum; assembly: GCF_900114285.1. GTDB lineage: Bacteria > Pseudomonadota > Alphaproteobacteria > Rhizobiales > Beijerinckiaceae > Methylocapsa > Methylocapsa palsarum. The sequence continues at coordinate 192,021 of NZ_FOSN01000003.1, read as the reverse complement.
CCGAAAGACATGAAAACCGCTCGCGCAGCCGCGAAAATTACTTCAGCCGCGGCGCCTTATTTCGACACGGCGACGATTTTTCGAGCTTCCCGGGCGCAGTTGATGCGCACGGGACTCTCGGTATCGGCTTTCCTCGCGTCCGCAATTTCTGCTGCGCGGGCCGACGGCTTTCCAACGCCGGGCCAGATCGGCTTCGGCGAAGCCGTCACCCCCATCGCGCACGAGATGCATTTTTTCCACAACTGGATTTTGCTACCGATCATCGTCGGCATCGTCATTTTCGTCTTCGGACTGCTGACCTACGTGGTCCTGAGATTTAACGAAAAGGCGAATCCGGTCCCGGCGCAGACGACCCACAATTCGACGCTGGAAGTGATCTGGACCGTGGCTCCCGTGATGATTCTGGTCATCATCGCGATCCCGTCCTTCCGTCTTCTCACCCATCAGGTCGTGGTGCCGGAAGCGGACATCACCTTGAAGGCCACCGGAAAGCAATGGTACTGGACCTACAACTACCCGAAGGATCAAGGCGGCGGCTTCGAATTCGACTCCTATCTTGTCCCCGAGGCGAGCCTGAAGCCTGGCGACATGCGTCTCCTGACCGTCGACAATATGGCCGTGGTCCCGGTCGGTAAAACAGTCCGGCTTCTCGTCACCGCAGCCGACGTCATTCATTCCTTTACGATTCCCTCCTTTGGCGTCCGCATCGACGCTGTCCCGGGCCGGATGAACGAAAGCTGGTTCAAGGCGGAGCGAGAGGGCACCTATTACGGCCAATGCTCCAAGATCTGCGGCAAAGACCACGCCTATATGCCGATCGTGTTTCATGTTGTCAGCCAGGAAGATTATGACGCCTGGCTCCTGGAAGCGAGCAAGAAATTTGCGTCGAACGATGCGGGTCCGCTCCGTCTGGCGTATAGTGCGGCGGGTCCGGCCGGACAACGCTGAGCTTCAAATCAATAGTTTCGAGGGAGATTCCCGTTGGCGACGACCACGAAAGATCAATTTATAGCGACAGGGGCCGCGACGGAGCAACACGGCGGGGAAGCCCATCCGACCGGGTGGCGGCGCTACCTGTTTTCGACCAATCATAAAGATATCGGCACGCTTTATATTATCTTTTCGCTGGTCGCCGGGGTCGTCGGCGGCCTGATGTCGGTCCTGATGCGCATGGAGCTTCAGGAGCCAGGCATTCAGGTCTTCAATCATCTCGCCCAGATCATCAATGGCGCGTCGGCCGATATCGCCATCGACGCCGCGAAGAACCTCTATAACGTCATGATCACCGCTCACGGCCTCATCATGATCTTCTTCATGGTGATGCCCGCGCTCATCGGCGGTTTCGGCAACTGGTTCGTCCCGATCATGATCGGCGCGCCGGACATGGCCTTCCCCCGTATGAACAATATTTCGTTCTGGCTGCTTCCCGCCTCGCTCACCCTCGCGGTCATCTCCATGTTCGTCGAAGGCGCGCCCGGGATGATGGGCTTCGGCGGTGGCTGGGTGCTTTATCCGCCCTATTCGTCGAACACCGGCGCCCCCGGCCCGGCGATGGATTTCCTGATCCTCTCGATCCATCTGGCGGGCGCGTCCTCGATCCTCGGCGCGATCAATTTCATCACCACGATCTTCAACATGCGCGCGCCCGGCATGACCTTGCATAAAATGCCGCTGTTCGTTTGGTCGGTTCTGGTCACCGCCTTTTTGCTCGTGCTGACCCTGCCCGTCCTCGCTGGCGCCATCACGATGCTGCTGACCGACCGCAATTTCGGAACGACCTTTTTCGATCCTTCGGGCGGCGGCGACCCGTTGTTGTTCCAGCACCTGTTCTGGTTCTTCGGGCATCCGGAAGTCTACATTCTGATCCTGCCCGCCTTCGGCCTGATCAGTCAGATCATCTCGACCTTTTCGCGCAAGCCCGTATTCGGCTATCTCGGCATGGCCTACGCCATGGTCGCTATCGGCGTCGTCGGTCTCGTCGTCTGGGCGCATCACATGTACACCGTCGGGATGTCGCTCGACACCCAGCGCTATTTCGTGTTCGCGACGATGGTCATCGCGGTTCCCACCGGCGTGAAGATCTTTTCCTGGATCGCCACCATGTGGGGAGGCTCGATCACGTTCAGGGCCCCGATGATCTGGGCGACCGGGTTCATCTTCCTGTTCACGGTCGGCGGCGTCACCGGCGTCGTCCTGGCGAACGCGGGCATCGACCGCGCCTTCCACGAAACCTATTACGTCGTAGCGCATTTCCACTACGTCTTGTCGCTCGGGGCTGTTTTCGCGATTTTCGCGGGTTTCTACTACTGGTTCCCGAAAATGAGCGGTTTCATGTACAATGAGACGCTCGCAAAGGCGCATTTCTGGATCATGTTCATCGGCGTCAACGTGACCTTTTTTCCGCAGCACTTTCTTGGGCTCGCGGGCATGCCGCGCCGCTATATCGATTATCCGGACGCCTTCGCTCTCTGGAACCGGATTTCCTCCTATGGTTCCTACCTTTCCGGCGTGGGTATGGTCCTGTTCTTCTACATCATCTATGACGCCTTCGCGAAGAAGCGCCTCGCCGGCGACAATCCCTGGGGTCCCGGCGCGACGACGCTCGAATGGACGCTGTCGTCGCCGCCTCCATTCCACACCTTCGAGACCCTGCCTCAAATTCAGGGCGCGGATCACTAGACCAATGGGTCTCGCCGTCGCAGGAGCGGCGGCGACCTTGGAACTTCACACGGCCTTGGGCCGCGCCTCGAACGAGAAGCGGCCTGAGCATGGTTCGGTCAGAGCGAAATCTGACCGATTCATTTTGAGGCTCTGGAAGATTTGAGAAGCTGGAAGATGGAGTGATTTCAGATCGACCGGATTTTGGATTGATCGCAGGAACCCATTTATCGCAGGAATCCATCGGTCGGAAAGCGCTTCGGGCGCATGGGGCCTTGCTGTCAGGCGGGCCGCGCATCGCAAGCGGCGAAAGTAAAGATAGAGTTGGTAAAAACATGAGCTTGGTCAGCGAAAGCGGCAATGAACGTCCTGCAGGTCTTGCGATCTCCATCGCGAGCCCGGGCGATTACATCGATCTGCTCAAGCCGCGCGTCATGTCGCTCGTCGTCTGCACCGCCCTCGCCGGCATTCTGATCGCGCCGCCGCATGTTCATCCTGTGATCGGGTTCGCGTCGCTTCTCGCGATCGCGGTCGGCGCAGGGGCTTCGGGCGCGCTCAACATGTGGTACGATTCCGACATCGACGCCCTGATGACGCGCACGCGCAAGCGTCCCATCCCATCTGGCAAATTGAGCCGCGACGACGCCCTCGCATTCGGCGCGATCCTGTCGGTTATTTCCGTGTTCACCCTGGGGCTTGTCGCGAACTGGCTCGCCGCCAGCCTGCTTGCGTTTACGATCCTGTTTTACGTTGTGATCTATACGATGTGGCTCAAGCGCTCCACGCCGCAAAATATCGTCATCGGAGGCGCCGCTGGCGCTCTTCCGCCGATTGTCGGTTACGCCGCGGCCTCCGGCGAGGTGAGCTGGGCCAGCTTCGCGCTGTTCATGATCATCTTCTTCTGGACTCCGCCTCATTTCTGGGCGCTCGCCCTGCTGAGGGCCAAGGATTATGAACGCGCCGGCGTCCCCATGATGCCGAACGCCAAGGGCGCCGACCGGACCCGGCTCGAGATCCTTCTTTACACGATCGTTCTGTTTCCCATCGGACTGGCTCCTTGGGCGCTGGGCTTCGCATCGCCCTTCTACGGCGTTCTCGCCGCGGCGCTCGGCGCGCTCATGCTGCTGAGCGCCGCGCGCGTCTTTCTCCATCGAACGGGCGAAGCGTCGGAACGCTATCCGAAGCGCCTTTTCGGCTTCTCGATCCTCTACCTTTTTCTTCTGTTCGCCGAGATCATCGCCGAACGCGTTCTCGTCATATTGCAAGACTTCAGCGGCATCCCGTTTTTACATGTTTTCACGGTGATCCCATGACCAGCGACAAGAAACCCGAAGGGATCGTTTTGACGCCGGCGCAACTGAAAAGCAGGAATCAGCGCAACACGGCCATCGGCCTCGCCGTGGCGTTTTTTGCTGTGCTTTTCTATGTTGTGACGATCGTCAAGCTCGGCCCTGGCGTACTCGTTCGTCCGCTGTGACGGGTTCGGCGCCATTGCCCGCTTCCGACCCGTCAGGGCGGGACCCAAAGGGGCGGACGCCGTCCCCGGTGAAAGGCCGGCGCGGAATCGCCATCGCAATCGCCGGCGCAAGCCTCCTGATGCTTGGCCTTTCATTCGCGTCAGCGCCCTTATACCGAATGTACTGCGCCGCGACCGGGTTCGGCGGCACCACCCAGGTCGCCAAGACGGCGCCCTCGACCAGAGGGTTGCGCGATTTCACCGTGCGGTTCGACGCCAATGTCGCTCCCGGTCTCACCTGGCGCTTCGAACCCGAAACGCCCGAGATCAAGCTCCGAACGGGCGAGACGGCGACCATATTCTACCGTGTGACCAACATGTCCGACCACGAGACGTCGGCACAAGCGATGTACAATGTCAGTCCGGAGAGCGCCGGCGCCTATTTCGACAAGATCAGCTGCTTCTGTTTCGCGGAACAGACCCTCGGGCCCCGTGAAACGATGGAGATGCCAGTCGTGTTCTTTCTCGATCCGGCGATCGAGAATGACCAGGGCATGAGGGACGTTCATTCGGTCACGCTATCCTATACGTTTTTTGCGGCGAAGCCTGTCGCCACGGGGGGCGCCGACGCAGGGAAGAAATCGTTGTGACCGCGGCCCTGCCGCCTTGACCGGCGCATTCAAAAGGGGCAAACGGCGGCGGTCCGCCGGGCAAACTCATTTCAGCGTCGCTTGAGAGGGCGGCGTACTTCAAACAAGGCTCGAGGAGCCTTCGAGCGGGAAAAGGGCATTTACATGTCGGACGGCCACGCGAAACCAAGTCATGATTATCATCTCGTCGATCCGAGCCCCTGGCCGATCCTCGGGGCGTCGGCATCCTTTGTCATGGCGCTCGGCGCGATCTTATGGATGAAGCATATTCCGATCGCGGGCGTTAAATTCGGCAGCTTCCTGTTTGGCGCTGGCGTCATCAGCCTCCTCTTCGTTCTGGCGTCATGGTGGACCGATGTCGTCAAGGAGGCCGAATTCGGCGGCTATCACACAAGGGTCGTGCAGATCAGCCACCGCTACGGGATGATCCTGTTCATCACTTCCGAAGTGATGTTTTTCGTCGCCTGGTTCTGGGCGTTTTTCGACGCCAGCCTGTTCCCTGGCGAAGCCATCGAATATTCGCGGACGGAATTCACCGGCGGAGTCTGGCCGCCCAAGGGGACCGAGGCGCTGAATCCGTGGCGCTTTCCGCTGCTCAATACGTTGATCCTTCTCACCTCCGGCACCACGGTCACCTGGGCCCATCACGCGCTCCTCAACGGCGACCGGAGAGGCCTGAAAATCGGCCTCGCCCTGACCATCCTGCTCGGGATGATCTTCACCAGCGTCCAGGCCTACGAATATTCCAGCGCGCCTTTCTCGTTCAGCGGATCGATATTCGGGGCGACATTCTTCATGGCGACCGGATTTCACGGCTTCCACGTGATCGTCGGCACGATTTTCCTGATGGTCTGCCTTTATCGGGCTTTCATCGGCCAGTTCACCCCGAAGCATCATCTGGGATTTGAATTCGCCGCCTGGTACTGGCATTTCGTCGACGTGGTGTGGCTGTTTCTCTTCGCCGCGATCTACGTTTGGGGCTCTTGGGGCGCCCCGATGGAGCATTAGGCCCGCTCCGGACTTGACGGCGGGCGCGGGATCTGCGCCCGTCCGAACCGCGTCGATTGTGGCGGGTTTGAGCCGCAGACACCGTGTTTCCTCACCCGGCAGCGCCGCCTTTGGCGTTTCGCGTTGGCAAGACCAGCAGGCCCGAGCCGCCCGCCTCCTTGCTCCAGCTTCGCCGCGAAAGGCTGGGCGCGGCGCGAGTTCGGTCAGCGCCTCGAACATCCGCAGCCAGAGCCCTCCATCGGTTGAAGCGATTGTAGACCGTCGTGTAGGGCCCGAACGCCGGCGGACAATCGCGCCAACGCGCGCCGCTCTTCAGCATGTGCACGATCCCCGAGATCACTCGACGGTCGTCCACCCGATGCGCACCCTTGCGCCCCCGCGGCAGCAGAGGCTCGATCCGAGCCCACTCCTCGTCGCTAAGCCACTGAACCTGCTTCGCCATCTCCAAGGCTCCCTTCCGGAATCCTTGAATCAGCAACACGACTGCGCCGCTAGACCTTATTGAGTACGGACCCTAGGGCATATTCCGATCGGATTGAATCAAGCTTTTGACTCTGGAGCGATTTCTGATCGATCAAATGACTTCATGCGATCGGAAAGCGCTCTGGCCGGTTTTCCTTCCAGACAAGATGCGCCTCATTTGCGCGAAACGCTCAGCTCTCTTGGCTGTTCGGGCAGCGGTTTGGCGTCCGCCATTTCCAGGATAGGTCGCAGAAACGCAGCCATTTGCGCTGGCCCTTCACCCTGGAAAATGCCTTCGTGCCAGCCCGAAATCCGCTGAACGTAAATCCTGCCTTTGACGAGATTTCTCCAGCCGAACTCCGGGTGACCCTCAATAGAATCGAGCTGGTCGCTCTGGAACACGACGACATCGCCCGAGAAGGGAGCGGGCGCGACATAGTTCTCATGGGCGATGTCCAGGGCGCGCAGGAACAACCATGTCTCGCGATCGTCCTGGCCTTGCTGCTTCGAATCTATCAGGCCCAGCCACGCGGCAAGATCAAGAATACGGCTCTGTCGCACGACAACGAACTGGGACAGGATTTCGACGATCGAGGCCTCGCCCCGGCGCACCTGATCGACGCGATGAAGGTTCGTGCGGACGATGCCCCGAATGCGGGCGACAAAGCGCTGGCGAGCGGTCAGTTCAATCTCGCAATCCGGCATCACTGTATCCGCCGTAATGACAAGCGGCACAAATTCCCCTGCGTTCTGCAATTGCCGCGCAACTTCAAAGGCGACCACGCCCGCGCTGCACAGACCCGCAAGAATATAAGGACCGCGCGGGCGCAGGGCGCGAATGATCCGGACATAGTCGGCGGCGATTTCGGTCATGGCCCCGGTTGGCAATTGGAGCGGCCCGGTGGGATCGAACAGTTTGATCCCGAGAAAAGGCCTGTCCTTTCCGATTTTTCGCGAAAGATTATAGTACATCAACGTATTGTGAATCGAGATGATCGGCGTTTTATCGCCTCCAGGCTGAATCACCACGACACTGGATACGTCTTCGGCAGGATTGGCTTCAGGATTCGCCTCTGCTACCGACGCTTCACGCTCGGGGACAAATTTGATCACCTCGGCCGATTCTTTCGCCGACTGCAGACGCGCAATCAAGGCGCTGAAATCCCTGAGGGTCGGCGCTTCGAACAGGCTGTTGATCCGCAACTTGACGCCAAAATCGCTCGCCACGCGGGCGACGAGTCGCATGGCCAGAAGCGAGTGGCCTCCAAGTTCAAAAAAATTGTCATGCGCGGCGACGTGACCGACTTTCAGGACATCCGCCCAGACCGCGGCCAGCCTGGCCTCCGCCGCAGAGAGCGGCGGGCTGGCTAAAGCGGCGTCCTCGCTCGCCCGCGCTTTGCAATGAGCGATCAGCCGCCGCAAATTTCGGATGAAATCGTCGGCGAGCGATTCGATGGTCGCCGCGTCGTAGCGGGAGACGCTGTAGGTCCAATCGAGCTGGAGACGACCATCGACGACCCAGCCATAAATATCGATGAGCCGCGGGCGAATCCCCTTGGGGCTGATATCGGGCCCGAACGTCTCGCTCGCCAAACCGAACATGGGGGTGTCGGCGAGCCCATCGTCCCATTCGCCGAGGTAGTTGAATGCGATTTCCGGTTCAGGCAAACGAGCCAGGGCGTCGACGCCGCCGAGGTAGCGCAATACGCCATATCCGACTCCCCGGTGCGGGATGGCCCTGAGCCGCTCTTTCGTCCCCATGATCGCCTGGCCGTCGTCGCCAGACCGATCCGCCTTCAACACCACCGGGAACAGGCTGGTGAACCAGCCGATTGTGCGGGACAGGTCCGCTCCGGAAATCAGATCCTCGCGGCCATGCCCCTCAAGGCCGATGAGGACGCTGTCGGCGCCCGTCCAGTTCGCGACGGCTTGCGAAAGCGCCGTCAGCAGCAGGTCGTTGATCTGGGTGCGATAGGCGCGAGGCGTCTCCCGCAGCAATTCCCGCGTTTCCTCGGCGCTCAAGCTCACTTTCAAGAGCCGGCTCGAGGCCTCGGTATTGTCCAGCGCCAGTCTGTCGACCGGCAGCGGAACGACGCCGTCCCATGGCAAACCAAGCCAGTATTCCGCCTCGCCCTGCGCCTCGGCGGAGCCAGCATAGACTTTGAGTTGCTGCGCCCAGCTCTTGAAGGAGGTCGTTTTGCCCGGCAATTCAATCCGCTTGCCGTCCTCCAACTGCTGGTACGCCGCGCGCAAATCCTCCAGCAGGAGGCCCCAGGAAACCATATCGACGGCAAGATGGTGGATGATCAAAAGCAGCCGCTGGCCCCGCGCTTCGCCAAGGTCGAAAAGCGCGGCCCGAAACAAAGGTCCGGATTGAAGGTCGAGGCTCGCCTGGAGTTGGGCGGCCTTCGCCTCCAAAGCGATGTCCTGCTCGGCCAGCCCAAGTCGCGAGAGATCGATGCTCTCGAACGGGGTTTTTCCGCCCGTCCCGGCGTTGAACTGGCGCCAGCCGCCGGAGGCCTGCTCGAAGCGCAGGCGCAAGGCGTCGTGATGGGCAAGGCAGGCGGCGATCGCCCTCTCGAGCAGATCCGGCGAGATTTTCTTGCGGCACTTCAGCAGGAAACTCTGATTGAAATAATGCGGTTCCTCCGGTCGCGACTCCAGGAACCAGTGCTGAATCGGCGTCAGCGGCACTTCACCTTCGACAACGCCCTGCGTGGCCGACATGCCGACGGGTTCGCCGGGGAGCGACGCCAGTTGGGCGATCGTCGGATGGTCGTAGATCTGACCCATCGTCAGTCTGAGGCCAGCCTGGGAAGCGAGGGCCGCGGCCTTGATCGCCTGGACGGCGTCGCCGCCGAGATCGAAGAAATTATCGTTGACGCCGACGCGTTCGATCTTGAGGGCCTCGGCCCAGACCGCCGCAAGCGTCAGTTCATCGGGCGTTCGCGGCGCGACGATATCCAGACGATCCGTGTGTCCACAGTCCGGCGAAGGCAATTTGCGCCGGTCGACTTTCCCGTTCGCCGTCAGCGGAAACGCGTCCAGCGTCACGATCGACGACGGAACCATGTGGTCCGGCACTTTCGAGCGGAGAAAAGCAATCGTCTGCCTGCCGAATGCTTCGGCGTCATGGGACGCGAGAGCTTCGACCGGCTTGACATAGGCGTCGATACGCTTTTCGCCATTCTTCTCGGAAATAGCCACGACCGCGTCCGCGATCCGGGGATCGGCGCGCAACACGTTCTCGATCTCCTCGAGTTCGACCCGCTTGCCGTTGATTTTGACCTGGGCGTCTCTCCGGCCAAGGAACTCGATCATCCCATCAGCGCGGCGCCGCGCGAGATCGCCGGTCAGATAGAGTCTGTCCTGCGCGTTGAACGGATTGGAAACGAACTTTTCCGCCGTAAGCTCGGGTCGGTTCAGGTACCCGGTGGCGAGACCGAGGCCTCCGGCGCAGAGCTGACCGGCGACCCCGACCGGGACGGGCTCCAGATCCGGCCCCAGAATATAGACTTCGGTCTGCGCGATGGGAGTTCCGATCGGAACCGGGCCGCCCGTCCAGACCTTGCGGGGGATTCGATAGCAACAGGTGAAGGTGGTGTTTTCAGTCGGCCCATAGCCGTTCACCACATCTGTCGCCGGAAGGCCGGCGAGCGCCTTCTCGACGTGAGAGGGCGAAAGGACGTCGCCGCCCGTCACGATCGTGCGCAATTGCGCCAGCCCGTCGAGGCGCTGCTCGATCAGGAGATTGAACAACCCGGCGGTAAACCATGCCGTCGTCACGCCATCGCGTTTGATGGTCTCGACGAGATCGTCCAGCGAAGGACGCGGATCGCCAACGACGGCGATCCGTCCGCCGTTGAGCAACGCGCCCCAGATCTCGAACGTGCTCGCGTCGAAGGCGAGAGGCGCGGCGTGAAGGAAAACCTCGTTTGCGCCAAAATGGACATAGGTCTGGCCGGAGACCAGCCGCGCGATCGCGCGGTGCGGAATCATCACGCCCTTCGGATGTCCGGTCGAACCCGACGTATACATCACATAGGCGAGATCCGCCCCGTCCCGGCTTATGGCGGGAGACGTTGCGCTTTCGGCCGCGGCCGCCTGGAGAAACGACCGGATTTCAGCGAACGCCCCGTCGAACCCGCTGGCTGAAACCAGATTTTCCTGGATGAGCGTCAGTTTCGGGCCGCAGTCCTTCAGCATGAAGGTGAGGAGGTCCTGCGGATAGGCCGGATCGAGCGGGACGTAAACCGCGCCAGCCTTCAGAATGCCGAGGATCGCCACGATCGTGTCGATCGAACGTTGCGCAAGAAGACCGACGAAATCTCCCGGAGCGACGCCCAGGGCGGCGAGACGCCGCGCGGCCTGGTTGGAGCGCGCATCGAGGTCGGCGTAAGTCGATTGCGCTCCGTCGCAGACAATGGCGACCGCTTCGGGCGCGGTCCGCGCCTGAGCCGTGAACAGTTCATGGACCGGACGCGCGTCCAGCGCGAGTGCGGCGATCTGACCGGCCCCTTGCGTCAGTTGCGCCCGCTCTTGCGCCGACAGCAGCGACAGCGCGTTCACCGGCCGCGAGCCTTCGTGAGCGGCGATATCCGTCGAAATGGCGTCGATCAGGGTCCGGTAATGGCCGATCCAGCGATCGATCGTCGCCGCGTCGAACAGATCGGTGTTGTAATCGCAATCGATGCGAAGGCCGCCGTCCTGTTCCGTGGTGTTGAAGAACAGATCGAAATTGGTGAATCGCTTGGGATTCGAGGCCGCCTCGATCTCCAGTTCCGGCAGATGAATCCGGTCGCCGATGCGCTCGAGATTGAACGAGGCCTCGACCAGCGACCGCCCGCCCCAGGCGCGGGGCGAGGGCAGTTTGCGCATCAAGGTGCCGAGCGTGAAGCTCTGGTTCTCGAAGGCCGCCAGAACGATCCGGCGCGTCTCCGCGAGATGCTGCGCGACGGTCGTTGTTTCCTCCCAGCGGCCGACCAGCGGGAGGAAATTCACGCAATGACCGACAAGACTCTCGCTTTCGACGAGGTTTTGTCCCGCGGCCGGAATGCCGACGACAATTTCGTCCTGTCCGGAAAGCCGTCCAAGCAAGGTTTCGAAGGCTGCGAGCAGGGCGACGAACAGAGTGCAGCCCTGCCGCGCGGCGGCCTTGCGCAGGCGCTGCGTCAGTGCGGCCTCGATGGTCCTTGTGATCGTCCCGCCATTGTAGGTCTTCAAGGCGCCCCGCGGCCGGTCCGTCGGCAGGTCGAGCGGCTTCGGCAGCGGCGAGAATTGCGGCAGCCAGAACGCGTCGACCGCATCGCCCTCGCCCTCGAGGCGCGCCTTTTCGTCCTCGGCGTAGCGCGCGAACGACATCGGCTCAGGCAAATCCGCCGGCGCGCCGGTGCGGGCCGCCTCGTAAAGCTTGCTCAGTTCATCGATCATGACGTTGATCGACCAGCCGTCTCCCACGATATGGTGGACCGTCAGGATCAGCGCGTGATCGTTCGCCGCCCGCCGGACGAGGCAGGCACGGACGAGGGGTCCGTTCACAAGATCGAACGGAGTGACCGCATCCGCCGCGAGAAGATCGCGCCAGGCCGCCTCCGCCGCGTCGGGCGCGAGGCCGTCAAGATCACGCCCGGCGATCGTCACGTTCAGCAAAGGCGCGATCCGCATCCGTTCGCCGGAAGGCTCGAACGCGCCGCGCAGCGCCTCATGCCGCGCGATCACCTGATCGAGGGCGGTCTGCAAGGCCTTTTGATCCAGCGTCCCGCGCAGGCGCAACGTGACCGATTCGTTGAAGGCGCACGAGGCGTCATCGGAGAGTTGAGCGGCGAGCCAGATTTCCGATTGCGCTTCGGTCAGGGGAGCGTCCAGCGGCCGCCCCGGCGGGCGGGGAAAAAATTCCGCGTCCTGCATCGCGATGACGCTGCTTTCGAAGGCCTCGGCGATTTTCGTGAGGTCGTCGTCGCTATGCGCGGTCGTGAGGAAGCACGGATAACCGTCCTGGACGTAAACGCCGCGCTCCAGCATGTGCGGTACGAACAAGGCCGCGTAAGGACTGACGGCCGCGAAATTGTAGAGGAAAAGGCTGCCGTAGGTTTCGATGCGGACGTCGAGGCCGCGCTGCGCGAGGAAGCGGTTCAGCCGCTCGACAAGGGCGGCCGTCCGCGCGCTCAGGCGCTCCTGCAAGGCGGGACCTTCGCGCTTGACGTGATTGAGCACGGCCCAGACGGCGGCGAGCACAAGCGGGTGCCGCACGAAAGTGCCCGCGAAGAACGTGACGCCTACCTCGGGATAGGAATCGTCGCCATATTGCCACTGGCCGCCGTCGAGCGCGTCCATGAACGCGGCCTTGCCGGCGAGGATGCCGACCGGAAGGCCTCCGCCGACGACCTTGCCATAGGTCGCAAGATCGGCGCGGATGCCAAAAACCGCCTGCATGCCGCCGGGATGATTGCGGAAGCCGGTGACCACTTCGTCGAAAATAAGCGCGGCGCCCGCGGCTTCGGTGATCGCGCGGATCTCCTTGAGGAAGGCGACCGGCCGCAATTCCGGATGCCGGCTCTGCACCGGCTCGACCATGACTCCCGCCAGTTCCGTGGCGTGGGCGCGGATCCATTCCAGCGATTCGGGCGCTCCATACGGAAGCACCACCATGTTCTCGACGGATTCCTTCGGGATGCCGGCGGAGGCCGCCATCGAGCGCGCCGTTCCGTTGCGCAGGACGCCCTTGACCAGAACTTCGTCGAATTGCCCGTGGTAGTCGCCGGTGAACATCACGATGGGCGAGCGGCCGGTCACTGTCCGGGCGATGCGCATCGCGGCCATGACGGCCTCCGACCCCGTGTTGCAGAACGTGACGCGCTCGTTGCCGGTCAATTCGCTGAACAGCTCCGCGACCCGGCCGGCGAGTTCCGCCTGCGGACCTATGGGGAAGCCCTTTTGCAACTGTTCGGCGACCGCATCGACGACAAAGGACGGCGCGTGGCCGAACGCCGTCTGTCCGTATCCGTTGACGAGATCGAAATATTCGTTGCCGTCGATGTCCCAGATCCGCGATCCCGCCGCGCGGTTGCTGATGATCGGATAAACGAGATCCTTCCATTCCGGACGAAACGCCGAGGCGACTCTCGGATCCGCCAGCACGGGCCGATTCTGCGCCGTCTGGCGCTTGGATTCCTTGGTGCGCGCATTGAAGCGCTCGGTCAGCGCGGCGAGATTGCGCTGCTGCGCCTCGGTCATCTGGGCCGCGGGCGCATTACGCGCGGCCGCGAGCATTTCGAAACGTGACTTCGGTTCGTTCTGATGAGCGGGCACGGATTGCGCTTCGCTCAGGACTGGCGCGTCAGCCTGAACGGGCGCCGGAAGCCGGACGGGCGGCGCCGAAACGGGCGCCGCCGGCAGCTTCTGCGCCGGAGCCGCGGCTTGACCGGAGCCGGAGCCGCGCAGCGTCTCGAGCTGCAGCGCCATGAGACGGCTCATGGCGTCGAGCTGCTCGCGGATGATCTGCTCGACCAATGTTTCGGGCGCGCCCGGCCCTGTTTGCGTTGCGGCGCGGACGACGGAGGATTGTCCGGTCCCCGGAACGGCGGAGGCCGGCGCGGCCGCCGGGGCGCGCGAAGACGCCGCTGTCTCCAATGGAATCGGCTCGGGAGGCAGTTGCGAATCGAGAAATTTGACCAAAGCCGGGATGGTCGAGAATTCGCCGAGCAGTTGACGAAACGTCAGCTTGATCTTGAATTCGCGCTGGAGCTGTTGCGTGACCTGGCTGAGGAACAGGGAATCGAAACCCATGTCCAGAAAGGTGGTCTCCGGACCCACGCCCTCGACCGGATCGCCGGACAGATTTTCAAGCAGCTCCAGGATGCGCTGATGCAGTCCGGCGTTGCGGTCGATCGTCGCCATTGACGTCTTGGTTTCTTCCGGACGGCTCAACTCCGCCAGCATCGAGGAAGCGCTTTCTGTAGCAACGAAACCCGGCATCTCAAAATTCAGGGCTGGAGCGCACGACTGTGAAGGATCGTCTAGCGGCTGAGTTTCTATCGAAGTGACCCTTTCAAGCTTCGCCGGCGGGGGCGCGTCGATCCAATACCTTGAACGCTCGAACGGATAAGTCGGCAACGAGACCCGCAGCCTTCGTGCGTCGGCGTGGAGGCCTCGCCAGTCGATCGCCACGCCCGAACACCAAAGCTGCGCGACCGAGCGAGCGATCACGTTGTGGTCTGTCTCGGGCCGCGTCGCGTCGGGCAATGACCCCAGCACCGCGCCGGCCGCATTTCCGGCCCCGCCCTGTCTGGCCAGCGTCGAAAGCGTCACGCCCGGTCCGGTCTCGACAAGCACGATCCCCCGGCCCGTCGCCGCGCCGTCGCGCAGCAGGGTCGTCAGTCCATCGCCAAAGCGGACGGGCGCGCGGCAATGCTCGGCCCAATACTCCGGCGAGGTCGCCTCGGCGGCAGTCAGCCATTTGCCGGTCGTGGAGGAAATCAGGCGCAGCCTTGGCGGCGACAGGCGGACCTTCGAAACTTTCTCCAAAAGGGCCGCCGCCGCCGGCTCCATCATCGGCGTATGGAAAGCGTGCGACGTATGCAGGCGGCGGGACGGAATGTCGCTCGCCGTCAAGAGCGCGTCGAGCTCGGCCACCGCCTCGTCCGGGCCCGCCGCCACGCAGAGCTTCGGACCATTGACGGCGGCGAGCGCCAGCGGCGCGCTCAGCATCGGGAGGAGCTCCGCTTCCGGCAAGCGCACCGCGAGCATGGATCCGCGCGGCATCTCCTGCATCAAGCGGCCGCGTTCCGCGATCAGCGCGAGCGCATCCTCGTGCGAAAACACGCCAGCCAGGCAGGCCGCGACAAATTCGCCGACGCTGTGGCCGATCATCATGTCGGGGTGGACGCTCCAGCTGATCCAGAGCTTGGCGAGAGCGTAGCCTACCGCGAACAAGGCCGGCTGCGCGAATTCCGTCGCCTGCAGCTCTTCCGCGCTCAAACGCTCATTCGCTTCGCCATAAAGAAGCGCGCAAAGGTCGCGGCCAAGCAAGGGCTGCAGGATGTCGGCGCTGCGGCGCATGCTGGCGCGAAAGACCGGCTCATCGCGGAACAGGTCGGCGCCCATCCCCGGATATTGGGCGCCCTGCCCCGGAAACATGAAGGCGACCGAGGGCGGGACCGTCGCCGTTGATCCAGCCACAAGCCCCCCGCCGGTCACAAGACCCTCGCCGGTCTCGAGAGCGCGGGCGGCGGAGGCGGCGTCCCCGCAGGCGATGGCGCAGCGGTGAGAGAAGCCGCGCCTCCCGACCTGAAGCGTATAGGCGACGTCCGCGAGGGGAAGATCCGGATTGGCCCGGAAATGGTCCGCAAGCGAGTTTCGGGCGGCGCTCAGCGCAGCCTCGCTGCGGGCCGACGCCACGATCACCTGCACGGGCCGAATCAAAGGCTCGGAAATCGCTAGGGGCGCCTCTTCGAGAACGACGTGCGCGTTGGTTCCGCCCACCCCGAACGCGCTGACGCCGGCGCGCCGCGGCTGTTCGCCCCTCGGCCACGCCCGCAATTCCGCGTTGACGTAGAACGGACCGCCTTCGAACTGAATGTACGGATTGGGAGTCTCGAAGAACAAGGTCGCAGGAAGCTTTTCGTTCTCCAGCGCCAACGCCGTCTTGATGAGGCCGGTCACCCCGGCGGCTGCGTCGAGATGGCCGACATTGGGCTTGACCGAGCCGAGGGCGCAGAAGCCGACGTCTTCGGTGCTGGCGCGAAACGCGCGGGTCAGCCCGGCGACCTCGATCGGATCGCCGAGCGGGGTGGCGGTCCCATGGCATTCGACATAGCTGATGGTGCGGGCGTCGACATCAGCAGCGGCGAGCGCGGAAGCGATCACGTCCGCCTGCCCGCTGGCGCTTGGCGCGGTGAACCCGGCCCGGCCGCCGCCGTCGTTGTTTAAGGCGGAGCCCCGGATCACGGCGTAGATATGATCGCCGTCTGCGAGGGCGTCCTCCACGCGCTTGAGGAGCACCAGGCCCGCGCCCGCGCCAAAGACTGTTCCGTCCGCCTTGGCGTCGAACGTCCGGCAGCGCCCGCTGGCCGACGCCAGGGCGCCTTCCTGCGCGAGATAGCCGCGCCGCTGAGGCAATGTTATCGAAACGCCGCCGGCGAGCGCCATGTCGCATTGATAGAGAAGCAGGCTTTGGCACGCCTCAGCCACCGCGACAAGGGAAGTCGAGCAGGCGGACTGGATCGTGACGCTCGGCCCGCGGAGGTCGAGCTTGTAGGAAATCCTGGTCGAAAGAAAATCAGACACCGCGCCAAGGACTTCCGGAAAACTGCCGACCTGAAAATTGCTGGTGAACAGTTCGACCGCCTCACGGTCCTGACAGACGTTCCTCAAAAAGTAGGTGTTCAGCGCAGACCCCGCGAAAACTCCGATGGCGCCCTCATAGCGCGCCGGATCATAGCCGGCGTCCTCAAGCGCATGCCAGGCGCATTCGAGGAAAACACGGTGCTGCGGATCAGTCAGTTCGGCTTCCCGCGCGCGGATTCCGAAAAACCCGGCGTCGAAGAGATCGACGCCGTCGAGAACCGCCCGCGCGCGAACGAAATTGGGATCGTTGCGGATGGTCGGGTCGAACGCGTCCTCAAGCTCGGCGTCGGAAAAACGCGTGATGGATTCGACCCCGGCGCAGAGGTTGCGCCAGAACGCCGCCACATTGGGCGCGCCGGGAAAGCGGCCCGCCATTCCTATGATTGCAATGCCGGTCGGAACGTAGGACTGGCCGGAGGCGTCCTGTTTCATTCGCCCGTCCTGTTCCGGGTCCGCGCGATTTTTCGTAAGGCCTCATTTTGCTGAAGTTTGCGGGCGTTCATGGCGGCGATGGGCAATTTTGCGCTGTCCTTTTGAGCAAGCCGCGCGGCCAACGCCCGAATATTAGTATATTCGAATAAGGTCGTGACCGGAAGATCCTGCTGGAAGCGGGCCCGGATTTCTTCATGCAGCGCCATAAGATCCAGCGATGTCCCGCCAAGATCGAAAAAGTTTGCGTCGAGCCCGACATGCGGGAGCTTGAGCAGGCGGCGGCAGATTTCGGCCAGCGTCGATTCCACGTCGCCGCTCTGCTCCCGATCTTTTGGCGCCGGATCCACGCCGGCGCCGGCGTCAGGGGCGGCGTCAAGCGACGACGGGAAATCGGGGAGCGCGTTCCTGTCCACCTTGCCGCTCGGGGTCAGCGGCAGCGCATCCAGAACGAAGATATGCGCCGGCGTCATGTAGGACGGCGCGATCTGCAACATTTGCTGGCGCAACAAAGCCGCATCGAGCCGGGCGCCGTCGCGTCCGGCGGCATAGGCGACGATCTGGCGCTGCGCTTCGCCGCGATCGCGAACCTGCGCAACGGCGTCGGCGACGTAAGGAAGACGCCGCATCGCCGCCTCAACCTCCTCGAGTTCGACGCGTTTTCCGCTGATCTTGACCTGCCTGTCGGCGCGCCCGACGAATTCGACGATCCCGTCGGCGCGACGCCGGACCAGATCCCCGGTCCGGTACATCCGCGCGTTCGCATCGGCGCCGAATATGTCCGGCGCGAACTTCTCCGTCGTCAATTCCGGCTGATTGAGATAACCAAGGGCCACGCCCTCGCCGGCCGCGAAAAGCTCGCCGATTTCGTCTTGGGGAACCGGGCGGCGCTCCTCGTCCAGCACATAAATCTGCGTGTGCGCGATGGGACGTCCGATCGGCGCTGGAGCATCGGGCGGCGCGTTGCGCGGCAATGTATAACAGCAGGTGATCGTCGAGTTTTCGGTCGGACCATAGGCGTTGATCAGACGGCAGCCGGGAATGGCGTCCATCATCTGGCGCGCATGGCGCGGCGACAGGACGTCGCCGCCGGTGATGAGCTGGCGGAGCGGCCGCAAAGCGTCGAGATGATGATCGACGACGGCATGGAAAAGACTTGTCGTCAGGAGCGCCGTCGTGACCCCGTGCCGCGCAATGACGTCGGCGATCTCGCTGAAACTTGGCCGCACCGAGGGGAGAATGGCGAGCGCCGCGCCGTTCAGCAACCCCGAAAAAATCTCGAACGTGGAGGCGTCGAACGCCAGGGTCGCCATGTGCAGGACGACATCCTCGGGCGACAAATCGATGTAGGTGTTCCGGGCGAGGCGCACAACGCCGCGATGAGGAATCAACACGCCTTTGGGCCTTCCGGTCGTCCCGGACGTGTACATGACGCAAGCGACGTCGTCGCGGCCGCCGGCGTCAAGCCGCCTCCCGTATTCGGACTCAAGCGGGGGAACTTCGGCGTCGATCAGGATCGTCTGGCACGTCCACGGTTTTGGCTCGGCAAGCGACTCGAACATGCGCGAGGCGGAGACCACCGCCGAGGGATTGGCATCGCCTGCTATGAACGACAGGTGCTCATGCGGATAGGCCGGATCCAGGGGCACGAAGGCCGCCCCGGCTTTCAAAATCCCCAGCATGGCCATTATGGCTTCGGGAGAACGGTGAATGAACAGGCCGACAAGACCGCCCGCGCCGATTCCTTTGTTCCGCAAAACCCTGGCGAAGCCGTCGGACCAGCTTTCAAGTTCGGCATACGTAATGACCCGCTGCTCACAGACGATTGCGGGACGAGCGGGATATGCGCGAGCGACCTGCCCGAAAATGTCCTGAATCGAATGATCGATGCGACCTCCCGCCGTGTGTTCGCCCACGTCGGGTCGTGCAGTCCGCATTTGGTATTCCGTCATCAAAAACTCCGCCCGATGCCAAATTAAAGACTGGAGCCATCGCCCTCCTTTGGACGAACCCATTCCTCCTCATTTTAAGCCGATGCGAAACGGATGTTTACTTTCGGCTATTATAAGCCATTCCCCCAACCTAATCGCTGCCTTATTTTAGCCGAATATACAAGCCCCATGCGGACTACCTGATCGAATCGGCGGCCTAAAAAGCTGTCCGGCAGAGGGGATCTCCGGAAAAAGGAAAAAATCAAAGCTGCTGACAATTTTGTGATAGATCAATCTCCTTAGAAGAAATGAACATCAACATAACAAACCAAGTAAAACCCGCGAAAAAGCGGCTTTAGACTAACTAGTGACTTGACTTTTTCATTTTCGTCCTTTTTCAACAAGCGATCAAGAAAAACTTTCCGCAAGCATCTCCCGGTCTTTTTCCCACGGGCCAAGAAGGTCATGCTTGATAATTGCTCTTCGTGAGTTTCGGTTTGCGATCCCGAGCGAAGGGCGCCATGAATCGGATTGTTTATATAAACTATCATTTATTATTTATCAAATACGATTCAAAACCTACGTATAAATGCGAGTTATAACTTAATATACTTGCTATCGAAACCAGCACTACATGATGGAGACATGAAATCGCCGACGCCGCCCCTCTCATTTCTCCCGCAGCTCTCCAGCGGGAGCATTTTCCGGCCGAAGCGGAGCGGGACGTTTGGCTTTCACGACGCCGCGAGGATTGTTACAGACGTCTTCAGAGTGGCGCGCGCCCATAGATCCGGGACTTTACCCTTGACTTTGAAAAAGCCTCCTTCGCCGGCGGCGCGGCTGATCTGGCCCGCCGTTTTGACCGCCGCGGCGGCGTCTCTCCTGATCTCGCTCGGCGTCTGGCAATTGCATCGACTGGCCTGGAAGGAAAACATTATCGCGCAGATCAAGGCGCGCGCGACGGCGCCGGCGACGCCTCTGCCGGACTTTACCGAATGGGCGCGGCTTCGCCCGGACGACTACGAGTACCGGCATGTTCTTCTGCATGGGACGTTCGAAAACAAAAAAGAGGCGCTGGTTTTCCGGCCGAGCGGAAGCTCTACCGGTGTGCGAGAGCCGGGATATCTGGTTCTGACGCCAATGCGGCTTGACTCCGGCGGCTATGTGATCGTCAACCGCGGCTTCACGCCGGCCGGCCGCAGCGAGGCGCGCACGCGCGAGGAAGGTAAAATCGAAGGGGACACGGCCCTCACGGGGCTGATGAGGGCGCCGGAATCCCGCAATTTCTTCACGCCTGCGGACAACCCTGACGCGGGCCAGTTTTTTACGCGCGACCCGGACGTGATCGCCGCGCATTTCGGATTGGCGGGAGCAGCGCCGTTCATTGTCGACGCCGACGCCTCCCCGGTTCCAGGCGGCTGGCCGAAGGGCGGAGCGACAGAGCTCGCGTTCCCGAACAATCATCTGTCCTATGCGCTCACCTGGTTTGGCCTTGCGGCCGGACTGCTTGGCGTGTTCCTCGCCTATGCCTGGCAGATAGTCCGGCCGCGCGACGCCAAATGACGGATCGCTCGACGCGTCCGCCGGGCGGCTGCGTTCGGCCGTCGGCGCGACTTCGATTTTGTGCTAGAACGCCCTGAAAGACGAATTGAAAAATCTAGAGTTTCAAACCAAGAGTTCAACGTGAAATACATATCGACCCGCGGAGAATCTCCCCCTCTTGCGTTCATGGAAACCCTCCTCGCCGGGCTTGCCCCCGACGGCGGCCTTTATCTGCCGGAATTCTATCCGCGTCTTGCCGAAGATGAGATCGCGGCCTTCGCGGGCAAGCCCTACGCGGATGTCGCCCGCGCCGTCATCGCCCCTTTCATCGGCGGGGAAATCGAGCCTCAAGCGCTGCAAGGCATGATCGAGGCCGCCTATTGCACCTTCCGCCATCCCGCGATTGCGCCTCTTGCGCAGATCGACGGCAATCTTTTCGTTCTGGAGCTTTTCCACGGCCGCACGCTCGCCTTCAAGGACATCGCGATGCAGCTGCTCGCCCGGCTGATCGATCATGCGCTGAAGGCGCGCCGCCAGCGCGCGACGATCGTCGGCGCGACCTCGGGCGACACCGGCGCCGCGGCGATCGAAGCCTTCCGCGGCCTCAGCCAGGTCGACGTCTTTATCCTTTTCCCCCATGGCCGGGTCTCCGACGTCCAGCGCCGGCAGATGACCACCACAGGGGCCGATAACGTTCACGCCATAGCTATCGAGGGCACGTTCGACGACGCCCAGGCCGCGATCAAGGCGATGTTCAATCACGCCGCCTTGCGAGAAGAGCTCAAGCTTTGCGGGGTCAACTCGATCAATTGGGCCCGGATCCTCGCCCAGACCGTTTATTATTTCACGAGCGCCGTGGTCCTTGGAGCTCCCCGCCGCCCGGTGTCCTTTTGCGTTCCGACAGGCAATTTCGGCGACATTTTCGCCGGATGGATCGCCAAGCGCATGGGGTTGCCCATCGACAGGCTGATCGTTTCGACAAACTCCAACGACATTCTTCCCCGCGCGCTCGCCACCGGATCCTACGCGGTGAACGGCGTCCATGCGACGCAATCGCCGTCGATGGACATTCAGGTCTCGTCGAATTTCGAACGGCTGCTTTTCGAGTCTCTTGGCCGCGACGCCGCCGCGCTGCGCGCGCTGATGGCGCAGCTGCGTCAATCGGGCGGCTTTACGATTCCGCCCCCCGCGCTCGCCGCGATTCGCGCTGAATTCGACGCCTTCGCCGTCAGCGAGGAGGACACCACCCGCGAGATCGCCAAAACCTTTGCGCAGACCGGTTTCCTCCCCGATCCGCACACCGCCGTTGGGATTCACGCGGCCCGAAAAGCCCAGACCACGACGCCGCTCGTCGCGCTGGGGACGGCGCATCCCGCCAAGTTCGCGGCGGCGATCGAGCGCGCGACCGGCGTCCCGCCAGCCTTGCCGGAGACTCTCGCAGGTCTAAAGGATCTGCCGGAGCTTTACACAGTGCTGCCCAACGATCAGAGCGAGATCGAAAGATTCGTTCGCGCCCGCGCCCGCGCCGCGACGCCCAAAAGAGCCGCGTCATGAGCGTCAGGATCACCACGCTTCCCTCGGGACTGCGGATTGTCACCGACGCCATCCCGCATCTCGAAACCGCGGCCGTCGGCGTCTGGATCGGCGCCGGCTCGCGGCACGAGGGCGATGACGAACATGGACTGTCCCATCTTCTCGAGCACATGGCGTTCAAAGGGACCCGCCGGCGCTCCGCGCGCGACATCGCCGAAGAAATCGAGATGGCGGGGGGCGACCTCAACGCCGCGACCAGCACCGAGCACACAGCGTACAACGCCCATATCCTCGCCGCGGACATGCCCCTGGCGCTCGACATCCTCGCCGATATTCTAACCGACAGCACGTTCGACGCGGACGAGCTGGAACGCGAAAAAGGCGTGATCCTGCAGGAAATCGGCGCGGTCGAGGATACGCCGGACGATCTTGTCTTCGATCTTTTCAATGCTTCGGCTTTCCCCGATCAAGCAATTGGCCGGCCGATTCTCGGCACCGCGGAGCGGGTTACGAAATTCGGGCGGGACGCGATCGGCGGCTTCCTCGAAACCCACTACCGCGCCGGCGCGACCATCATCGGCGCGGCCGGCGCGGTCGATCATGATCAGATCTGCGCCGACGCCGAACGGCGCTTTGGCGGCCTTTCGGTTCAAGCAAGCAAAACAGAGAGTCCGCCGGCGCTCTATCGCGGCGGCGATATCCGTCTGAAGCGCCGCCTCGAACAGGCCCATATCGTGATCGGCTTCGAGGGGCTGACCTATAAAAGCGAGAATTTCTACGCCTTGCAGGTGTTCGCCAACGCCGTCGGCGGGGGCATGTCGTCCCGTCTGTTCCAGGAGGTGCGCGAAAGCCGCGGACTCGCCTATTCGATCCATGCGTTCCACTGGGGTTTTTCCGACACCGGCCTGTTTGGCTTTTACGCCGCGACGGGGGCGAAGGACGTCGCGGAACTCATGCCGGTGGCGCTCGATTGCCTCGGCAGCGCGGCGCACTCCTTGACCGAGGCGGAAGCGCGCCGGGCTAAGGCGCAGATGAAGGTTTCGCTGCTCACCGCCCTCGAATCGCCCGCCGCGCGCTGCGAACAGATCGCCCGGCAGATGATGGCTTTCGACCGCGTCCTTGGCCGCGAGGAAATTATCGCCAAGATCGATGATCTGACCATCGAGCAGATCCGCCGGGCCGGAGCGCGAGCCTTGTCCTCGGCTCCGACCGTCGCGGCGATCGGTCCCGTCGGCAAGGTCCATACGCCCGACCGCGTCGCCGCGCGGCTCCGCGCCATTTGAAAAGGCGGCGGTATGGCCCTCTTCCGGATCGGTCCCGCGAGCGAAACAATTACGCTTCTGCACGGCGAAGGGGTCTATCTTCGCCCGCTCCAGATGCGCGATTTCGAAGCCTGGGCGTCACTGCGCGAGCGCAGCCGCGCGTTCTTGACCCCCTGGGAGCCGACATGGCCCGGCGATGATCTGACGCGCTCCTCGTTTCGCCGCCGGCTACGCCGGCATCACAAGGAAATCGAAACAGGCGAAGCCTATGCCTTTCTGGTGTTTCACCAGGACGACACTTTGCTTGGCGGTCTGACTCTCGGACAGATCAAACGCGGCGTGGTCCAGTCGGGGACGCTCGGCTATTGGATCGGCGCTCCTTACGCCGGAAAGGGCCACATGTCCCGCGCGGTGCGGACGGTGGTCAATTTCGCGTTCGGTCCGCTCCGGCTGCATCGAATCGAAGCCTCTTGCCTGCCCAGCAACGACGCCTCGATCCGGCTTCTCGAGCGGATCGGCTTCAGGCGGGAGGGCTACGCCCGCGCCTATCTACGCATCAACGGCCTGTGGCAGGATCATCTCCTCTTCGCCCTCCTTGAAACCGACGCCGCGCCGCTGCGCGCGCCGCATCGGGTTTAAGACGCGCCGCCGACGAACCTTGACAACTTCTATATTTCTATTAATCTGGAAATATGGAAAAGTTGGACGCCATCGCCGCGCTCTCCGCGCTCGCCCAGGACACCCGCCTCGACATCTTCCGGCTGCTGGTCGAGGCCGGACCGGACGGATTGCCCGCGGGACGCATCGGCGAGCGCCTCGGCCTGCCGTTGACGACCCTTTCTTTCCATCTGAACCAGCTCAAGCAGGCCAATCTCGTTTCGTTCCGGAGAGAAAGCAGGTCTTTGATCTATTCGGCCTCCTATCCCACCATGAAGGCCTTGATGGGCTATCTCTCCGAAAACTGCTGCGAAGGCGATCCGGCCGCTTGCGGCATCGGCGCCTGCGATCCCGCACTCGTTCCTCCAGGAATTGATGATGAAACGTCTTCACGTCCACGTGTCCGTTGACGATCTCGCCCAATCGATAAAGTTCTACAGCACCCTTTTCGCCGCCGATCCGACGGTCGCGAAGCCCGACTATGCGAAGTGGATGCTGGACGATCCGCGCGTCAATTTCGCGATTTCGAAGCGGGGCGTCCGCGCCGGACTCGATCATCTGGGGATCGAAGTCGAGACGCAAGCCGAACTTCGCGAGGTTTACGACCGGCTTCGTCAGGCGGACCGTCCCGTGTTGGAGGAGGGCGCGACGACCTGCTGTTACGCCAAGTCGGAAAAGGCCTGGATAAAGGACCCGCAGAACCTTTCATGGGAAACGTTTTTGACCATCGGCGAAAGCGCGGTTTACGGAGCCGACGTTGACAGGGAGTCCATTCCCGAAGCCGCAACGGCCTGCTGCGCGCCCAAGGCCGACGCCAAACCGGCCGGCGCCTGCTGCGCGCCGAAACGAGAGGACGCGGCGTGACAGGCGCGGCGTTCAACGCGCTTTTTCTCTGCACCGGGAACAGCGCCCGCTCGATCCTTGCCGAAAGCATCCTTCGGAAGGACGGAGGCGGCCGCTTTGGCGCCTATTCAGCCGGAAGTCACCCCAAGGGCGCCGTTCATCCCCTGGCGCTGCGGATGCTTGAAGCCTACGGATACCCAACCGCCGGGCTGCGCTCGAAAAGCTGGGATGAATTTGCCGGGCAAGACGCCCCGAAATTCGATTTCGTGTTCACTGTTTGCGACAATGCGGCGGGTGAAGCCTGCCCGCTGTGGATCGGAAAGCCAGCGACGGCGCATTGGGGCGTGGCGGACCCGGCGGCCTTTGAAGGAACCGAAATCGAGAAGGAGCGCGCATTCCGCCATGCGTTTCTTGATCTGAGCAAGCGGATCGAGGCCTTCGTCAATCTGCCGTTCAGCGATCTCGACGCTCCTTCGCTCGCCCGCAGGCTCCAGGAAATAGGTCAGACGCCGGCGGGTCGGCCCCAGGACGCGATCCTCGGACAATGACAGAACCGCTCGCTCGCCGTTTGTTCGCTGAAGGCCTTGGAACCGCGTTCCTCCTTGCCGCCGTGATCGGCTCCGGCGTGATGGGCCTCAATCTGTCAGGGGGCAATCTCGCGCTGGCCTTGCTGGGCAATACGCTTCCAACCGGCGCTATCCTCGTCGTCTTGATTTTGATCTTTGGTCCCCTGTCCGGAGCCCATTTCAATCCGGCGGTGACGCTCGCCTTCGCGGCGCGCGGCGAATTTCGATGGCGCGACGTGACCCCTTATATCGCCGCCCAGCTGATCGGCGCGGTCCTGGGCGTTCTGGCGGCGCACCTGATGTTCGAGCTTCCGCTTTGGCAGCTCTCGCTGAAGACGCGAACCGGAGCCGGCCAGTGGTTCGCTGAATTTATCGCGACCTTCGGATTGCTTCTGACGATTTTCGGATGCGTCCGAGCGCCTTCCGCTGCTCCCTACGCCGTCGGCCTCTATATCACGGCCGCCTATTGGTTCACCGCTTCCACCTCGTTCGCCAACCCGGCAGTGACCATCGCCCGGGCGTTCTCCGACACTTTCGCGGGGATCGCACCCGTCAGCGTCGCCGCCTTCGTGCTTGCGCAATTGGCCGGAACGGCCCTGGGCGTCATCGTCGCGCGTCAATTATGGCCCGCGCGCGAGCGCGCCTGATCCGAGTTGGGAAGCAACCTTCCGCGACCGCGGTCCGGTCCGCCCCCGGCGCAGCCTGCGCTCCCCGGCTCGTCCCACCTTAAAACCGGCCCAATCCGTTCCTAGCGTTCCACTTGCCGGGGCGCTGGACAGGCTTTACCAATTCACGTTCGAACTGCGGCCGCGCCCGCGCCGGTCGCCGCGCCTGAAACAGGATCACTCTTGGCGAGCTGCTTGCGTCTTTTCCGTTTCCTGATCGCCGTGACCCTTCTCGCCGCCGGACTCAGCCCGGCCAGCGCGATCGAATCGGTGCGCGTTCCACTCGACGCCCGCGCGATCGATCTCACCAAGGCGATCGAAAGCTATAATTCCGAGGGCGACCGCCTGCTCGTCTCGACCGCCGCCGGGGCGGACGGGATCGTTCGCCGGATCGAGGTGCGCGCGCGCGAGGAAGGAACGCATCCGAGCTGGATCGTCTTCGCGCTGACCAACGACACCGGCGAACAGATCGAGCGTCTGATCGTCGCGCCGCATTTCAGGCTCGTCGGCTCCGGCGTGATCTGGCCCGATCTCGGCGCCTCACGCATTTCGGCGATCACCGCGAGCCAGGGCTTTCCGCCCGAGCGGGACGAAAGCGCCGACGCCGACGTCTTCCGGCTGACCCTCGACCCAGGCACGACCGTGACCTATGTCGCCGAGTTGAGAACTCCGAACCTGCCCCAGATCAATCTCTGGCAGCCCGACGCCTACAAAGACAAAATGACGAGCCTCGCCTTGTACAAAGGCATTGTCATCGGCGTCGCCGGGCTTCTGGCGCTGTTCCTCACCATCGTTTTCGTCGTCAAGGGCGCGGTGATTTTCCCGGCCGCCGCCGCGCTGGCCTGGACCGTCCTCGCCTATGTCTGCATCGATTTCGGCTTCTGGGGGAAGATCTTCGGCACCGATGGCCAGTCGGACCGGATCTGGCGGGCCGGCGCCGAGACGGTTCTCGCCGGGACCCTCCTCGTGTTCCTGTTCGCCTACCTCAATCTCAACCGCTGGCATGTCCGGGCCTCGCATGTCGTCACAGTCTGGCTGTTGTTTCTCGCGGCGCTGGTCGGTCTTGCCGTCTATGACCCGCCGGTCGCGGCCGGCGTCGCGCGAATTTCGCTCGCGACCATCGCCGCGGTGGGCTTCATCCTCGTGCTTTACCTTGCGACGCACGGCTACGACCGCGCGGTGATGCTCATTCCAACCTGGTTTCTCCTCCTGGTCTGGATCGTCGCCGCCGCCTTCGCCGTGACCGGCGCGCTCACCAACGATCTCGTCTCGCCGGCCCTCATCGGCGGACTGGTGCTGATCGTCATGCTGATCGGGTTCACGATCATGCAGAACGCCTTTATCGGCGGCGGGCTCGGTCAGGGCGCCGTCTCGGACTCGGAGCGCAAGGCGCTGGCGCTGACCGGTAGCGGCGACATTATCTTCGACTGGGACGTCTCGTCCGACCGGGTTTACGTCAGTCCCGAAATCGAGGTCCAACTCGGACTGGCCCGCGGCGCGCTCGAAGGCCCGGCCTCCACCTGGCTCGATGTTCTGCACCCCTCCGAGCGGGACCGCTACCGCGCCTGTCTCGACACCATGCTTGAACAGCGGCGCGGGCGGATAAACCAGGATTTCCGCCTGCGCGCGGCCGATAGCCAGCCGTTCTGGTTCCGCCTGAAGGCGCGGCCGGTTCTTGGTCCGGACGGAGAGGTGCTCCGCATCGTCGGGACGCTGAACGACATCACGGAAACGAAGATTTCCGAAGAGCGGCTGCTTCATGACGCCATCCACGACAATCTGACCGGACTCGCAAACCGGGAGCTTTTCCTCGACCGGCTCAAAGCCGCCCTCGCCTTCGCGGAAAGCGACGACAAGATCCGTCCCGCCGTCATGAGCATTGACATCGACCGGTTCAAGCAGGTGAACGAGGCCATCGGGCTCTCGGCCGGAGATTCGATTATTCTGGCGCTCGCGCGCCGGCTCGGCCGCATCCTGAAGCCGCAGGACACCCTTGCCCGGCTCTCCGGCGATCATTTCGTCGCCCTCGTCGTGTCCGAATATGACGATGATCAGATCATGGCGCTCGCAAATATGGCGAGGCGGGTCGCCTCCACCCCGGTGACGTTCAGCGATCGGGAAATCCCACTGACCGCCTCGTTCGGTCTGGCGCTCTACGATCCGCAATCGCGCGAACAGCCTGAGGACATGCTGAAGGACGCGGAGATCGCCATGCGTCACGGCAAGCGCCTTGGCGGCAACCGCATCGAAATCTTCCGCCCCTCGATGCGCACTTTGCGCTCCGACAAATTCGGCCTCGCGGCGGATCTGCGGCGCGCGCTCGACCGCGGCGAGATGAAGCTGTTTTTTCAGCCCATCGTGCGGCTTGAGGACCGCACCGTCGCGGGCTTCGAAACGCTGTTGCGCTGGGATCATCCGCGCCACGGACGGCTCGCCCCAAGCGAATTTCTCGATGTCGCCGACGACCCCGGACTGGTCATCGATCTCGGCGTCTTCGCGCTCGAGCGCACCGGGCGCGAACTCGCGGCCTGGCAGCGCGCGCTCGATGTCGACCCGCCGATTTTCGCCAGCGTCAATATTTCTTCGCCGCAGATGATGCGCCACGATCTCCTGCAGGACGTCAAGGGCGTGCTCAACCGCTGCGTCGTCAGCCGCGGAACGCTAAAGCTGGAATTTACCGAAAGTCTGGTGATGGAGAATCCGGAATATGCAACGCAAATGCTGACCCGCATCCGCGACCTCGGGGCCGGGCTCTCGCTCGATGATTTCGGGACCGGCTATTCCTCGCTCACCTATTTGCAAAGATTTCCGTTCGATACGATCAAGATCGACCGCTCGTTCGTGCGCCAGTCGGGAAATGGATCGCGGCCCGCGATCCTGCGATCCCTTGTGACGCTGGCTCACGATCTCGGGATGGAGGTCATCGCTGAAGGGGCCGAAGCGGAGGCGGACGCGATCGAGCTCTATCAGCTCGGATGCGAATATGCGCAAGGCTTCGCATTCGGCCATCCGATCAGCGCGGCCGAGGCGCGCAAGCTCGTCGGAGCCGCCATCGCCGCCTGAGGCCGACGCCAGCCTTGACGAAATTTCACGCCCTCAAGAGCGCTTTCCGGTCACATGAAGTCATGCGATGGATCAGAAATCGCTCCAGAGTCAAAGGCTTGGATGCTCAAGAATGTCCGGCGTCGGACGACAGCCTGGCGATATCGATCCCAAGCTTGCGGAGCGCCCGATCATATTTCGACGCCGAAGCCTGATCAAAAATCAGCGACGGATCGCCGGGACAGTTGAGCCAGCCGTTTTGCTGCATCTCGCTTTCAAGCTGTCCTGCGGACCATCCGGCGTAACCCAGGGCGAGAATCGCCTGGACGGGCCCGGCGCCCCGAGCGATCGCGCGCAGAATGTCGATCGTCGCGGTCAGGGATACGCCGCTGTCGATCGGCAACGTGGAATTGTCGATGAAAAAATCGTTGGAATGAAGCACGAAGCCTCTGCCGGTCTCGACCGGGCCGCCCTTCAGAACCTGGACGGCGCCGGCCTTTTCAGGGAGCCGGATCGCCTCGTCTGGACGAATCACGTCGAGTTGCACCAGAAGATCCGAGAAGCTTAATTTCCGTGCAGGACGATTGACGATGATCCCCATCGCGCCCTCCTCGGAATGAGCGCAAAGATAAACCACCGATCGCGCAAAGCGGCTGTCCGCCATGCCCGGCATCGCGACCAGCAATTGGCCGTCGAGAAATCCGCTCGAGGGTCCGGACATCGACTCCGGCGGCTTGACTGATCCCATTTCACTTTTCCCGCAACCCGATTTCCGCCGGCCCCGATCCCCGGTCTGATCACCGCAATGTATGTTGCGGCGTCATCCTATGCAAAATAAGCTGAAAGTCGTAGGGGGAAGCGGCGTGATACAATTGATGCAAAATTTCGTCCAATCTCCGGTCGGCGCGGATCTGATCCTGGCCGCCCGGAACGTCAAGACATTCTGTTTTCTTGTCGCCGTCGTCGCCTTGAGCGTTTTCATGATTGGAGCCAAGGCGCGGTGTGATCCTGCGGACGGCCCTTGGGTTCTCGCCTCGAAATCATCGGTTCGGCTGATCGCTGGCGCTCCCGGCCGCCTGCCTTATGGCGCCGGGGTTGAAATGCGGCTTGATCCAGGCGCGATCACCTATTGGCGAACGCCGGGAGACGCCGGAGCGCCGCCTGCTTTCTCCTTCGACGGCTCGGAAAATGTAGCAAACGTCACAATCCTTTTCCCGGCTCCGAAACGAATCGACGAGGCGGGGACGGAAGCGTTCGGATATACGGGCGACGTGACGTTTCCGCTTCATATCCGCCCCACGGACCCTGCCCTTCCCGTCAATCTGACCATGAAAATGAATTTCGCTGTCTGCGAGCGAATCTGCCTGCCGAACATGGTGGAGACGAAACTGACCTTGCTTCCGGAAAAAGCGCCTTCGTCCCTCGCCGGGGCCGGTCCGGCATCGGCGATCGAGAGGGCGGAAGAAAAAGTGCCGGTCCGCCTTTCGGAAACCGATCGCGACAAAAAGGTTTCGATCGTGCGGGACCCCACGGCCTCGCCCCCGACCTGGCGGCTTAAACTCGCGGAGGGGGCCAATAACGTTTCAGGAAGCCAGGACGGCGCCGCCGATCTCTTCGCCGAAGCTCCCGCAGGTTGGTATTTCGAGACCCGGAAGTCGGGTCGCCCGGACGAGTTTCTGATTGTCGAAGCCGCGCGGCCCAAAACCGCCGCCGGCACCGCGGCGCCGGTTCTCCTGACCTTGACACAGCCAAGGCACAGCTATGAATTCGCGGTTGAGCTTAAACCCGCGGCGGCCATAAAACCCTGATTCCGGAGCCCGGCGTTTTGCGGCTCGAGAGCATATTCCGATCGGATTGAATCCATCCAATCGACAAGAATATGCTCAAGCTTTTAACTCTGGAGCGATTTCTGATCGATCGCATGACGTCATGCGATCGGAAAGCGCTCGAGGCGTCGCGCCCGACGCAAACCCGACCAGCGAGGACCTTATATAATGACGATCAAACCCGGTGATTCCCTGCCCAAAGCTGTTTTCACGATCATGACCCCAGAAGGCCCAAAAACCCGAACCAGCGAAGACATTTTCAAGGGTCGGAAGGTCGTTCTGTTCGCCGTGCCTGGCGCCTTCACGCCGACCTGCAGCAGCGCTCATCTGCCCGGGTTTCTCGACCGGATCGACTCATTCAAGGCGCTCGGCGTCGACGAGATCGCGCTCACCAGCGTCAATGACGTTTTCGTCCTCGACGCCTGGGCGAAAAGTTCGGGCGCTGAGGGCAAGATCACTTTCCTCGCCGACGGCAGCGGCGATTTCGCCAGGGCGCTCGGCCTTTCGCTCGACCTGACCGAACGCGGGCTCGGGTCAAGATCGCAAAGATATTCGATGCTGGTCGACAACGGCGTCGTGCGCAAGCTGAACGTCGAACCGGTTCCGAGCAAGGCGGAAGCCTCAAGCGCGGACGCCTTGCTCGCGCAATTTTGACGAACGCCTTCGACGATCAGCCGAAAGTCACATTCCGCCTAGGCCCGCCCGCGCCCGGGCGCCCATGAACGCCGCCATGCCCTGACGGGCGAGTTCGTCGGCTCGCTCGTTCATGGGATCGCCCGCGTGGCCCTTGACCCAGCGCCAGTCGATATCGTGCGGCTGCGCCGCTGCGTCGAGCCTTTGCCAGAGCTCGACGTTCTTCACCGGCTTTTTGTCGGCGGTCCGCCAGCCGTTGCGCTTCCAGGACGAAAGCCAGCCGGTGATCCCGCCCCTGACGTAATTGGAATCCGTGAAGAGATGGACGACGCAAGGCCTTGTCAGGCTCTCAAGGGCGTTGATCGCCGCCGTCAGCTCCATCCGGTTGTTGGTGGTTTCGGCCTCGCCGCCGCAGATTTCCTTCATGTGATCGCCGAAGGTGAGGATCGCGCCCCATCCGCCCGGTCCAGGATTGCCCGAGCAGGCGCCATCGGTCCAGATCGAAACATTAGCGCTCATCGGATCAGACCCAGGTCAGCGGCGCCGCCGATGGTCTGCAGGACCTGAAGCTTGCGCACGTATTCGCGGGGGTCCTTGGGGTGGACCAACGCGCCCGGCGGAACGTTCAGCCAATCGACGAGGCGGGTCAAAGTGAACCGCAGCGCCGCGCCGCGGGCGAGGACGCAGAGCGCCTCGGCTTCTCCGGCGGTCAACGGGCGAACGCGTTCGTAGGCCTTGAAAAATGCGCGGGCCTTTTGGCTGTCATAGGCCTGATCCTTGTCGAAACACCATGCGTTCAAGCAAACGGCCGCGTCGTAGGCGAGATTGTCGACGCAGGCGAAATAGAAATCGATGACCCCGGACACGGCGTCGCCGAGAAAGAGGACATTGTCCGGAAACATATCGGCGTGAATGATTCCGGAGGGCAATCCGGTGGGCCAGTTCCTTTCGAGAAAGATCAGCTCCCGAGCGATCAGGTCCGCAAGTCCCGGCTGAACTTCGTCGGCGCGTGCGCTGACCTCCCCGAAGAGGTCAGGCCACGCGCTCAAGCCCAATGAATTCGGCCGGCGCAGAGGAAAGTCGGCGCCGGCCACGTGCAGCCTGCCAAGAGCTTCTCCGAGCGCGGCGCATTGATCCTCGTTTGGCCGGGTCGCCGAAACGCCTTCAAGAAAGGTGACGATCGCGGCGGGACGCCCGGCGATCCGCCCAAGCGCGCCGCCGGACCGGTTGCGCACCGGCAGCGGGCAGTTGAGCCCGTGCCTGGCGAGATGCTCCATCAGGCCAAGGAAGAAAGGCAGATTGTTCTCGTCGACACGTTTCTCGTACAGCGTCAGAATGTAAACGCCCGCGCCTGCGTGAAGCAGAAAATTGGAGTTCTCGACGCCCTCAGCGATGCCTTTCAGCGCGCGCGCGCGGCCAATGTCATACTGGCTCAGAAACGCCGTCAGGTCCGCGTCGGTCACATCGGTATAAACAGCCATTCGTCCACCGCCTGTTGGATCGGAGCTTTGGAGCATGTTGTGGGCGTCGAAGTCGAACGATTTCTTCGCGGCCGCGGGCCTTCGAAGCCTGCGGGAAATCATTCGCGGTCGCCTTCGCCCGCCCTCTTAAAAAGGGTGCGGCGCAAAATGGCGGTTCGCAAAAAACTTCGCCCCGCCTCGCGGATTTTTAGGGCATTTTGCCTCATTGACAGGTGACAAGCGCCGCAATGAAAGGTATATCGCTCAAGCGAGCCGTTGAGAGCCAGAACTGGCGCACATTCGGTCTTCGGTCCGGGTCTTGGGAGGACGCTGATTTTCGCCTTGCTCCATCAAGGAGCCGCCTTCCGCGTGAGGCGCAGGCGAAAATCAGACAAGGGCAGAGCTGAAAAAGGCGAGAGCGCTTTGCGTTTTCTCGCCTTTTTTCGTCTTCGGGACGGCCCGGTTCAAAAATTGGGACAGCGCCGGTTTGAAAGGCGCTCCGGCGCAAGCCTTCCCTCGAAGCAAGCCTTGCCTTGAAGAATAAGCTATGGAAGGTCGTTAGAGCGAATCACCTTCCAGCTTAGGGCGGAGCGGCTTTCATGCGATTGACGATGCGGCGAGGTCTGTCCGGCGTTTTCATCCTGGCGCTTTGCGCAGCGTCGCCGGTCCGCGCCGCGACCTGCCGCGATCCGGCCGGGTTCGACGCCTTCATCGCCGCGATCCGGCAGGAAGCCGCGGCGCAGGGCGTCTCCGCCGCCGCGATCAGCGCGCTCGACGGCGTCGCCTACGACCCGGACATCATCTCGAAGGACCACGGCCAGCACGTCTTTCACCAGAGTTTCGAGGAATTCTCGGCGCGCATGGTCAACGCCAACCGGTTGAAACGAGGCCGCACGCTCCTCAAGCAATATGCTGGAACGTTCGAGCGCATCAACGAGGCCTATGGCGTGCCCGGACCGATCATCGTCGCGATCTGGGGCCTCGAGACCGATTTCGGCGCCGTCAACGGCGACACGCCGACGCTGCGCGCGCTGGCGACCCTCGCCTTCGACTGTCGCCGCAGCGACAAATTCCAGGCTGAACTCATCGACGCTCTGAAGCTCATCCAGCGCGGCGATCTCGCCCCAGGCGCGATGCGCGGCGCCTGGGCCGGCGAACTGGGACAGACCCAGTTCATGCCTTCGTCCTATCTGAAATATGCGGTGGACTTCAGCGGCGACGGGCGCGCCGACCTCATCCATAACGCGCCGGACGTGCTCGCCTCGACCGCCAATTATCTGAAGGGATTCGGCTGGAAACGCGGCGCCGGGTGGAACCCCGGCGAGCCGAATTTCGCCGTGATTCAGGAATGGAACAAGGCCGACGTCTATGCCCGCACCATCGCCCTGTTCGCGACGAAGCTCGCAAGCGGGGAATAGGGCCGGCGCAACGCGCGGCGGGCTGCGAGTTTACTGCAGCACCACCACTTTCGTTCCCACCTTCACCCGTCCGGCGAGATCGACGACGTCGTCGTTGGTCATCCTGATGCAGCCGGACGAGACGGCGGAGCCGATCGTTTCGGGCTCGTTCGACCCGTGGATGCGGTACATGCTGGGGCCAAGGTAGATCGCCCGCGCGCCGAGCGGATTGTCGATGCCGCCCTTCATGTAGCGTGGCAAATCGGGACGGCGCCTGATCATCTGCGGCGGCGGCGACCAGCCCGGCCATTCGCGAATCATCGACACGGTCTTCGCGCCCGACCAGGTGAAGCCGTCGCGCCCGACCCCGACCCCGTAGCGGATCGCCCGGTCGTGGCCAAGCACATAATAAAGCCGGCGCTGGCTCGTCGAGACGACCACGGTTCCGGCCGGATAATCGGCGTTCCATTCGATGATCTGGCGCGGGATCGCCTGTTCCTGAAACCCGCCGAAGAGACCGGCGAAGGGGCTCGCCCCACCCGAGGGAGACTCGAGCGCCAAGGCGGGAGAGGCGGCGAAGAGGCCAAGCAAAAGGGCGGCGCGGGACATTATTGCGGGCATTCGGATCCTTCAAAGTCGTGCATTAAATGTAAGGCGCACTCCTTGCGCGTATTGCGGCGAAAATGGGGCGGACGGGGTTTGGGGGCTTTTGCAATATGGGTTCATGACGGGCGCTGAGATTGCTGCGCTCATGAGATTCCATGCGCACCTGATTTATGCACGCGCCAAGTGGTTGATTTAATTGAAGTGGCATTGCCGTGCATAAGCACGGCATTGCGCAATTTGACGGAACAGCGAAAAGGCGAAAGACTATTGGTTCATACCAAAGTCGGTGCGGGGAGCGATGATGAAACGGATAGTCCGAGTTCAGGAGATCGAATCGTTTTTTTTTGGACGAACAAGATAGAATCGTTGGTTTTGCGCTTTTTATTGTTTTCACTTTTAGTGGCTTAGAAACAGCGATGGCGCAGTTTGCTTCACCAGAATGCGCCGCTTGCAGGAACGCCTGCGTCAGTGCGCGTGCTAATGGCAATAATATTTGTTGTCGCATTAACGGTGGAACGGTCGGCAACGGGGTTTGCAACGGACCAGGTAGCGGATATGCTGGTTGTCTGTCAAACGTCGCTAATCAAGAAAGCGCTTGTTGGAGTAGATGCTCTGCAACCGTGCCAAACTGCCACTAACTTCGAGTTTCGAGCTGCCGCATAAGCCCCATTATGGAACGCGGCGCTGGAGGACCCATGCGCCCCCGCTCACCGCACCTTCCCCCGGTAGACCCGCGTGCCGCCCTTCCCCGCTGAACTGCGTCCCTTCACATCCCCGCGCGGCTCTGATGGCCCTCGGGGCTTCGCCTCGCCGCCCCCAAAATTATGCGGCCCCATTTCCGAATCCGTCGGCTTGTGCGGGCGGCTCGCCGGCAGATTCGCCGCCGCGCCATATTTGCGTTCGCCCTTGTAGGCGCCCGCTTGATCCTCGACGTCGCTCTGGC
The DNA here is from genome assembly GCF_900114285.1 of Methylocapsa palsarum. Lineage (GTDB taxonomy): Bacteria > Pseudomonadota > Alphaproteobacteria > Rhizobiales > Beijerinckiaceae > Methylocapsa > Methylocapsa palsarum. The sequence goes on along the minus strand of NZ_FOSN01000003.1, from coordinate 156,108 downwards.
GCGCAAGCGGATCGTCGGCGATGGCGAGTTCGACCGCCTGCAGGCGCTTCAATTCGTCGCGGTAGCGCGCGGCCGCCTCGAAATCGAGATCGGCGGCGGCGGCGCGCATCTTTTTTTCAAGGTCTGCGATGGTCGCCTTGAAATTGTGGCCGGCCAAAATCTCCGGCGCGGCGAATCCTGAATCCACCGTCACATGATCCTGCTCGTAGACGGAACCCAGGATATCCTGGATGCCCCGCTTGATCGTCGCCGGCGTGATGTTGTTGGCGATGTTGTAGGCCTGTTGTTTTTCGCGGCGGCGGTCGGTCTCGGCGATGGCGCGCTGCATCGAGCCGGTGACGGCGTCGGCATAGAGGATCACCTTGCCGTCGACGTTGCGCGCGGCGCGCCCGATCGTCTGCACCAGCGAGGTCTCGCTGCGCAGAAAGCCCTCCTTATCGGCGTCGAGGATCGCCACGAGGCCGCATTCGGGAATGTCGAGACCTTCGCGGAGCAGGTTGATGCCGACGAGAATATCAAAGGCGCCGAGGCGCAGGTCGCGGATGATCTCGATCCGCTCGATCGTGTCGATGTCCGAATGCATGTAGCGCACCCGCGCGCCATGTTCGTGCAGATATTCGGTGAGGTCCTCGGCCATGCGCTTGGTCAGCACCGTGACGAGGCTGCGGTAGCCCTTGGCCGCGACCTCGCGCACTTCGCTTAAGAGATCGTCCACCTGCGCGCGGGCCGGGCGGATTTCGACCGGCGGGTCGATGAGCCCGGTCGGACGGATCACCTGCTCGACGAAGACGCCCCCCGTCCGCTCCATCTCCCAGGAGCCGGGCGTCGCCGACACATGGACGGTCTGCGGGCGCATCGCCTCCCATTCCTCGAAGCGCAACGGCCTGTTATCGAGGCAGGACGGGAGACGGAAGCCATATTCGGCGAGCGTCGCCTTGCGCCGGAAATCGCCGCGATACATGGCGCCGATCTGCGGCACGGTCACATGGGATTCATCGGTGAACACGAGCGCGTTGTCGGGCAGGTATTCGAAGAGGGTCGGCGGCGGCTCGCCGGGGCGCCGCCCGGTGAGATAGCGCGAATAGTTTTCGATGCCCGCGCACGAACCCGCCGCCTCCAGCATTTCGAGATCGAACATCGTGCGCTGTTCCAGCCGCTGCGATTCGAGCAGCCGGCCCGCGTTGTTGAGCTCGCCGAGGCGCTGCTTCAGCTCGGTCTTGATGCCCTTGATCGATTGCAGCAGAGTCGGGCGCGGCGTCACATAATGCGAATTGGCGTAGACCTTCACGAACTCGAGGTCCTGCGTCTTCTTGCCGGTCAGCGGATCGAACTCGGCGATGGATTCGATGGACTCGCCGAAGAAGCCGATGCGCCAGGCGCGGTCCTCATAATGGGCGGGAAACAGTTCGATCGTATCGCCGCGCACCCGGAACACGCCGCGCGAAAAATCGCCGCCGGAGCGCTTGTATTGCAGGGCCACAAGATCGGCGATGAGCTGGCGCTGGTCGATCCTTTCATTGACTTTCACGGTGAAGGTCATCGCCGTGTAGGTTTCGACCGAGCCGATGCCGTAGATGCACGAGACCGAGGCGACGATGATAACGTCGTCGCGCTCCAGCAGCGCGCGGGTGGCGGCGTGGCGCATGCGGTCGATCTGCTCGTTGATCGAACTTTCCTTCTCGATGTAGGTGTCCGAGCGCGGCACATAGGCTTCGGGCTGGTAGTAATCGTAGTAGGAGACGAAATATTCGACCGCATTGTCCGGAAAGAAGCTTTTGAACTCGCCATAGAGCTGCGCCGCCAGCGTCTTGTTGGGCGCCAGAATGAGAGCCGGGCGGTTGGTGCGCGCGATGACCTGCGCCATGGTGAAGGTCTTGCCGGAGCCGGTGACGCCCAGAAGCACCTGGTCGCGCTCCTGCGCTTCGATCCCCTTGACGAGTTCGTCGATGGCGGCCGGCTGGTCGCCCTTAGGCTCGAATTCGGACACGATCTTGAAGGCCCGCCCGCCTTCGGATTTTTCCGGACGGGGCGGGCGATGCGGGGTCCATGGCGATTTTTCGCGCAGGTTCGGATCGCCGCGCTCAAGCAGATCCTTTAGCGAATCGACGGTGGCGGCGGCGCCGGCGACGCCTTCGGGCTGATAGAGCGGCGCCGAGACGACCTGGCGGGCGCGCGCGTCGAGGTCCAGCGTCGCCGCAAGCTTTTCGTCGATGCGCGAGGCGGGCCCCGCGTCATAGCCAGCGCCGGGCGCCTCCGAGAAGCCGGGCGGGCGCTGGTTGAGGGCCGGGTTCAAAAGCGCGGCGAGATGCTCGCCGAGCGGGTGGACATCGGGCCGTGAGGCTTTCGAATTGGGAGCCTTCGGCCGTTTCGGCCTCGAAGGTTTCGGCGGATCGGACGCTTTTGCCATAAGCCCAATATGAGCCGAGTCGGGCTTGTGCGGAAGGGTCTGATCGAGGCAAATCCGGCCGCTTTGGCCCAAGCATATTTCTTCGGCAACTTTTTATCGTCTGATCGGTTAGGGCATCGCTTGAGAAATTCAACCCTGAAGAAGGTCTTTCATCATGCCTCTTAGTACCATTCTTCTCATCGTTCTGGTGCTTCTTTTGATCGGCGCGGTTCCGAGCTGGCCCCACAGCGCAGGCTGGGGCTACGGACCCTCCGGGATTCTGGGTACGGTGCTCGTCGTCGTCGTCATTTTGATGCTTCTAGGCCGAATCTAGGGCATAGACCGATTGGATTTAATCCATCCATTCGACAAGAATATGCGCAAGCTTTTGACTTTTGAGCGATTTCTGAACGGGAGTGATATCTGATCGATCGCATGAGGGCATGCGATCGGGCGCGCTCCAGGTTCGGTTGGCCGGCGGCATGTTATCTTGAGGTTCACAATGAGGTTTGGCCGAGGTTCACATCAAGGTTGAACGAGTTAACAATCAAGTTCACGATAAGGTGTAGTTTCAGATGAGAAACTGCCATGTTTCGCGGCAATCTATTACGACAAGAGTAGAAAATAGTCCGGAACCAAACGCTGAAGCATCAGTTCATCGCTCGGCTTTCACAGACAGCCATTTGTCTTTTATTGGAGATAAGCATGAGCAGCACAACAGATAAAGTCGCCGGCGTGGCCGATAAAGCTATGGGAAACGTCAAGGAAGTCCTGGGCAAGGCCGTTGGATCAGAGAAACTTCAAGCCGAAGGTCTTGCGCAAAAGGCCAAGGGCGATATCGAGAAGGGCGTGGGCGACGCTAAATCCTCCATCAAAGAGGGCGCGAACAAGGTCGTCGACGCTATCGACAAGAAGCTTTAAAATCCGCTCGGCGCCCGGCGACGCCCCTTGACGGAGCGGCTCGGCCGGGCGGCCGGCATAAGCCGGTGCAGCGTGGAGGACGCGTGCGGTCACAGCGCGCGTCCGTAGACGTAGTCGCTGCGTCGTAACGTATTTACCGCGTTGTAGAGCGTTACAACGAGTTCACAATCCCTCCACAACCACCCCCGCCAACAACACGGCATAAGCAAAGACCAAGACCCAGAAGCGGTGCGAGCTGACGTAGTGGCCGACATAGGGCACACGCGTGTAGAGCGTTGCGATCGCCGCCGCAGCCATCGTCAGCGACAGCAAAAAAACCGGCATGCCCGGCGGCGTCAACCTAAATCGCATGGGAAGTTCCAGTCTGGCTTGGCTTCATCGTCTTCTCTGATCGCCGACATTCGTTAAGATCAAGAGAACTCTGGTTAAGACCACGAAAACTCCGGGGTTAAATTCGAGTGTACGCCAGCGGGCATCTGCGGCTCACAGCCGCAGGCATTGTTTGATCGCGGCCAAGCTCGAACTTTTGACGCGCCTTTCCGTTTCTGGCTGGCCGCTTGGCGGAGGCGGTTCACGCCGCGCCAGTGTTTACGAGTCCTGCGAAACGTCCCACGAAAACCCAAAAGGAGTTCACATGTTTTCTCACGTCAAGGAAACAATTCAGCCGGTCAACGTCGGCGCGCCAGATCCTCGTTTCGGGCAATTCCTCCTCGAACAATTCGGCGGCGCCACGGGCGAACTCACCGCCGCGCTCCAGTATTGGGTGCAGTCTTTTCACGTCGAGGACGCCAGCATCCGCGATATGCTGCAGGACATTGCGATGGAGGAATTCAGCCATCTCGAAATGGTCGGAAAACTCATTGTCCAGCATACCCAGAATCTCGATCAAACCGACGTCTACGCGGCGCCGTTGTTCGCCATGAAGGGGATGGGCCCGCATTTCGTCGACAGCCGCGGTTCGGCCTGGACCGGCGCCTATATCAATGAAGGCGGCAATGTCGTGCGCGATCTGCGCGCCAACATCGCCTCCGAAGCGGGCGCGCGCCAGACCTACGAGGCGCTGATCAAGCGTTGCACGGACGAGGGCACGAAGAAAGCGCTGACGCATCTGCTGACCCGCGAAATCACCCATGCGCAGATGTTCATGAAAACGCTTGACGCCATGGGCAAGCTGACCGATCCATTCTTCGGCACGATTCAACCGGACGACACCGTGAACATCGTGTTCAACCTGTCCCACGGCGACGATTATCGCGGGCCGTGGAACGAGGGTCAGTTCAAATACATCGCCGATCCGCAGCCCGAGGGTGGCCTGCCGCCCGATCCAGTCAACCCCGACGACGAAAAATTCCATCGCGTGGCCGCAGAATAGCGGCGCCGCGGCCTGAAACGCAATGTCTCGCCGCGCCGGGCAAGAACCGGCGCAGCGTTTGTTGGAAAATATCACAAATATTGCTGTTCCCGCTGAAACGGGCTTGATAATGGCCCGCCGCACGCCAAAGATGAGCCAGCACAAAAGCGGACCGGTTTGATGAAGCGCCTTGCGATCATTTTTTTGACGGCTGCTGCGGCGGCGCCGGCGCTTGCGGACGACGTTCCTTTCGCCGAACCTTTTCAAAAAGCAAACGCGGCCCCCGGCGGCCTTGCGGATTTGATGATGATGACGCAATGGCGACACATCAAGACCTGGTATGCGATCAAGCGCAAAAACTGGGATCTCCTGGACTACGAACTGGGCAAGCTCGCAGACACGATCGAACGCGCGGCGATGCTCTATCAGAATATCCCTGTCGAATTCATCGAAGGCGCGGTGAAGCCGCTGAATGCGATGCGAAAGGCGATCTCAGAGAAGAACATCGCGAAGGTGGAGATCGGCTTTGCCGACCTGACCGCGGCGTGCAACGCCTGCCATCGCGCTGCTCAAATCGGATTCGTCACGATTCAGACGCCGACCTCGCTTCCCTTCAGCGATCAAAAATTTTTGCCGCCGCAGCAATCCGTAAAATAATATTCCGCCGCAGGCCTTTTATGACGTGAGTTCGCTCACGGTGAAGTTAGGTCGAGCGAAGGCGTCAGATCTCCGAGCTTTTCTCCCCACCCGGCCATGGCCGCGTCGCGCTCGCTAAGGCCGCTCAGGACCGGCAGATCGAAACGCCGCGTGATGAATCGCAAGATCGAGGTCGTGTCGTAGAGCGTGTGATCGACATGGCCTTTCTTCGCGAATGGCGAGATGATCAGGGCGGGGATGCGCGTCCCCGGCCCCCAGCGGTCTCCTTTCGGCGGAGGAACGTGATCCCAAAACCCGCCGTTTTCGTCATAGGTGACGATGACGACCATATGTCCCCATTGCGGGCTCTTTTCGAGATGAGCGACGATCTCGGCGAGATGTTCGTCGCCGGAAAGAACCTCGGCGTAGCCCGGATGTTCGTTCAGGCTGCCTTGCGGCTTGTAGAAACTCACCTGCGGCAGGGCGCCGGCGTCGATCGCCTTGATGAATTCCGCGCCGTTGAGGCCCCCGTCGCGCAAGTGCTCGGCGCGCGCCGCCGTCCCCGGCGCCATCGGCGCGAAATAATTGTACGGCTGGTGGTGGGTTTGAAATCTGATCGCGGGATTTTTGACTGCTCCCTCAGAATCGGCCAGCGCGGCCTTCCATGCCCCGGCATACCACGCCCAGGTCACGCCCTTGGCGCTGAGGAGGCCGCCAATGGTCGGCTCGGTCTGCGGCGGTAAGGTGAACGCGGCTCCAGGATCGGCATAGGCAGGATCGCCGCCCCTCGCCGGCTTGACCCTGCTTGGTTGATACGGCGGCTGCATCGTGTTCACGGCGTAAAACCGGGGGCCGGGCGTAATCGTCCCGTCGTTGACGAATTTCGGGACGCCCTCCAGCGCGGATCCCGGAGAATTGGAGACGAGCGAAAGAGAGGTTCCATCAGGCTCGACCGCCGAGATCAGGCCCTTGGCCGGACTTTGATCCGCGTTCGGGTATTCGGGTTCGCAGGCGCAGGCCAGATAGAAATGGTTGACGAACGAACCGCCGAAGGCGGCCATGAAGAAATTATCGGCTAAAGCATAGCGTTGCGCCACCTTCCAGAGCGGCAGCTTCGATCCGTCGTAATGGCCCATCACCAGGGCGCCGGTGTCGCCATAGGCGACGAAACGGTCATTTTTGCCGCCATTGATCTGCATCTGATTCTGGTAGAACCGATGCACGAGGTCGATGGTCGCAACGCTCAGCGGCGTGTCGAGGCCCTTTGGGTCGTCGAGGGCGAACGGCGCGTTGGGCATATGTCTGGTTTGCGCCTCGGTCACGACCGGGCTCGCCCCCGGCGCGGTCAACCCGCCCCAGATAGGCGGCAATCGGGGAAGCGGAGAGCCGTCGCGGTCCGCTTGTTTCGCCGCCTCCGCGCTGACATTGGCGAGACCATTGGCGCCAGGGAACGCGCCGTAAAGATTGTCGAAACTGCGGTTCTCCGCGTAAAGCACGACAATGTTTTCTATTTTATCGAGATCGCCGGCAAAGGCGCAGACGCCGGCCGTCGCGGTGAAAATCGCGCCAATAATTCCGGCGACGGCGGCGGCGCGCCCTAACCCTTTGTTCATGACGCTCTCCTGGCGCGACCGAAGCTGGCGCTGAACATCCGGCCGATTCGACATTTAGAATCTGCCCGAGTCCCTTATAGTCTGCCCGTGTCCCGTTGCACTTTATTGAAGGCGCCGCTCAAGTTGTCGGATTCGGAAAGCGGCCGCAAGCCGTCAAAGGTCTGGCGCACGTTTTCGCCGCATCCGAAGAATTGCTGTCGCGCTCCTGGCGAGCCGTCGTGGGAAACCGGTGAAATGCGCCTTGACTTCGATCGTCGCGGTTTCATAAAGGAAGTTCGTCGATGATCGGATGTCGGGTCCAAAGCCGGACTTCCACGCCAGCGTTCTGGCTGCGGCGGGCGCGTAGCTCAGCGGGAGAGCACTCCCTTCACACGGGAGGGGTCACAGGTTCAATCCCTGTCGCGCCCACCATTTAATACGCTGATTTTACTGCATTAATAGGACATCTGACGCGATCGCGCAGCTCGATACGGAACGCTGCGAGAACATGCGCATCCAAGACGTGCGAAATCCGGACGGTTTGTGCGGAGGGCGCCCGCCAAGGGGAAAACTTTGTGCGTGCTGGAGCTTTGCGCGAGGCGCCCTGGCGATGCTCGCGGCCCCTCAGGCGTCTCCCTCACCGCGTGTTAGACGAGGCTCGCCATGTCGGCCGCTACGGATATGAGGACGATCTCCGTCCGCGCTTACTTTCTGAGGTCGCCGCCGGCCAGCCCGATAGCAATTCCCTGCAGCCTGGCGATCTCAAGCTTAACCATAGTCCAGTAACGGGACGTTCCTGCGCCATCGAGGCAGCGGCCCTTCACGCGCTCGCGCGCCTCGAAATAAGCTTGATCGTCGTATCTAGCGATGAGACGCTTGGCGTCGGCGTTGACGGTCGCCCGAAAGGCGGACCGAGCGTTGTAAAGACAAAGCAATCTCGTGAGCGCCGCGTGCATCGAGCCGAATCATTCCACCATTGCGAGCGCAACCAAGATGACGGAATAACCGAGAAATTGCAACCCTGAATAGGCAAAGAGGCAGCTTCCTACGTATTAGCCAAAGACTCCTTCAGGCCGGCGCGCCTGCCGGCTTCAGGCCGCCCCGCAAAGTTTCATCATGCCGCTCTATTTCGCTTACGGGTCAAACATGGATCGCGCCGCCATGACCAGGCGCTGCCCTCACGGGCTCGCGCTGGGGCCGGCCCGGCTCGCCCGGCATCGTTTTTTCATCATGGAGAACGGCTATGCGTCGATCGCCCGCGACGCCAACGCCGTTGTGCATGGCGTGCTTTACCAGCTCGCGCTGTCGGATATGGGTCCGCTCGATCGCTACGAAGAAGTGCACAACGGCCTTTACGCGAAAATCACCCAGCCGGTGTTCCGGGAAAAGGGGGGGCCCGTCCGAGCGCTGATCTATGTCGGGCGCGAGAGCCGGGCCGGGCGTCCGGCGAAAGGCTATCTCGAGGCCGTGGCGGCGGCCGCAAGGGCTGCGAACCTGCCGCCGCCCTATATTGAGTTCCTCGAACGCCAGGCGGCGCCGGGATCGTGGAAGGTCTGATCGCGCGCCAAGGAAGGCGCTCAGGCCTGTTCAAGTTCAATGAGGGTTCCGGCGAAGCTTTTGGGATCGAGGAAAAGGACAGGCTTGCCATGCGCCCCGATATGAGGAGCCCCATCTCCGAGGATCCGCGCTCCGCTGTGGATCAGGCGGTCACGCGCCGCGAGCAGATCCTCGACCTCATAGCAAAGATGATGAATCGCGCCGTCCGGATTCTTCACGAGGAATCTGCCGATCGGAGAATGTTCGCCGAGCGGCTGGAGGAGTTCGATCTTCGTATTGGCGAGTTCGACGAAGGCGATCCTGACCCCGTGCTCCGGCAGATCGACGGGCGCGCTCACCTTCGCTCCAAGACCGTCGCGATAGGAAGCGCTGGCGGCGGAAAGATCCTTCACCGCGATGGCGACGTGGTTCAACCTTCCGATCATGAAGCGTCCTCTGGAAAGTCCTCGCGTATCGGCTGAACGAACGAAAACGCCCTGCGGCTCCAGGCGAAGCCGCAGGGCGTGGTTTACAGGGGGCGAGCGCCCCGGCGGCCAGGGACTCCGCTCATCTCAATAGCGGTAGTGGTCCGGCTTGAACGGTCCCGACTGCGGCAGGCCGAGATAGGTCGCCTGCTCGTCAGTCAGCTTGGTCAGCCTGACGCCGATTTTGTTCAGATGCAGCGCCGCGACCTTTTCGTCGAGGTGTTTCGGCAGCGTATAGACCTTTTTGGAATATTCACCCTGCTTGGTCCAGAGCTCCATCTGGGCCAGCACCTGATTGGTGAAGGACGCCGACATAACGAAAGACGGATGCCCGGTCGCGTTGCCAAGATTGACGAGCCGGCCCTCGGACAGAAGGATGATCCGCTTGCCGTCGGGAAACTCGATCTCGTCGACCTGCGGCTTCACATTGTGCCATTTGAAATTGCGCAGGCCCGCGACCTGAATTTCCGAATCGAAATGGCCGATGTTGCAGACGATGGCCCGGTCCTTCATCTCCCGCATGTGATCGGTGGTGATGACGTCGACGTTGCCGGTGCAGGTGACGAAAATGTCCGCCCGCTTCGCGGCGTCCTCCATTGTCGTGACTTCGTAGCCCTCCATCGCCGCCTGCAGGGCGCAGATCGGGTCGATCTCGGAAACGAGGACGCGGGCGCCCGCGTTGCGCAGCGAGGCGGCCGAACCCTTGCCGACGTCGCCGAAGCCGGCGACCATCGCGACCTTGCCAGCCATCATCACGTCGGTGCCGCGGCGAATGCCGTCGACGAGCGATTCGCGGCAGCCGTAAAGATTGTCGAATTTCGACTTGGTGACGGAATCATTCACATTGATCGCCGGCCAGAGCAATTTGCCGTCGCGCTCCATCAGATAGAGCCGGTGAACGCCGGTCGTCGTTTCTTCGCTGACGCCCTTGATGGCATGGCCGATCTTGCCATACCAGCCGGGGAACGAGGCGACCCGTTTCTTGATCGCGGCGAAGAGGACTTCCTCTTCCTCGTTGCCGGGCTTGTCGAGAAAAGCGGTGTCGCCGGCTTCGGCGCGCATGCCAAGATGAATGAGCATCGTGGCGTCGCCGCCGTCGTCCAGAATGAGATTCGGCGCGCCGCCGTCGCTCCATTCGAAAATCTTATGGGTGTATTCCCAATAGTCGAACAGGCTCTCCCCCTTGCGGGCGAAGACCGGGATTCCCGCGGCGGCGATCGCCGCGGCGGCGTGGTCCTGCGTCGAATAAATGTTGCACGAGGCCCAGCGAATATCGGCTCCGAGCGCTTTCAGGGTCTCGATCAGAACCGCCGTCTGGATTGTCATGTGAAGCGATCCGGCAATCCGCGCGCCCTTGAGCGGCTGGCTTGGGCCGAATTCCGCGCGCGTCGCCATGAGGCCGGGCATTTCGGTCTCGGCGATCGCCAGTTCCTTGCGGCCCCAGTCGGCGAGCCCGATGTCGGTGATGGCGTAGTCGTTGAATGAATGGGTCATGAACTTTTCCGAAATTGCGCAGCGGCGCCCCAGATGTGCGAGGCTCTATAACAGCCCTCCTCGCGCAACGCAATAAAGATATAAGCAACTCTTTATGTCGCCGCCGCCTCAAGCTTGGCGATAAAGCGGCTTATAGAACCTTAGGGCCCGGCAGGGAGCAGAGGCGTGACCAGCGCGCGCAGCGCCTCCTGATAGGCTTCCGGCGCGAAGATCCGTTCATAGGCCTTGCGGGTGTCGGAGCCAGATCTCCCATGCGCCAGGACAATTCCTTGCGGCGGCGGCGCCTCGCACGCGCGCCGCATCGCCGCGGCGAAATCCTCGGCCTTCAGCGCCAGCGCGACATTGCCGAACTCGACGGGATCAAGCCCCATGCCGCGAAACGCGAGAGGCGTCGCGATCAGCGGCGCGCCGCTCGACATCGCTTCGATGGTCTTGATCGATACGCCATGCCCCTCGATGGTAGGCAGCAGGACGCCCGCGGCCTCGCCATAGGCGGCGTCGAGGTCGTCGATGCGGCCGCAAAACAGCGCCTCGTGCTGTCGCCAGAGCTTCGGCGCGCGGGCTCTAATCTCGCGATCGATGTTTCCGATGATTCGCACCGGAACCTCCGGCGCCGCCGGCAGGACCTTTTCGAGAAACCAGACCGTACTGAGAAAATTGGCGTGATTGGCGCTGGCGACGAGGATCAGGCCGGAGGGCGTGCCGCGAGCAGGCGCCTCGATCGGTGCGACGGCCGGATAAAGCAGCGCATGCCTCTGGTCCGGCAGCATTTTTTGAAAAATCCGGAATTCCTCGTCATTTAAATGCACGAGCACGTCGGCGGTCCGCATGGCGGCCTGCTCGATTGCGAGCATCTCTTCGAAGGCGGCGGCGGGCGGCAGGGTCCATCCAACCTCGTTGCGAAGCGCATATTGGCGCGCCTGCAAATCGTGGGTTTCAAGAAGGACCGGGCAAGGCCCGCCGCGCCGCAGGCTCAGCGCGGCGGGCATGCAGAAGAAATGATTGCAGTGGATGAGATCGATCCGCGCCGTCGCCGCGAGCGCAGCCGGAATCGGCGCGAGTTCAGTGGAGGCGACCAAAATTCCGGCGAAATTGCCGTGCAGCCATCCTTTCACCGCCTGCAGGAACGAGGGCTTCAGCACCGAAATGAGGGACATACCGGTGTAAAAGCGCGCGTCGCATTCGAGGTCTTCCGTCGCCGCGAAATAGGCCTTGTGCGCCCGCGATCCCTCGTTCGCTCCGGGAGCGTCGGCGACCGCGAGACTGAGAACCCTCGCGCCGAGCGCGCGATAGGCGCGAGCCTGGGAAACGAAAACCTGGTGACTGCCGCAGGAATGCCACGCCGGATGAACGAGGAGCACGGTCCTGCCCCGCAGCGGCCCCTTCGCCAGAAACGCGTCCGCGGCGCCCGCAAGCGTGACTTTGGCCTCGTCTTGATCCGTCTCGCCCATCAATGTACATCAGCCTCGAAGCTTCAAGCTGCGGCGTTCAGCGCGCGACCATACTGGCGCATGAAAACAGAAAAGCGCCGATTAGGACGAAGGATATGGAGAGCGCCGATCGTAATTCCTGACCGCGGCAAGATCGAGTCATTCCCTCCCGTCCCGCGCCAGTCCATGTTTCGCGGCTCCTGATTCTGGACCCGCTCACCTCTAGTGAAACCCTTCATGCCTGAACATCTCACATCGAATCAAGCGCCCCTTGGCCAGAGCGCCCCGAACCCGTCCGGCGGCGGCAAAAAGGTCGGCGTCGCGATTGTCGCGAACGACCGTATCTCCGATTGGCTTCTGCCGTTCCTCGAGAGCTACCGCGCGACGAACGCCGCGACGCCGCTCTATCTCATTCCCTACGATGACAATCTCACGCTGACGCGGCGCGCCGCCGACGTCTACGGCGTTCATCTCGTCAACGAGGATTCGCGCGAACTCGACGCGATGGCGAGCCGCCTCTATCCGCTTTTTCCGGGCCATCGCCGCCGGTTGCGCAAGTTTCTTTCGCTCGCCTTGCCGCTCGACGAAGTGCTTTATCTCGACGTCGACGTCATTCTATTTCGCGACATGAGAGAGGTTTTCGGCAAGCTCGATCCCGGCAAGGTGGATTTCATCATGGCCTCGACGAGCGAGGAATACGTCTACAACAACAAGAGGGACCGCTACGACTTCTTGCGCAATGCGAGATTGTTCAACGACGGGTTCTTCCTGACGTCCAACAGCATCCTGTCGCTACGGCACTTCTACGAGGTGATCGCCGAGGACGAAGAGATTTTTCATACCGTCCGCAAGCACGGCATGCTTTTCGCCCAGCCTCTGAGCAATTTCGTCACGCACCGGCGCGGCCTGAAAATCGCCTCGCTCACCGAATGCGTCGCGGGCGCGTCGGACGAAAGTTTCTATAAAGCGAAGGACGTCAGCTTCGGCGCCGACGGAGGCCCTCTCGACGGCGCCGGGAATCGGATCTTCTTCGCCCATTGGGCGGGCGCGGTCTCGTTGCCCAAACGCCGGGTGTTCGATGCGGCGTGGACCGCCTATGCAAAGCAGGCTGCGGCCCGCATGAAGATGTGACGAAATGAGCCTGACCTGAAAATCTCACAGACCTGAAACCTTAAAGACCTGAAACCTTAAAGACCTGGACGACAGAGCTGGAATGAAGCGCTGACTTCGCGCGCGGCCCCGGAGATTCATGCCTCGCCTCCTTTATCTTTATCTGGCCAAACGGATCGCCGTTTCCGCCCTGGTGATCGAGGCGAGCCTCTGCATTCCGGTCGTCATGACCTCGCTGTTCCATTACCTTCCGCCGGCCGCCGTCCGCGCCGGACTTCTCTGGCCGGCCCTGCTCGGGACCATGCCGACGGTGCTCTACGTCGCATTGCCGATGGCGGTCGGCGTAGCCATCGCGCTGGAATTCTCGCGCATGACATCTGACGGCATGATCGCTGTCCTCTACTCCTTGCGTTTGTCTGTCTGGTCGATCGCCACGCCCTCCTGCGGCGTCGCTGTGATCGCGGTCGCGGCGGGGTTGTGGTTGTCGTCTTTCTTTGCGCCCTCTCATGTCGGCGAGATGCAGGACGTCATCCATATCATTCGCAATTCTCTCAATCACCGCATGCTCGAGCCGGCGCGGTTCTACACGTTCGACGGCGGCTCCCGCACGATGTATTTCCAGCGCTGGCGTTCGGCCGATGTGGTGTCTGGAATGTTCATCTATCAGTTCGACGCCGCGAAGAACGAGGAGCAAATCATCACTGCGGCCGAAACCGAGTTCCGGCGCAACGAGCAGAGCGTGGTGATGATCCTGTCCAACGGGTCGATTCAGACCCGCTCGGAGGGCGGTTCGGCGATCCGGACGACGAACTTCGACGAATATGTGATCCCGATGGAGATGCAGGGCGCTGGCGCGATGCCCAAACGCGGCTGGCGCGGCGCTTTTGAAATGCCTTTTTGGGAGTTCTTCCATTCGATTCCGCCGGAGCGCGACGGTCCCCGCCGCTTTGCCGAATGGATGAGCGAGGCGACGAAACGCTGCGGAATTCCGCTGCTCGCCCTGGCTCACGCGATGCTCGCGATCGGGCTCGTCTTGAATCTCTCCGCGGCGACGGGACGTTCCTCGGCCGCGGCGCCGGCGATCGTGCTGATGATCCCGGCGGTTCACGTCGCGATCCTCATCGGAGCCGAAACATTGGTGCGTCAGGACCCGCGATTCGTCTGGCTTGTCGGGATCGCGATCCTCGCCGAATTCGCCGTCGCGATCTGGCTGCTTCACCGGCGCAATGCGGATTTTCCCGCTCGCCGATCAAAAGCCTGATCGAAAGCTCAACGGTCCGCGAAGACGCGCGGTCTATTGATTGGCGGCGCGGGCGATCCTAGGCTTGCCCTCGACCGATTCGCGATACGACGCGATCACCTGCCGTGGAGGCCCGATTTCACGCAGGACTCCGTCGTCGATCCAGACGACGCGGTCGCAGATCGAGGCCAGAAGCTCAAGTTCATGGGACACGACGAGGATCGTCCCCCGCTTCGCGAAATTCTCGATGAACGCCTCGCATTTGGCGCCGAACTCGGCGTCGCCGACCGAAAGCGCCTCGTCGATGATCAGAATGTCGGCGTCGGCGTGGGCGCAGACGGCGAAGGCGAGGCGCGCCGCCATGCCGGTCGAATACATTTTCAGGGGCTGGTGGAAAAAATCGCCAATGCCCGCGAAATCGGCGATGGCGTCGAGGCGCCGCTCCACCTCCGAACGTCGCATGCCAAGGATCGCGCCGCCTATCAGGGCGTTTTCCCGGCCGGTCAATTCATGATCGAATCCCGCCCCGAGCGCGAGAATCGGCGCGACGCGGCCATCGACCTTGATCGCGCCATGGGTCGGCCGGGTGATTCCGCAGATGATCTGCAGCAAGGTCGTCTTGCCGGCGCCGTTACGGCCGATGACGCCCACCCTTTCGCCCTGGCGAATGGCGAGGCTGATATCTTTCAGCACCCAATGCTCGTGATAATATTTGCCCCAACGGCCAAGGATGGCCTGTTTCAGCTGATCGTTTCGCCGCAGGTAAAGCTGAAACGCTTTCCCGACACCGTCGCAGCTAATGACAATCTCAGATGACATCGACGAAAACGGCCTTGTATTGCATGAAAAAACGATAGGAAAAATAGAACACGAAAAGCGACAGCCCAACCGTTCCGGCGTAAAGCGCAAAGCTTGGCAGACGATTGAACAAAAGGACGTCCCGGAGCATTTCGACGTAATTCCCGATCGGATTGAAATGGACGTAGAGGCGCAGGTGAGGCGGCACGTCCTCGATCGAATAGAAAATCGGCGTCGCGAACATGAAGACCGGCACGATCGAGATCATGAGATGGGCGACGTCCCTTGTGAAAGATCCGAGCGCCATCAGGAACCACGACGTGCCCAGCAAGAACAAAAAGAAAGGCCCGATCACGAACGGAAGCAATAAAACGGTTGGCGGCAACCAGAAGGTCAGCGCAAGTTCGAAAACTGCGAGGACGCCAAGACTGATCGCCGCGTAAACGGCGGCCCGGATCGTCGCCGTCCAGGCCAAAGTCTCGCTTGGAAATATCGACTTTTTAATGACGCCCGCATGTTCATGCAGCATTCCCGGCGAGCGGTAGGCGAGTTCGCTGAAGAGATTGAACACAATCAAGCCGGTAAAGATTGACAAAGCGTAAGTCCCGACGCCCGCGCCCTTCGCGGACGCTGGAACGCCGACGGCGTTGGAGAAGATGATCGTATAGGCCGAGAGCATCACGAGGGGGCCGAAAATGGCCCAGATCCAGCCGAGGATCGACCCGCGAAACCGGACGGCCAATTCCCGCCGCACGACGGCGCGGATCAACTCACGATAATGCCATGCGTTATCAAAAGGCGTCATCAGGTTCATCGGTTCCGGTCGACCTCTGTCGTCAAGAGCTTGAGTTTTCGCGCGGAGATAGACCAGTTTGCAGGGGTCCCGTCAAACGCGCCTCCGCCAGGGCCATGGCCTGGTCCGCTCTTTCACAAGGCTGTCGAAGCCGCGCCCGCACGCATGACCGCCTGCGCGAAGGCTTGGTTCACCCTGGAACCGGAAGAACCCTCCCGCGTTCAGACCGCTCCGAAACCGCTTACAGGAGTTCGCTATGGACAAGGAAACCGTGAAGGGGACGATGGACAAGGTCAAGGGCGCCGCCAAGGAGGCAGCCGGCCGCATGACCGGAGACAAGACTCTCCAGGCGGAAGGTAAGGCTGACAAGGCCGCGGGCGCGGCTCGTCAGACCGTCGGCGATATCAAGGACGCGGGCAAGAAGGTCGCCGATGCGATAAAACGCTGAGCGCGCGCCCTTCCGGGCGGTGGAGAACGATCGGAAGGGCTTGTCCCTTCTCGCTTGACGCGCCGACGCCTTCGCGCGTTAGATGCGCCGCCGCTCCGGCGCCAGTCCGCCGAGGCGAGACAAGTCGGACGAGACAAGACCAACGAGATAATCGGGACGAGATAAGGCGGACATGAGCGAGACGCCGTTCGATGTGCTCGTCATTGGCGGCGGCGTCAACGGAACGGGAATCGCGCGCGATGCGGCTGGGCGAGGCCTCTCGGTGCTCCTCTGCGAAAAAGGCGACCTCGCCGGCGCGACCTCCTCGGCCTCCACGAAACTCATTCATGGCGGCCTTCGCTATCTCGAATATTTCGATTTCCGCCTGGTCCGAGAATCGCTCCTCGAGCGCGAAATTCTTCTAGATCTCGCGCCCCACATCATCTGGCCGCTTCGGTTCATTCTCCCCTGTAAGAAGGGGCGCCGTCCCTCGTGGATGATCGCGATTGGGCTTTGGCTCTACGACCGGCTCGGTCCGCGCCGCCGCCTGCCGCCGTCGCAAAGGATCAGCCTTGCCGGCGCGATCGAAGGCGCGCCGCTGGGCGACGACCTTTCCGCCGGTTTCGCCTATTCCGACTGCTGGGTTGACGACGCCCGCCTCGTGGCCCTCAACGCGCTCGACGCGCGCGAGCGCGGAGCGATCATTCAGACGCGCACGGCCTGCGTTTCAGCCGCTCGCGAGCGCGGGCTTTGGGTCGCCGTTCTGCAAAACTGTCTGGACGGGACCGAAAGCAAGGTTGAAGCGCGCGCCCTGGTGAATGCCGCGGGACCTTGGGCGGGAACATTCCTCAATGGCGTCGGCGGGCGTGACGCCGGCGAGCGTCTTCGCCTGGTGAGGGGCAGCCACATCGTCGTTCCGCGGCTCTATGCCGGAAACCATGCCTATACGTTCCAGAACACGGACAAAAGAATCGTTTTCGCCCTGCCCTATGAGCGGGACTTTACCCTGATCGGAACGACGGAAGCGCCGTTCGAGGGCGATCCTGACGCCGTCGCCATCAGCGGGGACGAAGCCGCCTATCTCTGCCGCGCCGCTTCGGCCTATTTCAAAGCGCCGGTGAAGCCCGAGCAGATCATCCACAGCTTTTCAGGGGTCAGGCCGCTTTACAACGACAGGGCCGCGAACGCCTCCGCAATCACGCGCGATTATGTGCTCGACTGCGCCGCGCCGCCGGGCATGGCCCCCATTCTTTCGGTTTTTGGCGGCAAGATTACAACCTACCGCCGCCTCGCCGAACGCGCCCTTTCGATCCTCGCGCCCTCCCTCACGCCGCCGCGTCCCGCTCCCTGGACCGGATCGGCCCCGCTCCCGGGAGGCGACATCGACGCAGGCGATTTCGAGCGGTTTCAGCGGACTTTTCACGACGAAAACCCCTGGCTTCCTCCCACGACGGCGAGACGGCTGGCCCGCGCCTATGGAACACGCGCGGCGGCGGTTCTCGGAGGCGCCAAAAGCCTTGCCGATCTCGGCGCAGATTTCGGAGCAGGGCTTTCGCAGGCCGAGATCGACTATCTCATCGACAAGGAATGGGCGAGGACCGCCGAGGACGTGCTCTGGCGGCGATCGAAACTCGGACTGCACATGAGCGCCGCCCAGCGCGCGCGCGTCGAGGACTATTTTTCATCGCTGCCCGGCTTCCCGCCAAGGTCTATCCCGCCAAGATCTGATCCGACCAAGGTCTGAAGAGATCCGAACGCGCCCGTCATCAAAAGGTCGAGGGTATGAGGTCATCTGGAAAAAGCGCCTCTCCCGTTCTCCTTGCCATCGACCAGGGGACGACGTCCACGAGAAGCCTCCTATTCGACGTCAAGGGGCGCCGCATCGCCGCCGCACAGCGCGAACTGGCGCAATATTATCCGCGCGATGGCTGGGTCGAGCAGGAGCTTGAGGACATCTGGCGCGACGCGCTCGGCGCGGCGCGGGAAGTCATGAGCCAGGCCGCCGCTCCGGTCGCCGCGCTGGGGATCGCCAACCAGCGTGAAACCGTGGCCATCTGGGACCGCGCCACGGGGACGCCGATCCATCGCGCCATCGTCTGGCAGGACCGGCGCACCGCCGCCGATTGCGAGGCCCTGCGGGCGGGAGGCGCCGAAGACCTGGTTCGATCCCGCACGGGACTGCTTCTCGACCCTTATTTTTCCGCCACGAAAATCGCCTGGATCCTGGATCATGTCCCCGGAGCGCGGCAGCGGGCGGAACGCGGCGAACTGGCGTTCGGGACGATCGACGCTTTTCTCCTCTGGCGTCTGACCGGCGGCGCAACGCACGCAACCGACGCCACCAACGCCTCACGCACTTTACTCTTCGACATTCACCGTCAGCGCTGGGACGAGGACCTCCTCGATCTGTTCCGCGTTCCGGCCGCGCTGCTGCCGGGGGTCTGCGACAGCAGCGGCCTTTTTGGAGTTACCGCCAAGGGCCTGTTTCCGGTTCAAATCCCCATCACAGGCATGGCGGGCGATCAGCAGGCGGCGCTGATCGGCCAGGCCTGTTTCACGCCGGGCCTGGTGAAATCGACCTACGGGACGGGATGTTTCGCGCTTCTCAACACGGGCCATGAACCGGCGCCGCCGCGAAAAGGTCTGTTGACGACCGTCGCCTACCGGATCGACGGCGTCCCGGCCTACGCCGTCGAAGGCGCGATTTTCGCCGCCGGCGCGGCGGTGAAATGGCTGCGGGACGGATTGGGGCTGATCAAAAACGCCGCCGACACGGCGCGGATGGCGGCCAGCGTCGAGACCAACCTCGGCGTCTATATGGTGCCTGCGTTCGTCGGCCTCGGCGCGCCCCACTGGGACCCGGCCGCGAGAGGATTGATCTGCGGCCTGACCCTTGACGCGACGGGCGCTCATATCGCCCGCGCGGCGCTCGAATCGGTCGCCTACCAGACGCTCGATCTCATGGAAGCGATAACCGCCTGCGGCCCGTTGTCCGGGCCGCAGGCGCTGCGCGTCGATGGCGGGATGGCCTCCAATGACTGGTTCTGTCAATTCCTCGCCGATATTCTGGACGCTCCCGTCGAGCGCCCCGCAATGCTCGAAACAACGGCGCTTGGAGCCGCCTATCTCGCGGGGATGTCGAGCGGAGTCTTTTCAGATTTCAAGACCATCGGCGCGGCGTGGTCGGCCAATCGACGGTTCGAGCCGCAATTCACCCCGAAATCGCGCGCCGCGTTGATCGAAGGCTGGCGGCGGGCGGTGCGCCGCGCGGCGGGCGATGCGCCGAACACATGATTTTGATGCGCCCCAACCCTTCCGATCGGACAGGTCCACCGCTGAGCGTCGGTGAAAGTGCGGCGGTTTTGCCTCGCAAAAACGGCGCGAAAAGCCCATCTATGGAAAAGTTGCCTCATTTGGCCGCAATTTCCGGCCAATGTCTTTCGGTGCGGCAATCAGAGGCATGCCCCCCGAGGGCGCCAGCGTCTAAATGCCAGTCGCCAGCGTCTAAATGTGGTTCTGGCTTTGTTCAATTGGACGCGTTTGTGAGCCAAAGGCGATTTTGAAGCACACCGCAGGCTCAATGCTAATCCACCCCAAATTTGGCAGATCATGAAGCGAAGTCTGATTTTTATCGTCACGTTGGCGGCGCTTTCGGCGCTGACCCTGGGGCTGGGCTATTTCCAGTTCGTGTTCAAGCCGCAAATGATCCGGAACTTCATCTCTCAGGCCGCGCCTCCGCCCGCGACGGTCGCGGTGTCGGTCGCGACCAAGGAGACCTGGACGCCGCAATTGCCCGCCATCGGAAGCCTGCGGGCCGTGCAGGGGATCGACGTCGCGCCGCAGATCGGCGGAATGATCGTCTCGATCAAGGTTCGCTCGGGCCAGGATGTCGAAAAAGGAGCGCCGCTGTTTGAAATCGACAATTCGGTCGAGCAGGCGGATCTTAAAAACAATCTCGCCGTCCTGAAGAACGCCGAACTGGTCCTTGAGCGGCAAAAGCAGCTTTCGCAGACCGGCAATTCCGCGAAGTCGAACTTCGACGCCGCGGAGGCTGCGCGCGACACCGCCGCCGCTTCGACGGAAAGAGTGCGCGCCATCATCGCCCAGAAGAATGTCGTCGCCCCCTATGCCGGACGGCTCGGCATCCGCAAGGTCGACCTCGGACAATACGTCTCCCCCGGCACGAGCGTCATCACCCTGCAGCAGCTCGATCCTATCTACGTCGACTTCCCGGTGCCGGAAAAATCGCTTGCTGTTCTGAAGCCCGGCGAGGCGATCGAGCTCCAGGTCGACGCCTATCCCGGCAAGATCTTTCGCGGGACGATCAAGACGATCGACGCCCGCGTCGGCCAGGACAGCCGGAACGTTCTCGTCCAGGGAGAACTCCCCAACCGGGACAGACAATTATTTCCCGGCATGTTCGCCAATGTGGCGGTGATCGCGGGGGACGGGGCCGAAGTCGTCACCCTGCCGCGCACGGCGATCACATATTCGCTTTACGGCGATAGCGTTTTCATCGTTCAGCCCGCCCCCCTCGACGCCGGAGGCGCGCAAGCGGCGACGCTCAAGCCAGCGGCGAACGCCGCGGCGGCTCCGCCGGATGATCGCCCCTTGATCGTCGAGCGCCGCTTCGTGCGCGTTGGCGAGACCCGCGACGGCCGCGTCTCTGTCCTCGAAGGGGTCAACGCGGGCGATCAGGTCGTGTCGGAAGGCCAGCTCAAACTTCAGCCGGGCGCGCGCGTGCGCATCGACCCGGAAGCGCGCCTTGTCGCACCGGCAGTCCGGCCGAAGGAATAAAGAATGCATTTCACCGATATTTTCATTCGCCGGCCGGTTCTCGCAACCGTGGTTAGCCTGCTGATCCTGCTGGTCGGGCTCCAAAGCGCGTCCAAGCTGCAGCTCCGGCAATTCCCGGAATTGTCCTCGACCACGATCACGATCACCACCTCCTATCCGGGCGCCAACGCCGACGTGGTCAAGGGATTCATCACGACGCCGATCGCGCAGGCCGTCGCCAGCGCCGAGGGCATCGACACCCTTGTCTCCAATTCGCAGCAGAACACGTCGACGATCACGCTCAATCTCATCCTCAACGCCAATCCCGACCGCGCGGTCGCCGACGTCCTCTCGAAAGTCAATCAGGTCAAATACGTTCTTCCGCGCGAAGCTTTCGATCCCGTCGTCGTCAAACAGACCGGCGATTCGACGGCGCTGATGTATATGTCCTTCAATTCGAAGGTGTTGAGCCCCTCGCAGATCACCGACTACCTGACCCGGGTCGTTCAGCCGAGATTGCAGACGATCGACGGCGTCGCCAATGCGCAGATTCTCGGCGGCCAGACCTTCGCGATGCGCGTCTGGCTCGACCCGGATAAAATGGCGGCGCGCGGCGTCACCGCGACCGACGTCCGGGCGGCGCTGGCGGCGAACAATTTCACCGCGGCGCCGGGCCAGATCAAGGGCGATTTCACGCAAACGACGATCAACGCGCTGACCTCGCTCGATTCGGCCAAAGCGTTCGGCGAACTGGTGATCGCCTCGCATGGCGACGCGCTGATCCGGCTCGGCAATATCGCGACCATCGAACTCGGCCCCGAGTCGGTCGATTCATCGTCGATGTTTGATGGCCTGAAGGCGGTTTTCGTCGGCATCTACTCGACCCCGACAGCGAATCCGCTCGACGTCATCACCGCCGTCCGCGCAGCCTTCCCGGAAATCAAGGCGCAGCTTCCGGTCGGACTCGACGCAGCGATCGCCTATGACGCGACAAATTTCATCCGGGCCTCGATCCACGAAGTCCAGAAGACGCTCGCGGAGGCGGCGCTCATCGTCGTCGTGGTGATCTTCCTGTTTCTCGGCAATCTGCGGGCGACGATCGTGCCGGTCGTGACCATACCGCTCTCGCTCATCGGCGTGATGATCATCCTGCTGGCGCTCGGTTATTCGATCAACCTTTTGACGCTGCTGGCACTCGTGCTGGCCATCGGCCTCGTCGTGGACGACGCGATCGTCGTCGTCGAAAACATCTACCGCCATATGGAGGACGGGATGCCCGCCAAGGCGGCCGCGATTCAGGGCGCGCGCGAGATCACCGGCCCGGTCATCTCGATGACCATCACGCTCGCCGCCGTCTACGCGCCGATCGGGTTCGTCTCCGGCCTCACCGGCGCGCTGTTTCGCGAATTTGCGTTCACTCTGGCCGGTTCGGTGGTCGTTTCAGGCATCGTCGCCCTCACGTTATCGCCCATGCTGTGCGCGATGCTGCTACGGCCGCCCGAGGAGAATCGGTCCGGCTTTTCCGCCTTCATCGACCGCGTTTTCGACAGACTTCGCCGCAGCTATCAGAACCTCCTGCACAAGACGCTGAATTTTCGCGCCCTGACGGTCCTGATCCTCTTTGGCGTTCTCGCCCTCACCGCCGTGATGTTCTTCTCGACGCCGAGGGAACTTGCGCCCGAGGAGGATCAGGGCGCGATCTTTTCCCTCATCCAGACGCCGCGATACGCGAACCTCGACTATATGGAGAACGCAACCAGGGAAGTGCAGGCGGCGGCGGATCTGGTTCCCGAGAAGGAGCACGTCTTTCTGATCAACGGATCGGACGGCGTTCATCAGGGCTTTGGCGGCCTCATCTTGAAAAACTGGGACGATCGCTCCGCCACCCAGAAAGAGATCCTTCAAGCGCTGCAGCCGAAACTGTCGGCCGTGCCCGGCGCGCAGATCATCGCTTTTTCTCCCCCCGCGCTGCCGGGATCGACCGGCGGCCCGCCCGTCCAGTTCGTCATCCGCACAATAGGCGATTACCGGCAGCTCGCGGACGTCATGGCCAAGGTCGAGACCGCCGCGCAGGAGAGCGGCCTGTTCATCTTCACCAACAGCGATCTCAAATTCGATCTGCCGCAAATCGAATTCAAGATCGACGCCGATAAAGCCAATCAGCTCGGAATCACGATGCAGGATGTCGGAGCGACGCTCGCGACGATGCTCGGCGGCAATTACATCAACAGGTTCAGCCTCGAAGGCCGCAGCTACGAAGTCATCGCCCAGGCGCCGAGGGATTTCAGGCTGACCCCCGACTGGCTCACCCGTTACCAGGTGCGCACGAAGACCGGCGGCCTCGTCGCCCTGTCGACCATCGCGAGCGTCTCGATGAGCGTGCAGCCGAACGGCCTGCCCACCTTCCAGCAGCTCAATTCGGCGACGTTGCAGGGCGTCCCCTTCCCCGGCCACACGCTCGGCGAGGCGATCGCTTTTCTGCAGCAGAAAGCCGCGGAATTCCTTCCCGCCGGTTATACGATCGATTATCAGGGCGAAAGCCGACAGTTCATCCAGGAGGGCAATACGCTCCTTGTGACCTTCGCCTTCGCGCTGGTCGTGATCTTCCTCGTCCTCGCGGCGCAATTCGAAAGCTTTCGCGATCCGCTGATCATCCTCATCGCCCTGCCGACCTCGATGTTCGGCGCGCTGCTGCCGCTGAACATCCTCGGCGTCGTCGGCGCGGCGAGCATGAACATCTATTCCCAGATCGGCCTTGTGACCCTGATCGGCCTCATCTCGAAGCACGGCATTCTCATGGTCGAATTCGCCAATCGTCTCCAGCAGGAAGAGAGGATGAGCCGGCGCGAGGCGATCGAGCACGCCGCGGCGGTCAGGCTGCGCCCGATCCTGATGACGACGGCCGCGATGGTCGTCGGCATGATTCCGCTGATCATCGCGGTCGGAGCGGGAGCCCGCAGCCGTTTCGCGATTGGCGTCGTGATCGCCGGGGGAATGAGCATCGGGACCATCTTCACGCTGTTCATCACCCCCGCGATGTACACGCTCATCGCGCGAAACCATTCAAAAGAGCGAGAGGACGAGGCGGGGGCGGAACAGCTTTATCCCGAGGCTCTCGATCAGAACCGTTCCGCCGCCGAATAGACCGTGTCGCCCGGCCCATTCTGAAAACGGCGACCTGTTCGACGTCGCCGTCCCAGAGCATAATCTTTCTCGATTGGATTGAATCAATCCCATCGACAAGAATACGCTCATGTCTTTGACTCTGGAGCGATTTCTGGTCGATCGCATGACTTCATGCGATCGGAAAGCGCTCTCGCGGTCACCGTTTTCTTTCGTTCAGCGCGGCCCAGAACCGGCGCCGGTCCGAACGGCGCAGGACATCGAGCGCGATCGTGCGCCCGATTTTTCCGGCGTCGAGCAGCCGCACCAGATCATCCGCGCCGCTCACGGGAGCGCCGTCCGCCGCCAGCACGATGTCGCCGGTCAGGATTCCCGCATGATCCGCCGGGCTTTTAGGTTCGACGAGGCTGACCACGGCGCCCGTCGCCTGCGTCAGGCTAAGGCGCAGCGCGATCTTGCGCGGGAGAGCGATCGTCCCGGCCCCGATGCCGAGATAGGCGCGGCGCACCCTTCCATGCGCGATGAGTTCGCCGAGGACAAAGCTCGCCGTATTCGACGCGACGGCGAAGCAGATGCCCTGAGCGCTGGCGATGATCGCCGTGTTGATCCCGATCACTTCGCCCCTCGACGAGACCAGCGGACCGCCGGAATTGCCCGGATTGAGCGAGGCGTCGGTCTGGATCACATCGTCGATCAGGCGACCGTTGGTGGATCGCAGCGAGCGCCCGAGCGCGGAGATGACGCCCGCGGTGACGCTGGCGTCGAAGCCGAGCGGATTGCCGATCGCGACGGCGATTTCGCCGGGCCGCAACGCCTTGGAATCGCCGAGCCGGGCGGCCGGCAAGGTGGCGCTTTCATCAATGCGCACGAGAGCGAGATCGGTGTCCGGGTCGTCGCCAAGGACGCGGCCGGACAGCGTCCGCCCGTCCAGCGTCGTCACGTCCGCGCGTTTCGCGCCCTGCACGACATGGCTGTTGGTGAGCACGAGCCCGTCGGGCGAAATGATGACGCCGGAGCCCGAGCCCGCCTTCCTGCCGTCGCCTCGCCTTATATCGAGGCGCACGACGCTCGGGGCGACCGCCTCGACGATTCCCGTCACTCTCGACGAATAGGCGTCGAGAAGGAAGTCGTCGCGAGCTTGCGTCGGCGAGGCGTCTCTATGATCGGGATCCGCTTCCTTTTCGTTCAGGACAAAGGAGACGGCCGCTTCGGTTTGGTGAAAATGCGCATCCATCGCCCCTATATAGTGTCGGCTTTTCGCCGCGTCAGGGCGCAGAGGCCGACGGCCCCGCTTCGCTAAAAGCTGGGGCGCGGGACCATCCGCCGCGATCCGGCCTTCGAGAGCAGGATATTGTCCAGGAACTGACGGGCGCTGTTCGCCCAGGTATAAGTCATGGCATGCGCCCGGGCTTTCTCTCGCGGAATCTCGAGCGCGGCGAGGCAGGCGGCGCGCAGATCCTGGTCGAGCACTCCGGCGCCGCTCGCGCCGATGACGTCAAGCGGGCCCGGCACCGGCAGAGCCGCCACCGGCAGCCCCGAAGCCAGCGCTTCGAGCAGAACCATTCCGAACGTGTCGGTGCGGCTCGGGAACACGAAAACATCCGAGGACGCGTAATGGACGGCGAGCTGTTCGCTGCTTTGCGCGCCGAGAAAATGCGCCTGTGGAAACGCCGCCTGAAGCGCGCGGCGCGAGGGTCCGTCGCCCGCGATCACTTTCGATCCCGGCAGGTCCAGCTTGAGGAACATCTCGATGTTTTTTTCAGGGGCGAGACGGCCGGCGTAAAGAAAGATTGGCCGCGGCAGATCGGTCCAGGCCGCTTTCGCCGGGGAAAAGTGGTTGTGGTCGACGCCGCGCGACCAATGCATCAGACGTTGAAAGCCGCGGCCGTGAAGATCATTGGCGATCGAGGCCGTCGAGACCATGACGCCGGCGCCGGCGTTGTGAAACCGGCGCAGGACGGCGTAGCTCAAGGATTCCGGAATCCAGGTTCGCGCCGAAATATATTCGGGGAAACGGGTGTGGTAGCTGGTCGTGAACGAGCGTCTTGCGCGCAGGCAGCATCGCCGCACGGCGAAGCCGATCGGGCCTTCCGTCGCGATATGTATATGATCCAGATCGAGGCCTTCGAGCCGGTTCGAGACGGCCTTGGGGCTCGCGAGCGCCAGGCGAATCTCGCTATAGGTCGGCAAAGGCACCGAGGCGAACCCTTGCGGGGTCAGGAATTCGACCTCGGCGCCCTGTTCGCGCAAGGCCTTGGCGACGGACTCGAGAGATCTGACGACTCCGTTCACCTGCGGTCGCCACGCATCGGTCGCGATCAGAATTCGCATCAGGCGGCCGCCTTCGCGCCGGAGCGAAGTTGCAGGGCGGAAGCCTTTTGCTGCTCCGCCGTAAGCCGCCAATGCAGGATTTCGAGGCGCCCGTCGGCATGTTCCGCGACGGCGGTGCAGGATTCGACGAAGTCGCCGGTGTTGACGTAGAGCATGCCGTTGATGTCGCGGATGGCGGCGTGGTGGATATGTCCGCACACGACGCCGTCGGCGTGGTGCCGCCGCGCTGCTTCGGCTAGGGCCTCCTCGAAGGCGCTAATGAAATTCACAGCGTTCTTGACCTTGAGCTTGGCCCAGGCGGAAAGCGACCAGTAGGGGAAACCCAGAGACCGCCGGATCCTGTTAAACCAAAGGTTCGACCAGAGCGCTACTTCATAAGCCCAATCGCCCAGCACGGCAAGCCATCTCGCGTGCTGCACCACGAGATCGAACTGGTCGCCATGGACAATCAGCAGGCGCTTGCCGTCCTTGGTCGCGTGGTAGGCCTTGTCGAGGACCTCGACGCCTCCAAAAAACGCGCCGATGAATTCGCGCGCGAATTCATCGTGATTGCCGGGCACATAGAGCATCCTCACGCCCTTGCGCACCTGCCGGAGCAGCTTTTGCACGACGTCGTTATGCGTCTGCGGCCAATACCAGCCGCCCTTCAACCGCCATCCGTCGATAATGTCGCCGACGAGATAGATCGTGTCGGCTTCATTGTGCTTCAGAAAATCAAGCAGGAGTTCCGCCTGGCACCCGCGCGTCCCAAGATGAATGTCGGACAGGAAAAGGGTTCGGTAACGGGTCGGCTCTTGGTCTTCGCTCACGTGGCGCAACCTTAAACTGAATCTAGAAGCTTAGGCTTGTTCCAGAAAGCAGATTCGTGTTGCCGTTCCATGACAGCCCCGCGCAGGCTGCCGCGCTCTTCCGCCGGAATTCGAGAATATGATGAAAAATCAGTAAGCTAATCTTCTGACGGCGACTTGGGCGCAAGCGACGCGCGCGGCATAAAAGCCATGCCGATCATTGGGACAAACAAATGTTCGATATTTCAAACGCGATCGGGTAGTTTCTCAAACGCTGGAACA
Organism: Methylocapsa palsarum; assembly: GCF_900114285.1. Classification (GTDB taxonomy): domain Bacteria; phylum Pseudomonadota; class Alphaproteobacteria; order Rhizobiales; family Beijerinckiaceae; genus Methylocapsa; species Methylocapsa palsarum. The sequence goes on along the minus strand of NZ_FOSN01000003.1, from coordinate 128,609 downwards.
CTTCTCAAAAAAAGAAAAGGGCGAGTCGAATCATGGGCGTCGAGGGCCGCGATAAGGTCAAGGTGCTGGAAGCGGGCGCGCTCGCCCTCTCCGGCCAGCTCGGCAAGACGGTTCAGCGCCTGCGCAAGGCCTACAATCTTTCATTGTCCGAACTCTCGGAACAATCAGGCGTCGCGAAGTCGATCATCAGCCAGATCGAGCGCAACGAGACCAATCCGACCCTGGCGACGATCTGGCGCCTGGCGCAAGCCCTCGACGTGTCCATCGATCGCGTCTTGCAGGCCGCCGACGAGGAGCCTTTTCTTGAAAAGTCCCTCCGCGGCGACATTCCGCTTCTGGTGTCCGACGACGGCAAGTGCAAGCTGTCGATCATCGGCTGGATCAAGACCGTCGAATGGCTGCAATGGTATGATTTTACCGCGGAGCCCGGAGGCGTGCTTGAATCCGAGGCGCATCAGCGCGGATCGGTCGAGAGCCTGTCCATCAGCGCCGGCGAGCTCGAAGTCGAGATCGGCGGCGCGATCGACCGGGCCAAGGCGGGCGAGACGCTGCGCTACCGCTGCGACCGCCCTCATATCATCCGCAATGCGTCGTCAGAACCGGCCGCGGCGTTTATGGTCTGCATTCTCAAGGCGGCCGCCATGGACTAGACGCTCCGCCCCGCGCGGAAAAGACAAATCATCGCGCGGAAAAGAATGGATTTGGCTTGCGGATCCCGATACTCCTTGTATCTTCGCAACTTTAGGACGATAGTCCGGGTAAGAATGATTTCATTGCTACCTTAAGGTCATGCGGCGTAACGTCGGGTCTTGACCTTTTGAACTGCTCATGGTCAGGCATTAGGCAATTTTGTCTGATATTCATTCTGGCACGCATCCCGCAGATTTTACCGTCCAGTTTTAAGGCGATTCGCCTGCGGCTGCGGCGGGCGGCGCCATGTTTGACCATCGTTCAGCGCAGAGCGCTCAATTCAGGATTCGAATGACTTTCAACGAACTCGGTTTAAGCGAGAAGGTGCTTCAAGCCGTAGAGGCGTCCGGTTACAAGACGCCGACTCCCATCCAGGCGCAGGCGATCCCTCACGCCCTCGCCGGGCGTGACGTCCTTGGCATCGCCCAGACGGGCACCGGAAAGACCGCCGCTTTCACCCTGCCCATGCTGTCGCGGCTCGAACAAGGCCGGGCGCGGGCGCGAATGCCGCGCACCCTGATCCTCGAGCCGACCCGCGAACTTGCGGCCCAGGTCGAGGAAAGTTTCATCCGCTACGGCGTCAATCACAAGCTGAACGTGGCGCTGCTGATCGGTGGCGTGTCCTTCGCGGATCAGGAAACCAAGATCACGCGCGGCGCCGATATCCTCATCGCGACGCCGGGACGCCTGCTTGATTTTTCCGAACGCGGCAAGCTGTTGCTCACCGGCATCGAAATTCTGGTCATCGACGAGGCGGACCGCATGCTCGACATGGGATTCATTCCCGACATCGAGCGCATTTGCAAACTTGTGCCTTTCACCCGCCAAACGCTGTTCTTCTCCGCGACCATGCCGCCCGAAATCACGCGGCTGACCGAGACCTTTCTGCACAATCCAGTGCGGATCGAGGTCGCCCGCGCGGCGTCAACCGCGATCACCATCGTTCAGGGCCTCGTCGCCTCCGCCACCGGCCCGGCCAAGCGGGAAACGCTCCGCCGCCTCATCCGTGACGCCGCCGATTTCAAGAATGCGATCATTTTCTGCAATCGCAAGCGCGACGTTGCGGTCCTGCACAAGTCGCTGCAGAAGCACGGCTTCAATGCCGGCGCCCTTCACGGCGACATGGACCAGCGCGCGCGCATGGCCTCGCTCGACGCCTTCAAGACCGGGGACGTCGATCTCATCGTCTGTTCGGACGTCGCCGCCCGCGGTCTCGATATTCCCGACGTCAGCCATGTGTTCAATTTCGACGTGCCGACTCACGCCGAGGACTACGTTCACCGGATTGGACGGACCGGCCGGGCCGGAAAAAGCGGCGTCGCGATTTCGATCGTCACCCGCGCCGACCAGAAGCACATCCTCGAGATCGAGCGCCTGATCGCGCGGAAAATCGATTGGCTGAGCAAGGAGACGATCGCCGAACTCGATGTCGAAGACGCGCCCGAGGCGCCCTCGTCCCCGTCCAAGGGCGCGCGCTCCCGCCGCGCTCCGCATGCCCGGGACGAAAACAAGCGCGCTGAATCTTCCGACGCGCCGCAACGCGGGGAGCGCCCGGCGCCGACGCGCTCGCGCCGGCGCGCCGAGCATCCCCACGCGGCCCTGGCGCCTGTCGAGGCGTTAACTGAAGCGAAGACCGCAACCCAAGCGAAGACCGCAACCGAAGCGAAAGCCGCGCCGGTGCGCCGGCGTCCTGCGCCACGGCCGGACGACGACGACGCTCCGGTGGTCGGAATGGGCGATCACGTTCCCATGTTCCTGCGCAGACCCGTGAAGGCGAAGCCCACCAAAGTCGCGGGATAGCCGACTCGCCTGGCGCAGGATTGAACCCGGGCGGAAAATAGGGGATCGCGCGGTCCGAGTGCGATCTTGCGCCATCCATGCTCAAGCGCTTTCCGATTGCATGAAGTCATGCAATCGATCAGAAGTCGCTCCAGAGTCAAAAGCTTGAGCATAGTCTTCTCGATTGGATTGATTCAATCCAATCGGAATATGCTCTAAGCGCGGCTGACGCAGGTTCGTTCGAGTGATCTTCGCTTGGGCGTTCCTGGCTTGCCATGGCGCGGGAGGAATGTTTGGACGAGGCGTGCTTGTCTTTACCGGACGCCCGGCGAAGAGGGTTGCGCGCGGTTTGGGCCAGGCGTTCGCTCCGGACGCAGCTCCTGTCGGCTTTCCTTCTCATCGAGATCCTTGCCGCGATCATCGGCCTTTGCGTCATCGTCACGCGGGCGCGTGACGCAGCCGGCGTTGAAATGAGCAGTTCGATGCGGCTGGCGCAATTGCTCGCGTCCGAAACCGTCAGTCTGATGGCGCCGGACACGACGCCCGAGCGGCTGCTCCAGATCCTCCAGCAACAATTGCGCTACACCCGCCACGCGGCGGTTCAGGTCTTCGACGCGACCGGGCATTTGATCGGCGGCAAGGCGCCGATCAAGCGACATCCCGGCGAACGCTCGGCTCCCGCCTGGTTCTCCGCCCTTGTCTCGCCGCGGACAGAGCGCATCGAACATCCGGTGGCCGTCCTTGGCCGTAACATCGGCTCAGTAAGCATCATCGGTGAACCAAAAGATGAAATCGAGGAAATCTGGGGCCACACCAAAGCGCTTGCCGGCCTGGCGTTTTTCGCCAATGCGATCGCCGCGGCTGTTCTTTACGTCATGTTCGGCCGAATACTCGAACCGCTGACGCGAGTCTCCGCTGGCCTCCTCACGCTGGAGCAGCGGCGATACAAAATCGGCATCGAACAGCCTGACGTGCGCGAATTGGCTGAAATTGTTAATCGATTCAATGGACTGGCCAAGAGTCTTCACGCCGCACATCGGTCAAACGCCGACCTGAATCGCCGGCTGATTGAGGTCCAGGACGAAGAAAGACGAGCCATCGCCCTTGAGCTGCACGACGAATTCGGCCCCTGCCTGTTCGGCCTCAAGACCAACGCGCGGTCTCTGGCGGGCGCCTGCGCGAAAATCGGAGCACTTTCGCCGGGCGCTTCGGAAGACTCATCGAAGACGCTGGCGGAAGTCGAGGAATGTTCCAGCGTCATCGTCGAAATCGCGGACCGGATGCAGCTGACGAACCGGCATCTTCTGAACAGCCTGCGGCCGATGGCGCTCGGCCACGCCCCGCTTGAAGATGTCCTTGCCGATCTTGCCGCGAGTTTTGGCCGGCTTTACCCGGCCGTCTCGATTTCGCTGGACGCCGCGGGACTAGAAGCGACTTATGGCGACCGCATTGATTTAACGATCTATCGCTGTATTCAGGAAAGCCTCACGAACGCCATAAGGCATGCCGGAGCTTCGAAGATCGCCGTGATTCTGCATGAAGAAACAGGGCGCGCCAATGAGTCTCATGCGCATGGTTCGCGGCGCCTCGCGCTGGAGGTGCGCGACAGCGGCAAGGGCATGGCGTCCGACATCCGCCCCGGATTTGGCCTCTCGGGAATGAAAGGCCGCGTGCAAGCGCTTGGCGGGGAATGGAGGCTTGACGCCTCTCAGGCCAAAGGCGCGCGAATCCTGGTGACGTTTCCGCTCGACGCCCCGGACATCGAACATCCGTCCAGTGAGGGCGAAGCCGCGGAATGACTTCGGCGCTGATCATCGACGACCATCCCATCGTGCTGCGAGCCTGTCGCAAGCTGCTTGAAGACGCCGGCGTCGCCATGATCTACGACGCCGCGGATTTCCTGACCGGCTATCGGCTGTTCTACAAACGCCGCCCGGACGTCACGATCATCGATCTCGTCATCAGCGGCAGCGGCCTCGGCGGCCTCGACCTGATCCGGCGCATCCGGCTGCGCGACCTTCGAGCGCGCATTCTCGTCTTCAGCATGCATGCGGACCCGGTGATCGTCGGCCGCGCGCTGGAAGCTGGAGCGAACGGATATGTCGTCAAGGATTCGGACCCCGATGAGTTCGTCGCCGCCTTCCGGAAAGTGCGCGATGGAGAGCCCTACCTCAGCCACATGCTGGCGATGGATGTCGCCCTCGTCGGCGCGCGGGCGAAACCCAATCTCCTGTCGCAATTGTCATCACGCGAGGTTCAAACGCTCGCCCTGCTCGCCGAAGGCAAATCCTACTCAAGCATCGCGAGCGAGATGAACGTCAGCTACAAGACGGTCGTCAATGTCTGCTCGTTGCTGCGCAGCAAGCTCGGCGTCAGCAGCCTTGCCGAATTGATCGGCGTCGCGGTGCGCCATACCGGCGCTTTTTAAGCAGCGCACCGCCAAAAATCCCCGCCTGTGTCCGTGCGGCAACACTCAGGCCGTAAGCCCTCTGGCGGAGGCTTCAGCGCAAGCGGCGATTGCCAGATTATCCCGAACGCTTAGGGCACATCGCCTAGAGACGGCCCCTCAGGCCTGAGGCATGGTTCCCTCGCGCCCTGGCGTCGCCGCGAAATATTTTTTCGCTTCGGCTACAGGTCAATCGACGCGCACCAGCGACGAAACGGATAGGCCTTCGATATGCGGCGGGAATTGCACCTCTCAACCATCTCCACTTTGAGCGGCGTCTTTTGCCTCTGCGCGAGCGCCCCCGCCTTCGCTCAGACGGCGGCTCCGTTCGAACTTCCCGAGGTGAGCGCGATCGCGACGACGCCGGTGCCGGGACCAGGCGAAGATCGCGACAAATTTCCAAGCTCGTCGCAAACCATCACCGCGCCCGACTTCGCCCGCACGCGCTCGCCCAACGTGACCGATGCGATCGACCAGCGCACGCCGGGCGTCTTCGTCGATGACATCAACGGCAATCCGTTTTCGCAGGAGCTGCAATATCGCGGCTTTTTCGCCTCGCCGCAGCAGGGAACGCCGCAAGGCCTCGCCGTCTATCAAAACGGCATCCGCATCAACGAGGCCTTCGGCGACACCGTCAACTGGGATCTCATTCCGCCGCAGGCGATCAGACGCACCGACGTCTTCACCGGCAATCCGATCTTCGGCCTCAATGCGCTCGGCGGCGCGATCAACATCGAGATGAAAAACGGCTTCAACTGGCAGGGGCTTGAAGCTCAGGTTCTCGGCGGCTCCTATGGCCGGGTCAGCGGCCTGTTCGAATATGGCAAGCAAATCGATAATTACAGCGTCTACGTCACCGCCGACACGGCGCGCGACGGAGGCTGGCGCTACTTTTCACCCTCGTGGCTCGCACGCGCCTATGGCGACGTCGGCTATCGTAGCCAGGACGCCGAATTGCACCTGATCGCGTCGGGCGCGGCGTCTCGGCTTGGGGTGATCGGCCCTACCCCGGTCGAGCTTTTGAGCCCGGACATCCGCAATGTCTTCACCTCGCCGCAGACGACCGCCAACGAGGCCGGATCGCTCGCCCTGACCGGTCGGTTCGACATCGTTCCCCATTGGTCGCTGTCGAGCAATTTCTATTTGCGGACATTCAAGCAGACCCATACGGACGGCAACGACGCCGACGTCCAGGATTGCGGCTCCAATAATCTGCCGAACGATTTCGCCGGCAGCCTTTGCCTTTCGGACGACGGTTTTCCCAGCGTCGCGAACGGCAACGGCTTCGTGATCCTCGATCAGCATGGCAATCCGATATCGTTTTCGGGCAATACCGTGTACGGCACAATCGACCGGACCTTCACCCATTCCACGACTGCGGGAGCGGCGGTCCAGGCCACGAACAAGGATCAGATTCTTGGCCACGACAATTATCTGGTCGTCGGCGGCAGCGTCGACGCCAGCTTTTTCAGCTTCAGCGCGAACAGCACGCTCGGCGTCATAAACCCCAATTTCGTCGTCAGTCCGGACGGTTCGTTTCCGGGCGCCGGCGCGACGATCGAGACGCTCGGCCGGATCGGCTATGTCCCGACCTTTCTCACCGGAACGACAACCTACTGGGGACTCTTTGCGCTAGACACGTTCAATCTCACGCCGGAGCTGGCGCTGACCGCCGGAGCAAGACTCAACGTCGCCAACATCGACACCAACGACGCCGGCGGACTGTCGCCGGAACTCAACAGCGCGAACACCTTCACGCGCGTCAATCCGGTCGCCGGCCTCACCTACAAGATCCTGCCGGGCGTCTCGGCCTACGCCAGCTATTCCGAGGCGAACCGGGCGCCGACGCCGCTCGAACTCGATTGCGCGAGCAAGATCCAGCCCTGTCTCCTCGCCAATTCGCTGGTGGCGGACCCGCCGCTTCAGCAGGTCGTCTCGCACACGGTCGAGGCGGGGCTGCGGGGGACGTCACATGTCCTCACCGATGGCCGCATTGATTGGAAAGCGGGATTTTTCCGCACCAATGTATCGAACGACATTATCTCGCTCGCCAGCACAATCACCGGGCGGGGCTATTACGCCAATGTGCCCGGCACCCTGCGGCAGGGCGTCGAAGCGGGCGTCGAGTTCCACAGCGGCGACTGGCTTGCCTATCTGAACTACAGCTATGTGGACGCGACCTATCGTTTTTCGGGCGCTTTAGCCTCGCCCAACAACCCGTTCGCCGACGCCGACGGAAACATTTTTGTGACGCCCGGAAATCGTATTCCCGGCATTCCAAGCCAGCAGATCAAATTCGGCGCAGACTATTCCTTCACGCCTCAATTCAAGCTGGGCGGCGACGTGCGCATCGTCGGAACCCAGTATTTCATCGGAGATGATTCGAACCAGAACTCGAAGCTTCCCGCCTTCTGGGTGGCGAATTTACACGCGTCGTATCAGGTGTCCGAACATTTCCAGATCTTTGGGCTGATCAACAATCTCTTCAACAACCACAGCGCCACATACGGAACCTTCTTTGATACGGGAACAGGCGCGCAGAACGCGGTCGCGACCAATTTCACGACAGACGCGAGAACGATCACGCCGATGCAGCCGCTGTCGCTTTACGCCGGGTTCAAGGTCACGTTCTAGAGCGCTTTCCGATCGCATGAAGTCATGCGAGCGATCAGAAATCGCTCCAGAGGCTCAAGAGATTTCAAAACGGCGTTTCAACGGGACACGTAGTCAGGCGCGGGCGTCGGATCGCCGATCTGAAGCCAGACATTCTGCTCGTTCTGCGATTGCCGCTTTACAAAACGATATCCAGTGCGGTCCCAAGGCCTGATCTCGGCGCGCAGATTATCGAGAACGAATTCTCCGGCATTGGTCTTGACGGTGAGGATCGCGTGCCCTTCGGCATGCCCGTCCTTGACGATCGTCATCAACAAAGCCTGACGCGGGAAGCCCTCGTCGATGAGCAATTTACGCTTCAAAAGCGCGAAGTCCTCGCAATCGCCCTTACCGTCGGTCGGATAGTCCCACTGGTCGACGACGCCCCAATGCTCCATATCAGAGACCGGCTGGATATGCTCGTTGACCCATTTGTTGATCCGCTCGATCTCTTTGATCGATTTGGTCGTCAGATTGATGTCGAGCGAAGGGAGTGGGCCGCCGTCACATTCGCCGGCGTAGCGGCGGCAAAAATCCGCCCAGCCGAAGGGAACGCTCGTCGGCTGGCCTAATGGCGCGAACGTCGCCGACATGATCGGCGACGCCTGCGCCGGGACTGCGACGCCAAGGGAGGCTCCAAGGGTGAGGCCAAGGGAAGCTCCAAGCGAGGCGACCGCCGCAAATCGGCGCAAACCCCGTGAAACAAAAGCGCTCATGATCTCAACTCCGGAGGCGTCCGGGATCGAGTTCTGGCAGGTCCGTTTTGCTGCGCGCTTAAGCAGGAAAATCACTTTTTAGCGAACCTTTTCCACCCCGGCTTGCCTGCCCCCTGGAAGGAGGCCATCGCCGCGTTTTCGAATTCAAAGGCCCAAGTTAAGACTTTTACTTGCGCGAGAAGACGGCAAGTTCCATTTCTTAATTTCAGGTTTGGCCATCGCTAAACGCCGATGAACCGCTTGGGTTCCGGTTAATTTGAAATTAAAGCCAAGTTTTCAGCAAGTTGATTTGGGAAACAAGCTTAACGAGAGGATTTCGATGAGCCCGATGGTCAATTCGGCGGAGCAGGGAGACGTGATTCTTCCGGGCGGGCTTTCAGCCCTCGACGGGCAGGACATGGCCGCGCTCGAACGCGCCGTGGCGGAACTCGAATACAGCAGTCTCGCGATGCGCCTGACCGCAATCGTGGGGCGTAAGGTCGACCTGCTGGGATCGCTCGTTCCCGGGCAGGTTTCGGACGTCGCGAACAAAGCGGCCGAGTCGGCGATCAATACCGCGATGTCGCTCGCGCTCCGCAGTCTGAACGGCGCCCGGCTGAAAGACCGGCGCCGCCTTCACAGAGGCGTCGTGGTGGTCGCGGGAGCGGCGGGCGGGGCCGCCGGATTTTCCGGCCTCGCGATCGAGCTTCCCTTCACGACGACCATCATGCTCCGCTCCATCGCGGATATCGCGCGCGGCGAGGGCGAGGATCTCAAAAATCCGGCGACCGCGCTCGCTTGCCTCGAAGTGTTCGCCCTCGGCGGCCGCGCTGAACCCGGCGCCGGCCGCTTCGGCGACGACAGGGTCGAGACCGGCTATTTCGCCGTACGGGGCATGTTGGCGAAATCGGTGAGCGAGGCGGCCCGCTTTCTGCTCGAACGCGGAATCGTGGAGGAAGCGGCTCCCGCGCTTGTGCGATTCATCACTTTAGTCGGCTCGCGTTTCGGCTTTATGGTTTCCCAGAAGCTGGCCGCCCAAAGCATACCGATCATCGGTGGGGTTTGCGGCGCCGGCGTCAACTACGCCTTCGTAGACCATTTCCAGAGGCTTGCGCGTGGGCACTTCACGATCAGACGGCTGGAACGGCGTTACGGCGCGCGAACGGTCGAGGCCGAATACGAAAGAATCACGCGCGCGTCGTAGTCCATGCGCGCGCCATAAAGTGCCGGGCGCATCAATTTTGTCGACAATATGGCTCTTGCGTGGCGCCCCAGCTTTGCAATATAAGGTAAACCTCGCGGTAATCCAGTGAAGGACGGCGGTTCGCTCCGGATGCGGCTGCGCGGTCTGTCCTTCGATTATCTTTGTCCACCAGGAGATAGCGTTGACATTCCTCCCCAGAAATATCCTTGGGATTTCTCGCCTTGCGGGAGCCGCCGCCCTGGCGCTGACGCTTCCGCTAAATTCGGCGAACGCCGGGTTTTTCGACTTCCTGTTTCAGCCGCAACCCGCGACCAGCGCCTCTCCGATGCGCCCCGGCCCGTTCCCGTCGGACTCGGGATACCGTTCCGCAGCCTCCCGTCATAAGACAAAAGCGGTTTCGCTCCATCGTCCGAAGGCCGTGGAAAAGATGCATGTCGCCAAAGTCGGCGGCCCGCTGCGCCCCGCGCCGGGCCTGATGGACGACGATAGCCTTCGCGAAGGCGACGCGGTTATGACCCACTTCGGCGTCCGGGTCTTCATCGGCGATGCCGGCCGTCATCACAGGGCGGAAGATTTTGCGTCGCTGTCCTCGATCAAGGTCATTTCGAAGAGCGCCCGCAGCGCCCTCCTCGCGATCGATTCGCGTCGAGCCTCGCCGAATTCTGTTGCGGCGCTTCAGTCCGACGTCGTCACCGGACGGTCGGTGGCCGAACCGCAAGTCGAGGCGGGCGCCATGATCACCGATCCAAAGGGAAACACGATCCGCTACGTCGGTCCCTGAGGATTGGCGAGACTGGACGGGGCCGTCCTCCGTCCAGTTGGAGATAATCTCCGTAGTCGTAATGGCGCTCTCGCCTCGCGCTGCGCCTCACGCCGACCGGCGCGTCAGAAACGTCGCGGAATCGAGGTCGAAATCGCCCTCCTCCGCAATCGCGAAATAACGCCGCACGAAATCGGGCGCCGCCGACTGGAGAGACCTTATGGCGGCCGCGATGTCCGGCGCGGTTCGGGCGCGGGCGATCCAGACCGGGAACGTCATCCTCATCTTGCGGGCGCTGATCTGATCGACGGCGAACCCTGAGCGCGACAGGGCCGCGACCCATTCCGCCACGCTGTAGTTTCGAACGTGAGAGAAGTCGCGCAGCAATTCGATCGCCTGAAGATGCGTGTCCAGCACCCTTTCGGAGGGAGCGACGACGTCGATGAAGACGGCGCGGCCGCAGTCCTTCAGCACGCGCCGCGCTTCGCGAAGGCCCGCCTCCAGATCGCGCCAATGATGCGCCGTAAAACGGCAGAGCACAAAATCAAAGGACGCGTCGTCAAAGGGCAGGCTTTCTGCCGCCGCTTGCTGGACGTGGATATTGGCGAGACCGCGTTCGGCGGCGGTGCGCGCGACCGCCTCGAGCATGCTGGCGGTGACGTCGCAGGCGACCACCTCCCCGGCGTGCGCCGCGGCCCGATAGCTGACGTGACCGCCTCCGCATCCCAGATCAAGAACCCGCGCCGCGCCGCCTTCCCGCAAAATCGTCTCGATCTGGTCAAGATCCTCGCCGACGCTGTGATCAAGGCTCGTCACATAATTCTCCGCCAGAGGCGAATAATGCGCGGCGGCGTAGGCTTGCTGATTCGTGCTCATGATCGAACCTTCGTCTGACGGATGACTTTTGCCTGTTTCTTGGTTTGTTTCTTGGCTTGTTTCTTGGCTTGTTTCTTGGCCTATTCCTCTTTCTTGGCCTATTCCTCGTCCGCCATGGCGTCGAGGATCTCCGCCGCCATTTTTCGCGTCACCCGCTGTTTCCGGGCGAAGGCCTCGCGGTCGAGGGCGTCGATAAACGCGCGCGCCGCGCCGAGCGAACGGTCGAGGCGCAGAGCCGCATATTCAACAACGCTCGCATCGATCACAAGCTGACGGTCGATCAAAAGCTTGACCAGAACGGCTCGCATCAAAGCGTCATCGGGCAAGCCGATCTCGACGGCGGTGGCGAGGCGCAGCCGGGACAGAAGGTCCGGCGTTTGAAGGCCCCAGGCGTCCGGAGGCGAGACGGCGGTCATCGCGAGCGCGGCTCCGCGCTCGCGCATGAGGTTCATAAGGTGGAACAGCGCCGCTTCCGCATCCCCTCGGCCGGCCGCGGCGAAGGCCTCCATATCCTCGACCAGTAAAGGTCCCCTTGTGGCGATCGCGGCCACATCTTGCGCCGCCAAAGCCCTCGCCTCGACAATGCCCGCACCCGCCCGGCCGGCCCAGATCGCCCCAAGATGGCTTTTGCCTGCGCCCCGCTGGCCCAAAATCAGCAGCACGGGGTCGGGCCAGTCGGGCCAGAGATCGATCATCGCGCAGGCTTTTTCGTTGGTAGGAGACACCAGGAAGTCGTCCGCCCCGAAGGCGGGTTCGCCCGCGAGCTCCAACGCCAGCTGCCGGCTTTGACCGCCGGATGATCCAGAACCGATCGAACGGGGCCGGACCATCAGCGCCTTTTGTCCGCACGCGCCGCGGTCTGTTCGAAAAAGCTCCGCGCGCTTGGATCCGCATTTCCTGTGTAAAGGTCGCTCTCGCGATAGCGACCGACCGCAAAGCGCAGGATGACGCCGGCGGCGGCGGCGATCGGGACCGCCGTGATGAGCCCGGTGAAGCCGAACAGACTGCCAAAGGCGAGCAAGGCGAAAATCAGCCACACGGGATGAAGGCCGACCGATTCTCCGACGAGTTTCGGCGAGAGGATATTGCCTTCGATGAATTGTCCCGCCAAGAAGACCCCGATCGCCTCGAACAGCAACCTCCATTGCGGCCAGTCCTGGACGATGGCGACCGATACGGAGAGAACCAGCGCGGTCAGCGATCCGACATAGGGAACAAAGCTCAAAACCCCGGCGGTGAGGCCGATCAGAAGGCCGAAATTGAGCCCGATCAGCGACAGGCCGATGCCGTACCAAAGGCCGAGAAAAAGACACACCAGCGATTGCCCGCGCAAGAACCCGGCGAGCGCCGTGTCGATCTCGCGCGCCAGTTCCGCCACCGTGTCCTGATGGCGAGGCGGAACAAGATTGTAGATCGTCGCCACCATCTTGTCCCAGTCGAGCAAAAGATAAAAGGCGACGACAGGCGTCACGACGAGGAGCGACATCAGGCTGATCAGCGCGGCCCCGTTGGTCCAGGCCGATTTCAAAAGGCTCGCGGCCCACGCCGCCGCCTCCGGCAGGAGGTCGGTCGTGGATTTGCGGATATCGGCGGCCGCATCGGCTCCAAGGCCGAGCTTTTCCGCGACGACGCCGCCGTAATCGCGCACGAGCCGCGCGCCTTCCTCCGAGATCAGATCGGCGAGGCGCGAGCCATAGGCGGGAAGCGCCTCGATGAAGCTCGCCAGCTGGCTTCCGAGGACCGGCACGATGAGAACGAGGCTCGCCACGCCGAGAAAAATGAAACCCGCCATGATGACGAAGGTCGCGCCCAGCCGGCTCAGGCCGAGCTTTTGCAGCCAGTCCGCGACCGGGTCCAGAAGATAGCCGAGCGCAACGGCGGCCACGAACGGCAGGAGGACGCCGCTGAACAGCCACAGCAGCAGGATGAGAAGCACAAAGGCGCCGACCCAAAAGCCGACCTGCCAATCGATCCGCATTGTTTCGTCTCCCGATTTCGCGCTGCGTGCGGCCAGCGCCCTCACGCCCAAGCCTGAGAGCCCTAGCCCGTGAGGAGCCCAAGCCTATGAAAACCCGACTATGAGAGCCCCAACCTGCGGCGGATACCTATATCATATCCTCGCAATTCTTCGCTCCCGGCGATCAGACGCTCATATGTCTGATCCATCCGTTAAAATAAGCCCCCAGAGACGCGAGGCTGAGCGCCGCCACAAGGTAGATCAGCGGCCCGAGCCAGGCGCCGGTCGCAACGTCAAACGCCTTGGCTCCGAGCACGAGAGCCGCGCAGGTCAACTGCACCAAAGTGTTGAGCTTCGAAATCAAAAGCGGCCGGACCTCGACCGGCTTGTCCAAAAACCATGAAATCATGAAGGCGCCGACGATCATCGCATCGCGGGCGACGACGATGATGGCGATGGTCGCGGGCAGGACGCCGACGATCGCCAGCGTCACGTAAATCGAAACGATCAGCGCTTTGTCGGCCAGCGGATCGAGGTAGGCGCCAAGTTCGCTGCGCAGATTGAAGCTTCTGGCGATCCAGCCATCGAGCGCATCGGAAACCCCGGCCACGACAAAGACGACGCTGGCCTCTTTCCACCGCTGCGCGGAGATCATCGAAATGATGGCCGGAACCAGCACCAGCCGCGCGAGCGAGATCAGATTCGGCAGGCTGCGGGTGAGCGAAAATCCCATTGCTGGTCCGCGCGGGCATGGACGAAGAAAAGGCCCGGAACGCAGTCAGGTTATCATGGAGGCGGCGCGATCCCTAGCGGCCTCGGGGCGCAGATCAACAGCGCTTCGCCCTCGAGCGGACCAGCGCAAACAGGCGGTGAAAAGGCCCTGCTCTCTCAGCGTCGGGCGAGGGAGCGCAGATAGCCCTGGTATTCCTCGTTCAGCTCCATGTCGACGCCGGGAGCCATTTTCAAAAGGACATTGGCGATAAAGGGTTCGTCGTTGCGGCCGTCTTCGAGCGCCTCGCGCAGGATCGGCAGGTTGTCCTCGATGTGCTGCAGGAACGCCACGCCCTTTTCCTGGGTCTCTGTCCAGCGCGCGCGAGTCCATAAGGCGAGGGGGTACATGACCTCGCGGACGAAATTGGTTTTCCGGGCTTTTTCAAAGAAACGCAGCCCGGTGTTCCAGTTTTCCTTGGCCCGGAGCGGCGGCGGCGGCAGATCCTCAGCCAATAATTTCTTGCCCGCCTGACCGACAAAATCCTCCAGCGTCACCGGAGCGTCGATCGTGGCGCGGAAATGCCAGAGGCCGAAGGAGCCTGGAAATTCCTTCCCCATGCTCTCGATGAGGGCGGCCTCCACCTTGTCCACGGCGGCTTTGTCGGCTTTCAGCGCCGCGGTCATACAAAATGCGAAGATCGCGTCATTTCCGACATCGTGCACCCCGCCCGTCCGCAGCTTCTCCGGCGACAGTTTCGGCGTGATCCCGTCGGCGGGAATTTCGGCTTCGCCTTCCCTCTGGGCCTTGATGAACGCGGTAATTTCGAGCCAGCCCATGAAATTCGCGAGGAAAGCGTCAGGATCGACATGCACAATCGCCAGATTGAGCGGCATCTTGCGCTTTTTCATTTCTTCCAGATCGGTCACGAAACATCCTCTGACAGGCCGGATGGTCAGCACGCCGGACAAAAGCGTCGCAAAAGGACGAACGACCGGAGCGGGTTCGGAGGAAATTCCGCAAGAAGAATGCCAGCGCGCGTTTATCGGCCCGGCGGCGAGGGCGCCCTACTCCCGCTCGATGCGGATCACTTGCGGCCGTTCCGCCAGAAATCCGTCCGCGACAGCCGCCTGCAGCGCTTCCCGGATGGTCTTCTCATGCGTCGCATAGGTGATGAGAATGACCGGCACCGCTCCGGCCGGTCCCTCATGCGCGCCCGGACGTCGGCGCTGCACGATACTCTCCAGCGAAATGTCGCGCTCGGCCATGCGCGTGGCGATCGCCGCCGCAGCGCCCGGACGATCGTGAACGGAGAGGCGGATGTAATAGCCGCCCCTGTGAAGCTGCATCGGCGCGTGCGGCATCGCCGCAAGCGACGCCGCGGGCAGGCCGAAGGGAGGCGTCCGCACGCCCCGCGCAATGTCGGCGATGTCGGCGACGATCGCCGAGGCCGTCGCCTCTCCGCCGGCGCCGGGGCCGACGAGGGTCAGTTCGTGCACGGCGTCGGCGTCGATCGTGACCGCGTTGGTGACGCCCATGACCTGCGCGATGGACGAGGACTTCGGCACCATCGTCGGATGCACGCGCTGCTCGATCCCATCCGCCGTCCGCCTTGCGACGCCAAGGAGCTTCACCCGGTAGCCGAGTTCGGCCGCCGCTTCGAGGTCGGCGAGGCTGATCGACTGAATGCCCTCGATCGCGATCGAATCGGCGTCGATCACGGTTCCGAAGGCGAGAGACGTGAGGATGGCGAGCTTGTGGGCCGTGTCGAAGCCGCCGATGTCGAAGGTGGGGTCGGCCTCCGCGTAACCCAGCCCTTGCGCTTCGCTGAGGCAGCGGGCGAACGACAGACCTTCAAGCTCCATGCGCGACAGGATGTAATTGCAGGTGCCGTTGAGGATTCCATAGACCCGCTCGATCGAATTGCCGGCGAGGCCCTCGCGCAAGGTCTTGACGATCGGGATGCCGCCGGCGACCGAGGCCTCGAAGGCGAGCGCGACGAAATGTTCCTCGGCCAGCCGGGAGAGGCGCATGCCATGCCTGGCGAGCAGCGCCTTGTTGGCGGTGACGACGGATTTGCCGGCTCGGAGCGCCGCTTCCGCGGCCGCCAGCGCGACGCCCTCCTCGCCGCCGATCAATTCGACGAAAAGGTCGATATCGGACGATTTTGCGAGCGCCACCGGATCGGCGACCCACGCGAAACGCTGAAGGTCGACGCCCCGCTCCTTGCCGGGATCGCGCGCACTGACCGCGACGACGCGGACCTCGCGCCCGATGCGCGCCGTCAGCGCCGCCGCCTGCCGGTCAAGCAAAGCGATGACGGACGCGCCGACGGTGCCAAGGCCAGCAAGGCCGATGCGCAAGGGAGGCAGCATGAGATGCGGCGCCAGCCGAAAGAGAGTGCGGGACGGGCCGCAACCGCGAAGCGCGGGCGACGGCGGACCTTGTGCCTTATTTTCCGCCGGCGATCAACCGAGCGTGGCGGGCGACGATCCCAGGCAAAGCTTAGACGCAGCTTGGCGTTTCGATCGCGGGCTCGCGGAAAATCCCGCCGCAATCGCGTCGAAGCGCCCTTGTTTTCTTAAGTCAAACTTGCGTCGGCGCGACAAAAGCTTAGATTGGGGGCGATCCTGAACCATTGGTTCCGCCTTCGAGATTAATATCGATGACTTTCGTCGACGCGCTAGAGGTTGCAAGCCGCAAGAGCGGACATATCAGACTGCATGGAGAGGAAGGATACGCCGGAATGCGCCGCGTGGGCCGCCTCGCCGCGGAAGCGCTCGACATGCTGACCGAACTGGTCCGCCCCGGCGTGACCACGGAGTTCCTCGACAAGCTGGTCTTCGAGTTCGCCATGGACCACGGGGCCTACCCCGCCCCGCTCGACTATCGCGGCTACCGCAAATCGATCTGCACCTCGATCAATCATGTCGTTTGCCACGGGATGCCTGACGCAAAGCCGCTCAAGGACGGCGACATCGTCAACATCGACGTCACCCTGATCCTCGACGAATGGCACGGCGATTCGAGCCGGATGTATATCGTCGGCGAGACCTCGCGCCGCGCCCAGCGCCTGATCGAAGTGACCTATGAGGCGCTGATGCGCGGCATGGCCGCCGTGCGCCCCGGAGCCACCACGGGAGACATCGGCGCCACCATCCAGGAATACGCCGAGTCGGAGCGCTGCTCCGTCGTGCGCGATTTCTGCGGCCATGGCCTCGGCCGCCTGTTTCACGACGAGCCGAACATCCTGCATTACGGCCGGCGCGGCGAAGGCGTGATCCTGAAGCCGGGCATGTTCTTCACCATCGAGCCGATGATCAACCTCGGCCGCCCGCAGGTGAAGATCCTCTCCGACGGCTGGACCGCCGTCACCCGAGACCGTTCGCTGTCGGCGCAGTTCGAACATTCGATCGCCGTCACCGAAACCGGGTTCGAGACCTTCACAATGTCCCCCAAGGGGCTCCATCACCCGCCCTTCGACGCCCCGGGCGGTTCGTGACAAGGGCGGCGGCTCCCGGCCCCGAAGACGCCGCCGAGCCCCATTACACCGGCCATCGCGAACGGCTGCGCGACCGTTTCCGCAAGGCGGGAGCGGACGCCCTCGCCGACTACGAACTTCTTGAGCTGGTCCTGTTCCGGGCGATGCCGAGGCGAGACGTCAAGCCGCTCGCGAAGAGCCTGATCTCGCGTTTCGGCTCGTTCGCGCAGGTCGTGTCGGCGCGGCCGGAGCGGCTTCAGGAAATCGATGGCCTCGGCGAGGCCGCCGTCTGCGAATTAAAGATCGTCGAGGCCGCCGCGCGCCGGCTCGCCCGATCCTCCATCGAGAACCGGCCGTCTCTCTCGAGCTTCAGCGCGGTGGTGGATTATTGCCGCACGGCGATGGCCTTCCTCGACCGCGAGGAATTCCGGATTCTCTTTCTGGACAAGAAGAACCACCTTATCGCCGACGAGGTCCAGGGCGTCGGCACCATCGACCATGCCCCCGTCTATCCGCGAGAGATCATGCGCCGGGCGCTCGAACTCAGCGCCTCGGCGATCATCCTCGTACATAACCATCCGTCCGGCGACCCCGAGCCTTCGACGGACGATATCTACATGACCCATCAGATCATCGCTGTAGGAAAGCCGCTGAAGGTCGAGGTCCACGACCACCTGATCATCGGCCGTCACGGCCACGCGAGTCTGAAAGGGCTACGGCTGATCTGAAGCTCGCCACCTACCGCCAACCGCAGACGTGCCGCCCCTGATGCCACCAGCACACATGCCGGCGATGGTGGTGCCAATGGCGCGAGTGCCGGTGATGATGGTGGTGGTGATGCACGACGACCCGGGCTTCCTCGACGAGGTTTTCGGCCGGCGCGGTGGGAAGCCTGCTCACCGGCATGGGCGACGCGATGATGAGGCCGGGCGCGAACGTCCCGCTGACCACTGCAGAGGCGACCACGCCGCCCAGCAGGTTCCGCAGCAATGAACGTCGATCGAGTAAGGTCATTTTCTTCCTCCCGGCAATTGTTTTCATTGAGGGACAACGATAGCCCTCGGGGTTGTAAAGTCCAAACCGCTTCGAGCGAACCGGGGCTCATCGCCGCCGACGGTCAAATTCTTTTGATGCCTGACATGCGCGGGAAATCGCGAAGTCCGCCGACAGGGAGTTCTGGACGTCGCCCGAACCGCCTCCTATCTGGGAAGAACGCCCCCTAAGAGCGCAAAATCATTGTTCGCTGGATGTTTTTGCAGCAACCTTGGCGGCGTCGCGTCGATCTCCGAGAGTACAGGCATGACCTCGTCTTTGTCCCGCTTCGCCACGCGCGCCGCCTACGGCGCCCGGCAATTGCCCCGCATCGCCTGGTATCTCGGACACGGGATCGCCATGAGCCGGGCGGCGCAACGACAGCGCGAGCAAGACAGGGAGAGCGCGCGGCCGCGGCCCCATACCGACGGGCCGACGCCGGACCGCAAGCGCTTCCTTGCCGATCTCGGCGCGCTCTGGCGCCAGGACCTCGCCAACGTCGAAGCAGGGATCTATCCGGTTCCGGCGGACCACGACGGATCCTTCGCGGCGCTGATCGAACGCTCAAGGCTTTTCTTCGAGGATCTGCCCGTCGTGCACCGGCGTCGGGAGAACGGCGAGCACAGCGAAGTCCTGACCGAGGAAAATCGCGGCAAGCGGCCGCGCTACTACCTGCAGAATTTTCATTTCCAGTCCGGCGGCTGGATGACGGAGGATTCTGCGAAGCGATACGATACCCAGGTCGAGGTTTTGTTCAATGGCGCGGCCAACGCCATCCGTCGCCAGGCGCTGCCGTTTCTGAGCGAGGCCTTCAAAGGCCGGGACCAGCGCCAGCTGCGCCTGCTCGACGCCGGCTGCGGAACCGGCCGCTTTCTGGATTTCGTCAAGCAGGCATGGCCCCGGCTCCGCGTGACCGGCCTCGATCTGTCCGAACCTTATCTCGACGAGGCGAGGCGGCATCTCGCGCGCTGGCCCCGCGCCGGCCTGATCGTGGGCAATATGGAATTGATCCCGCTGCCGGACGAAAGCCAGGACGCTGTGACCAGCATCTTTGTGTTTCACGAACTCCCGCCCAAGGTGCGCCGAACCGTGTTGCGAGAGTTCGCGCGGGTGCTGAAACCGGGCGGCCGGCTTGTCCTTGTTGATTCGCTACAATGCGGCGACGAGCCGGATTACGACGGCCTGCTCGACCTTTTCCCGCAGAGTTTTCACGAACCCTATTACAAGAGCTACATCGGCGAAGACTTCACCACCCTCTGCAACGAGTGCGGCCTGACGAACGCCGGGACGACAAAAGCGTTCGTCTCGAAAGTGATGGCGTTCGACAAGCCGGCGCGGCCGGAGACTCAGGGGGCCGGCTAACAAAGGCCGCCGTCTCCAGCTTTTGCGAAGAGGCAGAGTGACCGAACGCGCTTCAGTTCAGCCGGAACTCCCCGTCGATTGTCCTGAATTCGGCAGGCTTGATCAGCTTGCTATGGCCGACGCGCACGCTGTGGAGCGGACCTTCGAGTTTCTCGCGCCAGAACGTCAAAAACTTGATCAAGGTCGGAAAATCCGGCGCAATATCGTAATCCTGCCAGATGTATGTCTGCAAAAGCTTGGGATGATCCGGCAGCCTGTAGAGGATCTCGGCAGTCGCCAGTCCGTAGCCCGCAAGCTGCTTGAGAAAGTCGGCGGACACCTTCGGGGTTCCCAGCACCTTCGGGCTTCCCAAAACCTTCGGAGATCCCAGAACCTTCGGAGATCCCGTGTCATTGGCGTTGGTCATTTCACATTCTCCTCGCCAGTAACGCAAGGCGACCCGGTTCATCGCTGATCTCGCGATGAAAGTCCTCGCCTGCTGTCTCAACGCGCGGTCGGCCTCCGCGTTGGAGCGGAGACCATCAGAGTCCTCCGCACAATCAGAGTCCTCCGCAAACAACGAGCAAACCGCATGCCGACTTGAGCTTGAGGCGCGCTTTCGACGCGCGCGACACAAAATCGTCGCTTGAAATCCTGAACAAATGCCTTCCTTCGCCATCTGCCCGGCGCCATCGGACCAGGACCGCTGAATGCGTCGGCCGGCAATTCGTTCAAAACCCTTGGCGGCGAATGAAAGATTGGTGGCGAATGAAAGAGAAGGTCTCAGCCATGAAAGCCGCGCCTGTATTGGCGCCGGCCGCTAGTGCATATTCCGATTGGATTGAATCAATCCAATCGACAAGAATATGCTCAAGCCTTTGACCCTGGAGCGATTTCTGATCGATCGCATGATTTCATGCGATCGGAAAGCGCTCTAAGGGCGGCGTCAAGAAATCAGCCGCAAGAAAGCTGCGCCTGCCAAGGGATCGACTTCGCAAACGGCGAAGGCCCAACGGCGTCAGGAAAGTCTGTCCCGCTCAAGGGGCGCCGAAGAGAAGCGTCGCGCCTCGTTCTCGAGGCCTGACCTCAAAGAGTTCTGTATTTGCGATGGAGATAGACGAGGCTTTCCTGCTCGGGGCCAAAGCTGACCGCCTCGACAGCTCCGATGACGATGTAATGCGTCGCGGCCGGCTTCACCTCGACGATCCGGCAATCGAACACGGCGGCGGCGCTGGCGAGGACGGGCGAGCCGGTTTCGAGCTTGGTCCATGTCCCGTTGGCGAACCGCTCCTCAAGGTGTTGATGGGTGCGCCCGGCAAAGACGTCCGCCAGCGCTTCGTCAGGGGAAGCCAGCGTGTTGATGCAGAAAACGTTGTTGGCGATCATCCTCTCCGCCGTGGGAGACGCCCTGTAGATGCAGAAGAGAACGAGCGGCGGCTCGGCTGAGATCGAGGTCACGGCCGTCGCCGTGATGCCGCCTGGTCCCGCGGGACCGTCGGTCGTGACGATATGAACCGCGGCGGGCGCCCGGCTCATCGCCTCGCGAAACCGGGCTGGGTCCACGCGCGCCTCCAGATCGGCCGAAAGAACATCCCCGTCGTGCAATTCGCTCATATGATCCGCCGCGCTCCAGGTCCAATCGTTCGGCGCCGGGGCGCCGCGGCGACGGAACCCGATCCTAGACATGAAAAGGAGCCTGTAACATAGGCAGCTTCAGCATTGGCGCAAGCTTGACATTAGGGCGCCCGGCCCAAACATAGGTTCGAGCAGCAAAGGCTGGGCCGCCCCGCCCCTCGTCCCGAGTGAAACCTCTTCGTTTAGATCGCTTTCCGATCGCATGGCGCAAAGAGGCCTGCGTCGGCGCATTTCCTGTTTCGGGATCAAGTGATTTTATCAATAATTTTTCTTTGAAGTTCATTCTCAGTATTTCCAGTCGCCGTTGGGCTTCAAGGCAAAGGCGGGGCGCATGAAAGCCAAAAGAATATCGATCGACGAACTGCGGCCGACGCAGATGACGCTCGGGCTCGACGAGGTCGCTGGCCGCGCGGCGAAGATCGCGGATATGAAGCCCTCCGATCTCGAGACCCTTCTCGAGAAAAAGGCTATTCCTCACGTTCTGGGCCCAGGCCAGCGGATCTACATCGTCGACCATCACCACCTCGTGCGCGCGCTCTGGTCCTTGAAAATTCCCGAGGCTATTCTCGGCGATCGGCTCGCCGACTGGTCCGAGAAGGAAACCGGGGATTTCTGGCGCACGATGGAGGCGCATCATTATTGCTGGCCAATAGACGCCGACGGAAATCGCAGACCGTTCGCCGCGATTCCGGCCTCCATCGCCGACCTCACCGACAATATCTGGCGGACGCTCGGGCGGCGCCTGCGCGGCAAGGCGTTCGACGACCACGGCACGCCCTACCAGGAATTCATGTGGGGCGATTACTTCCGCACCTTCATGAGCCGGCGCCTGATCGAGCTGGAGTTCGATCTCGCGGCCGAGGTGGCGACGAAGCTCGCGCGCCTGCCCGAGGCGCAGGATCTGCCGGGTTACTGGGGCTGACGCCCCGCATCCGGCGGCCAAGGATCATCCGAGGTTGGCGAGGCCCGGAAACGTCTGCAGCAGCCAGGACGAGAGATCCTGAACCGATCCGGTCAGGAAGGCTATTCCGGTGGCGACCAGCAAAACCCCGACGACGCGTTCGAGAACGCCGAAATAGCGTTTGAAGCGCTTGATCCAGCGGATGAAGGGTTCGATCGCCAGCGCCGCCAGGAAAAACGGAACGCCGAGCCCGAGCGAATAGGCGGCCAGCAGCGTCGCGCCCTTGCCGACGGTCTCCTCGGAGGCGGCCACGGCAAGGATGGCGGCGAGAATGGGGCCGATGCAGGGGGTCCAGCCGAAGGCGAAAGCCAGCCCCATGACATAGGCGCCCCAGACCCCGACCGGCTTTTCCACCGAAACGCGCGCTTCGCGATAGAGGAAAGCCAGCCGGAAAACGCCAAGAAAATGGAAGCCCATCAGCATGATGGCGACGCCGGCCAGAAGCGACAAAGTGGAAAGATGCTCGCGAAGCGCCTGACCGAACGCGGATGCCGTCGCGCCAAGGCCGACGAACACCGTTGAAAACCCCAAGATGAACAGCGCCGCCGCGACAAGAATATCCTTGCGCGCCTGGCTTTCGCGCTGGGTCGCGACCTCTTCGATCGTCGTGCCGGCGATGAAGGTGAGATAGGGCGGCACCAGCGGCAGAACGCAGGGGCTGAGGAATGACAAAAGTCCGGCGAGCGCGGCGGCGGAGAGAGAAACGTCGTGGGTCATGCGGGCTTGTACCCGGTCTGTCTTCCGCCGCAAAGCCGCTGCGCCTTGTTCGCGTAAATTTGACGCGTCAGGTTAAACTTAGCATGAAATACGAATGAATCGTTCTGGGGGAGAATTTTCCACGTTGACGCCGGTTGGAGAAATAACGCTCTCTCATCGCCAGCGCGCGCCTCTTCGAGACCTTCTCGGGCGGCGGACGGCCGACGCTCCGCGATGACCGTTTTCGTCGCGTTTTTCTTCAATATCCTGTTCAATTTCGCGATCGGCCTGCTGGTCGCGCGATTCCTCGGTCCCGAGGAATACGGACGTTTCGCCCTCGCCCATGCGACCGCGATCGCCGTGCAGACCGCCTTTTTCGATTGGATCCGGCTCGGCGCGACGCGTTTCTATTCCGAAAGGATCAGGAGCGAGCAGCCGGCGTTGCGCGCGACGCTCGATTTCAGTTTCGCGATCATTTCCGTGGGGCTGGCTCTCGGGGCGTCCGCGCTCATGCTGTCCGGCGTCCGCTTCACGCTTTCAAACGGCTTGATCGCCCTCGCGCTCGGCGTCGCTGTCGCCAACGGGCTTTTCGACTATCATACGGCCCTCGTTCGCGCCCGCTTCCACGACCGCCTGTTCACACGGCTTATCCTTGTAAAAAACCTTGTGGCCTTCGCCCTGATGGGCGGCGGAGCGTTCTGGTTCGGCTCGGCGAAAATGACGCTGGTCGGAGGGATCGTCAGTCTCAGCGGCGCCGTGATCACGGCGCGGGCCGCGCTGAACGATCCGGGCTCGAAGGCGATCCTCGCCAAATTTTCGATCGCCGAGTCGCTCATGCGCTACAGCGTGCCGATCGTCGGGGCCAATTTCTTGTACCTGTTGATCCCGCTCGCCAATCGCTCGATTGTCGCGATTTTTTACGGATTTTCGGAAACCGGCCAATTCTCGCTCGCCTTCGATTTCGGAACCAAGGCGATTCAGGCGATTGGATCGGCGCTGGACATCGTCCTGTTTCAGATCGCGGTCGCGACCCATGAGCTTCGCGGCGCGACACAGGCGAGACGCCAGATCGCCCGCAATATGACGATCGTCATCGCCGTGGTCCTTCCCGCCTGCACGGGATTGTGGCTGACCCTGCCGTCGGTGGAGCTCTTGATCGTGCCTCCGCAGTTCCGCGGCCCATTCAGCATGCTGCTCCCCTTGATGATGACGGGTCTGTTCTGCACGGCCATCATCCAATTCGGAATTTATCCGATCTTTCAGATCGAAAAGAAAACCGGCCCTCTCATCACCGCGGCGTTGGTCGCCTGCGTGGTCGATCCGCTGCTTATTTTCCTGCTGCCGCGAGCTTCCGACGCTTCGAGCCTCGCGATCGCGCAGGCGGGCGCCCTCGTCGCGGCTCTCGTCACGCTTCTCGCGTGCGCCAGCGCGACGAAGCCGCAATGGCCGCGCATCCGCGATCTCGCCACGATCGTCGTGGGGAACGCGATCATGGCCGCGGCGCTTCTGCCCATGCGTGACCAGGATCCAGGATTTTTCACGCTCGCGGGGCAGGTCGCGGCCGGGGTCACGGTCTACGCCTTCGTCGTGTTGAGCGCTGACGTCGCCGGGATGCGCAGTCTGGCTGTGGCGCGTCTGCGCGTCACGGCGGCGCGCATGAAAGCCCTCTGAGGAACGGCGGCTCTCGCTTTTTTTTGAGGATGTCCCGACTGTTGGCTTTGAACCAAACCTGCGCTTGTCCGTTAGCCCTGCGAAGGAGGATCAAATGAACAAATTCATCTTTACGGCGGCCATTGCCGGATTAGCCTTCGCCATCACCGCCAGCCCGACAAAAGCAGGCTGCGTCAAGGACGCGATTGTGGGCGGAATCGTCGGCCATATGATGGGGCACGGCGCCGTCGGGGCCGCCACCGGATGCGCCTACGGCGTGCATCAGAGCCACAAGGCGAAGCAGCAACGGGAGGAGAACTCCCGGCGCGACTCACCCGACCAGACCAGTCCCGGCCGCACCTACTGAGCGGGAAACGCGGACGCAGTCGCGGATCATTGTCGTGATGCTGGTCACGTCCGCAGGCGGTAGCCGGTCCTGAAAATCCACCAGATGACGGCGAGACATATGAAGAGAAAGACGCCGGTCATCGCCAGACTGAGTCCAACGCTCACGTCGGAACGCCCGAAAAAGCTCCACCTGAATCCGCTGACGAGATAAACCACGGGATTGAACAGCGTGACCGTTCTCCAGAAAGGCGGAAGCATGTCGATCGAGTAGAAGCTTCCCCCGAGGAAGGTGAGCGGCGTGATAATCAACAGCGGCACGAGCTGAAGCTTTTCGAATCCATCGGCCCAGATTCCGATGATGAATCCGAATAGGCTGAACGTCGCCGCCGTGAGCACAAGAAACGACAACATCCACACCGGATGCGCGATGTCGAACGTTACAAACAAGCGCGCGGTCGCCAGGATAATGAGCCCGAGCAGGATCGATTTGCTGGCGGCCGCTCCGACATAGCCAACGACGACTTCGATATAGGACACAGGAGCGGAAAGAATTTCGTAAATCGTGCCCGAGAATTTCGGAAAGAAGATCGCGAATGAAGCGTTGGAAATGCTTTGCGTCAGCACCGAGAGCATGATGAGGCCTGGCACGATAAAGGCCCCATAGCTCACTCCGTCGATCGCCGCGATGCGCGAGCCTATGGCCGCGCCGAAGACGACGAAATAAAGCGAGGTCGAAAGCACCGGGGAGACGATGCTCTGCAGCAGCGTTCGCCGGAACCGGGCCATTTCGAAAAAATAAATTGCGCGAATCGCCTCGAACGCGACGACGTTTCTCTTCTCTTGCGCGCTCATGGGGCGGCTCTTACCAGGCTGACGAAAATCTCTTCCAGCGAGCTTTGGTTGGTCTGCAAATCCTTGAACTCGATCCCGAGTTCGCTCAATTGCTTCATCAGCGAGGCGATCCCCTTCTCGCCGCTTCTCGGATCGAACGTGTAGATGAGCTCCTCGCCGTCAGCCGAAAGTTCGACCTGATGACCGGCAAGTCCGGCCGGCACAGACGTCAACGCATGTTGCAGCTGTACGGTCAATTGTTTCTTGCCGAGCTTTTTCATCAGCGCCGATTTTTCCTCGACGAGGATCAGTTCGCCTTTGTTGATGACGCCGATCCGGTCGGCCATCTGTTCGGCCTCCTCGATATAATGCGTGGTCAAGATGATGGTGACGCCTCTCGCCCGCAACGATCGGACCATTTCCCACATATCGCGCCGCAGTTCGACGTCGACGCCCGCCGTAGGCTCGTCGAGAAACAAAATCTGAGGTTCGTGCGAAAGCGCCTTGGCGATCATCACGCGCCGCTTCATGCCGCCTGAGAGCGTCATCATCGGGCTATTCTTCTTGTCCCATAACGAGAGGTCTTTCAGCACCTTTTCAAGATAGGGCTTGTCCGCGGGCTTGCCGAAAAGGCCGCGGCTGAAGGTCACGCCCGCCCAGACCGTATCGAATGCGTTCGAAGACAGCTCTTGCGGCACAAGGCCGATGCGCGACCGCGCGGCCCGGTAATCGCGAACGACATCATGACCGTCGGCCAGCACAAAGCCGCCCGTCGGGTTCACGATGCCGCAAACAATATTGATCAGCGTCGTCTTGCCGGCGCCGTTGGGGCCAAGCAGCGCAAAAATTTCTCCCGAATGAATTTCCAGATTGATCCCTTTCAGGGCCTGAAAACCGGAGGCGTAGGTCTTGGTCAGATTGCAGATGGATATTATGGGCGGCACGTTGCCTCCGGCTGGGGAGAAAGCAAATCGAAGGGATAAGGCGACGAACAAGGGCGCTTCGAAACTCCCGCGCCGTCATTTCAGCAGAGGTTAAGCTTATCGCGCTGGCCTTGACGCCGACGGGCAAGATTCTGGGTCAGCAGCAAAGAACAGCCACAATTACGCTTTCTTAATATCTTTCCGCATTTTGGATAGATCGGCTCAGCTGGTCGCGCCTGATGCGGATAGTCGATAAGGCCTTGCTTAACGTGTTGGGAGTGAAATTCCCAATCGATATTTCGCCGGATATTTATTCCGGCACTGCGACGACGTCCAGCGGCCAAGCACGCGGGGACTCGATCGGAACAGGAGATCTGAACCATGAGTGAGCCTGTTGAAAAACGGCGCCCTATGATCGATTTGGACGAGTTTGAGCGCCGGCTGCGGCTTCAGTTCAATGCGGATCCGGTCAACGAAGCTCCTGTGGCGGAATTTTCCGGCCTCGCCGACGGACAGAATCTTTATGGCCGCGGCTCCGCGGAGCCAAAGGCGTCGCCTATGGCGTCGTTCCAGAACATTTCCGCCCAGAACATTTCCACCAAGGACATTTCCCCGCGGGATTTTCGAATCGGCGGCGATTTCGCCGCGATCGAGGCTGGATTGCTCGGCTCGATCGAGCCCTCGCCCGATGCGAGGATCGGAGCCGCCCGCTCCGAGGCGCTTTCTCCGCTTCGCGCCGTCCGCGACAACTTTTCGGAAATCGAGGCCGCCTTGCTCGGCGGCGCGAACGAGCCGGTCTTTGCGCTGAAAAGATCAGACGAATCTGAACTGGCCGGAGACGAAGCCGTAAAACCCCTCTCCGGTCTCGATCCATCGGAACGCTACATGATCGCCGGCGGGGTTTCGGAT
The DNA here is from genome assembly GCF_900114285.1 of Methylocapsa palsarum. Taxonomy (GTDB): domain Bacteria; phylum Pseudomonadota; class Alphaproteobacteria; order Rhizobiales; family Beijerinckiaceae; genus Methylocapsa; species Methylocapsa palsarum. Next base: position 101,034 of record NZ_FOSN01000003.1, on the reverse strand, counting down.
CGCGCGGGAGCCGACGAAGAAACCCGATCGCGCCGCACCCTCTACATCATGGCCGCGATCGTCGTCGTGGGTTTGGGCGGCATCATTGCGAAGTTCGAAAGCGGATTTGCGGGCGGCGCGCAACCGGCGCAGCTGAAAGCCGAGATCTCGCCCGATTCACAGCAGACGCACGAGGCGATGACCGAAAAACACGCTCCGGACGCCGCGCTCGCGAGTTCCGACGAAGCAGGCGCCACTGTGGCTGCGGACGCGGTGCGGGTGGCGAGCGGCGCCGAGGCGGCCGTCACGCCCGCCGTCGTCGCCGCGCCTCTCGCTGAAACGGCCCCAAGCGTCGCCGCTCTGGCTCCGGCGAACGCCGACGTATCCTCTCTTTCGTCTCAGTCCGAGTCTTCCCTTTCGTCTCAATCGATGACGGACACGCCGCATTCGTTCTCCGCGGCCAAACCCGCCGCCGCCTTGATCGACACGCCTGCCGCCGCTCCCGCGCCTCTCGCAACGCCCGCACCGGCGCTGAGCAACGCGCAGGCTAAACCCGCAGCTCCCGCCAAATCCGCCGCGGCGCCGATCGTAAAAGCGGCGGCCGCAAAGCCGGCTCATCCGGCGCCCGCGCCGAAGCAGGCGGCGGCCGATCGGGCCAAGGCCAACGCCAACGCTCAGACTGCGCATGCTGCGATCAAGCCAAAGCCCGTCGCGCATGCGGCCGCCGAGCGTCCGACACAGACAGCCGAGGCGCTGCCCGAGCAAACCGCGTCCGCCCCGGTTCAAGCGGCCAATCCGGCAGTGACGGGCGTGTCGTCGATCATGCAGATGGCCGTGAATTCGGTCAACAACGCGGTCAAGATGTTCGACTGGCGGCGCCATGACGCCGGCGCCAATCCCTGAGGACCGCCGTTATGTTGAAACCCACGATCTGAAGGGGCGGCGGTTCAGCCGCCTGCTTCTGCGAAGCGTCAGGCGAGCGCCTTCGATCAGAGCGGCGCCGTCTTTCTGGCGGCGGCGATCACGACGCCTTCGTCCGCGCGCAAATTCAGAATGGGCCCAATGGGATCGCTACCGCGATCGCCCTGCGTCGAAAGTGCAATCAGACCATCGCGCAGGTCGTCCGGATGCCGCCATTGCCTTGGAGCGGCGGCGAAATTGAGCGCGACGATCGTGCGCTCGCGGCTGTCGGCGCGCTCGTAAGCCAAAATGTCGTCCTCCGCGGACAACAGGCGCCAATCTCCACTGCGTAAGGAACTGCGGCTGCGCCGGAACCAGAGGAGAGTCCGGAAAAGCCGCAGCACCGACCCCGGCGCGACGCGCATCGTCTCGACATTTCGCGTCAGCCAATCGTCGGTCAGAGGCAGCCACGGCTCGTGCGTCGAAAAGCCGGCGAAGGCGCCGGCGTCCCATTGCATCGGCGAGCGCGCTGGATCGCGCCCCACGCCGATGTCCGGTTCCCGCAGCGCCCATGGATCCCGAATCCGCTCGGGCGGAACCTCGACCTCGCTGAGGCCAATTTCATCGCCATAATAAAGGGTGGGCGTTCCTCTTAAAGTCAACAGCAGCATGATTGCGATCCGGGCCTGCGCGGCGCCGACCCGCGCGGCGATCCTCGGCCGATCATGATTGCTGAGAACCCAGTTCGGCCAGCCGCCTTCTGGGATTGAAGCTTCGTAGGTTTCAGCGAGGCGGGCGATCGCCTTCGCCGACCAGCGCACTTCCAGAAGCTGAAAGTTGAACGGGAGATGGGCGCCGGCGAGATCCTTGCCGTAATAGGCCGCCAAGCGTTCGAGCGGAAGGTAGATTTCGCCGATCAGCACGCGAGCGTCAAACTCGTCAAGGACGCGCCGCAGCCCTGCGATCACGTCGTGAACTTCAGGCTGATCGGCCGAGTAAACCGGCAAGAGCCGCTCGATGGCGGGATCCTTGGGCGTCCAGGCGGGATTGGGCGGATTGTCGCGCAGGAGTTCGTCCTTCATCAGATGCCAGATGACGTCGACTCTAAAACCATCGACCCCGCGCTTCAGCCAGAACCGCATCACCTCATGCATGGCCTCCCGCACCTGCGGGTTTCGCCAGTTGAGATCCGGCTGCGTCGGCAGATAGGCGTGATAATAATATTGCCCTGTCGCGTCATCGAAGGTCCACGCCGGCCCGCCAAAATTGCTGATCCAATTGTTCGGCGGCCCTCCATTTGGCCCAGGGTCGCGCCAGATATACCAGCCCCGCCTTGGATTATCGCGGGAGCCGCGGCTCTCCATGAACCAGGCGTGCGACGAAGACGTATGATTGGGGACGAGATCGAGAATGATCTTGATCCCCCGCCCATGGGCGTCCGCCGCGAGCCGGTCAAAGGCGGCGAGCGATCCGAAGATCGGATCGACATCGCAATAATCCGCGACGTCATATCCGAAATCGTGCATTGGCGAGGGGTAGAACGGCGAAATCCAGATGGCGTCGACGCCGAGCCAGACGAGGTAGTCGAGCCGTGACCGGATTCCTTCAAGATCCCCGATTCCATCGCCGTTCGAGTCCTGAAACGACCGTGGATAGATCTGGTAAACGACAGCCGTCTTCCACCAAGCGTCGGGCATTGCGCGCCTTCCTATCCTGTCTTCCCAGCCGCTCCTGTCTTCCCAGCCGCGAGCGCGGCGCCGTCGAATGAGGAACTTGTCCAATATTGCGGCGTTGCTAAGCCCAGTAGAAGAAGCGAGGCCCCTGTCGCCGCTTCAGATATAACCTCATTGGAGCGCACATGTCCGCGATAAAGTCGATCAACGAAGCCATCCAAGAAGTCCCGGGCGATCTTGCCTCTCTCCGCGATGAGATCGCAAAACTTACCATCACCGTGACTGATCTCGTCAGCAAGCAGGCGGCGGAGACGACCGATACTGTCATGGGCACCGTCGGCAACGCCCGCCGGAAATTGTCTGACACAACAGAGGATGCTCAAGATCGTATCAACGGCATCGGCGCTGAACTCGAGTCTACAATCGAGCGTAACCCTCTCGTCGCCGTAACGATCGCGTTTTCCTTCGGCCTGTTCATGGGAATGCTGAGCCGCGGACTGGCGCCGCGCAGCGACTAAAGCGGCGAATTCACAGTCGGCGCAGCGGTCCTGCGAGTTTGCTTAAGCTTTGATGGCGACTTGCTTAGGAACAAAACCCGGCTGAACCTGTTTAATACGCGTAGCGGCAGGAGCCCAAATGTCTCAATCGCCTTCCATGTCTCGTCCATCGGCGTCGTCCGGTCGGTCGGCAGCTTTCGGCAAGCCTTCAACCGATTTTCCGCAAGCGAGCCGCAAAACTGCTGGAGCCGCTCCGGATTCGCGAAAGCATGTATTGCCTCAGAGCGGATCCAGGATGCGAGAGGGGTTGATGAATTTCGCGGAGCAGCAAAAGACCTATGGCTTGCGAAGCGTCGGAAGCGCGGCGCAGGCGGCGCAGGAAGCTGCCGACCGCCTTGGCGGCGAAAGCCCTAGTCTCGCCAACGTCATCCGCAACGCGGCGACCAAGGTCGAGCAAATGTCGAAGGACCTTGAGGATCAGAAAATCGAAGACATCGTCGCTTCGGTGAGTTCTCTGGCCCGGACCGAGCCGGTCGCTTTCTTCGGAGGAAGCGTTATCGTCGGCTTTATGTTGTCGCGCCTTCTCAAGTCAGGCTCCGGCGATTTTAGCCGCGCGACGGCAAATTCCCGGCCGCGGGATTTGAACCATGCGCGGGATTTGAATCATGGATGAGAGGGTTCGCCGTCCCTCGACGCCGGAGCTTTTTGTCGAGGTTGCGACCCATGCGGCGGATCTGGTGCAGAGCGAGTTCCGGCTGGCGCGAAGCGAAGTGCGGGAGATGGTCGATAAGCTCATCCGTATCGTCGCGAGCTTTGTCGTTTCCGCCGTACTGATGGCCGTCGCGTTGTTTCTGTTGCTGCAGGCTCTTGTCGACTGGCTCGTCGTCCTGAAGTTTCGCGCCGATTTTGCGGAGCTGGCGGTGGGTCTTGGCGCAGCTTTAATCGGCGGTGCTGTTTTCTCAGCGGCCTGGCGTGCTGGCAAAGCCGTGACACTGGCGCCAGAACGAACGATCAGGCAGGTCGTCAAGGATGCAAACGTCGTCAAGGGGCAGTTGTCGTGAAGGGGCAGTTGTGATGACGGACATCAGCGACGTCGTCGCGCAGAGCGAACGTGACGCGGAACGCGCGCGTGCGCGCCTCCAATCTTCTGTCGATAAACTCAAAGACAATCTCTCACCTGGACCACTTGTCAGCGAACTGATGTGGAATAGCGGAAAAGGCGGCGAGGCTCTCATGAATGGCATTCTACAAGCAGCGCGGGAAAATCCTGTCGCCGTAGCATTGATCGGATTCGGCGCGGCGATGTTGTTATTGCCTGCCGGCGAACGCCATCGCAAATCCCATGGCGGACGAACATCCGCCGGATCAGGCGTCGGCGATTTCAAGGAGAAACTCGTCAAACCGATGGAGAAGGCCGCCGAAAAAGTTTCGGATCTCGTCTCGTCGCTTGGCGACAGGGCCGTGGATATCAAGGACCGGGCCGGCGATGTCGCCGACCACATCAGCGGCGCCGCGGAACAGGCGACCGAGACGACGCGCGATTATCTGTCGTCGGGCGCGCGTTACGCCAAGGATCAGATCGGCGGGGCCCGCTCGTCTTTCGCTGACGTGAAGCGCTCGTTGTCGGACATCATCGAGGAGCAGCCGTTCGTCATCGCGGCTCTTGGCGTCGCAGCCGGCGCCGCGATCGGAGCGGCGCTGCCGGTCACACGGACCGAAAGCGATTATCTTGGCGGCGTAAGCGACAGCGCAAGACGCGCCGCCTCGGACATCGCGATCCAGCAATATGGCCGCGTCAAAAGCGCGGCGCAGGATACGTTGCACGAGGTCGCCGACGCCGCCGCTGATGACGACGATCGCTCGCAGAAAAGCCGAATGGGGAGCAAGCCGGAGTTCGCATCGGGCGCGTGAAAATCAAGGCTCGTTCAATCATTGCGGCCTCGTCGCGCATTCCGCACCACCTCTAATATCGCAAGCGCCCGTTCCGATGAAAGCAGGGTTTTCAGCGGCGCCATGAGTTTGCGGCGCCAGTTGGGCCGTTCCCTGTCGGTTCCCGGAAGATTGACGGGGCGGGTTTCGAAGGCAAGATCGTCGACCTGGACGAGAGCGATCAGCGCGTTCGATCTGGCGATATAGTCGTGGACCGCGCATGCCGCCGGGACGCTCAACGGGGCGTCGGGATCCGCGATATTCCCCGGCGGCGCGACATCGGCGAGCGCTTCCAGCAATTCTGTTTTTTCGACGCGCCGGCTTGCCTGCGCCGCTAAAGGCTCGGACAGCAGCCCGAGGTCGTTTGACTCGGCAAGGTCAACGCCCGCCCACCAGCCGGCGAGCGGCGGAAGGTCGTGCGTCGCGACGCAGGCGGCGGCGAGATGCGGATAGCGGTCGGGCGGAATATACGACTTTCCTTCGCGCTCGAAACGCATCACCCGATAGGACAGGATATTGGCCCGCGCGAGTTGGTCACGCAATCCTTCAGGAACCGTCCCGAGATCCTCGCCGACGACCGCCGTTTGCGCGCGCGTGCTCTCAAGCGCAACCTGACCCAGAAGATTCTCGAACGGATAGCTTAAATACGCACCGTCCTTTCCCTCCGCGCCGTCGGGAACCAGAAACAGGCGCTTCAGACCCAGTACATGATCGATGCGCAAGACCCCCGCGTAAGTCATGTTGGCGCGAATGAGCGCGCCGAACGAGTCGAAACCGTCCCGCAAGAGCATCCGCGGATTTGCTGGCGGCAGATTCCAGACCTGGCCATTCGGACCCAGCGGATCGGGCGGAGCGCCGATCGACAGCCCGCGCATCAGCAGATGCGCCTGCGCCCAGGCCTCGGCGCCATCGGGCGCGCAGCCGACCGCCAGGTCCCTGAAAAAAGTCAGAGCAAGTCCTGCAAAACGGGCGGATTGCGCCGCGGCGGCGAATTGGCGGTCAGCGAGCCATTGAGCGAACATCGCCCGGTCGACAGCGTCCTCGTGCGCCGCCGCGAAAGCCGCGACAGCCGGAGCATCGGGCGATTTCAGCGCGGAGGGAAACTTATCGAGCGGGCCGCCGACGAAGTCCTCGATCGCAGAAAAAATCGCAAAGCGCCGAAGCCGGTCTCCTCCGGCCTCCACAAATCGGCGATAATCTTCCACAAGCCGGTCGGAGGGAGCGTTTCCGGCGCGTTCGCGGAAGACCGAATGGAGCCGCCGTAAAATTGCATCTTTGAGCGCGTTGACGGCCCTGTAATCGACGCAGCCCAGCGCCGAGAGCCGGGCGGCCTCGGGCTCCGCGCGGCGGAGGTCGGCGCGAACAGGATCCGGCAAAAGCTCATCTGGAAGGTCAAAGAGATCGATGGCGAGCGGATTCAGGAACCGCCGGTCTGATGGATGATAAGGACTCGCCCGATCAGGCTCTCTTGGGAAAAGCGCATGAAGCGGGTTGATCCCGACCATCGCCGCGCCGGCGCCCGCCGCTGCTCCGGCGAGGATCTTCAAGGTGGTGAAGTCGCCAATCCCCTGATCCCCGTCCCTTCTCAGACTGTAGAGCTGCGCGGTCAGTCCGAAGACTTTTTCATGGTGCAGAATGTCCGGAAGGTGCGCCGTTTCCGGCGACACTGCGACATGGGACAGGGAGTCCGGCGCCTCGTCGGAACGGATGCGATGGCGGCCGGCCGGCAGCATGGGGAGAACGACATCGCGAACGTTCGCCTTACGTCCGTCAGCCGCGGCGATTTCGAGATGACGCCCGTCGCCCGGCGCAATCACGATCCGGCGAGACGATCCGTCGTCAAGCTCGATCGTCAGCACGGCCGGCTTTTCAAGATCGGCGAGACGCCCGCCAAGCCGGATCGCCTGGCGTCTCCCCTCGATGAGAGCGAGCGCGACCGGGAGCGGCCGCAGCTCCCTTTCTTCGGCCAAAACGACAAGGCTCGCGCGCGCGTCCGAGACCGAGAACGCTGGCAGGCCGAGGCCCGACAAAATTGCGCGTTTCGCGTCCGCCGGAACGAGGTGACGCTTCCCGTCCACGTCGAACCAGTCGAGGGCGACGCCCGCTGCGGAGGCGAGCGCGTCAAGCACATGGTCCGGGACTTCTGCGCGGCGCGCTGGAGAAGGGCTGAAACGCTCGGCGAGAATCACGACAGCTCTCGCGGCCACAATCAGCCGATCTTCTTCCAGTTCAGTCGCGACTCTGGCCGGTTGCGATGAATCGATCTCGAGACACCAGACATGCTGGTCCCGCGGATGAGGAACCCGCCACAGCGCCGGGACGCCGCTCCCGTTGATAAAAACCGCCGCCCGGCCCGGCGCGCGCAAATCCCCGGCGCCTTCATCGTAGAAGACCGCCGCCAACGTCCTCGCGCCGCGATCCCCCCAATCCTCGATGCGGAGCGGTTCGCCGTCGGCGTTCAGCCATTCGACATCGGGGATCCCCGTCGCATCGACCGGCGCGCCGGTGAGAGGCGTCTCCGCGCTCAAGGCGCCTGTCGCGCGGCGCAGCCGGATCAGCCGCGCGGAAAATTCGATCAGCTGTTCGTCGACGCTGGACCAGTCGATCCACGAGAGAGGATTGTCCTGGGCATAGGCGTTGTTGTTGCCCTTCTGCGTGCGGCCAAGTTCGTCCCCCATTCCGAGCATGGGCGTCCCGCGCGCGGCGAGCAGCGTCGTCAGAAGCGACCGCGCATCGGCTTGCCGCCTCGCGTTGACGGCGGCGTCCGGGGTCTCGCCTTCCGCGCCGCAGTTCCAGGACAGGTTGTCGTCGGTCCCATCGCGGTTGAACTCCCCGTTCGCTTCGTTGCGCTTTCGCGTGTAGGCGACAAGATCGGCAAGGGTGAAGCCGTCGTGCGCGGTGATGAAATTGATCGAGCGCGACAGCTTGCGGTTGCGGCCCGCGAAGATATCCGCGGACCCGGCAAGCCGGGAGGCGAGATCGCCGCGCAGCCCCTCGTCGCCGCGCCAGAAGCGGCGGAATGTGTCCCGCGCGCGATCATTCCACTCGCCCCACGCGGACGGGAATGCGCCAAGCTGATAGCCGCCAGGACCCATGTCCCAGGGCTCCGCGATGTGGATCAGATCGCGCAGCCAGGGATCCTGCGCGATCGCGGCGAGCAGCGGATGGTCTGGATCAAAGCCGTCGCCGCGCCGGGCCAGCACGGTTGCGAGATCGTAGCGAAATCCGTCGACGCCTGCGCGGCAGGCCCATGCCCGCAGCGCGTCGAGCGCCAGCCGGAGCGCCTGTGGACGCTCCAGCGCCAGCACGTCGCCGCATCCGGCGTCATTGACATAACGGGCTTTGTCGTTGTCCTGGAGCCGGTAATATCCGGAATTGTCGAGGCCGCGCAGCGACAATGTGGGACCAAGCTCATCGCTTTCGCCGGTATGGTTCAGGACCACGTCGAGGAGAACCGCGATTCCCGCGCCCTGCAGAGCCTCGACGGCGGCGCGGACCTCGTCAAATCCGCCCGGCGCCAGTCTCGGATCGGGCGCAAGCAGAGCGATGGGATTGTAGCCCCAGGAGTTCGCCAGACCGAGCGGCGGCAAATGCCGTTCGTCGATCCAGGCCGCGGCCGGAAGCAGTTCGACAGCCGTGATTCCGAGCCTCGTCAGGTGGGCGATGGACGCAGGATGCCCGAGCCCGGCGAACGTACCGCGGAGGCCGGCCGGGACATCATCGCAGAGCGCGGTGAAGCCGCGCACCTGCATCTCATAGATGACGAGGTCGCGCCATTCGACGCTGGCGCGCCGGGGCGCGCGGAACGGGGGCGCCGCCTCGACGATCGCCTTGGGCGCGACGGCCGCGCTGTCCACATGATCCTCGGCGGCGCCATGAATGCGCGCATCGAAGAGGCTGGCGTCGAGCCTGAACGGCCGGTCGAGACGGGTTGCGAGCGGATCGACAAGCAGTTTGGCCGGATTAAACCGCTGTCCCGCCGCCGGATCGAAAACGCCCTGGGCGCGCAATCCGTAGCGCGCCCCGACGCCGACGCCCGCGACATGGCCATGGAAGACGTCGCCCGTGCGGCCCGGCAGTCGAAACCGCTCAACTTCCTGATCGTCCGCGTCGAACAGGCAAACGAAAATCGCCTGCGCCGAGCCTGACGCGACGGCGACGTTGATTCCGTCGCCCTCGACGACTGCGCCAAGCGGCTCCGGCCGTCCCGGCGTCAGGCGCCGCGATCCTTGCGCGCCGGCGTTGCTCAGGTGATCACCGAGGGGGCCGCGCGGCCGGTGTAGCGTTCGATCTGCGCGATCTCGCGCGACAGCGCGATGAGCTCGGCGAGCGCCTCCTGGGTCTCCAGATTTTGGCCCGCCGGATCAGGCTCGAAGCGCTCGATATAGACCCGCAATGTCGCGCCCTCCGTTCCGGTGCCCGAAAGCCGGTAGACGATGCGGGCGCCGTCTTCGAAATGCAGCCGCACGCCCTGATGCGTCGAGTCCGAGCCGTCCACCGGATCGTGGTAGGAAAAATCATCGGCGCTCGCGATCGCGAGCCCGCCGAAGCGCTTTCCCTTGAAAGCCGGCAGGCCCTCACGCAACGCCTTGACGAGCGCATTGGCGCCGTCCGACGCCACCTCCTCGTAATCGTGCCGCGAATAATAATTGCGCCCGTAGCGCGCCCAATGGCTCACGACGACGGCTTTGACGCTCTCGCCTCGCGCCGCAAGAATGTTGAGCCACAACAGGACCGCCCACAGCCCGTCCTTCTCGCGCACATGATTGGAGCCGGTGCCGGCGCTTTCCTCGCCGCAGATCGTGGCGAGGCCCGCGTCGAGCAGATTGCCGAAAAACTTCCAGCCCGTCGGCGTCTCGTAGAGCTTGACCCCGAGCCCTTGCGCCACCCGGTCGGCGGCCCGGCTCGTCGGCATCGAGCGGGCGATTCCGGCGATTCCGCCAGCGTAGCCGGGCGCAAGGCGCGCGTTTGCGGCGAGGATGGCGAGGCTGTCCGAGGGGGTGGCGAACTGGCCGCGCCCGATGATGAGATTGCGGTCGCCGTCGCCGTCCGAGGCGGCGCAAAGATCGGGTCCGTCCGGCGTCATCGCAAGGTCAAGGAGATGTTTGCAATGGACGAGATTGGGGTCCGGATGATGGCCGCCGAAATCAGGCAGCGGCGTTCCGTTCATCACCGTGCCGGCGCCCGCTCCCAGAAGCTCCTCGAAGATGCGAATCGCATAGGGGCCGGTGACGGCGGACATGGCGTCGAACCTGAGGCGGAAGCCGCTTCTGAACAACGCGGCGATGCGCTCGAAGTCGAACAGCCCCCGCATCAGTTCCGCGTAGTCGGAAACAGGGTCGATCACTTCGATCTCGCCGCCGCCAAGCCGGACGGTTCCCAATGTGTCGACATCGACGTCGGGCGCCTCCAGGATCTTGTAATGCGCGATGGTCTTGGTCCGCTCGTAGATCGCGTCGGTCAGTTTTTCCGGCGCCGGGCCGCCGTTGCCGACATTGTATTTGATGCCGAAATCGCCATCCGGTCCGCCTGGATTATGGCTGGCGCTCAGCACGATTCCCCCGAACGCGCGATTTTTGCGGATGAGGTTCGAGGCGGCCGGAGTCGAAAGGACGCCGCCCTGCCCGACGAGAATGCGGCCGAACCCGTTCGCCAGCGCGATCTTCAGAACGATCTGGATCGCCTCGCGGTTGAAGTAGCGGCCGTCGCCGCCGACGACCAGGGTCGCGCCCTCGAAACCTTCAAGGCAATCCATGATCGCCTGCACAAAGTTTTCAAGATAGCGCGGCTGCTGAAATACGGGCGTCTTCTTGCGCAGTCCGGAGGTGCCGGGCTTCTGGCCCTCAAAGGGCGTCGTTGCGATGGCGGCGATCATGGCGTTTCCCAAATTACCTTCAACGTTCGGCGATAAGATCCCTGTATAATTTCGCATAGGCCGCCGCGGGCCTGCGCCACGAGACATCGGTCGTCATGCTGTTTTCGATGAGCCGCGCCCACGCCTCGGGCTGCACCCAGAGCCGCGCGGCGCGTTCCAGCGCGGCGCACAGCATTTCGCCGGTGACAGGCGAAAACAGAAGCCCGGAGCCGACCCCCGAAGCCAGCGCCATCTCGTTGGCGTCGATGATCGTGTCGGCGAGGCCGCCGGCGCGGGCCGCGATGGGGATCGCGCCATAGCGCATCGCGCAGAGTTGGGTCAGGCCGCAGGGCTCGAACCGCGAAGGGATCACGAGCGCGTCGGCGCCCGCCTGGGTCTGATGCGCGACGCGCTCGTTGTAGCCGATGACGGCGCCGACCCTTCCCGGCTGCGCGGCAGCGGCGGCGCGAAAGCCTTCCTCGAGCGCCGGGTCGCCCGACGCCAGCAACACAAGCTGCGCGCCGATGCGCGGCAGGACGTCGAGGTTGGCGAGGAGAAGATCGAGGCCTTTCTGCCACGAGAGGCGGCTGACGACGCCGATGAGCAGGGCGTCAGAATCGGTTTCGAGGCCGAAATCTTCCTGCAGGGCGACCTTGTTGACGCGCCGTTGCGCCAGTGTCTCCAGCGTGTAGTTTTTTGCGATCAACGGGTCGGTTTCCGGGTTCCACACGTCAACGTCGATCCCGTTCAAAATGCCGGTGATCGCCCCGGACCTGGCGCGCAGCAGGCCATCGAGCCCCATCCCGGCTTCCGGCGCCCTGATCTCCATGGCGTAGGTTGGCGATACGGTGGTGATCCTGTCAGACAGCAACAGCCCCGCCTTCAGATAACCAACCATCCCGTAATATTCGACGCCGTCGATATGGAAGGCCTGCGGCGGCAGACCGAGCGAAGGAAAAACATCGGCCGGGAACTGACCCTGGAACGCGAGATTGTGGATCGTGATCACCGTTCCCGGACGCGACCTGGACTCATAGTTGAGATAGGCGGCGGCCAGCCCCGCCTGCCAGTCATGCGCATGAACGACGTCCGGCTGAAAATTTCCCGCGAGGCCGAGGCCGATTTGCGCCGCGGTTTGTCCCAGAGCGGCGAAACGTTGCGCATTGTCGGGCCAGTCACGCCCGTCTGGCCCGACGTAGGGTCCGCCCTGCCGCTTGAAGAGATGCGGCGCGTCGAGCACGAACAGATCAAGCTCGCCGGCATAGGCCCGAAGCACGCGCGCCTCGCCGCCAAAAAGCTTTGGCGCCTTGAGGACGGGCTCCGCGCGATCAATCGCCGCCATGACGGCCGGATAACCCGGAACGAGGGTCGCGACATGAACGTCTTCCGCTTCCAGCGCGCGCGGGAGCGCGCCCGCGACATCCGCCAATCCGCCGGTTTTCACCAGCGGAAATATTTCCGGAGCGACGGAGAGAACCTTGATCGCGCTCATGCGCCGAGCCGATCTATCATCTGTTGCGTGATCAGGCAGATCCCCTTTTCGGTCAGCCGGAATCGCGCGGCGTCGAGCTTTGGATCCTCGCCGACGACGAGCCCTTCCGGGATCTTGACGCCGCGGTCGATGACGACATTCTTGAGGCGCGCGGAGCGGCCGATATCGACATAGGGCAGAATGACGGCGTTCTCGATGTCGCAATAGGAATTGGCCCGCACGCCGGTGAACAGGAGCGAGCGCCTGACCTTCGCGCCGGAAATGATGCACCCGCCGGAGACCAGAGACGAGATCGCCATGCCGCGTCTGCCATCTTCGTCGTGCACGAATTTCGCGGGCGGCGTCACCGCCCCGTCGGTCCAGATCGGCCATTCGCGATCGAAGAGATCGAGATCGGGAACGACGTCGGTCAAGTCGATATTGGCTTCCCAATAGGCGTCGACAGTGCCAACATCGCGCCAGTAGACGGCCTCGCCGTCGTTTGCCGAGCGCACGCAGGATCGCGCGAAATGATGCGCGACCGCAATGCCGTTCTGGACCACATGCGGGATGATGTCCTTGCCGAAATCGCGGCTTGAATGAGGATCGGCGGCGTCGCGTTCGAGCTGATCGAACAGGAATTTCGTCTCGAACACATAAATGCCCATCGAGACCAGAGACAGGTCTGGAAAGCCCGGCATCGGCGGCGGATCCTTCGGCTTCTCGACGAAGGCGATGATCCGGTCTTTCTCGTCGACATGCATGACGCCAAAGCCGCTGGCCTCGGAGCGCGGCGCCTCGAGGCATCCGATCGTCGCGTCGGCGCCCGTGTCGACATGCTGTTGCAGCATCATCTCGTAGTCCATCTTGTAGATGTGGTCGCCCGCGAGAATCACCATGTATTTTGGCGCATGGTCGCGGATGATGTCGATGTTCTGATAGACCGCGTCGGCGGTGCCGGCGTACCATTGGGTTTCCGAAACCCTCTGGCTCGCGGGCAGGATATCGAAACTCTCATTGCTGCCGGGCCGGAAAAAATTCCAGCCGCGATGCAGGTGGCCGATGAGGCTGTGGGCCTTGTATTGAGTCGCGACGCCGATGCGGCGGATCCCCGAATTCAACGCATTCGAAAGCGCGAAGTCGATGATCCGGGACTTGCCGCCAAAATAGACCGCGGGCTTCGCGCGGCGGTCCGTGAGCTCCATCAGGCGGCTGCCGCGTCCGCCCGCAAGAACAAAGGCCATCGCTTGCCGGCCGATCGGAGCGCTGAGCCTCATGCCGGCATCCCTCGAGCAAGGATCGTCGTCTCTGCGGACGGCTCGTCCGCAGGCGTGAAATACAGCGTCGATAGTGGCGGCAGGGTCAGTTCGGCCGATGCCGGAAAGCCATGCAACGCGTCAGAGGCCGCGGTGACACCGCCAAGATTTCCCATTCCCGATCCCCCGTAAACATCCGCGTCCGTGTTGAGGATCTCGCGCCATCCTCCCGGCCGCGGCAGTCCAAGCCTGTAGGCGCGGCGAGGCTCCGGCGTGAAATTGGCGACCATGACGACAGGCGGGTCGCCCGCCGCGCCAAACCGGACAAAGGCCGCGACCGACTGCTCCTGATCATCCGCGACGATCCAGCGGAAGCCTTCGGGCTCGCAATCGCGGGCGTGGAGCGCGGGCTGCGTTCGATGCAGATGATTCAAGTCGCGGATCAATCTCTGCACGCCCCGATGCGCAGGCGATTGCAAAAGATCCCAGTCGAGTTCGCGCGCCTCGCTCCATTCGCGGCGCTGCGCGAATTCCTGCCCCATGAACAAAAGCTTCTTGCCGGGATGCGCCCACATGAACCCGTAATAGGCGCGCAGGTTGGCGAACTTTCGCCAGTCGTCGCCCGACATTTTTTGCCAAAGCGAGCCTTTGCCGTGCACGACCTCATCGTGGCTGAGCGGCAGCACGAAGTTTTCCGAAAAAGCGTAAAGCAGGCCGAACGTCAGCTTGTCGTGACGCCAGCGGCGATGCACGGGGTCGAGCGCCATATACTCCAGAGTATCGTGCATGAACCCCATGTTCCATTTGAACCCGAAGCCGAGGCCGCCCGCGCTGGTCGGCGCCGAGACCCCCGACCAGGCCGTCGACTCTTCCGCAACGGTGAACGCGCCTGGATGCAAGCCATAGACGAGTTCATTGACTCTTCTAAGAAAGGCGACGGCGTCCTTGTTGTCGTTGCTCCCGTCGGGGTTTGGCGCCCATTCGCCCTCTTTGCGGGAATAGTCGAGATAGAGCATGGAAGCCACCGCGTCGACGCGCAACCCATCGATATGATAGCGATCGAACCAGAACAGCGCGTTCGCGGCCAGAGTCGACATCACCTCGGGGCGACCGAAATCATAGACCGCGGTGTTCCAGTCCGGGTGGTAGCCCCGGCGCGGATCCGAATGCTCGTAGAGCGTCTCGCCGTCGAACTTGGCGAGGCCGTGCGCGTCGGTCGGAAAATGCGCCGGAACCCAGTCGAGAATCACGCCAAGTCCAGCCGCATGAGCCCGGTCCACAAAACGGGCGAAACCGGACGGATCGCCAAACCGGCTCGTCGGCGCGAACAGCCCGATCGGCTGGTAGCCCCACGATTCGTCGAGAGGATGTTCTGAAACGGGAAGAAGCTCCAGATGCGTGAAGCCAAGGTCGGCCGCGTAGGGGACAAGCTGTACGGCGAGTTCGTCGTAGGACAAAAAGCGGCCGCCCGGGCACCGCCGCCAGGAGCCGAGATGGACCTCGTAGATGCTCATCGGCGAGCGCCGCGGATCGGACGCTTTCGCGCGTTCGGAAAATGCCAGATCCGACCAGACGAAATGTTCGGTTTGCGCGACGATGGAACCCGTGGAGGGGCGCATTTCGCCGGCGAATCCGACAGGGTCGGCCTTGAGCGGCAGGAGGCGCCCGTCGCGCGAGACGATTTCATATTTGTAGACGGCGCCTTCGCCGACTCCGGGGGCGAAAATTTCCCAGAGCCCGGAATCGATTCGTTTGCGCATCTGATGCGAACGGCCGTCCCAGCCGTTGAAGGAGCCGACCACCCAGACCCGCAGCGCACGCGGCGCCCAGACGGCGAAATGCGTCCCCTCGATCCCCTCGAAACGCATAGGGTGGGCGCCAAGCCTGTTGTAGATCTCGCGATGAGCGCCTTGCACAAAAAGATAGTCGTCGATTTCCCCGAGCACGGCGCCTAATGCATAGGGGTCTTCATAATCCCAGGTTCCGCCCGCGTTCTCCGCCCTCAATCGATAGCGGAAACGGCCCGTTCGGCCAGGGGCGAGGCCCTCGAAAAAACCGCCGCCACTCCCGGTCAGAATAATCGTCGCTCCATCCTCGACGAGCGCGCTGAGGCGTTCGGCATAAGGCGCGAACGCGCGGATGGCGACGCCCGCCGGCGTCTGATGCGGGCCAAGCACCGAAAAGGGATCTGGATGCCGGCCGCTCAGCAGGGCTTCGGCGTCGACGGCGCCGACGCGCCAGGTCGTATTGGCGGAGGGTCCGGCATCGACGCCGGTTGCGCCCATTTCAGCCGTTTCCCGGCTGCCGGACCGGAACATTCCAGATGTCCTGCGCGTATTCCGCGATCGTCCGGTCGGAGGAGAACCAGCCCATATTCGCTGTGTTGAGCGCCGCCGATCTCCACCAGGCCGGCTTATCCCGCCACCGTCGGAACACCGCGCGCTGCGTCTCGAAATAGCTCTCGAAATCAGCCGTGACCATGAAGTAGTCGTGATGGGTCAAAGCGTCCGCCAGTCCCCGGTAGCGGTCTGGCTCTTCCGGCGAGAAGACGCCCGAGGCGACGGCTTCCAGCACTTCCGCGAGCTTTGGCGAACGCGCGATCGCCTCGCGCCCGTCGATGCCCTGGTGACGCCGGCGCGCCTCGACTTCATCGGCGGTGAGGCCGAATATAAAAATATTCTCAGCTCCGACCCTGTCGCGGATTTCGACATTGGCGCCATCGAGCGTGCCGATGGTGAGCGCGCCGTTCAACGCGAATTTCATGTTGCCGGTGCCGGAGGCCTCCATGCCGGCCGTTGAAATCTGCTCGGACAGGTCCGCCGCCGGAATGATCTTTTCGGCGAGACTGACATTGTAGTTCGGCAGGAACACAACCTTCAGGAGATCCCTCACCGTGGGGTCCGAATTGACGATCCTTGCGACGTCGTTGGCGAGTTGAATGGTCAGTTTCGCCGTCGTATAGCTCGCGGCCGCCTTGCCGGCGAAAATCTTGACCCTTGGAATCCAATCCCGCATGGGCTCGGCGCGGATCGCGTCATAGACTGCGATCGTCTCCAGAAGATTGAGGATCTGCCGCTTGTACTCATGGATGCGCTTGATCTGGACGTCGAACAACGCGCCGGGATCGATGTCGATTCCGAGTTGGCGACGCACGAGCTTTGCGAGCGCGGCCTTGTTGACGAGGCGTATCGCCGCATAGCGCTCCTGAAACGAAGCGTCGCCCGCGACATGCGCCACTTTCTCAAGCAGCATCGGGTCGTCGAGAAGGCGGTCGCCGGCGACCTCCATAAGGAGCGCGGTCAGGCCGGGATTGGCCTCCTTCAGCCAGCGCCGGAAGGTGATTCCATTCGTCTTGTTGGTGATCTTTCCCGGCAAGACCAGGTCCAGTTCGCGGAACACCGTCTCTTTCATCAGGTCCGTATGGAGCTTTGAGACGCCGTTGATTTTATGCGATCCCAAAAACGCGAGATGCCCCATGCGGACGCGCCGGCCATGCCCCTCCTCGATGAGGGAAATCGCCGCGAGCCGCTCGCCGGTAGACCCGGGCAGCTTGCTCGACTGATCGAGATGAATTGCGTTGATGAGGTAGATGATCTGCATGTGGCGCGGCAAAAGCCGCTCCATCAACGGCACCGGCCAGGTCTCGAGGGCTTCGGGCAGCAGCGTATGATTGGTGTAGCTGAACGTCGCCCTTGTGATGTTCCAGGCCTCCGCCCACCCAAGGTTGCGCCAGTCGACGAGAATGCGCATCAACTCTGTGATCGCGATGGCCGGATGGGTGTCGTTCAGCTGGATCGCGACCTTGTCCGGCAGCGAATGCAGATCCCCGTTCTGGCGCAGGTGCCGATTGACGAGATCCTGCAGCGAGGCGGACGCGAAAAAATATTCCTGGCGGAGCCGGAGTTCTTCCCCGGCGGGCGTCGAGTCGCTTGGATAGAGCACCTTCGAAATCGATTCGGCGCGCACCTGATCCATCAGCGCGCCGAAATGATCGCCGCTGTTGAATTTATCGAGGCGCAGCGGGTCGGGCGAACGCGCCGACCAGAGCCGCAAAGTGTTGATCTGACGGCCGCGCCAGCCCGGGATCGGAGTGTCATAGGCAAGCGCTTCCACCGTTTCGGCCGGGCGCCAGGTATGCTTGAGCGTTCCGTCTTGCCGATGCTCTGCTTCGATACGGCCGCCAAAGCCGATCTCGTAATAGATTTCCGGCCGCTGGAATTCCCAAGGGTTGCCGAAGGACAGCCAGTCCTCGGGATATTCCTGCTGACGCCCGTTCTTGATGCGTTGGCGGAACAGGCCATGATCGTAACGGATGCCATAGCCATAGGCGGCGATCGAGAGGGTCGCCATGCTCTCCATGAAACAGGCGGCGAGGCGCCCAAGACCTCCGTTGCCGAGCGCGGCGTCAGGCTCGACGTCGCGCAAGTCCTCGAGGTCCACGCCGAGCCCGGCGAGCGCGGCGCGCGTTGGTTCGACCATCTCCATGTTGGTCAACGCATCGAGCAGAAGACGGCCGATCAGGAACTCAAGGCTGAGATAATAGACGCGCTTGCGCCCAGTCCGCTTGGTCTCGTTGACGCCCGCGATCCAGCGCTCCACCATCTTGTCGCGCACGGTGAGCGCCGTCGCGACGAACCAGTCGCGCGCGCTGGCGGCGAGCGGATCCTTGCCGACGGAATAGGTCAGCTTGTCGAGAATGCGCGCCCGTATGCCGGCCGCCTCGTCGAGCGCCCCTGCGCCGGATGAACCAGCCTCGACGCCGGGAGACGCTTCGATCCTTGCATCCATTGTCTCTCACCCCCCCGCTTCGATCGGCCAGACCGCCCCTTATCGCAGGATTTCGAGGCTCCGGCCAATATCCCGACGCAAGTCTAAGCTCCATCGGATGAAAAACTCCTTGACCGAATTCGTAACGTTCTCTATTTGTTCTAATAAGTCGATGACCCCTTATGCGGAGTTTTTCGTGCCGACATTCGCGAAAGAGGCGCATTTCAGCTCCGCCGCCTTTGCTGAATCTCCGGGCGCGCGAGCTTTGCCAGATCTGGCGGCTTTCGCGGAGCTTACGGCTTTGCCGGACCTTACGGCTTTGCCGGACCTTGCGGTTTTGCCGGACCTTAGAGTTTTGCATGGTCGCGGCGCCGTCACCAACGCCAGCGGCCGTTTTGAAAGCGAGGCGCGGTTTCGCGAAGACGATGGCTGGGGCGAAGCCGATGATCTGCCGCCGCTACGAACCCATGTCAGCGAAGAACGCGCCAAATCCATCATCACCCGCAACGAATCGCCCGACATTTCCTTCGATCGTTCGATCAATCCGTATCGCGGATGCGAACATGGTTGCAGTTATTGCTTCGCGCGGCCGATACACGCGTTTCTGGGCCTCTCCCCGGGCCTCGATTTTGAAACCCGCCTGTTCGCCAAGACCAACGCCGCCGAGCTTCTGGAGCGTGAATTGTCGGCGCGAAACTATCGGCCAAAGACCATCGCCATCGGCACGAACACCGATCCCTACCAGCCGATCGAACGCACGCGCAAGGTGATGCGGCGGATCCTCGAGGTTCTGGCGAGGACCAACCATCCGGTCGGCATCGTCACAAAATCCGCGCTCATCCTGCGCGACCTCGATCTGCTCGGCCCGATGGCGGAAAAAGGTCTGGTCAAGGTCGCCCTCTCGGTCACGACTCTCGACAAGGAGCTTGCGCGGAAGATGGAGCCAAGGGCGAGCGCTCCGGAGCGCCGCCTTGAAGCGATCAGGCGGCTGGCGCAGGCGGGCGTTCCGACGGCTGTCATGGTCGCGCCGATCATTCCGGCGCTCAACGACGCCGAAATCGAGGCCATCCTGACCCGCGCCCAGGCGATGGGAGCAAGCGGGGCAGGTTATGTCATGCTGCGTCTGCCGCTGGAGGTGCGCGACATTTTCAAGCAATGGCTTCTGGCGCATTTCCCCGGCAAGCTCTCGCATGTCATGTCTCTCGTGCGTTCGACGCGGGGCGGCAAGGACTACGATCCCGCCTTCGGCAAACGCATGACCGGAGCCGGCCCCTATGCGTGGACGGTCGGACGCCGCTTCGAAATCGCCGCCTCTCGATTGGGACTGGCGAAAAGCCGGACGCCGTTGCGCACGGATCTCTTCATGCCTCCCCCGCGCGCGGGGGAACAATTGCAATTGCTATAATGGAAAAGTCGCCGGGCCGCGCGGGGACTGGACGCACGGCCGAAGCCAAGAAGCCTCGCGTCAAGAAGTCAGGACGAGCCTCGCGTCAAAGAGACTTTTCACCGGAAGACGGACAGCCTAAATCTGCGTCATGACCCGTCCCCCGGACAATGCTCCCGAAACGACCGGACACGCCGCCCGGCCTGCGCCTGCCCCTGCCCCTGCCCCAGACGATCGCGCAGACGAATGTCTGGAGGCAAGCCTGGATGAGGCCGAAGGCGGTCCCGATCTGGACATCGGTCCCGAGGACGGGGCTGCGCCCGCCTCCCTGCGCCGCGGCGCCTCCGTCATCCGAGCCCAATTGCGCCACGCCCCGGCGGGGCCGGGGGTCTATCGCATGATCGCCGCCGACGGCGAAGTCCTTTACGTCGGCAAGGCGAAAAGCGTCCGCAAGCGCATCGCGAGCTACGTGCGGCTGTCCGGCCATACCAACCGCATCGCCCGGATGATCGGACTGACGGCGTCGATGGTGTTCGTCTCGACCGCAACCGAGACGGAAGCGCTGCTGCTCGAAACCAATTTCATCAAGCAGATGAAGCCCCGCTTCAACGTGCTGATGCGGGACGACAAGTCGTTTCCCTATATCCTCGTCACCAAGGATCATTCCGCGCCTCAGATCACCAAGCATCGCGGCGCGCGCAACCGGAACGGCGATTATTTCGGCCCGTTCGCAAGCGTCTGGGCGGTCAACCGCACTCTCAACGCGCTGCAGCGCGCATTCCTCCTGCGCTCCTGCTCGGACAGTTTTTACGACAACCGCACAAGGCCTTGCCTGCTCTATCAGATCAAGCGCTGCTCGGCGCCCTGCACCGGAGAAATCAGCGAGCCCGATTATGCCGCGCTCGTGCGCGAGACGCACGATTTCCTGACGGGCAAGAGCCGCGCCGTGCGCGAACGCCTGGCGCAGGAAATGACGCACGCCGCCGATCTGATGGAGTTCGAACGCGCCGCGCGGCTGCGCGATCGCATCGCCGCGCTGTCGGCGATCCAGGGGGCCCAGGGCGTCAATCCAAAGACGGTGGACGAGGCCGACGTATTCGCCGTCGTCGAGCAGGCGGGGCAATTCTGTATCGAGGCGTTCTTTTTTCGCGCCTATCAGAACTGGGGAAAC
The DNA here is from genome assembly GCF_900114285.1 of Methylocapsa palsarum. Taxonomy (GTDB): domain Bacteria; phylum Pseudomonadota; class Alphaproteobacteria; order Rhizobiales; family Beijerinckiaceae; genus Methylocapsa; species Methylocapsa palsarum. Next base: position 80,153 of record NZ_FOSN01000003.1, on the reverse strand, counting down.
AGGGCCTATTTCCCGCGCGCCGACAAAAGCCTTTCGCCAGCGGAGGTGCTCGACGCTTTTCTTGCGCAGTTCTACGCCGATAAACCACCGCCTCATTTGATCCTGACGTCTCACGACATCGAAAACCGGGCCGTGCTCGAACAGGCGCTGAGGGAGCGGTGCGGCGAGAAAATCGAAATCGCCGCGCCCCGGAGAGGCGAAAAAAAAGAGCTTGTGGAACATGCGGCGCAAAACGGACGCGAGGCGCTCAGCCGCAGGCTTTCGGAATCCGCGTCGCAGGAGCAGCTTCTCGGCGCGCTCGCTTCGACCTTCGGCTTGAGCGCGCCCCCGCGACGGATCGAAGTCTACGACAATTCGCATATCATGGGGACAAACGCCGTGGGCGCGATGATCGTCGCCGGCGCCGAGGGATTCATGAAATCCCATTACCGCACCTTCAACATCAAGAGCGAGACGCTGACGCCCGGCGACGATTACGGAATGATGAGCGAGGTGCTGCGGCGGCGCTTCGCGCGACTGGTCAAGGACGAGGCCGGCCAGATTTTGACGAGCCAGATTCTGACAAGTCAGGCTTCGACGAGTCTGGACTCGCCGCCCGATCATCCGGTCGTCGCCGATCTGGATCTTGAATCCGAGCCGCAGGACGACCCCGACGAACGCCAGGAGGCGTTTCCGCAACGGCCGGACCTCATCCTGATCGACGGCGGCCAAGGTCAATTCGACGCCGCCCGCGCGATCCTCGCGGAACTCGGCGTGAGCGGGGTCACCGTCGCCGCAATCGCCAAGGGCGCGGACCGCAACGCCGGCCGCGAGACGTTTTTCGTCGTCGGGCGCGAACCATTTCGGCTTCCGCCGCGCGATCCGGCACTTTATTTTGTGCAGCGCCTTCGCGACGAGGCGCACCGGTTCGCCATCGGAACGCACCGCGCCCGGCGCAAGAAAGATTTCACCAAAAGCCCCCTCGACGAGATCGCCGGCGTTGGCCCGGCGCGCAAACGCGCCCTTCTGCACGCCTTCGGCACCGCCAAAGCGATTTCCCGGGCGGCCCTGCCGGATCTGGAAAAGGTTCCGGGAGTTAACGCCGCAGTGGCGCGCCTTGTCTATGATTTCTTCCATGAGGGCCGCGAATGAATGACGGTCCCGGCAAATTCGGCCTCCCCCATCGCTTTAGGCGAGGGACTTCGTTATAGACTTGACGCAAACTCACAGAGACTGTTCCCTCGAATCATGGCGATCACGACGACTTCGAGGAGCTCGGGCCAGACCTGGAGCGTACCCAATATCCTGACTTACGGCCGGGTCGCCGCGGTGCCTGTCGTGGTCGGCTGCCTGTTCTGGCCGGAACTTCCGTCGATGAGGTGGGTCGCGCTCGGCCTTTTCATCGTCGCGGGAATCACTGATTTTCTCGACGGGTATCTTGCCCGCGCGCTGTCCCAGCAATCGGCCCTCGGCAAGATGCTCGACCCGATCGCCGACAAGCTGCTGGTCTCCTCGGTGCTGCTGATGCTCGTGGCGGATCATACGATCATGAGCTACTCGCTGGTCGCCGCGATCGTCATCTTGTGCCGGGAAATCCTTGTCTCGGGATTGCGCGAGCAACTGGCGGAGGTCAAGGTCTCGCTCCCGGTCAGCCGGATCGCGAAATGGAAAACGACGCTGCAACTCATCGCGCTGGGCTTTTTGATCGCGGGGCCCGCGGGCGACGCCGTGCTCCCCTGGACGACGAACATCGGCCTCGCCCTGTTCTGGCTTTCCGCACTGCTGACGATTTACACCGGATGGGATTATCTCCGGGCCGCGTTGCGGCACGTCATCGACGAGTGACGCCTCACGCCCCTGACGAAGCGGAACAAATTCATGAAAATCCTCTATTTCGCCTCGGTTCGCGAAAAGGTCGGCAAAGCCGAAGAAGACGTCACTCTTCCCGAGCGCGTCGCCACCGTCGCCGATCTGATGGGCTGGCTCAGCGAAAGAAACGAATCCTACGCGGCCGCCTTCGAGCATCGCAAAACCATCCGGGCGGCGGTCGATAAAACCCACGTCAATCACGAGACCGCTCTCGATTCGGCACGCGAAATCGCGTTCTTTCCGCCGATGACGGGAGGATAGCGCTTGGCGGCCGTCTCCATCGTCAAGGTCCAGCAGGAGAGTTTCGACGCGGCGGCTGAAAGCGCCGCGCTCATCAGCGGCCGCACAGATCTTGGCGCCGTCGTGACCTTCACCGGCCTTTGCCGCGACGAAGGCGGCGCGCTGGCCGCGCTCGAGATCGAATATTACCCCGGCATGGCTGAAGCCGAAATCAGCCGCATTGTCGATGAAGCGATCGCGCGCTGGCCCATCGCCGGCGCGATCGTCGTCCACCGGCACGGCCTCATCAAAGCGGGCGAGCCGATCGTCCTTGTCGCTACGGCCAGCGCGCATCGCGACGCGGCCTTCTCGGCTGCGTCCTTCCTGATGGATTATTTGAAAACTCGGGCGCCCTTCTGGAAAAAACAGCATCTGACCGACGATCCCTCGGGCGAATTCGCCGTGATTCGCGCCGGTGCGGCCGATTCAAAAAAAGAGTCGGATCACAAACTTTTATCCGGTTGGGTCGAGGCGGAAGCGAAAGACGAGGCCGCGGCGGGCAAGTGGAGCGGCTGAAAGGAAAGGCCGCTGGTCTTGCGGCGGTCTCCGATGCGCCCTTCGCGCGCCGGCGATCCGGGACTTCCCGGCGATGCGGAGAGAGCCCTTTCCGATCGCATGAAGTCATCCGATCGAGTAGAATATGATCCAGCGAGGAAACGCAGGCTTCGACGCGCGTTCGCGATCCCTGCTTCGGTTCTGAAGTATCGAGAAATTGCTCGCCTGAAGTATCGAGAATTGCTTGCGTCCCCGCCTTCCGGCCGCGCGGCGGGCGCTTTTATCGCCATCGTTCTTCAGGATAGGGCGGAAGCGTCAGAATGCGCGCGTCCTCGACCGGCGCGCCAACGGTAAAATGATAGACGTCCTGAAATGGCGCGTTCGTTTCAGGCAGGCCGAGCAAGGCGTGAACTTCGTCGTCGAAGAAGCAGCCGATGCCGGTTCCAGCGAGACCGGCGGCGGCCGCCCAGAGGTAGAGCGCCTGCCCGATGAGTCCCGCCTCCCAATGCAGGCGCCGGTAGCCGAAATCGCCGCAAAGATCGAGAATCCTGTCGAAATCGGCGATCATGGCGAGGCTGAAGCAGCCCTTGCCCGCGATGGCCTGGAGACACGAGAGGCGCGTCGCTTCCTTTTCGAACGAGCCCCCGCGCAAACGGAACAACGGCGCTTCGAAACCCGCGGGCGTCCACTCGAAATCGGACGATGCGGCGGCGCGAAATCTTGCCGAGGCCTCCGCGCCGCGCTCCAATGCATAAAGTCCGGGCTCGACGCCCTCGACGCGATGAACGAACAGGACAAGGGTCAGGCCGGCGGTCCAGGGAAAAGCGTTCATGAGCGGCCCGGCGCCCGGCATGACGGCGCCCAGCATTCCAAGGAAGGGACAAAGCGGCATGACCGCCTTGCCGTCGAATCGTTGCGCGCTGCGCCGCCTCCGCGCCGCCGCGGCGGCGGTCACGCCCGCGAACTCCGGAGGCGGCGGCAGGGGTGGAGCCGCCGAAGAAGGGTTCTTCTCAACCTCTCCGCCGCCCCGCGATTTCCGGCAAAACCGGACCGCGAGATCAACCAGCGGCCAGCCGTCATGATCCTCGCTCAATTGATTAGCGGCCCCGCGCCAGACGGGCGGCGCGGCGGTCAGCGCTCGCCAGTCAAGCGCGCCCGGCGGCGCGTCCGCGGCCGAGATCCAAAGCAGGAGATCGGGATGCTCCGCTTCGCGCCGGTGAGCGGCGTCCGGCCGGTTCAGGCCAAGGAGGTCCGCGACGTCATCGTCGGAGGGTTCCGGCAGAACGCTCGCTCGCCAGCCGAGCGCCGCGGCGGCCTGTGCGGCCGCGCCGATCGCGTGCCCTGCGTCGAGCTGGCAATAGCGAAAGGCCCGCTCGCCGTATTTCCACGCCTCCCTCCAGGGAATCGAACTCAGTCCCAGCAAAAAGCCGCCAGGGGGCAAAACACCCGCGACGGCGTAACTCGCCCGTTCCTCCAGCGCGTGGGCGAGCGGGGCGTAATGGTAGAGCCCTGCATGATCGCCCAGACCGGCGAGCGCGTCGAGAACGAGATAGGCCTCCGTCGGATGCAGGTTTCCGCTCGAGGGATTGTTGCGCAGCGCCCAGGTCGATCCTTCCGCGCTCTTCCATGCGCTGATCCCGAAAGCGAGTTCAAGGAAGAGCCCGAGCGCGTCGAGATCAAGCGGCGCGGGTCGCGGCGCCGCCTCGGGAAAGTGCGGCGTACCCTCCGCGCGCAGAAGCGGCAGCGAGATCTGCCGGCTTCCCGCGAACAGGCGATAGGGCGAGGGCTGCGATGTCCAATCTAAAAACGCCGGTCCCAGCGCATAGCGCATCGGCGCATGTTTCGTGCGCCGATGATAGCCGCGAATATCTTTGGGCAGACTGTCGTCATGCTGGAAGTTCATTGTCGCCCCGGCAGGATCCCTCCGGCAAACGCCGGACTCATCGATAGCCTTCCTCGGCCAGAACCTGCCGCACGGCGGGGCGCGTCCGCATGAGCTGATAGTGAGCGAGGCAGTTCGGCGGCAGCGCCAACCCGGTCTTGTCGGCCCAGAACTCGACGTAAAACAACGCCGCGTCCGCAATCGAGAAATCGCCCGCTATGTAATCCTTGCCCGTCAGGTCCGCGTTCACGGTTTCGAACGCCTTGCCGACGATCTCCCTGCCTTGCGCCTTGACGGCGTCGGGCGGGACCTTGTCTGACGCGTAGCGCTCGGGCGTGAAGACGCGACGGAAGCCGTCGCCGTGAATATGCTCGGCGCAAAACCTCAAACTCGCCATTGCGTCCTCGGCGGCGGCCGGAGTCTGCGGCAACAGCTTCCGGCGCGGATGAGCCTCCGCCAGCCATGTCGCAATCGAGACAAAATCGGTCAGCGCCACGCCGTCGTCCCGCACCAATGTCGGAATCGTTCCGCGCGGGTTGATGGCGAGATAGTCGGGCTTGAGATGGTCCCCTTTGACCAGATTGACGACATAGGCCTCGAAGATGAGGCCGATTTCCTCAAGCAGGATGTGAATGCCCGTCGAGCAGGACCCTGGCGTCATGTAAAACTTCATTCAATCCGCGCCTTGCCGGGAATTGCGATGAGACCCCTGGTCGCAATTGCCGCGCCAGATCGGCCTGTTCCGCGCGTCGCGCGCCGCGCCGTTGCGGACTGTCGCCGCTTGATCGCAAACGGGATTTTTTGATCGGAAACGGCTTGCGGATGAGAACAAATCATGTACATTTAACGTCATCGCAGCTCCCGTTGCGCACCAGCCCCGCTCATGCCAGAAAGAATGACATCAATGACTCAAGCGAAGCTTCGCCTTGTTGAAGGGACTTCCGTGGACAAGACCAAGGCGCTCGACGCCGCCCTGTCGCAGATCGAAAGAGCCTTTGGGAAAGGCTCGATCATGCGCCTTGGCAAGAACCAGAAGGCCGTCGAAATCGAAACCGTGCCGACCGGCTCGCTCGGGCTCGACATCGCCCTTGGAGTCGGCGGCCTGCCGCGCGGCCGGGTCATCGAGATTTATGGCCCCGAATCGTCCGGCAAGACCACGATGACGTTGCATGTGATCGCCGAAGCGCAGAAAAAAGGCGGGGTTTGCGCCTTTGTCGACGCCGAGCACGCGCTCGACACGGTCTACGCGCGAAAACTCGGGGTCAACCTTGAAGACCTTCTGGTTTCTCAGCCCGACACCGGCGAACAGGCGCTCGAAATCACCGACACGCTGGTTCGCTCCGGCGCCATCGACGTGCTCGTCATCGATTCGGTCGCGGCGCTGACCCCCCGCGCGGAGATCGAAGGCGAGATGGGCGACAGCCAGCCCGGGCTTCAGGCGCGGCTCATGAGCCAGGCGCTCCGCAAGCTTACGGCTTCGATCTCGCGATCCCATACGATGGTCATTTTCATCAATCAGATCCGGATGAAGATCGGCGTCATGTACGGCAGCCCCGAAACGACGACCGGCGGCAACGCGCTGAAGTTTTACGCGTCCGTCCGCCTCGATATCCGCAGGATCGGCTCGATCAAGGACCACGATGAAGTCATCGGCAACCAGACCCGCGTCAAGGTCGTCAAGAACAAGGTCGCGCCGCCCTTCAAGCAGGTCGAATTCGACATCATGTACGGAGAAGGCGTCTCGAAGACCGGCGAGCTCATCGATCTCGGCGTGAAGGCGGGCATCGTCGAGAAATCAGGCGCATGGTTTTCCTACGATAGTCAACGCCTTGGACAGGGCCGCGAAAACTCCAAGGCTTTCCTTCGGGCCAATCCGTTGATCGCCGATCGCATCGAACAGGCGATCCGGGAGAACTCGGGCCTGATCGCGGACCGGATCCTCGACCAGGCCGAGGAGTCCGATGACGCGTCAGGCGCTTGAAATTCGGCGCCTGAAGTCCATGTCCGCGTGACTCCCGCGTGCGAAATCCCAAATGAAATCTCAAGTGAACGAAAACGCGCGTCGCGGCCCCGATCGGGATGGCTGCGACATCGGTCTTTTCGCGCCCCAAAACTAATCTTGCCTTGACCGGGAAGTTTTTTGAAATAGACCTGCTAACTCAGACGTGAAGGCGCGGGGCGCACGCCGCAGCTCTAGAATTCGCCTGCGAGATGGACAATCGCGCCGCCGCCAAAAATCTGGACATCGGCAAAAACTGGACATCATGAATGAACGGCGTCAACGAGATCCGGTCCGCGTTTCTCAGCTTTTTTGCCAAAAACGGCCATGAGATCGTACAATCGTCGTCGTTGGTTCCCCGGAACGACCCGACGTTGATGTTCACCAACGCGGGCATGGTTCAATTCAAGAACCTGTTCACCGGCCAGGAAAAGCGGCCCTATTCCCGCGCGGCGACGGCGCAAAAATGCGTGCGCGCGGGGGGCAAACATAATGATCTCGACAATGTCGGCTACACCGCACGGCATAATACTTTCTTCGAAATGCTCGGCAATTTTTCGTTTGGCGACTATTTCAAGCCGCTCGCGATCGAACTCGCCTGGAAGCTGATCACGCAAGAGTTCGGGCTCTCGAAGGACCGCCTGCTCGTCACCGTCTATCATGATGACGATGAGGCCTTCGAACTCTGGCGGAAGATCGCGGGCTTTCCGGATTCGAGGATCATCCGGATAGCGACTTCCGACAACTTCTGGTCGATGGGCGACACCGGCCCCTGCGGCCCCTGTTCGGAGATTTTCTACGATCAGGGCGACAAGCTGCAAGGCGGCCCGCCCGGGAGCGCCGACGAAGACGGCGACCGATTCCTTGAATTCTGGAATCTCGTCTTCATGCAGTTTGAACAGGTCTCGCCCGGCGAACGGGTGGCCCTTCCAAAGCCGTCGATCGACACGGGCATGGGGCTTGAACGGATCGCTGCGCTCCTTCAGGGGGTGCAATCCAATTTCGACATCGACCTGATGCGCGCGCTGATCATCGCGGTCGGCGCCGCGACCGGGGTTGATCCCGACGGCCCGCAAAAGGCGAGCCACCGGGTCATCGCCGACCACCTTCGCGCCTCCGCCTTTCTCGTCGCCGATGGCGTCTCGCCGTCGAACGAGGGGCGCGGCTACGTGCTTCGCCGCATCATGCGCCGGGCTATGCGGCACGCGCAAATGCTGGGCGCCCCCGATCCTTTGATGTGGAAGCTCGTTCCGGTGCTTTCGCAACAGATGGGTCAGGCCTACCCCGAGCTTTTGCGGGCCGAACCCCTTATCATCGAAACCCTTCGCCTCGAAGAAACCCGCTTTCGCGAAACGCTCGCGCGCGGCCTGTCGATCCTCGACGAGGCCGTCCGCGATCTCTCGCAGGGAGATGCATTGCCGGGCGATGTCGCGTTCAAGCTCTACGACACTTACGGCTTTCCGCTCGACCTTACCAAGGACGCCTTGCGGGCGCGCGCCATTGACGTCGACGTCGAGGGTTTCGAGACCGCCATGGCGCGCCAGCGGGCCGAGGCCCGCAAATCATGGTCAGGCTCCGGCGAGACCGGAACGGAAAGAATCTGGTTCGCTCTCAAGGAGAAAACCGGGGCCACCGATTTTCTGGGCTATGACGCCGAACGGGCGGAAGGCGTCGTGCTCGCCTTGGTCAAGGACGGCGTCGAGGTCGACGCCTTGCGCGCTGGCGAAAGCGGCTCGGTCATTCTCAATCAAACGCCTTTCTATGGCGAATCCGGCGGACAGATCGGCGACGCCGGCATTCTTCAGACCAAAGACCTGCGGGTGCGGATTGGCGACACGCGCAAAAAGCTCGGCGACCTTTTCGTGCATGACGCCTTTGTCGAGGCCGGCGAAGTCAAGGCGGGACTCGCCGTCGAATTGATCGTCGATCACGCGCGCAGAACCGCCGTCCGCGCCAACCATTCAGCGACTCATCTGCTGCACGAGTCTCTCCGTCTCGTCCTCGGCGACCACGTCGCCCAGAAGGGATCGCTTGTCTCCGACGACCGGCTACGGTTCGACTTCGCTCATCCCAAACCGATTTCGGCGGAGGAACTCGCGCGGGTCGAGGACATCGCCAACAAAACGATCCTCGAGAACGCGCCGGTCGCTACGCGCCTGATGGCCGTCGAAGACGCGATCAATGCAGGCGCAAGAGCCCTTTTTGGCGAAAAATACGCAGACGAGGTCCGGGTCGTTTCAATGGGCTTTGCGCAGACCCCCGAGAACGGCGACGCCGCACCCGTCCCCTTCTCGATCGAGCTCTGCGGCGGGACGCATGTCGCGCGCACCGGCGATATCGGTCTCATCACGATCGTCTCGGAATCGGCCGTCGGAGCAGGCGTGCGGCGCATCGAGGCCAAGACCGCGGTCGAGGCGCGGCGCCATCTGAACCTCCAGACGCGCCGTCTTCACGAGGTGGCGGCGCTGCTGAAGACGCCGGACGAAGACGCCGCGGCGAAACTCGCCGGCTTGATCGATGAGCGCCGGAAACTCGAGCGGGAGTTAAGTGACGCGCGCAAAAAACTGGCCATGGGCGGCGACGACGCGGGGGCCCGACAGACGCGCGAGGTCGGCGGCGTCAAGTTCGCCGCGCGCACCGTGACCGGAATCGAGATGAAAGATTTGAAATCGCTTGCCGACGAAGCAAAGCAGGGAATCGGCTCCGGCGTCGTCGCCATCGTTGGCGTCGATGCTGACGGCAGGGCCGGGATCGTCGTCGGCGTCACCCCGGATTTGACTGGGCGCTTCGACGCCGTCGAACTGGTTCGGGCCGCGGCGCTCAAACTTGGCGGAAAGGGCGGCGGAGGCCGCCGTGATCTCGCGCAAGCCGGCGGCCCGGACAGCGCCGCGTCCGAAGCTGCGCTTGCGGCGGTCTGCGAAGGTCTGAGCGGCCAGGGGGCGTAGCGGAGGCTCGCGCAAAGCCAGGATCCAAACCCTTAAGTTCGACAAGCTTTAAAGCCGCTCGGGACGGTAAAGGATCTCCTCCGGCAAAGGGATCTTGGGACGACAAAGGATCCTTGGGACAGCAAAGGATCTCGCAAGAGCGAAGGAACTGAAGAGCAACTTGTTCGTTCAATAAGGGGAGTGGCAACGTATCCGGGTTGATTGCAACGGAGTAACGCCTGATGACCCAGCAAGACGAACGGCTATCGGCCGGAAAAACCGGGATGGAAGAAGCCGTTTCCGGAATGGCTGCAACAACGAAAAACTTACAGGCGTTTGCCGGCGAAGTGGCGCAGATGTCAAAAGAATCGTTTGAACACGCCACTCAGACCCTGGAAAAACTCCGCGGCGCTCACGGCGTCGAGGAAATAGTCACAATACAGACCAATTTCGTCAAGGAAGCCTTCGAGCACGCAGGTCAATACACCCGCCGCCTGGGCGAATTGATGTCAACCTTGCCTTTGGAAATAACGAAATCCTATCAGGAAGCCTGGTTGAAATCCGTGAGCACGGCCATTCGCTCGGCTGAGGAAGTCGGCCAATCGGCAGTCTCTAATGTCGAACGATTTTCCGATTCGGTGAGAAAAGTCTAGAGCGCTTTCCGATCGCATGAAGTCATGCGATTGATCAGAAATCGCTCCAGAGTCAAAAGCTTGATCATAGTCTTCTCGATTGGATTGATTCAACCCAATCGGACTATGCCCAGCCCGCCGCCTCGGCATACGCCGTCCAGGCTGGTCCGATTTACATTGCCGGCGCTGTGCGCTTTCTTCTGAAACCCTGAATGTCGAAATCCTGGCGCTCCGCTCGCCTCGTTTCGACGCATCTGGGTGGTGAAAGCGCGTGAAAAGGGTGAAGCCCTTGTTTAATGCGCCAAAAGTATGAAAAAGGACGCAAGCCTTGAGACGGCGATCCCGAAATCTTGCCCCGATTTGTCCATGCTTCGGCTCCTTCTTCTGCGACACGCCGAGGCTGCGACCTACGCCACCGGCGGAGATCTTCTGCGGCCTCTGACGCCGTCCGGACGCGCTGGCGCCGCCCGGATGGGGGAATATTTGCGCACGTCGAGACTTTCGCCAGACCGCATTTTATTCTCGCCGGCCTTCCGCACGCGTGAGACGCTCGACATCGTCGAACAGCAGATTCCGAAGCCCGTCGCCCGCTGGTCCGAACCCTCGCTCTACAATGCGGCCGTGAGCGCCATCGACGGCGTCCTCGCCAAAACGCCCAGCGGCGTAAAAAGCCTGCTGATTGTGGCGCACAATCCCGCCCTTGGCGAGTTCGCCAGCGCCAGGGCGAGCGACGGCGACGCCGGGAGCCTCGCCGCCATTCGCAGACATTTTCCCGCGCCCTGCCTTGCGGTCATCGATTTCGCCTGCGAGGATTGGAGCGACGCGGCGTCATGTCCTGGATGGCTTGACCGTTTCGTGACGCTCGCGACATTGTCCAATTCCTGAACATCGAAAGCGAAACAGATGTTGCTTAGCCCTCCCTTCAAAGAGGCAGGTGGATGAGTCCCGAGATCTTCGCCCTGGCGCTCGCGGCGATAAGCGGCGGCCCGGCCGAATGGCCCGGCTTGTCCGAGGCCGGCGCGCCGGGCGGCGCCAGCGGCATCGGCGCCGTTGCGGGGGAGGTCTTGCAACAGCCGCCTCCCGCGGCGGCTCTCCCGGTGTTCCGGCCAGCCGACCGCTCGGTGAGCAACTGGAAAGCTCAGTCGGCGGACAATCTGACGTTTCCTCATGATGCGGCCCTTGCCGACGATGTCCCCAATGTCCCGCGATGCGTCAAGCTCAACAATTACTGGTGCGTGAAGCGGGCCGGCTGGACGGGAGAACTCGCGGCCGACGCCGAAGGGCACGTCGCTTTCGCCTCAGCCTCGGAAGGCGCGATTGTCGCGGCCATGCTGCTGCGCCGCTATTATCTCAACTACGGGCTGCATTCGGCGAAGGCGATCCTTTCCCGTTGGGCCCCAGCGCAATGCGAATCAGCTGTCTTCCTCGGCAATCGCGCCAAAGCTCAACGAAACGTCTCGAAGACCGCCTCCCTCACCTGGATCGCAACGCGCGGGATCGGCAACACGCTCCGCGCGCGATGGCTGGCCTCGCACCGGCCGGGCTTCACCGGCAGCCGGGCCGCAAGCGCGGAGAAGCCCGCCAACAAGACGGCGTCAACCTTCTACCGTTCCAGAGTGCCGACCCGGACGGTCAGCTTGATGCGCGCGCCCGAAATAGCGGTCGGCATGGGGGAACGCGCGCTGGACCACGCGCCCATCAAGATCGAACTTTTTGATTCGCCCGGGCCTCCGGAGACGCGCGGCGCTCCCTGCCCGAGCGAAGGTCAAAGGCTCCTGAACTACGCCATAAGGGCGATCGAAGGGCTGGCGTCCAGTCCAGACGAAGATTTGAATCTCTTTTCCCGAGATGGAACGCCGGGAACGAACCTTCCGCTTCTAATGCGCAATATGGCCGGAGTGGAAATCGGACCATTGTCGGTTCGCAAAGACCTCATCGATCAGGCCGTGGCGCTGGAGGCGGCTCGAACCGCAGCCCTTCAGGCCCCCGCGCCGCCTCCTCCCTGAAAGCCGGCGCGCCCGCGGCGGCGGCGGCTTTTTCACGACCGGCGCTTACGCGGCTCGTTTTTGATCTCCCTATGATTGCTCAATAGCGCCAAAAAACTCTCAAGTTATTGATCATAAATGAATTTATAATGCCGCCACGACGCCGCGACGCGATCTCAGTCCAAAGCCGCGCGGATCAGAGCGTTCTCCCGTCGGATCGATTCAATCTGAACCAAATTTGCGCTCGAGCGCTTTCCGATACATGCAGTCATGCGATCGATCAGAAATCGCTCCAGAGTCGAAAGCTTAAGCATATTCTTGTCGATCGGATTGATTCAATCCCATCGGAATATGCTCTAGACAACCCAAACTCTCCTTTTCGAAAACCACCGGGACCGACACTTGGCGCTCATTTCCGACCTTTTCTTTGAAGCCCGCGCCGCAGCGCAGAACCTGCTTGAATACGCCGTCGGTCCGCATGTCCGGCTGGGCGTCACCGGGCTGTCGCGCGCAGGCAAGACCGTTTTCATCACGGCGCTGATCGAACATTTAACCAAGGCCGCGGCGCGAGGGGCGCAGCGCAATGCTTTGCCGGTGTTCAGGGTGCGGGCGGAAGGACGCCTCAGCGCAGGCTCCCTGGAGCCGCAACCCGACGACGCCGTCCCTCGCTTCGCCTATGAAGAGCATGCCGCCGCGCTCAGCGGCGGAAGCAGCGGCCCGGAAGGGCGGCATTGGCCGCAATCGACGCGCCGGATATCCGAACTCCGTCTGCGCCTCGATTTCGAATCAAGAGGCGGCTTTCGTCCGGGGCCCCAATCGCTGGCGATCGACATTGTCGATTACCCGGGGGAATGGCTGCTCGATCTGCCGCTGCTCAATAAGTCCTTCGCTCAATGGTCGCGCGAAACCTTTATAGCATCGGCCACCGCCGCGCGGGCCCCGCTGTCGACGAAATGGCGCGAGTTCGCCGGAGCCTCGACGCCGATCGCCAAGGCAAGCGAGGAAGACGCCCGCCGCGCGGCCGAACTCTTCACGCAATACCTTCGCGCCTGCCGCGCCGACGAATATAGTTTCTCCAGTCTGCCGCCGGGCCGTTTCCTCATGCCAGGCGACCTCGAAGGATCCCCGGCGCTCACCTTCGCGCCGCTCGCCGTCGACGAGGGCGCCGTCTACGCCCCCGATTCCCTCGCGGGGATGATGGAGCGACGCTTCGAGGCCTACAAGACGCACGTGATCAGGCCGTTTTTTCAGGATCATTTCGCCAGACTGGACCGCCAGATCGTTCTCGTCGACGCGCTGTCCGCGCTGAATGCCGGGCCGGCCGCGATCCGCGATCTCGAAGTCGCAATCACAGATGTGCTGACGGCCTTCCGGGTCGGGCGAGGCGGTTTCCTGATGAACCTGTTCCGCCCAAGGATCGACAAAATCCTTTTCGCCGCGACCAAGGCGGATCATTTGCACCACACCAGCCACGACAGGCTCGAGGCGATCTTGCGGCTCATCACCGCCCGCGCGATCGCCCGCGTCGAGACGATCGGCGCGGAGGTGGACGTCATCGCGCTCGCCGCGGTTCGCGCGACCCGCGAAGCAAAAGTCAACGGCTTCGGCCAAGCCCCCATGGAAGCCGTCATCGGCACGCCTCTCGATCAGGAGCGTATCGGCGATGAAGTTTTCGACGGAAAGTCGGAAGCCGCGATTTTTCCAGGCGAATTGCCACGCGATCCGCAAGCGATCCTTCTCGGCGAACCCCTCGCAATCATGGCCAACGAAATCGACTACCGGTTCGTCCGCTTTCGTCCGCCGCCGCCAAGGAGAGCTCCGGATGGAACCTTGCTGCCCCCACCCCATATTCGGATGGACCGCGCGCTGCAGTACCTCCTTGGCGACAAACTGACCTGACTCCTTGGGCGACAAACCTACCCGAACTTGGAAAGGGCTTTTCCTGTGACGCCTGACCAGAAACGCCCGCCGCGCGCATTCCGCCTCGACGAGCTCAACCTCAACCAGGGCGAGGCGACGCCTCGCCAGCCGGTGGTGATCGAATCCACGCACGACCCTTTCGAGGCCGAAATCGAGGCCATCACCGCCCTCGATCTGGACGAGGCGGCGATCGAGAAGGCGCAGAAAAAGGGCGTCTTCGCTCGTATGGCGATGTCCTGGAGCGGCGCCTTCTGGTCTGCGATCGGAGGCCTCGTCTCCCTCGCCGCCGGGCTTTGGATCACTCACCTGATCGACGATCTTTTCGCGCGCGCGCCGGCTCTCGGACTCATCGGCCTTGTGCTGGCGGGGATCGCGGCGCTCGCCTGCTTCGTTCTCGCCGCCCGCGAATTTAGCGCGGTCAACCGGCAACGCCGTATCGCCGAGCTTCACATCGGCCTCGCACGAGCGCGGGAGGCCGACGATTTCGAGGACGCGCGCCGGCTGGTCCGCGAATTATCGGATCTCTACGCCGAGCGTCCCGACGCGTCCGTCGCCCGTGCGCAGTTGCGCGAACTCAGCCGGGATATCGTCGACGGCAGCGACCTCATCGACATCGCCGAGCGCACCCTCGTCGAACCGCTCGACCGCCAGGTGCGCCAGGAGATCGCGTCGGCGGCCAAACGCGTCTCGGTCGTGACGGCGCTCGCCCCGCGCGCGATCATCGACGTGATTTTCGTGATCGCGCAGGCGATCCAGCTGATTCGCCGCATCTCGGTGATCTACGGCGGAAAGCCCGGATTTCTCGGCTTCCTCAAGGTGCTCCGCTCGATCGGCGCCCATATCGCGATCACCGGCGGCATGGCGGCCGGCGACAGCATCCTGCAACAATTCCTCGGCCATGGCATCGCCGCGAGAATTTCGGCGCGGCTCGGCGAAGGCGTCCTGAACGGGCTCTTGACGGCGCGCGTCGGACTCTCGGCAATGGCGGTTTGCCGTCCGACGCCTTTCGTCATCGTGCGGGCGCCGGGCGTCGCCGATGTCGCGCCCTTCCTGTTCACCAAGGGCGACAAGAAAAAGGGCGACATGAAAGAGGACAAGAAGGGCTGACGCCGCCAATCCCGGCTCGCGAAGACGCGGGCGGTTGTCGGGAGCAAGAGCTCCAGCCGCTCAAGGACGAAACCAGTTTTCAAGCTTCGGAAGCGGAATGTGAACGCTCACGCGAGTCCTCGTTTGAGGCCACTCCCGGCGACGCCTCGAACGTCGAGCGGAAGACGATGACCGCCGCCTTGCCGAAGCCGTAGCTTGTGAGCAGAAGGCTGGCCATGAGATAAAGAAAAAAGACCGTGTAGATCGCGCCGCTCGGAGGCGCCGGACTGTCCACGACCGGAAAGACGGCCTGCAAAAGAAACAGACTGGAATTTGTGAAAGCCCCGACAACCATCGCCCAGCGCACATGCCAGGGCAGCGGCGTCTTCGCTGCATAAAAACCAAGGATCAGCGCGGTCATGACCAGAAAGTCGAGATGCGCCTGAAGCACGCGCGAGAATTTACCGGGGAAGATCTCCTTCAAGACCGGCAGACCAAAAGCCAATCCAACAAGGCACCATGCGAGGACCAGCGCGGCCAATAGCCAGAGGCAGGCGCCGCGCAACAGCGTCACATTGCCGGCATGTCTGGAGTCTTGAGGCATTTTCGCTCCCGATGTTTTATCGAACAAAGCTTTGCGCGCGGCCGCTTCGGACCCTCGCGAACGACCTCAGTCTAGCTCTCTTCGCCCGGCGCCACATGCGCGGGGCGGAACAAAAACTTGACTGTGGCGGCTGTTGCGGGAGCGCGGCTGTCAGAGCAACATACCCGAAGCCGTCCGTTCGCAAGGAAGCCGCTCATGAACGCTCCCCTCCCCCTTAAGACAGCGCCTCGGGAGTCGGCGGCGCCTTTGCGGTTCTCCACAAACGACGTACCCGTCGCCGATCGCGCCGGCTGGCTGCGCGACGTCATCTGCCGGGAATACGCCGATATCGAAGTCGTCTCGCCGACAAGACAGTTTCTGTCCCAGGAGATAACGATCCATTCATGGGATAATCTGCGTTTGTCGATCGTTCATTCGAACGGCGTCGAGCTTGAGCGCCGCGGCGTGGAGCCACAGCTTCCCAGCCATGACGTCTATCTGGCCGTTGTCCTGCTGTCCGGTCATTATGTTCTGGAGCAGGATGGGAAAGAGGCGGTCCTTCTGCCCGGCGACATGACCTTTTATGACATGACGCGGCCGCATCGAATCCATTGTCGGAGATTATTCCAAGCTCCTTTTGTCGATACCCCGGCCGGTGCTCAAAACCCGGATGGCGGGGGTCGAACATTGCGCCGCGCTCAGCATTTCCGGCTCCAAGGGCGTCGGAGCGGTCGCGTCGAATTTCATGCGCGCCTCTGGCCTGCGCGCCGGCGCGTTCACGCCGCAAGAGTCCGCGGCGATCGCCGATCCGGCGCTCGATCTGGTGACGCTGGCCCTGGCTTCGGTTCGGCCGACGAATTTCACCTTGTCGCGAAGTCGGTCGGCGTCAATGTTTCGCATCAAGGCGTTGCTTGAACAGCGCCTTGCCGAATGCGGCCTCAACACCTCCATGATCGCACGGCAGGCAGGCCTCTCGGCGCGCTATCTCAACGACCTGTTTGGCGAGGAGGGAACGTCGCTCATGCGTTATGTGTGGCGGCGCCGGCTCGAACATTGCGCGAAAGAAATGACCGACCCAAGACATGCCGGCGACCGCATTTCGGATATCGCGTTCCGGTGGGGGTTTAACGATTCCTCACACTTCTGCCGCTCGTTCAAACAACACTTCGGCTGCGCTCCACGCGAGTATCGACTCCGCCGATAGATTGCCGCTCCATGCTTCGCCCATCCGAACGGAGAAAAAGTCTTCGGTGGGCGCTACAGGCCTCGAATCTCCCACGCACGCCCACCTGTTGGCGAAGACGCCTTAGAGCATAGTCCGATCGGATTGAATCAATCCAATCGATAAGAATATGCGCAAGCCTTTGACGCTGGAGCGATGTCTGATCGATCGCATGATTTCATGCGATCGGAAAGCGCTCGAGCCTTAATGCGCGCCCGCTGTCGTCGGATCCCAGAGCATGAACCCCGTCTCCGGCGACGCCGAGGCGCCCGGCAGCGCGCAGGCGGGACTATACTGCTCGCCATGGGTCCGATCGGCGCACAAAACGGATCCCTCGCTCGGGCTGGATTTGAAAAGCTGATGGCTGCGCCAGCTCGTATCGGCGAAATTCGGATCCTTCTGCACGATTGAGCCGATATCCTGGGTCGCGCCGGTATGTTCATCGGGCGCGGCCTGCCACGCCTCGAACGGCGTCGACTGCCCGAAATGCGTGAGCGGCGCGTCGGCCCGGTAGTAGAGATTGCTTGCGGTTGAAATCTCGCGAGGGCTCCAGTTTTTCCCAAGGTTCGCCGGGTTCCCCGCAATGGCGCCCCATCCGTCCACCCAAGCGGGTTTCGCGGGATCATTCATGTTGAACGAGACGATGTTCTTCTGAAAAACCGCCCAGGGCTGAACGCCCGAATAGGTTCCGGCGGTCGTAAACTGCTTTGCCGGCAACATGATCAGGTTTCCGACCCGCGGCTCGCGGCCTGTGGCCTGCAGTCCGCGCGTGTAATTCGCATAGAAAATGTTGTCGTGAAAACTGTCGTTCCACATCCCGGTCCATTGCAGCATCCGATTTTGGCTGCCGGAACAAATGTTCTGATAGAAATCGATCCCGAACGATGTGTTCAAATCGAAATAGCATGAAACTCCGTCGAACCCCGTCGGCGTCAACGATCCGCTCTGCGTGGTCGGCCATTTCGACGACCAGGCTCCGTTGATGACGTTGTGATGCTCCACTGTCCGATGCGAGGGCGTGACATTGTCGCCGCCGAGGCTTCCCGCGCTATACCAGCAGCCGAAATCGGACGACAAGCCCGCGCCGGGGACGCGAAGGCCGTAGATCGTGCGTTCGGTTCCGCAATCATCCGCGCGATTGTAGGTGAAAACGCCGCTCCTGGTTTCGATCCGGGCCATCGAATTGTCGATGACGCTTATTCCCAGAACATACGCCCATCTCGCAGCATCGATGACGGAATTATGCGTGACCGTCGCATGATCCCAGGCGAGCAGCGCGATCGAAGCCGGTCCGCTTTGCAGGACGCCGGTCTGCTCGAATCGATTGTTCGAGATCGTAAAATGACCGTCGTTGACGTTGTTGGCGCCATAGGCCTGCTCGGCATAATGCTTCCAGAAAGGCGTCTGCGGCAGATCGCCTCCCCGGAACGTTCCATCAACATACTGGGAATATCCGCCGCCGCCGAGGACGCCGTAGGTTCCTATGTCGCGGAACGTCGAATTGCTGATTGTCCAGTAGTTGGATCCAAGAACGCCGGCGAAAGCGCCTTCGCTGAGACCGGAAAAAACGGCGTGATCGACGACGACGTTATGCGATCCGAGCAGCGCGAAGGCCGGATATCCGATGTAGGCGGCCGCCATCCCGTCCGACATGCCGCCTGTCGCTCCCATCGGAGAGACTTCGCGCGTGAATACGCTTGTGTTGGTATGTTTGAATTGAAGGCCTGAAAACCTGAGGTTTCCGGCCAGCGCCGAGGCGCTTACGGGCGAACCGTCGTTCCTCGAATTGCTTATCCGAACGAGCGACTTGGCGTATGGAGCGTAGATCGTCGTGTTGGCCGGCGTTTCGCCAGCGAGCGGACGATAGGTCAGCGCGCCCGTCTTCCGGTTGAGATACATCTCTCCCGGCGCGCAGCAATCCGTTTCGAAATTCATCCGGCGCCACGGCGAACCCGCGATCAAGACATTGTGCTGCGACGAGTCGACGGCGGCGAAGGAATGGCTCGTCAATGTCACCGCCTGCCCTGAGATATGCGCGACGGGATAGACATGCCGTCCGATATTTCCAAGCTCGATCTTTTCGTCGCCCGTCAGCGGCCAGCTCGCGCAAGCTTCGGCCGATGGCGCCGAGGAAAAGGCCGCGCCCTTCTGTACGCCGGGGTCTGACGTCACGACGAGATGCGAGTCGTCAAGGACCGAGGCAATCGTGTAGCTGACGCCCGCGATTGTAATCTGGGTCATTTTCGCGTCGAAAGGGGCGGCGCCGGACATTCTGGAAACCGTAAAAGCAGGGCTGCTTACGGTGTCGGCGGATCCCGAGATCGCGGCGCAATTGCCGCCCGCGTTGACGCCGAAAACATTGACGCGCGGAATGGGATTGCTTTCGTCGCCGTAATAGAGCGCGCGCACCTCGTCATAATAGATCGGCGCGGATCCGCTCGCCTGCGGAATTATCCGCGCGGAGCTCCCTTCCTCGCGCAGTTGCAGCGTGTTGTTGGTCGGACAGTTCATCGAGAGGTAAGGTTTTCCAGCCACGAAAGGAGCGGGCGGCGCGCCGCCAAACCGCACCCGAGTGCCGCCACAAAACGCAAAACCGTTCTCGACCGTGATATTCGGGCTGAAAGCGTTGAATGCCGCCGACTGCGAAACCTGGACGCCGGCGCCATAGGTCGCTGGCTGCGCGGACTCAACATGAAACCAGTCGTGGTCGCCGCGCTGCGGCCGCACCGGATGCCAAATGCGATGTTCGCCCGCCGGCCCCTCGGCCCACATGTAGGCGAAATAATTGGCCGCGTTCGCCCCGGTCGCCGGAAATGTTCCGGGGGCCTTGGCCGTCCATACGCCATCCGGCCGGACCGTCCAGCCGGTCACGAGACGGCCGCCGTCGATCACTGGAACCTCGGACAGGTATTGCGCGTAGGTGACGTAATTTGTTTGAGGCGCGCCGTTCGCGCCAGCGTCCGCGACCTTGTCCAGCGTATTAAACACCACCGGACCGGTCTGGAAATAATGACCGCCGCGCAACAGAACCAGATAGCTCGCCGCTGGATTCGCCGAGATCTTAGCGCGAATGATGGCTCGCGCCTTGTCTAGCGTGGCGACCGGACAGTTCGGAAACCCGTCTTTTCCGGGCCCCGCGCGCGAACCGTTGCAGGCGTCGCTGCCGGAAGGACTGACATAGACGTCGGCCTTCGGAACGCCGGGCGAAGGCCTCGCGTCTTTTTCCTGGGCCGAGGCGGCGACGGGCTGCAACGCTAGACAGGCAATCGCCAGACACCCAATCGCCAGATACGCAATCGCATGGCGCGCAATCAGCATCCAGAAACTCCTTCCCTCGCCTGATCTCCTCTCATTGGAGAAAAGCGGCGACGAAATGGTGGAGACGATCAAATAATCACGCAAGCAGGCAATATCATGAACACGCAAGGGTTGCGGGCGTCGGTCCGGACGGCATGCGCAACGTCTTGACCCTGCTCGTCGATGTCGGCGCCGTCACGTTCGCCTTGAGGCGGACATGGAAGCGGGCGTCGGAGACGGCGGCGATCATTGAGGCGAGGACGCTATTCCACCCGCCAAAAAGCGGCGGCCCTCCCCTGGATCGGGTTCGACCATCGCCAAGCCCGGCGCTACGACGCGCCGGGTCAAAAGCCGCCAGTCAGGCGGCGGAGTGGAAGAGCGCTTAATTCTTATCCTTGTCCACAAGCTTGTTCGCGCCGATCCAGGGCATCATCGCCCGAAGCCGCGCCCCGACTTCCTCGATCGGATGCGCAGCAGCCTTGGCCCGCATCGCCTTGAACGAAGTCTGGCTGACCTCGTTTTCGAGCATCCAGTCCCGGGTGAAACGGCCGGACTGAATATCGGTCAGCACGCGCTTCATCTCGGCCTTGGTCTGCGGCGTCACAATGCGCGGGCCGGTGACGTATTCGCCGTATTCCGCGGTATTCGACACGGAATAATTCATGTTGGCGATGCCGCCCTCGTAGATGAGGTCGACGATGAGCTTCACTTCATGAAGGCATTCGAAATAGGCCATCTCGGGCGCATAGCCGGCCTCGACGAGCGTCTCGAATCCGTTGCGGATCAGTTCGACGAGACCGCCGCAGAGCACCGCCTGCTCGCCGAAAAGATCGGTTTCGCATTCCTCGCGGAAGGTCGTCTCGATAATGCCCGCGCGGCCGCCGCCGATCGCCGAGGCGTAGGATAGGCCAAGATCAAGCGCGTTGCCGGACGGGTTGCGCTCGACGGCGATGAGGCAGGGCACGCCGCCGCCGCGCTTGTACTCCGACCGCACCGTGTGGCCGGGGCCCTTCGGCGCGACCATCAGGATGTCGAGGTCGCCGCGCGGCTCGATGAGATTGAAATGAATATTCAGGCCATGGGCGAACAACAGCGCCGCGCCCTCTTTGAGGTTTTTGCTGAGATGATCGCGGTAGATGTCGCGCTGCAATTCGTCGGGGGCGAGCATCATGACGGCGTCGGCCCATTTGGCGGCGTCGGCGACGCTCTTCACGTCAAGGCCTTCCTTTTCGGCTTTCTTTGCGGTCGCCGAATCCTCGCGCAGGGCGACGCAGACGTCCTTGACGCCGGAATCCCTGAGGTTCAGAGCGTGCGCATGACCCTGGCTTCCAAAGCCGATGATCGCGACTTTCTTGCTCTTGATAAGATTGATGTCGGCATCCCGATCGTAATAGACGCGCATGGCGTGACGTTTCCCCTTGATGACTCTAGGCAGCGTGAATTTCGTGACGCTCTACACCGCGGCCGCGCCGCGGTCAAAGCGCGCGGCGCGTACGCGCGAGTTCGGCGCGAAAGCTAGATCGGATTTGGCCCGCGCGAGATCGCGGCGACGCCGGTGCGCGCCACCTCGACGAGGCCGATCGGGCGCATGAGGTCGATGAACTGATCGATTTTGCCCACATTGCCGGTGAGTTCGAAGACGAAGCTTTCGATCGAGGCGTCGATCACCCTCGCCCGGAAGGCGTCGGCGAGCCGCAAGGCTTCATCACGGCAGGCGCCTTTTCCGGCGACCTTGATCATTGCGAGTTCGCGCTCGACAGCGCCGCCGCGCAGGGTCAGATCAGTCACCTTGTGGATCGGCACGAGGCGCTCCAGCTGATGGCCGATCTGCTCGATGGCCTCGGGCGTTCCGGACGTCACAATGGTGATCCGCGAAAGATGTTCGGCGTGCGCGACCTCAGCGACGGTGAGGCTTTCGATGTTGTATCCACGCCCGGAAAAAAGTCCGACGACGCGGGCGAGAACGCCGGGTTCGTTGTCGACGAGCACCGACAACGTATGCACCTCGATGTTCGATTTGCCGAGCGCGGACGAATAGGGCGAGAGCGGAGCGGAGGGAGCGGAAGGCGCGTTCATGTCGTTACACCAGCATCTTGCCGGGGGCGTCGATCATGGTCCCCATATCGGCGTCTTCGTCGGGCATGATCATTTCGTTGTGCGCCTTGCCCGACGGTATCATGGGCAGGCAATTTTCGGTCTTGTCGACGATGCAGTCAAAAATCACCGGGCGCGGAATGTCGATCATCTCCATGATCGCGGCGTCGAGGTCGGCTGGATCAGAACAGCGAATTCCGTGCGCGCCATAGGCTTCGGCGAGCTTGACGAAATCCGGCAACGCCTCCGAGTAGCTTTCCGAATAGCGGCCGCCGTGCAACAACTCCTGCCATTGCCGCACCATCCCCATGTATTCATTGTTGAGAATGAAGATCTTGACCGGCAGGCGATATTGCAGGGCGGTCGACATTTCCTGGATGTTCATCAAAATCGACGCTTCCCCCGCGATGTCGATGACGAGCGCCTGAGGATGCGCCATTTGCGCGCCTATCGCGGCCGGAAGGCCGTAGCCCATCGTTCCCAATCCACCGCTGGTCATCCAGCGGTTCGGCTCATCGAAATGATAATGCTGGGCCGCCCACATCTGATGCTGTCCGACTTCGGTCGTGATGTAGACGTCGCGGCTCTTGGTCAGTTCGTAAAGGCGCTGGACCGCGTATTGCGGCTTGATCACCGTGTCGGAGGCCTTGAACGAGAGCGAGCGGCGGGCGCGCCACTTGTCGATCTGCGCCCACCATCTGGCGAGCGCCCCGGCGTCCGGCTGTTTGCCCTGCGCCCGGTAGGCGTCGACCAGCTGCCTCAGCACGTGGGAGCAATCGCCGACGATGCCGAGATCGATCTTGACGTTCTTGTTGATCGAGGACGGATCGATGTCGATGTGAATTTTCTTCGACCCCGGCGAAAACGCGTCGAGCCGTCCGGTGATGCGATCGTCGAAGCGGGCGCCGACGGCGATCATCAGATCGCAGTCGTGCATCGCGTTGTTGGCCTCAAACGTCCCATGCATGCCGAGCATGCCGATCCATTGCTTGTCGCTGGCCGGAAACGCGCCAAGCCCCATCAGGGTGGAGGTCACCGGAAAGCCGGTCAGTCCCGCGAGTTCGCGGAGCAAGGAAGACGCCTCCAGGCCGGAATTGACGACGCCGCCTCCCGTATAGAAAATCGGGCGCCTCGCCGTCGCCATCATGGCGACTGCCTGCGCGATCTTGTCGGCGTCGCCGTCGAGCTTCGGCTTGTAGGTCTTGTGTTCGATCCTGTCGGGCAGCAGGTAGGCTCCGAGCGCGAACTGGACGTCCTTCGGGATGTCGATGACGACCGGCCCCGGACGGCCATTCTGCGCGACGTAGAACGCCTCGTGCAGGATGCGCGCGAGATCCTCGACCTGGCGGACGAGATAATTGTGCTTGGTGCAATGCCGGGTGATGCCGACCGTGTCGCATTCCTGGAAGGCGTCCGATCCGATGAGATGGGTCGGCACCTGTCCGGTGATGCAGATGAGCGGGATCGAATCCATCAAGGCGTCGGTGAGGCCGGTGATCGTGTTGGTGGCCCCTGGCCCCGACGTCACGAGGAGAACGCCGACCTTTCCGCTGGAGCGCGCATAGCCCTCGGCGGCATGCGCCGCTCCCTGCTCATGGCGCACGAGCACGTGCTTGATCTGATCCTGATGAAACAGGGCGTCGTAGATCGGCAGAACCGCGCCGCCCGGATAGCCGAAAATCGTGTCGACGCCCTGGTCTTGCAACGCCCGGACCACCATTTCCGCGCCTGTCATCAGATTGGACATGTCTTCGCTCCGGCCTTTAACGTTCGGCTTGGGACAATCGGGCAACAAAAAAAGGCCCCGGAGGGCCTTCGGACGAGCGCCAGGATCGGGGTTCCGGAGCCTAGCTCCGTCCCGCCTCCGGCGCAAAAGGTACGATAACCAATTCTTTCACGGATCACGCTCATATTGGGAAGATTGTTTCTTAAGGGATACGGGTTTCCGGGTCAATAGATCCGTTGAACGCGGCTTGAACGAGACGGCGGACGCGCTTCCAAACCTTCGGGTCGTCGGTTAGAACAGCCCTATGCCAAATTCAATGTCTTCGGCTCCAGCTCAGATCGCGGTTCGCCGCGTCACCGCCCGGGCGCTGCTGCTTGGCGACCGCATCGACGCCGCGGGGCTTGAGCGCTCGGATATGATTTCGGCGACGCCGCTCGCCTTTCACGCGGGCGCCAACGGTTTCGTCGCGCTGTACCGGTTCGGCGTCGCGGTGATGATCGGCCTTTCGCCGCTGGAAGAAGACAATGTGCTCGAACAGGTGAAATTGCGGGTCTCCGGACCGCATGAGCACGTCGACGACGAATCCGCGATGCTCGAGATCTCGCCCGATTTCGACGACAGGATACCGCCCGGCGGCGCCATCGCGATGAAAGACCTTTCCGAGCAGCGTCTCCTCGTCGTCGCCGACGCCCTCGCCAAGACGGTGTCCCTCGGTCGCGACGAACGGGAAGTCAATTCGGTCTTCGATACGATCGAACCCTTCGCCGCCAATCTCGCGCGCAACGGCCGCCCGCCCTGGAACCGGCGCTCGATGCTGAAATTGATCGGCCAGACCCTCCTCGTGCAGCATCGGGTGTCCGGCCGCGTCGCCGTCGAGGAAAAACCGGACGTGCTCTGGGATCGCCCGGACCTTGAGCGCCTCTACGCGCGGCTCGAAGACGAATATGAATTGAAGGAGCGCGCCGAAACCCTCAAACGCAAACTCGACACCATCGTCGAGACCGCCCGCATCCTCACCGATATGATCGACGCCGATCGCGCGACCCGGCTTGAGGCGACGATCGTGGTGCTGATCGTCGCTGAAATCGTCATCACCATCGGTCAGATCCTCACCGGCCGACATTAGAGCATATTCCGATCGGATTGAATCAATCCAATCGAGAAGACTATGCTCAAGCTTTTGACTCTGGAGCGATTTCTGATCGATCGCATGACGTCATGCGATCGGAAAGCGCTCTAACAAGCGCGGCTCGCGCCTGCGCTTCGGCCTCCTGCTCCGTGACCCAACGAAACAATGGCAATTGCCTTCGCGCGAAGGTGAATTGCCGCTTGGCGTACTGGCGGGTTTCAAGCTTGGCGCTCGCCGCCGCCTCCGCCAGGGACAATTCGCCATTGAGATATGCGATCAGGCGGGGTGCTCCATGGGCGCGCATTACCGGGAGCGCCGGGTCGAGGCCGCGCCGGCGCAGCGCCCTCGCCTCCTCAAGAGCGCCGGCCTGCAGCATGGCGTCGAAACGCGCGTCGATCCTTTGCGCGAGGATCTCCCGGCCGGGCGCTAGAAACAGCGCGAGCGCGCCCGATGCGTCAAGAACAGGCGGCTCGCGTTCGATCTGGAACGAGGCGAGGCTTTTTCCGGTCGTCTCGAGAATTTCGAGCGCGCGCAAGATCCGCTGAGGATCGGTCGGCCGCAGGCGCGCGGCCATGTCCGGATCGCGCCTTCCAAGCTCCGCATGCAAAACCTCGACAGGAACATTTTGCGCCCGCGCGCGCACCCTTGCGCGGACGTCTTCGGGCACCTGTGGAATGTCGGAGAGCCCCTGCGTCAGGGCCTTGAAATAAAGTCCCGTCCCGCCCACGAAAATCGGCAAAAGCCCTCGCCGCCTGGCGTCTTCAAGGGCGCCGGCCGCGTCTTTCAGCCAAAGCCCGACCGAATAATTCAGCGCCCCGTCGATATGGCCGAAAAGAGCGTGCGGCGCCTGCGCCTCTTCCGCCTCGCTGGGGCGCGCCGTCAGCAGCCGCAGGTCGCGATAGACCTGCATGGAATCCGCGTTGATCAGCACGCCGTTGAAAGCGCAGGCGAGCCGCAGCGCCAGAGCCGACTTGCCGCTCGCCGTCGGCCCGGCGAGCAAAATTGCTGAAATGGCTTTCACGGGAAAGGATCCGGTCTGGATCCGCCTCAGGCGGCCGATCCCGCGGGAGAGCGCAATTCGCGCGGCAGCGGAAAGAAAACGCCTTCGTCCGCCGTGGAAACCGTCTCGATGGAAAGATCGAAACGCAGGGCGAAGGCGTCCATGATCTCTTCGACGAGAATTTCGGGCGCGGAGGCGCCGGCGGTGATCGCGAGTGACGTAATGTCGTCGAACAGCTCCCACTCGACGTCGGAGGCCCTCAGCACGAGCCGGGCCAGCTTGCAGCCGGAGCGCTCGGCGACTTCCTTGAGCCGTTGCGAATTCGACGAATTCGCCGAGCCGACGACCAGCATCGCGTCGACGGTCGGCGCGACGCGTTTCACCGCCTCCTGGCGATTGGTGGTCGCGTAGCAGATATCCTCGCGATGCGGACCGACGATTTTCGGAAAACGGCGCTTCAGCGCGTCGACCATGCAGCGCGTGTCGTCGATCGACAAAGTCGTTTGCGTGACATAGGCCAGCTTGCCCTCGTCCGCCAATTCCAGATCGGCGATATCGGCCAGCGTCTGGACGAGCACGATGGAGCCGGGCGGCAATTGACCAAGGGTGCCGACCACCTCCGGATGACCGGCATGCCCGACGAGAAGAACCTGCCGTCCCTGCCGGTGATGCAGTTCCGCCTCGCGATGCACTTTCGTCACCAGCGGACAGGTGGCGTCGATGGCGAAAATGTTCCGTGACTCGGCCTCCGCGGGGATATCCTTTGGAACGCCATGCGCGGAAAAGATGACGGGCTGCGCCGTGTTCGGAACTTCGTCAAGCTCTTCGACGAAAATCGCGCCCTTCGCCTTGAGCCCCTCCACCACATATTTGTTGTGAACGATCTCGTGGCGGACATAGACCGGAGCGCCGTAAATCCGGAGCGCTTCCTCGACGGCGTCGATCGCGCGCACGACCCCCGCGCAAAAACCGCGCGGAGCGCAGAGGTAAACGGTGAGTTTCGGCTTGACGGACATGCGGCGCTTGGCTCGAGGACGACCACGTTTAGGAGTTTGGCGCTTTGACTGTCAAGTCCGCCCCATGCCCCCCGAAGCCGGTTACGCCTCGCGCATGAATGAAGCATTCTTGCTTCGGCACAAATTTAAAAAATGATTTTCGGGCTTGCTTCCGAAGACAAGAGGGGCCTCGCCGGCTTCAGGACTTATCGCCGTGTGGCGAAAAACGCGCGTAGCATTTCAGCAGCCTCGCTTTCCCTTATGCCGCCGTAGAGTTCTGGCCTGTGATGGCAAGTCGGCTGCGCGAAGAAGCGCGGACCATGTTCAACCGCCCCGCCCTTGGGATCGCCGGCGGCCCAGTAGAGACGCCGCAGGCGCGCGAAGGAAATCGCCGCGGCGCACATCGCGCAGGGCTCGAGCGTCACATAGAGATCGCATCCGGTGAGCCGTTCGGTGTCCAACGTCCGGCAGGCGGCGCGAATCGCAAGCAGTTCGGCGTGCGCGGTCGGATCACGGTCGCGCAGGGTGCGATTGCCGGCGCTCGCCACGATCGCGCCCTCCCGGACGATGACGGCGCCGACAGGCACTTCGCTTCGCTCCATGGCGGCGCGAGCTTCGAAAAAAGCAAGGGAAAGGGGATCGCTCCGATTTTGGGTCAAAGCCTCAGGGTCCGGCGCACGACTTCCCTCCCCTATTTCTACGTTGCGAAAGCTTTTCGTCGCGCGCCTGGCGCGGTGGAGCTTTGAGTCGAGTTCCCTTTTCGCCTCGAATGCTGTTAACAGGAGTCATGCGCTACGATCCAACCAAAAAACGGCCTCCTTCCCGGCGGACGGCCCGTCCGCCTCGCTCTGGCGACCCTGAGCCCGGCAGTTTGTCCTCGTCGACCGGTGCTCGCGCGAAGGGCCGCGAAACCGGGCCGGAACCGTCTCGAGAGGCGGGCGCCCGGCCGCGCCCGCCTCTCGGCAAGAAATCTCCGTTTCCAAAGCCTTCGTTTTCAAAACCTGCATTTCCAAAAAAGGACAGGCGCGACGCGGCGGACAAACGGCGGCCGACGCCCAGGTCCGGCGGGGATGAGCGGCAGAACCTGGATAAAGGCGAGGACCGCCCCGCCAATCCGCGCAAGCCCGTTCTGACGCTGACCGCTCAAGCCGGCGGCGACGCCCCCGCCGCGCCGCAGAGGATCGCCAAGGTCATGGCGCGCGCCGGCGCCTGCTCGCGCCGCGACGCGGAGGTCTGGATCGCCGAGGGTCGGGTCACGCTCAACGGCGCCATTCTCATCGATCCGGCGATCAACGTCAGCGGCGCCGACGAAATCACGGTCGATGGCGAACCCCTCGCGCGCCGGGCGCCGACGCGTCTTTTTCTGTTTCACAAGCCTCGCGGACTTGTGACCACGGAACACGATCCCGAGGGTCGCCCGACGATTTTCGATCATCTTCGCGAGTCCTGGCCGGAAGGCCCGCGCGTGATCAGCGTGGGCAGGCTCGACATCAACACCGAAGGTCTTCTGCTGCTGACCAATGATGGCGGTCTCGCCCGGCTGCTCGAGCTGCCGTCCACCGGCTGGCTCCGGCGTTACCGGGTCCGCGCCAAGGGCGGGACCGACCAGAGCGTGCTGGACGGTCTGCGCGGCGGCCTCACGATCGAGGGCGTCGATTACGCCGGACTCGAGGCGACGCTCGATCGCGAGCAGGGGGCGAATTCCTGGCTCACCATCGCGCTGCGCGAGGGCAAGAACCGCGAGATCAAACGGGTGCTCGAACATATCGGCTTGCAGGTCAATCGCCTGATTCGGGTCTCCTTTGGGCCATTTCAGCTTGGTGAAATTGTCGAAGGCGTGGTCGAAGAGGTGCGAACGAGGGTTCTGCGCGACCAGCTCGGACCTTTGGCCGCGAAAGCCGGAGCCGATTTTTCCCGCGAGGATGCAGACGTTGAGCCTTCCAGACTCGTCTTGCAGGCGCACCCGGGGTCGCCGTTTGCAAAAGAACATTTGGCAAAAAAACATTTGGCGAAAGGACGCGCGGGCGGCGCGCACAGCCATTCCTCGCCCGACAGGGAGACGCGCCCGCCCGGGCGGGATCGCCCCCGCGAAGAGCCTGGCGAGCACCGTCCGGCCAAGGAGCGGGGTCGACCCTCGCCGCAGGCTGAGCGTGGCGCGAACGCCGAGACGAGAGGGAGGCCAGCCCCCGGCCCCCGCAAACATGTGTCCGTCTTGCGCGCGGGAGAGGGCGAACGTCTGACCGGAGGGCGCAAGCGCATCGAACGCGCCGAAACCGCCGATCGCAGCGGGCGGATGGTTCACGTTGAGCGGCTCGTGCCGGCGGCGCCGCAAGGCAAGGGACGCGACAGGCCGGCGACGCGCAACGGACGGCGGTTTGAGGCGGAACGCAAAGCTCAGGATCGAGACCCGGCCGCGGCGCCGCGCTTCCGCGATAAACCGGTTAAGGGCCGCGCCCGCGCGGAATCACCCGGACGCAGGGACGGCGCCCCCGGACGCCGCGACGGCGCCGCCCCCGAACGAAGACGATCGGCGCAGCATCAGGCGGCGGCTCCAGGATTCGCCGAAGGCAAATCGGCCCGGCCGGAATTTGCCGGAAAGCCCTTCCGCAAGCCGGCGGCGCGGGCTTTTGCAATGCAGCGCGGCGAAACCGGCTTTGAGCCAAAGCCGGAAGGCGAGCGCGCGCGCAAACGATCGGGGCCGGGCGGCCCGCCGAAGCGGCCTTTGCCGGCGAAAGGAAAATTCGGATCGAAGGAGTCCGGAGGCGCTGGAAAACCCGGCCGCTTCGCCGGCCCTCGCGACTCGAACGATTCCGGCCGCTCGAAGGCCCCCGGGCGCAAGGCGAAGCCAGGACCGGGGAACCCTCGCGGCAAGCGTTAAGCGCGATGCGGATCATTGGAGGCAGGCTGAAGGGCCGCGTCTTGAAATGTCCGGCGACGGACGCGATCCGGCCGACTTCGGATCGCCTGCGTGAGACGATCTTCAATATTCTTGTTCACGCCTACGACGAACCTTTCACGGACGCGCGGGTGATCGATCTTTTTGCGGGGACGGGCGCGGTCGGGTTCGAAGCCCTGTCCCGGGGGGCCAGTTTCGCGCTGATGGTTGATCAGAGCGCCGCGGCCAACGCGCTCATCAGGGCGAATGCCGAAGCTTTAGGATTATCCGGGTCGGCGCAGATCCTTCGGCGGGACGCCCGCAAACTCGGCGAGGCCCCTGCCGGAGGCCGCTTCGGCCTCGCGTTTCTGGATCCGCCTTACGGCAAGGGCTTCGCTCCGCCGGCGCTCATGGCGCTGCGCGACGGCGGGTGGCTCGAAAAAAACGCGCTGGTCATCGTCGAGGAATCGGACAAGGCCGCGGCCGATCTGCCTGAAGGGTTCAGTCTTATCGAAGAGCGGCGCTATGGCCTGACGCGGGTCGTCTTTGCGCGTCATCTTAGCGGGTAGCACGGGACTCTCAGATCAGCCCGGCGGCGATGTTGATGGTCAACGCCAGAACCGCGCTGTTGAAAAAGAACGCCAGCACGCAATGGCCGAGCGCGACGCGCCGCATTTCGCGCGAACACAGCTCTACGTCGGCGGTCTGCGAGGCGACGCCGATGACATAGGAGAAATAGAGGAAATCGAAATAGTCGGGATCGTCCCCACCGGGAAATTTCAATCCGCCGCGATCGGATGGAGGGCGATCCGGACGTTCGAAATATTCATCGAAATATTCGTGTGCGTAATGGAGCGCGTAGGTCAGATGAATGAAGAACCAGGCGCTGACGATCGTCGCCGCGGCGAGTCCGATATGGAGGGCTTTCGATACGCCGGACAAATCCTTGACGATGGCGAGTTGCGCGATGATCGCCCCGATCGACGCAATTGCGGCCACGCTGGCGAGAATAAGGATGAAAAAACGGCCTTCGTCGCTGGACTTGGCGTGCCACCTGATTGATTCCGGAGTGGCGCGGACGATCAGCCATCCCGTCGTGAGAAAATAAAACCATGTGCCGGCGTTCCAGCCCAGCAGCAGCCGCGTCGTCAATTTCAGCGAATGCGGAATCAGGACGTAAACCGCGATCCCGACGCCGATACCAAGGAACAATCTCGGATGGGCGCGCATCACCGGAAAGATTCGATCGACAAGCGCCATGACCTGAACTCCTGATCGCCCGATCGGGCGGCTCTCAGCTCTTGCGGATCGCAACGAAACGCGCGGCCTCTTTCAGGATTTCGGCCGCCTCGCGGTTGGGCGCCAAATCCAGCGCCGCGATCGCCGCGGCGGCGAGCCTGTCTCGTCTTTCGCGAGCCCCCTCAAGGCCGAGAGCCGCGACAAGAGTGGCTTTGTTGCGATCGGCGTCCTTTCCCGCGCGCTTGCCGAGCGCTGCTTCGTCCGCCTCCACGTCGAGAATATCGTCGGCGACCTGAAAGGCCGCGCCAAGCGCCTGACCGTATTTGGCGAGGGCCGCTCGCGCCGGGCCGTCCGCCCGGCCGAGAATCGCGCCGGCGTTGACGGAATAGCTCAACAGGGCGCCGGTCTTCATGGCCTGGAGCTGAATCACGAACTCGGCCTTATGAGGCTCGCTGGCTGTTTCGGCTTCGAGATCCAGAACCTGGCCGCCGATCATGCCGCCAAGGCCCGCCGCCCGCGCGAGAGCTTGAACGAGTTCGATCCGCACCGCGGGGTCGGGATCGGTCGCAGGGTCCGACGTCACATCGAAGGCGTAGGTCAGGAGAGCGTCGCCGACGAGGATCGCCGTGGCTTCGTCATAGGCCCGATGCGTCGTCGGCCGGCCGCGGCGCAGATCGTCGTTGTCGAGGGCGGGCAGATCGTCGTGAACCAGCGAATAGCAATGGATCATTTCGACGGCGGCGGCCGCGCGAGCGACGCCGTCGCCCTCGATTCCGAACAGGCGCGCGGTCTCGATCAGCAGAAACGGCCGGAGGCGCTTGCCGCCCCCAAGCGACGAATAGCGGACCGCTTCGAGAAAACGCGGCGGCCGCGCCGTTTCCCCCGGCAGAGGCGCGCGGTGAAGAAGCCCGTCCAGCATGGTCTCTGTCGCATCGGCGGCGGCCTTCAATCTGGCTTCGAATTCCGCCGACGTCACCCCGTCCCCCATCGTTCGTCGCCCTCGATCAAGTTGGCCTTTGTCACGACCAAACCGGAAAAAACCCGGAATTAAAGTTGAGGCCCGGCTTGCCCGATCGGATGGGATCGGTCAAGGCTCGGCGTCCCTCAGCTTGAACGCGCCGGATGAGTTTGTTGGTCAAATTCCTGGGCTTTCTCAAATACACGGCCTTGTTCCTGGCGGCGGCGTTGGCGGCGTTGATCATCGCCTACCGCTTCGTCGAACCCGTTTCCACGCTGATGATCGCCCGCTTTGCGCAGGGCGAGCCCGTCACCCGCGATTATGTCCCGCTTGGCCAGATCTCCGCCGCGTTGCGGGCCGCCGTGATCATTTCGGAAGATGCGGGATTTTGCCGGAACAATGGCGTGGATTGGGGCGCACTCCGCGAAGTGGTGGACGAAGCCGACGCGGACGGTCCCTCGCGCGGGGCCTCGACGATCACGATGCAGACGGTGAAGAATCTGTTTCTTTGGCCATCCAGGTCGTTCATCCGCAAGGGGCTGGAGATCCCTCTTGCTCTTGTTCTCGATCTGGCATGGCCGAAGCGGCGCGTGCTGGAGGTCTATCTCAACATCGCGGAATGGGGCGAGGGAGTATTCGGCGCCGAAGCGGCGGCTCGGCTTTATTTTCACAAAAGCGCCGCCAACCTCGACGCATGGGAAGCGGCGCTGCTCGCGACCGCGCTTCCTAACCCGCTGAAGCGAAATCCGGCGCATCCGGGCCGAGGCCACGCCGCTCTCGTCCAGCGCCTCGTCGCGCGGCTGCGCGCGGCGGAATTTGCGGGAGCCTGCGTTAAATAGCTGCGGAATTTGGACGTCAAACGATCTCGGCGTCCCGCCGCTTTCATTTCCCTATAGCCAGGACTGGCATTCTCCTGTATCAGGCCCGTTCGAGTTTGAATTCGCGCCAGGCTCCGGCTGCGCAAAACCCTGATCGAGAAGATAAATGGCTGTTCCGAAACGCAAAACCTCCCCCATGAAGCGTGGATTCCGCCGCTCGGCGGACGCGATCAAGGCGCCGACCTATATCGAGGACAAGGATTCCGGCGAATTGCGCCGCCCCCACCATGTCGATCTGAAGACCGGCATGTATCGCGGCCGTCAGGTCTTCACCCAGAAGCCCAAAGACGAAGCCTGAAACGAGAGCATATTCCGATCGGATTGAATCAATCCAATCGACAAGACTATGCTCAAGCCTTTGACTCTGGAGCGATTTCTGATCTATCGCATGACTTCATGCGATCGGAAAGCGCTCTAAAGGCTCCTAAAGTCCAAGAGGAAGCCTGAATTCGGCTGATTCCAGCAATCGCGCTTCCAGCAATTGCGAAAGGCGCGAGGATCAGTTCACCGCCGCGTTCACGCGGCGGCCTGCAGTCTCTTCGACACCAGTTCGCGCAGCGCGCGGGCGTCCCTCGCGAAGACCCGGATGCCCTCTGCGAGCTTTTCAGTCGCCATCGCGTCATCGTTCAGCAGCAGCCGGAAGGTCTTTTCGTCCAGCGAAAGCTTCGCCGGCGGGCGCATAGCGGCGGATTTCGGGTCAAGCCGGCGCCGAAGTTCGCCCTCGTCCCTGGCGAGTTCCTCCAAAAGTTGCGGCGATATCGTCAGCCGATCGCATCCCGCCAGCGCCTCGATCTCGCCCGTGTTGCGGAACGACGCGCCCATGATTATCGTCTTGATGTCGTAGGATTTATAATATTCGTAAATCTGGCGGACCGAGATCACGCCGGGATCGGTCTCGGGCGTATAGGTCTTGCCCTCGTTCTTGACGTGCCAATCGAGGATGCGTCCGACAAACGGGGAAATCAGAAACGCCCCGGCGTCGGCGCAAGCCGCAGCCTGCGCAAGCGAAAACACCAGGGTCATATTGCAATCGACGCCTTCCGACTGAAGGCGCTGGGCGGCGCGGACGCCCTCCCACGTCGCGGCGATCTTGATCAGGATGCGCTCCCGGCCGACGCCGAGCCTTGCATAGTCCTCAATGATCTCGCGCGCCCTGGCGACTGTCCCGTCCGTGTCGAACGACAGATCGGCGTCCACTTCGGTCGAAACGCGGCCGGGGACGATTTTCGTCAATTCCGCGCCGAAGTTCACGGTCAGGCGATCGGCGACCTCGCTCGTGACGCGGTTGTGACTCCGGCCCCAGACGACCGCCTCTTCAAGCAGCTTGGCATAGCCCGGCATCTGCGCGGCTTTGAGGATCAGCGTTGGATTGGTCGTGGCGTCCACCGGCTCGAAGATACGGATCGACTCCATATCTCCCGTGTCCGCGACAACCGTGGTCATCGTTTTGAGTTGTTCAAGTTTGCTAGCCATGGCGATCCACCCGCGATCCGATCCCGGCCCCTTAGCGCATCTGTCAGGCGCATGAGCTCTGTATCGAGATACATACCTACGATCGTGAAACGTTCAAGACCGTATCCGGTTGAGCCGGCCTCACCTCGATCTGGCCGTCGCCCGGACCGGCGGCCCCAGCGCCAAAGGCTCGTCGCCGAAAGCTTCGAGGTCGTCATCAAAAAACAGCCGCTCGGCCGAAATCGGCTCCGCGCGCGAAAAAGCGACAAGGGCGCTCGCGGCGAGAGCAAGACAGGCGAAGACCGCCCCTGCCGCACAAATACCGCCCAGAGCGCTCGCGACGCCCAATTTATCCGTGAACGCGATCATTGCGTCTGACATGACGCCTCCCGAGTTTGGTTGCCGCCACATGGCCGGTCAACAAACTGTGCGGGCGAGGATTTGCTATTCTCCTCGTCAAAGGCTGAAAAATTTAATGAATGTGCCGGCTTCGGTTCGGCAGGCGGCGCGCAAGGCGCAGCCGGCCGGTCTCGCGGTTGAAACGGCACGGGTCCGCAGGTTGCAGAAGCGGCTTTCGCAGCCAGCGCTCGAGACTTAGAGCAAATTCCGATTGGATTGAATCAATTCAATCGAGAAGACTATGCTCAAGCTTTTGACTCTGGGGCGATTTCTGATCGATCGCATGACCTCATGCGATCGGAAAGCGCTCTAATGGCAGCTGACGGGAATTGAAATGGAGCCGCCGACTTGTGGCGGCGGCGCCGGCAGCGGGTTCGAGCGGCGGACCGTCGAGACCGCCGCCTGATCCAGCGCCGCCGAACCCGAGCTGGCGATCAGACTGACCCCGAGAATATGCCCTCCCCGATCGATGGAGAAGGCGACCTTGGCGGTTCCTCTCGCGCCCGCCGCGCAGCTGTGATGCGCCTGGATACGGGCGTGGACCTCGCTCATCCAGGCGGATGGCGAGACGGAAGATCCAGCCGAGCCTTTCCGCCCCGCCGCGGCGGCGCGGGACGAAGCGGCGGCATGCGCCGGAGCCGTGGTTCGGGGGGCCGGTTTCTCATGGGTCGGCGTCACCACGTGGCGCTCCGGAATTTTTATCGGCTTTTTGACCGGTTTCACCTTTGGCGCCGGCGTCAGGACCGCGGCGGCCTTCGGAACCGGCGGCAGGTCGGGAATGTCCAAATGCTCCGGTTCTTCGACGACTTCGGGCTGCGATTCCGTCATCAGCGGCCCCGGCGGAGCCTCGACCTGGGTTTCAGAAGGCGGCGACGCCGCCACCGGATCAAGTTCAAGCATGATCGCTTCGGGCGGCGCCCCTTCGGCTCCCGTTTGCGATCTCCAGACCAGCCAGCTAAGAAATCCCGCGTGAACGGCAAGAACGAGAGCGCCCGCGAAAATCCAGCGCCGCGTGGATCGATCATCGCCCGGTTCGAAGAACGATTCCGTCAGCATCGTCATCTCGGGGAGCCTTGCTCCGCCGGACCGGGCGCGGCCTGAGCCGGCTGTTTGTTTTTGTCGCCGGCCGGCGCGCCGCCGTCCTGGCCAAGCTCCAGTCCGACCAGCCCAATCTTCAAATATCCCGCCGCCCGGAGCAGATTCATCGTTTCCATGACGTCGCCATAGGTGACGGCCTTGTCGGCGCGAACGAAGACGCGCTGGTCCTTGTCAGCCTGCGTCGCCGCGTCGAGGGCGGCGGCGAGCGCCTCGCGCCGGACCGGATCTTCGCCGAGCGTCAGCGAGAGATCGGATTTGACGGTCAGGAACAGGGGCTTGTCCGGCCGCTGCGCAGGCTGCGCCGTCGAGGCCGGAAGATCGACATTGACGTCGACGGTCGAAAGGGGCGCGGCGACCATGAAAATGATCAGCAAAACCAGAATGACGTCGATGAACGGCGTCACGTTGATTTCGTGATTGATCTCGAGATCGTCCTCGCCAGAGGATAGCCGGACCGCCATGGCCTCACTCCGCCGATTGGCGCAGCGGGATGAGGCGGCCATCGCCGGTCTTGATATCCGCGAGATCGCGGTCAAGATCGCGGGACAGATGACGCAGCACTTCCGCCGAGGCGTCGCCAAGCTGCGCGCGATACGAGGCGATGGAGCGCGCGAACACATTGTAGATCACGACGGCGGGAATCGCCGCGACGAGGCCCATCGCGGTCGCCAGCAGGGCTTCGGCGATCCCGGGCGCGACGACTGCCAGATTGGTCGTGTGGCTCTTCGCGATGCCGATGAAACTGTCCATGATGCCCCAGACCGTCCCGAACAGACCAACAAAGGGCGCGGTCGAGCCGATCGTCGCAAGAACGCCGGTTCCCTTGGTCATTGTCCGGCCGGCCTGGGCCTCGATCCGCGACAGCAGGGCGGCCGCCCGGTCCTTCACCCCTTCGGGGTGCAGCCGGTCGGACCTCTCCGCTTCGCCGGCCGCAGCCGAGACGAGGCGCGCGACAGGAGAAACCGATGCGCCGAACTCCTTTTGCGCCGCGCGCAAGGTCTCCGCGTTCGACAGGATTTCAAGATCCCGCGCGGCGGCCTTGCTGGCCGAATAAAGCTCGACGCTCTTCGCCAGCCAGACCGTCCAGGTCACAAGCGACGCCAGAGCCAGCCCCACCATGACGACCTTGACCGTCATCACGGCGTTGCGGAACATTCCCCAAGGCGAAAGATCCTGCGGCAGCGCCGCGGGGAGGAAATTCCCGGTCGGCGGCTCCAGCGCCTGATGGCGCGGCTGATCGGGCGATGGAGCCGACGGGGACGCCGCGGACTCCGTGGCTTGAGCGGGCGATCCAACCGCCGGATTCGGCGCCGACTCGCCGTCCATCGCAGCGACCGGGCTCGGAGTCGCAGCTTGAGCCATGGCCGGGCGCGCCGTATCGCCGGAGGCTTTGGCGGCGATTTCGGCGAACGCCGGGGACGCTCCGAGCGCAAGGGTCAAAACCAGGACCGCAAGCCGCACCAGGTGAGGCGGCCTACCTGTCAAATCCCGCGCCGAACTCTTCATACGCATTTCTCCTTGGCGTCGGCCAATTCATTCGATCCTGCTGAACCGCGTCCCTATCCCCGTCCCGGAACTATGAAACCGCCGCAAGCGTAAGCACAGGGACCGGTCAACGCAACTTCATCAACGCAACCGCAGCTTGATCTTTGGAAAGATCGAAACGGCGCGCGAGCTTGACCCGACTCGCGTTGCGGGCTCCATTAAAAGTTAGACGTTCCACCCTTGCGGAATCCGACAGGATTTTTTGCGCCCGCGTGAATTTATATCCCGCGGCGCTGGTCCAGGATCCCGCGGCCCGGTTACAGGCCGGCGGCGCTCCCGCCCCAGGAGTCTCCATCCGCGCTAGAAAACATTCCGACCGGATCGATCAGACTATGCTCAAGCTTTGACTTGGGAGCGGTGTGTTATCGACCGGATGAGTCCATCCGACTGGAAAGCCCGCTAGAGCAGAAATGGCAGACCATAATGTTCATGGATCTTCCGGCCTTCGGCGCGCGACCAATCATAGGCGGCTTCATCGCGATATTTGGGCGCGTTCTGGAGGTCGTCCTTGTTGATGTCTATCTTGAAGGCGTCGTGGTCTGAATCATAGTGGAGTTTTTCCCAGGGGATCGGGAAAAACTCTTCGCCAATCCCGAAAAAGCCGCCGAAACTCATGACCGCGTAGGCGATTTTTCCGCTGCGCTTGTCGATCATGAGGCTTTCGATCGCGCCGATCGGCTCTCCATCCAGGCTGTAGACGTCGGCCCCTTCGATTTTTCCCACAGTGACTGGTTCGGCGGCATTTTGATCTTCCGGAAGGGAGGTCTTTTCCATTTCATGTCACTCCAAGACCCGGACAGGCCGGGCACAAATGCCTAAATCCAACGCGCCAGGATAACAACTTATTTTCCGGCAGGCGTTCCGGCTCGCTCCTGCGCGCAAAGCCCAACGGCGTTCGGTTTGCGCTCGCGGCGGGGCGAGCGAATTACTGTCGAATACAAATTAACTATTGCGTATGTTTATAACACATTTGTTGATCGTCATTTTACGAAATATGTCATTTTGAAAGAGGGATTACGACGACATTACGGCGAAACAGGAATTCAAATGGGGCAAATCACATCGATTAAGGCGGCCCGCAAAACCAACCAATCCGAAGCAGCCGAGGGTCATCTTGAAAAGTCGCTCGCCGAAGCCCGCCATAAACTCATCGAAACCGGCACCAGAAACCGGCTGATCCATACGCCGCGCGGCGCCCGGCGGACAAGATCCTTGTCGATCGCCGCGGCCTCGTCTGACGCAATATTCGCGACCCTCGTTCGGGACATGAAGCCGCTCCGCTTCGCGTCGGCCGAAAAGAAAAGCGAAGCCGAACAACCCATCGTCAAATTGAAAGCGGCGCGAGCGCCGGCTCAAAGAGCGATGTTCTCGAACGGCGCCGTGTTGCAGACGGCGCTGTCGCAGGACAGTCTGCAAAATTGCCTGCGGGCCATTCACCACGACGCCATCACCGCCGAGGAAGAGCGCGGCGTCAACATTCTGTTTCTGGCGATCGGCTTCCTGCGCTGGTTCGAGGATGAAAATTCGGACGTGGCGCGGCATGCGCCGCTTGTCCTTGTTCCGGTCAATCTCCTGCGTGACGCAAAACGCGAAACGTTCGAACTGAAGTTCCGCGACGACGAAATCACGACCAACAGAGCCATTCAGGAGCGCTTGCGGAGCAATTTCGGCGTGATGCTTCCGGGACTGCCGGAGGGCGAGGATTGGCTTCCGCGCGATTACTTCGCCGACATCGTCAATGCGGTGGCCCTGAAGCGCAGATGGTCCGTCGATTTCGACGGACTCGAACTCGGCTTTTATTCATTTTCGAAAATGATGATGATGATGCGGGATCTCGATCCCGCCAACTGGCCGGGGAATACGCTGATCGAGCATCCGCTCCTGCGCGGCGTTCTGTGCGAGGGATTTCCGTGCGATCCGCCCGCATTGCCCGAAACCGCCAGACTTGACGAGATCCTCAAGCCCAGGGACATCATTCACGTCGTCGAAGCCGACTCCTCGCAAACCTGCATCGTCGAGACCGTCCGCGCAGGCCGCAACCTTGTCGTTCAGGGGCCGCCCGGAACAGGCAAGTCGCAAACCATCACCAATATCATCGCCGGCGCCGTTCACTCGGGCAAATCCGTGCTCTTCGTCGCGGAAAAAATGGCCGCGCTCAATGTCGTTCACGACCGGCTCGCTAAAGCCGGCCTCGAAGACATCTGCCTGGAGCTTCATAGCCGCACCCTGAACAAACGCCTGGTCGCCGACCGGCTGAACCGGACGCTGCAAACGCTGACGCACCCGCCCGCGGACGACGACGCGGCGGAGCAGCTGACCATTGCGCGCGATCGCCTGAACCACGTCGCCGAGCGTCTCCATTCTCCCATCGGCGACACGGGCATGACGCCTTATCAATCGCTGGCGATCCAGATCGCCAGCGCCGGCGAGGGCGTGTCGCCGGACATTCGGATCGTCGAGGAAGCCCTCGGCTGGGACGAACCCGCTTACGAAGAGAGGCGCGCGCTGACCCTGCGTCTCGCCGATGTGACCTCCAGCGCGGGTCCTCTTGAGGATCACGTCTATTTCGGCGTTCGGAACGTCAAACTGCAGCCAAACGATTTCAACCGGCTGGTTCCAAAGCTCAAGGCGCTGGCCGCGACGGCCGAGGCGGCCGCGAACGCCGCCGTCAAGATGGCGGGCTGCCTTGGCTACGAACAGGCGCCGACCGTGGCCGCGCTCGAGACCCTGATCAGAATTTTCGAACTGATCGGCCGATTGCCCCAGGGCGGGGAGACAATTGCGGCCGCGATCGCGACGGCGCCGTCGCTGCGCCGTATCGCAAAGGCCGCCGCCGCCGGGGTCAGGTGGCGCAAGCATAAGGCGCCTTACCATCGCATCTTTCACCCGGCCGCGTGGACGACGCCCGTCGAGCATCTGCGCGGTCCGATCGCCAGAGGCGCCGAATGGCCGCTGACGCGGCTCGGCCGCGGCTACCGAGAAGCGGCGCGGACGCTGGCGAGCCTCCTCGCCGTTCCCTTGCCGCGCTCGCCTGCGGCCCGAATGGTCCTCGTCGAAGCCCTTATCAAGGGTCAGGCGCTTTCCACCGAACTCGTCGCCGAGGCAAGGCTCCTCGCGGACGTCCTCGGCGATGCCTGGCGGGGAAAACGCACCGACTTCGTGCTGATCCATGCGGTCGCGCGAACGATCGAAGCGCTTCGAGCCACGGAGCCCAAAGTGAGCTTCGAACGCATCACTCTGCTCGCGCGGATCGGGGGGGCCGAAACCGTTGCGGAAGATCTCGCCTCCGAATTAAGCGGATTGCTCGACGCCCTTAACGACGCGATACACGCCCTCGACCTCGACGTCGGCCTGGTCTTCCACACGAATTGCATCGAAAAAGTCGACCTCGGCGCTCTCGCTCGCCGCGCCGCTCTCTGGGCGGCCCATCCGGACCGTTTCGCGGGATGGGTCCGGCTGGCCAACGCCGACGGCCAGTTGCGCGCGGCGGGACCGGCGGCGATCGCCGACGCCCTCGGATGCGAGCGGCTTGATCCCGCCCTCGCCTCCAGGCAAATCGAAACCGCATTCGCCGAAGCCTGCTGGAAGCGGGCGGTCGAGGCGGACCCCGATCTCGGCGCGTTCGAGGGCGCTCAGCATCGCGCGCTGATCGACCGTTTCGCCGCGCTCGAAAATCTCCGGCGCGATCACACCATGCGAAACATCAAGGCCAAACATCAGGCCGCGATCCCGCGCGGCGCCGTCGGCGCGATGGGCGTGATCCGCGATGAAATCGGCCGCAAGCGCAATCACATGCCGTTGCGAAAACTGATGCGGTCGGCGGGCGACGTCATTCAGAAAATCAAACCCGTCTTTCTCATGAGTCCGCTTTCGGTCGCGGAGTTCCTGCCGCCGGGATCCGTTGAGTTCGATCTGCTGGTGATCGACGAAGCCAGCCAGATGCGTCCGGTCGACGCCCTCGGCCTGATCGCGCGCAGCCGCCAGATCGTCGTCGTGGGAGACGCCAAACAGCTTCCGCCGACGCGATTCTTCGACCGCCTCGTCGACGATGACGTCGAGCCGGCGGAAGACGACGAACCCAAGGCCAGCCGCGCGTCCGGAGTCGCTCCCGCCGCCGATCTCGAAAGCATTCTGACCCTGTGCGAGGCAAGGGGTCTCGAAACCCGGATGCTTCGATGGCACTACCGATCAAGGCACCCCTCCCTCATCGAAGTCTCGAACGCCGAATTCTATCATCGCCTGATCATGCCGCCCGCTCCCGCCCCGCGGAGCAAGACGGAAGGCCTCGTCGCGCGCCGCGTGGCCGGAGCCTACGATCGCGGCGGTCTGCGCACGAACGTCATCGAAGCGGAGGCGATCGCCGACGCGGCCGCCGAACATGCCCGCACCCGTCCGCGGCAATCGCTGGGAATCATCACGTTCTCCACGGTTCAGCGCAATCTGATCGCCGACCGCATCGAGGCGAGACGGCGCGGCGATCCTGTCCTCGACGCCTTCCTGCGCGACGGCGGCCGCGAGGAGGCGTTCGTCAAAAATCTCGAGAACGTTCAAGGCGACGAGCGCGAGGTGATTCTGATTTCGATTTGCTATGGACCGCGCGACGCGGGCCAGCCGCTCGACAGCATGGCCTTCGGCCCGATCTCGACGGAAGGCGGCGAGCGCCGCGTCAATGTGCTGTTCACCCGCGCCCGCACCCGCTGCGAGGTTTTCGTCTCCTTCGGCTCCGGCGACATCAACCTCGAGCGAGCGACGGGCGAAGGTCCGCGCGTTCTCAAGCGGTTTCTTCATTTCGCCGAGACCGGCATTTTGGAGCAGCCGGTCAGCGCCACGCAGGAATTCGACTCGCCCTTCGAGGCGACGGTCGCCGCCGCGATCGAGAATATGGGATATAAGGTCGACCCGCAGGTCGGTTCGGCCGGCTTCAAGATCGACCTCGCCGTGCGCGATCCGTCCGACCCCGGCCGTTACATGCTCGCCGTCGAGTGCGACGGCGCGACCTATCATTCAGCGCTCTGGGCGCGCGAACGCGACCGCCTGCGCCAGCAGGTTCTCGAAGGGATGGGCTGGCGCATCTACCGGATCTGGAGCACCGACTGGTTCTATCGCCGCGGCGAACAGCTCGAAAAGCTGAAAGCCGCTCTCGACGCGGCGAAAGCGGCGCAAATCAACA
The DNA here is from genome assembly GCF_900114285.1 of Methylocapsa palsarum. Classification (GTDB taxonomy): domain Bacteria; phylum Pseudomonadota; class Alphaproteobacteria; order Rhizobiales; family Beijerinckiaceae; genus Methylocapsa; species Methylocapsa palsarum. Next base: position 37,443 of record NZ_FOSN01000003.1, on the reverse strand, counting down.
AATCATAACGTCGCCGCCGTAGAGAACTTAATTCTTCGGCGGCCCCTAATGATCAGAAAGCCATTAATGAAAAAGAACACTTCACGAAGACGGCCGGTCTCCTCGCCACCACAACCTAACGCCTCAAAGGACCGACATAATTCAAAAGTACCATTTTTAAAATCAGTGATACATAGTATGTATAAATTATTATTCATAATTATACCTGCTTCAATTTCTTATTTTCTTTTTTGGCCTGACGTTACCGTCTCAGTAGTTGGCCAATAACCAATCAAATAACAGAAATAAGGTCAAAAATTCCGCAAAGCATTTACTGCGGAAGCGTAGTCCAAGGGCATCACAAGGAAGGATTTCCAACAGAGATCTTAACGTCTTTGGTCGGACTCGACCTGACTATAGACCTGCATTACACGCCAATTATGTTTTGGCCTTGGGAAGTTATTAAGGATTTTGGATTCGCTATGACCCGGGATAGCGACGGGAATGTCCAATGGCTGCCCCTCGGCTCCCCACGAAGGCCGTTCGAAAAGAAACTTTGATCGCGTGCTTCTTCAATCAGAGATCAATCAAAATCAGCGGGGTCGTATTCACGATAGGTCGAGCAGAACTCGCAGGTGACGCCGATCTTGCCGTTGTCTCCGATCATGTCCTTGCGCTCCTGGGGCGTGAATCCCCGCAGCATGCCGGTGATGCGTTCATTTGAGCAGCGGCAGGAATTGCGCACGGCGCGGGAGTCAAACACCTTGACGCCCTGCTCGTGGAACAACCGGTAGAGCAGCCGTTCGCTCGACAAGGTGGGATCGACGAGTTCGTGATCCTCGATCGTGGCGGCGAGCGCCTTGGCTTCCGTCCAGGCCTCGTCCTCGGGGGGAGGTTCGACCCGGAGCCCGTCCGGAGCGTCGCCCGGATCAAGATCGATCCGGCCCCGCCGCTCGTGCGACTTCGGCAGAAACTGAACAAGCAATCCGCCAGCGCGCCAATGTGTCCCGGAGCCCGTCATGTTTTCGGCGACCGCGAGGCGAACGCGCGTCGGGATCTGCTCCGATTGCTGGAAATATTGATGCGCGGCTTCCTCGAACCCCTGCCCTTCAAGGGCGACGATCCCTTGATAGCGCGCGGCTTCGGCGCCGGAATCGACGGTGAACGCGAGGTGGCCTTTGCCAAGCAATTCGGCGCCGGCCGCTGTGGCGAGCTTCTTCTGGTTGAACCGAGCGAAGGCGCGCAGCCGGTCAGGCGCGTCGAAATCGACGACCAGCATGTCGACCGCGCCGTCGCTGCGGGTCTGAAGCTGAAACCGGCCTTCGATCTTCAGCGCCGATCCCAAAAGCACGGTGAGCGTCACCGCCTCGCCGACGAGCCGCGCAACGGGAGGCGGATAATTATGCTGGGCGAGAATACGATCAATCGAGACGCCCAGCCGGACGACGCGGCCGCGCACGTCGAGAGGCTCCACCGCGAAAGGAAGCACCGTATCGTCAGGGCTCTGGTCGGAGACGAGGCGCGACGCGGGGGTTTGCGGCGCGCCGCCTTGTTCGAAAGGGCTCGGAGGCGCCGGATCGTTCATGCGCCGGGCTCGTCTTCAAGGCACCAGGCGAGAATGCCCTTTTGCGCATGGAGACGGTTCTCGGCCTCGTCGAACACCACCGATTGCGGTCCGTCGATCACCTCGTCGGTGACCTCCTCGCCGCGATGGGCCGGCAGGCAATGCATGAAGATCGCGTCCTTCGCCGCGAGCGCCATCAGCTTGGCGTTCACCTGATACGGCGCGAGACGGCTTTGCCGGAACAATTCGTCCTCGTCTCCCATCGAGACCCAGCAGTCGGAAATCACGGCGTCGGCGCCCCGCACCGCGTCCCGCGGATCGCGAAAGAGATTGACCCGCGCGCCTGACCGGTCGGCCCAGTCGATGAGCTCCGGCGCCGGACTGAATTCGGCAGGCGTCGCGACGTTCAACCGGACGTCGAAGCGCTCGGCCGCGTGGATCCAGCTTGTGAGCACATTGTTGGAATCGCCCGTCCAGGCCACCGTCCGCCCCTTGATCGGTCCGATATGCTCCTCGAACGTCATCACGTCGGCGAGGACCTGACACGGGTGCGAGCGCTTGGTCAGTCCGTTGATGACCGGCACCGCGGCGTTACTTTCGAGCTCGACGAGATCGGAGTGCTCCAGAATGCGGATCATGATGGCGTCGACAAAACGCGACAGAACCCGGGCGGTGTCGGCGATCGTCTCGCCCCGGCCAAGCTGCATCTCCTGCCCGGTCAGGACGATGGTGTCGCCCCCGAGTTCGCGCATCGCGAGGTCAAAGGACACTCGCGTGCGCGTCGACGGCTTGTCGAGGATCATCGCCAGAACCTTTCCGGCGAGAGGCTTCTGCGGCGCCTTGCGATCCTGTCTCCGGTTGCTTTTCAGAGCCGCGGCGAGATCAAGGATCCGGCGCAGATCGGCGGCCGGAACTTCGGAAAGATCTAGAAAACTCCGCCGTTTCTGGACCGCGCATTTCGCCTCGACAAGCATCACCCTGCAGCTCCGCTACGGCTTAGCGCCGTGGCCTCGAGATCGCCGCGCCCGATGCGCCGGCAAGCCGCCTCGAGCCGCTCGAGGCCTTCGGCGACGTCGTCGTCGTTGACGATCAGCGGCGGCAGCAGCCGCGCGACGTTATCGCTCGCCGGGATGATGATGAGTCTTTCAGCCCGGGCGGCGGCGGCGAAGTCGGCCACCGGACCCCGCGCCTCGACGCCCAGCATCAGGCCCTCGCCGCGAACGCCGGCGATCACATTCGGATAGGAGTCTTTCAGACGCTCGAGACCTTGTTTCAATTTCAGTCCCATCGAGACGACATGATCGAGAAAACCCTCCGCGAGGACGACGTCGAGCACCGCGCCGCCGATGCTGGTGGCGAGAGGATTGCCGCCATAGGTCGTCCCATGGGTTCCAAGCGTCATTCCTTTGGCCGCCTCGCGCCTCGCAAGGAACGCGCCGAGCGGAAATCCTCCGCCGATTCCCTTGGCGATCGCCATGATGTCGGGAACTGCTCCCGACAGCTCATAAGCGAAAAGCTTGCCGACGCGGCCGACGCCCGTCTGGACCTCATCGAATATCAAAAGCAGGCCATGCTCGTCGCAAAGTTCGCGAAGCGACCGCAGGAACTTTGGCGCCGCGACGCGGATGCCGCCCTCCCCCTGTATGGGCTCGATCATGATCGCGCCGGCCTGCGGCCCGATCGCGGCCTTGACGGCGTCGAGATCGCCAAAGGGAACATTGTCGAAGCCTTCCATCCTCGGACCGAAGCCTTCAAGATATTTCGCGTTGCCCGCGGCGGCGATGGTCGCGAGAGTGCGGCCATGGAAGGCCCCGGCGAAGGTTACGATCTTGAACTTTTCCGGATGGCCGCAGGCGGATTGGTATTTGCGCGCCGTTTTAATGGCGCCCTCGATCGCTTCGGCACCCGAATTCGTGAAAAAGACGTAGTCGGCGAAGCTCGCCGCAGTCAGCCGCGCGGCCAGACGTTCGGCCTGAGGGATTTGAAACAGGTTGGAGGTATGCCAGAGCTTTCCGCCCTGCTCGACCAAAGCCGCGACAAGATGAGGATGGCTGTAGCCCAGCGAAGAAACCGCGATTCCGCCGCCGAAATCGAGATAACGCTCGCCGGTCGTCGCCGTCAGCCACGCGCCGTCGCCACGTTCAAAGGCGAGGTCGTACCGGGCATAGGTGGGAAGCAGCGAGGATGCCACCGTTGAACCTCCCTGGAGCAGGCGCTGTCCGCCGGGTCTTCAAAAATCAAATTGCCGCCCAAGGGGGCGGCAACTCTGTCCAAAATCAATTTAGGCGCCAATGCCCTTCCGGTCAAATCAAACAGAAGCTGATGACGGCCGGCGCGTTTCCGTCACGCTCCAGCCCAGCGCAAGCAAGCCGGTTGAGACAGGTTACTTAAGCATATCCGGCGCTCCAAAGATGAGTTCGAAGCAAGCTTCTGTTGAAAACCTTCCGAAGGGCCCGGCGAGGCTTGCGCGTGATTCAACAGCTAGTGTAGCCTTTTGAAAGTGGGCCACGAGATCTCGTAAGGTGGGGCGGCGTGGCGTTCTAGAGCATATTCCGATCGATTGAATCAATTCAATCGACAAGAATATGCTCAAGCCTTTGATTCTAGAGCGATTTCTGAGCGATCGCATGACTTCATGCGATCGGAAACCGCTCTAGACTGGATGAGGCGAAGGCCGCACTTACGGTGAAATGATTTTTGAAACGGCAGCAGAAACGCCGCGAAGCGGGCCGGTTTATTTGACGGGTTGATGTTGAGCGCCAAAAGCCGCCCATAAAGGCGCGGGACGAGGGCGAAGCGCCGAACCGATGATTTTAATTCCGGCGAATTCTAGGAGATCTCGATGTCTTGGACCGACGAACGAATAGATTTGCTGCAAAGCATGTGGCTGCAAGGGATGAGCGCCAGCCGGATCGCCAAGGAACTCGCCAATGGTCTGACCCGCAATGCGGTGATCGGCAAAGTCTACAGGCTTGGCCTGTCCGGCCGAGCGAAGACCCCTTCGGCCACGGTCGCGGCTCATTCTCATCCCCGGCCCCAGCACAAATCCACGCCTCGCCCCTCGGCGCCGAGACCATCGAGTCCGATGGTGCAAGGCAATACGGCTCTGGCGATGCAGCCGATGGCGAGCGCGGCGCCCGCGCCCGCCCCCAACAAGGAGGTCGTCGTCGCGATGGCGGAACCCGTCACTATCATGGACTTGCGCGAGTCGATGTGCCGTTGGCCAATCGGCGATCCGACGGCGTCGGAATTCCGCTTCTGCGGCGCCAAGAAGATCCCCGGCGTCGGGCCTTATTGCGCGTGCCACGCGGGAGTGGCCTATCAGCCTCAACTAGATCGGCGACGCCAGCGCCCCGTCCAGAAAACCGGCTGACAGGCCCGACGGTCGGGGCGGCGCCCCGCCGTTAGAGCATATTCCGATGGGATTGAATCAATCCAATCGAGAAGACTATGCTCAAGCTTTTGACTCTGGAGCGATTTCTGATCGATCGCATGACTGCATGCGATCGGAAAGCGCTCTAGAAGAGGAAACAGGCGGCCCTCAAGAGGATTTGCCGAAGGTTTCGTCGAAAGCGTAGCCGGCCCCGCGCACGGTGCGGATCGGATCTCTTTCGTCTTCTTTCGACAGCGCCTTGCGCAAGCGACCGACATGGACGTCGACCGTGCGCTCGTCGATTTCCGCCGACAGGCCCCACACGCTGTCAAGCAATTGGCTCCGCGAGAACACCCGGCCGGGCTTTCCCATCAGATGCTCCAGCAGCCGGAACTCGGTCGGTCCGAGATGAACGTCGCGTCCGGCGCGATGAACCCGCCAGTTCTGACGATCAAGTTCAAGATCGCCGGCTGAAAACACGCCGGCCGCGCGTTCCGGGCGCGAACGCCGCATCAGCGCGTGGACCCGCGCCATGAGCTCGGGAACGGAGAACGGCTTGACGACGTAATCATCGGCTCCGATCGAGAGGCCGCGCACGCGCTCGCTCTCTTCGCCCCGTGCGGTCAGCATGATGACCGGCAGGGTGCGCGTCTCTTCCTTGGCGCGCATCCTGCGGCAGATTTCGAGGCCGGAGACGCCCGGCAGCATCCAGTCGAGGATGACAAGGTCCGGGATCGTTTCGGTCAATCTGACTTCGGCGTCATCGCCGCGTTCCACCCTGTCGACCGTGAAACCCTCGGCCTCCAGATTATAGGCAAGGAGCAGGCTCAGGGCCGCTTCGTCCTCGACGACGAGGATGCGCGGCGCCGAGTTGGAGCGCATTGTTTTTGCCTCTGATGCTTCAATGGTCATGGTCATTCAACGGTTGAAGGTGAATCGGACAGCAGGGTCTTGCCTTTTGGACGATCGATCGGCAGCGACTCGCCGGTGACGAGGTAGACGACGGTCTCGGCGATGTTGGTCGCGTGATCGCCGATTCTTTCGATGTTCTTTGCGCAAAACAGGAGATGCGCGCAGAACGAGATGTGGCGCGGGTCCTCCATCATGAAGGTGAGAAGGTCGCGAAAAATGGAATCTTCGAGCGCGTCCAGTTCGGCGTCGAACATCCACACCGAACGCGCGCGTTCGACGTCGCGCTGCGCATAGGCGTCGAGCACGTCCTTCAACAAAATCGCGGCGGATTCATGCATCGATTTCAGGCCGATGATCGCGCGCGGAATCCGCACGTCGGTCGAGATCTTGATCGCCCGCTTGGCGATGTTCTTGGCGAGGTCGCCGATGCGTTCGAGATCGCCGGAAATACGGATGGCCGAGATGATCTCGCGCAGGTCGAGGGCCATCGGCGCCCGGCGGGCGATCGCCAAAATCGCATTTTCTTCGATGTCCCGCTGAAGCAGGTCGAGACGCGGATCGCGGTTGATCGTGGCCTGGGCGAGATTGGTGTCGAAATCGACCAGCGCATCCATGGCGTCCGACAGCATTTTTTCCGCAAGGCCGCCCATCTCAGCGATCTTCTGGCCGAGAGTTTCAAGTTCCTTGTCGTAGTCTGCGACGGAATGGTTCGACATTTCATTTTCCTCGAAGGCCGTCCCGGTCAGCCGGGGCGGTCGGTCATGTGATTTTGCGTCCGCGCTTCCGTCACTAACATTCGTCGAGCAGAATGGCACCCGGCTGGATCGCGACCATGCTTGATATACAGAGCCGCCGCCAGCCTGCGGAAGAGGACGGACCAGCGGCCTTCAAACTGTCCGTGGCATGTTCATAGCGGACCTCACCGTGGCTTTAATCAAGCCTGTGGCCGGACATCGCCTTCTGGCGGAGCGGACTTCAACAAAGGACAGGGAGCCTCGCCGAAGTCCCGCTTTGCGCTCCGAAATTTAGGCTCTCGTCACGAGAGCCTTATGTCAATGAAATGACGGTTTGATGACGGCGGAGGGCGGCTCTCAGGCGCCCTGCAAAGGGAGCGTGACGCTGAAGGTCGCGCCGAATCCGGGAAGGGATTCGATGCCGAGGCGGCCGCGGTGACGGGCGACGATATGTTTGACGATGGCGAGGCCAAGGCCCGTGCCGCCCTTGGCCCGGCTTTGACCGGCGTCGACCCGGTAGAAGCGTTCGGTCAAGCGAGGCAGATGTTCGGGCGCGATCCCCGGACCATAGTCGCGGACGGTCAACACGCAATGGCGCTTTTGCGGCCGCAGCCCGATATCGACGCACCTGTTTTCGCCCATCTGGTCGCAGGCGCCGTATTTGATTGCATTCTCGACAAGGTTTTCGACGACGCGCAGCAATTCGTCACGGTCTCCCTCCACCATGAGCGAAGCGGGCACATCGACATTGAGCGTCACGGCGTTGTCGCGCGCCATCGGCGCCAGTGTGTCGGCGATGTGGCGCACGATCGACACCATATCGACAGGCGTTTGCGGCCGAAGATGCAGGTTCTGCTCGATCCTCGAGAGAGAGAGCAAATCGTCGACAAGACGCGTCATCCGTTGCGCCTGTTCGCGCATGATGCCGAGAAACCTCACGCGGGCGTTCGTGTCGTCGCGCGCCGGGCCTTGCAGCGTCTCGACGAACCCCAGAAGCGAGGCGAGGGGCGTGCGCAATTCATGGCTGGCGTTGGCGATGAAATCCACCCGCATCCGCTCAACCCGGCGCGCCTCGCTGAGGTCATGCAGGGTCAAGATCATGGTCGGCTCCGCCTCCGGCGCCTCCATCGGATTGACGTTGAGCTCGAAATATCTCTCGACCGGCACGCGTTCGAGCCAGGTCGCCCGTTCCGGCTGACCTGAGGCGCGGGCCCGCGCCACGGCGTCGAGGACATCGGGCGCGCGCAAGCCCCGCGTCAGCAGATCATCCGGCCGCAAAGCCGGGAAAAGCGACTGCGCCGGCGCGTTGACGGCGAGAATGCGGTCGGCGTCGCCGATCACGATCACCGCTTCAGGCAGCGCGTCGATCAGCCTGCCAATAATGACGCGGTCGCGAGTGAGTTGAATGTCCTTCATGACCCTCCTCGCCGGGATCGAAGATTCGGAAACCTGGGATCAGGGCGGCCGAATCGGTCAAATCAATGCTTTCCAGAGCGATGCATAAAATGACTTCCGTCAAACGGATTCCAAGCGCCGATTTTCAAGCGCGTCGTAACCGGCGATGGGCCGCTTCGCTCATCGCCCCGGAATATCCATGAAAAGATTCGTCAGATGAAGCATGGACGCGACAAATGAATGTACGATGACTTAAAACCCTTACGGACAGGTCATGCTTCATCCAGGCGAACCGCTTGAATTCGCTGGACGCAGCGCCGCCGTCAGTCGATCTCGTCCGGCAGAGCCGCGGCTTCCTCCTCGCTCTGGCGCATCGCCTCGCGCAGGCTCTTCCAGCGCCGGAAACTTTCGTGGGCTCCGAGAAACGCCAGCGCGATGACGAACGGCGCAAGGTAATAAATGAAGCGAAACAGCAGCAGCGAGGCCAGCAGGGATTCCTGCGACATCGGCAACGCTTTCAGCATCGCCGCTTCAAAAACGCCGATTCCGCCTGGAGCGTTGCTGGCGACGCCGAGGATGCAGGCGAAGACATAGGTCGGCGCAAAAGTGAAAAAATCGATTTCGCTGTGATGCGGAAGCAAAATATACAGCGCGCCGGCCGCCGCGCACTGGTCGATGACGCCAAGGAGGATCTGGCCGACGGTCAAGCCAAGTCCTGGCAATTCGAGACGAAAGCCCTGAATTCGCACGTGACGGCGCCGGATCGTGACCCAGACCAGATAGGCGATGATCGCGGCGATCAGCCCAACGCCCATCAACACGTTGAGTGCGGGCTTCAGATGGTTGATTTCGCTCAGCGCCTCGCCATGAAACGCGAGGCCGACGCCGATCACGAAGATCATGCCGAACCAGAAGGTCACCCCGGCGATGACGGTGAGGCTCGCGACCTTGCTCGCCGTCAGGCCGACCTGCGAATAGATCCAGTACCGCACCGTCCCCGCGGTGATGAGCGGAAACCCCAGCGTGAAGGAAATCGCATAGCTCGTGAACGAGGCGAGCGCCGTGGTCTTGTAAGGGACGCGGGCGTGAAGCTGGCGCAGCGCGAGAGCGTCATAACCGGTCAGGGCGAGGTACGAGAGGACGGTCATCAGCGCCGCGCCGGCGATCTGGTCGGCGCTGGTCGCCTCGATCGCTCCGGCGAGGTCCGCGAAATTGACCGCCGAAAAGGTCCGCCCGAGAATATAGATCGAAAAGGCGGCTATGGCCAAGCTGAACGCGGTCGCGAGCTTCTTTGCAATCGAGCGCCGCCTCGCCACCGCGGCGTGGTCGAGACTCGAAGAATGTTCGAGTCCCAGACTGCGCGCGATCATGAGCTTCTTCCGTCCAAATGCGCTTAAGCCGCCGACGTCCCGCCCCGGCTGGGCGTCATTATGGAAGGTTCGTTGATCCAATGCTCGATCCTTGCTCGCATGCCGCCCAGCCGAGCGTAATGCGGTCTCTCCCTCTGGGGCGCAGTTTCGCGCTCGATAGCTTGGAAACGGTTATGCGGCGCTATCACGACGGTAGCAAGACCCCCGGATGAAGCCGCGAGGAGCCCGGGAGAGGAACGGCGCGTGGTCATGCGGAGCCTTCAGGGTCTTGCCGCCTCCTCCCGCGCCGCGTCGAATGACGGGAGACGCCGCGGCGATGCAACCGGCAGGCGTCGCCTGCGGGCGCGCTCACGCCCTTTTGTTTGCCGAGAGGGCGGCAGGGGCGGATTGATCTTGACCAAAACATGGCTTTGGAGAACCTTCCGGACCAATGGCCGGTCAACCGTCTCGGGTTTCGATCGGGTCCCGGGAGGAAACACATGCGCCGACTGATCCTGGTCCTTGGTCTTGCGCTTTTTCCCCTGATCGGCCCGGCGACGGCCCAGTCAAGCCCGCCATCAACTTTCGTTGATGCGGATCTCGCCAGCGAAGCGATCCGCCTCGAAGACCGGCTGATCCGGGAAGCGGGCGGCGCCGCAAAGCGTCCCATCGCCCAATTGCGCAAGGAAGGGCAGCAGGCGCTCGCGCGCTCGGACGCCAAGACGGCGCTGTCGGCGCTGGGCGCGGCCGTCGCCGTCAATCCAAAGGACCCCGGCGGTTGGCTCGCCTATTCGCGCGCGGCGCTGGCGCTCGCCAACGACAACGACAACAATCGCTACGAACTCCAGCAAACCGGGACGACGGCGGCCTATATCGCCTATCAACGCTCGACCTCGAAACCGGACCAGGCGATCGCCCTCGCGCGGCTCGGGGAAGTCTACGCCGCGCGCGAAATGTGGCGGCCCTCGCTCAACGCCTACCGCGCCAGCCTCGATCTGGCCGATTCCGCCGCGGTGCGGAAGGTCTATGACGACGAGCGCGAGAAGCACGGATTCCGGATTCTTAACTACACGGTGGACAACGAATCCGCCGCCCCGCGGGTCTGTTTCCAGTTTTCGGAGCCCCTGGCGCGCGGCAAGGCGGATTTTGCGCCCTTCGTCGCGGTCTCCGGCGCGGCCAATGGCGCGGTTTCGACCGAGGACCAGCAGCTTTGCGTGGAAGGCCTCAAACATGGCGCAAGCTACGCGATCGTCCTGCGCCAGGGCCTGCCGTCCTCGGTCGGAGAAGCGCTGCTGAAATCGGCCGATTACGAAATCTATGTGCGGGACCGCTCTCCGCAGGTTCATTTCACCGGCAAGAATTATGTGCTTCCCCGCGTCGGCCAGGAAGGCGTTCCCGTCGTCTCGGTCAATACGCAAAAGATCGCCGTGGATATTCTGCGGATCGGCGACCGGAACCTTCTGCCGACCGTCCGCTCCGACGATTTCCTCGGCCAGCTCTCGTCCGAACGGATCAAGCAATATATCGACACGGACGGATCGCGGGTCTGGACCGGCACGCTCGACGCCAGCCCCGAACTCAATCGCGACGTGACCACCGCCTTCGCAGTCGGCGAAGCCGTCGGCCAGCTGGAGCCCGGCGTCTATGTCATGACTGCGAAGCCGGTCGATGGCGCGCCGGTGATCGGCGATGACGACGGCGGCGGTCAGCCGGTCGCGACGCAATGGTTCATCGTCTCCGATCTCGGCCTCACCGCGATCAACGCCAGGGACGGCGTTAATGTTTTCGTGCGTTCGCTGGCGAGCGCCGCGCCGCTCAAGGGAACCTCGGTCCGCCTTCTCGCCCGCAACAATGAAGTTCTGGCGACGGTGAATGCGGACGACGCGGGACACGCGCGTTTCGATCCAGGCCTCTCTCGCGGGACGGGGGGTCTCGCGCCCGGCATGGTCGTCGCCGAAGACGGCAAGGGCGACTACGGCTTCCTCGATCTTGGACAGACGCCCTTCGACCTGACCGACAGGGGCGTCAAGGGGCGTCCGGCGGCCGCGGCGCTCGACGCCCTCGTCTTCACCGAACGCGGCGTCTATCGCTCCGGCGAAACCGTCTATGTCACCGCGCTGCTGCGGGACGGTGCGGGGATTGCGCGCGGCGCCCTGCCGCTGACGCTCGTCGCCAAACGTCCCGACGGGGTGGAATACAAGCGGGTCCAGATCGAGGACCAGGGCGAAGGCGGCCGCTCGCTGGCGATGCCTTTGGCGCCCGGAATCATGACCGGCTCCTGGCGCATCGCCGCCTATGCCGATCCAAAAGACGCTCCCGTGGGCGAGACCAGCTTTCTCGTCGAGGATTACGTCCCAGAACGCCTCGAACTGACGCTGACGCCCGCCGCCCCGGCCGTGAGGGCTGGCTCGTCGGTCGAGATTTCGGCGCTTGCGCGCTATCTCTACGGAGCGCCCGGAGCGAACCTCGACGTCACCGGGACGGTCGAGGTCCGCAGCGCGGACGAGTCGCTTCTGCCGGCGCTGAAAGGCTATTCCGCCGGTCTGCAGGACGAATCCTTCGAGACCCTCAGCAACGAGATCGAGGAGAGCGTCACGACCGACGGCAAGGGCGCGGCGACACTCCTCGCGCCCATTCCCGAGGCCGCCGCCTCCCGCCCGCTCGACGCCAAGATCATCCTGCGCGCGGGCGAACCTGGCGGGCGCGCCGTTGAGCGCGCCCTGACACTGCCCATCCTGCCCAGGGGCGGCCTTATCGGCGTCAAGAAAAACTTCTCCAGTCTCAGCGAGGGCGCCGCGGCGAGTTTCGACGTCATCGCCGTCGACGCCAATGGCGCGCGCGCCACGCGCAAGGGCGTCTCCTGGTCGCTGTACCGGATCAGCAACGATTACCAATGGTACAAGCAGGACGGGCGCTGGGGATTCGAGCGGATCAAATCGTCCAAACGCGTCGCCGAAGGCAAGATCGACCTTGTCCCCGACGCGCCGGCGAAGATCTCGGCGCTGGTCGGCCTCGGCCAGTACCGGCTCGATCTTTCGAGCGATACGGGCGCGGATCTGCCGACCAGCATCAGCTTCGAAAGCGGCTGGTCCGGAGAGGCCAGCGCCGAGACGCCGGATCTTCTCGACGTCAGCATCGACAAGGCGAACTACAAGCCGGGCGAGGACCTTCGTCTGCGCATCGCCTCGCGGTTCAAGGGAGCGGGAACCATCGCCATCCTCGGCCAGGCGCTGAACGTTCTGACGACGGTGGATGTGAAAGAGGGCGACACGCTGAAATCCATCCCGATCTCGGCGGACTGGGGGGCCGGCGCCTATGCGGTCGCCATCGTCCACCGCCCGCTCGACAAGGCGGCCAACCGGATGCCCGGCCGGGCCATCGGGCTCGCCTGGTTCTCGATCGACGCCGCCGCCCACAAACTCGACGTCAGGATCGACGCTCCGGCCAAGACTCGCCCGCGCGAACCCCTGACGATCCCGCTCGAGATCAAAGGCCTCGCGGCGGGCGAGGAGGCCTTCGTCACCCTCGCGGGGGTCGATGCGGGCATTCTCAATCTCACCCGTTACGAAGCGCCCGACGCCAGCGCCTATTTCTTCGGCCAGAGGCAGCTGAGCGCCGAGATCCGCGATCTCTATGGTCTTTTGATCGATGGGATGCAGGGCGCGCGCGGCGCGATCCGGTCCGGCGGCGACGCGGGAGCCGACCTTAGCGCCGAGAAGCCGACGCAGGAGCCGCTGGCGCGCTTTTCCGGACTCGTCAAGGCCGGACCAGACGGCAAGGCGAAAGTGACCTTCGATCTGCCGGCGTTCAATGGAACCCTGAGATTGATGGCGACCGCCTGGACCAGGGCCAAGGTCGGCGGCGCGAGCGCCGACGTGATCGTGCGCGATCCGGTCGTCGTGCAGACGAGCGCGCCGCGCTTTCTCTCCCTCGGCGACGCTTCACAATTTTTTGTCCAGATCGACAATGTCGAAGGCAAGCCCGGCGAATATGCGCTCGATGTTGCGGCGAAGGGCGCCGTTTCCATCGCGCCGGACGCGGCTCATCGCAAGTTCAAGCTGGCGGCGGGCGCGCGGCAATCGGCGGCGATCCCGATCAAGGCCGCATCCGTCGGCCCGGGCTCGATCGATGTCACTCTGACGGGGCCGAGCCTCGACGCTCCGCAGACCCTGGCGCTCAACGTGAGCCCGGGAACGTCCGAACTGTACCGCCGCTCGGTGCGGACTTTGGCTCCCGGAACAAGCCTGACGATTTCTAGCGATCTCCTGACCGATTTCGTAGCGGAGACCGGAGCGGTCTTTGTCGCCGCCTCTCCGCTCGCCGGCGTCGACGTCCCCGCCCTTCTCCAGGCGCTTGACCGCTACCCTTACGGATGTACGGAGCAGATCGTCAGCCGCGCCCTGCCGCTGCTTTATGTGAACAAGCTCGCCAAGGCCGAGTCGCTTGGCCTTGATCCCGACGCCGACGCCCGCGTCCGCGACGCGATCGAGCGCGTGCTGACCCGGCAGGATTCGAGCGGCGCCTTCGGGCTCTGGTCGTCAAGCGACGGCGAGGATATGTGGCTTCACGCCTTCGTCACCGACTTTCTGACCCGCGCGCGCGAGAACAATTTCGCCGTGCCGCAAAAACGGTTCGACGCCGCGCTGGAGCGGCTGCGCAATCTGCTCGCCAACAGCAGCGAGATCGGCGCCGGCGAGGGCGCGCCGGTGGCCTATGCCGCCTATGTCCTCGCCAGAAACGGACGCCCGGTGATGGGCGACTTGCGCTACCTCGCCGACACCAAGATCGACCGGCTCGATTCAGCCCTCTCCCGCGCCCAGCTCGCCGCCGCGCTCGCGATGCTGGGGGACCGCGGGCGGGCCGCAACCGTCTTCAACAAGGCGACGGAGCGTTTGAGCGCGATGGGCAATCCGCTCTATTCCAGCCCGGATTACGGATCGCGGCTTCGCGACGGCGCGGGACTGCTCGCGCTCGCCGCGGAAACCGGAATGCCGGCGGCGGAAATCTTCCAGGCGTCGAAAGTCGTCGAGGACGCGCGGGCCAAGACCGCCCTCACCAGCACGCAGGAGAACGCCTTCATGGTGCTCGCCGCCGAGGCGCTCGCGAGGGAGGCCGGAACCACGGCGCTGACCATCAACGGCGAGGCGCGTCAGGGCTCATATTACAAATCCTGGCGCGCGGCCGCGCTCGACAAGAAAACCGTGACCATCGGCAACGCGGGCCAGGCGCCCGCCCAGATCAGCGTCACCGTGTCGGGCAATCCGCTCGCCCCCGAGCCTGCGGCGAGCCGGGGCTATTCGATTGAGCGGACCTATTACACGATGGACGGAAAGAAGATCGATCCGGCCGCGCTCAGGCAGAACCAGCGTCTCGTCGTCGCCTTGACCGTCACCGAGAACGAGGCCGCCTTCGCCCGGCTGATGCTGGTGGACCGCTTGCCGGCGGGGCTCGAAATCGACAATCCGGCGCTTTTCGAGGGCGGCTCGATCGAGTCGCTCGCCTGGGTCAAGCCGTCCGTCGCGCCCGCGCACACGGAATATCGCGACGACCGCTTCGTCGCCGCATTCGCCCGCGACGGGCATGACAAGGCGACGTTCAGCGTCGCCTATATCGTGCGCGCCGTAACGCCGGGACATTACGTTCTGCCGCCGGCGACCATCGAGGACATGTACCGCCCGGACCGGTTCGGCCGGACCGCGTTCGGCTCGGCAGATATCGCGGCCCCTCAATGACCCATGATCAGGCCGTCACCGATGAACGAGGGCGGATGAAAGTGAGATCGCATCGCCGCTTCGCGCTCGCGGCCCTGGCGCTGGCTCTCGCCGGGCTCGCCGTTCCCGCCGCGTGGCTCAACTATAGGCGTTCGCTCGGCCCGCTCGACCTCAGCGCGCCGCGCCATGGGTCGGCGGTCGTCGTCGACCGCAACGGACGGCTGTTGCGCGCCTTCACCACGAACGAAGGCCGCTGGCGGCTTCCGGCGTTAAGAGCCGAGGTTGATCCGCGCTTCATCGCCATGCTGATCGCCTATGAAGACCAGCGGTTCACCGAGCATCACGGAGTCGATGTTCTCGCGCTCCACCGCGCGGCGGCGCAATGGATCGGGCATGGCCGCATCGTGTCGGGCGGCTCGACCCTGACGATGCAGGTCGCAAGACTCCTCGAGCCGCGCGAGGAGCGATCGCTCGGCGCCAAGCTCGGCCAGATTGTGCGCGCCGTCGAAATCGAACAGCGCGTCGGCAAGGCCGGGGTGATCGATCTCTATCTGTCCCTGGCGCCTTACGGCGGCAATCTCGAAGGGATCAGGGCCGCCAGCCTCGCCTATTTCGGCAAGGAGCCGAAACGTCTTTCGATTTCGGAGGCGGCGCTGCTCGTCGCGCTGCCCCAATCCCCCGAAACACGGCGTCCCGACCGTTTCCCCGGGGCGGCCCGAGCCGCCCGCAACCTCGTGCTGGATCGCGTCCGCGCGCACGGACTGATCAGCGCCGCCGAATGCGAGCTGGCCAAGCTCGACGCGGTTTCGACGCTGCGCAGGGCCTTTCCCACGCTGGCTCCTCATGCGAGCGAGGCCGCGATCCGGCGCGCGCCCGGCCAGCAGATCCACCGCCTGACGCTCGACGCGAGGCTGCAAGCCTCCTTCGAGACGCTGGCGAAAGAAAGCGCGCAGCGGGTCGGACCAAAGCTTTCGGCCGCGATCCTCGCAATCGACAACGCCAGCGGCGAGGTGCTCGCCCATGTCGGCTCGGCCGATTATTTTTCTCAGGAAGGCGCCGGGTCGATCGACATGACCGCGGCCATCCGCTCCCCCGGATCGACGCTTAAGCCCTTCATCTACGCGCTGGCGTTCGAAACGGGCGCCGCCCATCCCGAAACGCTGCTGGACGACCGGCCGACTCACTACGGCGCCTATGCGCCGCAAGACTTCGACCTTTCGTTTCAGGGCGCCGTGACCGCTCGAAAAGCCTTGCAGCTGTCGCTGAACCTGCCCGCCATCGAACTGCTCGCTGAGATCGGACCCGCGCGGCTGCTGGCGAGGCTGCGCAACGCAGGCGCCGCGATCGCCCTTTCCGATGAGGCGGCGCCTGGCCTTGCGGTCGGCCTCGGCGGGCTTGGGGTGAAACTCCGCGATCTGGCGGCGCTTTACGCCGGTCTCGCCCGCGGCGGGAGTGTGCCTGCGCTCATCGAACTGCAATCCGACGCCGCTCTTCCAAAACCCGAGCCCCGCCGGATTAGCGAGCCGGTGGCAAGCTGGTATGTCGCCGACATTCTCCGCGGCGCGGCGCCTCCGCTCAATGCGCCGGCCGGGCAGATCGCGTACAAGACCGGGACGTCCTACGGATACAGGGACGCGTTTGCGATCGGCTTCGACAAGGCGCACACGATCGCTGTGTGGATTGGCCGTCCGGACAACGGCGCGGTGCCGGGGCTTGTCGGGCGCCAGGTCGCCGCGCCGGTTTTGTTCGACGCGTTCGCGCGGCTTGGCGGCGGACATGACTTTCCGCCGCCGCCCGCCAATGTGCTGATCAGCCGGACCTCGGCCCTGCCGCCTCCGCTGCGGCGTTTCAGCGCGAATGCGGCGGGAAACGCGCGGGGATCGGTGGGGGCGCCCCTGAAAATCGTGTTTCCGCCCGACGGCGCCCGCGTCGATCTCGGCCTCAGCCGCCCGGCGTCCGGAGACGCGCGACTCGCCCTCAAGGCCGAGGGCGGGGTGCCCCCCCTGACCTGGATCGTCAATGGCGCGCCCCTTGGCCAACCGGACCCGCGCCGGCAGACGAGCTGGATCCCGGATGGAGCAGGCTTCGCCCGGGTGTCCATTATCGACGCCGCGGGCGCGACCGACAGCGTTCTGGTGCGTCTGGAATAAGCCGCTCAACCTTCAAGAAACGACGTTCCGTCCCTTTAGAGCATATTCCGATCGGAAAGCGCTCTACTGCGCCCGCCAGGCCGCGATGGCGTCATCGATCGCGCGCTGCCCGGTCTTGCCTTTTTCGAACGTCAGCTTGGCGATGAAGCCGTTGCCGAGCAGAATCGGGATATCGAGCCATTCGCGCGAACGCAGCAAATCAAGGTTCGCCGCCTCCGAGGCGCCGCCATTGAGGCCGACCAGAAACGAATTCTCAACGATCGGAACCGGAACTCCCTTCAGGGACTCGCCTGTCGAGGCGCCCTCGCGCCGCATTTGCGGCACCTTGATCTGCTGAACGCCTCGCCACTCGCTCCCGCGCGGCAACACGAACTGAAGCTTCATCGTGTGCGAGGCGGGCAAGGTGGCGTCATCGTTTTTCTGCAGCGTCATCACCGCCTCGACCTTTTGCTCGGGAATGTCGATCTCGGCGCGGACCGCGGTGGAAAGGGGCGCGCCGGGACCGCTGCTGACGTTGTCGACCTTCCAGACCACGGTGCCCTGATAGGTTTTGACCTCGGCGTTGTCCTGGGGAGCGCGCACAAGCAGGGCCGCCCGAGGCGCGACGAACGGAGGGACGGACGATTCAGCGCCGCCGGCGTCCGCATCGGAAGGCTCGGCCGGCGACTGGCCCTCGGGACTCGCGTCGCCAGCCCCGATGCGATCGGCTATCTTTCCGCTCGACCCCGATTCAATCGCGGGCGCCGGGGCGAGACTTCTGGCGATAAGATCCTCGCGGTGATCCTTGAGCTTGATGGCCGCGATCGCGACAAGAGCGACGACGACGGCGACGATCGCCGCGACAATCCAGCCGCGTTTCGGCGCGGGAGAATCCTGCGGGGGTTGCGGCGCGACGGGGCGCTGCGCTTCGGGACGGCTCCTCTCGGCGGCGTCGGCGGCTGATCCTTCGGGCGAAACCTCGGGAGGTTCGCGACCCGCTCCCTCCAAACCGGGCTCGATCGGTTCAGCCTCGTCCGCCCCGGACCGCAGCGGCGCCTCTCCTGGCGCGAAGGCTCCCGGTGCGGAGGGCGACTTTTCGCGCTCGGAAGCATCTGGCTCGGGGGGAATGTCGTTCGAAACCGGCTCGCGAGGGAAAATCCCGCCCGGTCCGGCTTCGCCTGGTGCGGCCGGTTTCGGCGCCAATGCGTCTCGTCCGCGAGGCCATCTCGGCTGTTTGGCGGACGTCGCCAAAAGCCCGGCCGCGCTCTCCGGCGTCTCAGGAGAGGGCCTCGGCGCATCCCGCCGGACCTTGAAGAGCAGCGAAGGACGCTCGCCTTGTTCCGTCGGCGTCGGCGTCGGCGTCATCGGGCCCGGAATGGTCCGGCCCTGCTCTTGCCTCTCCGGCTCGGGACCGCCCATTTGTCCCGGACGCTCCTCACCCGGTCCCGGCTCTGGCGCAATCGGTTGCGCGTCTTCAACGGCCGGATCGCTCGCGAACGGAGGCGCGAATTCGATCTCGAGGCGCGCGATCGCGTCCTGCAGGGCGCGGCTTTCCCGTTCGACGTCGGCTTCCGGCACGGGCGGATCGAGACTTCTGAGCTGACCCAGCAAGGCGTTCCGGGCGCGGGCATAGATGGCGGCGCGCGACTCCGGGGTGGAATCCGATAAAGCGGCTACAGCCCTGGCGAGCAGCGGGTAATAGTCAGCCATCGCGCGTCCAAATCATTGCCTGACCATCCGTCCGTCCGGCGCAATCAGTCCCGGAAAGGATTATGCACGAGAATCGTATCGGCCCGCTCCGGACTTGTCGAGAGAAGCGTCACCGGAGCTTCGATCAGCTCCTCGATGCGCCGCACGTATTTGATAGCCTGCGCCGGAAGGTCCGCCCAGGAACGGGCGCCTGCGGTGACGCCGTCCCAGCCGGCGATTGTTTCATACACCGGCTCAACCCTCGCCTGCGCGGCCTGGCTGGCCGGAAGCCTGTCGATGCGCTGGCCGTCGAGCTGGTAGCTGGTGCAGACCTTGACCTCCTCGAAACCGTCGAGAATATCGAGCTTGGTCAGCGCAATCCCGTCGATGCCGGAGGTTTTGACAGTCTGGCGCACCAGGACGGCGTCGAACCAGCCGCACCGGCGCCGCCGTCCCGTGTTCGTTCCGAACTCGCGCCCCCGGTCGCCGATCTTTTCGCCGATGGCGTCGAGTAATTCGGTGGGAAAGGGACCGCCGCCGACCCGCGTGGTATAGGCCTTGGCGATGCCGAGTACGTAACCGATCGCCTTGGGGCCAAGGCCCGACCCGGTCGCGGCGCTGGCCGCGACGGTGTTCGACGAGGTCACGAAGGGATAGGTGCCGTGGTCGACATCGAGAAGCGCGCCTTGCGCGCCCTCGAACAAGATGCGTTTTCCAGCGCGCCGGGCCTCCTCGAGCAATTCCCAGGTCGCCGCCATGTAAGGCAGCACCTTCGGTGCGATGCAATCAAGTTCGTCGCGTATGGCGCGGGCCGAAACGGGTTCAAGACCAAGGCCGCGCCGCAAGGGCTCATGATGGGCGAGAAGGCGGGCGATTTTCTGGTCGAGCAGCGCTGGTTCGGCAAGGTCCATGAGGCGGATCGCACGGCGGCCGACTTTATCTTCATAAGCTGGGCCGATGCCGCGTTTCGTCGTGCCGATCTTCAACGCGTCGGAGCTCGAGGACTCCCGATGAGCGTCAAGTTCGCGGTGCAGACCCAGGATGAGCGTGACGTTCTCGGCGATCTTCAGATTGGCCGGAGAAATCTGGACGCCCTGACCGCCGAGCTTGGCGATTTCCTCAACGAGGTGATACGGGTCGAGCACGACGCCGTTGCCGATGACCGAAAGCTTTCCTGGCCGCACGATCCCTGAGGGAAGCAAGGCGAGCTTGTAGACCTCATTGCCGATGACGAGCGTATGCCCGGCATTGTGTCCGCCCTGAAAGCGGACCACGACGTCGGCCTCGATCGAAAGCCAATCAACGATCTTGCCTTTTCCTTCGTCGCCCCATTGAGCGCCGATCACAACTACGTTCGCCATCGGCCCGTCGCTTGATTGCACGCCCCACCGCGCTATCCGCTTGGGGCAAAAATAATCCCGGCGCAAGCGCCGGGTGCCAAAACCGCACGGGTACACGTTCGCGCTCATGGAGTAAAGCTCCGCTGGAGTAAAGCTCCGCTGGAGCAAAGCGCCGCGCCTCTGCGGGCGCGGAGTTCCGCCCCGGTCTTGTGTCGCGTCCGGTCTTGTGTCTCATCATGGGCTGGGATATGAAGCGTTCAACTCCAGCTCTTTGACGATGTTCGAGCCTTGGCGCTGCCGGAGACGGCGGCGCGGCGCCGAAGCGTTCGCTAAAAGGATTTGACGATGAAGCCCGATATTCATCCGCAATACCATCTCATCAAGGTCGTTATGACGGATGGGACCGAGTTTCAGACCCGTTCGACCTACGGTTCGGAGGGGACGACCCTTAATCTCGACATCGATCCGAAAACCCATCCGGCCTGGACGGGCGGCTCTCAGCAATTGCTGGACCGGGGCGGACGCCTGTCGCGATTCAATTCGCGCTTCAGCGGACTTTCGTTCGGCAAGAAATAGGTTTTTCCGTTCGGCGTCGGTCGGAACGAGGGCGGTTGCATGGCGGCCCGGCTGCGGCGTCTCCGCAAGCCGCCGGCCGCACCGGTCATCAACGCCTGGGAAAAATAGCGCCGCCTTGGAAAGTTATCGCCGGCCTTGAAAGGCCGCGTCCTCAGCACTCCGTGAAAGAGGCAGGGACGAAGGTCGCCGGGAACCGAACCACACCGGGCGACGAACATATTACATGGCGGAGGAACGGACCTCCGCGAAGGCTTCGCGCAACAGAGCGATCTGGCCCTGAACCGGACTTGCCGCCAGAATCGCCGCGGCGCGGCTCTCGCGCGATTTGTAGAATAAACGGTCGAGATGGATAATGCGCGCCTGCACGCGCAGCGAAAGCTCGACAAGTTCGCTGAGCCGCTCCGGCAGATCCGCCGACGCCGCGCCCGCCACCGCGGCGTTCTGTCTCGTCAACCGCACGCGGCGCTTTTCGGCGAACGCCTCGGCCCGGCTCAATTCCCCTTCGTTGACCGCCCGTTGCAGCAGCAGCCAGGACGCGACCTGCATCAGCCGCGTGGTCAGGCGCATGCTTTCGACAGCGTAGGACAGCGCCGCCTCGCGCGGCAGCAGCTTGGCCTGTTCGCGGCCCTCTCCGTCAAGATAGGCCGCCGCCGCCGCGACGAGATCCATGCCTTCCCGGAACAGCGCCAGAAATTGCTCCGAGGCCGCGAGCCTTTCGCCGAAGGACACCATCTTGTCTTTACTGGAAACCGCCATTTGAACCATCGCGCGCCTTCGCCTTCAAAACGCCGCGCAGAGGAAGTTGCGAGCGGCACAAAGACATCATAGCCCCGATCCGGTCCGGGTGGTGATTCACCTTCCGTTAAGCTTAATATCCGGCCTTTTATCCGGCCTTGCGTTTGCCCTTGTCCGACGAAACGAGCATGCCTGGCGCAGGTTCAGAAGACTAAAGCTGATCCCGGACGGTCCGAACTTTCGGGTCGCAGGACGCCCAGATGGTCAACAAGGGACGGACATGACGCAAACCGGACGACGGCCGATGATTTTTATCGCAACGCCCTGCTTCGGCGGGCTCGTTTCCCAGCACTACATGCAATCGATCCTCGCACTTCTCCAATTTTCGGGCGGCGGCGGATTTGACGTCGCGCTCGCTTTGCTTGGCCACGATTCCCTCATCACCCGCAGCCGCAACACGCTCGTCACCCAGTTTCTGAACACGCCGGAGGCGACGCATCTTCTTTTCATCGACGCCGACATCGCCTTCGACGCCAGCCAGGTTCAGGACATGCTGAACTTCGACGAGGATTTCGTCGCCGGAATCTACCCCCTGAAGGTGATCGACTGGAGCAACGCCGCGATGCTGCGCGCGGCGAATTCCGCCGAGAGCTTCGCGAGCGCGCCGCTGCTTTATGTTGGAACCCTTTGCCCCGCTGATCAGCAGGAGCGCAGGGGACGCTTCGCCACCGCGATCTACTGCGGCGGCGGCTTCATGTTGATCAAGCGCCATGTGGTCGAACGGATGATCGCGGCCTATCCGGAAAGCCGCTACAAAGGCGCGCATGCCTATTCCAACGCAAAAGGCGAAGCGAACTACGCTCTCTTCGACTGTATGATCGACAAAGACACCAACACCTACGTCAGCGAGGATTTCGGATTCTGCCAGAAATGGCGGGACATCGGCGGCAAGATCTGGCTCGACACCGAAGGCAAACTCACGCATGTCGGGGCCTACAATTTCCAGGGCGCGCCTCACTCCCGATACGGCGCGGCCGTCACGAAGCCAACGACTCCGTTTCCGGCCAGCGCCGCCTGAAGGCCATCAGAGTGGCCGACGGTCGGAAAACCCTTGAGCGCGGCTCAACCTCAAGCTCAAGTTCGGTTGACTTGACGGATCGGCGCGACTACCTAATTTTTCCGTCCGCCGGGTTGAACCTCCAGGATTTGCGGATCGTCAGTTTTGCGGATCTCTTTATAAGAAAGCTCTTGGATGAAGAATGAGAGAGCTCTTGGATGAAGATTCTCGTCGCCGTGAAGCGTGTCGTCGATTACAACGTCAAGATCCGGGTCAAGCCCGACGGGTCCGGCGTTGACCTCGCCAACGTCAAAATGTCGATGAACCCCTTCGACGAAATCGCTGTCGAGGAGGCGTTGCGAATCAAGGAAGCGGGCAAGGCGGCCGAGGTCGTCGTGGTCTCGATCGGCCCCGCGGCGGCGGCCGATTCCATCCGAAGCGCGCTGGCGATGGGCGCGGATCGCGGCGTTCTCGTCAAGACCGACCAGGTCGTCGAGCCGCTCTCCGTCGCCAAGCTGTTGCGGGCCGTGGCGGACTCGGAGCAGCCCGGTCTGATCATTCTCGGCAAGCAGGCGATCGACGACGATTGCAACCAGACCGGCCAGATGCTGGCCGCGCTGCTCGGCTGGGGTCAGGGAACCTTCGCCTCCAAGGTCGAAGTCGGAGACGGCAAGGTCGATGTGACGCGCGAGGTCGACGGCGGGTCGCAAACCGTGACTCTCGGCCTGCCCGCCATCGTCACGACCGACCTCCGCCTCAATGAACCGCGTTATGCATCGCTTCCCAACATCATGAAAGCCAAGAAGAAGCCGATCGAGGAAAAAACGCCCGCTGATTTCGGCGTCGACATCGCGCCGCGCCTCACCATTTTGAAAACCGTCGAGCCGCCGGCCCGCGCGGCCGGCGTCAAGGTCGCTTCCGCGGCCGAACTTGTCGCCAAGCTCAAAGACGCCGGGGTCATCTGATGAGTGTGCTGCTCCTCGCCGAGACGCAAAACGGCGCCCTGAACGAGGCGACCGCGAAGGCGTTGACGGCGGCCGCCGCGCTTGGCGAACCCATCCATGTTCTCGTCGCGGGCGAGAATGTCGCCGCGGCGGCGGAAGCGGCGGCCAACCTTCAGGGCGTCGCGAAAGTTCTGGTCGCCGACGCCCCCCTTTACGCTCACGGGTTGGCCGAGCCGCTCGCCGCCCTCATCGTCGATCTGGCGCGTCATTATTCGGCGATCGTCGCGGCCTCGACGTCGACGGCGAAGAACGTGACGCCAAGGGTCGCCGCCTTGCTCGACGTGATGCAGATTTCAGACATCGTCAAGGTTGTCGGGCCCGACACGTTTGAACGGCCAATTTACGCGGGCAACGCCCTTCAAACCGTGCGGTCCAGCGACCCGATCAAGGTCATCACCGTGCGAACCGCTTCGTTTCCGGCTGCGGGCGCAGGCGGATCAGCCGCGATCGAGCAGATCGGCGCTGTTCCAGGTCCTGAGGTTTCGGCGTTCAAGGCGGAGGCGCTCGCGAAATCCGACCGGCCTGAACTCGGCGCCGCCAAAATCATCATTTCCGGCGGCCGGGGCATGCAGGGCGCGGAGAATTTTTCCTCGTTGATCGAGCCCGTGGCGGATCGCCTTGGCGCAGCAATGGGCGCGTCCCGGGCCGCCGTCGATGCGGGTTATGCGCCCAACGACTGGCAGGTGGGGCAGACCGGCAAAATTGTCGCGCCTGATCTTTACATCGCCGTGGGGATTTCCGGCGCGATCCAGCATCTCGCCGGCATGAAGGATTCGAAAGTCATCGTCGCCATCAACAAGGACGAAGACGCGCCGATCTTTCAGGTTGCCGATTTTGGCCTTGTCGGCGATCTGTTTTCAGTGCTGCCGGCGCTTGACCAGGAGTTGGAGAAGCTCGGGCGATAGGCCCGAACCGCCCCATTTGCCGTTCGTCTCCCATAGCGGGCGCGCCGGAGATGCGCTGAACCGGATCAGCCAGCGGGAAATGCTTCGGCCCGATTGGAATTATTCGAAGTCTGGTCTAGAACGAAGGGCGGATGCGTCGAATCCGCCGCGGTCCGGTCAGACAATCGGATGAAATCCCGCGTTTGCCTCGCCCTCAATCAACCGGGCAGGCTCATCGTTTCGGTTATGGACGCTTGAGATGGATATTAACAAAATCGGAGTGATCGGCGCCGGGCAAATGGGCTCCGGGATCGCCCAGGTCTGCGCTATGGCCGGGATCGAAGTCGCGCTGAACGACATCTCGGAGGAGCGGATCAAGGCCGGCGTCGCCGCCATCAACGCGAACCTTGCGCGGCTCGTCGAAAAAAAGCAGATCGAACCCGCCGCGCGCGAGGCGGCTTTAGCGCTGATCAAGCCGGCGCAAGATTACGCCGCGTTCGGCGACAGCGACCTCGTCATCGAAAGCGCCTCCGAAAACGAGGACATCAAGCGCAAGATTTTCGCCGGCGTGTGCGCGTCGCTGAAGCCCGACGCCATGCTCGCTTCCAACACGTCCTCGATTTCGATCACCCGGCTCGGCTCGGTGACGGACCGTCCGGAGCGCTTCATCGGCATCCATTTCATGAATCCCGTGCCGCGAATGCAGCTTGTTGAGGTCATTCGAGGCATCGTGACTGAAAATACGACCTTCGAAGCCGCGAAGGCGCTCGTCGCCCGGCTCGGGAAGACAGTCACAGTCTCGGAGGACTTTCCCGCCTTCATCGTCAATCGCATTCTGCTGCCGATGATTAACGAAGCGATCTACACCTTGTACGAGGGTGTCGGCTCGGTCGAGGCGATCGACACCGCCATGAAGCTTGGCGCGAATCATCCGATGGGTCCGTTGCAACTCGCCGATTTCATCGGTCTCGACACTGTGCTGTCGGTCATGCAGGTGCTGCACGAAGGGCTCGCGGACTCGAAATACCGCCCCTGCCCGCTGCTCGTGAAATATGTCGAAGCGGGTTGGCTTGGCCGGAAAACCCAGCGCGGTTTCTACGATTATCGGAGCGGAACGCCGATTCCGACGCGATGAATGCGCGCCCGTCCCATGGGCCCGCCTCACTTTTGCGCCCCTCACTTGTGCGCCTCGCCGGTGAAAAAGCGCGAATCGGTTTGCGCCTCGGAAGACCGGACCGCGACTTCACATCTTTGTCATCGAGATGAGGAAATGTGCCTCTGTCAGGCTGATTCGCCGCTTAATCGAAACAATTTGACGGATTAGGGCGGAGTCTTTAATCCGGAACCGCTGAAGCGAGGTGCCCGATTTGACGGTTCACTTCCACCCCACGGTTCCGCCGGAGGCCTGTCCGGCACTCGTCCTCAACGCCGACTTCCGGCCCTTGAGCTATTATCCTTTGTCCTTGTGGTCGTGGCAGGACGCGATCAAGGCGGTGTTTCTCGACCGCGTGAACATCGTCTCCAATTACGATAAAACGGTTCGAAGTCCGAGTTTCGAGATGCGGCTTCCCTCTGTGGTGTCGCTCAAGAATTACGTAAAACCGTCCCGCCATCCCGCCTTCACCCGATTCAACGTTTTCCTCCGAGACCGCTTCAGCTGCCAATATTGCGGCTCCCGCCACGACTTGACCTTCGATCACGTCATCCCCCGCTCCAAGGGCGGGACGACCACCTGGGAAAATGTGGTCGCCGCCTGCTCCACCTGTAATCTGCGAAAGAGCGACCGGCTTCCGAGCGAAGCGCGGATGTGGCCTGCGACAACGCCCTATCAGCCGACCGTCAGCGACCTGCATCAGAACGGACGGCAATTTCCGCCTAATTACCTGCACGACAGCTGGATGGATTACCTTTATTGGGATTCCGTGCTGGAACCCTGAATTCCGCCGTTGGGCTCAAGACTTGGTCCGAAGCTGCTTCTGTCCGCGGCGCGCAGAACGCCGCCGTCACAGGGGAGGCGCTCGAAATTTTACGATTCGCGCTTATGTCTGATCTGTCGCCATTAGCCGGCGGCCGTGCAAGGATAGACGCGTAACAAGATTTCAAGCGCCGCGGCGCGTGTAGAACTGGAAAAACCGATGGCCCTTCATTTTCCCAACGCTAGCCGAACCTATGACGCCTCACGCCATTGCGTTTGCTTCTGGGGTCACGACGCGTCCACCGAAGTGTCCTTCCACCTCGAGGAGGAGGCTCTTCACCGAATCAGCCGTTTCGCGGATCGTGACGAGGCGTCGATGCTGCGCGTGTTTGACGTCAACCGTAATCGAATCGAAGCCGCGGCCAGCGCCGCTTACTCAAAAAAGCGGAAAAGCCATTACCGGCTTTCAGCCTCCGACGTCTAGAGCGCTTTCCGATCGCATGAAGTCATGCGATCGATCAGAAATCGCTCCAGAGTCAAAAGCTTGAGCATAGTCTTGTCGATTGGATTGATTCAATACGATCGGAATATGCTCCAGGCCCGCAACCAGATCGCAGACGCGCCTAGGAGCGAACCGCGAATACACCCTCTCCGTCTGTGGCGTGAGATGAAGTCCTCGAGGAAGGCTTTCGTGTTGACGGTTTGAGACCAGGAGAGATTGGCGCTGCTCCCCTGACCGCCTCGATCGGCGCCGCGCCCTCGAGCTGGTGCTCGACCGCGACGCGTTCGTAGCTCTCTTTTTCGCTTTTGATACGATATTGAAATTCGAGACCCGTCGCCCCGCCGCCGAGCGGCGGAAGCAGCGCCTTAATGACAAAAACCTCAACGGGCCTCGTGGCGAAGCCTCCGATCCGTCTGAGGTTCACGCATTGTCCAATCGCGAAAATGTGGCTTGTCATTATGGTTCCGGTAGGAGAAAAGGCGTCCAAATGACGAAATGCGCCAGTGTGAGGTTTGTCCAACGCTTGGCGGCGATACGTACGCGTAACGGGGAAACTGACGAAGGTGAAACCGACGAAGGGGGCAAATCGCCGTCTGGCGTCGCAACTGCCCAAATTTAGGATTGTTTCATATCCATAGCCCGCTAGTGCGCGGGTGTAAATGGGATGGACTCCCCCCCTCCCCCCGCAGCGGCCGGCGGCGAGGGTTCGAAAGACTCGATTTCAGTCTCATCGGGCGGATCATAGGAAATCAGCCCATGGATCAGTTCGTCATCTGAATCATGTCCCGGACTTTCGGGTAAATTTCGCTGTTCCAGCGGCGTCCGCTGAAGACGCCGTAATGGCCGACGCCAGTTTGCACGTGGTGGGATTTCATGAATTGCTTCAGCCCGGAGCAAAGATCCTGGGCCGCAAGGGTTTGGCCGAGACCGCAAATGTCGTCCCGCTCGCCCTCCACGGTGAGCAAGGCGGTCCGCTTGATCGCCGCGGGGTTCACTTTCCGTCCGTCCACCTCGAGCTTGCCGAGGGGAAGAAAATGGTCCTGGAAGACCGTTTTCACGCATTCCAGATAGAACTCCGCCGGCAGATCCATGACCGCGAGATATTCTTCATAAAAGGAATGCATGGTCTTGAGCTTGTCCATGTCGCCGTCGGCGCGGGCGGCGGCCATATCCTTGAACGCGCGTACATGGCGCTCCAGATTCATGCTCATAAAAGCGGCGAGTTGCACAAAGCCAGGATAGACGTAGCGGCCCTTGCCGGCATAGCCGAAGGGGACTTTGGCTGTCAGCTTTTGTTCGAACCAGGAGATCGGCTTGCTGGTGGCCAGTTCATTGACCTTGGTCGGATTGGCGCGGGTATCGATGGGCCCGGCCATCAACGTCATGCTGCGCGGCTGCGCTTCGTCCTGATCCTCCGCCATCAGGGCGGCGGCGGCGAGCACGGGCACGCAGGGCTGACATACGGCGACAAGGTGGGTCTGAGGCCCCATGACCCGCACGAACTTGATGATGTGATTGACAAAAGCGCTGAGGTCGAACCGGCCTTCCGAACCCGGGATATCGCGAACATTCCGCCAATCGGTGACGTAAACGTCATGATCCGCCAGAATCGTGGTCACTGTGGCGCGCAGGAGCGTCGCGAAATGCCCCGACATCGGGGCCACAACCAGAACCTTCGGCTGCGGCGCATCGACCTCCTTTTTGAAATGCAGAAGGTTCGCGAAGGGCGTCGACGTGACGATTTCCTCCGTCACCGGCGCGAGCCTGTTCCCGACGTTGACCGATTTGATCCCGAATTCGGGGCGCACATGCGTCACGGCCAGAGTGGCGAAGGTTTCGAGAGAGGCCGCCAGCTTTCGCACGGATTCGTCAGGCTGCAGCAAAGGCCAAGGCAGCCGCATGGTCGTCCCCGCCGCAGCGGCAAGCGGCCGGACGATGTCAAGGATGTTCGCCTGAGTTCCATATGCTGCATACATCATAAATGCCAAACCTCGAGGGAAGAAATTTTTCCGGCCGCCGCTGGCGAGAGCCGCGAACGGCACGCAAAATGCTCGTATTAGCCCGTTAGCTGCGCGATCATTGTTCGTTTCGCATGCGGGACCCGGATTGTTGGAGGAGTTTCATTGGACGACGCCACGCTCACGATCAGCAGCAAGAACTATTCCTCATGGTCGCTTCGCGGCTGGCTGATGACGAAATTCTCGGGTTTGCCGTTTTCGGAAAAGGTCATACCTCCGGACGATCCAGCGATGCGGGCCGAACTCCTTCTGCTGTCTTCGTCTTTTCTGGTGCCTTGCCTCAATCATAATGGCGTCAGCGTGTGGGACACGCTGGCGATCGGCGAATATCTGAATGAAATCAGACCCGAAGCCGCTTTGCTGCCGAAGGATCTCAAAAAACGCACCCGCTGCCGCTCGATCTGCGGGGAAATGCATTCAGGCTTCGGACCGATGCGCTCCGCGCTGCCCATGAACCTCAAGGGCGATTTTCCCAAATTCAAGGTGTGGGCGCGGGCGCAAGCCGATATCGATCACATCACTTCGATCTGGCGAAGCTGCCTTGACGATTACGGCGGCCCGTTTCTCCTGGGCGAGCGCTCGATGGCCGATGCGATGTATGCGCCGGTCGTCACCCGTTTCCGCACCTACCATGTCGAACTGGACAGGGTCTGCTCGGCCTATTGCGACAGGATCATGGGTATGCCCGAAATGATCGAATGGATCGGCGCGGCGCGGCTCGAACCCGAGGACATGGAGGAGCTTGAGGTTGAATTTTGAGCAGCCTGACGTCTGATTCGACTTGGGCCGTTCCTGGCTCAATCGATCCCCGGGGCGCGGCCCCAATAACTCCTGATCAGCCCCTGAGATCGGCCGCCAGTCTGACCGACAGGGCCGCTCTCCGGCGCCCGCGCCACCAGTATTAACCGACCTGATTGTTAAGGATGAAGACGATGGAAGCAGCAGATCTGGAAAAAACCACCGCCACGGATTTCTCGCATGTCAAAGAGGGCGACACGTCGTTCGTCAATGAGGGCCTGCGCGATTTTTTCGCCTATCGCGATCTTGGGATCGCGAAAGCCACGGGCGGCAAGGTGATCGCGCAGGTGGTGCGAGCGTCCCGGCCTCCGGAAACCGGCACCGGCTGGCATAGGCATATCGCCGACTTCCATATCGTCATCATGCTCAAGGGCTGGGCGAAATTCATGTACGAGGACAAGCTGACCCTCGTCGAGGCGGGCGACTGCGTCCATCAGCGGCCCGGCATCACCCATTATCTGTTCGATTATTCGAAGGACATGGAATATCTGGAAATCGCCGGTCCCGCCGACTTCGGGACGGTCGAGGTCGAAGGCCCGTGCGCCGTCCCGCCGGTGACCCCCTGGAGCTGAGGCGAGGCTCTTCATCTTTGTCGTCCCGGAACGCGGGTCCTGTCATTCAGGGCCCGCTTCTTTTTTGGCAGCATGAGAAAATGGCCTGTCCCGGACGCCGGGCGAAAAAGTCCGTTTCCTTAACGATGCTTAACCAGCCGTTAACCATACGCTGCGTAAATGGGCGAACCAGAATCTTGAGGCGCCCTCGTGACAGTCGAAGCCCGCCCCCGCCCGTCCATCCGGTTTCACAGCCGCTCCTATCATGCGATGACCCTCGCCCCCGAAACGCCAGTCGCGGATTGGCTGACGGACCTCGACGCATGGCTCGAACGTTCGCCGGGATTTTTCGCCGGCCGTCCCATCGTGCTGGACCTCACCGCGCGATCGCTCGACCGGGCCGAAGTCGCCGAATTGACGAAAGATCTTCTCGCCCGCAACATTCAGGTCCTCGGCCTCGAAGGCGCCGATCCTGAATGGAGCGAGCCCGGCATGCCGCCGCTCCTCTCGAGCGGAGGCCGGCAGGCGAGCGTAATTGCGAACGCGCTCGCCGACGTCATCGAGGGTTCGGACGATTCCCGCGATAAAGACGCAGCTCCGCCCGCCCCCCGCGAGCGCCTCAATTCGCTCCTGATCGACAGCCCGGTCCGCTCCGGCCAATATATCGAGCATCTTGACGGCGACGTGATCATCATCGGCTCGGTCGCCTCGGGCGCGGAAGTCGTCGCCGGCGGCTCCATTCACATCTACGGTACGCTCCGCGGCCGCGCCATCGCCGGCGCCAGCGATCCGAGCGCCAGGATCTTCTGCCGCAAGCTCGAAGCCGAACTGCTCGCCATCAACGGCCTCTACATGACCGCCGACGACATGGAGCCGCACCTGCGCGGCAAGGGCGTTCAGGTCTGGCTGGATAGCGATTCACTGCTGATGACTGCTCAGGATTAACGGGAGATAGGAACATGGCCAAAGTTTTGGTCGTCACGTCCGGCAAGGGCGGCGTCGGCAAGACAACGTCCACCGCAGCCCTCGGCGCCGCACTGGCGCAGAACGGGAAGAAGGTCGTCCTGATCGATTTCGACGTCGGGCTGCGCAATCTCGACCTCGTCATGGGCGCCGAGCGCCGTGTCGTCTACGATCTGATCAATGTCGTTCAGGGCGACGCCAAGCTGGCGCAGGCTCTCATCCGCGACAAGCGCGTCCCGACCCTTTCGCTCCTCCCCGCCTCGCAGACCCGCGACAAGGACGCCTTGACCGACGAAGGCGTCGCGAGCGTCATCGCCGACCTGAGAGACAAGTTCGACTGGATCATCTGCGACAGCCCGGCCGGCATCGAACGGGGAGCGACGCTCGCGATGCGCCACGCCGACGTCGCCATCGTGGTCACCAATCCTGAGGTCTCCTCCGTCCGCGATTCGGACCGCATCATCGGTCTGCTCGATTCGAAGACCGAACTCGCCGAACGCGGCGAGCAGCTCGAAAAGCACCTGCTGCTGACGCGCTACGACGCAGGGCGGGCCGAACGGGGCGAAATGCTGAAGGTCGACGACGTTCTGGAGATTCTCTCGATTCCCCTGCTCGGCATCATCCCCGAGAGCGACGAGGTGCTCCGCGCCTCGAACGTCGGCTCCCCGGTCACGCTGAACAACGCCCTCAGCGCGCCGGCACGAGCCTATTTCGACGCCGCACGGCGCCTGAACGGCGAAGCCCTGGAGATGATCATTCCGAACGACAGAAAAAGCCTGTTTGGCAAGATCTTCGGCAGGAGGGCCGCATGAACCTGATCAGTTTCTTCAGAAGAACCGGGTCCGCGCCCGTCGCCAGGGAGCGCCTGCAGATTCTGCTCCAGCATGAGCGGGCCGTCACCGGAAAATCTGATCTCATCGCCATTCTTCAAGAAGAAATCATGGCCGTCATCGCCAAGCATTTCCCTGTGGAATCCGATAGCATCAAGATCAAGATGGAACGCGGCAACGCCGTTTCGACGCTCGAAGTCGAGGTCGAAATCCCGACGCCGATGTGCGTCAACATTTCCGTCAACGCGCCAAAGGCCAGACCGACTTTAAAGGCGGTCGAAAAGACGGCGGAGACTGCTGGCGAGAAGCGCAAAGAGAGGCCGACGGAAGCGCTCGCCGCCAAACCTGTCGCGGAGCCTGTCCCGGAGCCCATCGTGGAGCCCGTCGAGATCGCGGCGGAAGCCGAAGGCTGACCCGCGCTACACATCGCCTCTACAATCTGTAGGTCGCCCGAGAGCGCCGTGAAGCCAGCGGCCGCTCGGAGGCATTCAAAATGGAATGAACAGAGCCGCCACCTCTGTTCCAGCGGGCCTGCGCCAAGATGCGCTGTCCGAGCGCTCCATTCGGCGCATGCCGGCAAAAAACGCGGCGAAACGTTCCGGCGCCATGGTGGTCTTGTCCATTGCGCAGACTCCCGCATCGCGCTTCCCGGCGCGAGCGGTTTCGCACTTGGAACAGGCGCTGTTTGTCGCGAACCAAGCCGGCTTTCGCCATCGCCTCCGCAGCCCCTTGACCCAAAGTGTTGGAACCCTCGCCGAATTCGCCGGTTGTGTGCGCACCACGCAGCGAACGTGACCCGGAAAGGAGTTCACCATGGGACTTGGACGAGGAGCTTTGCTCTGGCTGATCGGGGTGCCTTTGCCCATCATCCTTCTACTGCTGCTCTTCTGGCGCCACTGAAACAAGGCCGGAGCGAATGTTTCGCTCCGGCCAAATACCCGGCCCTGAGGTTCAAACCCAGTCGCCTACATGGCGCGTACGGGACTCTTGCGCGCCTACAGCAGTCAGGTCTTCGCGCGAGTCACGGTCGAAGCGATCAACTCTTCGAATTCCAGTTCCGCGCGTAAACTGTCTACATCGCGGAAGATCGTCGCCACCGCAAGTTTTCGCCCCTCCAGCCGATAGACGATCTCGCAATCGCGCGCTTCGACCGCGCCCTTGATCTCGATTTCGTCCCAGCGCTCGGCATGTCCCACATACGCGATGGCGAGGTCGTATTGCTCGGTCCAGAAGAAGGGGACGGCGTCAAATTTTTCATGAAGCCCGAGAATATTCCGGGCGGCCGTCTGGCCCTGCCGTTCCGCAACGACCCAATGTTCGACGCGGATGGATGAACCGCTGAGACGATCCGGCCAACGCGCAATGTCCCCGGCGGCGAACACGCCGGGCGCGCTAGTTTCAAGATACTCGTCCACCACAATTCCACGGTCGATGGTGAGGCCGGCTTTCTTGGCCAAAGCGACGCAGGGTCGGACCCCTATTCCCGCAAGGACGAAATCGGCGCCGATGCGTTCGCCGCTTTGCAGCAGCACCCCTTGCTGATCGATCGAGGCAGGCGAGTCGCCGAGATGAAATTTCACCCCGTGCTCTTCGTGGAGTTTGCGGATGAATGCGCCCGCCTCGGCGCCCAGAATACGCTCCATCGGAACGGCCTCGCGCCCGACCACATGAACCTCCACATTGCGGGCCCGGAGCGCCGCCGCCGCCTCAAGGCCGATAAAGCTCGCGCCGATCACGACAGCCCGCTTCGGCGCCGGCGTTCCGGAGCCAAGCGTTTGGGCGACAAGGGCGTCCGCTACAAGGGCTTGACTGTCGGCGAACGTGCGAAGAGTGCGCACATGAGGGAGA
The DNA here is from genome assembly GCF_900114285.1 of Methylocapsa palsarum. Taxonomy (GTDB): domain Bacteria; phylum Pseudomonadota; class Alphaproteobacteria; order Rhizobiales; family Beijerinckiaceae; genus Methylocapsa; species Methylocapsa palsarum. The sequence goes on along the minus strand of NZ_FOSN01000003.1, from coordinate 3,587 downwards.
TCGGCGCCTGGAATATCGAGCCGGACCGGTTCGGCTCCGGTGGCGAGGAGGAGCGCGTCATACGGATGCCGGCCGCCGTCGGCGAGCGACACCAGACGCGCTGCGGCGTCAAGGGCGACGACGCGCGCATCAAGCTTGATGTCGATCCCCTGAGCTTCGTAAAATTCTCGCGAGCGGAGCGGGATCCACTCCTGCGGCGCGGCGCCTGACAAGAAACCCTTGGAAAGATTTGGCCGATCGTAGGGAAGCGAATCGTCTGCGCTGAACATCGTGATGGCGCCGGAAAAACCTTCCTTGCGCAGCGTTTCGGCGGCGCTGTTTCCAGCCGCTCCGCCTCCAATGATCACAACCCTTTCCGGCCCCCCGGGCGCAAGCCGGGCGGGCGGGCGCGTCGGCCTTTCGAGCTTCTCGCCAACGAACAGTTTCCCGTCGCGCCTCTCGACGCGCCAGCACGAAACCGGACTGAGCGCCGGCGCGCGGAGCGCCTCGCCGGTGCGCAGGCTGAAGCAGGCGTGATGCCACGGGCAACGAACAGTCTCCCCGACCAGCAGACCTTCGGCCAGCGGCCCGCTGTAATGCGAGCAGACGGCCCCGATCGCGAACACTTCGTCGCCGCGCCGCGCAAGCAGCACGGGATCATCGCCAACGCGGCCGAGAATCATGCCGCCGTCGGCGACGGCATTGGCCTCAATCCCGAGGCTGAAGTCGGGACCGCTCGGAGAATCTGCGCTCATGGAAGGCTCTTTTCTGGCATGCGCCGTTGCGCGCCTGCAAGGGAACTCCCGACGACAGACGCTGCAAATAGACGCGCGCAACCAGCCGAAGGTTCCGACCGATCTCCTCCAGCGCCGGAAGAGGGATCATTTCGCAGGCGCGGCGGCCAGAGTGTCGGTGCGAAATCTCGAAGCCCGCAAAGGCGCCGCCTGAAGCGCGCGACAGGCGATACGGTCGACACAGGCTCCGTCTCAGACCTCGATGATGATCCGGTGAACGCGGCCGACCACTTTCGGCGGGCCGACCGGAAAAATCGGCAAGTGTGTATCGTTGGTCGAATAAGGCTCAAGTCTGGGCGGCTTCGTGGCGTAGCGCTTGAAAGTCGCGCCATATTCTTCATCCCGGAAGACATAGAAGGCGCGGTCGACAAGGACCCGGTCGGTTCGATTGAACACGATCAGGGAGCCTGGTGGAGCGATGCGGTCCATACTGTCGCCGCGGACCCGCAGCCCGACGTAAACGCCGGGCTTCAGCCCCGACAGCGCGATGAACTCCTCGGCGTCCTGCGCCTCGAACCCGGCTTCCGAATCGAAACTCGACGCGGCGACCCAGGACAAGACCGGCACCGAAATGGCGTCGACCGCCTCGCCGGCGAAATCAACGTCCTTCTGGAACCATTCGTCCGGCACCGCATAGCCGGTGACGCGCGAAATCGCGGCAAGCTCCACGCCCGACACCTTGCGGGCGCCGGTCGTCATCTTGTTGACCGCGGCGCGGTCGATCGACTGACCGACCTCGGCCGTGAGCCTGCGGGCCAGTTCCGCTTGCGTCATGCCAGCGTAAGCCAGCGCTTGCGCCACCCAATCTGGAGTCATGCGATTTCAATTAACCTATTCGTAACCCATCCGCAAAAATCGTAGCTAAAATCGCTACAGCCGGATTGTCAATTGTAGCGATATTCGCTACTATCAAATTAAGGCCGGAGCGGCAACAGACTTTTCGCGGAGGGAATTGATCGTGACGTGCCGGATGCAGGCCAGTTCGTCGAGCAAGTCGGAGCGGTTGTCGAGATCGGCGGCGGCGACGCTGCCTTGCAAAATCGCCGCGATGTCCTCGCTCACAACGCCCTTGACCGCCAGCGCCTCTATCAAGTCGCCAACCAAGTTCAACACGATCTCCCACTCCGCCATTGGTCTTCTCCTGTTTGGAATAGTGACATGGTTCAATTTCTGATCGCGATTTCCGGCGAGTTGTTCGCCTTTTCTCTCGCGGCTGTCATCGCGTTCGGCCCTCGTCCGAAACCGGTTTGCGGACCGGTGAGGTTCATGGGCGGCCATTACCGGCAGGGAAGCGCCGCACCCTGGTCCCGCTCTCATGCATCCTCCTCCGTCAATTGAGATGAGCGAAATCTCATTCGCCCCGCTGCTGATCGCGTCAAGGCGAGATCACCACGAAGGCCGTCGTAAATGAACGATAACCCGTCGTCCGAAGTCAGAAAGTTGAATGCAATCGAAGAAGCCTCCGCGCTCGTGCGCGCCGTCGCGGAGCCCTGCCCTCCCGGCGATTCGGTGAAGGCGGCGATCGTGCGGGCGCGCCGCCGGCTTGGCTGGTCCTACAGCCGCACCCGCGCCGTATGGTACGCCGATTTACGCATCAGGCTGGCGGCGTATGAACTCGATGACCTCAGGGCCAAAGCGCTTGCGCCGCGTGTGGAAAAGGAACGCGACCGCTATGAATCGCTCATTGACCGGATTGGGGGAACGGGGGGGTCCGGTAGCGACAACATCTAGTATGTGTGACATTTCGCACATCTGTTGCGTCTTTACCACACACCACCCCTAGTGCCAAGCCTCGCCCTCGCGCGCGAGGACGGCCGCGCCGAGGTCTGGCCGTCGCCCTCGTTCTTGGCGTTGGTCTTTGTCTGTGTTGGGCCGTGTGTTCGGCAACTTTACCTAATTGCCGGAGAAAAACCGCTGGGCGATGTTCTCGTCCAGCGGCAGGAACGCCCTAAGCGTCCGTCAGGGAAGAAGCCTTAGCCGCAGCAGCGCGAATGCGCGCAGACATGCTCAAGGCGCCCGAACCGAGTCCGCACATAAGCGCGGACCCGGTGACATGCGCGATTAGCCATGATTCACCGACCTCCAGAAAGGAGTTGCGGGTGGACGGGGAACGTGGGATTCTAGCGGTGTGTTTGCGTTTCGAATCTGTCGGTTCACCCGTCCGGTTGCGTTGCCACCACGAAGGCCGGCTCTGCGCTAACAGGGTCGGCCTTCTTCGTTAGTATCCCCCGAGGCGCCGGTGGCTTGACGAGGGCGCTTCTCATCTGTCGTCATCTTCATCCTCATGCTGCGTTACGGTATTCTGCATTTTCCCGGGCATAACCGGGTAGCAGAAGTCAATGACCGCCTCGAACGTATGCAAAAACCTTTCGCGCTCGTTTTGGCCCCAGGCTTCGCCGGCCGGCGGTAAACTTGAAAGAAGTCCTGCAATTGCCGGATGCAACCCGGTTACGCGGTGGTCATGCCGAGGTGGTGGTGGATTCGGCGACGATACGGGCTGCGGCGGCGGCGCTGGCAGCGCCGAACGCGGTTGTCTTGCGGCGCGGGGAATACCTCCATTTACGGCTTTTGGCGAAGCCCTCCTCTTTCGTTCGGGCGCTATACCCGCCGCCTCAAAGAGGCCAAGGAATAGCGTGACCATGCGATCCCGCATCCCAGGTGGCTTGTAACTGTCCGGCGTCAGCGCCCATGAGACAAATCGGGGTATTTTCTGAAGGGAGATTTCTGGTTCATCTTAGCCCATTCAGGAGCGCAGATGAGACAGAAATCCGTGCCGGCGAAAGCCCCGGCAGAACAGCTTGTGAAAGATATTCG
>NZ_FOSN01000037.1 GCF_900114285.1 Methylocapsa palsarum | reverse complement strand
CGAATATCTTTCACAAGCTGTTCTGCCGGGGCTTTCGCCGGCACGGATTTCTGTCTCATCTGCGCTCCTGAATGGGCTAAGATGAACCAGAAATCTCCCTTCAGAAAATACCCCGATTTGTCTCATGGGCGCTGACGCCGGACAATTGGCGACTTGTTCAAAATACCGGGCGAGGTTGTCGTCAGCTCCAGCTCTACGTTCGATACGGACATGAGCAGCGGACTTATAGCTAGGGACAGCCTGCAGGGCCAGCTTGCGATCCAATTCTTCGAAGGCCAGACGGCCGAAATCGACCGGCAGATCGAAGCGTCGCTCGCCCACGAGCAATACACGGAAAACCCAAAGCGGCCGGGGAAGCGCAAGGAATATCCCATCGGGACCGTCGCACGCATAGGCGCGCACGGACGCAATTTCTATCTTTTCGCCATGTCCGAGCCCGCGTCATAATGCTCATCTCTCCATCTCATTGAAAGTCGAAGGGTAAATTTGACTGATTTGCAGACGGCGGAGGTCGCGATGAACGTTTCCTTCGCGCATCGGCCTCTTTGACGACATCGGCGCTTCCCAGGTCCGTCACCAGGATCACATAAGGTGCGCCCTTGCAGTGCTGACTTGCGGGAAGCACGCCGTCGGCGATCAAACGACGGACGGTCGCAGGGCTGACGTTGAGCGCTTCCGCAGCCTCGTCGAGCGTCGCCTCGCCGCGCTCGGCGCGCTCGCCCTCGCGGTAGACGGCAATGTTATTGTGTTTGCGCAGAGTGGTGACGCGGGAGCGCGTCCAGGAGTTGCCTTTGCCGGTCGTCGTCCCCGTGCGGTTGAGAATGGCGGCGATTGTCGGGTCCGGCGTCTGACGGGCCAGCGATCGCACCAGCTCCACTATATCGGCATCGACGCACCAGCGATGCTGTCCCTTCCGGTTCTTGCGCACGCGCAAAGCTGTGTGATCGTCGCCCGTCCAACGGATGACGAGATCGAGGCTGTCCTTTTCTATCCGCACCACAATCTCTTCGATCAGCATGCGAACGATCCGTTTGCGCGTGGCGATGGTGGCCCCTTCAGCGTGCCAGGCGCGCTCGACATCGGCGCCGAGCCTCAGCAGGGCCTTTCGTTCGGCTGGGCTCACGCCATCTGACTGCGCTGTGCCGAGGGCCTCGAGTTCCTCTTGGAGGCGCTGCTCTTCCTTCAAGCGCTCATTCCAGCGCCGCTCAAGTTCACCCGCGACCAACCTATTGTCGGGATCGACTGCGTCATACTGCCGTCGGGCGTGCGTAGCCTCGAAGCGAGCCTGTTCCAGCGCCAGCTCGATCTGACGGCGTTTGGCGGCGTCCTCACGCCCGCGCGCCTCCAGAGCGGCCAGCGCCGCCTCGACGCCGAGCGGCTGAACGCGTTCGATTGCGACGAGGCGATCCCCTCGCGTCGGCACAACTCGGAGATGCTCTCCTCGCCGCGTAGGCCTTCGAGGACGATGCGGATCTTCTCTTCTGCCGAGAAATGGCGACGCGTCTCGCGCCGAATATCTTTCACAAGCTGTTCTGCCGGGGCTTTCGCCGGCACGGATTTCTGTCTCATCTGCGCTCCTGAATGGGCTAAGATGAACCAGAAATCTCCCTTCAGAAAATACCCCGATTTGTCTCATGGGCGCTGACGCCGGACATTCAGAGCAGAGCAAATGTTCGACTGAACGACGAGCATGGGCGCCAGGCGGCTATCGATCGCGTATTTAGCCAATGTCCACTTTGTTCCAATTTTGGTAGTGTCTCAGTTTGAATTTCAGCTTTCGACCCAACTACGTCGTTCAAGCGCTAATAAGCTCGTCCCGAAACCAGTCATAGTGGGGGCGTATGTCTCAACCGTGTTCGACGACTTCTAGCGGTGCGTTAGCGCCTTGGTTGCAGTCTCGCTGAACAAAGGCTCCTTCTTGCCCGCCAGTTTCCTAATCGTCCTTCCCCCTTAAGGCGCGCTGGGCGGATCTTTCCTAACGGTTTCGTCTTGAGAATGTGCTTTGATCTCGGCGTCGCTGGACGGCTTCTCCGTCGCATCGGCGTTTTGTTCAATCAACATCTTGGCGACGGCGGATCGCGAAAGCAGGTCCGGCTGAGTTTCGCCTTCGAGCGCTTCCGAAATAATGTGGCGCGCAAGATCGTCCCGGTCGATCTCGGATTCGAGCGGGGTCTCTGGACGATTTATAATTTCGTCAGCTTTCTCGAACGCCTCGGACAGATTTTTCGTTTCCGAAGAATCGAACACGCCTTTGCAGGGGTCGGCTTTGAATTCGGTCATTTTCACGCTCTCGAGTTGCTGGAGTTTTGACGCGCTGAAGGTGGCGACCTCCTCCGTAGTACGCGCCACAGTTCCGTGCGTTAATCAATATGCCAAGCCTAACTGCCCCGACATCAGAAGTTCAGCCGCGGTGCACGGCATCGGCTTTGGCGAGTCGGCCGCGATTCGCAACGCGTTTGTCCCTTATCGAAGATCGACGAGGCATCGTTCACCCCCGGGGCGGTGACGCGCTTCCGCCATTCCCCGAAGCAGCCGTTCACGAAGTGGGGGCGCGGGCGTCATAGCACCCGTTCAAGTCGTTTAATGAAAATGGGGAGCTGCCGAAAGCGAACACCACCGACTCGGCGTGCTTACGGGGCGCATTCATATCCGATCGACGGAAAAGGAGCTCGCCTGGGTGAGAGCTCCAAATCCAATTATCGGCCGTGCAGGTCTTGGAGATGTATGTCATAGCGGTCGAGCATCATCACCTTGTCCCACGCCTTTACGAAGTCCGTCACGAAACGCGCGTGGCCGTCGCCGCTGGCATAGACTTCCGCCACCGCACGCAACTGGCTGTTGGAGCCGAATACAAGGTCGCACCGCGTTGCCGTGAAGCGTTGCTCCCCCGTGGTGCGATCGTCAAGCGAGAAGGTCATGCCCTTTGCGTCTGCTTTCTTCCATTCGTAGTCCATGCTCGTCAGAACTGTGAAGAAGTCGTTGGTGAGCACGCCGACGCGATCGGTGAAGATGCCATGGGCGGAGCCGTCGTGATTGGCGTTCATGGCCCTGAGGCCACCCACCATCGCCACCCACTCTGGCGCCGTGAGCGACAGGAGCCGCGCCTTGTCGAGGAACATTTCCTCAGGCGCCACGCCCTGCGCGATTTCCTCGAACCCTTCGTCGAGATAATTGCGAAATCCGTCAGCCACGGGCTTCAACCACCCGAACATCTCGATATCGGTGAGCTCCTGCGTCGTGTCGCGGCGGCCCGGCATGAAAGGAACAGCGATCTCCACGCCCGCATCGGCCGCCGCCTTTTCGAGCGCGGCGCAGCCGCCAAGCACGATGAGGTCTGCAAGCGATATCTTCTTACCATCCATCTGTTTGCCGTTGAACGCCTCCATTACGGGTCGGAGTGCGGTGATCACCGGCACGGTTCGGCGGTTGATTGCCCAATCCTTTTGCGGCGCGAGGGCCAGCCGCCCGCCGTTGGCGCCGCCTCGCTTGTCGCTGCTGCGATGCGTCACAGCGGCGGAGAAGGCAGTGAACACGAGATCGGACGGTGAAACACCCGCAGCCAGGATCGATTGCTTAAGCGCAGCAATGTCAGCCTCGTCGATCAAGTCATGATCGCAAGGCGGGATGGGATCCTGCCACAGCAGACCGTCCTCGTTCCTCTTTTCGGGCCCGAGATAGCGCTCACGCGGCCCCATGTCGCGATGGGTCAGCTTGTACCACGCCTTGGAGAAGGCCTGGGTGAAAGCGTCGAAATCGTTGAGAAACTTCTCACACACCTTCCGATAGTCGGGATCGACCTTCAGCGCGAGATCGCTGGTCATCATCATCAGTGGAATCATCTTGCCGGGCGTGTGCGCATCCGGCGTCTTGGGAGCATTGGGGTCAGTCGGTGTCCATTGCAGCGCGCCAGCAGGGCTCTTCGTCTGCTGCCACTCGTATTTGAACAGATTTTCCAGATAGCTGTTGTCCCACTGGGTTGGGTTCGGCGTCCAGCTCCCCTCGATGCCGTTGGTCATGGTATATTCGGCGAAGCCGGTGCCCTCGGGATTCTGCCAACCAAGGCCCATCGCCTCGATCGGCGCGATCTCGGGCGGCGGGCCGACCTCATCCGCCTTGACCATGCCGTGGCTCTTGCCGAAGGCGTGGCCGCCGGCGATCAGGGCGACGGTTTCCTCGTCGTTCATGGCCATGCGGGTGAACGCGATGCGAATGTCGCGCGCCGAGCCCATCGGGTCGCCATTGGCGTAAGGGCCCTCGGGATTCACGTAGATCAGTGCTTGATGGCTCGCCGCAAGCGGGTTCTCGAGGTCATAGTCTCCATCGCCGTTCTTGCCGCGCCACCGCTTGTCGCGCGTCACCATGCTGTCGGATGACGTCACGTTCTTGGGATCCCAGACCTCGGGCCCCCAGTAGGTGCTGTTATCCGCTTCCCACGCGTCGCGCCGACCGCCGCCGAACCCGTAGGTGGGAAATCCCATGATCTCGAGCGCGCAGTTGCCAGTCAGGACCATCAGGTCGCCCCAGGACAGCGCGCTGCCGTATTTCTGCTTGATCGGCCAAATCAGCCGGCGTGACTTGTCGGTGTTGCCATTATCCCACCAACTGCTGATCGGCGCGAAGCGCTGCAGCGCCTCGCCGGCGCCGCCGCGACCGTCGGCAATGCGGTAGGTGCCGGCCGCGTGCCACGCCATGCGGATCATCTGCGGACCATAATTGCCATAGTCTGACGGCCACCAAGGGACCGACGAGGTCAGGAATGCCTTGATGTCCTGCTTCAGCGCGGCGTAATCAATGGAGTTGAACGCCTTCGCGTAATCGAAGGCGTCGCCCAGCGGATTGGCGCGCGGCCCGTTTTGGTGAAGCAACTCGACCTTCAGCCGATCCGGATACCAGTCGGAAAGAGTGGGCGGCCTACCCAATGAGCCGCCGATGCGATCCCCGCCGAAGGGGCACTTCCCCTTCATGTCGAAAGTGTCGGTATTGGTCTTGTCGTGGATTATGTCGTTCATGACGATTTCCCCATAAGATTTCCGATTCAGAGTAAGGTGGATCGCCATTGGGCATCTGAATGCAGAGGTTCAGCCTGAGCCGCCGGGCCCTGCTCATTGCCGATAAAGTGAGCGAAGAGGGGGGCCGGGCGGCAACGCCGGCCCGATGAACAGGGATCAGGCGGCGCGTTGGCCGGGCTGGCAGCACCATCGCAAATGCCAGAGTCAATGACGGTTTCATCGATGCATCGGTGGAGGAGCCGAAGCTCATAATGCGAAAACCACCGTCACAATGGCCAACTACACGCAAACCGAGCTAGGATTACGTGTATAGCCGCCCAGATCTTTCTCTTGTCTGGGACTATGCTGCTGGAGTCGGCAACCAAACCACTCGACGCACGGTGCCTCCAAATCGCTTCGCGGCACCCTAAAATTCTGGCGGCAGGCGGTTAACGCGTCCACCCTTTCGATCGTTCCCTCTCGAACAGGTAAACTCCATTTGAACGAAATCGATCAGCGCCACCCAGAATAACCCCTGTATGATACCTGTATCCGCACGCTACTCGCCTCTCCGCGTACGCTCCAGGGCGTAGAGGCCCGGAGCGCACGATCCATTCGTTGGTCGGGCCTGAATTTGTTTCAACGCCGGATTATTCCTTCTCGGGCGGGCGATTTCTGACGACCCGGAGCGCGCGGCGCAAATCATCTCTTATTTACCGCGGCCGTGATCGCGGCAATGCGCGGGTTTGCTGCGGCTTTGGGCGACCGGGGCTCGGCTGGCGTCACCCCCGGCACCTTCGAGTGTGCTAATTGTGCCGGTGCAAACTGCCGAATCGATCGCCGTGAGATGCGCTTAGCCCGTAGGTCCCAAATCAATGCCACAGACTGTCAAGCCGATGTCGCGCACTCTTGCCGTCGAAATCGCCACGAAAACCATAGCCGTCGTTAACCCATCTAATCGCGGACTTCGAATGGCGGATCTGCTTGAAAAACATGGGTTCCGCCCCGTCCGTGAACCCGAATTGGATATCCTCAGCGATCAGGCGCGCCTCGTGAGTTGGTTGCGCGAGACCTTCAGAGTCGACTGAACGGAATCTACGGAAAGGGGAGCCGAAGAACCGCATGCGTTTATCAGAGGGTTTTGAGGACCGGGACAAAGGCGCTACCGCGATTCCCCCAGCTGTGTTAGTTTTCGGATAGTTTACCACACACGCCGTCGGGACGATTTGCGACGCCTGCTAAAATTTCTCCATACGATGGGGGCGGTCGGGTTCATGGGCTCGCTCGCCGCCCTGCTTGTGCTCGAAAATCTTGCGCCGCCGCCGAGTTCGCTGGTCGGCTACGCGCTGACCCGCGGCGCGATGGCTGCGATCGCGACATGGGTCTTCCTCCCCTCGTTCGTCCTCACGCTGATCCCGGGCCTCCTGGCGATCGCCGCGACCCCCGCCTTTCACAATTCCGGCTGGGCCTGGATCAAGGCCGCGACGGGGATCCTGATCTTCGCGGGCGGCTTGCACGCGCTCGCGCCGATCCAAGACGAGGCCCGGCTCAGCGCCGAAGCCGTCGCCGGCCGGCTTGACCCCGCGACGCTCGCCGGCGCCTCTGAGGGCGAAGCGGCCACGATGTGGGTGCTTTTAGCCGTCTCGACCGCCAATATCGTGCTTGGCGTCTGGCGCCCGCGCATCATTCGCTAGTCAGACCTGGCGCCGCGACGAAGCCCGCCGCGCGGTGAGAATGCCGCCACGGCAGGGCATCGCAACACGTCGGACGCCTCAAAAAACTCTGGTCGAAGCGGCGGCGACTTGAATTTTTCGTCATTTCACGATCGGAGTCGGGAAAAGACATTCGCCGGGCAAGCACAGCACCACGCGCGAGCATCATGATGTCGCTTCGACGCTGCTTCGGTGAAGGTCAGCTTGCCACCGAAAGTAACCCGTTTTGCGCGGTGAGGAGCGAATTCCGCAAGTACACGACACAGCGGCCTGCGTTGGAGCGAATTGAGGAGTTTCGCCATGTCCGAGGAAATCGCCGTCCATCCCGTCTATAAGCCGCCTAAGGTCTGGCGATGGGATAAAGAAAATGGCGGCGCGTTCGCGAACATTAATCGCCCTATCTCAGGCGCCACGCATGACAAGGAACTGCCGGTCGGCCGGCATCCGTTACAGCTCTATTCGCTCGCCACTCCCAATGGCGTGAAGGTCACTATCATGATCGAGGAACTCCTCGAGCAAGGCCATGCCGGCGCAGAATATGACGCCTGGCTGATTAAGATCGGCGAGGGCGACCAATTTGGCAGCGGTTTTGTTTCGGTGAACCCGAATTCAAAAATCCCGGCGCTTGTGGATCGAAGTGGCCCGACCCCAATCAGGATCTTCGAATCCGGGGCGATCCTCATGCATCTGGCCGAAAAGTTCGAGGCTTTCCTGCCGCATGATGCGGCGAGCCGGAATGCCTGTCATGGCTGTTCTGGCAAGTCGGCGGCGCTCCGTATCTCGGCGGCGGGTTTGGACATTTTTACGCCTACGCGCCGACAAAAATAGAATATGCGATCGACCGCTTCGCGATGGAAGCGAAGCGGCAGCTCGATGTGCTCGACAAACGCTTGGCCGATCAAGCCTACTTGGCCGGCAATCGCTATACGATCGCCGACATAGCCGTCTGGCCATGGTACGGCGGCTTGGCGAAAGGGCGCCTGTACGATGCCGGTGAGTTCCTCCAGGTCCAGGGCTACGTCAATCTCCAGCGCTGGGCAGACACCGTCGCCGCCCGGCCCGCCGTGCAAAGAGGACGAATGGTCAATCGAACCTTCGGCGAGCCGTCCAGCCAATTGCACGAGCGCCACGACGCGGGCGACTTCCTGACTAAGACGCAGGACAAGGTTCTTAACGCGAAGGAGTAGAGAGGCAAATCACGGCTACCCACAGCACGGCCCTGGATTTTTCCGAATTGGGAGGTCTGCTCGCGACCGAGGCCGTGTAAAAACGCGGTGTGTTCGCCAGCGATTATGAAGGGCTGGACCTTCGCGGTGTTGAGGGCAGACGGATCAAGCCGAGCGATTACGCCCGCATCGCCTCAAGGAGCGGTCCGACGCCGAAGATCCGGATGATTCTCTTGATGTTGTAGGCCAGAACGTGAAGGCTCATCTCAGTTCGCACATTTTTGAGGGTCTTGGTCAGGAAGTGCGCGCTTCCCATCCATGATTTCAGTGTGCCGGGATGCTCGACGGTCTGCCTGCGAATCAGCATGGCGTCTGGCCGATGCTCAAGGCGGGCTTGCATTTTGTCGAGGACGCCTTCGTGACGCCAGCGCTTAAGCCTCTTGAGTTTGTCCGGAGTGCACTTCGGCTTGAGGGCGCAAGTGAAGCACGCGGTCAGATGACGGTAATTATCGATGTCGTCCTTTCGATCTGATCGCACGAGTCCCTTGGTCAGCGTTTGTCCTGCCGGGCAGATGTAGTGATCCTTCTGAGCATCATAGGTGAAGTCATGGCGGGAGAAGAAACCGCCTTCGCTCGTCCACACGGTTTTGGGATGCAGGGAAGGATGCCTGTCCCTTCACACGCCAGCACTTGCTCGCCATTGAAGTAGCCGCGATCGGCCAGCGCCGTGATCTCTTCGCACCCGATCGCCGCCAGCGCCTTCCGCGCCATCGGCGCGAGCTGGGTTCTATCGTGGCCCACGTTGGTCACTTCGTGCGCCACGATCAGATGGTGCTCGGCGTCGACAGCGGTCTGCACGTTGTAACCGACCACGCCCGTGCCCCGGCCGCTTGTAGCCATTGAACGGGCGTCAGGATCGGTCAGCGACACCTGCTTGTCAGGCGCATCCTGAACCTGTCGTTCCATCGCCTTGAGAGCCGCAGGCCGGCGATCTTATCCTTGATACGGCAAGTCTTGGCTTCGGCGATGTCGTCTCTTCACGGTCAGCCCGATCCAGGGTCGTCAGATAGCGCGTGATGCTGGCCTCCACCTGGTCGATGCGCTTGGCGACCTTAGTCAGCGTGAAGTTTTTGTCTCGATTGTTGACCGCTTTGAACTTGCTGCCGTCGATCGCCACGATCGCCTTGGTGAACAGGTTGAGCCCGCGGCAAAGCTCGATGAAATGTCAGAGAAGGGTGCGAGCGGACCTTCGTCCGTCCAGGATCTTTTGTTTGCGGATCTTGCCCCAACGCGGCTGTTCAGAGGGGTCGTCAACGTCTGCTGCGAAGCTATGCACCAGATTGCGCGGGCCGGTTTTGTCAATGCACTCTTGCGGGTAGCCCCAGAACCGGGTCCTGATGGGGCGTTGTGGAGTTTGAACATCGAGGTGATGTAAGGGACGCGCCTGCCATTTGCACGAGAGACTGCGACTTGAACCCAAAAAATCGACTAATCGTGAACGTCAATAGTTCTATTACCGATTTAGTTGCCGATTCGGCTTCTGAGAAAGAGCGAGAATATAGGCAGTGACGGAGTTGGTTTCCCGGCGAGACAAAATGAGGTCGGGCATGGGCGGATGCGATGACCTTAGAAACACTTTGATTGCAAGTTCGTTCGTCGAAGGCATACGACTGATGTCTATGAAACTAGGCGCGGCAGAGTTGGGACTCGGAGTTGTTGAGGCGGGGTCAATTTGATGGCAACTACTACATTTCCGCCTCCGCGAGGCGGCGGCCAGTAGAAGGATCGGACCCTTGTGCACGAACGGACGTGACGGACGCAAAGGAACCAACAAGCACCGCCATAACTATTAATATTATCATTGTTAAACTCCGCAACCTTTTCGACAGGCCCGTCTTATAAAGGTGAGACTCCGATGATTTCCGTGAGCATTTCGTCAACGTCTCATCAGCGCTTTCGGCATCGCTAAAGTCCAAAGGGCGGCGGCCAGCAGGTTCCCGGCCTGGTAGACGAAGCCGGGGAATGTGCCGCGGATTCCGGCCGGCGACAGCTCGTTCAGGTAGGCCGGAACCACCCCCCAGGCGCCCTGAACGCAGACCATCAGCACGAAGGCGCTCACACCCAGCGTCAGCGGCGTTGCGGCGAAGGCCCAGAAGGGCAGTACGAACACAGCCAGAGCGGTGGCGAGCATGACGGTTCGGCTTCGGCCCACGTGCTGGGAAAGCGCGCCAAAACCTATGCCG
>NZ_FOSN01000020.1 GCF_900114285.1 Methylocapsa palsarum | reverse complement strand
AATCCACAAAGTCAATCGCGGCAGATCGGCGCTGAAAATGCAACAGCTGCAGCGGACCAGCTAATTGCAAAGCGTTGCGTGAGACACTACACTAGCATGGCGAACGCAAGAACCGGCGGCCTTCATGATAAACCCGGCCCCGTTCAGGGGCGTGCGTCGGACCCGCCCCGCCGGCCGCCGCCGCCAGCGCAATCCCGTGCGTCAATGCTTCGGGAGAGCCTGTTCGGGAGCTTTGGCGCAGGCGTTCTAACCCTTTGCGGTCTGCTGCTGATCGTTTTTTTGCTGCCGCCCGCGCTCAAATTCATGGTTCTTGACGCGGTCTGGTCGGCTCCTGACGGGGAACTCTGCCGGGCGCCCGGGGCAGGGGCGTGCTGGGCGTTCATCTGGCGAAAATTGCCTTATTTCACTTACGGGTCTTATCCGCCTGCAGAGCGCTGGCGGGTCGACCTGACGATGATTTTGGGCGGAGCGCTGATCGGCTGGCAGCTTTGGCTCGGCGCGCCCGCGCGCAGGACGGCCGCGCTCCTGTTTTTTCTGCTCTATCCGATCGTCGGGTTTGTGCTGCTTCACGGCTCGCCCGCGCTCGGCCTCGCCCGGGTGGACACCGACTTGTGGGGAGGCGTCTTCGTCAGCCTTCTCGTCGCGACGGTCGGCATCGTCTTCTCGTTGCCGTTGGGCATTCTGCTCGCGCTTGGACGCCGTTCGACGCTGCCGGCCCTCAGCGCCGTATGCGTCGGGTTTATCGAAATCATGCGCGGCGTGCCCATGATCACGGTGCTGTTCATGGCCAATACGATGCTGCCGTTGTTTGTCCCGGAGGATCTTGCCCCCGACCGGCTCATTCGCCCTTTGATCGGCGTTGCGCTGTTTGCATCGGCCTACATGGCGGAGGTGGTGCGTGGCGGCCTCCAGGCGGTTCCGGCCGGACAATACGAAGCCGCTCAGGCGCTCGGGCTCCGGCCTTGGCCGGCACTGCGCGTCATCGTACTACCGCAGGCCTTGGGTCATGTCATTCCGGGCATCGTGAATACGTTCATCGGCCTTTTCAAGGACACGACGCTTGTCGCGATTGTGGGCGTGTTCGACTTTCTGCGCACGATCGACTCGGCCCGGCTCGATCCGGTCTGGTCCGGTCCAACGATTTCCGTGACCGGTTATGCGTTCGCCGCGCTGTTTTATTTTGCATTCTGCTTTGGAATGTCGCGCTACGCGCTTTCCGTCGAGCGCAGGCTCGCGCGAAGCCGGGCCCGATAGACATGACGATCGCCCGCTCCCCTGATCCGAATGTCGCCGCGATCGAAATGGTCGCCGTCAACAAATGGTTTGGCGCGTTTCACGCCCTCCGCGACATCGACCTGACCGTGGCCAATGGCGAAAAGATCGTGATCTGCGGTCCGTCCGGCTCGGGCAAATCCACTCTCATCAGATGCGTCAACCGGTTGGAGACCCATCAAGGCGGCAAGATCTTTGTTGAAGGAAAGGAACTGACGAGCGACCTTCGCCGGGTCGAAAGGATTCGCCGCGACGTCGGCATGGTGTTCCAGCATTTCAACCTGTTTCCTCACCTGACGATTCTCGAAAACTGTGTTCTGGCGCCGGTTCGCGTGCTCAAGCTGGCGCCGGAAAAGGCCCGGTCGATCGCGCTGCATTACCTCTCGAAGGTCCATATTCCCGAGCAGGCGGACAAATATCCCGGCCAATTGTCCGGCGGCCAGCAACAACGCGTCGCGATCGCGCGCGCGCTCTGCATGAATCCCAAGATCATGCTGTTCGACGAGCCGACGTCGTCGCTCGACCCCGAAATGGTCAAGGAGGTCCTCGACGTCATGGCGGAACTCGCCCGCGAAGGCATGACCATGATCTGCGTGACCCACGAGATGGGTTTTGCGCGGCGGGCCGCCGACCGCATCATTTTCATGGACGCGGGCGCGATCGTCGAAGTCAGTCGTCCGGCGGAATTCTTCGACGCCCCAAAGCATCAGCGAACCAGGCGTTTTCTGGACAAGATCCTGAAATAGGCGCCCTGGAGCCAGGGTGAGCCGAACACGTTTTCGCCCTGGAGCTGAACGAGCGGTGAATCGGACGCTCATGTGAGCTTCAGCACCGACATGCAAGGCTTCTCAACCTTACAGTCGCTCCGGGCTGCAAGTTCCGGCCCGACCGCTTCGATGGCGAAGGAGGGAGACAACATGAACATTTCGAAATTTGCGTTGGCCGCCGCGCTCAGCCTCGGCGCTCTTGGCCTCGAGGGAGAGGCGGCTTCGGCGTTGCCGATGAGCGGGCTCGCGCCCCCACTCAGGACTGACGGAGCCGCGACGTCTGTTCAGGATGTGCGCTGGATCTGCGGGCCCTATGGCGGGTGCCGTTGGGCGCCGGGCTGGCGCTATTGGGGCCCGCCGCGTCCATGGGGCCCCTATGGCTTCTACCGGCCATGGCGTCGCCACTACGGTTGGGGCGGTTACTACCGTCATTATTGGTGACGGCGTCCCGTCGGCAAGGCTGACGCAATGCTGCCCTGCACGTTGATCGAGCCAAGGCGCCTCCCGCGCCGGGGCTTTTCTTGAGCGCCGTTACGCTATTGGTGTGGTCCGATCGGAGAGTTGAGGTTGAAGCCAACCTCTGACTGATCGGATAAGGCGCCGGCGCACCGCTTGGCGATCGCTGGCGGAGCGTCATCATAAAGGGAGCCTCATCATAAAATATGCCGCCGCCGTAGATCCGTGCGCGTTAATGCACGCTTAAGATGCGAAACAGATTACGCTGACGCCTGTGATCGGCCGCTCGACCCAATGATTGGCCCAACGCTCGGCCCAAGACGCCTACGTGTGTTAATCCTCAGTGGGTGTGTGGCGAACCGGGCGATCTTTCCGATTCAATTGCAGCGGGCCGGCGCGAAATATACGCCGTTGGAACAATTGACCGTCGCGTCGGCTGAAAATTATCTGCGAACAACAATTTCTGGTGTTGTGCCCACTATAGATTCGAAACGAAATTTGTGCCAACAACGAGAATCATCGTGAGTCGTGTTCAAGCGATTTGCGGGCAACTCTTTGGATAAGCAAAGGCGTCATGGAAACTGTACTCGAACGCATCCGTGCGAAAATCACCGACCTGGAAGCGAAAATCGCCGATCTTCGCATTACCGAGCGAGAGATCGAGACGCTCGAAAAGCCCGCTTCGGCCGCGAAGCGCAAACCCCGCACGACCAAACCCGCGCCTGTTGTGAAGCAAAAACGTAAAGCGTCGGCGAAAGCGGCGGGCGAACCGCGCCAGACGATCGGAACGGCCGTGACGGACGTGTTAGGCAAGCATGGCGCGTCGCAAGTCGCCGAGATCGCCGAACACATCCAGGCGGCTGGAAGAGCGATTGACCGGCGCGCGATCTCCTTCACGCTTCAGGCGTTGAAAAAGCGCGGTCTTGTCAAGAGCGCCGAGGGCAAGTGGTTGCTCGCCAAGGCTCGCGCCAGCCGAGCGGAGTAAAATGGCTCGCGGCGGCGTCTTCTGGCGACGTTCCGCCTGTTCACGGAAAGACCGGCGCCTTGGTCTGAAAAAGGCTGGAAGCTAGCCTTTTTCATCCCGCCGAAGGATCGCGTCGACGGCGAGGTGGACTTTGTTCTGAAACCCTTCGTCCTCGCCCTTGGCCAACAATCCGGCGTAATCCGCGGCGGCGGCACAGACGCCGTCAACCCACTGCGCTTCCGCCTTGGCGAAATCTCCCAGCACATAATTGTGCACGAGCGCCTTGTCGCCCGGATGTCCGATGCCAATTCGCACGCGGCGGTAGTCGTTGCCGACGTGTTCGGTCACGGATCTCAGCCCGTTGTGGCCGGCGTTGCCGCCGCCTGTCTTGACCCGCACTTTGCCTGCCGGCAAGTCGAGTTCGTCGTGAAACACGACGATGTCGGAGAGAGCGATCTTGTAAAATCGCGCCGCCTCCCCCACCGATTGACCGGACAGATTCATGAATGTTCCGGGCTTGAGCAGCGTAACGCGCTCGCCGGCAAGCGTGATTTCGCTCGCGTGGCCCTGGAAGCGCGCGCGAAACGAAGGCGCCCCATGCTTCACCGCGACGGCGTCGATCGCTTTGAAGCCTATGTTGTGGCGGTTGCCGGAATAGGCTTTCCCGGCGTTTCCGAGGCCGACAAACAGAAGCATGGCGCCGGCTCACGACAGGCGCGTCAGACGCGCGAATCAAAAACCCGCCCTCTGGCTGACCGGAGGGCGGGTTTTCAGGAAGGTTATTTTTTCTTCGGCGCGGCCTTCTCGGCCGGGGCTGCGGCCGCGGCTTTCGGAGCAGCTTTGCCTCCTTTGGCGCCCGCGGCGGCTGCGGCTGCGGCGGCTGCCGGATCTTCCGCGACGACGAGGGGCGGCGTGATCGTCGCTATCGTGAAGTCGCGATCGCGGACGGTCGGCTTGCAGCCGTCCGGAAGGGCGATGGCCGAAATGTGGAGCGAATCATTGATGTCGAGCGTCGCCAAATCGGCGACGATCGCCTCGGGAATGGCGTCGGCGGGCGCGCGCATCTCCACCGCGTGGAGAACGATATTGAGAGCGCCGCCTTTCTTGATGCCGGGGCAGGTTTCATGATTGATGAAATGCACCGGAACCTGAACCCGCAATGTTCCGCCAGGCTTCAGCCGAAGAAAGTCGACGTGAAGCGGCTGGTCCTTGACCGGATCCAGCTGGTAATCGCGCGGGATCACGCGCTGCTTGGCGCCGCCGACGTCGATTTCGTAAATCGTCGTCAGAAAATGCCCCGCATAGATGAGCTTGTTCAGTTCGCGGTAATCCAGCGTGATCGGTTCGGCGGCGTCGCCGCCGCCATAGATAACGCCCGGTATGCGGCCTTCACGGCGTACGCTGCGGGCGGCCCCCTTGCCTGTCCCAGCGCGCGCAGTGGCCGTCAGAGTCCTGATCTCGGCCATAATGTCTCTCGTCCTTGGATGTTCGCCTCGGTCATCGAAGCGGAAATAATGACGCGCCCTCGCCTCCAGGGGTGTCGGAAGGGACGCGATCGGGCTTATAACGTCGCGGCGGCGAAGGCGCAATGTCGGCGTAGCCGCTGCGGGGGACCGCCCCGAACCCTGGCCGGAGCCGTCATCGCAAAATCGCTGAGATGGGGCCTTCCCGGAAAATGACCCATGATGATGACCCGTGACGATGAGACGGCAAATGAGGGCGCGGCCTCCCGCGCGGTTCACTCCCGTCTGCGCGCGCTGATCCGGCGCGACGAGCTCGGCGTCATCGGCTTAGCGTTCACGGTCGGCGCGGCCGCAGGCCTCTTCGTCGCCGCGATAACCGCAGCCGCGAACCTCCTGCATCTGAATTTCTTCGGCGCCCCGCATCTCAGCGGCCTCTTCAGGCTCGAGACGCCGCTGATAGCGCTGGTTCCGGTCTTGGGCGGAGTTCTGATCGGGCTTTCCGGGATATATGTTCGCAAACGTCGCCCGCTCCGGCCGGTCGATCCGATCGAGGCCAACGCCCTGCGCGGCGGCAGGATGTCGCTTAAGGACAGCCTTGTCATCACGGCGCAGACGATAACGTCGAACGGATTTGGCGCTTCGGTCGGTCTCGAGGCCGCGTTCACACAATTGGGGTCGGGCTTCGGATCCTGGCTCGGCGGCCTGTTCCACCTCCGGCGGGCCGATATGCGCACCCTCGTCGCCTGCGGTTCGGCGGGAGCGATCGGCGGAGCGTTCGGCGCGCCCCTGACAGGCGCCTTCTACGCCTTCGAGCTTATCCTCGGGGCCTACACCCCGTTCGGCCTTGCTCCGGTCGGCGCGGCCGCGATCGGCGGCGTCCTGGTCTGCCGCCTGCTCGGGACGGGCGTCGAATTCGTGCGTCCGGCGGAGGCGGCCTCGCTCATATCGAACCTGGATCTGGCGCTTTTGATGCTGCTGGGCGTCCTCTGCGCCGGCTTCGGGATCGCCATCATGCGCGCTGTCTCGCTGGTCGAGAGCGTTTTCGCCCGCAGCGGCGTTCCCCGCGCGCTTCAGCCATGCTGTGGCGGCCTCATCGTGGGCGGCCTTGCTTTGCTGACGCCGCAGGTTCTGGCTTCGGGACATCGGGCTCTGTTCAATCTTTTTTCGGCGGGCGGCCCGCCGATCTCCACAATCGCCGCCATTTTGTTGCTCAAGGCTCTGGCGTCCTCGGTTTCGATCGGCTCCGGTTTCCGCGGCGGGCTTTTTTTCGCTTCGCTTTTTCTTGGCGGCATGATGGGCAAGGTCTTCGCCGCCGCCGTCGTCTCGGCCGCGTGGCTGCCTGCGGCGGACGTCTTTGTCTTCACCATCGTCGGGATGGCCGCCATGGGCGTCGCGATTGTGGGCGGACCCTTGACGATGAGCTTTCTGGCGCTCGAGACGACCGGAGACTTTCCTTTGAGCCTCGTCATGCTCGCCGTCTCCGCCGTCGTTTCGGTGATCGTCCGGCGCGCTTTCGGCTATTCGTTTGCGACGTGGCGCCTTCATTTGCGCGGCGAATCGATTCGCAGCGCCCAGGACGTCGGCTGGATTCGCGCCCTGACCGTCGCTCATCTGATGCGGAAGGACGCAGGCCCGGTCCTCGCGACGCTTCCGATCAGTGAATTCGTGCGCGAACATCCGTTCGAAACGGCGCAATGGATCGCCCTTTCCGACGCCGCCGGCCGCTACGCCGGTCTGGTTTTCATTCCTGACGCCCTGATCGCGAACGCGGACCCGCAGGCGAGTCAGAACAGTCTCGAAACATTGGCGGTCAACCGCGACGTGGTCTTGGTTCCGTCGATGAACATCAAGGATGCGGCGCAGATTTTCGAAGAGGCGGAGAGCGAATGCCTTGTCGTGGTGAGCGACGGCGGCGACCGCCGCGTCGTCGGCCTGCTGACGGAGTCGCATCTGCTTCGCCGGTATACCGAAGAGCTCGACCGGGCGCATCGCGAGCTGTCGGGCGAGGTCTGGACAGTCAGCCCCTAAAGCATATTCCGATTGGATTGAACCAATCCAATCGACAAGAATATGCTCAAGCTTTTGACTCTTGAGCGATTTCTGATCGATCGCATGACGTCATGCGATCGGAAAGCGCTCAAGGACAACCGAGCCGGCGCGGCCGGCGCCGCCTGCAAGAACCTGCAAGAGCCTGCAGCCTTGACGGTGATCGCGCAAAACCGCTATATTCATAATGCTTTGCTTTACATTCGTAACATCAAGTCAATACGTAATGCTTTAGAGTGTGGTCGTTGGTAGATGTCGGTAGATTAAGCCAGCCGCCCTTCATGATTCCATCGCGTCTCCGTGACAAAGAAATTTCAGCGATGGCGCGGCGTTGCGAACAAGGCCGGCGCGGGCGAAACTGACTTCCGCGCCTGCGGCGAAAGCCTGAAGCGGCGGCTCGAGCGCTTTCCGATCGCATGACGTCATGCGATCGATCAGAAATCGCTCCAGAATCAGTGGTTTGAGCATATTCTTTTCGATTGGATTGATTCACTCCGACCGGAATATGCTCTAGCTGGATGGATCGGTGAAATAAATGAGCGACGCGCTTACGCAGGATCAATCGACACGTCAGACGGAGTCCCCATCGGAAACCGCGCCGGAGAACGAGGATTATATTTCCATCGGCGGCGTAAAGTTGCGTCTTGATGAAATCATCAATGAAGAGTTTCTGGCTCCGAAAAAAATCAGAGAATTGGGCGAAACCTTCAGTAATAACTCGCCCTTTCCGCACTGGTCTTTGAAAACCTGTTCTCTCCGAAGCTTCTGGAGTTGATGCACGATGATTTCGACTCGCTGAAATGGACGAATTGGCGCCATTACGATAATGCGAATGAATTGAAGCGGGGGTCCATGCCCAATACGCGCTTTGGAAGCGCGACCCAGCTTTATTTCAATACGATTTATTCCGGCGTTTTTCTGAAGTTTTTGACGGAAATGACCGGCGTCAAAGGACTCGTCACTGACCCCGAATTCCATGGAGGCGGATTGCACGACATCCCCGCCGGCGGGAAATTCGGCATGCATATCGATTTCAACCAGCATCCCATCACAAAGCTTGCCAATCGATTTGTGCTGATCACCTACCTCAACAAGGATTGGGCGCCGTCTTATGGCGGGGCGCTCGAATTATGGGATGTCGACGAGCAAACCTGCAAAGTCGCAGTCGAGCCGACGTTCGGCCGAACGGTTCTTTTCTATCAATCCTCCAGAAGCCTGCACGGTCATCCAAAGCCGGTCAACACGCCAAACGGCAGGACGCGCCGCTCCGCCGCCGCGTATTTTTACACAAACGGCCGGGCGGACGAGGACAGTTCCGAGTTTCACACGACTTTGTTTCCTGTGTCGATCAAGCTTTCGCAACGGGACAGGGCGGTCAATGCGGCAAAATATTTGCTGCCGCCGGTAGTGTTCGACGCAGGACGAAAGCTGAAGGCGATGCTCCGCCGCCGCTGATGATCGGCCTCCCGGGCCGCGCCAAGGCGCGGCTTATACCGAGGCGGTTGCGCAGAGCGCTTTCCGATGGATTCACTACCATCGGGATATGCTCTAGTGTGATTCGCGCCTGCGATAGCGCCGGACGGCTCCGGGAAAGCCGCGGGCCTGACGCCGTCCGCGCATTGTCCGCAAAACAAGAGGCCGCCGCCTTGCCGATCGCCCCAGGTCTTGCTGGATCCGAAAGCCGCCTTGTCGAGGCGACGAGCCGTCCCGACGATCAAGATCCGCCATTGCGGCCTTTGAGCCTCGACGATTTCACCGGCCAGGGGCCCGCGCGCGCCAATCTGAAAGTATTCATCGAGGCGGCGAAGTCGCGTCGCGAGGCCCTCGATCATGTCCTTTTCTGGGGACCTCCAGGACTTGGCAAGACCACCCTCGCGCAGATCGTCGCGCGGGAGCTTGGCGTCAATTTCCGTTCGACGTCGGGGCCGGTGATTGCAAAGGCGGGCGATCTCGCCGCCCAGCTCACTGCGCTCGAGGACAGAGACGTCCTGTTTATCGATGAAATTCACCGCCTGAACCCGGCTGTCGAGGAAATTCTCTACCCTGCGATGGAGGATTTCCAGCTTGATTTCATGATCGGCGAGGGGCCGGGAGCGCGGTCGGTCAAACTTGACCTTGCAAAGTTTACCCTCATCGGCGCGACAACGAGAGCAGGACTGCTCACGACGCCTTTGCGCGATCGTTTCGGAATTCCGATCCGGTTGTCGTTCTACGGGGTCGCGGATCTCGAACTCATCGTGCGGCGCGGGGCGAAGGTTCTTCGCATCGCGATGTCGGAAGACGGCGCCAATGAAATTGCCAAGCGAGCGCGCGGAACCCCGCGCATTGCCGGCCGCCTGCTTCGCCGGGTGCGCGATTTCGCCGCGGTCGAGGACGCGCAAGCAATCACGCGGAGCGTCGCCGACAGGGCGTTGCGTCTGCTCGAAGTCGATCCCGCCGGGCTCGATCAGATGGATCGCCGTTATCTCGATCTGATTGCGGTTTCTTTTGGCGGCGGTCCTGTCGGGGTCGAAACCATCGCCGCCGCGCTGTCCGAGCCGCGCGATGCGATCGAAGACATTATCGAGCCTTTTTTGATCCAGTGCGGCTTCGTGCAACGGACGCCGCGCGGCCGGCTTTTGACCCAACATGCGTTCGCGCATCTGGGGTTGCACGCGCCTGCCCGCGATCTCAATCAGCCCGGCTTGTTTACGGAAACGGAGGACGCCGACCTGAGCTGAGCGAATGCTCCATCCCATCTCGGAATTTTGCTCGGGACCGCCGCGTTCCCGACGACCCAACCTCCGATAAACGTCTGCGGAGCATCTTCCGATTGGAATCCAATCGATCCAATCGACAAGACTATGCTCGAGCTTTTTGAATCCGGAGCGATTTCTGATCGACCGATGATCACATTCGGCCGGAAAGCGCGCTAGACGGGAGCGCCGACGGCCGACGCCGCGTCTTCGGCGTCCACCTGCTCAAGCAGCGGCCGGAGATAATCAGCGATCAAGGCCGCGCCGTCGCCGAGAAAAACATCTTCATGCCAGCCGGGAATACGCTTTCTCAAGATTTTGCCGTGGCCGGCGCTGGTCCAGCCCATGTCAGGATCAGCGAAGCGTGTGATGATTTCGTCACTCTGCAACAGCACGAGATCGGCAGGCGAAGGAGACGCGCGATAGCGGCTTTCCGCCGCCGCCAGCGCCAGCAGGAAAAGCCATGTCTCCCGGTCGTCCTTGCCTGTCTGCGAGGGATCGATGACCCCGAGCCATGCTGCGAACTCCAGAATTCTGCATTTCCTGACAAGCGTGAAGTAAGAGAGCACTTCAGCCAGCGAGGCTTTCCTGTGAACCAAAAGCGAGATCCGGTGGCGAAGAACGTGCGCCCGATAGATGGCCTTGGCGACGAACCTGTTCAGCGGCGGCAGGCGTTGCTCATATCCTGGCGCCCAAGTGTCGGCCATTATAATGACGGGCGTTGACTCGCCGGCCTCGCGGAGCTGGCGTGCCGCTTCATAGGCGATGGCTCCGGCGACGCAGAGGCTCAGCAGAACATAGGGACCGTGTGGTCGCGCCTGGCGGATCAAACGCACGTAATCGGCCGCTATTTCTTCCAGGGAAGCTGTCGGGTCGGGGCGAGGATCATCGGGATTGAACAGCCGGATGCCGATGAACGGCCGGTCAGTTCCAAGTCGCCCTGCAAGTTTATGGTACATGAGTGTGTTGTGTATGGCGATGATGGGCGTCTTCGCGCCATAGGGTTGAATTTGAACGATGCACGAGTCCTCTTTGGGAGGCTCGACGGCCGACAGGAGGCGGGCGAACTGGCGCAGGGTAGGCGCCTGAAAAAGGGCCGCGACGCCGAGTTTGACTCCTGTGGTTTTGGCGATGCGGGCGATGAGCCGCATGGCGAGCAACGAGTGTCCGCCCAGATCGAAGAAATTCGAGTCCGGGCCAATCTCGGAGACGCCGAGAACCTGTCGCCAGATCTCGGCCAGTTTGTCTTCGTCCGGCGTCAGGCTGGAGTCGGCGTGCGAGGCGGCGGCGCGGCGCGGCGCCGGCAGCTGTCGGCGATCGACTTTGCCGTTTGGCGTCAGGGGAAACGAATCCATGACGACGAAAGCGGCGGGAACCATGTGTTCGGGCAGTCTCGTCCGCAACGCCTCGAGGATGGCGGCGCCGAACGCGTCCTCTCCGGTCGGGTAAACCGGCCTGACCGGCTTGAGATAGGCGGCGAGGCGGGTGGTCTCCGGCTCCTGAAGACGCGTAACGAGCGCATCGGAGAGACGGCGGTCGGCGCGCAGGGCGTTCTCGATTTCGTCAAGTTCGACGCGTTTCCCGTTGATCTTGACCTGCCGGTCCGTCCGGCCCAGAAATTCGATCAGCCCATCGGAACGCCGCCGCGCTTGATCGCCTGTCAAATAGAGCCGCTCGGAGGGGGCCCTCTTGAACGGTCGCTGAATGAATTTTTCCTGCGT
Organism: Methylocapsa palsarum; assembly: GCF_900114285.1. GTDB lineage: Bacteria > Pseudomonadota > Alphaproteobacteria > Rhizobiales > Beijerinckiaceae > Methylocapsa > Methylocapsa palsarum. The sequence goes on along the minus strand of NZ_FOSN01000020.1, from coordinate 34,782 downwards.
CAGGTCGGGCCGGTTCAGATAACCTAGCGCCAGTCCGTCTCCGGCCACGCACAGCTGCCCGACTTCGCCGTCCGCGACGGGTTTGAAATCGGCGCCGAGGATCAAGACCTCGGTGTGAGCGATCGGCAGGCCTATCGGCAACGAGCCGCCGCCCCAGCCGTGGCGCGGTATTTCATAGCAGCAGCTAAACGTTGTGTTTTCGGTCGGTCCGTATCCATTGACCAGAATCGTTTCGGGCAGCGCGGCGAGCGCTTTCTCGACATGCGGCGGAGAGAGAACATCGCCGCCGGCGAGAATGCGGCGGAGCTGGCGCAGATCAGCCAGCTGATAATCGACCAGAAGGTGAAACAGTCCGGCGGTGAACCACGCTGTCGTCACGCCAAAACGTCTGATCGTATCGCCGATCTGTTGAAGCGAAGGGCGAGCCGCGCGCTCGATCGCGATGCTCCCGCCGTTCAGCAACGCTCCCCAGATTTCGAATGTGCTGGCGTCAAAGGCGAGCGGCGCCATATGAAGGAAAACCTCGTCCCGCCCGAAATTCGCGTAGGTCTGCTCCCGCACGAGACGCACGATGCCGCGATGGGGAATCAGGACGCCTTTGGGGCGTCCGGTAGACCCCGACGTGTACATCACGTAGGCGACGTCGCCGGCGTTTCGTTCAACGTCGAGGGGGCAGCTGCTCTCGTAGGCCGCCGTCGCCAGAGCATTTTCCAGTTCCACAAACCTGATGTTGTCGAACTTTCCGGCGCCGAATGTCTCCATCAACCCCAAAGGTCGCTGCGTCAGGACGAGCGCCGGACGGCAATCGTCGAGCATGAAATCGAGGAGGTCTTGGGGGTAGGTTGGGTCAAAGGGCGCGTAAGCGGCTCCGGCCTTGAGGATCGCGAGCAACGCCACGATCGTTTCCGCCGAACGATCTGCAAGCACGCCGACGAAATCGCCCGGCTTGACGCCAAGGCTCTGCAGACGCTTCGCCAGCTGGTTCGAGTCGAGATCGAGTTCGCGGTAGGTGAGCCGCTGTTCTTCGTCAAGAATAGCGGGCGCGTCAGGGGTCGCCTGCGCTTGCGCCGAAAAAACCGAATGGACGCTCGCCGATCTGGAGTATTTCGCGACGCCGGGGGCGCCCGACGCAAAGTCGAACAAGGCGCGGCGCGGGACGGAACTCGGAAGCGCGGAGGATCGCAAAAAAGGGCGCCTTTCTGACAACGAACGGCTCTGCGCTATCTCGAAGCTGTTGCTCATGACCAAGCCTTAATCCACGTAAATCGATGATGATCAATCATCCCGAACGCTCGCTGACGCTCGTGGCGAACGTCGGCACTTTTGACTCAAAAATCTAATCTTGGACGTGCAGAACGATTACAGTTTGACCTTTTGCGTCTTCGATCTTCGGTAGACGCGACGCCGACTCGATTGGCGCGCGCTATTCGTTTTCGGCAAAATCGCGGAGACGCCTCGAGACTGAACGTTAGGTCCGGCGGGCGGCGGCCGCATCAGGCACGGGCAAGCTCGTTGGGGAAATGTCGTCGGGCCCTTCCGGAGCAAGGTTTCATGCTCAACGCCACTGTATATTTCAACGTCGTCACAAAAGACTACGCGAAAACCCTCACGGGCGCCGCGTCGGACCCGGCGGTCGCCCGCGAATCGAAATATTATCTGGCGAACATCGGCAAGATTCAGTCGGTCGACGCCTTCATGAAAAACGACCGGCTCTACACGTTCGCGATGAAAGCGTTCGGCCTGAGCGACATGATGAACGCCAAGGCGCTGATCCGCAAAGTTCTGGAGGGCGGGGTCGCCGACAGTAAAAGCCTCGCGAATACATTGCATGACCCTCGTTACAAGGCGCTCGCGACCGCCTTGAATTTCGCCAGCGACGGAGCTTCGGCGACGAGCCCGACGGCGGCCCGGCAGGGAGTCGTGAATCAATACGTCGAACAATCGCTGGAAGCCAATGTCGGCAAACAGAACACCGGCGCGCAGATGGCGCTTTACTTTCAGCGAATGGCTCCCGGAATCACCAGCGCCTACAGCATTCTTGGCGACAAGACCTTGCTGAACGTTGTCGAGACCGCGCTTGGATTGCCGGCGTCGATGTCGCAACAAAACATCGATTCGCAGGCGAAGATGATCAATGCGCGCTTGAAAATCAGCGATCTGCAAAGCCCCGTCAAGCTGCAACGGTTCCTTGAGCGCCTCACGGCGACTTACGATTCGCAGCATTCGTCGGGCGCCTCGTTGAGTCCGACCTCGGCCCTCGACGTGACGTCGCCTGGAATCAGTCAGGATCTTCTTCTCAGCATCGCAAATTTGAAACTTGGAGGTCCCTGAATGCAGTCCGGACTCTACGTTACTCTTTCAGCCCAAATCGCGATCGACCGGCGGCTGGCGACGATCGCGGCCAATGTCGCCAATCAGAGCACGCCCGGCTATCGGGCCGAGGAGGTTCGATTCAAGGCGCTATTGTCGCGCGCGGGAGATCGCCCGGTGGCCTTTTCCTCAGCAGGAGAATCCTACATCTCGCGCCGTCAGGGCATCGCGATCAAGACCGACAACCCGCTCGATGTTTCCGTGCAAGGCGAGGGATGGATCGCGCTTCAGACCCCGACCGGAAATGTCTACACCCGGGATGGACGGATGCGGATGAACGCCGCAGGCGGACTGGAAAGCTTGACCGGCTACCCTGTGCTCGACGCCGGAAACGCGCCCATTCTTCTCAATCCGGACGATGGACCGCCGACCATCGCGCAAGACGGCATGATCACGCAGAATTCCGCTCAGATCGGCGCGATCGGCCTTTTCAGCCTCGACGCCGACGCCAAGCTCCAGCGCTACGACAATTCGGGCGTCATCCCCGACCGGCCGGCGTCTCCCATTCTCGACTTCTCCAACAATGGCTTCGCCCAGGGCTATGTCGAAGGCGCGAATGTCAATCCAATGCTGGAAATGGCGAAGCTGATCACGATCTCGAGAACCTTTCAAAACATCGCGTCGGCGACCGAAGGATCTGAATCGTCCTTGACCGACGCCATCAAGACGCTTGGCTCCACGACGTGAGGCCGACCCCGCTCGACCGCCTGGCGGCCGTCGCGGAAGAGGCATGCGGCGCCACGGCCCTCGTTCGCGTCCGCGGCGCTATTTCCGAAGTGACGCCCTCTCACGCCGGCGTTCTGGGACTGTCGCGATTTGTTCAACTCGGGGACTGCGTCTCCTTCGCGTCCGCGGATGGGGAACGCCTTGCCGAGGTTGTCCGCATCGACACCGACAGCATCACGATCAAATCGTTTGACGCGTCGAACTTCGCTCGGCTCGGCGATATGGTCTGTTGCGCCGGGCCGTTGCGTCTCGCCCCGGATCCAAACTGGAAGGGGCGGGTGATCAACGCGCTTGGCGCGCCAATCGACGGCGCGGGAGCACTGACGCGCGGCGACAGGATGATTCCGATCGACGCGCCTCCGCCGCCCGCGATGCGCCGCGCCCGCGTCGCGACGCCCCGCAAGACGGGAGTGCGCGTCATCGATCTCTTCACGCCGCTCTGCGCCGGCCAGAGGATCGGGATCTTCGCGGGCTCCGGCGTTGGCAAATCCACTCTTCTGGCGATGCTGGCCGCCTCGATCGATTTCGACGCGGTCGTCGTGGCGCTCGTCGGCGAGCGCGGGCGCGAGGTGCGCGAATTTCTCGACGACGCGATGGCGATGAATCGCTCCCGCGCGATCGCCGTCGTCGCGACGGGGGACGAGAGCCCGACGATGCGGCGCCTTGCGCCAAAGACGGCGATGGCAATCGCGGAATATTACCGCGACCTCGGCGAATCGGTTCTGCTGATCGTCGATTCGGTGACGCGGTTCGCCCATGCCGCGCGCGAAATCGCCCTGGCCGCCGGAGAGCCGGCGGTGGCGCGCGGCTACGCGCCGAGCGTCTTCAGCGATCTGCCGAAGCTGCTTGAGAGAGCAGGTCCGGGCGTGGAAGGCGCGGGGTCGATCACCGGCGTCTTTTCGGTTCTCGTCGACGGGGACGACCACAATGATCCCGTCGCCGACGCGATTCGCGGCGCGCTCGACGGGCACATCGTCCTTGATCGCGCCGTGGCGGAGCAGGGGCGCTACCCGGCTGTGAACGTGCTCGCCTCGATCTCGCGGCTGGCGCAATGCGCATGGACCGACGACCAGCATAGCCTCGTCCTGAAGTTGCGCGGGCTCATCGCGCGTTACGAGGACACCCGGGATCTCCGCCTGATGGGCGGCTACAGGGAAGGCGCCGATGCGGACCTCGATCAGGCCGTGACGCTCGTTCCCAAGATTTACGCGGCCATGATGCAGTCGTTGAAATCGGAGCCGAGCAAGGACGCCTTCCGGGAGCTCGCGCAGATCATGCAAAAATCATAAACAGGGATGAGAGCCGAGGTCGCGCGGGCCCCGGTTTTCAAAATCCGGAGTCATGCTTCGCTCATCACTGGCTGTCGTTGATGAGGCTGGCGTTGCCGCCAACGGCGGCGGTGTTAATCGAGACTGTTTGTTCGACAAAGAATCGGTCGAGATAGTGCGGTCCCCCCGCCTTTGGCCCTGTCCCCGACAGGTTAAACCCTCCGAACGGCTGGGTTCCGACGACGGCGCCGATCATGTTGCGGTTGACGTAGCAGTTTCCCGCAAGCCGCCGGCTGGCGATATGTTCGATCACGGCGTCGATGCGGGATTGAATTCCAAGCGTCAGTCCGAAATTCAGCGCCGCAATTTCATCCAGCAGGGCGTCGAGCTCGTCCGCCCTGTAGCGGACTACATGCAGGATGGGCCCGAACACTTCGTGATCGAGGTCGCTCACGCTGGCGATTTCGAAAATGTGAGGCGCGACGTAATATCCTCCGGCGGGCGCGGATGGCGCCGCGCCCTTGAAATGCGCGCGGGCGGTCCGGTTCATGACCTCGATATGAGCGATGAGGCTCGCTTGCGCCGCGGAATCGATGACCGGACCCACATCGACGCCCAGATCCCGCGGATCGCCGACAGTGAGTTCGCGCGCCGCGCCGGCGATCATCGTGAGCAGTTTGCCGGCGATGTCCTCCTGGACGCAAAGCAGGCGCAGCGCCGAACATCGTTGTCCGGCCGAACGGAACGCGGAGGCGATGACGTCGTCGCTGACCTGCTCGGGCAGAGCCGTCGCGTCGACGATCATCGCGTTGAGCCCTCCCGTTTCGGCGATCAGGGGCGCGATTGGTCCATCCCTCGCGGCGAGGGCCCGGTTGATTTTTGTCGCGGTCTGCATGGAGCCGGTGAATGCGACCCCGGCGACACCCTCGAGGGCCGTCAGTCCGGCCCCGATGTCTCCGCCTCCAGGCAACAGGTTTAGCGCCGCGCCCGGCGCGCCGGCGCGATGCAGCAGCTCGACGGCTTGCGCCGCGATCAGCGGCGTCTGTCCGGCGGGCTTGGCGATCACGCTATTGCCCGCCGCGAGCGCCGCCGCGACCTGACCGATGAAGATCGACAGTGGAAAATTCCACGGACTGATGCAAATGACGACGCCCCGGCCGTGACAGAGGAGGCGGTTGTCTTCCCCGGTCGGCCCGGGCAGCGCGATCGCCTTTTGGAAACGCCGCTTCGCCTCGAAAGCATAATAGCGGCAGAAATCGATCGCCTCCCGCCATTCGCCAATTGCGTCGTCGAGGGTTTTCCCGGCCTCGGTCTGGAGCAGACGCAGCCAGCGCGGCGCGTCGTTTTCGAGGGCGAGGGCCGCGCGTTCGAGACAGGCCGCGCGCGCTTCCGCCGGTGTGCGGGACCAGAGCGCGAAACCGGCGCGCGCCGCCTCCAGCGCCTCGAGACAAAGTAGGGGTCTTGTCTCATAGACGGCGCCGAGGGGGGAGCCGTCGATCGGAGAGACGAGGTCGCGCCGGTCGCCGTCGCGCCGCGCGCCGGCGATCAGCGGAGCCGCCTCGTGCGCGGGCGCCGCCACCGCGATGTTCGACATGAGGGCGTCGAGGTCGCGCCGGTCGCCGAATTCGACGCCCCTCGCGGTCCGCCTGGAAGGCGCGTGGAGATCCTGCGGCAGAGGCAGGTTCAAGGCCCCCGCGCGCTCGGCTTTGCCGATGATGGTCCGCGGACGCGTCAACAGCTCGGCGATGGGCGCGTGCGGATCGCTGACGCGCGCGACGAACGAGGAATTGGCTCCATTTTCGAGCAGGCGGCGCACGAGATAGGCGAGCAGATTTTCATGTGGGCCGACGGGCGCGTAAATGCGGCGCGGAAGTTGGGGGCAGGCGGCGTGAAGCTCGGCGAAAAGCTCTTCGCCCATGCCGTGAAGGCGCTGAAATTCATAGCCTTTGACGCCGCCCGCAGCTTCGATGATGGTCGCGATGCTCAACGCATTATGGGTCGCGAACTGCGGAGAGATGCAATCCCGCAAGGCGAGCAGCCGGCGGGCGCAGGCGATGTAGTTCAGGTCTGTCATCGCCTTGCGGGTGAACACCGGATAGCCGGCGAGGCCGCGCTCTTGCGCGCGCTTGACCTCCGTATCCCAATAGGCGCCTTTGACGAGCCTCGCCGTCAGCCGGCGCCGATGCGTCCGCGCTTGCGCGGCGACATGGTCGATCACGGCCAGGGCGCGCTTCTGGTAGGCCTGGATGGCGAGGCCGAAACCGGCCCAATCCTCAAGAAGCGGATTTTCGATCAGGGCGTCGATGACGTCCAGCGACAATTCGAGGCGATCGGCCTCCTCCGCGTCGATGGTGAAGTTCAGTCCGCGCCGTTTGGCCATCGTCGCGAGCTCCTCGACGCGAGGCGTCAGCTCGGCGAGAACCCGGGCGCGCGATCGCGGCTCATAGCGCGGGTGCAGCGCGGAGAGCTTGACGGAAATGCCCATCTCTCCGGGGGCTCGATGATGACGACTTGCCGAGCGGGCGATCATGTCGATCGCATGGGCGTAGGAAGCGAAATAACGGTCGGCGTCGGCCTGCGCGCGCGCGCCCTCGCCCAGCATGTCGAATGAATAATGATAGAGGCGGCCCTCGCGCGAGGACGCGCGGTCCAGGGCGTCCTCGATGGTTTGGCCGAAGACGAAATGCGAACCCATGAGCCCGATCGCCTGGCGCGCCGCCGCCCTGACCGCGCCCATGCCAAGACGGCGCGCCATTTCTGCGGCGACCCCCTGCGCATTCTTGCCTTTTTCGATGACCCGCGCGGAAACGCCCAGCGCCCAGGCGGCCGCCGATACGAGAAGCGCCTCGGAGCCGGACGCGTTCAGGTTCCAATGCGCGCTCGAGAGCTTGTCGTCGATCAGCCGGTCGGCGGTGAAATTGTCCGGCACGCGCAAGAGGGCTTCGGCGAGGACCATCAGCGCGAGGCCTTCTTCCGACGAGAGCGAATATTCGCGCAGGAGATCCTCGACGCCGCCGATGCGGCCTGGCTTCGCGCGGACCGCCGCGATCAATCGCCCCGCCAGTTCGTCAATGCGCGCCTCGGCCGCCGGATCGAGCGGCGCGAAGGCCAGCAGCGCGGCGGCGATAGGCTCGTCGGGCGGCGCATAAGGCGCGGCGAAAGGGGACAGGGCGGCGTCGGAGGTCATCGCGGTTTCTTCAAAAACGTGACGCGAGCGAAGGGTCAAAACTCATCGATGAACATAGGCCCGGGCGTCGCGCCTCGCGCCCTGCCGCCGGCCGGACAGACCTCGTCGAGGGCGTCATGGAAGACCTCCACCGCATGGAGAAGATCGCCCTCCTCGATAACCAGCGGCGGCGCGAATCGAATGACGCGCTCATGCGTTTCCTTGGTCAGGACGCCGCGCCGCAGCATCGCGAGGCAGACGTCCTTCGCCTTCGCCCGGTCATGGTCGAGTTCGACGCCGACCCAAAGGCCCTTGCCGCGAACCTCGATGATCGCCGGATGGCCGTTGCTCTGGATCGCCTCCTTCAGGGATTTGCCGAGGACGAAGCTTCTTTGCGCCAGATCCTGCTCTTCGAGCACCCGGATCGCCTCGCGGCCCACCGCGGCGGCGAGCGGGTTGCCGCCGAAGGTGGACCCGTGGCTTCCCGCGTCGAAAACGTCCATGACGCTCCGGCGCGCGAGGAAGGCGGAGACGGGGATCAGTCCGCCGCCGAGCGCCTTCCCGACGATCAAGCCGTCAGGCCTGGCGTTTTCGTATTGGAAGCAGAAATTCTTGCCGGTGCGGCCGAAGCCGGACTGAACTTCGTCGAAAATCAGCAGAACGCCATGAGCGTCGCAAATCCGCCGCAGCTGCGAAAGGTAGCCTTCGGGCGGAACGATGACTCCGGCCTCGCCCTGGATCGGTTCGATCAGGATGGCGGCGGTGCGCGGGCTGATCAAGGCTTCCAGCGCCTCCGCGTCGCCGTAAGGGGCGACGACGAAGCCGGGCGCGAAAGGACCGAATCCGCGCCTCGCGGCGGGATCGGTCGAAAAACCGACGATCGTGGTCGTGCGGCCATGGAAATTATCCGCCGCGACGATGATTTCCGCGCTGTTTTCGGGGATCGAAAGCCGCTCGTAGCCATACCGGCGAGCGGCCTTGATCGCGGTCTCCACCGCCTCGGCGCCGGTGTTCATGGGCAGGCACGCCTCGAGGCCGGTCAGATTGGCGAGGGCTTCGCAAAAATATCCGAGATTGTCGGAATGAAACGCGCGCGACACGACGTCAATTCGGTCAAGCTGGCGCTTCATGGCCTCGACGAGGCGCGGGTGGAGATGACCGAAACTCGCCGCCGAATAGGCGCTCATCATGTCGATGTAGCGCCTGCCTTCGAGATCGAAAACATGAGCCCCTCGCCCGGTGGCGAGCGCAACGGGAAGCGCGGCATAGTTTTTCGCCCCGAAATGATCCTCGATGTCTATAATATGCTGCAGGGACATCAGGCCGCCTCCGGCGAAATGGTCTGATCAAAAAGTGTTCGATTTTTGGATTTCCGCAAGGGCGCGATGCGGCGGCGGAGCAGAATCAATCCTTGAGGGATGGTCTCGGCGCTTCAAAACCGGCGCGCGGCGATTCCCGGAGGAGGCGTGGCCTTGACGCAACGGCTTTACGGCAAGCCGCCCGAACGCCTACATTCGCCGCCGGAAAACTCAAGGCTTCGGGGGCGGACCGCACAGGACGCGGCGCTGCTGGAGCAGGCCTTTGGGTCTTTGATGAATCTGTTTCGCCGGCGCAGCCTATTCCACAAATATGTCGCCGCCTTCGTCGGCCTGGTCGCGTTCGTCCTCGCGATCAGCAGCGTCGTCGACGCCTGGATCACCTACCAGGACGCCAAGACCAGCCTTTTGCGCGGCCAGAACGAAAAGGCCGAGGCCGCGGCGCAGCGGGTCGAGCAGTTCATGGCCGAACTCGAACGGCAGATCAGCTGGGCGACGCGCGCGAGCGCCGCGACTCTCGAACAGCGCCGGACCGACTACGCTCTCATTCTCGAACACACCCCCGCGATCGGCGAGATTTCCGAAATCTCCTCCCGTGGAAAAGAGCTGATCAACGTTTCGCGTCAAGGCGTGAAAGTCGGCGGCGGCGATGATTGGGCCCTGACGGCGGCCTTCCGGGAAGCGAGGCCAGACGTCGCATGGTTTGGCCCCGTCGCCTTCGGGCCTTCGGGTCCGCGCATGCAGATCGCCATGGCTCACGCCGGCAAGGAAGCAGACGTCACCGTCGCCGAGGTCGAATTGAAATTCCTGTCGGACATCCTGAACGGGATGCAGGCGGGTCCTGGCCCCTCCGCCGCTTTCATCACGACGATCGAGGGCAAGCTGATCGCCGACACGGACACCAGTCTTTTGTCGCGCGATCTCGACCTGTCGATCCTGCCGCAGGTCGCGGCGTTCAGGAAATCCGCGGCTGAAGTCGAGGTCGGAAAAAATCTCGACGGTCAGGCCGTGCTCACGGCGGTGGCGACGATCCCGCTCATGAACTGGGGCCTTTTCGTCGAGCAGCCCCTGTCTCAGGCGCTCGCGCCTGTTTATGCGCTCCTTGTCCGGCTCGGCTGGCTCTTCGGCCTCGGAGTGATGCTCTCCATCGGGGCCGGCATGCTCCTCGCCCGCCGCATGACCGTGCCGATCAAGGCGGTCCAGGCCGGGGCCGCACGGCTCGCCGCCGGCGATTTCAATCAGGAGATCGACGTCCATACCGGCGACGAGATCGAGATGCTCGCCAGCGAGTTCAATAGAATGGCCGGGCAATTGCGCGAGTTCTACGCCCGCCTCGAACAAAAGGTCCAGGATCGCACCCGTGATCTCGCGCAATCGGTGCGCGAACTCAAGGCTCTGGAGGAGATCGGCCGGGCGCTGGCGTCCTCGCTCGAACTCAAGGAAGTGCTCGCGACGATTCTTCTCCGCGCCGTGGAGCTCGCGAAAGCCGATGGCGGCGCCATCTACGCGTTCGATCGAGAGGGGCGGGCTTTTCATCTGGCCGGGGCGCATGGACTTCAACCCGCGTTCGTCGCCGCCCTGCGGGAGGTCAAGCTGACCCGCCTCGACGGTTTGCTGGGAGAGGTGGCGAGACACGGACGGGCGGTGCAAATCCCGGAAATCGCCGAGGCCGAGGGCTTCCCCTTGAAGGCGGCGACGCTGGCGGCGGGCTTCCGGTCGGCCCTCGTCGTTCCTCTCGTCGGGCCGGACGGCGTATTGGGCGCGCTGCTGGTCGAGAGCCGCGAACCCGGCCGGTTCGCCGCGAGCAAGATCGGGCTGATGCAAACCTTCGCGCATCAATCCGTCCTCGCCATGCATAACGCGCGGCTGTTCCGGCAGGTCGAGGAAAAAGGTCAGCTGCTCGCTCTCGCAAGCGAGCATAAATCCAGATTTTTCGCCAATATGAGCCACGAATTGCGAACGCCGCTCAATGCGGTTCTGGGCTACACCGAGCTTTTGCAGGATGGGCTTTACGGAGAATTGCCCGAACGCGCGAAACAGGTCCTCGAAAGCGTTCAGAACAACGGCGCGCATCTTCTGGCGCTGATCAACGACGTGCTCGATCTCTCGAAACTCGAGGCGGGGGAGCTTTCGCTCTCGCTCGACGATTATTCCATGCGCAACGTCATCGAGCAGGTCGTCAGCACCGCTTATTCGCTTGCCCGCTCCAAAGGCCTGACGATTTCACAGGAGATTTCCGAAACCCTGCCGCTCGGGCGCGGCGACGAGCGGCGGCTGACGCAGGTGCTGTTGAACATCGTCGGCAACGCGATCAAATTCACCGACTCCGGCGGCGTCGCGATCCGCGCCGGCGCGCGCGGCGAGAATTATGAAATCCTCGTCGAAGACACGGGACCCGGCATCGCTCCCGAAGATCAGGCGCGGATTTTTGAAGCGTTTCAGCAGGGCGATAATACGAGCACGAGGCTGAAAGGGGGCACGGGGCTCGGCCTCTCGATCAGCAAGCGGTTCGTCGACATGCACGGCGGCGCGCTCACCGTGGCTTCGATTCCCGGGCAAGGATCAACCTTCACGATCCTCGTTCCGATCCGGGTCGAGCGTCAGAAGGCGGCGGCATGACCCAGCGGATTCTCGTCGTCGAGGACACCTATGACAATCGTCAGATCCTGCGCGATCTCCTGACCAGCGCCGGATTCGAGTTTCTCGAAGCCGTCGACGGCGAAAAGGGGGTTCAGATGGCGGCGACATGCCGGCCGGACCTCATTCTCATGGATATTCAGCTTCCGGGGCTCGACGGCTTCGCCGCGATCGGCAAGATCAAAGGCGATCTGGAGCTAAAGGACATTCCCGTCATCGGCGTCAGTTCCCACGCCAACTCCGACGACGCCGCGAAAGCGCTTCAGGCGGGCTTTTCCGCCTATGTGACGAAGCCGTTCAGCCCGCGCGCGCTGCTTGCGCGGGTTCGCGAATTGCTCTCGAACGAAGGATAGAACGAGTGCGCGATCCGCCGCGAATCCTCGCCGTCGACGATGTTCCGGAAAATCTGGAGATCGTCTCGATGCGTCTTTCGGCGCATGGCTATGAGGTCGTCACAGCGGCCGACGGCGAGGAAGGGCTCGAAAAGGCGCGGGCCCTGAAGCCCGATCTGATCCTGCTCGACATCATGATGCCGAAGCTTGACGGGATCGCCGTCCTGAAAGAGCTGAAGGGCGACAAGAGCCTCGACTTTATTCCGGTGATTCTCCTGACCGCCAAGTCTGACCGGACCGACATCGTCGCGGGTCTCGACGCCGGCGGCGACGATTATCTGACAAAACCTTTCGATCAGGGAGCGCTCGTCGCGCGCGTGCGCTCGATGCTGCGCATCAAGGCGCTGCATGATCTCGTTCAGGATCAGGCGCGCCAGCTGGAAAAGCAGACCAAGGAGCTGGCGGCCTGGAATTCGACGCTCGAAGAGAGGGTCGCGCGGCAGGTCGGCGAGATCGAGCGGATCAGTCGCCTGAAGCGGTTCCTTTCTCCGCAGATCGCCGATGTCGTCGCCGCCAGCGGCGAAGCGCAAAGCCTTCTGGAAAGTCACCGCCGCGAGGTGACGGTCCTGTTTTGCGATCTGCGCGGCTTTACGGCCTTCACCGAACTCGCCGAGCCCGAGGAGGTGATGAAGGTCCTGAACGAATATCATCGCGCTCTTGGCAGTCACATCGACCGCTATGAAGGAACGCTTGAGCGGTTCGCCGGCGATGGAATGCTCACCCTGTTCAACGACCCTTTGCCGTGTCCAGACCATGCCGAACGGGCGGTCCGCATGGCGCTTGACATGCGGGCCAGCGTCGGCGAACTCGCGGTCATCTGGCGCAAACGGGGGCACGAACTCGGCTTCGGGATCGGCGTCGCGCTCGGCTATGCGACCCTTGGCCGGATCGGCTTCGAACGCAGGTTCGACTATTCCGCCGTCGGCAGCGTGACCAATCTGGCGTCGCGCCTGTGCGACGAAGCCAGATCGGGGCAGATCCTTGTCGAGACCCGCGTGCTGAACGCGGTGGAAGACAAATTCGAGACGCGCGCGCTGCCGCCGATGACCCTGAAAGGATTTCGCCGCCCGGTCGACGCGTACGAGATCATTCGGGCCAGCGCGGCGATTGAGACGGCGTGAAAACAGGCTTCCGCTGGCGGGATATTTGGCCTGACGGCTCGAGCATATTCCGATCGGATTGAATCAATCGACAAGACTATGCTCAAGCCTTTGATGCTGGAGCGATTTCTGATCGATCGCATGACTTCATGCGATCGGAAAGCGCTCTAAGCCGCAGCCAGGAATTGAGCGATCTCGTCCTTGAGCGAGAGGCGCTTCTTCTTCATGGTTTCAAGCGTCTCGTCGTCGGCCGGCTCGACGTCGGTCTCGATCCTGTGAATGGCGCGATTGAGCTCGTGGTAGGCGTCCGCGATCCGCGCGAAATGGGCGTTCGACCCCTTGAGGGAATGGATCGTCTCGATCTGCTGCGGAAATTCTTCATGCAACTCATGCGGAACGTGGCTCACCTGTTTCTCCCGTGACGGTTACAGCGTCCGCGGACCCTAATCCCTTTGACGCGGGGATCAATGTATAAGCGCGCCCGGCCGAGGTTTTCGCTCGACTTTGGGCTCGCGATATTGCCAAGATTGAACCCCTCGGGATAAGTCGGCTTCGATCGTACGTGGCCTCGTTTTGTTTCGGGATATTTCCATGAATTTGAAAGCCGCCGTCGCCGCAATATGCCTGTCCGCCGCCACGCCCGCGCTGGCCCAGGAAAAACCCAGCGGCCCTCCGGCCGCGAGCGTCGTCATCAATCAGGTCCAGGTCGCCTTCATCGGCTCGGGAGCGATCGGCGGTGGAACCCTGAAGTTCAATGGCCGGTCCTACCCCATCACCGTCGGCGGCTTGGGCGTCGGCGGGTTCGGCGCATCCCGCCTGACGGCGCAGGGGTCGGTTTACGGTCTGTCGAGGCGCGAGGATTTCGCCGGCGCCTATGTGCAGATCCGCTCGGGGTGGGCGCTCGGCGATCAGGGCAAGGGCACGCTCTGGCTGCGCAACGAGAAGGGCGTCACCATGCTCCTGAAGACGCGGCGCGAGGGCCTGCAGCTCTCGCTTGGCGCGGACGGCGTCCTCATCGGGTTCAAGTAGGCCGCGCCTGCGGTGTGAATTCAAAGCGACGCTGAACGGCTTCGGCCAAACCGCCATCGGCGCCAAATGATCACTCCGCCGGGCGCTCAGCGGCGCCGGAGCCGGACGCAGCCTTCTTCTTCTGCTGCGCGGCCGGAGCGGCGCGCAGCGCGCCCGCGGTGAAGCGCCGCCAGAGGCCGCCGATGCCGCCGCCCGCGTCGTCCATCATGGCGAAGAAGGCCGGGACGAACAAAAGCGACAGGAGCGTCGAGACGATGAGGCCGCCGATCACGGCGATCGCCATCGGGGAGCGGAACTCGCCGCCGGCGCCGATCGCGAAGGCGCTCGGCAGCATGCCGGCGACCATCGCCACCGTCGTCATGACGATAGGTCTTGCGCGTTTCTTGCCGGCCTCGACGATGGCCAGCGTCCGGTCCATGCCGCTCGCCATCGCCTCGATCGAAAAATCGACCAGCATGATCGCGTTTTTGGTCACGATGCCCATCAGCATCAGGATGCCGATAATGACCGGCATGCTCATTGGCCGCCCGGTCAAGAGAAGGCCAAGGATCGCGCCGCCGATCGAGAGCGGGAGGGAAAACAGGATCGTGACCGGCTGCAGGAAACTGGCGAACAGGATGACGAGCACGGCGTAGACCATCATCAGACCGCTGCGCATCGCCTCGGCGAAACCTCCGAACAGTTCCGCCATGGCCTCGGCGTCGCCGGACTTCCCGACCTTGATCCCCTTCGGCGGCGATTTCATCAGCGGCAGATCATAGATCGCCGTCTCCGCCTCGCTCAGCGTCGCGCCCGAGGACAGCGCCGCCTGCAAGGTCGCCTCGCGCTCGCGATCGAAGCGGTTGATGCTGGCGATCCCCTGACCAAGCTCGATGTCGGCGATGGTGCGCAGGGTGACCGCGCCCCCGGCGCCGGTCGGCACCTTGATGTTCTCGAGCACCTGCCTGTTGGTGCGCGCCTTGGCGTCGAGCTGCGCCCGGATCGGCACGAGGCGCCCGCCGGTGTCGAATTTCGCCAGCGCTGGACCGACGTCGCCGATCGTCGCGATGCGCAGGGTCTCAGAGAGGCCCTCGGTCGAGACGCCAAGCCGGGCGGCGAGATCGCGATGGGGCTTGACCAGAAGCTCAGGCCGCTCGAGCGAGGTCGACGCGACCACGTTCACGAGCAGCGGGATTTTTTTCATCTGGTTCGCGAGCTCCGCCGCGAAATTCGAAACGGTGAGCGAATCGGGGCCGGTCACGACATAGGACACCGGCCGCTGACCGTAATCGTCGACGAACCAGGCATGGATGTCAGGAACGTCGGCGAGTTCCTCGCCGATTGCGAGTTCGAGTTCATGCACGCTCGCCTTGCGCTCCGAGCGCGGCGCGTAGTTCAGAATGAGCGACGCCTTGCGGACATCGCTGGTCGAGGGAGGAATGTGGCCGCCGTCGATGAAGACATGAGTGATTTCCGGGCGCTTGCGCAGCCGCTGCGAAATCGCTTCCGTCACTTTCTGGGTCTCGGCGAGTTCCGCGCCCGACGGCAGTTCGATCGCGAGATGCGAGCGCGCGGCGTCCTGCGTCGGCTGGAAATCGGTGCCGAGCAGCCTTGTGCTCAAGATCGAGAGGACAAAAAGAACGAGTCCGATCGCGACGGTGCGGTAGCGGTGCTCGACGGACCATCCGACGAGCCGCCCGTAGCGTTGCGTGAGCGGTCCCTCGACGGCCTCTTCGTGCCCTTCGGCGCGCAGGAAATAGGCGGCGAGCATCGGCGTGATGAGGCGGGCGGCGAGCAGCGAGAACAGAACTTCGGCGGACACGGTCAAACCGAATTGCTTGAAATATTGTCCCGCGATGTTGTTCATGAAGCTCACGGGGACGAAAACGGCGACGATCGTGAGGCTGATCGCGATCACCGCCAGGCCGATTTCGTCGGCCGCGTCGATGGCGGCCTGATAGGCGGATTTCCCCATCCGGATGTGGCGCACGATATTCTCGATCTCGACGATGGCGTCGTCGACGAGGATGCCGGTCGCGAGGGTAATCGCCAGGAGGCTGACGAGGTTGAGCGAGAAGCCGAGCGCGTCCATGACGAAAAACGCGGGCAGGATCGACAGGGGCAGCGCGATCGCCGCGATCACCGTCGCCCGGAAGTCGCGCAGAAACACGAAAACGACGATCACCGCGAGAGCCGCGCCCTCGAATAGGGTGCTCATCGCCGAATGATAATTGCCGAGCGTGTAGGCGACCGAGGTGTCGATCAGCTTGAGGGAAACGTCGGGATGACGCTTTTCCAGGGCCTCGACGCGGTTGGCGACTTCGGCGGCGACGGCGACGTCGCTCGCGCCCTTCGAGCGTTGAATGCTGAACGCCACGATCGGCTCGCCGTCGAGCCTCGCGAACGTCCTTGGTTCGGCGATCGTGTCGGTGACGACGCCGAGATCGTCGAGGCGAACTTCACCGCCGCGCGCGAGCGCAATCATGGTTCCGGCGAGCTCGTCGAGCGTGCGGGCTCCCGCAAGGGTGCGGATCGACTGATCCTGGCCGCCGAGTTCGGCGCGGCCGCCGGTCAGGTCGAGATTGGTGCCGCGAAGCCGCCGGCTCACATCAGCGGCGGTGAGGCCGAAGGCGTCGAGGCGGGATGGGTCGAGCGACACCAGGATTTCGCGGTCGACGCCGCCGACGCGTTCGACATTGCCGACGCCGCGAATCTCGAGCAGATCGCGTTTGACGACGTCATCGACGAAATTGGAAAGCTGTTCCGGAGTCTTGCCGGGCGCGATCGCGGCGTAGGTCACAATGCTGGAGCCGACGACTCCGACCTGCCGGATCAGCGGCTCGTTGATGCTGCGCGAGAGCGTGCCGCGAATGCGCGTGATGGCGTCCTTGACGTCGTTGAGGCCGCGGTCGACGGAGGCGTCGAGGGCGAGCGTGATCGTCGTCGCCGAGACGCCGTCCGTCACCTGCGACATGATGTGGCGCACGCCTTCGACGCCGGAAACGGCGTCCTCGACCGGTTTCGTCACCTGGGTTTCGAGCTCGGCCGGAGACGCGCCGAACTGGGTGATCACCACGGTGATGATGGGCTGGTCCACGTTGGGGAGCAGCGTGATCGGAAGCCTCTTGAAACTTGCCGCGCCGAGCGCGAGGATCACGAGGGCGAAGACGATGGCGGGAAGCGGGCGCCGGATCGACCAGGCGGAGACATTGATCGCCATCAGGGACGCTCCAGACGTTGGGCGGGATCATCGGAGAAAACGGGAGAGACCTGATCGCCGTCCCGGAGCGAGCCGCCGGCGTGCGCGACGACAAGCTCGCCGACGCGCAGGCCTTCCTTGATTTCCGCGTCATGATCGGAACGCAAGCCGACCCGGACGCGGAGCGTCTCGATATGGTGGCCGCGCACGACCTGGACGCTGGTGCCGTCCTTCGTGTAGAGGACCGCCGATCGCGGCACGGCGACGCCGCAACTCTGGCGGGCGTTGATCGTCGCGCGCACGAACCGCCCGGGGCGCTCGGCGGCGTCGCGATCGATCGCGATCCGGACATGCCCCATTTGCGTGACCGGATCGACTTGCGCGGCGACCTTGCGCACCCGGCCGTCGACCTCCCGGCCCGGTTCGATCTCGACCCGTGCGGATTGCTCCGGCTTGATTTCGGATAGGTAGATGCTGGAGACTTCGGCGTCGACCTCGATCAGGCCGTCGATCGCCAGCCGGAACAGGGGTTCGCCACGCGACGAACTGACAGCGCCCGCAATGGCTGTGGACTGAATGATCTTGCCGGCCGCAGGCGCGCGAAGGACGATCGAGGCGGGCAAGGCTGCGGCCGCGCTGGCCTGGCCCGGGCGACCCGGCTCGGCTCCGATTCGCGCGAGCCGCGCGAGCGCCTGACCTTCGGCGACGACGTCGTTATCGGCGGCGAGAACGTCCGCAACCTGATAATTGTCGAGCGTCAGCGTCACGACCGCATCGGCCCGCGGGGCGAGAAATCCCGTCACCCGGACGGCGTCGGAAAAACAAAATGATCCCGCTTGAAAGACAATGACCGGTGTGCCGGCCGTCTTTCCGGCGCCGGCTTGCGTCCCCTCCGGCTCCGGCTCCTCGGCCGCGTCGCCGCGGGCGGCGATGGCGGACATCGAGATCGCGGCGCTCATGAAAATCAAAATCAGACGGCTGTTGAAAGGAGGCGAGGGGGTCATGGGGAGGCTTCTGGGCTCCGGGCTTGCGGGTCGGTCATTTGACGTCTCGGACGGAAATTCTTGCCATTGAAGCCCTGGAGAGAGGATTGCACAGACCCTGAGAGAGGATCGCGCAAGCCTCGATGGAACATCGCTGATGCGTCAGCCTAGCGGCTTTTCGCGGGGGCTCAAGGAAGATCGCGCACGACGCGAAAGCCATTTGTGTAATAGCGAAGTCCCGCCTCTGTGAGAAAGCGCGACGCGGAACGGACATAACGCGGACCCGTATCGAACGAGCCTCCGCGCACGACCCGTTGCTTGCAAGAACCCGTCTCATAGGCGGCGCCGTCGCGCGGGGCGTCCGCGTAGGAGTCGTTCCAGCAATCCTCGACCCATTCGGCCACGTTTCCCGCGACGTCATAAAGGCCAAAGCCGTTCGGCTGATAAGAATCGACCGGCGAGACGCGCCCGTCGCCGCCGCATCCCCGGCAATTGGCGTGGCCCGTTCCCGTCGCGTCGCCCCACCAATAGGCGGTCGCGGATCCGGCGCGTGCGGCGTATTCCCATTCCGCCTCGCTCGGCAGCCGGTAGGCGCGCCCGGACTTTCCGCTGAGCCACTCGAGATACGCGCGCGCGTCGGTCCAGCTCACTTCGCTCACTGGCAAGTTCGTTTGCAAGTTCGTCCTGTCGCGGCCGTGGTCGTCCGGCCGCCAACCGCCGCAGCCGCCGTCGTCGACGCAAGCGTCCCATTGCGCGTAAGTGACCTCCTCGCGGCCAATCGCGAAAGGTTTTGGAATGACGACCAAATGGACCGGCTGTTCGGCCCCGAATTCCTCCGAACCCATGTTGAATTCGCCCGCCGGCGCGATGACGACTTCGGGGCAGGCGGCGCAGTCGCGAAAAACGCTTCCGGGCTTCAGGTCGTCCGGAGGAGGGCCGACCGGGACTTCGGCTCTCTGCGGCGAAATCATTCCGGTCGCCTGGCCCGCCTTGGCGGATTTCCCGTTCGGCGCGTCGAAGGAAAAGTCTGCCTTCAACGATGACCACACGTAGGGCGCCTGTTCGTTCCTGGTCGCCCGCAAAACGCCGATCCGGGTCTGCCGGAAGACGTCTTCCGCGCTCAAACCCGGCGTTCGCATTTCTTTGACGAGCTCGCCGATAAAGACGCCGCCGTCGCCTTCGGGGTCTTTGATGACCTTGCCTGTTTCGGCCGCGGCGATGATCAGGCTGCCGGGTGGGCCTGCGAGGCCTCCGAGGCCGGAGGAGAAAGTGCGGAAACGGCGTTCGAACGGATTGCGCCTCGAGGCGTCGAGCACCAGGATCTCGACCTTCGCGCCAGCGCTCTCCATTCCGCCCAGAATTTGCTCAACGCCGACGCCGCGGGTCTCCACATCGGCCTCATTCCAGATTTCCGCGTCGACGGGAATGAGGTAGGATCTTCCCTTCACCGCGACGCCATAGCCGCTGAAAAAGAACAGCGCCGTTGCGGCGGGTTTGATTTTCGCCGAAAGCGAAGCAATGGCGTTGCGCATCGCCTCCTCGCCAAGGTTTTCCCGCAGATCCACGGAAAATCCGTCGTGGCGGAGCTCCTCCGCGATCATGCGCGCGTTCTTTATGGGCGTCGCCAAAGGCGCCCCGGCCGCGGCGTAGGCGGAGTTTCCGATGACAAGCGCCAGCCGCGGTCCCGAATCGGGCGATCCTTCGGTGTGCTGGGCGCCGGCGATGTTCAGGCTCAAGATGAGGCTGGCGACACCGCCCAGAAGGCGAAGGAGGACGACGCGCATGACCGCAGATCCCGCTGGTCCAGTAAGATATTCCGCTGGATCGCGGAACACGGCAGACGGTCGCGGTTCGAGCCGCCTTTCATCGATGCTTAACATCGCCGTCGAACGTTAGTCCATAACGACTTTTCGGCAGCCGATATTATAAAAACGCCGCCGTCCGGCCTCGTCCAACAAACGGCTCAATCTTCCACTTTCCTTTGTCGAGGCTCCATTTTAACTTGAGGGTGAATCGCCCGAACGTGCGAATGGCTGGTCCGTATTTTGGACCTGAAGATCGAATGGGAGGTCCTGCATTGGCTCCGGCCGTAATCGAACCTTCCCCCAGCGTCGGACAGTCCCCGGCCGCCGCCGGCGCGCGGACGCGCCGCATTCTCTGCGTCTTTCCCCGCTATGTTCCCTCGTTCGGCACGTTCGAATACGCCTATCCGCTTACCGGAGGCGTGCGCGCGTTCATGCCGCCGCAGGGGCTGCTCGTCATCGCCTCGGTTTTGCCGAAGTCCTGGGACGTCCGCTTCATCGACGAAAACATGAATCCCGCGAGCGCGGAGGATTTCGCCTGGGCGGACGCGGTTTTCGTCAGCGGAATGCATATCCAGCGGCGGCAGATGGACGACATTCGCGCACGCGCCCACGCGCTCGGCAAAGTGGTCGCCCTCGGCGGCCCGTCGGTGTCTGCTTGTCCGGAACATTATCCTCATTTCGATTATCTGCACATCGGCGAACTTGGCGATGCGACTGACGCGCTGATCGCGATCCTCGCGCGCGACGTCTCGCGGCCGCCTGGTCAGGTCGTTCTGGCGACGAAGGAGCGCCGGGCGCTGTCCGATTTTCCGGTGCCCGCCTACGAACTCGCCCAGATCGACCGCTATTTTCTTGGCAGCGTGCAGTTTTCGAGCGGCTGTCCCTACACGTGCGAGTTCTGCGACATTCCCGGACTTTATGGGCGGGTCCCCCGGCTGAAGAGTCCGGCCCAGGTCGTCGCGGAACTCGACAAGCTGCTCGCCTGCGGGGTCAACGGCTCGGTCTATTTCGTCGACGACAATTTCGTCGGCAACCGCCGCGCGTTGCGCGAACTCCTGCCCCATCTTGTCGAATGGCAGAAACGCAACGGCTACGCCGTCAGCCTGTCCTGCGAGGCGACGCTCAATATCGCGCGTTGGCCGGACATCCTGGAGCTTATGCGCGAGGCGGCGTTCGACACGATCTTCTGCGGCATTGAAACGCCCGAGCACGACGCCCTGAAAGCCATGGGCAAATCGCAGAATATCACCTTGCCGATTCTCGACGCGGTCCGCCTCATCAACCGTCACGGCATGGAGGTGGTGTCCGGCGTCATCCTGGGACTTGACACCGATTCCATCGACACAGGCGGCCGCATCCTCGATTTTCTCGATCAGTCCAACATTCCGATGGCGACGATCAACCTTTTGCAGGCGCTTCCGCGCACGCCGCTTTGGGATCGGCTCGCGCTGGAAAATCGGTTGCGCGACGACGACCCCGAAAGGGAATCGAACGTTGATTTTATTCTTCCTTACGACGACGTTCTCGCGATGTGGAAAGCCTGCATGAGCAAGGCCTACCAGCCCGAAGCGTTGTTCGCCCGTTACGAATACCAGATGCGGGAGACGCGGCCCAACAGGGCGCCGCGGCCAAGGAGCCGCCAGCGTCTTTCGCCGAGCAACATCAAAAAGGCCGCCACGATCGTCGGCAAGCTGTTCTGGAAAGTCGGCGTCCGGGGCGATTACAGGCGCGTTTTCTGGGCTTTCGTCCTGCCCCGGCTGGTCCGCGGCCAGATCGAGCCGATCCTGAGCGTCGGCCTCGTCGCTCATCACCTCATCATGTTCGCCCGCGACGCCTGTTCAGGGAACGGCAACGCATCGCATTATTCGGCCAAGACCCGGAAGCTGCAATTGGAAGCTCCGGCGGAGTGACCGGCGCGGCCGCGCCTGTGGCTGCGGCGCAACAGAGCGCCAAAATCCGGCATTTCCGGCGCGCTGAACGGTGATGGCGAACACCCATGTTCGCGTGTCGTTTGCAAGATATTATTGTTTCAAAACAACGCTTAAATTGTGTTGCTTCGAGCGGCGCCCGCGCTTCGAACGACGCCGAATCGACCGCCCGCGGCATTGCCTCGCTCCGGCCCGTTAAGCTACACGTTGTCAGTAGGTCCGTGGATGGGGGGTGCTATGGGCAGGTCGTTTTCCGGTCACAGGTCGTTGTCCGGTCAAAAGTTATTTGCGGCGGCGCTGCTGGGCGGGACCGCCTTGACCGTTGTCTTCCCCGGATCCGACGCACATGCCGCATGCTTGACTATCGGCACGACGCCGACGCTCATTACGATCGGCTGCACCGGCGCCACAACTGGCGCGCTGCCGATCACCACTTTGCCCAGCGTCGCCCCGCCTGTCCCCCAAACCAGCGGCGCGCTCATCTTGGGGAGCGACGGCAATGCCGCCTCCATCACGAACACGACCTCGAACGCGGTCGATCTGACAGCGACCGGCGGGGCGCCGAATTTTATTCGCCTTGATACAGGAAATGCCGGAGCGCCCAGCTCCATAACAGGCTTCACCAACGGCGCCAGCTTTCAGACCACCGGCGGCGCAGATATTGAAATCGGGCAACATTCCATCGGCGGGGCGGGCCTCAACGCGAACGTGATCGGCCAGAACGGCCGCGGTATTTTCGCCAGCGCGCTTTTGGGCGGAAACATCTCGATCATGACGGCGGCGGGAACGACTGTAACCGGCACGGGAGCCCAGGCGATCGACGCGCAAGTGCAAAACGGCAATGCGACCATCATCGTGAACGGCACAACCTCTGTCCTTCCGCTTTTCGCTAATAAATATAGCGTCCAGGCTCTGTCCACCGGCACGGGCAATATAGTGATCGGAGGGTCCGGGAATTTTTCGAGCGGCGTCGCCGCCGACGCGTCCGGAACGGGATCAATCGCCATCGGCGGAAGCGGTTCGACCAATTTCGATGAACAAGGCGTCGTCTCCAATGGCCTCATTCACGCGATGATCTCAAATCCTGCGAGCTTGGGCTCGATAACGATCAACCGAACAGGCGCCGTTAACGGCGGATCAGGTCAGAACGGGATAAAGGCGAGCAATTTAGGCGGCGGATCGATAGCGATCACAGGGGTCGGCAATGTCACGGCGGGCGCCATCGCGATTGAAGCGGACGCTGCAAGCGGTCCGATTACGATTGCCCCGGCAGGCTCGGTAATAGGCAGTACGGGCATCGCCGCGACAGGTCCCGGAGGGATCCTGATCAACACAACAGGCAATGTGACCGGAACGAGCGGTTTCGGCATCGCCACCATCGGAAATGCAACGATCAACGTGGGCGCGGCCAGCGTCATTTCCGGCTCGTCGGGCCCGTTGAGCCTGAACGGAACGTCCATCGTCAACAACGCCGGCACATTGAATTTCATCAACGGCGCAACGTCGAACACCGTGTGGAACACCACGACGCTTAACGGACTTGGCGGAAGACTGGCTATCGACGTCAACGCCGCTGGCGGAACTGCCGACCGGCTCACCGTGACGACGCTGAGCGGCAATACGGTGATCCAGGCGCATAATATCGGCGGCGGACTCATTTCCTCGCCGATTCCGGTGCTGGTGGCCACGGCTTCCTCGGGGGCGACCGTGACCGCGGACAATGGCCCAAGCTTGATCAACTACAGCGTCCAACAGTCCGGCAACACCTTCAGCCTCACCTCGTCGGTCAACACAAGCACAGCATCGGCGACGCCCGCGGGGATCGACGCGATCCTGACCTCGCTGAACACAGGGTTTTTCCAAAACGCCAGCGCCTTCATCGCCGAACCGCCGCATCCCGCGCCCAACCAGTGGAACGGCGGCCCCTGGGTCAGGTTTTCCGGCGGCCAGAACGACGTCAGCGCGACGACGTCGGCGCAAAATCCAGGCGGGACGGCCTTCGCGCCCTCGAAGGTCCGCACCAATTTCAACGGCTTTCAGACCGGAATCGATCTTGGCGTCGCCAACGTCGAAAATACCGGCTGGAACACCCATCTTGGCGTCACCGCCGGTCAGGTTCTGTTGAACACAAACGATCTTCTTTTGGGCGGCGTCAACAGCGCCTCGCAGGTGCCGTTTATCGGAATCTACGGAGCCCTCACGGGGCACGGATTTTTCGCCGACTTTCAGGTGCGCGAGGACTTTTATGACCTGAAGCTGACCAATCCGGCGGCCAATCTCAGTGACGAAAACCTCAACGGCAAGGCGTTCGCCGCCAATGTCTCGGCCGGGTACCGCTGGGAATTGCCGCAGTCATGGTTCATCGAACCCTCCGGAGCGCTGCTGTATTCGCAGCTTCACACGGATACGCTCACAGTTAAGCTAGACCCTTCGGGGGACTCGACGGGGTCTTTGAATTTCACGCCGTTCAACAGCCTGCTCGGCCGGCTGGGATTCCGGGTCGGGACGACCTATGTGCTCGACAAGTTCGAACTCGCGCTGCAGCCGTTCGGAACGGCGAGCGTCTGGCATGAATTCGAGGGCGACACCCACACGAATTTCGTCTCGGGATCGACGATTGTGCCTTTGGCCGTGACCCGGATCGGAACCTTCGGCCAGCTCGGGCTTGGCGTCTCCGGTCAGGTTCTCCAGACCGGATTCCTTGGCTTCGTCCGCGGCGATTGGCGCTTTGGCGAAAACCTCAGCGGTTACGCGGTCGTCGGCGGATTGCGCTACCAGTTCTGACCTACGCGTTGCGTTACCGGCGGTCCTTGTCCGCCCTCAGACGCGCCCAATGTTCGAGCCGCTCTGCGAGTTTTTGCTCGAACCCGCGGCCTGTTGGCGAGTAGAGCTTTTGCCGGCCCAAGGCGGACGGCCAGTAATCCTGGCCTGAAAACGCGTCGGGCTGGTCGTGGTCGTAAGCGTAGGCCGCGCCGTAGCCCTCGGATTTCATCAGCTTGGTCGGCGCGTTCAGGATGACCTTGGGCGGCATCAGCGAGCCATGTTCCCTGGCGAGCCGCATCGCCGCTTTGTAGGCGGTATAGGCCGCGTTGGACTTGGGCGCGGTCGCGACATAGATCACGGCGTTGGCGAGCGCGAGTTCGCCCTCTGGCGAGCCGAGGAAATCGTAGGCGTCCTTCGCCGCATTGGCGACCACCAGCGCCTGCGGGTCGGCGAGCCCGATATCCTCGACCGCCATCCGCACCACGCGCCGGGCGATGAACAAAGGATCCTCGCCCGCGTCGAGCATCCGCGCGAGATAGTAAAGAGCGGCGTCGGGATCGGAGCCTCGCACGGTCTTGTGCAATGCGCTGATGAGATTGTAATGGCCCTCCTGCGCCTTGTCGTAGAGGGGCGCGCGGCGCTGCACGATATCACTCAGCGCCGCGGCGTCGAAGACCTCGCCGGGTTTGGCGGCGCGCCAGACTTCTTCGGCGAGAGTGAGCGCCGCGCGTCCGTCCCCGTCGGCCATCCGCACCAGCGCGGCGCGTGCGTCAGGATCGAGCGGCAGCGGTTTATGTTCCGTCGCCTCGGCGCGCGCGAGCATTTGTTCGAGCGCAGGCGCGTCGAGGGCGCGGAAAATCAACACGCTCGCCCGCGACAGCAGCGCAGCGTTCAGTTCGAAGCTCGGATTTTCGGTCGTCGCGCCGATCAAGGTGATGGATCCGTCTTCCATGACGGGCAGGAAACCGTCCTGCTGCGCCCGGTTGAAGCGGTGGACCTCATCGACGAAGAGCAGCGTGCCCTGGCCGGTCGCGCGCCGCGCCCTCGCCTCCTCGAAAATCTTCTTGAGGTCGGCGACGCCGGAGAAAATCGCCGAAATCTGCACGAACGTGAATTTGGTTTCGTGCGCAAGCAGCCGCGCGACCGTCGTCTTGCCGGTTCCGGGCGGTCCCCAGAAAATCAAGCTGCCCAGCGAGCCCGAGGCGAGCCGGCGGGTCAGCGCGCCCTCGGGTCCGGTGAGATGATCCTGGCCCGCCACGTCGGCGAGG
Organism: Methylocapsa palsarum; assembly: GCF_900114285.1. Lineage (GTDB taxonomy): Bacteria > Pseudomonadota > Alphaproteobacteria > Rhizobiales > Beijerinckiaceae > Methylocapsa > Methylocapsa palsarum. The sequence continues at coordinate 8,853 of NZ_FOSN01000020.1, read as the reverse complement.
TTATGCGGCCGCAGCCTGTCGGCGAGCGGGCGCGGCGCGTCTTTTTCAAGACCGGCGGCGGCGAAAAGGTCGGTCATTGCGCGATCAACGGTTCGTCCATGGATACGCCAGGATATATCATCGCCAGGCGCGAGTGAGAACAAAGTGGGGCCGATCTTTGTAAGTCATTCATTTCAAAGCGCTTCAATTTTCGAGCCGGGAGCGGCCGAGTCTCTCCCAATGTCGTTTGCGCGGTCCGCCCACATTTCGTCATACCAAGAATCTCCCGCGGGCGGCGCTTGCCCGAACCTCGGCTTCGGCTTATGGGGAATCGGCTGATGCGGCGTCACGCTGCATAACGCTCGAACACTAGAGGAGGATACGCCGTGAAGAAATTCGCAGTTGGTTTCGTTTTGGCGGGGCTGCTCCTGCCGGCGACCAGCCATGCGCAGGTCATGATCGACACGACCCGCATCACCTGCGCCGATTATCTGGCGATGCCGCCGGAAGACTCGAAGGTCTTTTCGGCATGGTTGAGCGGCTGGTTCAACCAGAAGACGGGCTCGACGGCCGTTGATCTCGACCGCTACGCCCAAAACGTCGCGAACGTGAAATCCTGGTGCCAGTCGAACCCCAAGGAAACCGTGATGGCCGGCCTGACGCGCGCCGTCGCCAAGCCGCAGTAAACCTAAGCCGGAGAGAGGGAATAATCGATATGCGTAAACTCGCACTATTCGCAGCGCTGGCGATGTCCGGCGCGGCCATGCCCGCGCAGGCGCAGGTCGTGGTCGATATGTCGCTGATCACGTGCCAGCAATACCAGAGCTTTTTGAAGAGCGATCCGGACAAGGCGCTCCTGGTCGCCTCCTGGATGGCCGGATATTTCAGCGCCAGCAAGAACCTTTCGACCATCGACCTGCGCTACACCAAGCGGAACACTGAAAAAGTGACCAAATATTGCAGTTCTCATCGCGATGAAACGCTGATGAGCGCGATCCAGAAAAACGCGCGCTGAATTGAAACTGGCGCCTTCGGGCGCCAGATTTACCGGCCTCGGACCAGGCCAAATCTCTGACTAGACCAAGCCTCGGACCAGGCCAAATCTATCTTCTGGCCGCACGGGAAGGTCGCCGTCCCGCCCGTTCTCGTGGAAGCAAGGGCTGCTGCGGGAGCCGGCGAGGGATCTTCGGACGCTTCTTTGTGTGAGGCCGGCTTCGCCCCGAATTGGCCCAGGGACTCCGCGCATCCTCGAAATCCGCTTTCAACGCAGGACCGCGCGGTCAAAAGGCGCAAAATTTTGCCGTAACTTAGGGATTGGACTACCTTGAGGTATGAAGATCAGCGCGGCTGATCGCGGCAAACCGGAGCGCGAGGACCTTGTCGCGAGGAGACGAAACGAGCCGAATGAAAACATTCGAGGAATTCGTCGACCATTTGTCGGCGAGGAACCATTTGCTTTCCGAGTCGCCGCTCGACGCGCCGGCGCTCGCGGGGACCGAGAAATCTTTCCGCAAGCTTTGGGAATCGACCGAACTTTCCGCCCACGGCTTCGCCGACGAGGTCGCCCAGTTCTATGAGCTGGACCGGCTTAGTTTGCCTCAGCTCGTCGCCGCGCCCGCGCTGACCGCGAAATTCACGCCCCGTTTCCTGCGAGAGTCGGCGGTCTTTCCGTTCGAATCGCCCGAAGGGTTCAAGCTTGCGGTCGCCGATCCGACCGCGGGCGCCTGCGTTCGCGCCGCGGAAATCGTGCTCGGCGGACCGGTCCGCGTCGAGATCGCTTCGTTCGAAGATATTGCGACAATTCTTGGCGAGAGGATCGGCGCCGAGGAAACGGCCAGGGAGTCCGAAGCCAATTTCGCGCGCCTCGAGGACGACATCGAGAGCCTGCGGGATCTGGCGAGCGGCGCCCCGGTCGTGCGGGCGGTCAACGACATGCTCGAAAAAGCCATGGAGCTGCGGGCGAGCGATATCCATATCGAGCCGTTTCGTGAGGGGCTGACCTTGCGCATGCGGGTCGACGGCCTGCTTCGCGCCGTCGCCGCGCCCTCCGACGCTCCGCCCCAGGCTCTGATCTCGAGGATTAAAATTCTCGCCGGCCTCAATATCGCGGAACGGCGTCTTCCGCAGGATGGCGCCGCGCGGCAGCGCGTCGGGCATACCGAAATCGACATTCGCGTCGCGACGATGCCGACCCAGCACGGCGAATCGGCGGTGATCCGGATTTTGCCGCGCGACCGCGGTCTTCTCGACGTCGCCAAGCTGGGATTATCGCCGGCGGACGATAAACTCCTCAGCCGTCTGCTGGCGATGCCGCACGGACTGATCGCCGTCACCGGCCCGACCGGCAGCGGCAAGACGACGACGCTCGCGACAATGCTTTCGATCCTCAACGAGCCGTCGAGAAAAATTCTGACCATCGAAGACCCGGTCGAATATGAAATCCAGGGCGTCAATCAATCCCAGGTCAAGGCCTCGATCGGTCTGACTTTCGCCAGCGCGCTCAGGGCCTTCGTGCGTCAGGATCCGGACGTCATCATGGTCGGCGAGGTGCGCGACGCCGAAACCGCCAGCATCGCCATCCACGCCGCTCTGACCGGCCATCTTGTGCTGACGACGCTGCATACCGAAACGGCGGCCGCCGCGGTCCCGCGCCTGCTCGACCTTGGCGTCGAGGGGTTTCTTTTGAAATCGACCTTGCGCGCGGTCATCGCTCAACGGCTGGTGCGGATCCTTTGCGACCGTTGCAAGCGCCGGCGCCTTCTCGAACCCGCCGATCTTTCCGCCGACCACCGCTACGCCGCGGTCGGCCTCAAGGCCGGCGAATTCATCTGCGAGCCGGTCGGCTGCGAGCGTTGCGGCGGCGCCGGGTACCGCGGGCGGCAGGGAATTTTCGAGCTGCTCGAGAGCACAGACGAGGTGTATGAACTCGTCGGACCTCACGCCGACGCGCGCGCCATCGACGCCGCGGCGCGGCGCGGCGGGATGACGACCATGATCGAGGATGCGGTCCGCAAGGTCCGCGCAGGCCTGACGTCTCCCGCCGAAGTCCTTCGCGTCACGACGGTGCGATGAGTCATGACTAACTTTCACTATCGCGCCTTGACCGCGAACGGAGAGGTAGTCAGCGGACTGATCGCAGGGCTGACCGAGAGCGAGGTCATCGAGCGCATCGAATATCTTGGCCTCATTCCCATCGAGACCGTCCGCGATCGGGGCCAACAGTCCGGCTCCAGCTGGAATTTTTCATTCGCCGCGCGGCCCCGGCCTGCCGACGTGACCATATTTACCGGCGATCTTGCGCTTCTCCTCAAGACGGGCGCCCGCATCAACGACGCGCTGGAGCTTTTTTCATCGGACTCGGACCTTGATCGACTGCGCCCGGTCGTCGCCGAAATCAGGGCCGCTATCGTCGCGGGCGAGAGTTTCGCGGATGCGCTGGCGCGCCATCCGACATTGTTTTCGCCGATGTATGTCGCGCTCGCGCGGGTCGGCGAGGCCTCGGGCAACCTCGTCAATATTCTGGAGATGCTCGGAGCGGAGCGGGTGCGCTCCGAGGCGCTGCGCTCCCGCGTCGCCGACGCCTTGCGATATCCGGTCTTCGTGCTCGGCGCCGCTTGCGCGGTGCTTCTTTTCTTTCTCACATTCGTGCTGCCGCAGTTTGGCGCAGTTCTACGGGATTTCAATGCGAAACTTGATCCCGTGCTGGTCGGGTTTTTAGGGGCGTCGGATTTCTTGAGCGCGCATGTGACAGCGCTCGCCGTAACACTTGTCACGATCGCGGGCGCGGGCTGGTATTTTCTGCGCCGTCCCGAGGTTCGCGGCGCCATTCTCGACGCTCTCGCGCATCTTCCGTTTGTCGCGCGGGTCCTGAATTTTCACCGGGCGTCGGTGTTTTGCCGCAATCTTGGCGTGCTGCTAGCGAGCGGCGTTCCCCTCGCGACGACGCTGCGCGTCCTTGCCGACATGATGTCGACGACGGGCCGTTCGGATGTCTGGAGCAAGGTGGTCGATTTCGTCCGCCGCGGCGGCCGGCTGTCCGACGCGCTGGCCGAAAACAAGGCTTTGCCTTCAATGGCGATTCGTACGCTCCGGCTTGGAGAGGAATCGGGTCAATTGCCGATGTTGGCCGAACGGGTCGCCGAGTTCTACGAGGCGAAGCTGCAGCGCAGCCTCGATCGCGTCGTAGGACTCGTCGGGCCGGTCGCGATCATCGGCATCAGCGTTGTCGTCGGCGGCTTGATCGTCTCGGTGATGACTGCGCTGATGTCGGTCAGTCAGGTGGTCGGCTAGAGTGCTTTCCGATCGCATGCAGTCATGCGATCGATCAGAAATCGCTCCAGAATCAAGGGATTGAGCATATTCTTGTCGATTGGAGTGATTCAATCCGATCGGAATATGCTCTAGGGCGAAGACATGCGGCAATGAACATGGCGATACAACCTTGGTGGACGGTATGAACTGGTTGCGATGCGGAATGAATGCGGATGACTATTGCGAGACCCCGCGCCGGAGGTCGACCAAAGCTTTTGACGAAACGCGCGATGCGACGCCGGCCGGCCGGCGGGGCGAAGGCGGGTTCACGCTCGTTGAAATGCTTGTCGTGATCACGATCATCGGCCTGATCATGGGTCTCGTCGGTCCGAGGGTTCTGAATTATCTGAGCGAGTCCCGCGTGAAGGCGGCGACCATCCAGATGCAGAGCCTTTCCGGCGCGCTTGACCTCTATTACCTCGATCTCGGACGGTATCCGACAAGTGCGCAGGGTCTCGCGGCCTTGATCCAGAAGCCCGGCGGCGCGGCGGCCTGGAACGGGCCTTATTTGAAAGGCGGCGCCGTTCCCAACGATCCCTGGGGGAACGCCTATATCTATCATTCTCCGAGCGAACATGGACCTTACGAAATCATGTCGCTCGGTTCGGATGGGCAGCCTGGCGGGAGCGGGACCGCGGCTGACATCAAGAGTTGGGAGCGACGATGACGGCGCCGGAGCGCGAAGACGGTTTCACATTGCTCGAAATCGTTTGCGTGCTGTCGATCGTCGCGATGCTCGCCGCCATCGCCTTTCCCGCGTTTCCGCGCGCGTCGTCGCGCGCGAGACTCGAGGGATTCGCGATTGAAACGGCGGCCTTGCTCAAGGGCGACCGCAACGCCGCGCTGCGCAGAGGCGCCCACGTCGCGACCGAACTCGACGCGGCCGGCAAGACGATCCGCTCGGGCGCGGGCGGACGCGTGCTGCGATTTCCCAACGATGTGGGCTTCAAGGCGACGCTTGCGGAGCGATGCGGGAGGTACGCCGCCGGAACGACGATCGACTTTTTTCCGACGGGAATGTCTTGCGGGGGATCAATCTCGCTTTCACGCCTTGGCGCGACCTTCGAGATCCACGTCAACTGGCTGACCGGAGGCATCGACGTTGTTCCCGCCAAGACCTGACGATTTCGCAAGACCAGAAAATTTAGCAAGATCTGAAGATTTGGCGAGACCTGACGACTGGGGTGCAGTCGAGGCCGCCAGGCGCTGGTTCGCACGCTCCTGTCTGTCTGCGGGCCGGTTCGGGTCCGCCCGCATGTCCTACAGCGCCGCGAACGCCCGCGAGTGTGGCGGATTTACCTTGATCGAAGCGTTGATGGCGCTTGCGATCACGGCGGTCGTCCTGACCTCGATCGCATCGCTGATGGCGACGAACATTCGTGGCTCCGGACGCATCGGCCAGCACCTCGAACTTATCGAGGCCCTGCGGGAAATACATGCTGAACTGCCGGATCGCGCCAAGCTTGCGAATGGAAGCCTCTCGGGCGAGAAAGCGGGCCGCCTTTGGTCCATTGACGTTTCGTCTTTCGACGCTCGCTTCGGCAACCCGCGTCCCGGGGAAATCTGGACGCCTCAGAAAGTGGTCATCAATGTGCGGTCGCCGTCCGGGGCCGTCGTCGAACTGGAGACCGTGCGCCTGCGCCGGAGGAACGAGCCATGAAGCGATCCGATCATGATTCTGCGTTCCGCAGAAAACCGGAAATGGCATGAACGTCTATCAAAAGGGTCTTGAAATCTTCGACCGCTGGATCGACGGCGTCGCGGCGACATACCTGAACGGCCTAGCATTGTTTCGCGCCGAGCGGGTCGCCCGGCTGACCGAGCGGCCTGACGGCGCCTTCGATTGCGAATGGAGCGCGGCGGGAGAAGCGGCCGCCGCCGCTCCAGAGCCGATTAGCATCCTCCCCGAGCAGCTCGCCGCGCCTCTTACTTCCGAGCTGGCTGAAAAATTTCGCGGCACCCGGGTTGACCTTTGTCTGCGCTCCGACCGGTTCATGTTCCGGCCGCTCGCCTTGCCAAGCCGCGCCTCTGATTTCATCGAAGGAATTGTGCGAGCGCAGATTGATCGTTTGACGCCATGGAGCGGCAGGGATGCGGCCTTCGGCTGGCGTCCATCGGCCGAGGCGGGCAACGACCGCATGGTCGTCACGATCGCGGCGACCGCGAAATCCGTGATCACGCCTTTTGTCGACGCGCTCTTGGGCCTTGGGGCGAAATCCGTGATCGTATTTGCGCCCTCGCCTGACGACGGCTCGATGATCAAGGTGTTCGAACACAGCGCCATGAAGGCGCTTGAAACGCATCGGGTGCGCCGCGTTCTGGTGGGCGCGCTCGCCGGGGCCGGGGCGCTCTGCGGCGTAGCTGTCGCGGTGAGCGGGGTCGTTGGCGGCGACCTGCAGAACAGGCGCGATAGCCTGACAAGCAGTATAGCGGCCGCCCGCGCGCAGATGCCGGGGCGTGACCGGACGAGCGCCGCCGCTGTGGAACTGGAGCGCCGCAAACATGAAACCCCGTCGAGCGTGATCGTCTACGAAAACGTCTCACAAATTTTGCCTGACGACACGTATCTCACGGAAATGAGGATCGTCGGCGACAAGGTGCAATTGATCGGCGTCACCACCGACGCTCCTTCATTGGTGCGCCTCATCGAGAAGTCGCCGCGCTTCACGAAGGCGACCTTTTTCGCGCCGACGACGCGCTCGCCCAATGAATCGCTCGAACATTTTTTCATCGAGGCGCACATCCAGCCCAACGTCGATACGCCGGCTGAGCCGCGTCCCCCTTCCAACTTTTAGCCCGCCATGAAAATCCTTGCCGGCCATCCGATCACAAAGCTTCTGACCAGAGCGCAGGCCCTCCCTGTCCTGGCCTACGTCGCAGCGTTCGTCGGCCTCATGATTATTGCGTGGCTGGCGCTGGCTGGTCTTGTAAATGACTACAGGGATTATGTGGCGACAGCGGATATGCTCGAACGTATCGAGAGTCACAGGAAGCTCAACGAATCCGGCGCCGCCTCCGGTTCGTCTGGTTCGCCGTTTCTCGAAGGCCCAACGCTGACAGTCGCCGGCGCGGCGCTTCAACAAAGAGTCGCGGCCGCGGTGAAAGAAGTCGGCGGGAGCGTGTTGTCGTCGCAGATCGAATTGCAGGCTCCGGACGCCAAACCTGGCTACATCAGCTTGACGGCCAGTTGCGAGGTGGATCAAGCCATGTTGCAACAGCTCCTCTATGATCTCGAATCGGGCATGCCCTATCTGTTCATCGATCAGGTTCAGGTTCAGGCGCCTTCGGTCACCGAAGGCTCGGGCGCCGATCAACAAGGCGCGCGTCTGAAAGTCCAGATCGACGTGTCCGGGCAATGGCAGGCCGTGAAATAGCGGCGCCCTTCAACGTCGCGCCGCTTTCGGTCGCCATCAAAGATCATTCAACACTACGGTCGAGACGAGAAGTCTTGGCTTGAGTTGCGCCGCAGTTCAGCTTTTGCGTCGCGCAAACTGGATATTTTGTATCAAACTCTCCAGACAATCGCCTTCTCACAGAGCGGCGTAAATATAAATGATTGTCTGCTGGCGAAATCAATAAAATTACTGAACAAGTATAAACATAAAGCTTTAATATGTGTTTACGAGCGTTTGACGCAACCATATAAATCAAACTACATGGGCGCTATAGCAAATATAGTAAGCTCCGTGATGTATTATACATTTGAGTAAAAACACATATATGGCTCAGGCCGGCGTATTGAGAAGGCAAGGCGCCAAGTAATACATCAAATTAATCGAAGAGGATCAATGCCATGCGTGCGCCCTTTTGCCCGTACCCACGATCGCGACCCTTCGCGCTTTCAAAGGCGCGGCGCGTCCCTTTATTGACATGCACCGCTTTGCTGGGAGCGATGCTTGCGCAGGCCGCGATGGCGAGCCCGGTTATATTCAACCAGCCGTTCAGCGCGCTACCCGGCGATTTCGTCAGTCTGACCGGAACCGGCTTTGGTCCTGCTCCACGCGTGTTCCTGAAGACGTCGACGCAGGCGGCGATTGAAATCAAGGGAGTCAACGGCAAGGACAAGACCATCGACTTCCAACTGCCGAAGACGACGCCTTTCGCTCAATATGAAATTTGGGTGTCCAGCGACCAGACCTCATCGTCCCCACATGTGTATATCAACGCGCCCCGCGCCATGCATTTCGATTTTCCGCAGGTCGCAAGTTCTGGCCCGCTGCGCATTTTCGCCCGCAATCTCTCTCTCGGCCTCGGAACCCCGACCGTGTCCTTTGTCGATCCGCAGACCAAGGCCTCGCTCTCGGCCAAGGTCAATGTGAGCGGGAGCAGCGCCTATTGCCTGAGCATCAGCGCGCCTGCCGGCCTCGTCGCCGGCAAAAGCTACAATGTCGTCGTTTCCAACGGATTTGGCTCCGCCGTCGCCGAACAGACCATCACCGCCCGCGCCGGCGGCGCCGATCCCTTCGGCCTTGGCGCGCCCTGGGCCGCCGATTTCGCGCCGCTCTCCGCAAACAAATACGACGTCAAGACCAGCACGGCCCTGACGCTCCGCGCCAAGGGCGA
>NZ_FOSN01000063.1 GCF_900114285.1 Methylocapsa palsarum | reverse complement strand
ATAGCGACCGGGAGGATGACCTCCTCGACACCTTCTGCTACGGCGTCGCCATCGCTCTTGGAAATAGCGAAGGGTTTTAGCGAAACCTTGATCCCGGCGATGCAACTCCTCGTCAGGGTCCCCGCCCATTAAGGAAAACCTATCATTCAAGTCGCGACTGGCTCTTCATGATCGCTACGCTGGTCGCAGGTCGAGCGGCCACGCCATCCAGAACCATTTGTGCATCGCCGCGCTTGGCCGCAAAGTCATTGATACGGTCGTTCGGTGTGGACCGTTCGCCTTCGCCACGCGCATTACGTTCGCGGTCAGCTCTACACCCAGGTCTTGGGCTATACTTTCACCTACCCGCTGGGAGCGTCTCCTTGCAATCAAGCATGCCGGGGCCGAAAAGAAGTCTTTCAAGGGTATGGCGTGCGACGCCGATCGTCGCGCCTCGCCAATAAGACACATCCTCTGGCGGGAAGCTCTCGGCTTTGTCGTACGGATTTTCGCGTCGGCTCGTCGCGGTAGAATACTGTTGTTCTGCTGCAGCGACTTTTGAAGAACGATTTTTAGACCTCGACCCGGTTGCGCTCGCCTTAGTCGCGTCTGCGTGCGGCGGTTCTTTGAGTGTCATTAAAAGGAAAGAACCAATGAGCGAAAATTCGACGAAAGAAAAACAACGTCCGGCAGAGCCGATGGACCCCTCGACCGGGCGCGTTATCCCTGCCGAGCGGCAGCGCTGCATCGAGCGCGTATTAACCTATGCCAAACTACGGGATCAGGCTGCGGTCAATCTCGATCAGGCAGCCGGCGGCGCGGGCCCCGAGAAGCCGAGTGAAGGAGCAGCGGAGCGCGCGCGAATGCAAGCAGATGTGGCGCGAGACATAGCGCAATTTTTGGGCGAGGCCTGAACAGGCGACGACGGCCGACGCCGGTGTAAGCTGGCATCGGTCGCGCTTATTCCCGGGGCGTAGTTGGTACGCCGTCAAGTCCGGCAAGTGGCTCAAAGCACACGCGACGTTAAACCCGTGGATCAATCGCCTCGCCGAGGCTTCATCCATTCCTGCAGCTTAGTCCAGCGCCGCCGCCCTGCCCCGGCCTTGACGGCGATCGCCATGGCGCGGCGCTGCCCGACGATGACGACGAGACGCTTGCCCCTCGTGACCGCGGTGTAGACGAGGTTTCGCGCGAGCATCGTATAGTGCTGCGTCGCAAGCGTGATGACGACGGCCGGATATTCGGACCCTTGCGACTTATGAATCGTCATCGCATAGGCCGGAAGGAGCGTATCAAGTTCGCCAAAGGGATAATCAACCTCGCGGCCATCGAAGCCGGCGATCAGAAGGCCTTCCGTCTCGTCGATGCGCAGCACGGTCCCCAGATCGCCATTGAAGACGTCCCGGTCATAATCGTTCTCGATTTGCATGACTTTGTCGCCGGGCGCGAAGATCGCGCCGAACTTTTCGATGCGCACTGAGGGGTTGGGATTGAGCGCCTTCTGAAGGTCTGCGTTGAGCGATCTCGCCCCCAGGGCGCCGCGTTGCATGGGGCACAGGACCTGGATGTCGCGGATGGAGTCAAGCCCGTAACGATGGGGAATGCGGCTGCGGACAAGCTCGACGACCTTGGCGGCTCCGTCTTCGGGGTCCGTGGCGTCGACGAACCAGAAATCCGAGTCTTCGCCGCGCTTGGGCCATTCGGGCATTTCGCCGCGATTGATCCGGTGAGCGTTGACGACGATGCGGCTTTCCGCCGCCTGGCGAAACATGTCCGGCGTCAGCGCCCATGAGACAAATCGGGGTATTTTCTGAAGGGAGATTTCTGGTTCATCTTAGCCCATTCAGGAGCGCAGATGAGACAGAAATCCGTGCCGGCGAAAGCCCCGGCAGAACAGCTTGTGAAAGATATTCG
>NZ_FOSN01000021.1 GCF_900114285.1 Methylocapsa palsarum | reverse complement strand
CCGGGACGTCAGATCTCCGCCGATTTCGGGACCAATTCGGTCATCCAGAACAACATTTTCGACACGGCGGACGGCGTCATCAAATACAACTGGAATGATGGCGAAACGATATTGAGCGAGGCTGGCTCCGCGTGGCCGAGGGAAGACAGCGGTTCGGTGACGGCGGCCGACGCGCTCAGCATCACCGACAGTTCTCGCGGCTCGAAGACCTGGAACTACAATCCCGCCAAGCCGTCCGTGATCGTGATCGTCAGCGGACAGGGCGCCGGTCAGTGGCGAAATATTGTCGCATCGGCGAACAACGCCTTCAGGATGGACAAGCCTCTCGATACGCTACCAGCGGTCGGTGACCATTTCGTCATCGCGCAGCCGTCGTACCTCAATGTCATCATTCGCAACAACATCATGAGCGGCAACCCCTTTGGCGTCGCCATGTACGACGGCACGTTCCTCAACGTGTCGGTGACCGGCAATAAATTGACCGACAATGGCGGCATATATCTCAGTCCATCGCAAAAGACAAAAAACTCATGGAAGACGTTTAGCGCTTATCGAAATATCGAGATCAACAACAATATCATAACGAACAAATCCGGATACTATCCGGCCTACATCAACATATTTTTCAGGCTTGTCGATCAAAAGACTCTCTTCGGCCGCAGCGTCGATACGGTCGAGGTGCGCAACAATCAGGTGACGGCGCGCCCCGGCACGAATCTGTCGCTTTTTCCCTTCGCGGAGGGCTACGCCGCCTGGCTCGCCTATCAATACGCCGGCGCGCCCTTTGTCGAGACGAACGAGACGCCGCTCCTCGGCTCGGTGTTCCAGGGCAACAGCTGCGCGAACTGCCCGGTCAACTACAAACTGACCGGAGGCGCTTACGCCACGGTGATCTGGAACGCGACGTCGCCGAACACCAGCGGCTTCCAGTCGACCTTCATGACCGACACGCCGATCTGGAGCTCGACAAAGGTGATTTCAACCTCGACAAACGTCGGAAAGGATTGAGGTCGTTCGCCGCGCCGACGCGTCGTAAGCCGCCCTGGATCTTCCGATGCGAACTCTTGGTTTCTCTCTTCGGAAAAATGAGGAGGCGGCCAGTCCGCCTCCTTCTTGCGCGGCGTTCCTTCATGCAAGAGATCCTGATGCGACGCTTCAAGAGAACACGCTATTGCCGATTTGTCGGTTATGACGCAATGTCGGCCGCATCCATTGGGGCTCATGGCCCCATATCGAGAGGAGGCGCGTGATGGGTCGGAGCGTTCGGCGGGAACGGCAGTTGCTGACTGTCGATGAAGCCAAGCTTGTCGAGGACAGTCATCATCCCGCGCTTGGTCTTTTATCCGACAAGGATCTTGCGGAACTGCGCAAGCTCGTGCGCGAAAGGCGCGACCGTGCGCGCCAGATCGCCGCGCGCCAGCGCCGGGAAATGCGCGGCAAGGCCGATCCCAGGGGGGCGCAGGCCGCCGCGGACGACACGGGATCACGGGAAAAACGAGACGTGCTCGCCGCGGCCATGCAGCGTCTCAACCGGGAAACCACCCGCCGCGAAGCCAAGGCGGCGCGCGAGGCGATGAAGGACAGCGTCGCGCGCGCGCTGGAGATGCGCCGCATCCGCGCGCAGGCGCCGGGCCGCCCCGCGTCGCAGACGGCGAATCTCGGAATTCGCGCCAAGGAGAAAACGCCGGGTCGGGCGCGCGACGGCGCGAAGCTGGGCGCCATCAGCCAGCACAACAAGAACATGCAGGCGAAGCGCGACAATCGCTGATCTGATGTGTCCAGGCGGCGGTCCGCGCGTGTTCGCCGGCGGTCTCGCCGCCGCGATGACGCGCCTCTACAGGCATTTCTCGCCGGCCCGCCGCAGACAACTCGCGCCGGTGGCGGCCTTGATGGCGCTCAGCGCGCTCACCGAGGTGATGACGATCGGAGCGATTCTGCCGTTTCTGACGCTGATCGCCAATCCCGATGCGGCGCTCCCGCATCGTCTCGCCCCGATCCTGCTTGATGTTTTCGGGTGGCACGATCGGCAGGCGATGCTGTTTCCCGCGACCCTTCTTTTTGCGTTTGCGGCGATTTTCGCCGGAGGGGTGAGGCTGGCGCTGATCCGGATGAACCACAGAGTCATGTCGCGGCTTGGACATGATCTCAGCGTCGAAGTGTATCGCCGGACCCTGCATCAACCCTACAGCTATCATGTCGCGCACAACACGAGCGAAATCATCGCAGGCGTCGGGAAGGTGCAAAGCGTGATCTTCGGCGTTCTGTCTCCCGTGCTGCAGATTGTCTCCGCAGCGGTGATCGGGCTTTTCATCTTCGCCGCTCTTGTCGCGATCGACGCGCGAACGGCCTTCGCCGCGACATTCTGTTTTGCCGCCATGTACCTTGCGGTCGCCTATGCGGCGCGCCGCCGGCTGCGCGCCTACGGCAAGGCGGCCGCCGCGGCGGCGTCACAGCGCGTCCAGACCATCCAGGAGGGTCTTGGCGGAATTAGGGATGTGCTGATCGACCGGGCGCAGCAGGTCTATACTGGAAAGTTCGCGGCCGCCGATCGGGCGCTCCAGGAAGCGCAGGCCGGAAGCCTCTTTATCGGGTCGTCGCCGCGCTTTGTGATCGAGGCGTTCGGAATGGCGCTGGTCGCCGGCATGACGATGATCCTCAGCGGGCGTCCGGGCGGCGTCGCCGCCGCGCTTCCTGTGCTGGGGGCGCTCGCCATCAGCGCGCAGCGGCTCCTGCCGTTGTTTCAGTCGATGTACTACAGCTGGGCGCAGATCGCCGGCAATCGCCAGATGCTGTTTGACGTTCTCGATATTCTCGATCGGCCCATCCCGAGGGCCAGCCTTGCTCCGGCCGACAGAGCCAGACTGCCGTTCGAGCGCGACGTCGCCTTTCAATCGGTGTGCTTTGAATATTCCGCGGCGGGGCCGCCGGTGTTGCGCGATATCTCGCTGTCGATCGAAAAAGGCGCACGGGTCGGCTTCACCGGCAAGACGGGCAGCGGAAAAAGCACGCTGATGGATCTGTTCATGGGACTGCTTCAACCAACGCGAGGCGCTTTGCGGGTCGATGGACTTAGTCTCGACGCCGAAATGATCCCGCATTGGCAGGCGCGGATCGCCCATGTGCCTCCGTTTATCTATCTTGCGGACGCGACGATTGCGGAAAATATCGCTTTCGGCGTCCCGCTCGGGGAAATCGACATGGATCGCGTGCGTCAGGCCGCGAGCCAGGCGGACATCGACGGTTTCATCGGCGAGCTGGCTGGGGGCTATGACACATCTGTAGGCGAGCGCGGCGTGAGGCTGTCGGGCGGTCAGCGACAGCGCATCGGCATCGCGCGCGCGCTCTACAAGCTGGCGGACGTCCTTGTCTTCGACGAGGCGACGAGCGCCCTCGATCAAGAAACCGAGGCGGCCGTGATCGATGCGATCGAATCCCTCGGCCGCGACCTGACCATCCTCATCGTCGCGCACCGCCCTTCAGCCATCGCCGCCTGCGACAGGGTGATCAGGCTGGATCAGGGGAGGATTGTTTCTGAAACAAGGCGCGCGGAGACCTTCCCTGACAGGCTCGCCCGCCGCTGGCGGCGCTGAGATCGGCGGCCGCATCGGGCGCGACACTTGGGCGGCGAATCCGGAAACGCGCCAAAGACCGCGTTCATGAGCGTCGAGCCGGGAAATGCTCATGAGCGATAGGAGGTCCCGAAGCGCGGCTCTTGAACGCTTCGGACTTCGAGATGGCCGACCTGACTCATCCTTTGCTGTTCGAGGGGCTGTCTGTAGACGGACTGAAATGCGCGGTTCGACGCCTCAGCGAGACTCACGGGCGCGCTTGCGATATCGGCGCGCGTCGTCGCAGCGCGAGATTCGTGGGAACGACACGAGAGAGTCATCGTCGCGTACATGCCAATGCAGCGTCTAAGACAAGGTGAGGAGAGTGGAAAAAATGAACCAGATAAAATCTCCAGAGGGCGCTGAAATCAGCAATGAAATGACGGAAGCCGGCGCCGCTGCGTTGCGCTTTCATCTCATTTATCAGGCGAAGCCAGATTTCACGAGGAGTGTCTCGGGCAAATCGCGCGGGAGGTGTTCGTCGCCATGTGCGCCGCTCTGGAGGAATGTTGGGGCGCGCCGTAACGAACGACAAGCGCAGGCGACATCGCCTCCGCGTCCTGGCTCGCCTCGGATAGAGAAAAGGCGCCCGTCGTCGGGCGCCTTTTATTCGGGAGACGTGATTGCGGCGCCGTCGTTACGGAATGCGGCGCCGGAAATTTCCTGCATGTGAAAAAGCCCGGATTTAAGTCGAGCCCTTTCTATAAGTGTTTCCATCGTTAGTGATGATCGGAACCATTCCAGAGGCCGGGCAAAATGTCGGTGTGTTCGACCTGGACCGAATTCAGGGAGTTTGGATCGATCTCAAGCGCCCGCAGGATCGTCGGCGCGACCTGAGAGGTCGCGACCGGCGTTTTCACTACGGCCTCGCGCAGGCGCGGATTGGAGACGATCAGAGCGACATTGGCGTCGCCAAAGCTAAATCCGCCGTGCTCGGCGTTTTTCTTCTTTGATGTTGTGTAGATCGTTCCGTATTGCGGCTGCACGATAATGTCCGGCGTGCGGCTGTCGTGCGCCGGATCGTTGAACTTTAACTTGAGTTCGTCTCCAGCGAGCACTTCGTCGATAAATAGCGCCTTGGCGTTCGTGTTGAGATAAGCGGCCACCTCGTTCGTCTTGCTTTGATCCGCGAGCCAGATCAGCGCGATATCGTCATCCTGGACGAACCCGCAGGCTCCGGCGCTGCAGTTGCCGGCGTCCGCTATGGCCTTGGCCGCGGTGCTGCTTCCGGCGTCCGGAAGAGCCGCCACGAGATCCGCGAAATGTCCCGGCTTGTTGACCTTCTCGGGATTGATCGGTGATTGACCGTGCTTGGCGGAGACGATGAACAGTGTGGACTCATAGAGATGCTGATCCTTGAGCGCCTTGATCATGCTCGCCAGCGCCTCATCCGTTTCCTCCAAACCGTAGGCGAGAACCTCGGTCGGCGTCCCGAGACCGTCTTTGTAGCCGCCCGGCTGACCGACGTGCTTCGCTGACGGGCAACCGCCTTTGTCGGCGGAAAGCTTCTGCGCGACGCTGACGGCCTGGAAATTCATGCCGAACACAGCCGGCGTGCGGGCGCCCGGCTTGCCATCATGCGTGAGGCCCTTGATCTCGTTGAGGATCGCGTTCACCTTCAATTGATCGTTAGCGATCGTGCAATCGACGCTGGTCGTGGCGTCAAACCCGCCGACGTTGGTGATCTCGGGGGTGTAGAGATCGTCGACGCCCTTGCCGGACGGACCGTTGACAAGGTCATACGCCGGATGCTTGTCCGCCCAGGCAGTAGCACCGCCATTTTTCTTGACCACTTCGAAGATTGTGTTCGTCCTGATCGCATCGTGGGGATAAACGGCGACGCATTCGCCAGATCTGTTCCGTCCACGAGGGAGCTTAGAGGGGTCGATGCTATTGAGAGAAATGACGCCATTGTAGGCGTCGATGCTCTCATCGAAAACGATCGTGTTGCCAGGCGTTCCCGAACAGGTCGTATTCGTCGGATCAAACAGCTTGCGATCATAGCTGACGTCGTAGAAGATCCCGTGGGAGACTGGCGATCCGCCCGTCACCAGCGCGAGCAAACCGGGGAAGGAATCTGAATTAGCAGGCGTGCGGGCGTTGGTGTAGGTGACGCCGTGTCCGGACAATTCGGCCAGAGCCGATCTAGGACGGCTCTCAACATAGTGGGTGACATCCAAAGCGTGGAGTCCGTCGACGCTGATCAGCAGCACATGGCGGACGTCGTCGGCCTGGGCGCTCACGCCTATCGAAGCCGCGGTCACGAGGCCGATCAGCATTTTCCTCAGCATCATTAATTTCTCCCGCAAACGCCATTTTATCTGCAAGCCATATGTCAGTCATTTATTGCAAAGCCATGACGGAGCCGCCGTTCTCGGGCTTGTCCCAGTTTAAATCACCGGCGAGTCCCGATCGCGGCGTCTGCGGCATCGTTGGCTTCAAAGGGCCGCTGCAATGTTCGTTTTTTCCAGTGATCGATCTTTCGGCGAGACGACACGGGCATGCGAGACGCGCGCTCACGCGGAAGGACCTGCCGGAAAAAGAACCTGCCGAAAAAGAACCTCTTTTAGCGGTTACGGGGAATTGCGGTCGGCGCTCTGCGTCGCGATCGTCGCGCAAAAATCCCCGGAGCTTTCATGACGAAAAAGCATTTGGCCACGATCGCGATCTTGTCGCTTTTGTTCCTCCGTCCGACCTTCGCCAACGGGCAGGAGCGACTCGGGGACGGCGCGATGGGCGCCTTGGCCGGAGCCCTTGTCGGAGGGCCGATCGGGCTGGTTGCCGGCGGCGTCGTCGGCTACACGGCGGGACCGTCGATCGCGTCGAGCTGGGGCCTCAAGAAACACAGGCATAGCAGCCACGCGCATCACAAACGCCATCCCAGCCGGGGCTAGAGAGGCTTCTTTCCTTGGGCGGATGCGTGGCCGCGACGCCTTGCGCGAGACAAGCCGTGTGAGCCGGCTTTCGCTGGCGCGCCCAAGGGGAATCGAACCCCTGTTTTCGCCGTGAAAGGGCCGCTCAAGCCGCTTTTTCCCCGCAAATCGTAAGGGAAGCGGCGCTGGGGCGGCCAAACATTCCCGCCAGCGATGTGATTTTAAGCCTCATTCGCTGGCAGCGTGTCATGACGGAATGGAAAAAGCGATATGCCGCCCCCGCTATGGCGAACGAGGGCGGGGTGCACAACTCTCCTGAGATGCGCGATCATCGGCTTACCCAGGTCGATTTTTTGTAAATGGGTTTTTACACAACACTGATCTCCTGGGGTATTTTGGTATCCTCAATAACCGGAGGGGCTACCATGCTGAGCACAAAAGACCCGCGTTCGTCTACCGCCGTGCCGCGGACGCGCAAAACCTCCCCCTCCAAAAAGGATGAATTGCCTTGGTCGGAACGCCCGCTCGTTCCGCTTCAACTGGCCAGTCAGGTAAGCGGCATTTCCTCAACTTCGATCTACCGCATGGCGAGCCAGGGCCGCTTAGTTCTGCGCCGCGTTGCCGGGCGTGTGCTGGTAGAGACCCCGGGCCTCGTCAAGCTGATTGGGAGCGCCGAGCCCTGGGCACCGTCGGACCGCGGCAAGGCGGCGCGCGCCAAGCGCTCCGAACTCGCGCGGGCGAGTTGGCGCACGAGCGGCGGTGCGGCGTGACCAGCCGCACGCGGGCGGCTGATCTGTTTGCAAGCAACAATCCGGCGCCCGGACCAATCCAACGCGTCAGCACTGTTCGAGGCTGCTTTCGGCCGGCGCGTTCGCGACCTGCGGACATTTGCGCTGCTCGTTGCCTGTTGCGATACGCCGGAGTGCCTCGGCGCCCGAGCTCGCGTCGAGGCTGTCGCAGGCCGCTTCACGCTGCCATTTGCCGACGCCGGCGTGGCTGAAGCCGTCGATATCTTCGAAGGCTTGTTGATGGCGCCGCGGAGAACGACAGGCCGATGCGGCGGCCACAGCGAAACAACGCCATGCGAGCGCTCGACGTCCTGCTGTCCTGCCTTGCGATCGAAGAGGCTGAGGAAGAGCTCGGGCCGTCGCGCTTGGCGCTGACCGGCCCTGAGCAACAACCGCGCCACAGCCCGGCGCCAACGAATGCGGAGTATTTTCTGTGAAAACGATCAAGCCTCAACTTAATTCACAGAGCAACGTCGCCGCTTGGCTCGCTGCGGATGCGCTCAGCACGCGTAGCGCGGCGGCTGGCGCAAGCAGCCTACCGAAGGCACGAGCGAAAAGAGGGGAGAGCTTCCGCGAGGCTCGAGCTAGGCGGGGCCAAATCATGAGCGCACCGTCACCTCGCGCTGAACCGTGGCGCAAGCTTATCCTGCAGGAAGCTATGCGGCGCATCGAACAGGCGCCGGACCGATATGACGAATTGATGATCGAACCGCGGCTAACGAAATGGGCCGTCGATAATCTCATCGCGATCGAGCTTTCTCTGACCGGAAAGCCGCAGGCTGATCTGCACCTCCTGTCTTCCATGAAATTCGCGCTGCTCGGAGGCGTGGCGCTCCTCCGCGACCGAGCTGCCGAAGGCCGACGCGGCCGGCCCCGGGCGGCATTCTCTGAGCGCTCTGTTCCTGGACCGATCGCAGCACTGGCAAAGTCGTCGATCTTATGAAGTGGGCCGGAGGATTTGGGCAACGGTTCAAAATTGTCGACGCGCTTAAAACTCGCGCTCCTGATGTTTTCAGGGGATCATGCGCAGAAGGGAAGCACGCCATTGAATGCCCCTTTGACGCAGAGCATTCGCCGACGGAGAAGCCTGACACAGCAACAATGGCGATTAACGCCGGAGAAGCCGAGAGCAAAGGTTTTCTGGTACATTGCCTTCATTCGCATTGCGTCGGCCGGGATAGAACAGCCTTCGTAGAACAGATGCTTGAGACTGGTTGGCTGTGGAGCGACGATCTCACCAACCCCTCGTTTTTGTTGCCTGCGCCCGAGATTGACGAGGTTGAGCGGGCTGTTCAAAGGCTAAACAAAGACCATGCGTTGATTACGTTAGGCAGCAACGTCAGGGTGCTGAGCGAGACAAGCGGGCGCGACGGAGTTCCGAGAATTGCTTTCCTGAAAGTTGCGGACTTCCGGACGAAATTCGCGAACGATATGGTGCCCGTCGGCGGCAAGCAGACAGGCGTCGCGAGCCTTTGGCTAGCGCACCGTCAGCGCAGGGGTTACGAGGAACTCGTCTTCGCTCCGGGCGAAAACGTGGCCGGAGCATATAACTTGTTTCGTGGGTGGAGTGTCGCGGCGGACGCGAACGCTAGCTGCGACTTGCTGCTAGCGCATCTTAAAAACAACGTCTGCGGAGGCAACGAAGCACATTTCGATTGGGTAGTCGCCTTCTTCGCGGACATAATCCAAAACCCCGGAAAGAAGCCAGGCGTGGCGCTGGTCCTCAGAGGAGAAGAGGGCGGCGGCAAAACCGCTGTCGGAAAATATTTCGGCAAGATCATGCCTGCGCGCTACACCTCCGTTTCTCAGCCGAGACACCTCCTCGGAAACTTCAACGCGCATTTGGAGCGTACACTGCTGCTCCAGGCCGACGAAGCGTCCTGGGCGGGCGACAAAACAGGCGACGGCGTTCTCAAGGATTTGATCACAAACGACACAATGCGGATCGAACGAAAGGGCCTTGAGGCAGTCGTGGGCAAGAATAGCGTGCGTGTACTCATGACCTCTAACAAAGACTGGGTTGTCCCGGCCGGTCCGGCCGCGCGACGATATGGCGTCTTCGACGTGCGGGCAGTCAAACATTCGACGGCGGAACGAGAGGCTTTCGAACATGAAATGAACACGTCGGGGCCGGCGGCGTTTCTGCATTATTTACAGTGCTTCGATCTTACCCGTGTTGATTTGGCGGCGATCCCCAAAACGGACGCGCTCTTCGAACAAAAGCTCGAGACGCTTCCGCCGCTCGATAGCTGGCTGCTCGACTGCTTGCGCGAAGGGCAGCTTGCGGGGGAAGAGGGGCCAGCAGAAATTCAGAAGACGGACGTTTATCGTTCGTACGAAGCCTTCGCGAAACGCAAGAATACGCGTGCTTTAGATGTTTCCATGTTCTGGCGAAGTTTGCGGAAGATGCTGAAAATTGAGACAAGGGAGTCTGAATACAAGCCTCGTGATACGGGTGGCGCGCAGCGCCGGATATTTTTACCGCCGGCGCTTACGATCTGTCGTGAGCATTTTAGCGATCATCTTAAATCCCCGATAAATTGGGATGAAAATTAGTGAGTCATACCGGCTCACCCGGCTCAACCCTTATCGAAAAAAACGTAATTAAATCAAAGACAGAGCCGAATGAGACTAGTGAGACAGGTGAAATGGTAAGTCAGATAACGAAGCCCTTGTATGTGTGTTTAAAAGTTAAAAGTTAGCGCAAAGAGGTAAAACCACATGGTCCCTTTGGCCAGCCCATCCGTATAGTAATTTTGGAAAAAAAACCCGGATTACCCGTAGCACCCGTCTCACGTATAAAAAACCCTCCCCCAAACGCAGGATCGCGGCGGCCGATCAGATTTAAGTTCGCCCCATCTTTTAGATAAAACAGCATCGGCAGGCGCGCATGACTTTTCCTCGCAAGGCCAAACGTCTTTACACCTTTCATCGCTCGCCGGCATGGCGCAAACGTTGCTCCGATCTCATGAAGCGGATCAACGCCGAGCGCCTGGCCGCCGGCCCGGCCGGCCGGTGCGGCGCCCGCCGCAAGCGCGATGGCGAGCCGTGCCAGCAGCTCGTGCTTTTTTCGAACGGGCGCTGTAAATTTCATGGAGGCAAGACGCCCAAAGGAAAGAACTGGCACAAACTCCAGCTCCCTCCCTCGGACGCCGGCGCCGACGCCGACGCCTTGGCGCGCAAAGAACGGATGATCTTCCAACGCCAGAAAAAGCGGGCGGCCGCTCGCGCCGCGAAACTGGCGGCTATGACGCCGGAACAGCGGGCGGCCTATGACAACCAGTTCGCCAAGCGTGTGACGACGCCAGGACCAGTCGCGCACCGCGCAGGCATCCGCAAAGCGGCGGCGCGACGCCAAAGCCTTCCGTGAGCTCGTCGAGGCCTCCGAGGCAGCCTGGGAAGCGGAGAACCGCGCCACAAGGCCGCCCGAAATTTCGAAAGCCAACCCGCGGCCTCCGCTGGCGATCTAAGCGCTATTTCGTTTTCACCCGAAACCCTGAGGGAGCTATTTCCATGACCAAGAAACAATCCAGCACAACGCCTCTTGAAGCGCTTGCCGATCTGCGCAAGCTGATCCGGCGTGAAGGGGCGGAAGAGGCGTTCGCCGCCCTGCGCGCCGTTTGCAACGACTCGAAGGCTCCGGCTCCAGCGCGCGCGACGGCGGCGACCTCGATCTTCCGCGCCGCCGGGCTGTTTGATAAGGCGGAAGCGGAGATCGACGACAAGCCGCTTTCCGAAATGTCCGCCGAGGAGCTACAGCGATTTATTCGCCGCGGGGAGAGCGTGTTCGCCGCTAGCGAGGCAAAAGCCAAGCGGCGCATACCAAACGACAACGCGCCCGACGTTTTCGAGTAATTGCGAATGCCGGTAAAAGCTATCGATATCCAAAGGGCTTGGCGCGAGTGGGCTCCGATCGCCCTATGGATCGCAGCGTTCGTCATTGCTGACAGATGGTTCGATTTGCCGATTGTCTTTTCCGCTCCCGGCGCCTTCCTGGCGGCGCTCGTGTACGGCTATTTTGCCCGCGAGCGATCAAGGCACCGGAAGGCGGATTTGATCGAAGCGGCTGCGGCCGCGTGGGGCGAGGTCGAAGAGGCCGCGGAGGCCATCCGCGAAGCCGAAAGGACGAATGCCGGCGCTGAGGCAATCGCCGCGCGCGGAGAGGCTTACGCCGCCGCGCTGGACCGCTCTGCGATCATCGCAAAGCAGCTCGCGGAGTACGGCGCGCGTCAGGCCGCGGGGCCGCCCAAGACCCGATAGACGCTGGCGCGGCCGATGCCGAGCCGCTCGGCGATCTCTGTCGGACCAAGTCCGTCGACGTCGCGCAGGCGCCGCACGGCCGCCGCGTCGATCGAAGGTTTGCGGCCCTTGTAGACGCCTTCGGCCTTGGCTTTGGCGATGCCCTCGCGCTGGCGTTCCTTGCGGATATTGGTTTCAAACTCGGCGAAGACACCGAGCATGCCGAGAAACGCTTTGCCGGCCGCCGTGCTTGTGTCGATCGGCTGTTCTGTCGCCTTGAGCGCTGCGCCCTTGCTTTCGAGCTCGTGCACGATCTCCGCCAAATCGCCGATTGAGCGCGCCAGGCGATCAATGCGCGTGACCGTGAGGACGTCGCCGGCGCGGATGAAGTCGAGCAGCGTGCGCAGCTCTGTGCGGCCTGCGAGCTTCGTTCCCGTCATCTTCTCGGCCCGGACGATGGTACAGCCAGCCGCCTTGAGCGCGCTTTTCTGCAAGCCAAGGTCCTGGTCCGTCGTCGAAACCCGCGCATATCCGTAAGTGGCCATGTCATCCTCAATTGTCTCGATAGCCTCTAGACCCTTCCCTTATGTCGTCTCATAAATCCAAAGTCAACCCTATTAAGACGAGAAATGTGTCTCACGGCGGTGCTTCATGAGGGTGTACCCAAATCGGACAGGGTAGCCGCGCATAAACTGACAATTCCGCGCGATCCACGCACAAGGCGCAACCAATCAGATTTCTCGGCGGTTCTTGTCCGCACGTGAGGTCACAAAATTATTTTATGGGCAAAGGCGCCTTGGATTGTAGGTTGGCATACATGCCGCAGATTGAATTTAATCAACAGTCTGCGTGCGACCGAGAGCATTTTCCACAGCCATTTGTGTGTCAACAGTATGCAGAACTACCAGTAAAATCAATATATTATGCAATGTTGCCGGCTTGACACGGCGCAGGACGGCGAGCATCCTTGCGGCGCAATTTCACGGAAAGGCTACCGCTATGAGCAAACAATTAAACGCAGGAAACTACTGGGCGGAAATGAACTTGACGCGGAGCGCCGAATACGCGGCGAGTTCCTACGAACGGTTCTGCACAAGGCAAATCTTTCGGAGTCTGTTCGAATACACGGCGCGCGATGATCCCCATATGTCCCGGCTCGCCCGACAGGCCTACGAAGCTACGTTCATCGCCGAGTTCGGGGTTGACGGCGCCGCTGCCGGGCGCGCCGAGCATGAGCGCCTAGAGGACGAGCATACTGCGGCTATGTGCGATCCTGAGAACCCGGACTATCAGAACGAAGACGGCCGGCCGCTCAAAGCCTGGCGGCGGCAGTTCGTCCAGATCGATCGCCGGCGGCGCGCCTGACCCTTCCAACCACGGCTCTTTGTCCGCACCACTGTAAGTGTGAGCGCCCATCGCGCTCCTCATAGCCCTCGTCCCCGTCCTCGACCGCACCGGCGGGTGTATGCCCAGGCGCAGGCAACCCCACGAAACGCGAGGAGCATACGCCGATCTCCGCAAGCCCGCCGGCCTTCCGCGCCCCCGCCGGCGCCAGCGAACTGGTCGACCCCCGGCCTGATAGACCGCCCTCGATAGGATTTGTTGCGGGGAGCGCGAGAACAAATTTGGCCGGAGCTGGAAATTGGCGCTCTCAATCAGCTCTCGGCGCCAAGCCGGATTGTCCTCGCCGCGAGACACGCCAATCGACGCGATAAACGGGCGCGAGCCCAACAGGTGCTACACGCTTAACCGCCCCGTCACCACGCCGGCAGGAGCGCAAAAACACCAGGCAAGACTTGACAAAGCCAGACAAACGACGCTACGCTGCGGTTGACAGCGCTGGAGGGGAGTGATGGCGATGGGCAGTAGATTTGAGGCAATCGACAAAGCTCTTTCCGCCGTCTGCCACAACAAAAATCCGCTCAAAGCAATGGTCTCCGCGATCGATGTCCTTGTTGCCGATGATGAGTTCGTTCTTTCCGATGCCAATCTTGAGGTACTGTTCGTTCGCCTGCTAGACGCGCGCGGGTCGTTAGACCACGCCTGTCCCGAGCGTGCGCCGCTGTTTCTGTACGGAGCCAGAGCTCTAAAGACGCTATTGCTTTTGCGCGCCGTCGCTTGTGAGGGTGCGGAATTCTACGCTTGGATGGGCTTCAATGGGGGGCTGACCGACGAAGAGCCGGCCGCCGATCTCGTGAAAAAATGCAAGACCATTGACGCCGTCAAGTCGGCAATGCTGGACGCTGCCTTGGCCGAGCTTCATTTTTTTAAGACGGGCTTGTTGCATGAACTCGCATCCCGAGAAGCGATCCGGAAGGGTGATGAACTTGAAAAAGTGCGCGCACCGTATGTTGTAGAGGCCGCGGAGGCTGAACGTTGGCGTCGCGACCGCATTAAGATGGAAGCGAGTTGCGATGCCGAAGAGGCAGAAAGGGCCGCCTGTTATGCCGAGCTTGGCGCGTCGGACGCGAGGGAACGCGCCTCTTACGAGGAGGCTGCGCGCGCCAGGTCGAAGGGCGCATTGCAGTGACGCCGCTCAGCTTCCGGACTCAACCGCTCCGAGATCAAAGGCGATATAGACATGAAAATTGAGACCGACCTTCCTCAAGCGGTCTATGATATCGCCCTGAAGATGCGCGCGCGAGATTTCGAAGAGCTTGAGGCGGTATCGCACACGAACACGCGCGAAGACCTGGCGCGCCTGCTATCCGAGCGCTACGGCTCCCGCGACGACGTCTTCGCTGTCGGGCTCAACGGCAAGCCGGTTGCGATCTGCGGTCTTATCGAGCTCCGGCCAAACGTGCTGTCGCTTCTCTTTTTCGCGACCGATGAGTTTTCCTCGATTGCGTTGCCGCTGACAAAGTACGTCACGCGCGAGCTGTTCGCCCTGCGGATCGCCGCCGGCGTGCATCGGATCGAATTTGCTTCTCTGTCATCTTACCGCGCCGTCCATAATTGGATCGAAACGCTCGGGCTTTCCTTTGAAAGCACAATCCAAAAATGCGGCAAAGCAGGTCAGGACTTCGACTTTTACGCCTGGGTTTCTGGTGCGGACGAGCCGCGCACAATTAACTGACAAACGGCTGCGCCATCGCGGCGCCAGCACCCGTGAAGCTCAAACACCGGCGACTGAGAGAGGCCTAAAATGTGCGATCCGATCACAATTGCCGGAATTGCCCTAGGCGGTGCCGGCGCCGCGGCTAACTCGATCGGCGCCGGGAAAGTCGCCGACGCGACGTCGCAAACGCTTGCCGCGAACCTCGCCAAGCAACAACAGCTCGACGCGCAGGCCAAGGCGATCAATGACCATTCACTCGGGCTTTACGGCGATTTCTCCGGCCAGACTGACGCGAAAGCCAAGTCGCTCGGCGACTATTTTACGCAGGCCGTCGCGCCGCAGGGTGTGAGCGGCGCGAACGTCGCGCCCGCGGGCTCGACCAACACGCAGCAAGCGGAGGCAGCCGCGCGCGGTGTGGCGCAGAAATATTCGAACCAGCAAGCAACCGCCGGGGCGAAAGTCCGCGCTTTCGGCGACGTGCTAGGAAACGACGCCATCGCGCAGGGCCGCGACGGCTCGCAGCTCGGGCAGATCGCCAACTTCAAGAGCGGCGACACTGGCGTCTTGGGCCTAAAGCTCAACGAGGACACGCACTCAGGCGACGGTTGGGATGTGGCGGGTTCGCTCGCCACCGGCCTCGGCGGCTTGGGCTTAAAGGCCGGGCTCGGCGAGGGCTGGAGGAAGTTCCGAAACTCATCCCCGCTCACTTCTCTTTTCGGCTATGATCTGAAAGACGCGCCACAACCCGCCGGCAGCCACAACCTCCCATTTGTGTAAAGCGCCATCCGCACGCCGCGCGATCTAGGGCACAGAACGAGGCGGTTTTCGACGCCGCCGGTTGGCAGGACAAGGCGCTCGGCGCGCTGCGCGCCATCAACGCGATCCGGAACCAGCAAGAGACGGCGGTCGATCTCGCCGGCCGACGCCGCGGCCTGGGTCGAAGCCCGCGGCGAATATGGCAACATGAAAACCCTCGAAAAGGCGCTCGGCGGCGCCGGCGAGCAGACAGCGCAAGGGGCCATTTCGCCGGCGCAGCTCCGCATCGCCGCGGCTGGCCGGTCCAAGTCCGATTATGTCAAGGGCCAGGGCGATCTCACCGAGCTGGCGCGGGCCGGGGCCGGCGTCCTGCCACCGCTTCCCAATTCCGGCACGGCTCCGCGCCAGCAGGCCATGCACACGATCAGCACGCTTCAGGGCGGCGGTGTGGTTGGCGCTGCCCTCGCTGGTCATCCCGCGGCGGCCGTCGCGTCTCTCGTTGTGTCGGCCATCGCCGGCCGCGCGCTCATGTCGCCAGCGATGCAGGCCTATCTCGCCAATCAGCTCGCGGCAGGCGCGCGCGTCGCCGGGCCAGGGGGAGCGCGCGCCGCAGCGGCCGGCGTTGGGGCGATCGGAAGCCGGGCGCTCTCAGATATGTCCGCGCCGCGGGCGCAGGCGCATTGAAGACGCTTGACGAGCTCAACCCGTCCGAATGCCGCTGGCCCGTCGGCGAAGTCGAGCGCGGCGAATTTCTGTTTTGCGGCGAGCTCAAAGCCGAGCGGATGATTTCGGCGCTCCGCCCCTCACCCTATCGTCAGGCGCATCTGGCGCTAGCCTTTCGGCCGCGCGTGAAGCAGCCCGAAGTGCGGTCTGGCAGCCCACGCCTGGGATCACGAAGCACGAGAATAACTAAAAAGTAAGCGAAGGGTTTTCCGCAAAATACTTGCGCATTCTATCTAAAGTTTGTTTCGCCGAGGTTGGCGAGCCGCCCAGAAGACCGGCTTGCAACAAAGGTCGATCATTATCCAGATCGTCATACTCGGCTAACCTCTCTGCGACGCCGCCCCTCTTCCACATATACCGGCCGAGGGGGACCCATAACCAGCTTCGCTTGTTGGCCGCGATCTCAAGAAGTCGGATATGGCAGGCTTCAAGCGATATCAACAACTCTACTCGATCAAACAACTCTTCGGCGTTATCTTCATCTATCGCGGCGTCGCAAAGTTCATCTTTGAACAGCGTAAAAAGATAATCATTGGCAGGCGTCCGACGCCTTTCAAAGCCGTCAAGTTGTCTCCAATCTATGTCCGTAACCAGCCCCCACACAGGCAACACTGACACAAGCGCCTGATTCACCCCGTTGTTTTTGATTTGCCCATGCATGAGATGAAATACGGCGAAAAAATCTTCGCGAACAACCTCTCCGGCCAAGGCCCAATAAAAACAGCAGCTGGCGCAAAAGTCTCGAAGATCAGATAGGTATGTGATCCCGGCTAACGGATGTGAGCGGAACCACAACGAACGAACAGTTTGCGCGATAGCCTGATTAGCTTTTAGTGTTCCCCATCGACCGCACACAAGGCATACGCGGCGCAGAACTTCGGAAAGAGCCGCAAATTTTTTCACCAGCGCGTTCAATGATTTTGCGGTCAGCTGCTGGGTTGGGTAATCTGTGCTGTTTATGAAGCTCTTTATTTTGGCCACCTCGCCGGTCAGCATCTCCGCCCATTCGAGCGCGTACCGATCGTCTCGACAGTACTTCTTAGCGAGGGAAACCGCCATAGCGACGCTTTGCGGATGTGGGCGCGCCGCCTGCCTCAGCGCATCGACCGTATCACAGAGCCGAGCAAAAAAGCTGTCTGCGTCTGTAATCGCGATGCTTCGTCCCGCCCGATGGTCGATCAGGTCTTGGCCAAGCGGCCCGATTTGGCCGCGAGCCGCCCAGTAGAACGGATAGCGCCGCGAGGGCGCGCGCAACAACGCCGCCCGAAGCGCCGCGTCCCATTCTCCTGACCAGCCGACTACGATCAACCCGAAACGGTCAAATATTTCGTCCAGAAGGCCGTCGATCGCTGGCGCATAACCTGCGAGCTCTGCGTCGGTATTTTTGATGCGCGCGTCCTGGTAGTCGCCATGGAGCTTGATCACGGTGCATCTTGCGTGGACTACCGGCGTGGCGCCCGCGAGCGCATCTTCGCTTGCGATTACTAGCGGCTCGACGCCAGCCTCTCGCAATGCATTTTCAATCAACCTGTCGAAATTAGTCGTGAGGATCAAGCGGATTGCGCCCTCAGCGGCAAGCTTTGCGACGGCATGATGGGCCTTTGTCGGCCGGCGCGCTTCGTCGCTCTCTCGGGGCTCAATAAAGGAATGAAGGATCGCACGGCGCTCGCTTGGCGTGCTGGCGAGCTTGTCGAGAAGCTCGGAGTAGTTCGGATACTCGCCGTAGTTTTCCTGGAACCAGGCCGTCCAGTCTTCGTGCTCAGTCACCCCCTAGTAGCGGCGAGCCGCCGGACGAGCTCCACTGTGATATCCCAGCCAGTTGGAATGTCGGCAGCGCGCGACAATCCCGATCCGACGAGAAGCGCAAAAACGCCCGGATTGTGATGGAGAGAGAGAGCCAGCGCGTCAAAGGGGTCAAGATCGAGCATTTGCTACCTTCAAAACGAACAGGGTTCTCGCCGATGTTCGTTTGCTTCTAGCAAATGCCGTCAACACCGAGAGGCGGTCGCGGCAAGCACGAAAGCGTTTTGGACGGTTATCCACAGGGCCTTGAGGCGTCGCAATAGTAGTTGGCCGCTCGCCCGTCTCGACAAGGAGATCACGCCTCGGCGAGAGCGAGAGCGAGAGCGAGAGCGGTTCGGCGGATCGTATCCGCGACATAAGACGGGGCCAAGTGCGCATAGTGCATTTCGGCCATGCGCGTGCCTGAATGGCCGAGCGCCTGCGCCACGACCGTGAGAGGCGCGCCGGCCCGCATCATCGTGCTGGCGTAGGAGTGGCGCAATTCGTGAAGCATGATGTCGCTGAGTTCGGCCCGCGCGACCGCGGCCTTGAACTCGCGCTGATAGGCTGCGGCCTTCCATCGGCCGCCGGCGTGAGCAAGGAGATCGCGCAATTCGCCCTCGGCGCTGTTCACAAGCGCCTGCTGCTCGGCCGCAGTCAGAAACCGGACGCTGGCCGACGTCGCGCTGCGATAGAGTTTAACCAGTCACCAGGCGCTATTGTCGTCGACGAGCCGATGGTCAAACGCCCAATTGAGCGAGGCCTTCAAAGTTGCCAGCGCTTCGTTCGCGTCGAGAATCGGGATTGTCGCTATGGCGCCCATCCGATCCAGATACTTCAAATTAACCGGCGGTCCGGCGTCAGCCACGCAACAGCTCGTCAGCGTCAGGACGCCGAAGCGCTGAATAACGCTGGCGTCAATGAAAGTTGCGCGTCTTCACTTTGATCGTGTCGATATGCGGGCCTCGTGGCGGGGCGTCGCGGGGATCGGGACGAAAGCCGCCGCTTTTGGCCTCGTCGCCGCGGCCGTGACGCACGGGAAACGGGCCGTCCCGGAGCCCGACGGTCGCGAGTTCCGCCGAGAGATCGAACAGCTCGCGCGCGACGAGATGCACGACCTCGCCCTCGCGCTGGATGCGGCCGCTGACGACCATCATGCTCGCCGTCATCACCGTGCGCCGGAATGTCTCGAAGATTTTCGGCCATATGACGAGATTGGCGACGCCGGTTTCATCTTCGAGCGTGATGAACATGACGCCCTTGGCGCTGCCAGGCCTCTGGCGCACCAGGACCAGACCGGCGGCCTTGAGCCAGCGGCCGTCGCGCGCGGCCATGGCTTCGTTGCAAGGGACGATGCTGCGCCGGCGTAGCTCCGCGCGCAGAAAGGATACGGGATGGGCGCGCAGCGTCAGCCCGACGCGGCGATAGTCTTCCACAACCTCGCTTCCTGCCGTCATCGGCCGTAGCGCGACGGCCGGCTCGTCGATCTCGGCAAGGGCCGCGCCTTCGCGAGCGGATGCCGCCGCAAACAGCGGCAGCAATTCGTCGCGCAGCGCCCGGATTGCCCAGAGGGCTTCACGCCGCGCGAGGCCGAGCGCCGGCCTGAAGCCGTCGGCTTCGGCGATTTGAACGAGCGCTGCAACCGGAACGCCCGCGCGCCGCCAGAGATCGTCAACCGATGCGAAAGGCCTGTCCTCCCGCGACGCGACAATCACAGCCGCATGGGCGTTGCCCAACCCCTTCACCATCCGCAGGCCGAGCCGCACGGCAAAGCAGCCCTCCTCACCCGCTGGCTCCAGCGCGCTATCCCAGCGCGAGGCGTTGACGCAGACGGGCCGTATATCGACGCCATGCTGGATCGCATCGCGCACGAGCTGCGCCGGCGCATAAAAGCCCATCGGCTGCGAATTCAGAAGAGCCGCGCAGAACACGTCCGGGTGCCATCGCTTCAGCCAGGCCGAGGCATAGGCAAGCAGCGCGAAGGAGGCGGCGTGCGATTCGGGAAAGCCGTAGCTGCCAAAGCCTTCCAGCTGCCTGAACGTGCGCTCGGCGAAATCCCGCTCATAGCCGTTGCCGACCATGCCGGCGATGAGCTTGTCGTGGAACGCCGAGACGCCGCCGGTGTGTTTGAACGTCGCCATCGACTTGCGAAGAAGGTCCGCCTCGCCCGGCGTGAAGCCGGCGCAGACGATCGCCACTCGCATGGCCTGCTCCTGAAACAGCGGCACGCCGAGCGTCTTGCCCAGCACCTCTTTTAGTTCGGGCTTGGGGTAGACGACGGGCTCCAATTCATCGCGGCGGCGCAGATAGGGATGCACCATGTCGCCCTGAATCGGGCCGGGCCGCACGATCGCCACCTGCACGACGAGATCATAAAAAGTCTTCGGCTTGAGTCGCGGCAGCATCGACATTTGCGCGCGGCTTTCGATCTGGAAGGTTCCGATGGTGTCGGCCTTCCGGATCATCGCATAGGTCTGCGGGTCTTCCTGCGGGATGCTGGCAAGGTCGAGGCTCAGGCCCTTGTGGCTGGCTAGAAGATCGAAGCTGTGCTTCAGGCAGGACAACATGCCGAGGGCGAGCACGTCGACCTTCATGAAGCGCAGGGCGTCGATATCGTCCTTGTCCCATTCGATCACCTGACGGCCGGCCATGGCGGCGGGTTCGATCGGCACGAGATCGTCGAGACGATCGTTTGTCAGGACGAAGCCGCCGGGGTGCTGGGAAAGATGGCGCGGCGCGCCCATGAGCTGGCGAGAGAGATCGAGCGCGAGCCGCAGCCGATGGTCGGATAGATTGAGGCCCAGCGCTTCGACATGCCTGTCCTCGACGCCATCCTTCGACCAGCCCCAGACCAGGCTGGACAAGGTCTTGATCAGGCCTTCAGTGAGGCCGAGCGCCTTGCCGACGTCCCGCAGCGCGCCTTTCGAGCGATAGCGGATGACGGTCGCGCAGAGGGCGGCGCGGTCGCGGCCATAATGGTCGAACACCCATTGTATGACGGTCTCGCGGCGCTCATGCTCGAAATCGACGTCGATGTCCGGCGGCTCGCGCCGCTCCTCGGAGACGAAGCGCTCGAATAGCAAATTGCTGGCGACAGGGTCGATCGAGGTGACGCCAAGCACATAGCAGACGGCGGAGTTCGCCGCCGAGCCGCGGCCCTGACAGAGGATGTCCTTCGTGCGGGCAAAGCGCACGATCGAATTGACGGTCAGAAAGTAAGGCGCGTAGCACAGCTTCTCGATCAGCCGCAGCTCATGCACAAGGACGCCGCGGACGCTGTCTGGCAATCCCGCCGGATAGCGCCAGGCAGCGCCTTCCCAAGTCAGCTTCTCCAGCGTCTGCTGCGGGGTCAGCGCCGGGTCGTCACGCTCCTCGGGATATTGGTAGGCGAGTTCATCCAGTGAGAAGCGGCAGCGCTCCATGATCGTGAGCGTGCGCGCCAGCGCTTGCGGGTAGCGCGCAAACAGCCGATGCATCTCCTCTGGCGATTTGAGATGACGGTCGGCATGGCGCTCGCGGCGCTCGCCGAGTTCGTCGATCGTGACGCCGTGGCGGATGCAGGTCACGACATCTTGCAGGATGCGCCGGCCAGGTTCGTGGAAGAGAGCGTCATTGGTGATGACGCTCACGACGCCCGTTGCGGCGGCCAGAGCGTCGAGCGCGTGCAGACGAAGCTGATCGTCGGGGCGCCGGCGCAGCGACAGCGCGAGATAGGCCCGATCGCCGAAGGCCTCGCGCAGCCGCCGCAGCCAGAGCCCGCACTCTTCATCCGCGGCATCGGGGACGAACACCGCGATCAGCCCTTCGGCATGGGCCACAAGATCGGCAAAGGCGAGCGCGCATCTGCCCTTGCCGGCCCGCTTCTTGCCGAGCGACAACAGCCGGCACAGGCGCGAATAGGCGCTGCGATCGGTCGGATAGATGAGAAGGGAGACGCCCTCGACGAGATCGAGCCGGCAGCCGACGATCAGGCGCACGCCTGTGGTTTTTGCGGCCTCATAAGCGCGGACGACGCCCGCGAGCGAATTACGGTCGGCGATGGCCAGCGCTTCGACGCCCAGCGCGGCCGCCGCCGCAAACAGCTCCTCGCAGGAGGACGCCCCACGCAAAAAACTGAAATGCGAAGTCGTCTGCAATTCGGCGTAGCGCGGGCGGCTCATCCGAAGATTCCATGCAGGAACCAGCGCTGCGATCCCGTCGCCGCATCCTCGCCGTCGCCCGAACGAAAAATCCAGTAGCGCGCGCCGCTTTCGTCCTCGATGCGGAAATAGTCGCGCACGGCGCATAATTCGACCTCGCGCTTCCACCACTCCCCGAACAGGCGCTCGGGTCCATCGGCGCGCCTCACGCGCCGGCGCACGCCGCGCCAGGTGAAGACGGCGGGCGGATGATCGGGAAGCAGCGCGACCGTCTCGATTCTCTCCGGCCGGGGAAAGAGGCGCGCGGGCCGCGGCCAGTGAGGCGACCATGTCGCGCCCGTCTCTGGCGCGAGAGCTGGGATGTGGCGGATCGACCGCTCGGGCGCATCGCTGGCCACCGGCGCGATCCGATAGATCGCTCGCTCGCCGACGCGGTTGGCGAGTGTGTCGACAAGATCGCAGATGTCTGCCGCCGCCGCCTCGCCGAGTGGGCTGACGGTCTGCTTCGGCGCCAGCGGTTCAGCAACCGTCGCAGCGAGCGTCATGACTTCGATGCCGAAGCCAGGATCGATCGTTTCGATTTTGTCGCAGAACAGCCGCGTGATGCGCCGCGCGTCGTGGCTTGGCGCCGCCAGGCCGACGCGCACGGCCACGGCCTGATTGTCGATTCGCCGGCAGAGGAGATCGAGCCGGCGTGCACCGAGCCCCTTCAGCTCCAGGGCCTTGCAAAGCTGACTGGTGAGATGGGCGATCGCGCGGGCGATGGTTTCCGCGGCGGCGATGGGTTCGGCAAAAGCGCGGCGCGCCTCGATCATGTCGGGCGGGCGGATCGGCTCGATCGGCTCGGCGCGTTCGCCGAGCGCCTGTTCGATCCGGCGGACCAGTTCGGGTCCAAAGCGCAGCGTGAGCGGCGCGCGCGGCTGCGCCAGCACATCTCCGATGCGTTCGAAACCGAGCCTGTAGAGTTCGCTCGAGAGGGCGTCCGGCAGGCGAAGGGCTTCCAGCGGCAGGGGCGCCAGTATGGCCGTGCCATGCCCGAGCGTGGCGATCAGCGTCGGCCGCGCGGCATAACGGGCGAGCGCATGGGCTGCGCCCAGCGTGTCGGCGACCGCAGCCTTTGCTGCAAATCCCGAGGCGGCAAGGCGGCCGACCAGCCCCGCCAGCATGGCGGCCTCGCCGCCATGCAGATGGTCGGCGCCAGTCGATTCGATGACAATGCCGTCAGGATAATCGGCAGCGACCATCGGCGCGTAGCGCTGAAGCGTCCAGACGGCGAGCCGGTCAAGCGCTTTGGCGTCCGCTTTGGCGTCCGCATTTTGAACGATGAGGCCGGGCGCGAGAATTTGCGCCTTGGCGAGGGGCATGCCAACGCGCAGGCCGGCCGTCTTGGCCGCGCCATCCGCCGCCAGCACGATGCGGCGATTGCCCTCGCGGCCGGCCAGCACGAGAGGAGTCTCAGGCGCTGGCGCCGCCTCGCCGTGCGCGCGGCGCGTCCGATCGGTCGACCAGCTCGGAAGGAACAGCGAGACGACCCTTGGCATCGCATGCCTCCAGTTCGAATTCCGCGCCTTCGCCGGCGCGGCCGCGGATCAGTTCAACCCGCCATCGCGGCCGCCCGATGCCGGGAACGGGCAGCGGCGACGAGGGCAGCGCCGAGATGCGCCAGCGCGTCGCAGCCGCGGTCGGCGCTCCGAAATCGGCTGCTCCAGCT
Organism: Methylocapsa palsarum; assembly: GCF_900114285.1. GTDB lineage: Bacteria > Pseudomonadota > Alphaproteobacteria > Rhizobiales > Beijerinckiaceae > Methylocapsa > Methylocapsa palsarum. Next base: position 20,056 of record NZ_FOSN01000021.1, on the reverse strand, counting down.
TGCCGGCGCCCGCGCCGAAGAACGATGGCGATCGTTGCGCCGCTTGCTTCGGCGGCCAGCTGCAAGCGCCGCGACGCTGTCATGGACAGACGCGCCGCCTCGGCGACGACAGCGCCAAGGCCGCCATGACGCAAGCCTTCCTCCATACAGGCCAGAACGCTCTTGTCGTCGCCGGCCTCGACATACATCACGCGGCCGGACGCGAGCCCGGCCTGAGCCAGTCCCGGCGCAAACAAATCCGCGCGGCTGACGCACCATAAAACTTTGTTTTTGGCGCGCGCAGCAATCCCGGCGGCAAACAGCGTCGCCGCCGCGCCGCACCCGCCGTCGCCCGCGACCTCATGCAGCGCGCCAATAGCAAGGCCCCCGCCGGGAAGGCGCGAATCCAGTTCGGCGATCCCGAAAGGAAGCGTCGATCTGGCTCGCCTGCGGCCTTCGATCTGTTCGATCTGCGCGCGCAGAGCCTTGATGGCGGGCTCGGACCGCACGTCTCGCATGGACCTCTTTGGATAAACCAGACCACGATGTTCTTTATTTGTTCCCGTTTACGGCGAGAGTCAAGCGATTGAGGCCCCAGATCGAAAGGCGGGCAAAGGTGTTCGACGACGCTCGGTCTTTCGCGTTCAGTGTTTGAAGCAGGGCGAACGGATCGCGCCCGCGCGTGCTCGCACGAAGCAACACGGCAAAAAAAAGCTTGTGTGAGACGGCTGTGTGAGACGAAGCTCAGAAATCGCCTAACTCATTGATTTCGTTGGCGCGCCCAAGGGGAATCGAACCCCTGTTTTCGCCGTGAAAGAGGGATAACGAACCGTTTTCAGCTTTCCGGCGAACGTCAGTGAATTCTAATCTCCCTGTAAATAAGCGAGTTTCAGTTCTTGCGCGTTCGTCGCGGTTCGCCTACATCATTTCCGTATAATTTCCGTACGGAATATTTCCATGGCCAGGACCGTCAAAAACGTCAAAATCGACACCCGCTCTGGCCGCTCGAAATTGACCGAAAGGCGCGAGCCTTTTTGGACGGTGATCTCGTCCGGTTGCGCGATCGGATATCGCAAAGGCGCCAAGGGCGGGACTTGGATCGCGCGGCTACGCGACGACGAGGGGCGGCAACACTACGAATCGCTAGGCGCGGCTGATGACACCAGAGACCCAGACGGCCTGACCGTTTTTTCATTCAGCCAGGCGCAGGAGACGGCCCGAAAGTTCTTCGCTGACAAAGCTCGCGCGCTTGCCGGCCATATGGCGCCGGCACAGGGCCCATATACGGTGAAGGACGCCCTCGAAGATTATTTCATCGCTCGGGAAGGCCGTGGATCGAAGGGCGTCCGCGCTGATCGATACGCCGCAGAGGCGCGGATCGTTCCCGAACTCGGGGCGATCGATCCGGATAAGCTCACGTCGAAACGGATTAGAGACTGGCTAACGACTGTCGCCAGGGCGCCCAGGCTCTTGCGCACGGCAAAGGCGGCTGAAAGGCGCGCAACGAAAGACGTCGACCTGAAAGACCCCGAGGCGGTCCGCGCGCGCCGCTCGACCGCGAACCGGCTTTTGACGGTTCTCAAGGCCGCGCTGAACCACGCATTTCACGAAGGCAGGATTGGTTCCGACGAACCGTGGCGCAAGGTTAAGCCGTTCCGAGAGGCGGATTCCCCGGTTGTCCGCTATCTTTCCCCCAGCGAATGCCTGCGGCTCGTGAACGCCTGCGACCAGTCTTTCCGTGATCTTGTCCGCGGCGCGCTCGTGACTGGCTGCCGATATGGTGAACTGACGCGGATGCGGGCAGCCGACTTCAATGCTGAGGCTGGCATGATTTCGGTTAGGCTCTCCAAGGCTGGGAAACCTCGCCATGTCGCCCTTGCAGACGAAGGCCGCGCGCTGTTCGCTTCGCTCACCCTCGGCCGGGCTCCGCAGGATTTGATATTTCAGCGCGCCGATGGGGCCGCATGGGGAGCGTCGCATCAACAGCGCCCGCTTGAGGAGGCCTCAAAAGCCGCCAAGCTCGATCCGACGGCGACGTTTCACATCTTGCGCCACACATACGCCAGCTCGCTTGCGATGAAAGGCGTCCCGATGGGCGTCATCGCGGCGCAGCTTGGCCATTCCGATACGCGGATGACTGAGAAACATTATGCCCACCTGGCGCCGTCTTATGTCGCCGATACGGTTCGGGCTGCCCTGCCTGGGCTGGGGATATTCGAAGAAAGCAATGTGGCCGCCTTGCATCGGAAGGCCGCTGGGTAGATCACTTCAGCTACGCGGGGATAGGCCGGCCAGCCGACAAGCCAAGGCGCATCACTTGGTTTCCCCGCGTTCCTCTGATGCTCGCGGATGCGCGTGATGGACGATATTGCTGAACCGACCGACGCTGATAATGCGCGAGTCGTATGGGCTGTAGCGCGCATACCAAACTGCGTATCACTTGAAGACAAGGGCGCGGCGATACTTGGGAAAGCGCTCAAAAGAGCCGCATATTGGCGCTCGGTCGCCGCTTCGACGACACCGCGTCGCCAGCGCGACCGACTGAAACAAATCGAAGGTCATGCGTCTCACTTGGCCCGGCTACTTGCCGAGGATTGTGCAACACGAGATGACATAGTGTACTGCTGGCCGCACTTTCCGATCAAAAGCGCGCCGCCTAGTTTAGGTTGCACTAGACGAGGCCTCGCCGCGATCCGCAAAGCGGCGGGACGAGCGCAAAAGCTTAGCGGCGGATCTGCATTTCGCGATCAATTCGGCTCGGCAGACCGGTTGTTTATTCAACGCGTCGCCAAAATCTATTTCGAGAAATCTGGCAGGCAGCCAAGGATCAGCCGAATTAATGATCAAAAAGATATTGGCGGCCCATTCGTGCGCTTTGTACAAGAGGCATCACGTCAATTCTGCATGGGGATGACGGTACCGTCAGCGGAAGCCATTAAAAATGCTTGTGTTATGCGTAAGAAAAGCATGTCAGGCCGGGGGTAAGGTTCGCCGCAAAATACTTACGCCTTACCAACGTTCTTTGCCGCCCGTCTCGTAATAGTCCTCTTGCGTTCGCCGAAGTTTGATGCGGCGCAGGAGACGTTAAGATGTCAGACATTGAATGCAATCTCTCATATGGAATCGATGCGTTTGTTAAGATTGCGGGCATTGGCAGAACAACTGTTTTCCAGGAAATCGCGGAAGGGCGCCTCAAGGCCAGGAAGATTGGTCGCCGCACAATTATTCTCAAAGACGATGCAATTGCTTGGCTTACCTCATTGCCGGCATCTCGGCCTCGTAACTCCGAGGCCGTCTGACCAATGGCCGCGAAGTCCGAAACCCGGCGCACTTGCGATGCGGCCGGCAGACGGGAGACGCTTTCATGAGCGTGCTTACCGCAGAATCGAAAATAACAAAGCTCATCCCAAGGCTCGCTTCTGATTTCGACGGCGAGGTTGTCGCAACGGCGAGAGCAATCGGGCGAGCATTGAAGAGCGCCGGCTTGGACTGGCACGATGTCGCCAATATAAGCGAAAGCTGCCTCAATAAGCCAGCCTCGGTGCGGACCTCTTCGAGCCGGAAGTACTACGGTCGAGCCGCCGAAGTCGCCCCCGTCTGGAATAAGCTCACCGTAACGCAGCGGGGCGCATGGTTATCCGCCATCCATCGCCAGCATTGGTTATCGGTATGGGAGGCAGATTTCGTCGCTGACATTTGCGCTCGCGATCCTGCGGACATCGAGCGCTTGTCGCAAAAACAAATAATTTGCCTGAACCGAATCATCGGCCGCGCCTTTTCGATGGGGATGCGCCGATGAGCGAAGCGCAACCTCGTGGGCTTGGGATGCCCGCCGCAGTTATCCGGCTTCCCCTGACGCCGGCGGGGCGGGATGTGTTGCTTGAAGCGCTGCGCGCGCCGGGCGGCCTGAGGGGCATATATGGGCTCGAAACGGGCGATTGGCTTGATTGGGATGCGATAGCTGAATACGCCGCCGAAATAGAGCGGGACTTAGAACGCGACCGTGAAATCGATCTTGAAATTGAGCGGAGGCGCAGGTCATGAGCGACTTCATCCGCAATAAATTTCTCTGGCTCGATCAGGTCGCGGCCGATGGAGATCTGCCGCCCACTGTGGCGCGATTGGCGATAGTGCTTTGCCGTTATTTCAACCGGGAAAGCGGGAGCGCCTGGCCGTCGATTGAACGATTAGCGCGTGATCTCGGTATCGCGGATAGGTCCGTTCAAAGGATGGTCAAACTCCTCATCGAGCACGGCCACCTTGAAGTTGATAGCGGCGGCGGTCGCAACAAGACAAACCGATACTGCCAAATCATCAAAACAGCGACAGAATTGTCACCCTTTGACGATGAAAACCCCGACGCCGCCGTCACCCTTTCTAATGAAGAACCCCGACAGGATTGTCATCCTTTGACCCAAGAAAGGGTGACAATTTGCGTCAATAAACCCCGACAGGATTGTCACCCGAACCCTTTGAAGGAACCCTTTGAAAAGAAAGATGCCGGCAAGCCGGCCATTTCGGATTTCAGGAAGTCTTCGCTCGAACCGATAAGTTTGGTCCCGGCAATCCCTTTCATTGGGAGAGGCGCGGCGGAAGCTGAACAATTGGAAACAGCGGCGCGGGGCGCGAGCGATTTGGAGGCCGACCTTTTCCGGCGCGGCAAAGAGGTTCTAGGAACCAACGCTGGCGGCTTGATCGTAAAGCTCCTCAAGGCCAAAGGTCGCAACATTGCGCTGGCGCGCGCAGCCATCGAGACAGCCTCGACCAAGCAGAGCGCGCGCGAATATGTCAACGGCGTCATTCGGGGCTCTCCCGAGGCCAAGACTGCGGCGGACTACAAAGCCGAGGCTCGAGCGCGTGGCGACGCATGGTGACGCCGATGCAGACGATCTCGGAAATCATTCGAAACAATGGAATTTCTCTTAGGCGGCTGGACAATGGAAACCATCGAACGACCTGCCCCAAATGCAGCCCAAATCGGCGGAAAAAGCACGAGCAGTGCCTATCCGTTTCAATCGACCGAGACGGGTGCCGATGGAATTGCTGGCATTGCGGCTGGCAGGGCGGAGAATTCTTTGACAGCCGAGATCATGATTTCCGAAAAAGCGGCGGCCTGGGCCAAGGGCGCGCGCCGAATCAGCGCGGCGACTTTGGCGCGGCTCGGCGTCGGCTCCGGTACAACGTATTTTCCTGAACTCGATCGGAGAAGCGAGGGATTATTTTTCCGCTATCCGAACGGCTGGAAAGCCCGCGCGATACCGGACAAGGCCTTCGTAGCCGGCAAGGGGTTCAAGCTTTCGTTCTGGAATATCGACCGAGTGATTGTCGCCAACCCGCCGCGCGTCTATATCGTCGAGGGCGAGTTCGATGCGCTGGCGCTGGTTGAGGCGGGCGTGTCGCCCGACGCTGTGCTCTCCGTCCCGAACGGCGCGAAAGAGCGCCCAGCTGACGCGCCGCAGGATCAGGCGGGCTATGCCTACGTCGACGAAGCGATGCGCGCCGGCCTCAGTCGTGCAAAGCAATTCGTTTGGTGTGGCGATGGCGATGGCCCCGGTTTGGCTCTGCGCACCGACATGGCGCGGCTTCTCGGCGCGGCGCGGTTCAGCTTCGTCGACTGGCCGGAGGGCTGCAAGGACGCCAATGATCTCCTCGCCGGCGACGGACCGGAGGCGCTGCGCAGCCTTGTCGAAGACGGCGCTCTCCCGTGGCCGGTGGCGGGGCTCTACCGCATGCGCGAGCTTCCCGAGCCCGCGCCCTTCACCCTGTGGAAGCCTGGCTTCCCGGAATGGGAAAGCAAGGTCATGCTGGCGCCGCGCACGCTCTCCGTGGTCACCGGCCATCCTGGCCACGGCAAAACCGCGCTTTGGGCGCAAATCTGGTTCAAGGTGGTCCAAACTTACGGCGTCGGGATTTGCGTCGCATCGTTCGAGACCAGGCCGAAGCCGCATCTGCGCCGCCAGCTCCGCACCCTTCACGCCGGCGGCCTCGAAAAGGATCTGACCGAACGGGAAATCGCCGCCGCCGACGCCTGGATCAACGATCGCTATCTTTTTGTTGTGCATCCCGAGCAGAAGCCGACGCTCGAGTGGTTTCTCGACATGGCGGAGGTCGCCGTCGTGCGGCACGGCGCCCGGATTATTCAGGTCGACCCATGGAACCGCCTCGAGGGCGCGCGCGAACGCAACGAGTCGGAGACCGACTATATTGGCCGCTGCCTCCGAAACAATCCACGCCTTCGCGCACGACATGAATTGCCATGTGCAGATTCTTGCTCATCCCGCAAAAATGGACTCAACCCGCCGAGGTTCTCCGCCGAGCCTAGAGGATATTTCGGGTTCGAAGCATTGGGACAACATGGTGGATCAAGGATTCGTGGTGCATCGGCCGGAGATATTCGACGGAGGCTCCCGCAAGACGGAAGCGGTCCTCTACCATCGCGAGGCACGGTTCGAAGAGCTGGGATACCCGTGTAAGTTGACCCTCGACTACGCCATCGCAAAGGGGCGCTATGTCTCGACAGATTACGGCTGACGGCGATGTTCAAAACTCGATATGAAATTGAGGCCTACAATGCCGGCGTCCAAGCCGCGCTCGATCACGCCAAAATCGTCGCCAAGGCGCTGAGCGCGGATCCATCGTGGAAGCCGACTCGCATTCCGTTCGCGGCTGATGCTCTCGACGAATTTGCCGAAGCCGGCAGCCTCCTGCTACTGCCCCTCCCGCCGAAGGCGAGTTCGCCCGCGGGCACCGATCCGCCGTCCCTATCTCCGAGTCCCGCCGCAACGGCGAATTCAATTTCCTCGCCCTCGCCCGCAAAGGTAAATATGTGATGATTTGCAAGCCGCTCCTCATCGAATTCGTCAATGGTCGCCGCTTGCGAATTTTCCGTAACCCCAATGGACGGCCGGAATTGCCATGGCATGCGACAAGCGATCTTCTGGGGGTCCTGAATTATCCGATCGCCCTACGTTCCGCCCTATTGCGCGAGCTTCAGGCGGGCTGGGGTAGGCGTTTGGCCAACATAGCGACCTCCGAGGGGCCGCTCGTCATCGCGCCTCACCCAATTGCGGTCGAATTGTTCACCGCCGCAATCGAATGCGGTCTGATTTGCGAAGAGGTGAGATCTGAATACGAACACGCGGGCGCACGAGCACTTCTTGCGCAAACTGCCGAATTGCCGATCGGCCTTTGCCACCAATTGAGCGGCGCCGCCTATCGCAACACATGGGCCGGCCAATGACCGAGGCCGTCCCGGACACAAAACCCGTCGAAGGGCCGTCTGACACGGAAGCCTCCCTCATTCAAAAATCGCGAAAGCGCAGTCGGGAGCGCCATAGACGTGTAGAGGTGAAATATAACCAGAAGCGGTCTGCCACTGGATTTGAGGTATCGATCGATCCGCCACACTCGGACAAGCTGGGATTTCGTTTCAGACTTTACGACGCATTCGGGACGACATCCGACGGCTTTCTCTTTGGGGAAATCAATCGCCTTTGCGGCGCTCTGTCGGGCGCCGATGGAAACATTGATGAAGGCGATCTCAACAGCGCGCTCGCGGTAATTGACGGCCAGCAGCCCGACAGTGAGATCGAAGCGATGCTTCTCTCGCAGCTTGCGGCGACGCATGCGCTGGCGATGGACAACATTGGCCGGACGAGAAGGGCTCAAAGCCTCGACGTGCTGCGTGAACGCGGCAATCTCGCGACCAAACTGCAGCGGACTTTTGTGGCTCAGATCGAGGCGCTGTCGCGGCTACGTCGCGGCGGGGCGCAAACGGTCAGGGTCGAGCATGTTCACGTTTATCAGGGTGGGCAGGCCATTGTCGGAAATATTTGCACAGAGGGAGGGGACAAGAGTGCAAACGGAGGGCAACCCCATGAAGCGATTGACCAACGAGCCGTCGCCATTGCGCTTGGCCCCGCGTTGCTTGGCGAAAACACGCCAGGGGAGACCGTGCATGCGACCGGCGGCGAAGGAGAAAAAAAGATGTCGCCTCCACGGTGGCGCTCCGAGAAGCGGCGCGCCAAAGGGTGACGGCAACGGAAATTATCGCAGCGGGCGATTCACATGCGAGGCAGTCGAAGAACGGAAAGCGCTGAGGAACTTCATTCGCGCCGCGAGAGGAGCCCTTGGGTCGCTCGCAGGCAGATGCAAATGAACGATCCAAAATGCTTTGTCCTCGTTCCCTTCGACAAGCGCGAGGCGCTGACTCTGAGCCAAGCGGCGGAGATTGCGGACAGATCGGAGGCCACGGTCCGATCGTGGTGCTCGCTCCACGATATCGGGCGAAGAGTGGCGGGCGGCAATTGGCGCGTCAGCCGCGTTGCGCTGGCGATGTTTCTGGACGGAGACCATGTCGCCCTCAGCGCCTATCTTTCCGGAGATCGAACCGGAGCTGACGTTCGCCTCTATTTCGATCGGGCGGGCATCTCTTCTTCCGCCGCGGGATGTTGAAATCTTCGCAGCTTTTACAAATCTCCGCAGCCTTTGATGCTCATTCGGTAGACGGACGCCTGTTTCGGCATCACGAGTTTCGTCGAGATGACGGAGACGGACTCATGCATGCAGATGTCGAGCTTCATAATAGACGCGCCAAGTTTCCAGACGTGCTGCGGGTATCCGCGCCACGTGGATTGCGCGCCAAGATTAAGCGGATCGCAGAAGATCGCGGCGTTTCGGCAGCCGAATTCGTGCGCTCAGCCGTTTTCGCAAAAATCGATGTCATGGAATGCTCCGACGTGACGCCATCGGCGTTGGATTGCGACCTTGCGACTGAGAGGGCGGCGAAATGAGCCTAAACCAGCCATCATCGCCAGATCCGACGCAGACGGCGAATACGCAACAACAATATAATACCAAGGCCGCGCAGTCACAGGCCGGAATGAATATGGTGAATCAGTCAACGCCTTATGGTACGTTGACCTATTCGCAGACTGGAACGAACCCGGACGGAACGCCGAAATACACCGCGACGCAACAGCTCAGTTCCGCGCAGCAGGGTTTGCTAAACCAGCAGCAGGCGACGCAAGCCACGCTTGGCAGCGACGCCAATCAGCTGGCTGGCAATATGGCCAGTTCGCTCACGAACGGGCCGGATTTGTCGAATGACGCCCTCGTCAAGAAAATGATGGGGTGGCAGACCGACTATATGCAGCCGACGTTCAACAATCAGAATTCAAATCTGGATTCACAGCTGGCAGCGCAGGGCATTACGCAAGGGTCGGCGGCCTATGACAATGCGAAGCGTCAGCTCCAGCAGAGCCAGAGCGGAACTGTCGAAAATGCGATGGCGAACACGGAGAACCAAGCCTACAATCAATCACTCTCGACCTATCAGAACCAGCTAAGCACGCTGGGTAGCTTGCTTGGGAGTTCCGCTCCAGCGAATTTGTCGTCTTCGTTCACACAGACGCCGCAAGAGCAGGTTCAGCCAGCGAATTATACAGGGGTCGCCCAGCAGAATTACCAGAACCAAAATCAGCAATATGCGAACACGATGTCCGGGCTGTTCTCGATCCCAAGCGCGGTGCTCGGTGGTTGGGCGCAAGGCGGGGGCGTCGCAAATGCGGCGAAGGGGCTCGCGGGCTTATTCTCCGATCGCCGCATGAAACGGCACATTGAGCCAGTCGGGACGCTGTTTGACGGTCAGCCGATCTATCGCTTCCGCTATCGCGATGATCCGACGATGCATATCGGCCTTATGGCGCAGGACGTCGCCGAAATTCACCCCGAAGCTGTGGGCGTCGCTGACAATGGGTTCATGATGGTCGATTACGGGCGCGCAACAGACAACGCGGCGAGGCGCGCCAATGACTGACGGCTCATTTGATGATCTCGCGAACGCCCTTCAGGCATCGCCGAACTTTGTCAATCCGGCGTACAGCACGCCTCAGCAGCGTCAGCAGCTTTATGCCTATGCGCAGGAAATGCTGCATCCGACGCCGGTCGCCAACTGGGCGCAGGGGTTCGGCTCGCTCGCGCGCGCATTGGTCGGCGGCAACGCGCAATACATGGCGGATCAGCAGGAGCAGGCGTCCCGCGCCCTGAATCAGAAGCAGCTGACGGACGCCGCTGGAGCGGCATATTCGCCTCCTGTGGCCCCCGCCGGGGCACCGGGCGCCGCAGGGCCGCAGTCCAGCATCGCTCCGACCGAACAGGAAGCCTACATTCGGCAAGCGGCGCAGCAGCGCGGCATCGATCCTGACACCGCGGTCCGCGTCGCCCGCAGTGAAGGCCTCGGCGCATCGGCCTACGCTGGCGACCAGAATTCATCTTTTGGACCCTTTCAGCTCCATTATGGCGGCGTCGCTTCTGGCGGCAACGCGACGCCCGGCATGGGTGACGACTTCACCAAACAAACCGGCCTCGACGCGCGCGATCCAAGCACGTGGAAGGCGCAGACCGATTTCGCGCTCGACAACGCCGCGAAAAATGGGTGGGGCGCTTGGCATGGCGCCCGCGCGGTAGGAATCGCCGATAATCAAGGCATCGGCGGCGCCCCGCAGGGCCGCACGCAGCTCGCCGGGCCAGTTCCGACGCCAGATAGCGCCCCCGCGCCAGCGGCTCAAGTCGCCCAAGGCGCTCCGCAGGCCCCTATCCAGGCCGGCCCGCGAAGCGCCCTTCCGGTTTCTGCCGCTGCAATTGGCGCGGTGCTCGCCAACCCTAATATTGATCCCGGCATTAAGCATCAATTGCTTGATACGATTGCGCCGAAAGCAATGACTGATGCTCTTGGTAATACCTCAGTGAGTTATCAGAATCAGGCTCCTGCCGCGCCGATCTTCCATGGCGGCGTCCTCAGCCACGTCGGCCCGACCGGCGAAATTCCGACCGTACTTGGCGGCTCCGGTCAAAACCCGACCAACAGCGTCGCCGTGCCGACTGTTCGAGGAGCGGCGCCTAGCGTTCCGGCTGCGGGCACGGACGATGTCGGATCTGCGATTTTGGGGCCACATTCCGCAGTTGGTTCAATCATCCAGCAGAACCAGGAGAATGCGGCGCGAGCCGAAGAACTAGGGCAGTCCGTCCATGCGCTCGCGAATTACAAGGATCAAGGCGTTAAAGCTGCAGGCGCACTTGGTCAGCTTGGCTCGGTGGAAGAACTTGGCAAGAAGGCCGGTTACGGCGTCATTCCGTCGGTCCAGAAGGTGCTCGGCGAATATGGAATGGCGACGCCGGGCCTGACCGACATCCAGGCTTATAATTCAGCAATCGATGCCTTGGCGCCCAACCCAGCGCTTGCCGGATCATTTAAAAATGCGCTGGGCGGTCTCATGACGACGCCGCAGGGTCGTGAGATCGCGGTGAAAAACCTCGAACTCATGGGTCAATATCAAGCGCAAATCGGGAAGATCGCCGGCGACACGACGAAACCGGCCCAGCATCGGATGACGGAAATCCAGAACCTGCCGCCGCCTAGATTGCAATTATCGCTGCCGGAGAGTGGCCCGGGCGCGTCCGGGGCGGCCCCGCCAGCAGGGTTCAAGCAGGCAAAGGACGGAGGGTTCTATGCGCCCGACCCGAGTCGGCCCGGCAAATTCCTGAAGTGGAGTCCGTAATGCCGGTTTCCGCTATCGACTACGATCCTTTCGCAGACGCAGCGCCAGCTCAGGCTGGCGGCACGATCACGCAGGTCGATCATGATCCATTTGCAGACGCCGGCCCTGGCGCGTGGGATGCTGCGAAGGACATTGCGCAAAGCGGCCTCACAGGGCTCGGGAAGGGAATCGCCCATATCCCGAGCCTGATCGGCGATGCGCGGGATTTATTATCGAATTTGTCACAGGGATTAGCTGCTTACGGTCTCGAACATACCGGCCAGCTTCCACCTGGAAAAACCGCAGCTGACCTGCTTGCCGATGTTAATAAGCCCGTGCCTCCCGTTGACGCAAACGCCGATCCAAGTCTGCTGGGCCGCGTCGCGCGCGCGGCAGATAGCTTCGCGATGCCTAATTCGGCTCAGATCGATAGGGTAGTGCAAGGCGTGACAGGCCCTTATCATCAGCCGCAAACCGAAGCGGGCCTCTATGCCGACGCCGTAGGGCAGTTCTTACCTCTGGCCGCAGCTGGAGGATCGCCGCTACGATTTGGCGTCATTCCTGGCGTCGCCTCCGAAGCGGCCGGGCAGGCAACGGCGGGAACGCCTTATGAAGGCGCGGCGCGCGCCATCGCTCCTGTCTTGGCTGGCGGTGCAGCGTCATTCGCGACCGGCCCGAGCGTCGAACAGTCAATGCTCGCGAACGCCACGCGCGGGGTCGATCCACAAACGATGCAGGCAGCCCAGCAAATCATGGAGAGTGCTGCGCAACGCGGGATTCGGCTAACCTCAGCCGAAGCGATCCAGCAGCCGAGCGGCGGGGCGACGCAGATGGGCCGCGTTCAGCGTCTCGTCGAAGGAACGCGGGAAGGTGGGGAGATCATGGCTCCCGCGATGGCCGCTCGGCCTGGCCAAGTGGCAGGCGCCGTCAACGATACGCTGGATCGGATCGCGCCCGCGACGACGCAGCCATCCGTCCTCGGGATGCAGGGGCAGGAAGCGGCCGGCAACGCAATCGAAGGCGTCAATGGGCAGATCAATCAAGCGTCTCGACCCTATTATCAAGCCGCAGAGACGCAGCAGATCGACCCTCACGATTTTGCGCCAATTGCGACCAATCCGGCTTTTCAGGCGTCGCTGAACAGACTCCGCGCTAATCCGGTTTTGGCGCCGCAATACGCTCATTTGCCAGACAATTCGATCGGCGTCATTGATGCGGTGACGAAGGACATGCGGGCGCGGGGGCAGGCGCTCTCTAACGCCGCAAACCCAGGCTTTCAGCCGCAAGAGGCCGCGACGTATGGCGGCGGTGCCCGAGACGCACGAGACATTGCACGTGATCCGGCGCGCGGCGGCAGCGGAGATTACGACGCGGCGCTTCAACTTCAGAGGGCTGGACGCCAGCAATTCCTCGATCCGTTGCAGGCTGGCCCGCTCGGGACGATGAGCCAGACGCCGGCTGTTCGCGCGCAGACCGCGGCGCTGTTCCCGTCAGCGCCACTTGAAGGAGCGGCTGACGAGACGTCGCAGGCGATCGGCCATTTGAACCAGCAGAACCCAGCTATCGCGTCGGCGCTCGCGCGACAACATCTAGCGACGGCCTTTTCTGAAGCCAGCCAGAATAATATCCCCGGCGACAACCAATGGGGCGGCGCTAAATTTGCCGCTCAGATTGCCGGGAACCCTTTGCAGCGAGAGACTTTGAACGCCGGTCTGACGGCTCTCCCGAACGGCGCGGCGGTTGCCCCCGATGTTCACGACTTGCTGACGGCGCTCGAAGCCACGGGGAAGCGTCAAGCGCCAGGGTCGCTCACCGCTTTTAATGCGGAAGATCTAAAAAATCTATCCGAACCGGGTTCGGCCGCTGCGCTCGGGCAGGCCTTGATGACGCTGAGCCCCGGCGCGATCTGGGGGAAAGCGTCCGACGCTCTGACCCGCGCGCGGCTTGGCAGCCGTTCATCGGCTCTTGCGAATGCTCTTCTTGCCAATCCTGAGGAAGCGTTCGCTGCTATCGGAGCTGCCCAGCGCGCCGCCCCCGTTGGGCGGGCGGAACGTGACCTCGCCGCTGCTCTTCTTGCCGGCCGCACGGGTTCGATTTCGCAATCGAGGCCATAGACGTTTTGTTCCGTCTACCGCTTCTGAAATACCGTCGGTCAATAGCCACGCAACCAATACTGAAAAAGCAATAAAATCGATGCGGCCGCGCGCGATTTCAGGCCAAACTACCCAACAAATTACACTAATAATAGTGGTCTGAAAGAGAATCCACTTCATGACTTCAATTTCCACCGTCGAAGGTCTCAGGCGTTTTCTTCTGAGTTTACAGGAAAACGTCGAGGTCCGCGCATTGGCTCACCAGCTTGTCGGTGAGGGCGCGGTTATCGGTGAGCAGAGCGGACCGTTCCAAGACCTCGCGGGGACGCCAAACCCGCGCCAAGCCCGCGAACAGGCCGCAATTGGCCACTTGCGCGGCACATCTTTTGCTTGCTCCTGGATGCCCTCCTTGGGCGTTTCCTCCCATGACTTGGGCCGCTTGCAGCAATGCTGGCGGCTCTTTTATTGACGCCTGCATATTTTTAGTTGATGGCAAATTTTAGCCGCCTCGTCGCAGCCGTCTTAGGCCATGACGCCAGATCGAAGCCAGCTCCCAACGCTCGCCGACATTCGCGCTGGGGCATGGCCGGCTTCGTCTCGGACTACGAGCGTCCACTCCATCCCCGCAGCTGGCGGGTCGAATCGACGCATCTGCCGGACGTCTGACCTTTATCGACATTTCATGGCCAATCCGTCCTCCCGGTGCTATGTTCTAGGTATGACCGAACCCAAACAGCCGACCAGGCCGCCCGTCAAGCCCGCGGGTTTGCGGATCGAGCCTGCGAAGAACACAGCGGCGGAAATTGCCCGCGCGCTGGTTGATGAGATCAAAGAGCCTGACAAGCTCCACCTAATAGCGAGCCTCCTTATCGACGGTGCAAAGGCGAAGGAGGCCGCCGTGAAGGGGGGCGGGCCGAAGCCCCCGATCGCGCCGGCCGAGCACGGCCCAAAAGAGCTTGCCCAAGCAATGAGCCCCAATATGTTCGCCACGCCTATTGTGCCTGTTAAGCCGGCTCAGGAAGACTACGCGCGCATAGATCGCGAGATTGGGCCGCTGCCTCCAAACCCGACAGATGCGGAACGCGCCCACCAGGATCGCCTAACACAAGCGGCCGCACTTATCCGTATAGGCGGCCTAGCGACGCCGGAGACGGACAAATAACACCCCACGTTGGTCTCCGCAGGCCTTACCGATCGGCGTCGCCCCGACGGTAACGCTGCGGGAGAAGCAAAAAGGCCCCGCCGCATTAATTTGCAACGGGGCCAAGGGTAGGCTGGGAGGCCTAGAATTGAGATAGACCTCGCCACGCAGCGCTTCGGTGCGCGGATGCACGCGAAGGAAGACGACGCCCCGCGACCGCAGCCGATGCTCGGCGCCGCTACTGCACTGGGCTCGTGAATCCGTGGATCGGGGGCGGCACCATGGCGAAGGCCGTTCCCAAAACCGCCGTACCGAAGCAAACGGCCAAGAAAAGCCCGGCCAGGGCGGCTAAGCTATTGTCGGTAACCTCGCAAGGGACACACGGAACGGGAAGATTCTCACTGTCTTTCGTATCCATCTCAAGCATCGCCATTTGACCGCCTCCTGATAAGGCCCCAGAACGCTTCTTTGCTCGCAAAGTTCAGAGACGAAGGAATTCGGCGATGACGCTAGATCGAAGCCATCTTCGCGCGGGGGCGGGGAGGGGAGGACTCTTCGCGTAGCCAAGCTTTGACCGGGCCCCGAAAAACCGCTCAATTCTCCGAATGTGCAATCTTTATTCGCTGACCCGAAGCCAGGACGCGATGCGGCAGCTCTTCAGGGTCCGGCGCGACCTGTCCGGCAATCTGCCGCTTTTGCCGGCGATCTATCCTGACACGATGGCTCCCGTCGTGCGCCTCGCGCCAGACGGAGAACGCGAGCTTTCCTTGATGCGCTGGGGATTTCCACCGCCGCCGAATCTCGGCAAAGTGCCGGTCACCAATGTCCGCAATCTGGGCTCGCCCTATTGGCGCGGCTGGCTCAAGGCCGAATGGCGGTGCCTCGTGCCGGCGACGTCGTTCTGCGAATGGACGGACAGCCGGCCGAAGGTCACGAACTGGTTTGCTCTCGACGAACGCCGGCCGCTGTTCGCCTTCGCCGGGATCTGGCGGCTCTGGACCGGCGAACGCAAGGGCGAGGCGCGGGAGCATCGCACGTTTTCGTTCCTGACGACGGAGGCGAACGAGACCGTCCGGCCAATTCACGCCAAGGCCATGCCCGTTCTGCTCACGACGCCCGAAGAATGGGACATTTGGCTCGGCGGATCGAAGAAGCGACGGCGCTGCAAAGGCCCGCGTCCAACGATCTGTTAAAAATCGTCGCCTCAGGCGCGAAAAGTGACCAGCCCGAAACCATGCCTCTCGCGGCTTCCGGGTCATGCTAGGCCAGCTCCCGACGATCGGACACATCGCGCGCTCGGCATTTCCGGCTTTGTCCGACGCGCTCCAGCTGCCGGACGATTTAATCCTGATCGACATTCCGAAGGCGCGGCGCTTTGTTTGCGCGAAATGCGGCGGGCGAGGCGTGACCGTCCGGGGATCGGCTGCAGTATTCGACCGCCGGCGCGCCGCGACGGTTTCCAAGCACGCGGTAGGTCGGCGCGATTCTGACAAAAAAGCCTGTCGATGCCGGCAGGCTGCTTTAGTCGCGACTGCGGGGGCGGCGATGGAATTTTTAGCGCCAGCGAAACTTCAGCCCGGCTTTGGGATTAATTGAAGTGCCTCAAAGGTTGCGGGCGGGCGGCCCGTATCTCCTCCCTACGAGCCGCCCTAAAACCTTAACTAGCCGCTCTTCGAAAGAAATGAGCGGCTTTTTTGTGGGCCTTCAACCCTGCTCAAAAACCACAGCGCCGATCAGCTCAGGCAGCCCCTGCGCCTCCCGAGCGCGTGGCTCGCGATAGGGATAAGCCGGAGCACGTTCTCCGGCCACGCGCCAAAGAACCTCCGCCGTTCCTCACAGGGCTGCGGTCGCGCGCGTCGCGGCGTTCTGTGTTGACGAATTTACTTCATTTTGGATTGATCGGACTTTTCGGGCGATCTGCCGCCCTCCGAGCCCGGCTTCGCCTCGACACCGGGCGCGCCGGCTTCTGTCGCGCTGCGCCCGGAGGCGTCCTTTTGAATTGCTGTGCTGGGCTCAATATTCGTTCCTGAAGCTGGACCTGTCGTAACTCCCGCCTGCTGCGCCGAGGCGAAAGCCACCGACAAAATCAAACACATGGCCGCGAGGCGAATTTGGGTGCACATCTAAACCTCCTTCATTAACTTCGCGGTGAACGTGGCGAGGGCGGCGTTGGTTGCCGCGATAGTAGGCCGATCGCCTTTGGCCTTGCAGCAATGCTGGCAGCCGCTTTATTTGCAACCCATATTGCACTGCAGCGCTCGTGCTGTTCCTCTAAAAACACACGCAAGAGAGGTTTTTGTAGAAAGAGGAAAAGCTTCGACGCGCTGTTGATGACCGACCGTGCAGGACCCAAGGAACGGGAGTGACAAGCGACCGTTATGGAACCGGTCGTACGAATTGATGGTGTCACTTCCTCCGTTTCACCCGTTCAGCGGACGACGCGACGGGAGATTGGCGATAATAGGGAGGTGGGCAGCAAATTTACGTATATAGGAGCGACTCTATGGGCCAGGAATTTTTCGGTAAGATGTCAGTCTTGCTTGACAAGCGTGGCGTTGTCGCAATAGGCGCGCTCCTTTTGACGGTATTGTTTAGTCCGGCCGCTTACGCAGCGTGCAACCCCGGCGCCGACCAGGCTGCATTTTTCAAGGACGCCAATTTTGGCGGGTCCTGCTCGGTGAGGGGCGTCGGCAACTATCCCAATGCGAACGCAATCGGTCTGCCGAACGATTCAATTTCGTCGGTCAAGCTCGGAGCCAATGTGCAGGTTGTCCTCTGCAAGGATGTCAATTTTGGCGGCGACTGCATTCTGTTGAAGGCGAGCGAGTCCTTCGTTCATGACAACCGTGTCGGCAATGACAACACGACCTCGTTGAGGGTGCAACCGCTCGGCTTCGCTGAATGCATTCCCAACGCCAATCAGGTTTCCTTCTATACGAACGCCGATTTTCTCGGTTCCTGCGTCGTCAAGGAGATCGGGGACTATACGAATTCAGGCGCGATCGGGCTCCGCGACAACTCAATCTCGGCTATCCACGTCGGCGCCAATGTTCAGGTGGTCGTCTGCAAAGATATAGGGTTCCAGGGTGATTGCATTCTGGTCACCGCGGATGTTCCCTTCGTCAACGATAGCCGCGTGGGCAACGACCAGATTTCCTCGGCGAAAGTCCAGGCGCGCGGAACCAGCGAATGCCAGCCCGCGGAAAATCAGGCGTCCTTTTTCACGAATGCTGATTTCCTCGGCAATTGCGTGGTGAAGAATATCGGCGATTATCCAACATCGGAGGCGATCGGCCTGCCCAATGATTCGATCTCTTCGGTGAGGATCGGCGGTAAGGCGCAGGTCGAGATCTGCACCGATGCGCAGTTCAAGGGCGATTGCATCCTCTTGACCTCGGACGTCAGATTTCTAAGTGGCGACCGCGTTCCCAACGACTCCATCACGGCGCTGAAGGTGCAGCCGCGCGGCGCTAGGGATTGCGTGCCGCGCGCCAATCAAGCCTCGTTCTTCATGCACGCCGATTTTCTAGCGCCCTGCGTAAGCCTCGGCGTTGGCGATTATAACGACCATACGCATATCGGCCTCGACGATAAATCGATTTCATCGCTCGAACTTGGACCAGGCGCGCAGGCGTGCATTTGCACTGGCGAGAACTTCGGCACGATGTGCTCGAAATATACGAGCGACAGTCCCTTAATTGCCGAGAACGACCTTGTCTCATCGCTTAAGGTGCAGACGCCGGGGGCTCTTTGCCAGGCGGTGGCGGCGCCCCCTCCAAAAGGCTATAGCCAGCTCGCGGTGTTCAACTGCCAAACCGAAAAACGGACAGTACATTACTGGACGCGCGACTTGACATCCGGCGCGCCCTTCAAGGAGGAGGGGTCCTCGCCGGCGCAATACGACGCGAGCGGCTCCTGCCCGGCAGCGGCGTCCCCCTTCATCATCAAGCTGACCAACGGGCATCAGATAGAGTTCGTCGCGGTCGATCCGGGCTCGACCATCTGCGGTGGGGTTAATGATCCTCAGACTGGGGGCTGCGTTGTCTCGCCGTTTACGCAGCCTTTCCTTGGAGACGCTAACGGGCCAAGCTTGACGCTACCATCGATCGATTAACCACCAATTCAAGGCATCAGGAGCGGTTCGGTTTTCAGAAGCGTGAAAGCCGGGTTGGCTTTGACCCCGGCGCTATAATTCTTTGCCTATGCACCAAAGGGTAGTGGGTCGGTTTGAAGACCCACTACCGGCTCAAGACGGAGAGTGCATTCTTACCCGGTCAGGTGCCGGCTCTTGTCTGGATGCGCGGAAGCACTCACTATGCTGGTTAGCCTTTCACATAAGCCGAGGCCGCCGAGGCGTTTAAGCGAGATTTTGATCGCAGTTACGCTTATGAAAGACGCCGATGATCGCGAGGCGCTGGCGCCGTGGTTCCCCCCGGTGCCGAGTCGAGACGCTTCATAAGTGCCCATCTACAACCTCACGCCTGCCCCTTCGCCATTCTCGGCCATGAACTCTACGCCGGCAGCCGCCGATCATTCGAGCAATAGCGCTGCGATCTGCAAGGCGAAGCTAGCCGAGATAAGGCCGAGCCCAAGGCGCTGAGCAAATAGTCTGCGCGTATTCCGTGAACGCATGGCGTCGACCATGGCGTTGTCCATGTAAGCTCCTGGGGATTCATAGGCGAAGGAGCCTTTGTACAGTATGAGAGCGCCGAGCATGCCCAGAACGGCAGCGACAAGGTTGAATACTTTCGAGAGCGTCACGGCGTCGGTCCCTAAGGTTATGGTTTTGATCTGGGATCCTCAGCCCTGGATCGTGTCGGCGAACGATCGGGGCGAAGCGCACTGCTAGAGCCAGCGCATCGGCCTTGAGTCTCTCGTTAAACCGTCAGCGTGCCTCCCCCGGGCATCCTGTTCACGCCAACTGATCCTCGCCCGGACATGATCGTCGTCGATTGGAAGAAATTCGATTTCGACGCCCTTGCTCACTTCGACTCCTCGCTTTTGATCTTTGTGCGCCGGTTCTTGAGCTTCGTTCGTTGATTTTTGGCCAACGCTTTCCGCAACTGATTCATGCCGGTTTCGGGGCTGGGCTCACCGGTGACGCTGATTTGAGTGATCTTATCATCCAAGGCCTCGATTTGATGGGTGAGTTCCGCGGCGCTCTCCGACTTGGCTTTGCGGAGCCTGACGCCAGCTTCTCCGCCATTCTCTGCGACCAATTTGACGACAGCAAATTGATGCCCTATCCGGCCGGAACGTTCTTTTCCGAGGTGCCGAACGTTCCGCATTTCGTTGCGGCCAAGGAT
>NZ_FOSN01000059.1 GCF_900114285.1 Methylocapsa palsarum | reverse complement strand
TGGGGCCAGTTTATCTGTTTCGAAACGCTGTGTTGATTTATAAGAGCCGCGAGATGGCATTAATAGCCGTTCGGCGGCTGACAGGATTTCTTGCGTGCCGGCAGTCTCGTACAGCGCCCTCGCCTGCGGGCTGTCTGGGCCAAGGGCGCGTCGGGTCAGCAAGATGAAAGGCAAGTCGGACCATGCCGGCTGCGCCGCGAGGCGCGCCGCAATCCCGCGAAGATCGTGGAAACGCACCGCCTCGTCGGTGACGACGGCGAAGGAAGCGTCCTCGTCCAGCCTGTTCTCGAACTCAAGGAGGTTTGCGCAGACGGCCGAACGGATCCCTGCTTCCCCCAAAAGCGCTTTCGCAACCGCCGCGTCGCGGCCATGCGGCGCAAAGATCAGCGCTACTGGAACGGGGGAACCGTCGGTTCGAAGAGGCTCTCAGATCCGGGGATCAGCTGACGCTAGGTCGCCTCTGCCATAACCGATTGACCCAGACCCCCGAAGGTGAAATCACTGACGATCAGGCGATGGCGGCTTTTCGTGAATTTGAAACGAGGGCCGAACGACTTCTGAGCGCGATTTAATCACTTCCTGTATGGATCGATCTCAAAAAGGCTAGCACTAGCTGGAACGCCAACGGCGTGGCAGACTACCGTCTTCAAGGGGGACTTCATGGGATTTAGTCATTGCCGTCTGACGCTTGCTCTTCTGGCGTCGACGGCACTGAGCGGCGGGGGAGCCTTCGCCCAGAGCCTGCCGACGGGCGGGCGGGCGGTCTCCGGCTTGGTGACGATTTCTCCGCCTTCGGGCAATACGCTGAACATTCGCCAGTCCAGCCAGGGGGCCATCGTCAACTGGCAGGGCTTTTCGATCGGCCAGGGCAACACCGTCAACATTCATCAACCCGATTCATCCGCGGCGCTGCTCAACCGGGTGACCGGTTCGACGCCCTCGACCATCGCCGGACGGCTCAACGCCAACGGTCAGGTCTACCTCGTCAATCCCAACGGCGTCGCGATCACAAAGACGGGCGTGGTCAGGGCCGCCGGTTTCGTCGCCTCGACGCTCGGCGTCTCGGACAGTGATTTCCTCAACGGCGGGGCCAGACTGAAATTCAAGGGCGGCGGCGCCTCGAAGGCGGTGACCAACGACGGCGTGATCAGCGTCGGGCGCGGCGGGTACGCCGCGCTGATCGGCGGCGCCGTGTCGAATTCCGGGAAGATCCTCGCGCCGATGGGCAAGGTCGGGCTCGGCTCCGGCGAAACCGCGACGCTTGATTTCTCCGGCAACGGCTTCCTCAAGGTCGCGGCGCCCACCCGTTTCAACGGCAAGGAGGCCCTCGTCAGCAACACCGGAACGATCAAGGCCGACGGCGGCCTCGTCGTGATCGAGGCGGCCACGGCGCGCGAGGCGGCCCGCAACGCCGTCAACATCAGCGGCCTGGTGCAGGCCCGCAGCATCGGCGGCCATTCGGGCGCGATCGTCATCGGCGGCGGCGCGGGCGGGGCGGTCAATGTCTCGGGCAGGCTCGACGCCTCCAGCGTTGCCGGCAAAGGCGATCTGGGCAAGGGCGGCCGCATAGCCATCACCGGCAGGGAGATCGCGCTGCGCGGCGCCGAGGTCGATGTCTCGGGGGGCGCCGGCGGCGGCAGAATTCGGATGGGCGGCGGCCCGCAGGGAACAGGCAAGCTCGCCCATGCGGCGGGCGTCAGCGTTGACGCGGCGACCTCGATCAGGGCCGACGCGACGGCGAACGGCAAGGGCGGCTCGGTCGTCATCTGGTCGGACGGCGCGACGAGCGTCAAGGGCGGGATTTCGGCACGCGGCGGCGCCTCGGGCGGCGGCGGCGGAACGGTCGAGACCTCCGGCAAGACCGTCGATTTCGCCGGGATCGCCGTCGATACGTCGGCGCCGCGGGGCGCGGCCGGGACGTGGCTGATCGATCCGGTCAATCTGACCGTCGGCGCGGCCGCGGCGAATACGATCTCCGGCAATCTGGCGTCCACCAACGTCACTCTGCAAACGACGGCGGGCGGCGCCTCCGGGCCGGGGGTTCAGACGCCGGGCGCCGGCGACATCACCATCGCCTCGGCGATTTCGTGGTCGAGTTCGCAGAGCCTCACCCTCGACGCCTACCACGCCATCGCGATCAACGCGCCGGTGACGATCAAGGGCGCGGCCCAGCTCAGCCTCAAGGCGGCGGCGGACCCGACGATCCCGACGCTGGCGCTGCTGTCGTTCGGACAGGGCGCCAGCGTGCAATTCACCGGCGCGCCCAACACCGGCCCGGCGCTGACGATCAACAGCCAAAGCTACACGCTGCTTTATTCGATGAGCGACGTGCTGGGCGTCAACAGCAACCTCGCCGGCCATTACGCGCTGGCGAAGCCCCTCGACGCGGCCGGAACGACGTATACACAGGCGCTGATCGCGCCGGGCGG
>NZ_FOSN01000047.1 GCF_900114285.1 Methylocapsa palsarum | reverse complement strand
GCACCAACTGCAGGCCGCTTAACCTTTAATGTCGATGAGCCAGAACCTCCGTTCCGAATAACCTGAAACTGTCTCAAATCATCTGACGACGGACACTTCTGCTCGAAAGCCTCCAGAGAAAGATTTTGCGATGTTAGGGCGCTCACCGGGGTGCAAAGAAAATGGACCCCACTGGCAACTACTCGAAGCGGGTTCGCTCACGGGATCGTAAGCGTACGCGAATCCGCGATCCAGAGTCTTAGGAAGTTTGCCGTGAAACTCTGATAGTTGCCCGGTCCATGGCCAGAGCTTATGGGATGCGCCTCCCCTTCAGGCTCCACGCGGCGCATCGGGCGACAAGCCGAATTTGGAACCCTTCTGTCCGATCAAATCAGACGCTTTGCCAGGGTTTTTGACTGTCCAGGTTCGAAGCATCGAGCTGCATTTTCTCGCCACAAAACCGAAACCGCGCTGTACGGATAATAGTTCTGGACAAGAATGTTCCGCTCTTGTTCAGGGGGCGCGAATCTGTCAGCCTGTCAGAAAAGCTCCCAGAGGACAGCGCCTTGAATGAATTTATAACACTTCGCCAGCAGGCCGGACTCAGCGTTGCGGAAGCCGCAACGCTGACAGGTTATGCCGAGCGAACGGCCTACCGGTGGGAAAAGGGAGACACCCGGCCGCGCAAGGCAGTGCTGGACCTGCTCAGGGCGATCAAGCCAATGGGCAAAGATCACGGTCAGAAGCTGGATGCATTCACCTTAATTGATCTTTTTGCTGGCATAGGTGGATTGCGCCGGGGCTTCGAAAGCATCGGAGGGACCTGCGTCTTCACCTGCGAATGGGACAAATACAGCAAGGAAACCTATCTCGCCAATTTTCCGGACGATGCACACGAGTTTGCCGACGACATCCGTGCAGTGAACGAGAAGGCTATTCCGCCGCACGATGTTCTTCTTGCGGGTTTCCCCTGTCAGCCGTTCTCTATCGCCGGAGTGTCAAAGAAGAACGCACTGAGTCGGCCGCACGGTTTCGCATGTGAGGCCCAGGGAACCCTGTTTTTCGACGTGGCGCGGATTATCAAGCACCACGAGCCGAAAGCCTTTCTCCTGGAGAACGTCAAAAATCTTGTAAATCATGATCGCGGTCAGACCTTCCGCGTAATCCGCGCCGTGCTGGAAAAGGAACTGGGCTATCATATCCAGGCCAAAGTCATTGACGCGAAGTCATTCGTGCCACAGCACCGGGAACGCATCTTCATCGCGGGGTTCAGGAAGGATTGCGGGTTCAGCTTCGATGGAATGGCGATCCCCGATCCGCTGAGCGGGCCATTGCTACGGTCGATCCTGCATCCTGGAAACGGCACGGAAAAGCCGGAAGGGCACTTTACGGCAGGCCGACAGGCCCAGGTATCTCCGCGCTACACGCTTTCGGACCATTTATGGTCCTACCTCAGGAATTATGCCGAGAAGCACCGGCAGAAGGGCAACGGCTTCGGCTTTGGCCTTTTCGGTCCGGACGACGTCGCCCGGACATTGTCAGCCCGCTACTACAAGGACGGCTCTGAAATCCTTATCCGCCAGGTTGGAAAACCTCCCCGGAGACTGACCCCGAGGGAGTGCGCCCGTCTCATGGGCTTTGACGCGCCAGGAGGGAAGCCGATGAAGATCGTCGTTTCCGATACCCAGGCCTACAAGCAGTTTGGCAACGCCGTCGTCGTACCGGTTGTCGAAAAGGTCGCGCACCATATGGCCCCCTTCATTCTTGACGCAGTCGCGGATCGCAAGCCGCACGGGAGCCGCCGCGCCAGTGCCTGATATTGTCGATTCGCAGACCCGCAGCCGGATGATGGCTGGCATCCGCTCACAAAACACAAAGCCGGAAATGATCGTTCGGCGGGGACTTCACGCAAGGGGGCTGCGGTTCCGGCTGCATCCGCGAGACGTTGCTGGCCGTCCCGACATCGTGCTTCCCCGCTTCCGTGCGGCTCTTTTCATTCATGGATGCTTCTGGCACGGGCATGACTGCCACCTGTTTCGCCTTCCCGACACCCGCCGCGAATTCTGGCAGGCCAAGATCAAGGGGAATCAGACGAGGGACGCCAAGGTGCGGGCCGAGCTGGCGGCTGGCGGCTGGCGCACCCTTACCGTTTGGGAATGCGCGTTGCGCGGCCGGACAGCGGGCATCACGAATGCAGTTGATGATGCGGCAGCATGGGTTCGCAGCGCCGCGCCTTCCGGTGAAATTCGGGGGGCCTCGTGATGGCCCTTGCCGATCTTACGGACTGGCTCGACGAATACATGAAACCGGGCGTGGTCTGGTTCGTGAAGCGGCTTTCCGCCAACGACACGCTGGCGACAAACGCGCACCAGGCCGGTCCTTACATCCCGAAGGAGTTTCTGTTCAGCATCTTTCCGATGATTGCCAGGATCGACGTGAAGAATCCGGATCACCGGTTCGACCTTTATATTGATTCACACGCGGATCACAGGGAAGTCCGCGCTGTCTATTACAACACGCGCCGACGCGGGGAGGGGACCCGCGATGAATCTCGCCTGACCAATTTCGGCGGCAGGCAGTCCGCGCTTCTTGATCCCGACAGCACGGGGGCTCTTGCGGTTTTTGCTTTCGTTCTGGACGCGTTGGGGAGCGCGACCCAGTGTCATGTCTGGGTCTGCCGTCACGCCACCGAGGAAGACCTTATCGAGGATCGTATCGGACCCGTTGAGCCCGGCAAGTTTACCATCTGGACACCGGCGACGGGCCGTCAGGAAGGACGGCCGCCCGCCACCCGCACCAGCTGCGCTCTTTCTCCTGACGAAATCCCGGCAGCCTGGATCGAGCGCTTTCCGACCGGCGAGGAAATCATCCGCAGAACTGTCGAGTTCCGGCCGCCGACGGGGATGAATCCAGACGTGCGGCTTGTCCGCCGCCGTGACTGTGAATACGAGCTTTTCCTGAGCGTCGAACAGGCGGTCTATCTGCCGCGTATCGCCACGGGCTTTAGCTCTGTCGAAGGGTTCATTGGCCTTGCGCAAACCATCCTTCAGAGCCGGAAATCACGGTCTGGGAATTCGCTTGAGCTTCACGCCCGCGAGATTTTCACGGAGGAGGGGCTTCGTTCCGGCGTCGAGTTTCAGCACAAGCCGGTCATCGAAAATGGCAAAAGGCCGGACTTCCTGTTTCCGTCACAGGCCGCTTATGAGAACCAGGCGTTCCCGGCTGACCGACTGCGGATGCTTGCGGCCAAGACTACATGCAAGGACCGCTGGCGACAGGTGATCAATGAGGCTAACAGGATCAGCACAAAGCACCTGCTCACCCTCCAGGAAGGCGTTTCGGAGGGGCAGTTCAGGGAGATGCAGGAGGCGGGCGTCCAGCTTGTCGTACCCGCCGGAATTCATGATTCATATCCCGATGCCGTAAAGCCGCATCTTCTGACGTTCGAGAGTTTTATTGCGGATATTCGTCTTATAAATCTGCCTGCTGCTTAAAAGGAATAAGGCATTGATTGGCGATACTCCTGCGGGGCTTCCAGACGGCCTTTATCCGTTCAACGACGAGCGTTTGCCGCTATCCGAGCTGGCAATGGTGGAGGCCCCGGCGCAGCTTGAAACTTTTTTCAAATCGCAGGCCGCCGCCAACGGAATCGAGATCATCCGGGATGAGCCGGTCGAATTGCGGTGCAAGTCCGAGGAATATCCGGACGCGACCTTTCTCATCTATTGGCCGCTCGGGCATGACCGGATTCACATGCTTGTCCCGAAGAAATTTTCGAAAGGCCGCGCGTAAAAGCGTGGCCTCGCTCTCGGGCACTGTCCTGACCCGCTGAATATCTCCGCATCCCTCATTTGAATCGTTCCCCCGGCGGGCTCGCGGACGGCCTCTTTTGTGGGGACTGTGACCGGTGCCGTCTCGGGATCAACCCGGCTCGCTTCCGCACTGCGCTTGTGCAGCTCCGCCCCGCTTCGCGGCGCACTGACGTGCGGCGTTTGATCCCTCGCCCCCTGGCACCGCTCCCTTTTGCCCCACGAGGCCGCAATCACGCGGCCCGCAGCAAAGGGAAAACGACCATGACCGATACGAAAACACTCACCAAAGCCGACCTTGCCCAATTCACCGGAACCGACAACTGGTATCGCCACGGGCTGGTGCGCGACGTTCTTTACACCGATGGCGTGGCGTATGTCGCCCAGACAGCCGGGGCCTATTGGCTCATTGATGAAATCGCCTTCGCGCAGCGCGGCGAAAAGCGGGTTGCGTCCGAGGAGTTTCAGTTCTGGAAGCTCAAGGTCAAGCCCGATCACACCGCCACGCTCACCTGCGAGGACGGCAACGGACGCGCCGTGTTCAGCAAGGTCATCGAGTACACCGATTTCCCGCTTGAGGAGATCGGCTTCTATTTCACGAACAAAACGATCTTGCTGCCGAGCGAATATTAACCCGCAGCAGGGACAGGCCGCCGCAAGGCGGTCTTCTCCCTTTTTCCCCTCTTGGGGGCTCGCCCCCGCCGGTGCGAACCCGCCCGCCCGGCATCCCCCGGCTCTCGCCGTCAAATGAAGGAATCCGCTTTTTTCAGGTTCTGGCGCGTCGCGCTTGCGGCGGGCTGGACGTTCGGCCCCCATGGGGGTGTAACTCCAATACGGGGGTTCCCCTTACGGCTCCTGATGGTGCATAATTCTTGACTTTTACACACCGCACCGCGAAGCTTCGGTCCTCAACTGCGCGGAGGCCCATACCAAAGCCCCAAAGAGCCGCTCTTACTCTCTTCCGCGCCTGTTGCGCTACAGGTGTTAGTCTGGACCATAGACGCCACGCCGGCAGTATCAGCATCGGATTAAGCTTATTATTTCTGCAAACTAAGGGGTCAGAGATGAAAACGACGTTGGCGGTTGCTTTATCATTGATCGTGTTTTCCTCGTTGTCGTATGGCGCGGAGAACTACACGCCTAGATCTGATCGCCAATTCGCGGTGAAACAATCAATAGCCAGTAAACAATTTGCAGAGGCTTGCGCTAGCGCATACGAAGCATGTGGACAAAGTGCGAATGGTCGCAGTTGTTGCTCGGGACTCTCGTGCAAATTCTTCGTATCTGTCCGTCGTCAGATGATTTGAGACAGTTTCAGGTTATTCGGAACGGAGGTTCTGGCTCATCGACATTAAAGGTTAAGCGGCCTGCAGTTGGTGC
>NZ_FOSN01000048.1 GCF_900114285.1 Methylocapsa palsarum | reverse complement strand
GCACCAACTGCAGGCCGCTTAACCTTTAATGTCGATGAGCCAGAACCTCCGTTCCGAATAACCTGAAACTGTCTCAAATCATCTGACGACGGACATATCTGCAGACGGCGATCGAATACAAACAGCATTGGGAAAAGATCCTCGATCGCCGCGAACGGTTAGGGTTGACCGGCTTGGCGCCTCTGCCCCATCCGGACGATGTGGTCATTGACTTTAAAAGAGGCGAGGTCATCCTCAAGGGTCCGATGACAAAGGAAGAAAAGGTCGAGTGGGATCAGCTCTACGACCGCATTGAGGAATGCGACCGCGACATCGCCGAGTCGACCGCCATGCTCACGGATCGCAAGAATGGACGGTTTCGGAAGTTCATTGAGGATGATATCGCGCACGAAAAACATATCCGCGACATGCTTGTCGAGGCCGTCGGCGAGCCGAAAGATCGGCGGAGATAAACCGCGGCGGCGGTTGGAAAACACTCGAAGCAGGCCCTCGCTTCGCCCCAGCCAGCGGTATCTTGACACGCAATCCCAAGGCTCCGCCGACTTCGATTCCATTATCCCCGCCGCGCGTTGTGAAGCGGGGTGGAACGGAACTTTTTGACTGCGGCCCTCTTATCCCATTTTGCCAGATGACGGGCAAAAAGATAACGCGCATTATCGTCATTAACGATAGAAAGAAATTACCAATGGAAAAATCTGAAGTTATATCCACACTCAATGATCTGCTCAATACGACGAAAGACGGCGAAGACGGGTTTCAAGCCTGTGCCGAACAAGTCAAGAACGCCAACCTCAAGTCTGTGTTTGAAACCGCTGCCTCACGCTGTCGCGAAGGAGCTCATGAGCTCGAGTCTCACATTCGAGCTCTCGGGGGGAACCCATCTGATTCCGGCACCATAAGCGGAGCTCTTCATCGCGCTTGGACGGGTCTCAAATCATCCATTACTTCGATGGATGATCACGCGGTCCTGGAGGAATGCGAGCGCAGCGAAGACGCGGCCAAGAGCGCCTACGAGGCAGCCTTGAAGAAGGATCTGCCCGCCGACATCCGGACTGTCGTTGAGCGGCAATATTTTGGCGTCAAGGAAAATCACGACCACGTTCTTGACCTCCGGAACTCGACGCGCGCTGCCTAAAACAAAGCCAACAGCGGCGTGCTCGAACGCCGCTGTTGTGATTATGTAAGGATCAATCGACACTGAGAACCACTTTTTCCTTCGACCGCAGGCGTTTCGGTTGCCGGTTGCGTTCCTGTCAATGGCTATATAAATTGTGAACTACCCGACGGCGAAGGTGTTCAGCCCTTTTAACGAACGAGATCGAAACGCGACTGTCAATTGCACGTATTGTTTAAACGTGGGTGCGAATCAGCGAGTCGGTATCGCCAAGCGAGGTTGAATGGTTTCGTACGTAACAACCGCCGGGGTTCTAGGTTTTACTCTCTTGCTCGTCGCATGTGGAGACGAAGCCACATTGCCGGCAGCGCAAGGTTATGGCGAACACCCGGTGCTTCCAAATCCAGTAACCTCTCTATTGCCAACCATAAATGTCGCAAAAGCCGTGGGTTGGGCAGCCGGGGAGCAACCGTCGCCGGCCGCTGGCTTGGCGGTACAAGCGTTCGCGACCGGACTGCAACATCCGCGCTGGCTCGCCGTCCTGCCCAATGGAGATGTCCTTGTCGCCGAAACGGATGCACCTGAGAAGCCTGACGACAGCAAGGGATTTCGGGGATTAGTGCAGAAATGGATCATGAAAGGCGCAGGATCGGGCCTCGGCAGTCCAAACCGAATCACGCTTCTCCGTGATTCTAATGGGACCGGCGTGGCCGATCAGAAATTCACCTTTTTGTCGGGGCTGAACTCTCCTTTCGGGATGACGCTGGTCGGTCATGACCTCTACGTCGCGGATACCGACGCATTGCTTCGATTTCCCTATAACTCGGGCGAGACATCAATCAAAGAAGCTGGCGTCAAGATCGCCGATTTGCCGGCCGGATCGATTAATCATCACTGGACAAAGGACGTGATCGCCAGCGAGGATGGCAAGACGCTCTACGTCACCGTGGGCTCGAACAGCAACGCCGCTGAGAATGGTCTTGAGGCAGAGCGCCTTCGGGCCGACATTCTGGCAATCGAGCGCGATTCCGGCAAGATGCGGGTCTTCGCGTCCGGGCTTCGCAACGCCAGCGGTTTGTCTTGGCAACCAGACAGCCACGCGCTTTGGGTCGTCGTCAATGAACGCGACGAAATCGGCAGCGATCTCGTCCCCGACTATATGACATCGGTCAAAGAGGGCGCATTTTATGGCTGGCCCTTCAGCTATTATGAAAATCACGTCGATACGCGGGTCAAGCCGCAGTCTGCGGAGCTCGTCGCCAAGGCGGTTGTTCCGGATTACGCGCTTGGCGCTCACACGGCATCGCTTGGCTTGACCTTCGCGACAGGCGAACTTTTTGATGCCTCGTTCAAGGGCGGCGCGTTTGTCGGTCAGCATGGATCCTGGAATCGAGTCCCCCGCAGCGGCTATAAAGTGATCTTCGTGCCGTTCACCAAGGGCAAGCCATCTGGACCGCCGCGGGATGTGCTTACCGGATTTCTGAATGAACGCGGCGAGGCGCGGGGGCGACCAGTCGGTGTCAGAGTCGACACGAAGGGGGCGCTTCTCGTGGCAGATGACGTCGGCGGAACAGTATGGCGCGTCACCCCTGCCACGTCTCTGGCGACGGAATAATCGAACTTTCAAACGTTCTCCGGTTTGTCTGAAACTTTCGAAGGTCGATCAGAGGGCGCAAAATATGGACTCAACTCTGGTCATTGGAACAGTTGCTGCTCTTGTCTCGACGGTGAGCTTTGTGCCGCAAGCATGGAAAATAATCAGGACCCGAAACACAAGCGGGATCTCCACTGGAATGTACGCAATGACGGTGGCGGGGTTCTCATTGTGGCTTAGTTATGGACTGCTGCGAAGGGAATGGCCGCTGATCGTCCCGAACGCCATTTGCTTGTTTGCATCGAGCTTCATCTTCGCAATGAAGCTTTTTCCCAAAAGGTTCATGAGATCGGTAGCGGACGCCCTCAATCCATCCGCGAATTGATAAATCCGTTCCGACAAAAAGGCTATCGTCATGGGTTCTTTATCTCTCGCCTGGCGCTTGCAGCCTTCCTACGGCCTTGAATGAGGCGGGTGGCCTGCTGCCGGTTTCGTGGACACCAAGTTTGGGTGTTTCATGACGCTGGAGGTGGGGAATGGAGAGACGTAAATATCGCTCTGCAAGTCGGTGCTTCAACTTCGTGGACCACGAGCAAGGTTTCGCAGCACGTTCTCGTGGTCGCTTACCCAAAGTTCCCGAATCAGACGAGAACCGTTTCGATCTTGAACTCGCGACTCCCCGAAAGCGCGAAAAGCGGGATGAAGACCAGGATGACGATCATCGTCGCGTAGACGATTCCCGAACGGACCTCCTGACTGGCGGAGACGATCACGTCGAAGACGGGCCGCGGTTCGGGCGCCCGCCAAGCTGGCGGGCAATGGCAGAAACGGACAAGCCCTGTCGATGAAGATCCAAAATCATCACGATTTCCCCGAGTTTGATCACCGCGCCGTTCCTTCCCGCCAAAGGGAACAGCATCGGCGAATTGGTCGCCGTCCGACCTGCCGAGGTTCATTCCGGCAGGCTCGGCATAATGAAAACAGGGGAAATTCTAAAATGCCATTTTTGGGGAGAATTACTCCGCCACTGACAAGCCGCGCCGGCAGCCACAGAACCCTTCCCTGGTATCCCGAAGCAATCAGGCCCACGAATCCAACGTTGACTAGGTATTTTCCGAACCTACCCGCTGTCGATGGATGCTGTGATATTGCAATCGCGAAGAGCAACAAATCGCCGAGTGTAATGCAAGACATTGCATTGCTGCTATCTTCAGGAGACCAATCATGGGCAGCACTGCTGACAGGATCAAAGATATTGGGCCACAGCCGCAATCGTTCGACATTGAAGGCGCGACGAAAGAAAATGCAAATTACCGTTCAGTCGCCTGGAGCGGGCGCTATCTGCAAGTGACGCTGATGTCGATCCCTGCCGGCGGCGACATTGGCCTTGAAGCGCATCCTGAGACTGATCAGTTCCTGCGCCTCGAAGCTGGCATCGGCCGAGTGCAGATGGGAGCCGCGAAGGACCAACTGACTTTTGAAAAGGAAGTGTCAAACGGTTGGTGTGTCCTCGTTCCGGCGGGGACCTGGCACAACATCACAAATATCGGGGCGGCGCCAATGCAAGTCTATACGATCTACGCTCCCGACCACCACACGCCCGGCAAGGTGCAGGCGACAGCGGCGGCGGCCAAAGCCGACAAAGACGACGAGCCAGCGGCCTGGTCAGTGCAGCCAAAACATACGCCCGATAAACACGGGTGACCCGCTTGATCTGCAAGAACGGGAGTAAGTCCGCTAATGTGAAGGGTTTCGGATTGCCGGCCCGTCACGAACTTCCCGGCCTGTCGTCTGGGCCAGCGGTCCGGACATCTCGGGGAAGAAACCCGCTGTGACAATGGGGATTTGGGTGTCAGGGATGGATCGGGTTGGACCGCTGAGGACGCTGCGATCGGGGTCAATAGAGGCGGAGAGCACGGATGCGGCGCGGTGATTGACGCCCGCAAGTTGGAACTGGGCGATCGGATCTCGATATGGAAGCATCCGATGAGCCTCGTCGGAAGGAAACCTCGATCTGATCATCCATTCTCATGAAGTTTGGGCGCAGTTTGTCGGCCCCAGCGAGAGAGTGGTGTGCAACTTCGCGATATCGTGACGGCATGATCATCATTACGAAGTGTCGATCCATATGATCGCTTGTTGCTTGTTCGAGCGGTTTTGTGGTGAGGTGCCGCGGCCAGACAATTCGATGATAAACATGCGGCCAACAAGAGATGTCCGTCGTCAGATGATTTGAGACAGTTTCAGGTTATTCGGAACGGAGGTTCTGGCTCATCGACATTAAAGGTTAAGCGGCCTGCAGTTGGTGC
>NZ_FOSN01000062.1 GCF_900114285.1 Methylocapsa palsarum | reverse complement strand
GCGATGATCGCCTTCGAGAAGTTCGGCCAGCATCAGCCTCTGAACCGTCAGGCCGAGCGCTATGCGCTCGAAGGCGCGCCGATCGCGCTGTCGACCATGGCCGATGCGATCGGCTCTGTCTGTTCGGCGCTCGATCCGTTGCGGCGCCTTGTCGAGGCGCATGTCATGGCGGCCGAGCGCCTGCATGGCGACGACACCACCGTGCCCGTGCTGGCGAAAGGCAAGACCGACATCGGACGCTGCTGGGTCTATGTCCGCGACGACGCGCCGTTCGGCGGCGCCGGACCACCCGCCGCAATCTTCTATTACTCGCGCGATCGCCGGGGCGAACATCCGCAGACCCATTTGGCTGGATACGCCGGCATCCTGCAGGCCGACGCCTATGACGGCTACAACTAGCTCTATCTCGCCGACCGGAAGCCAGCCCCGATCCGGGAAGCGGCGTGCTGGGTGCATGCGCGGCGTCCCTTCTTCGCCATGGCGGACCTCGACGAAAACGCGCGTCGCAGAGCGGCGGGGAAGAAAGAGATTCCGCTCTCGCCGATCGCCATCGAGATCGTGCGCCGCATCGACGCGCTGTTTGCGATCGAGCGTTCGATCAACGGCAAGAGCCCACAGGAGCGCCTGTCGGTTCGACGAGAGCTGAGCCGACCATTGGTCGATGATCTCCAAGTCTATATGCGCGAGCAGGCGGCCAGGCTCTCTCGCGGACATGACCTCGCCAAGACGATCCAATACATGCTCAAGCGTTGGCCGGCGTTCACGCTGTTCCTCGACGACGGACGCGTTTGTCTCTCGAACAATGCGGCCGAGCGCGGGCTGCGTGGCATTGCCTTGGGGCGAAAATCCTGGCTGTTCTGCGGCTCCGACCGCGGAGGCGAGCGCGCCGCCGCCATGTACAGCCTCATCGTCACCGCCAAGATGAACCGCGTCGATCCGCAGGCGTGGCTGGGCGACGCTCTCTCGCGCATCGCCGCGCATCCGGCTCATCGGCTCGACGAGTTGCTGCCGTGGAACTGGCGGCCAAAGGCTCAGGGCGCGCCGGCGCTGGCGGCCTGAGAATGCATGTCAACAAAGTATCTCATGTCACGACCATTGACCGCGTCGCCGAGCATCTCGGCGAACGCGTCGACTGGGTCTATGAGGTCGCCAATGAAATGGACACAGAGGACGGCGTGATCTGGGCCTATGGTCTCGGCGACGATTGCGTCATGACCTTCACCGACTTCGGAATCGTAAACCTCATCGACTTGGTCAAAATCAACAAGGAGCTGAAGTCGCCCGACAAGCGCTGACCCGTCGGCTGTCCAACGGGACCTGCGGTCCACGGCGGATGCTTACCCTCATTTCTCGCCATTCACCTTTGAAGTGGTTTACCAAGTCGCGTGCAGAAAAGTTTTCCGCGTCGGGCGATAGGCCACGGTCTTTTCGGTATCTCTCAAGACGGTCAAGAAATAGGGCGCTGCCGAGGTGGCGCTGCTCAGACTTGTCGAATGCAATTTGCCGTAAAACCGTGCCAGCATTCGTATTCGCTGTCAGCAAAATGTCGAGGTTTGGATTCAGGAAAACTCATCGATAAGGCCATTTAAACTGCCGCCAATGGCGCGAGGATTGATGCGGTCATCGTGAAAGAGATACTCGATAGGCAGCTTCACAAAGAAATACTGCAAGTTGCTTAGTTCGTCACGGTAGTGAACCGCGCCGGGTTTGCCGGAGGCCATTTGGTTTAAGTTATGCGGCCATTGCTAGCTCGTCCAGCATGGCATAGTAGCGCACCTCGGCCTCAGCGGGCGGGATGTTTCCGATAGGCTCCAGAAGCCGCCGGTAGTTGAACCAGTCGACCCATTCCAGCGTCGCAATCTCGACGGCTTCGAATGAACGCCAAGGCCCACGTCGATGGATGACCTCGGCCTTGAAAAGCCCATTGATGGTCTCTGCGAGAGCATTGTCATAGC
>NZ_FOSN01000049.1 GCF_900114285.1 Methylocapsa palsarum | reverse complement strand
TCAGCCTTCTTCAGCCAGTCAAGCAGCGTGTGCGCCGAGCAGCCGATCTTGGCGGAAATCGACTGGCAGGCCGTCCAGCGCGAAGGGTAATCGCCTTCGTGATCCAGCACCAATCTCACGGCGCGCTCGCGGACCTCGGCGGAGAACTTGTTCGTCGTTTTGCTCGTCATCGCTCCATCCTATTTGGAAGTTGGACCCTCCGGCAAACCCGGCGCGGTTCACTTGCCTGTTTTGAACGATTACATGATGCGTGCGTCAGTGCGAAATTGCTTGGGTCGTCTTTTCCACCAACTTTAATCGGTTCTACATGGTCGATGTCGATTGCGTCGGCATGGAGCACCATGTCAATCGATTTCTCGCAAATGAAGCATTTGCCCTTTTGCGTTTCGTGCAGGCGCTTCCTCCACATGGCCAGGGCGATCCGGGCCCTCGCCAGGGTGGAGAACAAGGTCTCGTTCAAAAACTCGTCGCGCGATCGGCCATTGAAGGACTCAATGAACGCATTCTGCATCGGCTTGCCGGGCGCGATATAATGCCATTCGACCTTGGTCTTGTCGGCCCACGCCAGGTTGGCGTTGCTGGTGAACTCGCTGCCGTTGTCGCTGACAATCATCCTGGGCTTGCCGCGTTCAGCAATGAGCCGGTCGAGCTCTCGCGCTACCCGGGTCCCCGAGAGCGATGTGTCCACGACCAGCGCCAGGCACTCCCGCGTACAGTCGTCGACGATGGCGAGGATGCGGAAGCGGCGGCCGTCGGTGAGTTGATCGGAGACGAAGTCGAGGCTCCAGCGATCGTTCGGACGCATCGGGATTGTCATGGGCCTTCGTGTCCCCATCGCCCGCTTCCGTCCGCCGCGGCGCCGCACGGTGAGCCGCTCCTCGCGGTAGAGGCGGAACAGCCGCTTGTGATTGATCACGAAGCCCTCCCGTTTCAGCAGCACATGGAGGCGGCGATAGCCGAACCGCCGGCGCTCGTGCGCGATGGCCTTCATGCGTTCGCGCAGGGCGACGTCATCCACCCGCGTCGTCTGGTATCTCATCGTCATGCGGCAAGAGCCAATGGCTTTACACGCCCGCCGTTCGCTCATTCCGTGAAGGCTCATGAGATGCGCGACAGCTTTCCGCTTGGCAGCGGGCGTCACCACTTCTTTCCCAGCAAATCCTTCAGGGCCACATTGTCGAGCATCGCGTCGGCCAGCATGCGCTTGAGCTTTGCGAGCCGCGCGGTCCCTACATGAAGGCTGGGGACGACGCCTTGCTGCCGCTCATCCGCGGCTTCGTCGATGAGCGGCCGACCTATGGCTATCGTCGCATCGCCGCGCTGGTGAACCGGAAACGGGCGCAGCAAGGTCTGCCGCCGGCCAACAGGAAGCGGGTCCATCGGATCATGCAGCGTCAAGGGTTGCTTCTCGAGCGCCACACGGCGCGCCGGCAAGGTCGCGCCCACGACGGCAAGATCATGGTCATGCGCTCGAATTTGCGCTGGTGTTCCGACGGTCTGGAGTTTTCCTGCTGGAACGGCGACGTCGTCCGGATGGCGTTCATCATCGACGCCTTAGGAGAGCCCGTCAAATAAGTGCTTCAACTTTTTCGAAAGAGGTCGCCAGTTTTGTAGTCCGAAAAGCCGGGTTTAGGTCTCTTCCCACCTGCCGACTTGATTCATCTATTGCGGGCTTGCCTTAGACCGTGAGATCATCGACTGGACCGCCGTCTGCGGCGCCGGGATCAGCGGCTCGGACGTCCGCGACATGATGCTGGACGCCGTCGAAAGGCGTTTCCGGACAGTGAGAGCGCCAAGCCCGATCGAGCATCTTTCCGACAACGGCAGCCCTTACACTGCGAAGGAGACAAAAGACTTCGCGGCGGCCTTGAAGCTGGACGCTTCTATCAATGCATCTCTGACGCGGGTTATGGCGTGATTTCGTAATCCGGGGTGATTTCGATGCGTTCGGCCGGCGGCGGGTGTGCTCCGCATCCGCGGAGCGTCAGGCGGCGGCAATTCTGCGCCAGAAGACCAGTCGCTTGAAGTTATAAACGAGGTTCGTCATCCCGATTTTCACCTTGGCGCGATTGACGCCAATCGTTCGGCTGAAAAGGCCCATCCGGTCCTTCTGCTCAGCAAAGACGTGCTCGACGCGCGAGCGAACGGTCGATTTGAGGGCGTTGGCCCGACGGACGGCGTCGGGCATCGGCCGGCCCTTCGGCTTCTTGCGATGAATGCAGAACCGGAACCCGTTCTTCGCCAAGAAGGCCTCGTTGGCCGCCGAGCGGTAAGCGGTGTCGGCCCAGACCGACGCCGCCGTATTGGTCTTGTCGAGCAGGCCCTCGCGCAGTCGCGCGCCCTCGTAAGCGGCGGCGTCGGTCGCCATCCATTTGCGGATGAAGCCGAACCCCTGGTCGATCGCGACATGGTTCTGATAGCCGAAGGTCGGGATCGCAATGTCGACCGGCGGCTTTGTTCCGTCCGGCCGTCGGTCCAGCGCGCGTCGCGATCTTTCTGCCGTAATTTCGCGGGCTTCTCCGCCCAGCCCTCGGGAATGCGCCCCTCCTTGATCGCCTTCTTTTCTTCCTCGCTGTTGCGTTGCTTGGGCGCCGCGACCAGCGTGGCGTCGACGATCTGCCCGGACATGGCAAGATAGCCCGAGGCCCGCAGCGCCGCGTCGAAAAGCGAACAGCCCCTCGATCGCGCCCGCCTTGGCGAGCTTCTCACGAAACAGCCAGATCGTGCGCGCGTCGGGAACCCGGTCGGCGAGCGTCAGGCCGAGGAAGCGCATGAAGGACATGCGGTCGTTGATGAGAAACTCGGCGCGTTCGTCAGATAGATTATCCATCGCCTGAATGACGAGGATTTTGAACATCATCACCGGATCGAAGGGCGGTCTTCCACCCTGCGCGCCGTCGGAATAACCGAGCGCTGCGACGAGGTCGGCGCGGAACATTTCGAAATCGACCGCGGCAGCGAACCCTTCCAGATGATCCCCGAGCCCGCTCAGCCGCTTGAGCCGCTCGTCGACGTCAAAAAAGCCAGGCTCCCCGCGCATCGATCCCCTCCGATCCTCTCTCAACAAGAGAATCAGAAACACAGCGATTTGGCCAGTTCTTAGAAGCGTCCAGCTCATCTGTGCTTTACGCCCGTACGCAGTCCGGAATCGAACGGGATGTCGGAGGCGTTCGTCAAAACCTTCAAGCGGATTATGTTCGCATCAACCCCTTGCCGAACGCCCAAACGGCGCTCCGGCAGATCGCCGGATGGATCGACGATTACAACGAAATCCATCCTCCTTCAGCGCTCCCGTCGGAAAACCAAAATGAGGGAATTTTTGTACGTTGTCCCAATCCGACAATCTTTTTCGTATATTTAGCTTTCCCAAAACAATCATCGAATGTCAGAATTTGCATCCGACTCAATAACTGGTTTCTACATGATGCCCCAAACCAAAGAAATTCAAATCCAGTTCTCCGAGAACGGCACCGATTGGATCCATCCCCCGCCTTGGGTAATTTTCTTAATTGAATTCGGCTACGGGTGGCACCATGCCAATCTCAGACAGCAACGAATTGCGATAATCAGCCTGCCAAGTGGCACACCTGCAGCGGGTCTAGTTGCACTTGGGGCATTGATTAGAGATTTAACCAGTCTAGAAACCAGCGATGCGATCGGCTATTTTGAGGGCCTTCTGCGTTATACACGGCAGTATCTAGAAAAATGCCGAGAATGCACATTACGCTGCCATCCGGAGATCCGCCGTTGCGGTTACCTCAGGGAGGCGACGGGCAAAGTAAAAGATCTTCTTACTAGGAAGATCTATTACATTTCAGAGAAATCGTCGCCGGCGGATAGAAAGTTGGTCTTGCCCATTGAAAATGGCTCTTGGACTATAATGTCAGCCGAAAGAGCAAAAACGTTGCGAATAGAAGACCGCCCCCCTATTACAGCCGTAAATGACCAGGGCGCATTAAGTTCAGATCTATATAGCGCCATCATCAAAGATGCGCCGATTCTATCTAGGAACCTTAGAGAATCTTTCTCGGGGCTCGCCTTGGCCGGAAAATCTACAGGAAGGCGAGCAAGCGAAGAAAGCTATTCAAGCATCCATTTCCGCATTGGAACCACAATCCATCGCTTGTCTGAGCTTCTTCGACGTTACAAGTCCCGATATTAGACGCCCGTGTGTTCTCGGCCTGTCGTTCTCTGCAGAACTTGGACCGGGAGGGGACATAACAATAACTCTGCCCAGCTCGCGCCGTTTTTTTTGGCAGCAGGAATCCGATCAACAGATTCCGCTGAATGGGAGATACGAAGCATGCACACGTCGACGGACTGACGAGAGTAAACGTGAAATCACTGAGCCGATTTGGCGCCGTCATACCGCGGTTTCTTTTGAGAGCAAAGTTCGGATAAGTAGCGAAGAACTGAAACCAAATGTTGCAATTCGAAGAGATATCACGCCGGCTGAAGGCTCATTGATTCGTCTGCGGATTGAATTATTTCCTAGATGACCTGCCACTGAACTTTCATCCGGCGGTAATTAGAGTCTCGGCGGAGTTTACGCCGTGTGGCGCGGGTTGAGCAACCTGCGATCGGCGGAGCT
>NZ_FOSN01000051.1 GCF_900114285.1 Methylocapsa palsarum | reverse complement strand
TCCGGGCGCATCGCGAGGAATCGATAGATCGCTCGCCCGTCCCCATCCCGGCGACAATAGGCATGAAACATCGCCCTTGTCTTCTGGCGGCGATGTCGCGGCGTAGACCCGATACCACGATCCCGCGAAGGGGAGTCAACGGTCAAAAGCGCCTCGCCGACATGGTGTCCGTTTCGAGAACTACCTTTTTCTCCGGGACCCGCCGAAATGGGCGTTCTGCAGTTGGCGCCCCAAATTTGTGAACGTCTCTTTCTGAGAATCGGCATGTAGCTTCGGAACGATGAGGTGGGGCGAAATTCTGCCGCGGGGCGAATCAAAATGGCCGCCGACGAGGCAGCTCCGCTGCGCAAAAAAATTTCGATCGCTTTCCATTTTCCCCGCTGCGTTCGCGCCGTTCGCTCCTAGCCTCGATCATGGATGAGGAGCGCATCATGAAACCACAACTCAGCGTGAGACTGCCGCGGCGGCGGCCGCCTTTTATTTTCTTGATCGTAGCGCCCCTGGCCGGCTGCGCGGCCTATCCCGTGCCGACGACGGTCGACGTTGCTGGCATGGCCAATCCCGAGATTGCCCTGCGCGATGGCATTGATGAAGTCGAGCGGGAGATGAACCGCATCGGACGGCTTCACCCCGGCGCTTCGCCACGGGTCGCGCCCCCGATTGTTCCAGGCGAACTCGAAAAGGTGATCGCGTTCGAGTGGAATGGGTCGTTGGACGAAGGCGTTACGAAACTCGCCCATTCAATCGGCTACACCGTGGCGATCAGCGCACCCTCCAATCCTCAGCCGGTGATGATCGGAATCAGCGCCGGGCCTGAGCGCGTCTACGAAATCTTTGAACAGATCGGCGCCAATGCGGGCGCGTTGGCGACGATCGAGGTCGATCCGCAGCATCACAGCGTCCAGGTAATCCACCATGTCTAAGCCGGTGTCCCCCTTCCGTTCGCCCGCACTTCTTGGCGGCGCTTTGTCGATTGCCCTTAGCGCCGGCGCGAGGGCGCAGGACGCCAGCAAGGTCTATCCGGTCCCGCCCATGCCGGCGCCCGTGGTGGTCGACGCCAACGCGCATGAACTGGGCAATCCCCTGAACAAGCCGATGACCGGCGCGGCCGAACAACCCGCGGTCACCGGGGGAGAACGGCCGCCCTCGCTCGAGGCTTTGCAGGCGGTCCGCGCCGGGTCTGGCGGCGGCGGGACAAACCTCGATCCGGGCCGGGAGGACGTTCTGCATCAGGCGGGCCTCGCCTACGGGGCGCAAGGCGGCCTCATGGCGCGGTCCTTCGCCATTAACGAGATGCTGCGACGCTATGAGGGCATTCTCGACAGCGCGTTTGACTTCAAGGCTCTGGTCATCCGCCTTCGCGGAGGGCAGACACTGATGCGTCCCCCTGTCGTGTCCCAGGCGCAACTTTCCTTCGCTCTTGGCGAAGGCGCCCAGGTCGCCCGCGAGACGGCGTGCGTCTATTCGATCACGCGGGAGGCGCAGCTCGCTTCCGCGCCGCCGAATTGGCGCTCCTATCTCGTCCGCAACTGGAGCTGGCCGCGCCGTCCCAGCGAAGCCGTTCTGCCGCGAACCGAACAGGAAGCCCAATTCTGGAACAAATATGTCGCGGAAGGCTGGGCCCAGGGCGAGCGGCAGTCGGTCGAAATCTACTTGTCGGACCTTGGCCGCCTGAAGCGCGATATCGTCGGCATGGCGCGCTATCAGGTTCTCCTGCGCGCGGGCGTCGTCGAGCATCCCAAGCTCGCCTTCCAGGATAGCGTCGTGAATGGCGGC
Organism: Methylocapsa palsarum; assembly: GCF_900114285.1. GTDB lineage: Bacteria > Pseudomonadota > Alphaproteobacteria > Rhizobiales > Beijerinckiaceae > Methylocapsa > Methylocapsa palsarum. The sequence goes on along the minus strand of NZ_FOSN01000051.1, from coordinate 2,244 downwards.
GGCGGAGAATTGCGCGCCGGCGACCGGATTATTCGCATCACCCAGCAGCGCGGATTGGTCGCCGATCGCGAAGCCTGGGGCTCCTCCACCCGCAATTGCCCGAAATAAGCCAATGCTGGACCGGGTGGCCAAGAACACGCCCGTCGAAGGCCGGATCTGGCCGGACGATGGCCGTCCCTGGGTGATCCGTCCAAGGGCGAGCGCGCCGGCGCTCGATTCGTATATGACCTTCGCCCATCTGCTGGGCGCAGAGGGCGTCAGATTCAAGTCTTACGAGACGCCGTTTTTTACGCTGTATGACGACAATTACAGGTGCGCCCGCGCGCCTTTGGACGAGCTCGAGATGGCCCAGATCGTCAGCCATCTTTACGGCGCGGACGGCATGGCCCGCCTGCAGGGCGGGACCGACCTCAACGTGATGTATGTCATCAAACTGAGCCGGACCGAATCGCTGCGCTTCCGGGTCAATATGTCGTCCAAGACGACGAGCCGGGGCGACGGCGTCGACATCGCGATCCGCTGCGTCAAAAACCTGCCGCCGCTGCTGGACGAGCAGAACGTCGAACCTGAGATTTTAAGCGCCTATCGCCCGGACCAGGGCCTTGTGATCGTCTCAGGAGGAACGGGGTCGGGCAAATCGACGCTGATCGCCGGCATGACGATGGCGAAACTCCTCGATCCGGCGGGCCATTATGTGATTCTTGAAGGCGCCGAGCCGATTGAATTCTTGCTCGATCGCGTACGGAGCGAGACGTCAACGATCAGCCAGAGCGACATTCCGCGCAATTTCAAGACATTCGAAGCCTATCTCGAAAGCACGATGCGGCGGAAGCCGACCGATATCATCGTCGGCGAATGCAAAAACGGAGACACGATGGCGGCGACTATCGTCGCGGCGATTTCCGGCCACCGGGCGGTCTCGACCACGCACGCCAACGACGTTCCCTCGACCATGCAGCGCATCGCCGTTCTTTGCCCCCTTGCCGAGCGCCAGACGCTGACCATTGCAGCAGCCCAGGCTTTGCGCCTCGTCGTCAACCAGCGTCTCGTCAAATCGACCGACGGCAAGCGCATTGCTCTCCGTGAATTCCTGGTCTTCGACGCGCCGCTGCGCCGGCTCCTCTCCGAGAGCTCATCGGACTTGTGGCCTCGCATCGCGCGGGACGCCGTCAAAGCGAAAGGGCAGACTTACGAGAAGGCCATTCAAAAGGCTCTCGCTGAGGGCCGGATTACCGAAGACATCGCCGCCAAGGCGCGGCAGGCGGAAGAGTGAGGGTGAAAAAAATGTGGCGGGACACAGGACGTCCGGTGAAGGTGCTGTTTCTCGATGCGCGGGCGTGTTTTCCGCTCCTCGTCTATGTCGTCTATTGGAGCTGGACCACATTCACTATCGCCGCCGTCGGGATAGGCTTCTTCACAGTGATCAGTTGGGCGGGGCTGACCGTTCCGAGCACAATCCGAACGCTGCGGCGGCTGTTTGTCGGCCCGCTGCGCCCGGCCGTCCCGTCATGGAAGCGGCGGAGGCTGGCGTGACGATGGCGCTCGACATTGACTATGTGGGGCGGGTGCTTGCGAGTGTTTTGAGCGATCGCGGGCGGCCGATCGTGATCGACCAGAAGGAGAATGGCGAACCTTATATTCTGCCCATCGATTGCGCCGCGGCACCGGACGGCCTCTTGCCCGTCGTTCTGATCGCCGCCGAAGCCGTTTTTCGAGAGGGGATAGGGCAGGGATTTGGGATCGAGCTGGAACGCGATATCGGCGCCCTTTTCGGTTATCGCGTCAAGACGATCGCAGCGTCGAGCCTCACCGCGGTGATGATCGCCGCCATGGAAGCCATCGATCAGGCCGCGACGCAAGATCAGATCATGGCGATCGAACTCGGCCGGGTCTGGGAAGAAGCTTTGGCGCGCGTTTACGAGCGTGAGCGGGGCGAGGCTTGAAAAACATCTTTCTCGCCGCGATCGCCGCGGCGGCCTTCGCCTGCCAGCCGGCGCGCGCGATCATCGGTGGTTCCGATGAGAGCCTCTACGGCGAATGCCTTCTCGCCGCGGCGAGCGTGCATCACGTTCCGCCGGGACTCCTGATTATTCTTCTGAATGTCGAAAACGGCAGTCTTGGCAAGGTCAGCCCCAACAAGAACAAGACGGTCGACATCGGCCCGATGCAGGTGAACGATGCATGGGTCCCGAAGGTCGCGGCGCATTGGGGCTCGACGCGGCAGGCGGCCTATGCCGCGCTGCG
>NZ_FOSN01000052.1 GCF_900114285.1 Methylocapsa palsarum | reverse complement strand
AGAAACCGCGAAACTTGACGAACGCCTGACCCACAAATCATCATCAAGCTGGGGTCAGTTCTAAATGGAAATCCCGGGTCAATTCTCGGCGGAAATCGACAAGCTGGGGCTTCTTCCATGCCGGCTCGCCGCCTATCCGTTGAAAGCGCCAGTGCTCATGGGTTTTAAATACCATCTGGCGCGCCGTCTCGACCGGAAGTTTTGAGTTTGCTTAAGCCCCGCTTTTCTTCCCGCCGCTCCTTTCTGCGATTCTGCGCAGGCGGCCTGTTCGCGCCTTCCTCTATGTGCGGCCGCGCTTCCGCTGCGGCGGAAGAGCTCAAAGTTTATGGTCTGTCGGTGTTCGGCGATCTCGCCGAGGCGCCAGACTTCAAGGCGTTTGGCTACGTGAACGTCGCTGCGCCCAAAGGCGGCGCGCTTTCAAGAGATAAACTGGGCACGTTCAATTCCCTCAACGCCTTCATCTTGCGCGGCGATCCGGCCTTCGGCCTGGAGTTCGTTTTTGATAGCCTGCTCAAGGGCAGTCTCGACGAACATGACGCTCTTTACGGTCTCGTCGCGCGTGCAGTTCGCATCTCGCCGGACAAGCGGACCTATCGGTTTCTACTGCGCAAGGAGGCGCGGTTTCACGACGGCGCTGCGCTGACGGCCAAGGACGCAGCGTTTTCGCTCGAGATGTTGAAATCAAAAGGCCACCCGACGTTTCGTCTGCAGTTGCGCGACCTGATCAGCGCGACGCCTGAGGCCGACGATAATCTCGTCGTGAGGTTCGAGGCGGGGCGCAGCCGTCAGTTGCCGCTCTTCGTCGCCGGATGCCCGATTTTCTCAAGCTCTTATTACGGAAAGATCCCGTTTGATGAGACGACGCTCGAGCCGCCGCTCGGCTCCGGCCCCTATCGGGTCGGCCGCTTTGAGCAGGGACGCTTTATCGCCTTTGATCGCGTTGAAGACTATTGGGCGAAAGATTTGCCGGTGAATGTGGGGCAGGCCAATTTCGACACGATCCGCTTCGACTATTATTCAGATCGCGCCGTCGCCTTCGAAGGTTTCAAGGCCGGCGCCTTCGCCGTGCACGAGGAGTCGAAAGCTTCCACCTGGGCGCGGGGCTATGATTTTCCGGCGATGCGCGATGGCCGCGTCAAGCGAGAGACGATCCCGGATGAAAATCTATCCGGGGTTCAGGGGTGGTTCCTCAATGTGAGGCGTCCCGCTCTCCAGGATCGGCGCATTCGCGAGGCGATCGGAAACGCCTTCGATTTCGCGTGGACCAACAAAAACCTGATGTTCGACGCTTACGAACGGACCACCTCTTATTTTCAGAATTCCGAGCTGGCTGCGTCGGGCCTGCCCGACGCGGCCGAACTTGCTCTTCTCGAGCCTTTTCGCGACAAGCTTCCTTCGGAAGTCTTCAGCCAGCCTTATCTTCCCCCTGAGGCGGATGGATCAGGCCAGGATCGGATTCTGCTGCGCCGCGCCTACGCGCTGCTCCTGGAGGCCGGCTGCAAGCGTGAAGGAGCCAAGCTGATGCTCCCCGACGGACGGTCCTTCGAATTAGAGTTCCTCAGTGCCGAAAGCGGCCTGCTGCCGCATACGCAGACCTTCGTCGCGAATCTGAAACAGCTCGGCGTCAACGCCAGAATCCGTCTCGTCGATGCAGCGCAGTACAAGCTCCGCCTCGACAATTTCGATTTCGATGTCGTCTCTGCGCGCATTCTCATGTTTTACTCTCCCGGCGAGGAACTCCGCGATCTCTTCGGCTCGGAAGCGGCGCGCACGCATGGGTCACGCAATATCGCCGGAATCGCCGATCCAACTGTCGATGCGCTGATCGCAAAAGCCGTCGCGGCGAATACGCGGGTCGAACTCGTGCACGTTTGCCGCGCGCTCGACCGCGTTCTACGGGCCGGACGCTACTGGGTTCCGCATTGGTATAAGCCGTCCCACTGGATCGCGCATTGGGACATCTTTGGAAGGCCCGAAAGGCCGCCGCGTTACAATCCTGGGATCGAGTTCACGTGGTGGTACGATGAAGAGAAAGCTAAACGCATCAATTTTTTCGGGCGATGACAAAAGCCATTTGGCTCGTTTGATTTTCACCGCGGCTACCCGAACAATGATCCCGCTTTTTTCAAGACTTTAAAAAAAATGATGCGAACGAAACCTTCCTTCGAGTCACCACGACGCCCATCGAAGGTCCAGACCTCGCGGAGAATTCGCCGCCAACTTGACCAGCGCCACACGAAAACCACCGAACCTTCGGTATGCGCAGAGAGCTTCGGGCACATATTCCGCGATTGCGTCAGAAAGGCTTCGGCACAAGCCGCCGACGCGCCGCGAACGCATCAGGCTTGCACTAAAAAGGAGGACGCCGGCGACGCGTCTTCGTGCTATTCCGCTGCTTCACTGTGAACCGCGCTGGCGCCGGATGGCGATCCTGCACGGCGGCTACGCTCTTTCCCGACTGACCACTTGCCGCCCGTGTTCTTGGCGAGGCCTCGCTTTTTCAAGCCCTGAAGTGCGAAGGAAACGGATCGATTGTTGACCTCCGGGCCCGCGGCGTTGATAAGCCCGGAGATCTCAGAAGCCGATAAATCGCCGTGCTGGCCAAGGACTTCGCTGATCGCCGCGGCGACCGATTGACGGGGCTCCGCCGCCTTGCTCGCCGGTGGCTTGCTTGTTTGAAGTTTACGGCTTGAGGATTTTGTTGCAGGTTTTTGCTTTGCCTTCGGTGCGGGCGATGGCGCTGCCTTAGTCTGCCGCGATGAACCCTTGTCGAGCGCCAGAAGCTCACGTTCAGCGATCCGCAGGTGGCTGATTTTCGTCTCCAGATCGGCGATCTTTTCGTGAATCCGTTCGAGAGAGGTTAGCATCACTTTGTTCCTTCTGTGGAGAAGAGGCGGCCTGTGGCCTTGGATAAAATCCGAAACAACCTATCGGCGAACCCAGACGTTACAGAAAACGGGCCCATGTCACTCAAATCAGTGAACGCGTTCTATCGCAGAGCGTGTGTGCGTCACAATATGATTTGTGATCCTTGGCGGCGAAATACAATACTTACTCGCCATGTGGGCCGATCAAGATGTGGAGTTTCGAGTCTTCAAAGCGGGAAGTCTTCGGGTCCGCTACAGTAACGCTGGCGTCACCTTCGCGCCTCACCGTCGACCCGAAACCAATACGATCGCCGATTTCAGGAACCCCCAATGGTCTCGCCGGTCGGGCATTCAGCCAGCGGCGACGGTTCGGAGAGGGCTGAACGCCCTCAAACAAGAGGATGGTGCGCCAGACGCCACAGCTTGGAGTTGCAAGCAGGTCAGAGGCGGCGCTTGATATTATCGTCCCGCCTTTACCCCCGTAAAGACATGATCCTTTGAAGCCCGCTCACACCAATTCTGCGCGCGAAACCCTCGCCGGCACTGTCGAGCGGGTGACGTTTCACAATGAGGAGAATGGCTTCGCCGTCCTCAAGGTGAAGGCGCGCGGGCGGCGTGAACTCGTCACGCTGGTCGGACACGCCGCCTTTATCTCCGCCGGCGAATTCGTCCATGCCGTCGGCGTCTGGCTGACTGATCGAATGCATGGCCTGCAATTTAAGGCCGATACGCTGAAGACGACCCCGCCGACGACGGCGGAGGGCATCGAGAAATACCTCGCCTCGGGGATGGTGCGTGGTATCGGTCCCGTCCTCGCCAAACGAATCGTTGACGCGTTTGGACAAGCGACTTTCGAGATCATCGAGGACGCGCCCGAGAAGTTGCGCGAGGTCCCAGGGATCGGCGAATTCCGCGCCCGCAAGATCGCCGCTGGCTGGGCCGAACAGAAGGCCGTGCGCGATATTATGATCTTTTTGCATTCCCATGGCGTCGGAACGTCGCGGGCGGTGCGCATCTTCAAGACCTACGGGCATGACGCCATCGCCGTGATGACCGAGGATCCCTACCGGCTCGCCCGCGACATCAAAGGCATCGGGTTTCGCACCGCCGACGCGATCGCCATGAAAATGGGGATGACGAAAGA
>NZ_FOSN01000053.1 GCF_900114285.1 Methylocapsa palsarum | reverse complement strand
AATGCGGGCGGCCAGGCCGGCGCGACCCGGCCGTTCCTTCTCTCTGAATATTCGACCAATATCGTCAACGCGCATCAGCTCCAGCTGATCGCGCTCGATACTAAGGCGAACTACACCCTCGGCGCCGACATCGACCTCGGCCCCGCCTTGACCAACCCGTCGGAACATTGGTTCACGCCGGCCAATACGCCCTACCCGATCTCCGGCTTCAACCCGATCGGCCAGGGGGGCAATCAGTTCACCGGGACCTTCGACGGCCAGGGCCACATGATCTCGAACCTGACCATTCAGCGCCCGACGGACGCATTGAACGCAGCAATATGGACCGGCTACAATGTGGGCCTCTTCGGCTATGTCGGCGGCGCGGGCGTGGTGAAGAACGTCACCCTCGCGGGCGGCGGAGTTAGCGGTTATCAGAGGGTCGGCGCTCTCGTCGGCAAGAATCATGGCCTCGTGCAAAGCAGCTCAGCATCCGTTTCGGTCATCGGCGACTCATATATCGGTGGCCTCGTCGGCTGGAGCTATGGAAGCATTATCGATAGCAGCGCCTCCGGCGCCGTCAATGGCAGTGGCAATGTCGGCGGACTCGTTGGCGGGAATAACTTCGTCGTCGAACATTCCTACGCGACTGGCGGAATAAATTCACCCGGTGATTATGCTTCGAACGCAGGCGGATTGGTCGGAGCAAATGTCGGCGCAATTACGCGATCTTACGCGACCGGAAGCGTCTCGGGCAATCGGTCATTGGGCGGGCTCGTCGGGGAGAACTACACCGGCGGCTCCATCAAGCAATCCTATGCGACCGGAAATGTGAGCGGCGTCGGAAATGTTGTTCACAACGTCGGCGGCCTCGCTGGCGGCAATGGGGGCTCTATTTCAAAATCCTACGCGACGGGCGCGGTGAGCGGCGCCAACCCTGACGGGGACATGGAGGTCGGGGGCCTTGTCGGGTTTAACACCGGCTCTATCAATCAATCCTATGCCGAGGGCGCGGTCGGCGCCACCAGCGCCGCTTATGGCGGCGCTTTCGGGGGCGGTCTCGTCGGTTCGAACGACGGTTCGATCACGCAATCCTATGCAACGGGAATGGTCAACGTCGGCGCCTATAGCGGGGCTTACGGGGGTGGCCTTGTCGGTTCCAACGACGGGTCGATCACGGCTTCCTATGCGACTGGTGCGGTTTCAGGTCACGGCGGCGGCGTTGAGATTGGCGGCCTCGTTGGCGCCAACGCCGGAGTCATTAATAACACTTATGCGGCTGGCGTGGTCGTCGGAACTGCCAGCCTGCTTCTTCATCAAGACATTGGCGGCCTCGTCGGCGTTAACGACGGCTCAGGTTCAATTACGAAATCCTACTCGACTGGAGCAATATCTGGTCTGCCGCTAGATGTATCCGGGACGAGTGTCGGTGGCCTCGTCGGAAAGAATTGGGGCTCGATTTCCGAATCATATGAGACTGGAATGGTCGAAGGTCCCGCCTACAACGACAGCACAGGCGGACTCGTTGGGATTAACAATGGCTCCATATCGCGATCTCACGCAACGGGATCAGTTAGTGGAGGTGTCGACACGGGGGGGCTCGTCGGTTCTAACAGCGGCTCGATTACGCAGTCATATGCGACTGGCGCGGTGACCAGCGGATTTGATTCTGTAGGGGGCCTCGTCGGGTCGAATGCTACCACTGGTGTGATTGCGCAATCCTACGCCACGGGGGCAGTCACGGGATTCTCCAGCATCGGGGGCCTCGTCGGCTGGAACGCCGGTTCGATTTCGACCTCCTATGCATTGGGAGCGGTTACTGGGGAAGCCTTCGTGGGCGGCCTCGTCGGAACCAACACCGGCATGGTTTCGAATTCCTATTCCACTGGAGCCGTCGGCGGCCTTCTTACAGCGCCACAAATATTAGCGGCCTCGTCGGTACAAACTCCGGCTCCGTGACGTCTTCCTATTGGGACACAGAAACCTCGGGGCAAAGTAAAGGGACAGGGAGTAATACCGGGTCTTTCAACGCGGTCGGTCTGCCCACCGCTGAGTTTAAATCGGGCTTGCCTTCCGGCTTCGATCCCAAGGTGTGGGCAAGCAATTTCGCTATAAATAACGGCTATCCGTATCTCAAGAGCGTTCCTCCGGCGCCATAGCTCTTCCTCTGAATCAAGCCAGTGCTCCGTTCCTCGCCTCGTGCAATCGCGTACGTCTCCACCGCGAAAATCGCGCTGCCGAATCAAATTCGGATGGGTCATCCCCAAAGTAACCATCCGGCCTGAACCGCGGGTTATGTCGGTTGCATTTTTTTGCGCGGCGGCTTTCGGGCCCATCTTTTTGCGAGCGCTTCGACATTGGCTTTGAGGGCGTCGACGTCGAGAAGGCTTGGGTCGAAATCCCCATCGGCCCATTCGCTCATTTCCTCATGGCGCTCGTGGTTGGGATCGGCGAGCGCTTCCAGCATCTCGGCGTAGCCCCAGGGGCCGCCGACGTCCTCGGGAGGACAGCGTCCGCTCGCCTCGACGAGGCGGGGATAGAGGACGCCGGGTTCGGGATCGGTGAGGCGTTTGATCTTAATCGTGTGCTCCCAGCCGTCGCCGAAGTCATAGAGGTAGCGCAGCGTCTTGACGCCGACATCCTCGAGAATGTCGATGAGCTTCGCCTTGCGCGCATCGAGCGGGCCATCAGGCCAGTCCGGGTCGGGCAAGCCCTTCCAGCGCCGCCAGCGCGGATTTCATAGAGGTGGCTGTCGGTCCAGCTCATCGCCGCCTGGATGGTCAGGTGCAGGCGGTCGAGTTTTATGGCGAGAGGAACCTCGATGCGGCGCAGGACTTTGGGTTCGACGTCGTCGAGAGTGATTTTGAGGCGAGCAATCGCAGGGGCGGTCATGCCGCCAGTTTACGACTTTCCCGTTCCGCCGCCCAGCGCCAGGGCAGCAAGGCGGCGAGGTCCGTGATTTTGTGATCGTTGATGCGCGCCAGCACGTCAGCGAGCCAGGCCTGCGGGTCGACGCCGTTGAGCCGCGCCGTCGCGATCAGCGTATACATCACCGCGGCCCGCTCATCGCCGCGATCGGAGCCTGCAATTAGCCACGACTTGCGCCCGAGCGCCACACCCCTCAACTCGCGTTCGGCGGCGTTGTTCGTCAGGCAAATGCGTCCGTCGTCGAGGAAGCGCGCGAAAGCGCTCCAGCGCTTCAGCATATAGTCCATCGCCTTGGCCACATCGGAGTGACGTGAGAGTCTTGCGCGCTCGGCGCGCATCCATTCTTCGAGGACAAAAACCAGCGGCGCGACGCGCGCGCGGCGGAAGGCGAGGCGTTTGTCGGCGGGAAGGCCGTTGATCTCGCGTTCGGCGTCGAAAATCACGTCGATGCGCTTTACCGCCTCCAGCGCCAGAGGCGCGATGGCGGATGTCTTGCCGCGCGCCCTCTCTCGCGCATTGGCGGCGACGACCGCCAGCACGAAGAACTTGCGCCTGCCGTGGCTCCAGCACGCCGCTTCTGTGATCGCTCCCGGCGACCGCTCGGGCGCATAAAGGCGATTGTAGCCGGAATAGGCGTCGGCCTGGAGAATGCCGGCATAGTCCACGAGGTGGCGTTCTGGATGCTCGGCGGTCCGGTCGCGCGAATAGAAAAAGACCGCCGCCGGGGGATCTACGCCGCCAAACGGGCGGTCGTCGCGCACGTAAGTCCAGAGCTCCCCGTCGCGGTCTTGCCCTTGGCCAGAACCGGCACGGTGGTGTCGTCGCCATGCACGCGGGCGCCGGCGAAGACATGCGCCAAAACAAGATCGTAAAGAGGCTGCAAGACCACGGCGCAGCCGCCGACCTGATCGGCGAGCGTCGACAGCGCGATCGGCGCGCCTTCGAGCGCATAGCGCTCGGCCTGACGGTTCAGAGGCTGATGCTGGCCGAACTTCTCGAAGGCGATCATCGC
>NZ_FOSN01000055.1 GCF_900114285.1 Methylocapsa palsarum | reverse complement strand
TTGCCTCCGTGAGCGGTCGGTTGGAATTACCCGCAAGGATCTTCATCGCGCTCGCCGCTCATTCGCCCGATAGGGTTGCTAGGACGGATAACGTCACGTTAACGGTTAGAGGGGCTTCTGGCCTATTTTCTGACGCTGCCATCGTTTCCTTCGGAGGTGATCGCCCACTCGGTTTGGCTGTATTACCGTCTTCCTTTGAGCCTGTGCACGGTCGAAGATCTTCTCGCCGCGCGCGGGAGTATGTCAGACACGAAACCTACCGGCGATAAGCCGAGCCGATCTCGCCTTTTCGTTCGTCGACGAGGCTAAGATATTGCGCACCGTCGTCCATGATCGCGGGGGACAGCTGCTTGAGCCAATCGGTTGGCGACCTAATTTCAGCGGGAGCCGATATCGGGATCAGTTCTTCGAGGATGCGGTACCGCGCCGGATCATCCGGCCCCGACCCCGCTCTGGCGGTGGTCGTTGGCCAAATTTCGGAGTGAATTGTTTTGAAACTGCCGTTCAGAGTAGCCATAGCCTCGTTCACGATGGTGATGAAAACCGTTGCTTGCCGCTTCCTGTGTGGAGCATTTACGGTTTCGCGGTGAGGATGCGGACGGCGTTTCGAGGCCGGCGAGAGTACACCCATGAAAGTACACCGCATCAGAGAGCCGCTCGTCAAGCCGCTTGAATGCGTCTATCACTATGCGCCAATTCATTTGTGCTGTCTCCTGCGGAGACTGAGTGACCTGGCCATGTTGATCAGTGCCGCAGCTGACGGATCAACCGCTTGAGTGTTAAAGTCTGCACCCCACCCGCATAAACAAGCAATACTGATTTCAGCAATTTGCATAAATAGCGCATAAACGGCGTGGCTTTTTGACATTGATCGGAAACGAAAAAATCAGGAACCGTGCAAGATCATTTTATACACTGCAAAAATCAAATGGCGTCAAATTCGCGGCGCTGACTCACATGTGTTACGATGCATACGTTTCTACGATATCTCATTGCCCGAAGCCGATCATGCACAAGCGCCTGTCACTGCTCGTCCGCTCTGCTCTCTATGCATTACGCGGAGGATTTCTTGTTAGGCCTTTAGTTATCGCGCTTCTTCTCGGGGCCGCGGGCGCGATTTTGTCCTTCGCCGAGGAGTACGCCCCGGCTCTCAACGCCTGGATTCCGGAGGTTCTCTTTCCGTCACACCAGGATCCGCAGGTTGCGCAAACGATCCTGGCGGGCATCGCGAGCTCGACCATGACGGTCGTGTCGATCATTTTCGCGATCCTCCTGATGACGCTGACCTTGGCCTCCACGCAGTTTTCGCCCCGTATCCTCGTCAGTTTCGTCAGGGATCGCAGCACTCAATGGACGCTTGGAATCTTTCTTGGCACATATTGCTTCTGCATGGCGGCCCTGCCAGCCGTAAGGTCTCAGCCTCATCCCTTCGTGCCTGTCGCGACTGTTATGACGGCTATGATATTGGCGCTCTTGTGCGTCAGCTGGCTGATTTTCTTTATTCATCACATATCGCAATCGATCAGCGTCAATCAGATAGTTGATCGTATCGCCCGGGAGACCGAGCTCGTCATTGATGACCTCATGCCACACCCACGCGGTCCCGCCGAGCAACCAGAGCACGGGGGCCCCTTCCGCAAGGCGCGCGAACGGCTCATCGTTAGCCGGAGGTCAGGCTACATCCGGTTTGTCGATGTTCCCTTTCTTGTCGAGCGTGCAAAAAATTACGGCGTGCAGATCGTCCTGGAGCGACGGGTCGGTCATTTCGTTCCGTCCGGCGTTCCGATTATGCGGGTGTTGGAGTCCGGTCGGGTGACGCCAGATCGAGAGGCTGAGCTACTGTCGGCCTTTGATATTGGTCCTGCCCGCACGATGCAGCAAGATGTGGAATTTGGGATCATTCAGATTGTCGACGTGGCTTTGCGAGCGATTTCTCCTGCTATTAATGACCCCAGCACAGCGATCAGCTGCATTGATCAGCTTAGCCGGGTCCTTATCAAATGGGCGGGTCGTTCTCCGCCCCGAACCTATCTTCACGGCCCGCCCCATGTTTTGCGCGTCGTCATGCCCTGGATCGACTTCGATGGCTTGCTCGATACCGCGTTTGAGCAAATTCGTCATTATGCCAAGGCCGACATCGCCGTGAGTCTCCGTCTGCTACGGGCGTTTGATGATATTGCGAGCACTGGAGTGCCGCCTCAAGAACTGCAATCCCTGTTTCGATGTGGCCGGCGTGTGATCGAAGGCTGTGAGGAAACGCTCCCTGAGGCGGATCTTTCAAGACTGCGCGAGCGGTTGAAGCGATTGGAGGGACGGTCGTTCGCGCATGATCTGAGGGAAGCTTGACGCTCACCCGAGCGCTTGATCGCGGCGCCTTGGAGAACTGGCGATTTGACGCCGTGGTTGCCGACCATCGACTTGGCCCCGGCCTGACCGGCACGGCAGCGGCGGCGGAAATCGCGCGTAGGCCCGGACGTAAAATTCCGACCGTGATCGTCACAGGCGACACGGGTGAGGAACGGCTTGCGGAGGTCTCCAGGAGCGGCTTCGCGATGTTGCACAAGCCGGTTGCCGGCGATGTTCTTCGCCAAATGCTGGCGTCGCTGGTAAAACATGGGAGGTCTTCATTGATCTTCGGATCAGCTTAAAGTGACGATGTCCCAATGTGAAGGATGGGTTGGGGCCCCGCCGGATCGCTCGTTTGCAACGAAACTTGCGTGCGAAACGACTTTAAAATATGCGTTGCCCGAACCTTATTCTGACCTTTTACACTCGGCCAACCTGGCCGAGACCGAATGTCCGGTTCCGCCAATCGCGGCTCGCAAACGGACCGACGCAAATCCACCCGCTTCAGCCGATCGAGCCATGACGCACCCCTCGGTCTGGAAAACAGTTTTCCACGAAAGAATCCCGTCTAAAGGTAAAGCTCACGTTTAACGTGTCTCTGCCGAACATAGTAGAAATCTGGACAGCCAAAATAGCTGGGAAGCCGCATTGGAATTTCGGGCGGCCTTTTCGGGCATGAACGCCGCGATATCGTTTCTCTAACAGTTCGGAGGGTGAAGGAGGAACACCATGCGGCCCGTTAAAATGATGGCGACCATCGCCGCCGCGTCCGCAAATAAAAACCAAGTCAACGTTTCGGCATCCTAAGCGCCTGCCGACGCCTCAATTGCCTTACGATGTTCGGGAATGCGATTCCTGCAGTACAGGACAGCAACGGTCCCTGATTGGCTCCCCGGCCAACGGCGGTGACGGCAATGCAATGCCCCGTTGAGACGTCGGCGCTGGGCCGGCGTCCGCAAAGGAAACCGAAAGAGGGCGTCGCCTTGCGCCGGGCGCATCGTCGAATATTATTGACGTCGACGCATAGGACTCGCTGCTCAAACCCATCGCGCGCTCACGCCGCTGGATGGAGGCGATCCTCTCTCGCAAGATGTTCCTTCGAGGAGGTCGCCGTGGCGGGCGCGCGGCAATTGGCGAGACCGCGCGATCCGCGAGGTGGCGTTCATTTTTTT
>NZ_FOSN01000054.1 GCF_900114285.1 Methylocapsa palsarum | reverse complement strand
CGAAGTCGATGCCCGGCACGTCGAGGCCGGGCACGCGCTCCGCCTTCAGCACGCCGGCGAACCACCGCAGGGCGCCATAAGTGCCGTTGCGCATGATGACGAAGACCACCGGCACGTTGTGCTGCGCCGCCGTCCACAGGGCGGTGACGCTGTAATTGGCCGAGCCGTCGCCGATGACAGCTATGACCTGCCGGTCCGGCTCGGCGAGCTGGACGCCCACCGCCGCCGGCATGGCGAAGCCGAGGCCGCCCGCCGCCCCGAAATAATAGCTCCCCGGCTTTTCCCAGCGCATCCGCTCCCACATCGCCTCGATGGTGGAGGTGGATTCATTCACATAAATGGCGTCCGGCGGGGCGAGTTCGTCCATAAGATCGAGCACGCGCTCCGCGGTCAGGGGCGTTGCGCCCGGCGCGCTCCGTGGCGGCCTCTCCCGTGGCTTCGGCGCCGCCCGCGCCGCCTCGCCCACCGCATCGGCGAGCGCCGCGAGGATCAGGCCTACGTCGCCGGCGACCGCGTCGCCCATGGGGGCGCGCGCGGCCTCGTCCGGGTCGCAGGTGATCTGGATCAGCTCGGCCCCGGGCGGCAAAAGGGGGCCGGGCTCGTATTGGTGATAGCGGAACACCGGCGCGCCGGCGACCAGCACCAGGTCGTGCCCCTCCAGCAGCCGGGAGAGGGAGGCCATTCCGGCGGGCAGGAGCCCGCGGAAGTTCGGATGGGTAGTGGGGAAGGAGCAGCGCGGCGCCGAGGGGGCGATCCACACCGGCGCCTTCAGCTTTTCGGCGAGGCGCACCGCATGTTCGTTCGCCCGCGCCGCATCCACGTCCGGGCCGAGGACGACGACCGGATCGACGCTGCGGTCGAGGCGCGCGGCGAGCGCCGCCGTTGCGTCGGCGCCAAGGGCGCCTGCCGCGATAACCGTGCGCTGGAGCAGCCGCAGCGATTCCGGCTCGGCGGACTTGGTCCAGTCGTCATAGGGGATGGAGAGATAGACCGGGCCGGGCGCGGGCAGGCTGGACAGGTGCAAGGCGCGGCTGAAGGCGAGCGGCGCGTCCTCGGCGCGCGCGGGCTCGTAGGACCATTTCACCAGCGGCTTTGGCAAGGTGGTCGCGTCGATGTTGGTCAGCAGCGGCTCGACGCCGATCATGGCGCGCGTCTGCTGGCCGGCCGTCACCACCAGCCGCGAATGCGAGTTCCAGGCGTTGGCCAAGCCGCCCATTGCGTTGCCGGTGCCGGCGGCGGAATGGAGATTGACCAGCGCCGTGCGGCCCGTGGCCTGGGCGTAGCCGTCGGCAATGCCGATGGCCACGCCCTCGTGCAGGGCGAGGATGTAGCGGAAATCGGACGGAAAATCCTGGAGGAATGGCAACTCGTTGGAGCCGGGATTGCCGAAGATGGTGGTGATGCCATTTCGGCGGAGCAATTCGTAGGTCAGGTCGCGGATGGTCGGCATGATGTGCTTCCCGGAAGGCCCCGGCGATCGCCGATGCGCCCTATGCTAAAGGGGCGATGACGGCGGCGCCATAGGCGCGGCCTTGCAAATACGTTCCGCGGAGGTCCCGACGTTGGCGATCAGCCATTCCTCGACGCAGGCCGCGATATCGAGACTGTTCTTTTCCAGCATCATCATGTGGCCGTTGCCGTGGATGCCCCGGTCCGCCAAGCGGATGAATTCGGCTTCGACGCCCGCCTGATGAAGATAGGCCACCATGCAGTGGTCATACTCCGCATGGTAGGACGCCTCCGACGTGACCACTGCGGTCGGAACGCCGGCGAGATGGACCAGCCGTCGCGCCGCGCCCTTCTGGAGCCAGCATCCGCCTTGCTGTTCAAACTCCAGCGGCGCTTCGGCGGTAACTGGCGGCTCATAGGTCAAGGGCAGGCTGGTCAAACCAAACTCGCGATCGAAGCCGCTGCGAAACAGCGAATCCTTGTAGGGCGGACCGGCCGGCTCCAGCGCGACAATGCCCTTGACCAGGCCGGGGCGCGCATCGGCGATCAGCCAACCGAACAATCCCGCCTGCGAATGCGTGATCAGCACCGCCGGGCCGATGCGATCCAGCAGCGCGGCGCCCGCCGCCTGCATGAGAATCTCGCTTTCCGGATTGGTCAGCGATGCGACCTGACTCGCATAGAACTGGTCGAACACCGGATCGCCTGCGCGCCCCTTGCCGGCGCCGCCGGGCCATTGGGTGTGCAATTCAGCCTGCGGCCAGCCGGGATTGTGCTCGGGGGCGGTGAACAGGTTCTCAGTCTGGCTGACCGAGATCGACTTTAACCCGCCATCCAGATCCGGCCGCCAGGCCGAGCGCCCGCGCGCAGGCTGATCCACCACGCAAACCTTCCAGCCGCGTTCCGCAAACCACGGCGCCCAGCCCTCACGCCCGTCCGGCGTCGTGATCCAGCCGACACCCGTCTGCGCCGCGCCATGGATGAACACCAGCGGCCAAGGGTGACGGAGTTCGTCCGGGGTGAGCATCTCCACATGCATCTGTCCATGCATGACCTGCGCGTCAGCGGGCCCCGCATAGGCGCCGCCGACGAAGAAGCGCTCCCATCGCATGCTTGCCACGATTCAGGCTCCTCGACCTTCTAGGGACGACCGAAAAGATAGGCCCCGCGCCCTCGGCTCACATCCTCAGAAGTGAGGATGACCGGTCGCCGGTCTGATGGGAAGTCTGACGCCGGATCTTCGGCGACCTGCCGCCGCTTTGGGAAGGACCATCGTCATGTCAACGATCGAACCTGAGACCTGGCCCGGAACGCTGGCCGGCGCCGCCGCGCCATCCGTCCCCGCGCCGCGATGGAAGCAGGCCCTGTGGGCGGCTTACCTGGGCTGGACGCTGGATGCGTTCGACTTTTTCATCATGGTGTTTGTGCTGCTCGACGTGGCCGCCACATTCGGCGCGCCGATCAACGACGTCGCTTTCGCCATCACCCTCACTCTCGCCTGCCGCCCGGTGGGCGCGCTGGTGTTCGGCCGGCTGGCGGACCGCTTCGGACGACGTCCGATCCTGATGCTCAATGTTCTGTGCTACGCCGCTCTGGAGTTCGGCTCTGGCTTGGCGCCGACCTTGACGGCGTTCCTGATCATGCGCGCGCTCTATGGCGTCGCGATGGGCGGCGAATGGGGTGTCGCCGCCTCACTGGCAATGGAGAGCGTTCCCGCCAAACAGCGCGGCGTCGCATCCGGCTTCCCTGCAGGCCGGCTATCCGAGCGGTTATCTGCTCGCCTCGCTCCTCTATCTCGCCGTTCCCTGGCTCGGCTGGCGCGGGATGTCCATGGTGGGAATCATACCGGCTCTCCTGGCGTTCTTCATCCGGCGAAATGTGTAGGAGAGCCCCGAATGGCGGATGCGGTCGGCCGCGCAGCGCAAGATCGGGCTGTGGCCGGTGCTGCGACGCAACGCCAGCCTTGCCGTCTTCGCTGTCCTTCTCATGACGGCGCTCAATTTCCTCGCGCATGCGGTGCAGGACCTCTATCCGAGCGAGTTCCTCGGCGCGCAACATCGGGTCGGCGCGGACATAATTTCCCTGATCATGATCTTCGCCAATATTGGCGGACTGGTTGGCGGCATAGGTTTTGGCGCGCTTTCCCAGCACGTGGGCCGAAGCCGAACCGTCATGCTCGCCACCGCTCTGGCTGTGTTCGTACTGCCCTTCTGGG
>NZ_FOSN01000061.1 GCF_900114285.1 Methylocapsa palsarum | reverse complement strand
ATCTGCTCTTCCGTGAACCGTGCTCGCTTCATCTGTCCGTCCTCTGAAAGGCCGGACTCTAAATCCTCGTGGAGGAAAATCTCAGTGGCAGGTCACCGACAAGAACGATGTTGCGCTGCTGCGCGACGAAGCCGCCTCCGGCCAGATCGCGCGCCAGGGTTTCGTTGACAGGCGCGCCGTCAAAGTCGAAGTCGCCGATATCCTTCGCCAAGGGGAGCTTGGCGATGGTCATCTGATATTTGATGGAGCGCGCTTGTTTTTCGGCGATTTCGGCCTTGAGAAGATCGCCGACGATCTGCGGCGGCTCATGCTGCCGCTTGATGCCCGTCGACATCACTTCATCGTAGGCGCTCCTCATGCCAAACAGCTTGAGTTCTCCCATGAGGTCGAAGATTTGCGTGCGTTCCAGCATCGCCTGAACTCCTCAGTTGATCGTAGCGGGCGCAATCGGCGAGCGGGACCTGCCGGAGCTTCAGGGCGTCCGGCGTGACGATGGTCAGCGGCGGACCAGGATCGCGGCGGCGCGCCAGAACGTTGAGAATGACGTCGGCGGAATGGACGCCCTGGTCCAGGGCCTCGGCGCAGGCGGCCTCGACCGCCGGCAGTCCATCGTCGAGAACCGCCGCCAGGATTTTAACCATCTGGCGGTCGCCGTCGGCGGAGCCCGCGAGCTTGCGGCGGATTTTCTCCATCGCTGACGGCAAAACCCAATCCTTGAACGGCGCGCCGTTCCTCAAGGCGCCCGGCTTCTTCGCCAGAACCGGCACGTAATGCCAAGGATCGTAAGCTGTCTCTTCGCGGCCAAAGCGGCGGCGATGTTCGCCGAACACGAGGCCATCCTGGCGGATGACGATGCGGTCGGCGTAAGCTTGGACTTCGACGGGACGGCCGACGGCGCTCGCTTTGACCGAGTATTTATTGCTGTCGAAGCGCACCAGGCAGGTCTTGGACACCGAAGCGCTGACCGCATGGAACCCGTCAAAGCGGCCGCGCAATGGCGTGAGCTGGGGGCGCTCTTCCTCGAAAACCTCCCACACCGTCTTGTCGGCAATTTCGGGATGGCGATGGGCTTTGGCGTAGGCGACGCATTTGTCCAGAAGCCAGGCATTCAATTCGTCATAGCTCTTGAACCGCAGACGCGGCGTGAAGAAGCGCTCGCGCACCAGACCGACCTGGTTCTCGACTTGGCCTTTTTCCCAGCCGGCTGCCGGCGTGCAGGCCACGGCCTCGACGAGATAATGCCCGCACATCTGAAGAAAGCGCCGGTTGTATCGCCGGTCCTTGCCGACGAAGATCGTCTCCACCGCGGTTTTCATGTTGTCGTAAATGCCGCGCGCGCAGGCGCCCTTGAAAAAGGCGAAGCCGCGGTCATGCGCGTCGAACACCATCTCCTGCGTCTCGCGCGGATAGGCGCGCGCAAAAAGCATGCGGCTATGGCAAAGCCGCATGTGCGCGACCTTCACGGTCGCCGTCACGCCGTTCAGCACGACGATTTCATGGCTCCAGTCAAATTGGTAGGCCTCGCCGGGAGCAAAGGCGAGCGGCACATAGGCTTGCGCCAACGCCGCCCCGCGCTCCTTGCGCCAGCTGATCGCGTAGCGGCGAACGGCGTCGTAGCTTCCGCCATAACCAAAGCCGCGCAGTTCTTCGAACAGCCGGACAAGCGTTAATCGCTCGCGTGCCGGCTTGCCTTCGTTCTCCTGCAGCAGGGTCTCCAGCCGCTCGCGCCACGGCCCGATTTTGGGAAGCGGCTGCCTCGAGCGCTCGTAATGGAACTCGGTCGCTTCTGAACGAATGACCTTCCGGACGACCTTGCGAGACACATGCAGGTCCCGGCAGATCTCCTTGATCGGCTTCTTCTGAACAAAATAAGCCCGGCGAATCTTGGCGATCGTCTCCACAACCAGCATTCCAATCTCGGCCTCCCAAAATCCAGGAGGCCACTGTGGACCCTCAGCTCTAGGGTCCCGATTGGATGCAAATCATCCCCAAAGCGGGGTCCTTATTCCATGCTTATTCACAAGAACTCTCGCCCCGTGAACTAGCAGTGCGCTTCACGAATGAGGAAAAGTATTTTGTGTCAGAAGCTTCCGTCTATCGGTTGCTCAAAGCGCATG
>NZ_FOSN01000064.1 GCF_900114285.1 Methylocapsa palsarum | reverse complement strand
CGATCACAAGAGCATCGCCTGCTTTGAGCGCCGTTTCGCTGGCGAAAGAGTGAACCCCTGAAAGCCCGCGGAGAGAATTCCAGGACGCCGTTGGCCGAGATCGGGCGAAGCGCCGTCTCTGCGCTCGGACCGTCAACGCGCGGTCCGCAAACCCCCGGAATTCGCTAAGAAATTGCCGCGCGCCAGCACTATGAAGCAAATCCATGTCAAATAATTAATTACTGGCTGACGACGCAGTCTCTCGCGAACCGGTCTCGCCGCGAATTCCCTGTAAAACAGGGAATTTTTCTAATAAACGGGCCTCTCTGAGACATTTTGACGCGAGATATGACGTTAATTCAATAGTCTAGGCGCTATTCCTTGTCGCTCTTAACAGGGAAAATATTTGGCTCGAACAGGGAGTGATCGACGTGAAACAGGGATTCAATCTCGACGCTTTCGCGAACGAGCCCTGACTTACTTCGAAGATTGGATAGCGCGGGAAATATTTTCTGCTTTTGAGTGGCTCAAGATCGGACGTCGTCATCAAACTTCCCAGGCCAGAAATTGGCAGAAGGAAGTCAAATTACACTCAGACTAGTACCCTCTCTCTTGCAACTGCAGCGCTGAACCTTAACTGCAGCCTTTGGAGAATGATGAAACCATTGCATTTATGATGAGGACGCTGGGACTGATGAACGAGCAAAGGCCCGCCATAACTATTGATTCTTGTTCAGACGAGGTGATTTACGAAATCATCGCGCGCAAGATCACGAAAGCCGACCCACCTGCATGGCTCGTGGCATCCCTCAAACGGTGGGGCCCCGGCGTCATCATGAGTCGGGCCATCGCCGCCTGGCAGCCGACCCGAGCAGAAATGAAACAAAAGCTGCAAGGCGTCAAGAATGCGGCGCAGACGCTTATTGTTGCGCTAAACGATGGTGCAATCCGCGGTTTCCTTGACGAAGCTCCGCAACAAATCCCCTATCACGGACAGATGGATATGATGTTGCGAGACCTTGTTCGGCGCGCCGACGAAAGCGTTGGCTCGCTAGTGACGAAGGATGGGAGGACGAAGGCAGGCCGCAACAAGGCGATGCCGCGTCGTGCATCCCATCCGAAAACTGAATGCGCAGCCCTAATCGCTGAAGCTTGGCTCTTCATTCATGGCGTCGATCCCGTCCCTAAAAATCGGGAGGCCGCCACCGCCGCGGAAATGTTGTGGACCGGATCCGTTAAAAAATTCAGCCTCGAACCGGTGAAGACTATTGTAGAAGGCGTCATCGTACAGGAGACAAAGAGTTGGGGCGACAAGCTCAGCGGATGGCGGCATCATTTCAAGCTCGCGAAAGACCCAGCGCTTGCTAATTTTCGCCAGGAATTTCGGCGCCATCTTAACGAGGACAGGCACCGGTCAAACTTGCACGCCGGCGAAGAACTCGAGTGAAAAACCGCCTATTTATGTCCTTTGCGAATTACGGAGGCTTTTGAAAATATCGACCCCATAGATTCGCCGCCCGTAGCGCGGCGTTGAATGAGGTTTCGATCATGCGCCGAGCAGCTAAACACAGGCCCCGGAAACGAAACTTTGAAGCCCTGGAGACGCCATCGAAACTAGGCAGACACGCTTTATTGCCCCTCGACGAGCTCAAACCCAACCCCCGCAATCCGCGCAAGCACAGCCGGGAACAGATCAGGGCGATCGCCCGCAGCATCGAAGCCTTTGGCTTCAATGCGCCGATTCTGATCGACAGCAACAAACAATTGATCGCCGGCCACGGCCGCTTCGAGGCGGCGAAACTGCTCGGGCGTTCAGAGATCCCGGTCATCTGTCTCGACCATCTAAGCGA
>NZ_FOSN01000066.1 GCF_900114285.1 Methylocapsa palsarum | reverse complement strand
ATCTGCTCTTCCGTGAACCGTGCTCGCTTCATCTGTCCGTCCTCTGAAAGGCCGGACTCTAAATCCTCGTGGAGGAAAATCTCAGTGGCAGGTCACAGCCTGAAAGAAAAATCTCCCGCCGCTCTATAATCCCGGGCATTTTTCGGATTTCACCGGCTGCGCTCACAGTCGATTGGAACCGAGAAAAGTTCAAGGGGACCGCACAGCTCAAGAGGAAAATCAATCCGACGCGCGTCCCCATCGAGAAGAAGGAGAGCGT
This sequence comes from Methylocapsa palsarum, assembly GCF_900114285.1. Taxonomy (GTDB): domain Bacteria; phylum Pseudomonadota; class Alphaproteobacteria; order Rhizobiales; family Beijerinckiaceae; genus Methylocapsa; species Methylocapsa palsarum. The sequence continues at coordinate 1,385 of NZ_FOSN01000066.1, read as the reverse complement.
TCGCTGGCTAGAAAATCTTCGTCAATCAGTTGAGCTGCTCGGCCGCCCCGAGCGGTGCATCCACGTAGGAGACAGAGAAAGCGACATCTACGAACTCTATTGTCTGACCAAGGAGCTTGGCACGCATTTTGTTGTGCGAACGGTTGTGAACCGCCTTGCTGGCGATGGCGACCATACGGTGTCCGTAAATGCAGGCGGCGCCAAGCGCCGGAGTTCTTGCGATCGAGGTTCGCGGTGATCAGGACGAGATCAGCCACGCCTCCCTGGATGTCCGGTTCAAGCGGGTTATTGTTTTGCCGCCTATCGGAAAGCAGAAGCGTTACCCTTCGCTCGAGCTGAGCGTAATCCACGCAACCGAAATCAACGCGCCGTCGGGGCGCAAGCCAATCGTCTGGAAGCTCCTGACCGATTTCGATGTGCGAAGCTTTGAACAAGCCGTTGAAAAGATCCGATGGTACGCTACGCGTTGGAAGATTGAGGTCTTCCACAAAATCTTGAAGTCGGGCTGCCGCGCCGAAGACGCCAAGTTGCGGGCCGCGGATCGGTTGGCGAATTTGGTCGCCGTGTTCTGCATCGTAAGCTGGCGAGTGGTGTGGTTGACCATGATGGCTCGCGCGGCCCCGGACCTCCACCAACAATTGCGCTGACGCCCCCAGAGATCAAAATCCTTAACCACCTCGTCCGCAATTCCGGAAACCGAGGCGCAAAACAGAACACTCTTCAATTTTACCTGACGAAGCTTGCCCGCCTCGGGGGTTACCTGGCGAGGGCGTCCGACCCTCCACCCCGAAACACTGTCGTCTGGCGAGGCTTACGCCGGCTAGCCGACATTCACCTCGGCGCAGAAATGAACAGCAGGCCGAGATGTGGGTAATCGCAAGCCGCGGTGGGCCGCCTTCTCAAAATCGAGCGGGGTGTGATGCTGCGCAGCTAAGTCGGCTTTATGAGCGAGGCTAGCTGCACAGTATGGGTCGGATGACATTGATCACGGGCGTCAAACGCCGTCGGCGGTGGAGCGACGAAGACCGGGTTCGGATCCTGGCGGCGATTGCGGAGCCCGGCGCCGTGGTCGCCGACATTGCGCGTCGCGAGGATGTGTGCACGAGCCTCGTTTATAGATGGCGCCGAGCGGCGCGGCGGGATCGAAGCGCTCACGCTTGCGGATTTGCTCCGGTGATCATCGAGACGGCGCCGGCGGCGCCATCGACATTGCGGCCGGCGAACGTTTCCGACGCGGGCGTCATCGAGGTGGATATAAAGGATGTCCGGGTTCGGATCAGGGCGGATGCGCCCTCAGGAGTGATCACCGCGACGTTGAAGGCGTTGCGGTCGTGATCCCGATGCCGGCGGGATGCCGGGTCTTTATCGCGACGGGCTGCACGGAC
>NZ_FOSN01000067.1 GCF_900114285.1 Methylocapsa palsarum | reverse complement strand
TCACCTTTGTGAGGTGAGGACCATGCGCAGGAGCTGGGAGACGTTGCCGGCGTCCATCTTGGCCATGATGCTGGCGCGGTGGACCTCGACAGTGCGGACGCTGATCGAGAGACGCTCGGCGATGGCCCTGTTCTGCCGTCCCGCGACGAGCTCGGCCAGGATTTCGTTTTCCCGCGGGGTCAGCCCGCCGAGCTTCTGGCGCACCAGACGGGCCTCGGCCGCGCCAGGCCCCGCGTGCGCCGCCGCAAGAGCCGTGCGGACGGCCGCGAGCAGGGTTTCGGCGTCAAACGGCTTTTCAAGAAAATCCGCCGCGCCGCCTTTCATCGCCTCGACCGCCAGCGGGATGTCGCCGTGGCCGGTCATGACGATCACCGGCAGCAGGGCCCCGCCTTGCTTCAGCCGCGCCAGAAGCTCCATGCCGCCGACCCCAGGCATGCGCACGTCGGTCACGACGCAGCCGGGCCCGACGCCCGTTGCGGTCCAGGAATTGCCGCCAGATGATTTGCCGCTGGATGATTTGTCGCTGGACTTGTCGCCCGATCTGGCCCGGGACGCTCCGCCGACAGATTTGGCGGCAGACTCGGGGACAGATTTGGCCTCGAGGCCAGCGTCGAGCGCGGCAAGGAATGCCGCCGCCGACTCATAGGCGCGCGCGTCATAGCCGTTGAGGCTCAACAGCAGGCTCAACGAGTCCCGCACCGCCGCCTCGTCGTCGATGACGTGAACCATCGCCGCAGCCATGGGCGATTCACACGGCTCGGACAGCGGTTTGGACGCAGGTGCTTTGGACGCAGGTTCTTGGGGCGCAGGTTCTTTGGGCGGGAGTGCTTGGGGCGCGGGTTCCATGGGGCCAGCCTCGGGTCGGCGGACGGATCGCCCGCTCGCGGCGAGGGGCCCGGCGGCCCCCCAAGCCGATGTATAGGCCAAGTCTCTCACGCGAAGAAGCCCCGCGCGCGAAGACGCCTGTCCCTCCGTGACCCCCCCCCAAAAAAAGCGCGCCCAAAAGCAAAGGCTGGCCAAGCGAAGCAATCTTGCCAAGTGAAGGGGCGCCAAGCGAAGGGGCGCCCTGGAGCCGGGGGTCGGCTCCGAGCTTCGCGCGGCTTTGGTCAGGCCGGCCGGGCCAAGCCAGTTGGGTCAGGCCGGGAAAAAAGCTCGGCCACCTGCTCGGGGCTGAGGCACAGCCGGATCGCGTCCGGAGTGACGACGATCGGCGCGGCGATGAGGCTCGGATGGTCTTCCATCGCCTCAATCAGATCCTCGTCGGAAAGACGCGGATCGTCGAGATGCAGGATGTCGTAAAGCGGATCGTCCCGCCGCAGGAAAGCGCGAACGCCAGCCCCCGCAGCCCCCGCCAGCCGGCGCAAAAGACGCCGTCCCGGAGGATCCCTGTCGCTATGGATCACATGCGGCTCAAGCCCCGCCGCGCGGATGACGTCCAGAGCCTGAAGCGATAGCCGGCATTCGTCATTATGATAAACCACAACTTCCATGGAATTACTCCTGCCCCGCCCCCGCCAAATCCAAAAAAAACAAATTGATACGTGATGAAAAGGG
>NZ_FOSN01000073.1 GCF_900114285.1 Methylocapsa palsarum | reverse complement strand
CAAAAGCATGAGGGCTGGACGGCGTCGCCGGCGCTCTATGACGACGGCGGCTATTCCGGCGGCACGATGGAGCGCCCCGCCCTCAAACGCCTCATCGCCGACATCGAGGCCGGCCAGATCGATGTGGTCGTCGTCTACAAGGTCGACCGGCTGACGCGGGCGCTCTCCGACTTCGCCAGGCTCGTCGACGTCTTCGACCGCCGCGGCGTGTCCTTCGTCTCGATCACCCAGCAGTTTAACACCACCACCAGCATGGGCCGGCTGACCCTCAATGTACTGCTCTCCTTCGCCCAGTTCGAGCGCGAGGTGATCGGCGAGCGGGTGCGCGACAAGATCGCCGCCTCGAAGAAGAAGGGCATGTGGATGGGCGGCATGCCGCCCTTGGGCTATGACGTCAAGGACCGTAAGCTGGTCGTGAACGAGAACGAGGCGAAGATCGTCGTCCATATCTTCGAGCGTTATCTCGTGCTGAAGTCGGTGCGCGCGCTTGGCGACGATCTGGCCAGCGCCGGGATCAACAGCAAACGACGGCTGCGGCGGGGCGGCGAGGTTTATGGCGGTCAAACGCTCACCCGCGGCGCGCTCTACGCGATGCTGCAGAACCGCCTGTACCGCGGTGAAATCAGCTACAAAGGCGGCGTTTACCCCGGCGAGCATCCGGCGATCATCGACCCGCCGCTGTGGGACGCGGCTCAGGCGACGCTCGCCGGCAACCGCGTCGATCGGGCGACGGGCGTCTGCGCCAACCATCCCAGCCTGCTCACCGGCATGGCGTTCGACGACGCCGGCGAGCGCCTCACGCCAACTCACGCGGTCAAGAAGGGAGCGCGCGATCGCTATTATGTTTCGACCTCCCTCGTGACAGGCGCGCGAACGAATCGTTCGGGGGAACGGCGGATCCCCGCCAGCGATCTGGAAACCCTTGTGATCGACAGGCTGCGCGCTTTTCTCAATGATCCTGGAGCCCTCGTCGACGACCTCGGCGCGGGAGCTCCCGACGCTTCAGGATGCGAGCGCCTGATCGAACGCGGCCGTATCCTTGCGGAGGCTCTCGCAGCCGATGCGCCAGACAAAGTCAAAGCGAGGCTGATGACGCTGCAGTGCCGCGTCGACGTCAAACCCGATCGCGTCGA
>NZ_FOSN01000068.1 GCF_900114285.1 Methylocapsa palsarum | reverse complement strand
ATGTCTAAAATGCGCAAATTTTTGGCTTTGCAGGCGCTGTGCGCTGGCATGGCCCTCCTGCCGGGGGGACAGGCGGCCTTGGCCGCCGACGTCGCCGCCACGAAGCCGCCGCCATCCTGGTGGGATACGTTCACGATCGGCGGCGCGATCGACGCCGGCTTACTCGTCAATCCGGTGTATCCGGCGAACGGGCTCAACTTCGGCCATCTGTTCACCGACAAGGCCAATTCGCTGATGCTCAATCAGGCGATGCTGACGGTGCAGCGTCCGATCGACCCGACCTCCAAGGATTACGACTACGGCTTCAAGATCCAGGGCTTTTACGGCTCGGACGCGCGCTACACCCACTTCCTTGGCGAGGGCGAATACTGGATCAACGGCCGCTACCAGCTCGATGTGGTCGAGGCCAACGCGCAGGTCCATCTGCCCTGGCTGTTCTCGGGCGGCATCGACGTCAAGGCCGGCCAGTTCCCGACCCTGCTCGGCGCCGAAGTCATCCCGGCGGGCGACAATCTGCTCTACTCACACTCCTACATCTTCAATTTCGGCGTGCCTCTTAAACTGACCGGCGTCGCCGCGGTCGCGCATATCGTCCCCGAGATCGACGTCTACGCCGGCTTCAACACGGGCGTGAACACCACCATCGCCTGGCCGGGCGACAACAACGGCGGCGTCGGCTTCGAGGGCGGCATCGGCCTCAACCTGATGGGTGGCGCGCTGACCGTGCTTGCGACGACCAACATCGGCCCGCAGAACCCGGCGACGCCGGTCGGCATCGCCGGCTGCGGCGGCTGCGCGCCAAGCTCGACCCTGCGCTTCCTGAACGACATGGTGGTGACCTGGAAGGCGACCGACAAGCTGACCTTCATCACCGACATGAACTGGATCCACGATGACGCCGCGGGCGGCCTCGACGGCTTCGGCATCGCCCAGTACGCCGCCTACGCGATCAACGACTGGCTGAAGATCGTCGGCCGCGCCGAAGTCTGGCGCGACAACAACAACTTCTTCGTTTCGTCGCTCGGCGCCCCCGGCAACTTCAACTACGTCAACTCCGAGCACGGCTATCTGAACTTCGGCGGCTACCCGCCGGCGGGGGCCTTCGCCCCGGCGCCGACGACCTACCTCGAACTCACCGCGGGCCTCAACATCACCGCGCCGCCGATCCCGAACGTCTTCGGCCTTCCGGACGCGGCCTGGATCAAGAGCGTCACGCTGCGGCCGGAAATTCGCTACGACGCCTCGCTGAACAACACGACGCCGTTCGACGTCGGCACGAGGTCGTCCCAGCTCACCTTCGGCGGCGACATCGTCGTCAAGTTCTGAGCGCGCCGGACAGGACCGGGCC
>NZ_FOSN01000070.1 GCF_900114285.1 Methylocapsa palsarum | reverse complement strand
CTAGTGTAGTGTCTCACGCAACGCTTTGCAATTAGCTGGTCCGCTGCAGCTGTTGCATTTTCAGCGCCGATCTGCCGCGATTGACTTTGTGGATTATGTCGTTGGCGGATTTTGTCCAAACGAAAGGCTTCGGGTTGGCGTTGTTGTGGTCAATGTAGTCGTGGATCGTTCGTTCGAGTTCCTCCACGGTCTTGAAAGCGCCGCGTCGAATGAGCTGCGTTGTGATCAATCCGAACCAGCGCTCGACAAGATTCAGCCACGATGACGATGTCGGAATAAAGTGGAAGTGAAAGCGCGGGTGTTTGACAAGCCAGTCTTTGATTTCCTGTTTTTTATGGGTCGCATAGTTGTCGGCGATGCAATGGATGTCCAGATGCTTCGGCGTAGTGCGGTCGATGGACTTGAGAAATTTCAGAAATTCCTGATGACGATGCCGCGGCATGCATTGGCCAATGACCTCGCCTTTCAGCACATCGAGCGCTGCAAATAGCGTGGTCGTGCCGTTGCGCTTGTAATCATGCGTCATCGTTCCGGCGCGGCCTTTCTTCATCGGCAAGCCTGGCTGCGTGCGGTCAAGCGCCTGGATCTGGCTCTTCTCGTCGATGCAGAACACCAGGGCGTGGTCGGGCGGGTTCATATAGAGCCCCACGACATCCTCGAGTTTCTCGATAAAATCAGGATCGTTGGATAGCTTGAATGTCCGGACCAAATGCGGCTTCAATCCATTGGCTCGCCAGATGCGCTGCACCGACGCCTTGCTGACGCCGCAGATTTCGGCGATGCGGCGGCAACTCCAGTGGCTCGCCTGCGCCGGCGGTGATTGCGTCATGGCGATAACTTCGGCTTCCTTGGCTCGGACAATGGGCGTGAAGCTCCGCCCTCGCGGGCGATCCTCATAAAGCGCCTTGACCCCGCCTTTCGCAAAACGGCGCCGCCAGTCCAGCACAGTCGGGCGGGAGGTTTCGAGTTCCTTCGCCAGTGCGCTATTCGACTTCCCCGCCGCCGCGCCAAGAACAATCCGCGCCCGCTGCGCGATGCGCTGCTCTGTCTTGCCTGAACCAACAATCCGTTCAAGCTCCGCCCTCTCCTCGGGCGTTATCTCAACAGCTTGACTGCTCGACCACATGAAACAACCGTAACCGAATGAGGCGAATTGTCAAGCTTTGCGTGAGACACTACACTAGC
>NZ_FOSN01000072.1 GCF_900114285.1 Methylocapsa palsarum | reverse complement strand
CAAAAGCATGAGGGCTGGACGGCGTCGCCGGCGCTCTATGACGACGGCGGCTATTCCGGCGGCACGATGGAGCGCCCCGCCCTCAAACGCCTCATCGCCGACATCGAGGCCGGCCAGATCGATGTGGTCGTCGTCTACAAGGTCGACCGGCTGACGCGGGCGCTCTCCGACTTCGCCAGGCTCGTCGACGTCTTCGACCGCCGCGGCGTGTCCTTCGTCTCGATCACCCAGCAGTTTAACACCACCACCAGCATGGGCCGGCTGACCCTCAATGTACTGCTCTCCTTCGCCCAGTTCGAGCGCGAGGTGATCGGCGAGCGGGTGCGCGACAAGATCGCCGCCTCGAAGAAGAAGGGCATGTGGATGGGCGGCATGCCGCCCTTGGGCTATGACGTCAAGGACCGTAAGCTGGTCGTGAACGAGAACGAGGCGAAGATCGTCGTCCATATCTTCGAGCGTTATCTCGCGCTGAAGTCGGTGCGCGCGCTTGGCGACGATCTGGCCAGCGCCGGGATCAACAGCAAACGACGGCTGCGGCGGGGCGGCGAGGTTTATGGCGGTCAACCGCTCACCCGCGGCGCGCTCTACGCGATGCTGCAGAACCGCCTGTACCGCGGTGAAATCAGCTACAAAGGCGGCGTTTACCCCGGCGAGCATCCGGCGATCATCGACCCGCCGCTGTGGGACGCGGCTCAGGCGACGCTCGCCGGCAACCGCGTCGATCGGGCGACGGGCGTCCACACCAACCATCCCAGCCTGCTCACCGGCATGGCGTTCGACGACGCCGGCGAGCGCCTCACGCCGAGCCATGCGGTCAAGAAGGGCGCGCGCTATCGCTATTATGTTTCGACCTCCCTCGTGACAGGCGCGCGAACGAATCGTTCAGGGGGCCGGCGGATCCCCGCCAGCGATCTGGAAACCCTTGTGATCGACAGGCTGCGCGCTTTTCTCAATGATCCTGGAGCCCTCGTCGACGACCTCGGCGCGGGAGCTCCCGACGCTTCAGGATGCGAGCGCCTGATCGAACGCGGCCGTATCCTTGCGGAGGCTCTCGCAGCCGATGCGCCAGACAAAGTCAAAGCGAGGCTGATGACGCTGCAGTGCCGCGTCGACGTCAAACCCGATCGCGTCGA
>NZ_FOSN01000074.1 GCF_900114285.1 Methylocapsa palsarum | reverse complement strand
TCGACGCGATCGGGTTTGACGTCGACGCGGCACTGCAGCGTCATCAGCCTCGCTTTGACTTTGTCTGGCGCATCGGCTGCGAGAGCCTCCGCAAGAATACGGCCGCGTTCGATCAGGCGCCCGCATCCTGAAGCGTCGGGAGCTCCCGCGCCGAGGGCGTCGATGAGGGCTCCGGGATCATTGAGAAAAGCGCGCAGCCTGTCGATCACAAGGGTTTCCAGATCGCTGGCGGGGATCCGCCGTCCCCCCGAACGATTCGTTCGCGCGCCTGTGACCAGGGAGGTCGAAACATAATAGCGATAGCGCGCGCCCTTCTTGACCGCGTGGGTCGGCGTGAGGCGCTCGCCGGCGTCGTCGAACGCGATCCCGGTGAGCAGGCTGGGATGGTTGGCGCAGACGCCCGTCGCCCGATCGACGCGGTTGCCGGCGAGCGTCGCCTGAGCCGCGTCCCACAGCGGCGGGTCGATGATCGCCGGATGCTCGCCGGGATAGACGCCGCCTTTGTAGCTGATCTCGCCGCGGTACAGGCGGTTCTGCAGCATCGCGTAGAGCGCCCCGCGGGTGAGCGTTTGACCGCCATAAACCTCGCCGCCCCGCCGCAGCCGTCGCTTGCTGTTGATCCCGGCGCCGGCCAGATCGTCGCCAAGCGCGCGCACCGACTTCAGCACGAGATAACGCTCGAAGATATGGACGACGATCTTCGCCTCGTTCTCGTTCACGACCAGCTTACGGTCCTTGACGTCATAGCCCAAGGGCGGCATGCCGCCCATCCACATGCCCTTCTTCTTCGAGGCGGCGATCTTGTCGCGCACCCGCTCGCCGATCACCTCGCGCTCGAACTGGGCGAAGGAGAGCAGTACATTGAGGGTCAGCCGGCCCATGCTGGTGGTGGTGTTAAACTGCTGGGTGATCGAGACGAAGGACACGCCGCGGCGGTCGAAGACGTCGACGAGCCTGGCGAAGTCGGAGAGCGCCCGCGTCAGCCGGTCGACCTTGTAGACGACGACCACATCGATCTGGCCGGCCTCGATGTCGGCGATGAGGCGTTTGAGGGCGGGGCGCTCCATCGTGCCGCCGGAATAGCCGCCGTCGTCATAGAGCGCCGGCGACGCCGTCCAGCCCTCATGCTTTTG
>NZ_FOSN01000076.1 GCF_900114285.1 Methylocapsa palsarum | reverse complement strand
AATTGCGGCTCGTTTCGGGCTTAGGCGGGTTAATTTAATTGACCCGGACGGAGACCGGCATACCGAGACTGGTCATGCGGTTGAGGACGTTGCAGCCGATCTTTGCCTCGGTCTTTGGATTGGGCAAAGTCCGGGGGTGAAGACGCCGGCCGATGATGGTCTTGTATCTGTACATCGCGGTTTCAACGAGGCTCCGCCGGCAATATCCAGAACTCCGCTGCCAGCCAATACGCCCATGCCTTGCGATCGTCTCGAGATGCTTGTCGCGCTGTGTCGACGCGGTTTGACTTGAAACGGCTGTCGAGCGAGGCGGGATAATGACAGCCGCGTCGGGATGACGTTTTGCCACCGCATCGTAAACCACTTGACCGTCATAGGCGCCATCGCCCGTCATCGAGCCGACAGGACCCTCAATTTGGTCGAGCAGATCCGCAACCGCTGAGACATCGCCGACATCGTCCGGCGTCAATTCCACGGCGGCGATCTCATGGGTGTCGGCGTCAACCGCGAGATGAAGTTTCCGCCAGCGGCGGCATGACCGAACGCCGTGCTTCTGGTCGAGCCATTCGCCTTCGCCGTAAATCTTGATCCCTGTGCTGTCGACGAGGAGATGCAGCGGCTCCTTGCGCTCCACTCGTTCCGGTAAAATCATCAGGCCGCCGCCCCGGCGGCTGAAAGTCGTATGGTCCGGAATTCTGATTTCGACACCGAGCAGCCTGCGATCGATCGTAGCGCACCCTCGGTCTGGCGAAGCGGCAGACAGAGCACCAGACGTAACGCCAATCCCGTCTCGATCGCCAGATCAGAATAGAGCGGTTGGCCGCCACGCCGGCCGGTTACTGGCGCATGCCATGCCGCCACGGCTTCCTCCGTCACCCAGAGCGTGAGGCTCCCCCGCCGGACCAGGGCGGCAGTCTGGCCAGTTCGTCACCCGGTATTTCGCCTTGGGGATCTTGCGGCGGCGGCCATCATTGAATTTATAAGGCATGGATTGTCCGGACCAGAGAGGCTTGAGCTGGGTATCTTACAACCCGCGCCCGAGGCCGTCACCGCCGCTCCTAAAGAGCGAGTACGCAGACAAATACAATCTAGAGTGTATCCACGCACC
>NZ_FOSN01000077.1 GCF_900114285.1 Methylocapsa palsarum | reverse complement strand
GCACTGTCGAGGTCCACCGCGCCAGCATCATGGCCAAGATGGACGCCGGCAACGTCTCCCAGCTCCTGCGCATGGTCCTCACCTCACAAAGGTGACCAAGGACGCGCAAAGGATCGTCGGCGCAGAGATGCTGCCCGCGACAATTGCCGACCGTGCTGAGCCTGCATCTGACACGCCGGCGAGGGCCATCCTTTTGGTCAATCCGTCGCGATTCGGATCGGCTTGCGCGATTCGGACCGGCTTGAATGTGTCTTGAATATGACATATGAACTATTAACATTCGTTAATCACAGAATATTTATTCGCATTCAGGTAAGGGACGACCTAAATTTCTAATTAAGAATTATCAGGATGGTTGCTTCGAAGAATGCTTTCGGACAGATAACTCGTCCGTAAAAGGCAGTCATATCCGCTAATTATAAGCTTAATTCTATTTGTTTATGATATAGCTGCCGTATTTTCTGAATATAATCTACATATAAGAATATTAATACTATAATTATACCGGCGCAAAGCTGGTTATTTCTAATATTATTTTAAAGGAATTTGCCAAATGCGAGCCCATTTCTGCTTGCCCCGTAAAGCGGGGCGCGCTGATCGTTTCTCCACGCAAAAGCAGCTCCTCACCTATGCCGCCCTGTGCGGCGCGGCCTTGTCCGGGACCGCTCTCGCCGAGCCGTTCATTTTCAATGCCCCGCACACGGCGAGACCGGGCGACTATATCAGCCTGACGGGCCTGTCCTTCGGCCCCAATCCGCAGGTCTTCATGAAGCCGGCGACCGATACAAATTCGTTCCAGGTCCAGGGGCCAAAGAGCGTCGACATCGCCATCAATTTCGAATTGCCCAAGATCAACCCGTTGACGCAGAAACTCATCCCGTTCACCCAATATGATGTGTGGACCGTGAATCCGGGATTTGGCGCGAGCCATTCGCACGTGTATATCAACGCGCCCCGCGCCATGCATTTCGATTTTCCGCAGGTCGCAAGCTCAAGCCCGCTGCGCATTTTCGGCCGCAATCTCTATCTCGGCGCCGG